>NZ_DAISLT010000001.1:0-214186 GCF_036820275.1 Novosphingobium sp.
TCACGGGCACCACCGACGATGCCCTGCCGAACCTGGGTGCCGTCGCCAACGGCGGCAGCTCCAACGACACCACGCCGACGCTCTCCGGTACGGCTGCGGCCAATACGGTGGTCCTGGTCTTCGACGGTTCGCTGCTGCTGGGCAGCACCACCTCGAATGCGTCGGGTCTCTGGACCTTCACGCCCACGAACGCCATCGCCAACGGCGCGCACAGCTTCACGGCGGTCACGACCGATACGGCAGGCAATGTCAGCGCGGCGTCCAACAGCTACGGCATGACGGTGGACACCGTGGCGCCGACCCAGACCGTCGCTTTCACTTCGCTGACCACGGATACCGGCACTCAGGGTGACTGGAGCACGCAGGACACTTCGCCGACGATCGGTGGCACGCTCAGCGCGACGCTCGGCGTGGGTGAGCGGGTGCAAGTCCAGGTCGACGGCGGGAACTGGGTCAACGTTACCGCCTCGGGCACGACATGGTTCTACGGTGCGGGGACGCTGACCGTCGGATCGCACACCGTGCTCGCCCGCGTGATCGATGCGGCGGGCAATATCGGTCCCAGTACCTCGCAGGCCGTGGCCATTACCGCGATTCCACAGCAGGCGCCCGTGGTGCAGTCCTCGGGCACGTCGCTTCTGGGTCTGGTGGGGGTCGAGGCGCTGGGCCTCATCGATCTCAGAACGCAGTCGCTGACCGCCTACGATCCGAACAACAATCTCAGAAGCGTGCAGGTGCGCTATGCGCCGCTGCTGGCCCTCAGCCTCGGCGCCTACACCCTGACCGCATCCTCCGCGCTGGCTGCCGAACTGGGGCTCCAGATCAGCATCAGCAACACGGCGGGCCTGCTCGGTATCATCGCGCCGACATCGACGTTGACGATCACCGCGATCGGCGGCGGTACGATCGACAACCTGGCGATCAACGAACTGCTCAACACGGTCCATTTCCAGCAGAACGTCTCGCTGCTGGGCGTGGATCTGCTGAACTCGGTATCGATCACCGCCACGGACAGCACCAACCTTTCGTCCACGGCGTCGACGGGAACCCTGCTCGATCTCAGCTTGCTGAACGCGAGTGGGTCGCCGAACGTGATCGAAGGGGACGGTCTCGCCAATGTTCTCAACGGGACTGCCGGGAATGACCGCCTCTATGGCCACGCCGGAAATGACACGCTGAACGGTGGCGACGGCAATGATTTCCTGCGCGGCGGCGCTGGAGCCGATACCCTCAACGGCGGGGCCGGAAACGACACGCTGGTCTACGATTCCGCCGATATCCTGATCGATGGAGGAACCGGAACGGATACACTTCTGATCGACAGCGGCACTGGCCTGGTGCTGGACTTGGGCACAGCCACCAACATTCGCAATATCGAGATTATCGATCTCGGCATGGGGGATAGTGGTCGGCAGATAAATCTCACGGAGGCAGGTGTTATCCGTGCGACGGAAAGTGCCCATCAACTGACGATAAATGGTGATGCAAAAGATACCGTGAATATGGTGGGTGCGGTATTTCAGGGGCAGTCGCTCATAAATGGGGAGGCGTATAACCATTATTCGTTAGGTTCTACAGATATATATGTAGACCATCCGGTTATGGTGGTTGTATAAGGCTAACTCCTTTGAATGATACTATCATAAAAGGGGTTGCATGGCGTTTGCGGAGTGGAGGTTCGCCGGGGCGGTGGGTATTGCCGCCCTGGGTATAATGGGAAGCCGAGGTCACGCAGAGGATCGGAATGAGAGGCAAGCAATAACCGCTACCGGGGAATTACCTCCGATCCGGCGGCAATTGACGGAACCATTACCTGCTTCGTCGGGGGCGGCAATGCCGCCGCCAGACATGACCGGGCAGGCGGGGGGACGGAGCGACGCGCAGCAGGCGGATGAGCTGCAGGTTCCGGCGCAACTCGATCTTTCCGATGCTGTCGTGCTCACGCTGATGCGCCACCCGGAAGTCGCGCGGGCCAATGCCGCTCTGGCGCGGGGCCGGGCCGATCTGGGGGCCGCCAAATCGGTCTGGACGCCGCAGGTGGGCTATCAGGCCAATATCGGGCCGAACATGCTGTCCGGGCGCAACACCTCCGGCCTCAACGAGAACATGGCCGGTCCCAGCATCTATCTCCAGCAGCAGGTCTGGGACTTCGGCCGCTCGAAGGGAGAGATCGGCGCGGCTCGCTCGACCATGCGCCAGCGGCGCTACGAACTGGAATCCGTGGCCGATCAACTGGCCGAGCAGGGCGCCGTCGCTTTCCTCCAGGTCAAGCGCTACGAACTGCTGTCGGTCGAGGCGAAGAAGCAGGTCGAGGAACTGGAGCGCCTGCGTCACCTGATCGGCCTCCGCGTCAATGCCGGGGTTTCCGACAAGTCCGATCTCATGCTCGCCGATGTCCGCGTGGAAAGCGCAAGGGGCGAGGCGATCCAGGCGGAAACCGCGCTGGCGGTGGCGCAGTCCACCTTGCTCAACCTGATCGGCGACCTGCCGCTGGCCTACACCGATCCCGGCGCCCAGATATCGCGTTTCGAAACCGGCGACGACGAACCCGACTACGAGAAGCTGCCCGCTGTCGTCGCTTCCGAAGAAGCCGAGCATGCGGCTGCGGCTAAGATCGGCCAGGCCAAGGGGGAGCGCTATCCTCGCCTCGGCCTCCAGCTTGGCTATACGCGCAACAACTATACCTACAACACGCGCGACAATTCGTTCTCCGGTATGGTTACGGTGACCGGCAATCTCTACCGCCGCAGCGACCACTACGTGATCGAGGCTGCCCAGGAAGATCGCCGCGCCGCCGAGGCGGTCAAGGACAGCACCGTATTGGAAGCGCGCGGCAAGGCGCTCACGGCGCGGCAGGAGATCCGTGCCGGACGCGCGCGGATTTCGGCCTACACGCTTCAGGAACGACAGGCGGTGACCGCCAGCCGGATATTCTTCGAGGAGTACAAGCTCGGCAAACGCACGCTGACCGAGCTGCTCAACACCCAACTCGAAATCTACCGCGCGGCGAGCGCCCGTATCGTCGCGGAGTACGACATCATGGAAGCGCGCGTCCGCTTCGAGAACGTGAGCGGAACCTTGCGGCCCTCGCTCGGCCTGCCCGCCCGCCTGCGTGAGGAGGAAGACTTCGATGGCTGATATTGGCGAGGCGCTCCATGCCCCCTGGACGGCAGCGGTGGCCGCGCTCGGCACCCTCAAGGGGGTGCCGGTGGGCGCACAGGAACTGACGAACCGGCTCTACTGGTCGGAAGGGCAGGATGCCGAAAAGACGCTGATCCACGCGGCAAGGCTGTCCGGTCTCGAGTTCCAGATCGTGGCCATGCGTCTCGACGACGTGCCCCAGATCCTGCTGCCGGCCATTGTCGAACTGAACGACGACGGCGCCGCGATCCTCCACGCCCGCGATGCCCGCAGCGTGCGCGTGTCGATGCCGGGCATGCGACAGGATGCTCTCGTCGAAATTCCGATCGACGTGTTCCGGGAGCGGGCCACGGGCCGGGTCGGCTTCGTGGAGCCACTGTCCACGCGTTCGCGCGATGCCCGGCTGGACGAGTTCCTGCGGGCGCCGTCGCGGTCCTGGCTGTGGGATATCATCATGGCCGACCGGCGCGGCTATGGCGAAGTGATGCTCGGTTCGGTCTTCGGCAATCTGCTGACGTTCGCGACCTCGCTCTTTGCCATGCAGGTCTGGGACCGGGTGATCCCCGCGCAGTCGATCCCGACACTCTGGGTTCTGGCGCTCGGAACCGGAATGGCGCTGACGCTCGAACTCCTGCTGCGAACCGCGCGTGTGCAACTCGTCGACCGCATCGGTCGGCGGGCGGACATGGCGATTTCCTCGCGTATTTTCGCCCGTGCGCTGGATATTCGCAACGATGCCCGCCCGCGTTCGACCGGCGCGCTGATCGCGCAGCTCCGCGATGTGGAGCAGATCCGCGAGATGCTGACGTCCACGACGGTATCGGCGCTGATCGACCTGCCTTTCATCGGCCTGTTCCTGGTGCTTTTCGCGTTCCTTGCCGGGCAGCTCACTTTCGTGCTGATCGCTGCTGCGGCCCTGATCGTGCTGCCGGGCTTGCTGCTCCAGCGTCCGCTCGCCCGCCTGGCGACCGAGGGGATGCGCGAAGGCGCCTTGCGCAATGCGATCCTAGTCGAATCCATCGAGCGCATCGACGAAATCAAGTCGGCCCAGGCCGAGGCGCGTTTCCAGTCGCTCTGGGAACGCCTGACCCTTGCCGGAACCCGCGTCGGCGCCGAGCAGCGCTTCCTCTCGGCCCTGTTCGTCAACTGGACCCAGACGCTCCAGCAGCTTGCCTATACGGCGGTGGTCGTGGCGGGCGCCTTCAAGGTCATGGAAGGCGACATGACGATGGGCGCGCTGATCGCCTGTTCGATCCTGACCAGCCGCGCGCTCGTGCTCTTCGTGCCGTTCGGTCAGATATTCACGCGCTGGCAGAACGCCAAAGTCGCGATGACCGGGCTAGAGGACCTGTTCGCCAAGCCGGTGGACCACGATCCCGAGCGGGGACTGTTGCGCCGAGCCGCGCTCAAAGGCTACTACGAGATCAAGGACCTTACCTATGCCTACGATCCGGAAGGCCCGCTGGCGCTGAAGGTCGATCGCCTGTCGATCCATGCGGGAGAGCGGGTGGCGCTGCTCGGCCGGATCGGGGCGGGCAAGTCCACGCTGCTGCGATTGCTGTCCGGGCTGGCCTGGCCCACCACCGGCGAGGTGCTGCTGGACGGGACCAACCTGACGCTGATCAACCCGGTCGATCTGCGCCGCGACACCGCCTATCTGGGGCAGGGGGCGCAGCTCTTCCTGGGCACCATCCGCGAGAACCTGATGATCGGCGCTCCCGGCGTCAGCGACGAGCAGATCATCCACGCCCTGGCGGTGACGGGCGGGCTGCCGCTCGTGCAGAACCAGCCGCAGGGTCTCGACCTCCTGTTACAGGAAGGCGGGGTAGGGCTTTCGGGCGGTCAGCGTCAGACCCTGCTGCTGACCCGCGCCCTGCTGCGCAACAGCAATATCCTCCTGCTCGACGAACCGTCCGCACCGCTCGACGATATCAGTGAGCGAGGGTTGGTCGCCAACCTCGGGCAATGGCTGCGCGGGCGGACGCTGGTGGTCACGACCAACAGGCCGGGGCTGCTGGATCTGGTCGACCGCGTGGTCGTGATCGATTCCGGGCGCATCGCGCTCGATGGGCCGAAGGACAAGGTACTGGCCGCGCTGGCCGGACCTGCCGGTATCCGGGAGAAGCGGGCATGAGCGGCGGTGCAGGGATGGCTGTCGCACCGGGCAGCAGTCTGCTGGAAGGTATCGGCGGCGAGGAAGACAGCCGCTGGCTGCGCACTGTCGGGCGGCTGCGGATCATTCCGATCCTCTCGGTCGGGATCCTCGCGTTTCTGGTCTGGAGCTATTTCGGGGTGCTGGACGAAGTCGCTGTGGGTACCGGCAAAGTCACCCCGCCATCACGTTCGCAAGTGATTCAGAGCCTCGAAGGCGGCATCGTCAACGGCATCTTCGTGCACGAGGGCGATATCGTCAAACCGCGCGAGCGGCTGGCGTCCCTCGATCGCGCCCGCTTCAGTTCGATGCTTGGCGAGGCGGAAGCCAAGGCGCGGGCCTTGGAAGCCACGGCTGCCCGTCTGGAAGCGGAGATCAACGGCGGCAATCCGAACTTCCCGCAGGCGGTGCGGGAGACGCCGGGATTGATGGCGCGCGAGATGGAGCTGATGCACTCGCGTAGGCAGAACCTCGATGTCGCCACGGCCAGCTTGCGCCAATCACTGGCCCTGACCCGGCGGCAACTCGCGATGACCGAACCGCTGGTCGAGCTGGGCGCGGCCAATCAGGTGGAGATCATCCAGCTGCGCCGCCAGGAGAACGAAATCCAGGCAAAGCTCGATTCCCTGCGCAACCAGTATGTGATCGATGCCAGCGCCGACTATGCCAAGGCGCGGGCCGAACTGGACCAGACCGTGCAGGTCATCGGCGGCCGCCGCGACCAGCTCGACCGTACGGTGCTCTACTCGCCGGTTCGCGGGATCGTGAAGAATCTGGAAGTGACGACGATCGGCGGGGTGATCCAGCCTGGCGGCTCGCTGATGGAGATCGTGCCGTTGGAGGACCAACTGCTGATCGAGGCGCGGCTCTCGCCCCGCGACATCGCCTTCATCCGACCGGGCCAGCCCGCCACCGTGAAGATCACGGCCTACGATCCCTCGATCTACGGGACGCTCGCCGGGACCGTCGATCGCATCTCGCCCGACACCTTGCAGGATGAAGTGCATCGCGATCAGGTCTATTACCGCGTCTATGTACGGACCCAGCGCTCGACTTTGCGGACGAAGAACGGGCATGAGTATGCGATCATGCCGGGCATGGTCTCGACCGTGGAGATCAGGACCGGTCGCAAGACGATCCTGCAATATCTGATGAAGCCCATCAACAAGGCCAAGGAGGCCATGCGCGAGCGGTAAAGGCTCAGACGCGCTGGCAGGTCGATGTCGGGACCTTCCCGCTGGCCTTGGTCAATTTGGCATGGACGCGGGCCAGGAAGGAGCGGGTGCGTGCCTTCGGCTCCGGATCGTCGCAGCAGGTGATCTTCCAGCTCCGGGCGCGGACGTCTGCCGGCTCCCCGGCGAGCAGGCGGTTGCGGTCGCCCACGGTTTCCATCGAGGCCTCGCCGGTGTTGCAGATGTCGTCGGCTCTCGCCACGGCGCTGCCGCCACCCGGAGAACCTCCCCCGCCGCGTCCGCCACCCCCGGCTCCTCCACCGCCGCCGCCGCCGCCGCCTCCGCCGCTTCCGCCGCCGCTGCTCCCACCTCCATTGCCGCCGCCACCGCCGGATTTGGCGATTGCGGGAGAGGCCAGTGAAGTGGAAAGGAGCATGGTCATGGTCGGCGGCACCAGCAGGGAGTATTTCCCGCAGGCCGCAAGAAAGGAGCGACGGTCGCTTTCCCCTTGCGATCCGGTGAAGACTTCGGGCTTTTCCATGACTTGCCTCCGCATCCTGCCCCTGCCTAGAAAGTACAGGAACGCCGTTCAGAGGTAAGTCGCTCTTGAGAGTGGCCCGTGCTTCTCCTGAAGTTCGGCGAGCTACGCCGAATGGTCCCGATCGCTAATACGCTTGTACAAAAGGACTTCCGGGCAGCTTAGGGAAAATTCACCATTGGCGCCGCCGCTCCCCCGCCTAACGGGTGGTTCCAGGCAAATGGGTAGGAATGTCAGGCGGTTTCGGGCTGGGGCCGCAGGTTCGTCGAACGGAGCAGTTCCAGCAGGCGCCGTGCGATCTCGCGCTCACCCATCACCACATGGTCGGCGCCGATGCGGGTGAGGTGATCGACTTCCTCGTCCGAGTGCGCACGGGCCAGGATCTGTATGGCGGGATTGAGCTGACGTGCGCGCTGGGCGATCACGCCCGCTTCGAAGCCTTCGGGAATGGCGATCATCAGCCGGGTTGCATCTCTGACGCCAGCTTCGTCGAGAATGTCCTCGCTGGAGGCGTTGCCGGCAACCACCTCATGGCCTTTCTCTCGCGCGCGCTGGACGAGATCGGGACGCTCCTCGACGACGACGAGGTTGCTGAGATTGCCCGTCATGCCCTCGGTCACCAGCCTGCCGACACGGCCGTAGCCGATCAGGACGAGCCGCTCGCCGGGTTTCGGTATCGCCCCAGCCTCGCGGCGTTCGCGTTCGGCGGCGGCCACGGATTTGACAAGGCTGTGCCGTCCGGCGAGCCAGCGGAAGATGAGCGGGTTGAGGAAGATCGAGAAGATCGCGCCTGCCAGGATCAGGTCGCGGCCCTCTTCGGGCAGGACCTTGAGCTGGACGCCGAGCGCCGCGAGCATGAACGAGAACTCGCCGATCTGGGCGAGGCTGGCGGCGACGGCCAGCGCCGTCGGCGTCGGATGGCCGAAGAGCCGCACGATCGCGACGGCGGCCAGCGACTTGCCGACGATCACGATGAGCACGGTGGCGAGCACCGCTCCGGCATTTTCGACCACGACCGAGGGATCGAACAGCATGCCCACCGACACGAAGAACAGCACCGCGAAAGCATCTCGAAGCGGCAGGGTTTCCTCGGCGGCGCGGCGGCTGAGCTGCTTTTCGCCCATGACCATGCCCGCGAAGAAGGCGCCGAGCGCAAAGGATACGTCGAAAACATAGGCCGCGCCGAAAGCCACGCCCAAGGCTATCGCCAGCACGGCAAGGCGGAACAGTTCGCGCGAGCCGGTATGCGCGGCCCAGTGCAGCGCGGCGGGGATCACGCGCTTGCCGACGATCAGCATCAGCGCGATGAAGCCGCCGACTTTGGCCAGCGTCAGCCCGATGGTCCAGGCCAGTTCCACGCCCGATTGCGCGCGTCCGTTCGCCAGGCCCGCAAGCGCGGGCAGGAGCACGAGGACGAGGACCATGGCAAGGTCCTCGACGATCAGCCAGCCGACCGCGATCCGGCCACGCTCGGTATCTATCAGGTTGCCGACCTGAAGCGCTCTCAGCAGCACCACCGTGCTCGCCACCGATAGGGCAAGGCCGAAGATCAGGCCCCCCGCCATGCTCCAGCCGAGCCAGGCGGCAAGACCGGCGCCCATGGCCGTGGCGATCGCGATCTGGAGCACCGCGCCGGGTACGGCGATGTTCTTGACCGAAAGCAGGTCCTTGACCGAAAAATGCAGGCCGACGCCGAACATCAACAGGATCACGCCCAGTTCCGCCAGTTCGTTGGCAAGGGCGCTGTCGGCAACGATGCCGGGCGTGAAGGGACCGACCAAAACGCCCGCGAAAAGATAGCCCGCCACCGGCGAAATTCTCAGGCGATGGGCGAGGGCGCCCATGACGAAGGCGACGACCAGGCCGGCAACGACCGTTCCGACGAGAGGCGTGGTATGCGGCAAACGAAACTCCCGTTCGGAACTTGGTCGGCATAAGCAATGCCGACGGTTCGTTCACTCCAGGGTGATGACGAAGAGGACCGCAAAGCCCGCCGCTGCCATCGATACGACCAGCAACAGCGGCAGCATCCACCCCGGAGCTATACTACGCTTACGGACCATTGCCGGTTCCTTTCCGCCTGCGTCGATGCGCCATCATGCTCCGGGAATGCGTTCTCGTTCGTGACCCTTGTGTTTCAGTATGTTTCCAAATACCCAGTTTGTTCAATAGATATCGCGGCGGTACTGACCCATTTCGGCCATGTCCTCCAGCCGCTCGTCCCCGAGCGCCGCGCGCAGTGCCGCATCGACGGCCGGGGCCATGCCCTGGAGGCTGCCGCAGACCAGGATCGCGGCGCCATGCTCGACCCAGTCGCGGAGGTCCGCTTCGGCTTCGGCGAGCAGGTGCTGGACGTAGCGGCCGCAATCGGCATCGCGTGACCAGGCCCGATCGAGGCGGGTGAGGGTGCCGCTCGCCAGCCATCCGTCGATCTCTTCGGCAAGCAGGGCGTCGTGGGCTTGACTGCGCTCGCCGAACAGCAGCCAGTGGCCACCGTGCCCGGCTCTCTCGGCGGCGCGCAAGTGGCCGCGCAGGCCCGCGAGGCCGGTGCCGTTGCCGATCAGGATGAGCCGTTCGGCTTCGGCGGGGGCATGGAAGCCCTCGTTCGGGTGCAGGCGGAGTGCGATCTCGCTGCCGAGCGGCGCAAAGTCCGTCAGCCAGCCCGAGCCGAGGCCCAGGGTGCCGTCGGTCCGCGAGACCTGCCGGATCAGCAGGTCCAGGCGGCCGTCGTCGGGGATCGAGGCGATGGAATATTCGCGGTGCGGCAGCGGACGCAGTGCTGCGAGCAGGTCTTCGCCGCTTGCGACCGGATGGTCCGGGATCAGTGCCAGTGCGAGGTGTTCGGCAAGCGGCCGTCCCTCGATCATTTCACCACCACTCAGCCCGCAGTGGGCGAGATAGGCGGCGACGCGGGCCGGATCGTTAGCGCCGGGCAGGACTTCGGCGATGTCACCGGCCTGCCAGTCGCAGGCGGAACCGTCACAGGGTTCCAGACTGACCAGGAAGGCCGGTCCCCCGGCGCTGCCCGGATTGAGCAGGCGGCGTTCGGCAAGGCGCCAGCGTTCGTAGGCGGCAGGCTCCCAGTCCGGCAGATCCGGTTCGGCGCCGAGTGCGGCAAGCTGCTGCTGCCACTGGCGTTGGGCATCGCCGTCGTCGCCGTCGACCTCGATCATGTCGAACATGCGGCGGGCGCCACCGGCATGGAGCCAGTGATCCACCGAATGGCCGAATGCGCAGAATTCGGGGTATTCGCGGTCGCCGAGTGCCAGAACGGCATATTCGAGGTGATCCGCGCCCGGCGGCGTCGCCATGACCTGCCGCGCGAAACGGCGGGCGGGGTCCGGCGGCTCGCCCTCGCCATACGTGCTGACCACGAAGAGCGCGCGATCGACTTCGGACAGCACGCCGTCATCCACGGCGGAGAGCGGCATCACCCGGGCGCCGCCAAGCGCTGCGGCAGTCTGGCGGGCGAGGCGTTCGGCACCGCCGGTCTGGCTGGCGAAGGCCACGAGCAAGTCGCCGGTGGTGTCCATGGCCGTATCTGCCGGCTCCTGCGCTGCGACGGCGGCGAGCGCGCGCTTGCGCTTGCGGCGGGCCAGATAGAGCAGCAGGCCGGTGACGGTGAAGAGAGGCATCGCCAGGCTGGTGAGCAGCAGCAGGATGCGTCCGCCGATGCCGAAGAAGGCGCCGCGATGTATTTCATACATGCTGGTGGTGATGACCTTGCCGATCTTGCGGTCGGCATAGCGGTCGGCCTTGAGCAGCTTGCCGCTGGCGAGGTCCACCTTGAGGTTGTCGGTCATGCGGTCGTGGCGGGCGCCGGCCAGCAGGACACGGAAGCTCGCAGGTTCGTGGCCCTCGGGCAGGGTGACGGAAATCGACTTGTAGCTGCCGTCCATCGCGGTCAGGACGGTCGGCCAGGCACGCGCAAGGCCCGGGCTTTTAGCGGTCTCCGTTTCGGCGGGCTTTTCGCCGTGCTTTCCTCCGCCATGCCCGCCTTCTTCGCGACTGGTCGTGCCGGTGAGCGTGTAGAGCACGCCTTGCCGATACCAGTCGTAGGACCACCAGAGGCCGGTCAGCGCGCTGAGCAGGTAGACGAGGGCAACCCAGCCGCCGATCACCACATGGAGCGCGCGATAGAGATTTCGTCCGCTTTTCCGCAAGTCGAGCACGAGCCACGAGCGCCAGTCGAACGTGCGGCGCGGCCAGCGCAAGTAGAGACCCGAGATGGCGAAGAACACCAGGGCGATCGCGGAAAATCCGGTGATCTGGCGGCCCAGGCCGTTCGGACCACCCGGAAGGGCGAGCCAGCGGTGCAGTTCGCGGATCGTCTGGAAAAAGCCTGCGCCGGTGGGCTGTCCAAGAAGCATGCCGCTGCGGGGATCGACATAGCTGCGCTCCCCGCGCCGCTCTCCTTCCTTCGCTGCGAACTGCACGGTCCAGGCGGCCCGGGGATCGCTGTCGACGGTCAGGCCCTCGACCGCAAGGCCGGGACGCTGGGCCGAAGCGCGGGCGATCACTTCATCGGGCGAGAGCGGGGCGCCGGTTCCCGGTGCAAGCGTGACTACGCCCGGGCTGATGGCGCGCATGATCTCGTTCTCGAAGCTCATCGTCGCGCCGGTGAAGCCCATCAGGGCGAGCACGAAGCCCGCCGTGATGCCCAGGAACCAGTGGATCTGAAATAGGACTTGCCGCGTCACGTGTCGCTTCCCGAATTCCGATGGCGCGACCGATGCTGCTTGCGCGCCCTAAAGAATGGTTCGGCTAATGAGATCAAGTTGCAATAGCAATGGGCAATTCGCTCGTTTGCCGAGCCAGGGGCAGGCGGATTTGCTTTTTCGGGTGATCTTGAATGAAATGCCCCGCCTTATATGCGGGGCAATCAATGTACTAAAATTAGAGACTTGTAGAAATATCCTCAGGCTGAAATGAGGTTAGACTCGCGCTCCTTCGCGAGTTCGACGACATCGGTGGCAAGCCGGTCAACCTGGTCAGGATCGGCATCCCAGGCGAACATGAAGCGTGCGCCGCCGCCGATGAACGTGTAGAACCGCCAGCCGCGGGTTCGCAGTCCGTCCAGTACCTGCTCGGGCGTAGCGAGAAACACCGCGTTGGCCTCTACCGGGAAAATCAGTTCCAGCCCTTCGACGCTGGATACGGCATCGGCAAGGCGCCGGGCGCAGCGATTGGCGTGGCGGGCGTTGTTCAGCCAGGCGCCGCTCTCCAGCACGCCGATCCACGGCGCGGAGAGGAAGCGCATCTTCGACGCGAGCTGGCCCGCTTGCTTACAGCGATAGGAGAAGTCCTCGGAAAGAGCGCGGTCGAAGAAGATCACCGCCTCGCCCACGGCCATGCCGTTTTTGGTGCCGCCGAAGCAGAGCACGTCCACTCCCGCCTGCCAGGTGATCTCCGCCGGGGTGCAATCGAGTGCGGCGCAGGCATGGGCGAAGCGGGCGCCGTCCATATGCAGCTTCAGGCCCAGTTCGCGACAGGTCGCCGAAATCGCCTCGATCTCGGCCACGCTGTAGACTTGGCCGGTCTCGGTCGGCTGGGTGATCGTGACCACGCGGGGCTTGGGGAAGTGGATGTCCGAACGGCCGACCGCCAGCGTGCGGATGGCCTCGGGCGTGAGCTTGCCGTCCGGGCTCTGGGAGACGAGGAGCTTGGAGCCGTTCGAGAAGAACTCCGGGGCGCCGCATTCGTCGGTCTCGACATGGGCTGAGGATGAGCAGATAACAGAATGATAAGATTGGCAAAGTGCTGCCAGTGCCAGCGAGTTGGCGGCGGTGCCGTTGAAGGCGAAGTAGACGTCGCAATCGGTGGCGAACAGCGTGCGGAAGGCATCGGCGGCGCGCAGGGTCCATTCGTCCTCGCCATAGGCGGTGGCCGAACCCTGGTTGGCAAGTTCCATCGCCGACCAGGCTTCGGGGCAGATCCCGGCATAGTTGTCGCTGGCGAATTGTTGGGTCGGCTGGAGATCGGGCATGCGGTATTCCTTCAAGGCTCGAACGAGCCGGAAGCGAACGACGGCGATGCAACTGGAAGACCCGATTGTTGCCGGTCCGGCCACATCCCTTCGCATGTCTGCGAAGGTACCACCTTGCTCGGGAGCAGGTTGGTGCCGGGCGCGATCCCGACTCTTGATGCTGGGCCGGTCTCTAGGCCTTCCCCCCGAATTCGTCAATCGGGGGCAGACGCATATCCTTTTGCCCCGCGCGATAGCAGGAAGGCTGACTCGACGGAATTGCAGCAGCTTCGTAGATTTTTCCGACGCTTCCGGTCGTCATTGCCGGAGGGCGCGAGGACACGAAGAACACATGGGGCGGACTTTCGATGCGACGGCATCCGGCCTGAGCCGGGCACGGAACGTACTGCTGATTACCGATCCCAATCGGCTGATCAGCTATGGCCGACTGGTCACGGCGGTCTTCGCGGTCATCGCCATCTACCTGGATCCCACCCAGCCCGTTCGCTATCGGACCGAAGCGCACGACGTGCTGGCGGTCTACCTCGTCCTGGCGATCCTGCTGGTGGCGCTGCCGATCCGGCGACCGGTGGACAGTCTCGTCCATTTCGCCGTCCATGCGCTCGACACCGCGATCCTCGGCTGGCTGGCCTTCCTGACCAACGAACTCACCAGCCCGTTCTTCTCGTTCCTGCCGTTCACCCTGCTGGCGATGACGGTGCGCTGGGGCTTCACGGGCGCCATGGTCGGGGCGGTCATGCTGGAAGTGGTGCTGTTCACGATCGGCATTCCCGACATTCTCGACGGCGAGTCCGAACTGAACGTCCTCATCATCCGCACCGTCTACTTCATCGTCTGCGCGGTCATGCTCGGCTACTTCGGCGCCTATCGCGAGAGCAGCCGCGAGCGGCTGACGCGGCTGGCGAGCTGGCCGATGGATGCCGGGGTCGGCGACCGGCGCGGCTGGCTGGCCGAGCTTTGCGGTCATTCCGGAGCGGTGACCGGTTGCGACAGTCTGATCCTGATCTGGCGCGAGCAGGACGAACCGACCGGGTTCATCGCCTATTGGCGCCGCGAAGGGCTGCGGCTCCTGCCGCTCGACCCTGCGACCTATCGCAGTGTCTTCGCCGAAGCGCGGCTCGATTTCATGGACCGCACCCGTGCCAGCCTTCTCGATTCCGAGGAGATGGCGGGGCTGAACCATGTGCTTGATGCGCTGGATTTGCCCCGTCCCCGCTCGCACGACTATGCCGTGCGCTCGGGCTTTTCCGGACTGCGCTTTCGCGGTGCGATGATCGTGGTCGACCCGGACGGGCGGCCCGAGGATGCGCTGGCGCTTACCGAAATCATCGCCGCCCGCACGGGGTCCGAACTGGAACATGTCGAACTCGTCGCGCGGCGGGCAGACAGCGCGCGGGCGGAGGAACGTACCCGTCTGGGGCAGGATCTTCACGACAGCGTCCTCCAGGACCTGACCGCGACGAGCCTGAAGCTGCGGACCCTGGCCGCGCGTGAGCCGGAAATGGCGCAGGACCTCAGGGCCATCGAGGAACTCGTCACCGAGCAGCAGCGCCGCATCCGCCGCTTCGTCGAGAAGCAGCGCGATGTCGATGCCGACCAGCCGACCGACATGGTGGCGGACTTGCGGCGGCAGGCCGACCTGCTCCAGAAGACCTGGGGCGTCACCGTCGCTTTCGACTGGCATGGCCGCTCGACGCAATTGCCGCGCAATCTCGTGCAGGAAGTGATCGCGCTGTTCTCCGAGGCGACCGCCAATGCGGTACGCCACGGCGCTGCCACCCGTGTGGCGCTGGAGGCTCGCCGGGTCGGCAGCGCGCTTGAACTCGGCGTGGCGGACAACGGGCGCGGCCTCGGCGCGGCGGCGAACGGCAGGGGGTCGGTATCCCTGCGCAGCCGGGCCATGCAACTCGGCGGTTCGATCGCCGTTGATGACAGCGCGGACGGCCTGCGCGTCACCATGGTCATCCCGCTGGAGGTTGCGGCATGAGCCTCACCGAACTTCAGACTTGCCGCGTTCTCGTCGCCGACGATCATCCGCTGCTGCTGCGCGGCTTGGCCGACCTGCTCCAGGCGACGGGCGAGATCGACCTCGTCGAAGCCACCGGCAGCGGCACCCGCGCGCTCGCGGTTATCCGTGAGAGGCGGCCCGACGTTGCCGTTCTCGATGTGTCGATGCCGGATGTCGGCGGGCTGGCGATCCTGCGGGCGATCCGCGAAGGCGGCTGGCCGGTGCGCGTGATCTTCCTTTCCGCGACGATGACGGGGCGGCAGATCGCCGAGGCTATCGGGTTGGGGGTCTGGGGCCTGCTGCTCAAGGACTATGCGGCGGATTCGCTGCTCGATTGCCTGCGGCAGGTCGTGGCCGGTCGCAAGTGGCTGCCGGAAGACCTCGTGGCGAAAGCCCGGCGTGGCGGTGGCGTCGATATAGGCGGCGAGATCGCCGGCCTTACCCCGCGTGAGAAGGAGATCAGCGCGCTGGTCTGTCGGGGCTTCTCCAACAAGGCCATTGCCGGAATGGTGGGATCGACCGAGGGAACGGTGAGCATCCACCTTCACAACATCTACCGCAAGCTCGACATTTCGAGCCGCACCACCTTGGCGACGCTCTTCGTGAAGTACCAGTCCCAGATCAGCGAAAACGACTGAGATGGCCGCCGAACCGGTCAACACGAACGGCGCGCGCTGGCGTTTCTGGCTGGGGGTGGCGGTGGGGACGGTGTTTCTCGTGCTGCTCTGGACTTCGGTGGACAGGGCCGCCGTGGGGGCCCTGCTGATGCGGGCAAGCTGGCCGCCGTTGGCCCTCGCTCTGGCGGCTTATGCGCTGGACTTCCTGCTGCGGGCCTGGCGCTTTCGTCTGCTGCTGGATCCCGATGGCCGCAAGGTGCCGTTCGGGCCGAGCGTCGCGCCTTTCGTCGCCAGCTTCGGGATCAGCGATATCCTGCCGTTCCGGCTCGGCGACGTGTTTCGGGTCTACTGGTTCCATCGCAGTTTCTCATTGCCGGTGGGGCATGTGCTGGGTGCCATGGTGGTGGAGCGGGTGCTCGATCTCGTCTCGATCCTGATGGTGGCGGGGTTGGCGCTCCTGCTCGTCGATACCGCGCTTCCCGCCGAGATCGTGACGCAGTTCCGGCTCGTGCTGGCCGTCGCGGTGGCGGCGAGCCTTGTCGTCCTGCTCTCGCCCGGTGCGATCGAGGCGGTGGCGGGCTGGGGGGAGCGCCGGTTCCGGCACTCCGCAATGAGCAAACTGACCGGAACCACGCGGTCGGTGGCGCAGGCCGTGCGCGGCACCGGCAATCCGCGCCGGATTCTCGGCATGGTCGTGCTGTCCTTCGCGCTCTGGTTGCTGGAGAGCCTGGTCATGCTCGGGGCCTGGGTGAGCCTGGGCGGCGAGTTGCCGCAATGGCTCAGGCCGCTGGTCGCTTTCGCCTTCTCGACCCTGGGGACGCTGGTTCCAGCGCTGCCGGGGCATTTCGGATCGTATGAATTCTTCGGCATGCTGTCCTACCGTGCGGTCGGGGTCGAGGCCGAACAGGCGGCGGCGACGATCCTGCTGGCGCACCTGCTGCTCTGGCTGCCGACGGCGCTGTTCGCGCTGGGTTGGCTGGTTTCGATGCGGCGGAGATCGCCGCTCATGGTGCTGAAGACACGCTAACCATCTGATTCCACAAACGCATCGTCGTTCGAAAACCGTCTGCCGCTTGTTTCGGGCGGCCCGTCGAGGCAAGGGCGCCGCCCCGCTCCATCGTCGCCCCTCTCGCGATGCCGGAGCCGCGCCATGATGAGGTTTTCAAGATGCCAATGCCCCGCTCCTTCGTGCTTCCTGCCTTGGCAGGAGCTGCCGTTCTGGCCGGTCTGTCGGTGCAGGCGGATGCGGCGTCCTCGTCGCTGGCGCGGCCCGATCCGACGCAGGTACAGGGACTGGAAAGGGCACTGGCATCGGCGCCGGCGGCCTTGAAGGCCGACGTGGCGGCGGCCATGCCGACGCTGCGGCCTTTCGCCGTCACGCTCATGTGCGTGCAGGACGACCGGGCCACGCAAGGTCTCGTCGCCAGGTTCGTCGGATCGCGCGGCACGGCCATGTTCAACGGCTGGGCCGGTGCCAATTCCCCGGGCAAGCGTATCCGCAGCCACGACATGGTCGGCTGCCTGTCCGTCACCCGCATCCAGAACTGGAAGCGCGTCGCGGCGAACGAGTTCAAGTTCGATATCCTGTTCACCGCCGAAGACAGCGGCGAGAGCTACCTCTGGAACACCGTGGTCCACAAGGAGCCGGACGGCACCTGGCTGATTGCCTGACGCTTGTTCTGCCGGAGCCTCAGTGGAACTGCCGGGTCAGGGCCTCGGTCGCATTGCGGTGGGCGACGGCCATGACCGTGCCTTGCGGATTGACCGAGGTCGGTCCGCAAAGCAGGGACGCGTCGTTGATGTAGAGACCGTCGGTGCCGTGGACTTTGCCGAAGGAATTGGCTGCGGTGCGGCGGTTGTCCTCGCCCATGGGACAGGACGAGAAGACATGGACCGAGGTCATGTTGCCGTCGCTCGCCTTTAGCAGGTCCGGCAGGTTGGCGAGGTCGCCCGGCGAGTGCAGGTCCGGATAGCCTGCAAGGCAGGGATAGATCCGCTGCGCTCCGGCGGCGAACAGTGCCTCGCAGAGTCGCCGCAGGCCTTCCCCCAGCACTGAAAGGTCGCCTTGCGAGAACCGCACGCGCACGATGGGGTCCTCGAAGCCGGGCAAGTTGCGCACGCTGGCCTCGCCGCCGCCGGACTGGACGTAATAGATGCCCATGCGGCGCCAGCGCTCCGCGACAAGCTGCCAGTGATCGGGGCGTCCGGACAGGGCCACGCCGAGCATCGCCGGGGTGCTGATCGAGCAGCCCATGCCGAAGCGCGGCTCGAATTCCTTGACCTGGTGCACGGGATCAAAGTCGTCCGGACGGTTCACGTCGCGGTCGAACTCGGCGACGACCTTGACCATCGGATGGAAGCGCAGGCTGTCGCCGACATTGTGCGAAATGCCCGAGCGGCGCAGCAGGGCCGGGGTCTGGACGGCGCCGCAGGCGATGAACACTGTCCGGGCGCGGAACGTGACCGGGCGCTGTTTCCCGTCCTCGCCGCGTCGGCTGCCCTGGGCGATCCAGTGGCCGTTCATGCGGCGCAAGCGGGCGATGCGCGTCCGGGGAAGGAGCGCACCGCCCGCCGCGACGAAACGCCGCACGAAAGTCGCTGACATCGATTGCTTCACGCCGCTGCGGTGGTCGTGGTCGTAGCGGTAGAGGCGCGGAGCCTCGATCGCCAGCCAGCCCTGTGCCTGCGCGCCCTGCTGAAGCCTGCGCGACATGTCGGAGGCGGCAGTGCCGGCATATTCCACCCGGGCAACCGCCTCGCAGGCCTCGAAATGCGGAGTCATTCCGGCAAGGTCGAGGTCGTGAACGGCGAAGCGGCGGCGCCAGTCGTCGAAGACATAGCCCGGCGTGCGGTGGTAAAGACCGCGATTGACCTCGCTGCCGCCGCCGACGCAGCGCCCCTCCACCCAGGCCAGCTTGTGCCGCCCCAGCGCGACGCCGACCCCGGCATTGCGATACTTGAGCAGCATCTCCTCGCGCGAGAAATGCGGCGCGGCTTCGAGGGCAAGGTGGTCCCCTTCCTCGACCATGACGACATGCCGTCCGGCTTCGGCGAACAGGGTCCCGCTGACGGCACCACCGGGGCCGGAGCCGATCACCAGGATTTCGGTCTCGATTTCGCTCCGGTCGTTCATGCGGCGATCCTGGCGGCCGGGGCGCGATCCTGTGCGCGCGGCAGCGAATAGAGGCCATAGCAGGCGAACGTGGTGTAGAACGCGATCATCGAGCGGCGGAAACCGATGCGGGACCGGCGCCAGGCGGCGACATGGGCCTGCCGTTCGGCGGGGGCGAGGCGGGAGAAGCGGTGGCCGTGGACCGGCAGCGCCGCCATCTCGAACATCATCGCCAGCATGCGGAAACCCATGCGGAAGTAGTCGGGCATTCCCGCCAGAGTGGAGCGGACATAGTCCGCCACGACGCTGCGCTCCGAGGCGGTGAGGCCGGGGCGGGCTTCGTCGACCAGCACGTCCACCAGCGCGGCGACGGTATCGGGCTTAGACATGGCGGGCCTCCGCGAGAATGGGGGCGAACGGGGGGTCGTCGAAACGCCGGAACATCGTGTCGCCGCTGGAGTGGCTGCTGCGGATCAGCGCGGGCACGCCGATGGCGGCGGCTCCTGCGGCGTCGCGGTCGGCCCGGTCGCCGATCACCAGGGTTTCCTCGGCCGTCACGCCTGCTTCCTCCAGCAGGGCCAGCAACCCGGTGGGATCGGGCTTGAGGCGGCCGACGCCGTGGTCGCCGGACCAGATGACGTAATCCGCCTTCAGGCCGAGCGCGGCGAGCTTGGCGTTCACCGGATAGTCCGACCAGACCGCGATCCGCCGTCCCGTCGCCCGCAGCGCCGAAAACAGGCTGTCGATCCCGCGCGCCTTGTAACGGGGGAGATGCGCAAGCGGGCGGCGCTCGATCCATTCCTCCACCAGCGCGCGCACTTCGCCTTCCGAGCAGCCGCAACGCCGGGCGGTGAGGCGGAACTGCTCGTTGGTGAAATCGTCGCCCTGGACCTGGCCCAGCAGCTCGCGGATCTGGCGATAGGCGCGCAGCGTCTCGACGGTGCGCAGGCTGCAGCGAAGCAGGCTGTGCTTGACCAGTTCCAGCGCCATCGCGCGGCGGAGCGGGGGCTGATCGTAGAGCGTGCCGTCGAGGTCAAAGACCACGAGCCGCACCTTGCTCCAAGCCACCTCGGTCACGATTTCCACTCCCTTACTTGCCGTGGCCGGGCAGCATGTCCACCGGGGTGAAGCTGCGGTTGGTGAGGCTGGTGAGGCTGGGCACGTCGACGAAGGAGAGCGCCAGCAGAACGCCCACGGTGATCGCCAGCGTGGTCATCAGGCGGCGCGAGCGGAACATGCGCTCCGGCCGCTGGGCGATGGAGTCGCGCAGCATGGAAAGCCAGAGATAGCAGCCGAACAGTCCGGCGATGAACGGGAAGGCCAGGATGTACTCGACGCGGTACTTGATGAGGAACACGCCGAGGAAGAAGGATGAGAGCATGGCATAGACCAGGCAGCTCACCACCAGGCTTTCCGCCGTGTAGCCGGCAAAGGACTTGCGATAGCGGGTCAGCGTGTCCAGCCCGACCAGCGCGGTGATGTCGCGGTATTCGGAGAGCCGCTTGGAGCCCATCAGGAAGGCGCCGCCGGCCCAGTAGGCCAGCAGGAGGCTGGCGGGCGGCATGCTGGCCGGGTCCATCATCAGCCAGCCCAGCGTCAGGCGGATCGGATTGTTCACCGATTCCGAGATCACGTCCAGGAACGGCCGGTCCTTCGAGCGCAGGGGGCGCACGTTGTAGAGCAGGCCGGAGGCGAGGAACACGACCGAGACGGTGAAGAATGCGCTGCCCAGCGTCGCGGCGAGCCCCAGTCCGAACGCCGCGAAGATCGCATATTGCAGGTAGACCAGCGCCGGGGAGAGATCCAGCGAGACCGCCGTGCGGTGGTGCTTGCTGGGATGGTGGGCGTCGAACTCGCGGTCGAGCCACTCGTTGATGATATAGTTGGCCGAGGCGATGGCGATCGCCACCACGAAGCCGATGACGATCCGCGCCGGTGCGTCCAGCAGCGAGGGTTCGCGCAGGGCATAGGCCAGGATCAGGCCGGGGATCACGAAGACGTGCTTGGTCGCATGATCGAACCGGGCAAGGCTCAGGTAGTCGCGCAGGCGCGCGGTTTTCCGGTCGAGCGTGGCGGTCTTGATCTTCGGTCCCGTCGTTTGCGTTGTCATTTCCGGCTTCTCCTGGCGCGGAGGGGGTGATGGATGAGGAGCGTTCACGGATGGACGCTCATGGCTGCGTCGTGGCGGCGACGCGGTAGATGCGGCCGTCGGCGAACTGGCCGACGGGTTCGAGCGCGAGGTCGCCCTTCAGCCGCGCTTCGCTGGCCAGGTAGAAGCGCCAGTCGATGCGATCGAGGCAGATCACGTAGACCGGAAGGCCTGCATTCGCCTGGGTTCGCATAAGCGCGATCTGGGCCTCGGGCGGGTTCGCCGGATCGGGGCGGTTGGTCCGCAGCAGCCGTTCCTGCGGCACGATCTGAGCCGGGCGATCCGCGAGCAGGGCGACGACATCGGCTCCGTTCGAGTAGAGTACGGCGTTGCCCGGCAGCTCTTTCACGGCGGCCATCGTCGGCGAAGCGCGCCAGTCGAGGCTGAGGAAGCCGTTGCCCTCGCGATAGAACGTATGGGTCCGGGCCGAGGTGCGCACGCTATGTCCAACCAGCACCAGCGCGGAGAGACCGGCCAGCGCGATCCAGACGTTGCGAAGCCCTCCGAGGCGCCGGTCGAGCCCGCTCGCCTGGGTCGTCACCATCATGACCAGCATGACATAAGCCGGGAAGCCATAGCGACCGACGAACTGAAGGTTCGCTTCGAGTGCGGTCGAGAGCCAGACGAAGGCGAGATAGCCGATGAAGAACAGGCCCAGCGTGAGCGAGAAGGCGATCCGCAGTTCGCAGGAGATGTCGAGCCGCGACCGGCGCCATGCAGCGAACTGGCGGGTGAACTGCCAGCCCGCGAAGCCGAGCACGGCTGCGAGCAGCAGTACGCGAAGGGCGAGAGGAACGGCATCGGGCAGAAGCCAGGCGGCGGTCGTTTCGAGGTTCGCCCACCACTGCGCCGGCCCCATGTTGCCGTAGAACTTCAGCTCACGCCCGATCGAATGGCCGACCGTCAGGGTGCTGGCCACGACCCAACCGAAGAACAGCGCGCCGCCGGGGATCGCCATCAGCGCGCTGTCGGTCAGGCGGCGGGATACGGGCAGGCGTGGGTCCGTCAGGATCACCAGCACGATGGCCGCGCCGAGCGGCGGGGCGGTGAAGCGGGTGAGCGTGGCCATGCCCAGCATCAGCGAGGCTATGACAAGGTCGCGCCGGGTGCCGCGTTCGAAGTAGTCGAGCACGAACCACAAGGTCAGCAGCACGAAGGTGATGAACGGCGGTTCCGAGATCACGGCGGCGTGAAGCGAGACGAACTGCGGCGCCAATGCGATCAGGGCGGTGGCGAGGGCGGCATAGCGCCAGTCGCCCGTGATGCGCCGGACCAGCGCGAAGATCAGCAGGACATTAGCGGTGAGGGTGACGATGCCCCAAGCCACTGCCGCGGCCAGCAGCGGCACACCCAGGGCATGGGGCAGCACCAGCATCCAGTGATAGACCGGCGCATCGTAGGGGATCGGGCTGATCCCCATGTAGCGGGTGCTGTCCGGGGAGACGGTCATGCCCTGATGGATGTTCAGGCGGAACAGCACCAGCGACAGCACCAGCAGGGCGGCGCAGGCAATCCATCCACTGGAGGCGGAGCGCGCGGCGTGCCGGTCGGTGAAGGGCGGGCGGGCGGCGGGGGTGAGCCTCTCGGCGGGAGTGGCCATGACGTCAGCCCAGCACGCGCTTGATGTTCTTGATCACGAAGCGCACCGTCGCGTCGGCCACGCCCCGTCCCAGCACATCGTCGAGTGCCTCGATCAGCTTGTCGATCTGTGCCTCCGAAACGATGTAGGGCGGCATCAGGTGCAGCAGGTCCCGCGCGCCGGGCTGGAAATGCACGAGAATGCCGTGGCGCTCGTAAAGCTCGCGGGCCATCGCCCCGATCAGCACCGTTTCGTATGTGACGAAGAGCGAGTTCGTGCGGATATCAATAGCTTTTTCAGCTAATTGCTGGCCGAAGTTAAGTTCTATTGCCTGGAAGCAGCCCTTGCCGCGCAGCGAGACGATCTTGCGTGGATATTTCTCACGCAGTTTCTCAAGTCTGCTCTTCAAGTAATTGCCGATCAGGCCTGCGCGCTGGATCAACTGGTCGTCTTCCAGCACGTTGAGCGTCTCGATGCCGACGGCGCAGCTCTCGCCCATGCCGCTGAAGCTGGAACTGTGGAGGTTGCAGTCGTTCTTGTTGCCATAGGCCTTGTCGAAAAGGGCCTGCGAGGTGACCATCGCGCCCAGCTCGCGCTTGCCGCCGCCCAGGGTCTTGGCAAGGGTGACGACGTCGGGGACCACGTCCTCGTGCATGAAGGCGCAGAACTTGCCGGTGCGGCCCATGCCGACCTTCACTTCGTCGAAGATCGTCAGGATGTCGTGCTCGCGGCAGAGCTTCGCGAATTCGGTGAGGAAGCCCGGGTCGGGGACGTGGCAGGACGTGCCGCGGATCGTTTCGACGATGCCGGCGATGATGCGGTTGCCCTTTTCGAAGCGCTCGCGCTCGATGACTTCGCGCACCGAGGCGATGTCGCCGTAAGTCGCGAAGACCACGTTCTCCTTGGGCACGCCCATGATGAAGCCGCTCTGCACGTCGGTGGCGGTGGTGAGGGAGAGTGGGCCGTGGGTCTTGCCGTGGAAGGCGCCCTTGAAGCAGAGGAACTTGGTCTTGCCCTTGGGGGTCTGGACCCGCTCGCAGATCTTCATCGCCGCTTCGTTGGCCTCGGTGCCGGAAACCGCCAGGAACGAGACGTTCAGCGGCTCGGGCAGGAAGCGCGAGATGTTGTAGGCCAGTGCGCCCTGCAGCTTGTGCGGGGCGATCTTGATGCAGTCCAGCACCTTGCGGTCATGGCAGAGCCGCTCGGCGGCGATGATGCGCGGATGGTTGTGGCCAAGGCCGAGCACCCCGAAGCCGCCGGAATAATCGAGGATCGTGCGGCCGTCCCGCAGGGTGATTTCCACGCCCTGCGCGCTCTCGATATCCATGTGCGCAAGGCCGAGGATGTCGAAGACCTGGAGCATGTACTTGTTGAGGTGTGCGGCATAGAGCCCCATCGCGGTTTCGCCGTCGAGCGCGAGGCTCTGTTCCAGCGTCAGCAGTCCATGGTTCTGCCGATCTTCGCGGCTCGGAGCTTCGATCTTCGCAAGTGCCGTCACGCTCGTTCCCTCCCTTCAAGCGGAATTGAGGAAAAGTACCGGCGAGCGGCGGCTGAGAGTATCTACAGGACCATATACTACCGAATGCCCGAAGGCCCGGCGCGGCCTAGCCCGAGGGGAGCGCCGCCCTATCCCTGCTGGGTAGACCGGATGACCTGCATCGGCGCGAAGGAGGTTGGCGGCATCCCAAACAGCCGCGAAAATCCTGAAGTCGGTAGTCGGGGGACCTCATCGGTTTGTCGATTTTGCGACAAGTTTTGCCTCGCAAGCTGCGACGGAACCCCGTATTGGCGAAATCCGGCCCGACATGGGCTCGATCGACGGGAATTGCAGGCGAAGCCGAAGACATGGCCTTGACGTTGGATAACC
Organism: Novosphingobium sp.; assembly: GCF_036820275.1. Lineage (GTDB taxonomy): Bacteria > Pseudomonadota > Alphaproteobacteria > Sphingomonadales > Sphingomonadaceae > Novosphingobium. Next base: position 24,322 of record NZ_DAISLT010000001.1, read on the forward strand.
TGAACAGTCTGCCGGAAGGCGGGCCGGGTCAGGGCGACCTTTCCCCTCAGTCCCCGAACCCGCTTCCTCCCTCTGACGGCCTGTCCGGCAAGGGCACGCCGCGCAAAGGGCGTTCGCGCTGGTGGTGGTTCTCGCGCGGGCTGGCGGGCCTGCTCATGCTGTTCTTCCTGACGATCGGCTGGCTGGTCGTCACGGCGCCGCTGTCGAAGTCGCTGCAACCGATCTCGCCGCCGCAGATCACCCTGCTGGCGGCGGACGGTACGCCGATCGCCCGCAACGGCGCCATCGTCGATGCCCCGGTCGAAGTGAAGAAGCTGCCGATCCACGTCGGCCAGGCCTTCATCGCGATCGAGGATCGCCGTTTCTACGACCATTGGGGCATCGACCCGCGCGGCATCGCCCGCGCGCTCTGGAGCAATGTCAGCGGCGGCAGCACCCAGGGCGGCAGCACGATCACCCAGCAGCTCGCCAAGTTCACGTTCCTCACTTCCGAGCGCAGCCTGACCCGCAAGGCGCGCGAAGTCCTCATCGCCTTCTGGCTGGAGGCCTGGCTGAGCAAGGACGAGATCCTCGAACGCTACCTCTCGAACGCCTACTTCGGCGACAATACCTACGGGTTGCGCGCCGCCTCGATGCACTATTTCCACCGCAGGCCGGAGAACCTCTCGCCCGCGCAGTCGGCCATGCTGGCCGGACTGATGAAGGCGCCCTCGCGGCTGGCGCCGACCAACAATTACGACCTCGCCGAGAAGCGCATGAAGCTTGTGCTCCAGGCCATGGTCGAGGCGGGCTACATGACCCCGGAGCAGGCCCGCGCTACCCGCGCGCCGCGCCTCGACGTGCGCTCGCAGAACGACCTGCCGACCGGCACTTACTTCGCCGACTGGGCCTTGCCGCAGGCGCGCGGGCTGGATGAGGCCAGCTACGCTGCGCAGACCTACAAGACCACGCTCGATTCCCGCCTCCAGGCCGCTGCGCGCCGCGCGATCGAGGCGGCACCGCTCGGCAAGGCGCAAGTCGCGCTGGTGGCGATGCGGCCCAACGGCGAAGTCGTGGCGATGGTCGGCGGACGAGACTATGCCAAGTCGCCGTTCAACCGCGTGACCCAGGCCCAGCGCCAGCCCGGCTCGACCTTCAAGCTCTTCGTCTATCTGGCGGCGCTCAACGACGGCTGGAAGCCGACCGACACCATCGAGAACACGCCGTTCGAAATCGGCTACTACCGTCCTCAGAACGCGGGCGGTTCCTATTCGCAGACGATCACGCTGGCCGACGCCTTCGCCCATTCCAGCAATGTCGCCGCCGTGCGCCTGTTCCAGAAAGTGGGTGACAAGGCGGTGATCGACATGGCGCGCAAGCTTGGCGTCACCGCGCCGCTGCCGCAAGGCGATCCCAGCCTGGCGCTCGGCACGTCGAGCATGACGCTGATGCAACTGACCGCAGCCTATGCGGGCATCGCGGGCAACCGCTTCCCGGTTGTGCCCAGCGCTTTCAAGGCCAAGGAAGAAGGCTGGTTCGACGGCCTGATCAGCGGTCGCAGCAGTCTTTCGGATGGCGTGCACGAGAACATGGAGACCCTGCTGCGCGGCGCCGTCAATCGCGGCACCGGCCGCGGCGCGCGGCTCCAGGCCGCCAATTACGGCAAGACCGGCACGAGCCAGGAAAACCGCGACGCCCTCTTCGTCGGCTATGCCAAGGACCTCGTGGTCGGCGTCTGGGTCGGCAACGACGACAACACGCCGCTCAAGGGCGTCTCGGGCGGCACCATCCCGGCGCGCATCTGGCGCGACTTCATGCAGCAGGCACTTGGCGAGCGCGCGGCGCCGCGTCCGCACGCGACCGAAAGTCCCGATCCGGAAGGCCCGGTCCAGCCGCTCGACGTGCCCGACATCGGCGATATTCCACGTGATATTCCCTTGGGCGATGCCAATCTGCGCGTGGAGCAGGGCAAGGCGGTGCTCTCGACCCAGATCAACGGTGCTCCGGTCGACGTGAAGCTGGACCAGAACGGTTTCCAGATCGACGGGCGCAAGGTGATCGAGCAGCTCGTACAGCCGAAGCCGCAACCCCCGGCCCGCCCAGCCGAGACCCCGCCACAGCAGCCGTAAACTTAGCTGCTGCCGAGGCGGGAGGGTTGGCGATCTTCGTTCCGCCAGCAGAAGCGGCGGCTGGATCCCTGCCAGTTACGCAAGAAGGTGCCGACCCGTTCCGCCCCGAGGGCTCCGCCGAAAAGGAACCCTTGGGCAATGTCGCAGTGCAATTCGCAGAGGCGGCCGAGTTGCGCCTCGTTCTCGACTCCTTCCGCGACGGTGCGGATATCCATGCGCTGGGCGATGTCGATGATGCCGTGGACGATGGCGAAGTCCGCGCTGTTCGCGCTGCCGAGGCGTGAGACGAACGAGCGGTCGATCTTGAGCACGTCCACCGGATATTGCTGGAGATGGGTCAGTGAAGCGTAGCCCGTGCCGAAATCGTCGAGGGCAATGGTGACGCCGGCTTTCGAGAGCGTGGCGAGCGCGCGCTCGGCGGTGGAGGCCATGTGGCCGAGAAACACGCTTTCCGTCACTTCGAGTTCGAGTTCGGAGGGCGACAGATCCAGCGTGTGAAGCCGGGTCAGGATGCGTTCCGCAAAGTCGTCGCGCCGGAAATCCACCGGCGACCCGTTGATGGCGATGCGTCCGATCGCGTACCCTTTGTCCTTCCACTCGGCCATGTCGCGCAAGACCCTCTCCAGCATCCGGTCGGTCAGCTGGATCGAGAGGGCACTGTCCTCGAAGGCGGCGTGGATCGCGCCGGGCGGCTGCAGGCCGCGCTCGCGGTGGTGCCAGCGCAGCAGGGCCTCGAAGCCGACGATGGTGCCGGTGATGAGGCAGATCTTCGGCTGGTAGAAAGGCAGGACCCGTTCCTCGCCAAGCGCATCGCGGGCGTCGCGCAGCATGCCGTTCCGCAAGTCCACGGCCTCGCGAAGCTCGGGATGGAAGCTCTCGACATCGCCCGAACTTTTCGCCTTGGCCGTGTAGAGCGCGAGGTCCGCGCTCTTGAGGACCGCTTCGCCGTCTTCGCCATCGTTCGGCCAAAGCGCGACACCGGCGCTGACCCCGGCTTCCACGACGCTCTCGTCGATCGTGATCGGCTGCGCCACATCATGGAGGACGGTCCGTACGAAAGCGGAGCAGTCGTCCTTGGTATCGAGGGTGGGCAGGATGAGCGCGAATTCGTCGCCGCCTAGGCGGGCCGCCATCGCCCCTCTCGGAAGCCGTGCCGACAGCCTTGCCGCCACGGCCTGGAGCACCATGTCGCCGGCACCGTGACCCAGACTGTCGTTGATCGACTTGAAGCCGTCGACATCGAAGACGACGACGCCGACTTTCGTATTTCGGGTCCGTGCGCGGCTCAGTTCCTTCTCGAGCTGCTGGTAGAAGCAGGCACGGTTGGGCAGGTCGGTCAAGGCATCGTGATAGGCCGCGCGGCGCAGTTCCGCCTCCGAGCGCCGGGCCTGGGTCACGTCCTGAAGCGCGCCGATCGAGCGCCGCGCTTTTCCGTTTTCGTCACGAAGCGCATAGCCGCTTGAAAGCAGGTGGACGTAGGAGCCGTCGGCAGCGCGAAATCGGAATTCGTGCTGCCATTTGTCCGATTTTCCCGAAAGCACCTGGGTCGTCAATGCATCCACGCCGGGCAGGTCGGCCGGATGAACGTGATCGCGCCACCAGGCGACCGTCGTGCCCTGCGCGGCTTCGACATGGCCGTAGATATTGTCGATCCCTCCGGCCCATTCGAGGCGGTCGGTCTGGTGGGACCAGTCCCAGATCAGGTCCCTGGTCGCGCGGGATGCCAGCCTGTAACGTTCCTCGCTGTCGCGCAGGGCGGTTTCGGCGGCGACCTGATCGTCGATATCCTCAAGGTTGCCGTACCACTTGAGAATGCGCCCGTTCTCGTCCCGCCGCGGATAGGAGCGCGCCCGGACCCAGCGATAGCTGCCGTCCACCTGGCGCAGGCGATAGCGGACATCGGCTACCGGGTTTTCGGTGGTCTGGAGGGCCGCGTGCCACGCTTCCAGCACGCGCGGCAGGTCTTCGGGATGCACGGCCGCGGTCCAGCCGGACCCCATGCCGTCCTCCACGGAAATGCCGGTCATGATCGTCCAGCGCGGACTGATCTCGCAGATCGTGCCGTTCGGCTCGCTGATCCAGGGAAGCTGTGGGTTGAGGTCCACGGAGGAGCGGTAATGCTCCTGGCTCTGTTCGAGCGCGTTCAGAAGCCGTTTCATTTCCGAACGTGAACGCAGCAGTTCGAAGAAGGCCGAGCGGTTCGTGGCCAGCGTGCGCAGGATGACGCCTGCCGCCAGCAGGAACGTCACGCCGGTTCCGGCAAGATACCAGTCCCCCGAAAGCAGCAGTCGCCCGGTCATGGGGGCGGCACCGAACAACAGGACGAGGCGGGCCGCGGAGGGCAGGGCCTGGAGGCAGTAGCAGCACCCGATGGCCCCGACGAAGACATAGAGCGCGATCGAGCCGAAGTGCTGGGGGTCGATCCGTTCCAGCAGGAGCAGGCCCCAGATGCCGAACAGAAGGCTGAGGGCTGCCGCGGCAATCTTGGTGCCACGCAGATAGCCGCGTATTTCGTCGATTCCGGCGTCTCGCTCGTGGCGCGACAGCCAGAGGGCGGCGCGGACCACAGTGATGGACAGAAGACCCACCGGGAGGCCGATCCCGACAAGCGGATGAACGCTGGGGCTGGCGACCAGCATCAGAAAGACCGCGTTGATCGCCATCAGCAGATACATGAGCGGGATTTGCTTCCGCAAGCTCAGATACTGCTCGCGGATCAGGGCCTGGGCGGGGTCATGCAATTCCTGGGGGTCGGGCAAAGTGTTCACATGGGAGCTTATAGAGTGCCAAGGGACTGTCACGTTCCAGTGATGCGGTTAAGATTTGATGTGTCCGTAACCGGGGCACATCGCAGGTTTTTCGGACCGCAGCTCGGGTATTCGTCGGAGATTTCTTAGGGTTTCTCGCTATCGAATTGTAAAATAGCGGAACTTCCCGTCGCGGATATGACAGAAGGAAAGAACCGTTTCGGTTACGACTGCTGCAGAACCATCAGATGCTTTGCCGCATCAGGCACATGCCGTTGCTTTCATCCCGCAGCCGCAAGGCCGGTTGTTCCATGAGGATGTCCCGGAAACTGGAGAAGCGCGGCGGCTTGAGCAGATAGCCGGAAGCACCCAAGGCCGCGGCACGTTCCTGGTCGGGCTCGTGGTTGGAGCCGCTGCACATGATGACGAGGACATCGCGCAGGGCTTCGTCCTCCTTGATCTGCTCCAGCAGCCGAAAGCCGTCGACATCGGGCATGTTGATGTCGAGCAGGACGAGATCGACGGCGGCACCGGGGGTGGTCAGCAGGCGATGGGCTTCGCGCCCGTCGCGCGCGCTTTGCAGGTTGCAGCGCAGCTTGGGCCGCCTGAACAGGGCGATCTCGGTCATTTCCAGATCCGCCTCGCGGTCGTCGACGATCAGGACATTGGCCATGGCGAACATCTCATTCCCGACGACATCTTCCGTTTCCGGCAGTTCTGCATCGGGGAGCGAAAAGGAGAAGCTGGCGCCTCCGCCTTCTCGGCTTCCGCAATGTATCGTCCCGCCATAGAGCGAAACGATGCGCCGGCAGATGGCGAGGCCGAGGCCCGAGGCGTCGTTGCGGTGAACCAGACGGCGGAAAGGTTCGAACACCTGCTCGCTCTGGTCTGCGGGAATGCCGTTCCCGTCGTCGCTGACGGTAAAGAGGCGATGTCCGGCAGACCTGCTGCTCTCGATGGTGACGGTGATCGGTCCTTCGTTGTGGAGGATGGCATTGGCAACGAGGTTTTGGAGCAATTGCCGCAGATGGACCGGATCGGCGAGGAGTGCGGGCAGCGCTCCGTGCACGATCGTGGTTTTCCGTTCGGCGATGATGCGGGCGAGGTTTTGCCGGACTTCGGCCACGACATCGCCGAGAAGGCACGAGGAACGGGTGGAAATTTCCGGAGAATCGAGCCGGGTGTATTGGGCCACGGAGTCGATGAGGGTGCCCATCCTTGCGGCGGAATCGCCGATGAAGCGCAAGTAGGTCGCCTGGGTTTCCTGATCCTGCGGTTCCTCCCGCAGCATTTCGGAGAACGATATGAGTGTCCTCACAGGTTCTCGCAAGTCGTGGGCGAGCGCGCGGGTGAAGATGCCGAGGCTGGCATGTTGCTCGCCGATGCGGATCTGCTGTTCTTGCAGCCTCCGGATCATGCCCTGAAGGCGGGTGTAGAGTTCGGCGTTTTCCAGCGCGACGGACGTCGTGTCCGCCAGTGCCTGGAGAACCGCAAGCTCCTCCGCCGAAGGAAGGCGGTGGGTGGACCAGTAGTTGCCGATGGCCCCGATCGGCGACGTCCGGCGGATCGGGACCATGGCCATGCTCTTCACGAAGGTGGGGCGATAGGCCTCGACCGGCACGCGCGGGTCGTCGTAGATGTCCTCGATGACGACGCTTTGCGCGTTCACCATCACCCAGCCGCTGACGCAGCGGTTCATGGGGAAACGCAGGCCCTTCCACAAAGGGGCGATGGCGTTTTCCTCGGCATAGTAGCAATTGTCGCCATCGCGCAGGACGAATGTGGCGCCGTCCGCGCCGGTCAGGTTGCGGGCGGCATCGCGCACGACTGCGGTTACTGCATCGAGATCCCGCGCATGGGAGAGGTCCTGCACGAAAGCGACCAGCCGTTCCATCGCGGAAAGATACCAGGATTCGGCAGAGGCTGGAGGCGCGGCTGGAGGCTCGGCGAGAGGCTCGGTGGGGGGCAGGGCCAAGGTCTGTTTCATGTCATAGGCCTTCGAGAGGCGACGCCGTTTGCGTGACGGACGGTAGCTTTCCGGAGCTTTCGGGAAAGCGAAGAGCCGGTTAGGTATTTCAACCGGAATCGTGGTGGTCCCTGTACGGCGCGTGGCGGTGCGCCTAGAAGCGGACGATGTCTTTCCGCCTGCTTATCGACGGTCGCCTTTGCGACGGCGTATCCACTTTCGATGTCCTCGATCCCGCCACCGGCACCGTGCTTGCTTCCAGCTGGTGCGCTGACGATGCCCTGGCGGACCGGGCGATTGCCGCTGCCCATCGTGCCTTTTCCTCGTGGCGCGGCACGTCGCCGGGGCAGCGGGGGGCTGCCCTTGATGCCCTGGCCACCGCGCTGGAGCGAGAGACCGAGGCCTTTGCGCGGCTCCTCACGCAGGAGCAGGGCAAGCCGCTGGCCGAAGCGCGGGGCGAAGTCGGCGCTTCGGTGGCGGCGCTGCGTTATCATGCCGGTCTGAGGCTGGAAGATCGTGTCCTTGTCGAGACTTCGGAAGAGCGGATCGTCGAGCAGCGCTATCCGCTGGGCGTCGTTGCGGCCATCGTGCCGTGGAATTTTCCGCTTTTGCTGCTCGTTCTCAAGCTGGCTCCCGCACTGGCGGCGGGCAACTGCGTCATCGCCAAGCCCGCTCCGACCACGCCGCTCACCGCGCTCAAGCTCGGCGAACTGGCGGCGGACCTGCTGCCGCCGGGCGTGTTCCAGACGCTGGGGGATGCCGGATCGCTGGGGGCGTTCCTGGCCGCGCATCCGGGGATCGCCCATGTCAGTTTTACCGGATCGACCGCGACGGGCCGCAAGGTCATGGCCTCGGCCTCCGCCACTCTGAAACGCTTCACTCTGGAATTGGGCGGCAACGACGCTGCCATCGTCCTCGACGATGCCGATATCGCCGCAGTCGCGCCCCGGCTGTTCGAGGGGGCGATGTCCAATGCGGGGCAGGTCTGCATCGGCATCAAGCGCATCTATGCGCCGCGCAGCCGGATCGATGCACTTTGCGATGCGCTCGCCGATCTGGCGAAGCAGGCGGTTCTCGGCAACGGTTTGGACGAGGCGACGACGCTCGGCCCGGTCCAGAACGCCGCGCAGCACGCGCGTCTGGGTGACCTGCTGGAAGAGAGCCGCCGTCTGGGCCGGGTGCTGACCGGTGGTACGCCGCTGCCCGGGCCGGGCTGGTTCGTATCGCCCACGGTGATCCGCGACTTGCCCGAGCAGGCCCGCCTCGTGCGGGAGGAGCAGTTCGGACCGGTCATTCCCGTCCTTGCCTACGACAGCGTGGAGGAAGCCGTCGCGCGTGCCAACGACAGCGAATACGGCCTCGGCGCTTCGGTCTGGAGCGGTGATGTCGAGCGTGCCCTGTCCGTCGCTTCGGGGATCGAGAGCGGGCTGGTCTGGGTCAACCGGGTCTTCAGCCTGCCGTTCGATGTGCCGATCGGCGGCGCGAAGCAGTCCGGGATCGGTCGTCATCAGGGGCTTGCGGGCATGGAGGAATTCACCCAGGCCCGCATCGTCAACGCGTCGCTGGTTTCAGGGCCGCTTGCATAGCTGGAGCATACGGGAGTGCACATGCAGGACGTTTTTCTCTTCTCCTACGGCACCTTGCGGCAGACCGAAGTGCAGCTGGCCCTGTTCGGTCGCGAAGTGGCGGGCACGCCGGACGCCATGCTGGGCTGGCGGCAGCGCATGATCGAGATCACCGATCCCGAGGTCATCGCCAAAAGCGGTACACGCTGGCATCCGATGGTCGAGCGCAGCGACAGCGCGGAGGACGCCGTGGAAGGCACGCTGTTCCGGATAACGCCGGAAGATCTTGCCAGCGCCGATGCCTACGAAGTCGACTATGTGCGCCGGGAAGTGTGTCTGCGTTCGGGCCTGACGGCCTATGTCTATGGAGATCCCGAGGAATGATCGTCAGGCCGAAGCCGGGGCTGCGGGAAATTCTCTTTGCGGTAAGCGGGTCTATCTTGCCCCGCATCCTCGGCCGACTGCTGACGATTGCGGTGATCTGCGTGGTCGCGGTACTGGCGGCGGGCAGTCATCCCGGGGTGTTCGTCCAGATCAGCGCCATTCCCTTCACCTTGATCGGGATCGCACTTTCGATCTTCATGAGCTTTCGCAACAATGCCTGCTACGACCGTTGGTGGGAAGGCAGAAAGCTCTGGGGATCGTTGCTCATCGCCTGCCGATCGATCGCCCGCCGCGTCGCATCTCTCGACGAGGCGGAGCGCCGCTATTTCCTGCTCGGCGCGACGGGTTTCACGGCCGGACTGGCGGCGCAACTACGCGGACGCGACGAGCCGGAAGCGATAGAGGCCCATTGCGGGCCGGGGGTGTGGAGCACGGCGGCGAACCCCAACGACACGCTGCTGCGCGAACTGGGCGTGCGCGGCTTCGCGCTGATGCAATCGGGGCGGATCGGTCCGATCCATCACTCGCTGCTGGAAGAGCAGCTTCACCTTCTTGCGCAAGTTCAGGCGGGCTGCGAGCGGATCGCCCTGACGCCGGTGCCGTTCAGCTATTCGCTGCTGCTGCACCGCACGGCCTACATCTTCTGCCTGGCCCTGCCGTTCGCGCTGGCGGGAACGCTCGGCTGGTGGACGCTGCTGCCTGTCCTGCTGGTGAGCTATACCTTCTTCGGCCTCGATGCGCTGGGCGACCAGCTCGAAGATCCCTTCGGTCTGGAACCCAACGATCTCCCGCTCGATGCCATGGCGCGCACGATCGAGCGGGAAATGCTGGAGGCCCTGAACGAACCTTCATTGCCGCCGCCGCTGGCGCCGGTCTCCCATGTCTTGCATTAAGGAAGTCTTTGTGACCGCATCTTCTCCTCTTACGGCATCCCCGCGCGAAGCGGTCGGTGAGCACTATTCGATGGAGGCCCTGCGCGAGGCCCAGGCGCTGTCATGGCGGGCACTGGAGCGTATCGTCGAACAGGTTCGTCCGGGCATGCGCGAGAGCGAGGCCGTGGCGATCGGCCATGCCGCGCTGGCGGAGCTTGGCATGGAGAAGTCCTGGCACCCGGTGCTCGTGCGCTTCGGCGAGAACACCCTGAAGATCTTCAGCGATCGCAGCGAAGGCGATGCCGTTCTCGGCGCAAACGATATCTATTTCATCGACATGGGGCCGGTGTTCCTCGGCCACGAGGGCGATGTCGGCGCGACTTTTGCCGTGGGCGACGATGCGGAGATGCAGGCCTGCGCCCGCGACGTGAAAGTGCTGTTCGACCGCGTGCAGGCGATCTGGGGACAGGGCGAAGTGACCGGCAGCGCGCTCTATGCCCGCGCGGAGGAAGAGGCGCGGGCGATGGGCTGGGTGCTCAACCTCGACATTCGCGGGCACCGGGTCGGCGATTATCCGCATTCGGTGCACAAGGGCGGCAATCTCGGTAACTTCGATCAATTGCCTGGCAAGGGACTCTGGATCCTGGAAATGCAGATCCGCCATCCGACGCGGCCTTTCGGCGCCTTTTACGAGGACCTGCTGGCTTGAGACTTGCGGTGCGCCCCGGTTCGGCGGGGCGCACCCTGCGCGATCAGAAGCGGTAGTTCGCCATCAGGCCGAAGTAGTTGCCGTTCTTGCCGCCGTTGGCCTGGAAGGAATCGCTGGCCGCGAAGTACGTCTCCCAGAGGCGGAAGGCGAGCCGGTCGGTCGCCTGCCATGAGGCTTCGAGGTTGAGGTCTGTGCCGATCGAACGGCTGGAGCCGTAAGGCGCGAAGCTCGATCCCGAGGGGCCGATGTAGACCCCGTCGCCCTTGCGAGCGCGCCACAGGAAGTCCGGTCCGGCCATGACGGTGATCGCGGGCGTCGGCTTGACGGTGACCGAGGGATAGATGTCCATCAGGTTCGAGAAGCTGAAGAACGCCGCCTCGCTGATCAGCGGCAGGCGGGCGGCGGCGGGAACGAAGGTGCCCATCTTGCCGTCGGTCAGGTCCTTGTCGCCGCTGAAGTAATTCGTGCGCAGGCCCAGGCGCGGCTTCATCGGCGCGTCGAACGTGTAGCCGCCTTCGAACATCGCGCCATAGGCCCGGATGTCCTTGTCGATGAAAGTGCCGCTCTGATAGGTGCCTTCGAGATCGAGGTCCCAGTGCGGGCCGCGCTTCCAGAGGCGGCCGCCCCAGTTGTTGCGGTCGTCCTTGCCGACGCCTGCGGTGAGCGTCGCGCGGTCGCGCTTCATCTCGTACCAGTAGAGGTCGGTGCCGAAACCGGCGATGCGGTTGGGCGCGCTGATGTAGATACCGTGGAAGTCCTGCGCATGGTTCGGGCCGTCGTCGAAAGTGCCCGGCTTGATCTGGACAGGCTTCACCGCGAAGACGTCTACCGAGAGTTTGCCCGGCAGGATGTAGGTGGCGCGCAGGCCCTGATAGGTGAAGCGCATGTTCAGCCCTTCGCGTACGCCCGCCAGCTTGCCGTTGCCCAGCGGCATCTCGAAGCGGCCGGGGCGGAAGGTGATCTTGCCCGCCTTGCCCAGCGGCACTGTCACGTCGATGAAGGCCTGGTAGATATCCGCCTTGTCGCGATTGGGCGGGGTGGCGAACTGCTCGCCGAACTCGCGATTGTCGCCGAGTTCGAGATAGGCGCGCAGGTTCTCGCCGACGTGGAGGTCGGCCAGCAGGCGCAGGCGCGACTGGACCGGATCGTTGTTGTCGTTCGCCCTCAGGCCCAGCGAGGAGCGGTGCCAGTCGGTATAGTAGATGCGGGCCTCGCCGCCGAGCGTCAGATAGACGTCGTCGCCCGCGATGGGGATATGCTTGATCTTTTCGAGCAGCGGGGCGTCGGCCTCGGGCTTCTTCGACCAGTCCTCGGTCCAGCGGATGTTCTGGGGCAGGCCTGCCGGGCCGGGGCGTCCGCCGGGCATCGCTTCGGCCGGGCGGCCCTGCGACTTTGCCGGACGGATGCCCGGAGGCGCCTGCGTGGACAGGGTGCCGGCCTCGTCGGTCTTGGCGCTGTCGGGCGGAACCGACTGGGCGAGGGCGGGCAGGGCGGCAAGTGCGGCCGTGCCGCAGGCAAGCAGGGTCAAGGCGCGGGGGGAGCGCATGGAAAATCCTCTCGGGAAACGTCTTGCTATTTTTAGGCGGGGATGGCCGGCCTGAAGCGGCCACCCCCGCATTTTTTGCCGATCAGGCGATCGCGCTTTCGCGGTAGCGCACCTGTGAAAGCACCACGGCGGCGATCAGCGTACCGCAGGCCAGGGTCATGGCGACCGGGGCAAGTCCCCAGCCCGCATTGAACAGCAGACCGGCGACGATCGGGCCGAGCGCGGCCCCGGCGCGGCCGACGCCGACCACCAGCCCCGTGCCGCCAGCGCGCAGCGCCGCCGGATAGCTCTGGGCGATTACCGCGTAGAAACCGGCGATGGCGGCATTGGTGAAGAAGCAGGCCACGCAGGCGATCAGCGACAGGCCGCCGAGGGTCGAGAAGCCCTGACCGAACAGCATGACCGCCCCCGAACCCATGACCATCGAGGCGACCACCAGCGGACGGATGCCGACCTTCTGGCTGAGCAGGCTGACGGTGATCGAGCCGATCGCGCCGCCGATATTGGCCCAGACCAGCACGCCGCCCGCCGCACCGGGCTCGAAGCCGAGATCGACGACGATCTTGGGAATCCACTTCACCAGGAAGTAGAACGTCATCATGTGGAAGAAGCATACGGCGGTCAGCATCGTCGTGACGCTGGCAAGGCCCGGCGCGAAGAGGGCGGCAACGCTGGTCTTCTGCTTGACGGGGTCGGCGGGGGGCATCTGGGGCAGCGGCTGGCGGCCCTGACGAACGAGCGTGCGGTTGATCTTCTCCAGTGCACCGGCGGGACGCTTGAGCAGGAGGAAGGCCATGGTCTCGGGGACCAGCCAGAGCACCAGCGGGATGAAGCAGAGGGTGACGGCGGCGCCGAATTCGAACACCGATTGCCAGTGTCCCGTTTCCGCGAGCAGCCAGGAAGCTACCGAGCCGCCGACGATGGCACCCATCGGATAGCCGCCCGCCATGATCGCGACGGTCAGGTTGCGGCGCTTGGCGTTCGAACATTCGGCGACGACCGCGTTGGTCGCGGCGAGCATGCCGCCGATGCCGAGCCCGGTGAACAGGCGATAGGCGGAAAGGATCGGGACGCTGGTCGCGGTGGAGGCCATGAACATTCCCAGGCCCATGATGACCAGGCAGGCCAGCAGCATCGGGCGGCGACCGACCTTGTCGGCCAGGCTGCCGAGCACGAAGGCGCCCACGCCCATGCCGAACAGTTCCATCGAGAGCACGAGGCCGATCGCGGCACGGTCGATACCCCAGTCTTTGGCGATACCCGGCGCGGCGAAGCTGATCGACAGAACGTCGAAGCCGTCGAGCGCGTTGAGCGCGGTTGCGACGGCGATGGCGATTACCTGCCGGTAATGCATCGGTTCACGCGCAATTGTGGCGCGGGGGTCTTCCATGCACTTCTCCTCTGCCGCCCCCGGTTTTTGCTTGGGGGCAGATCTTATTGGCGACTCTTCATGGGCAGGCTCGGACGTCTCCGCCCAAGCCTGCCGCGGAGTTGGGTGAGGTGCTGGTCGCTGGTCCTGAGATGGTCTTCAAGTATACCACCGCGCAATCGAGGCACAAATAGCCAGATTGGATAGCCGCGCCATGGCTAAGTGCTTATCGCAAAAGGGCTGGGTTTTGCGGCGCGGAAAAGGGCCGCGTGCCTATAACTTCGATGTCAGTCGCTGAATTGTCGATTCGGTGGTTACGCGATCCGGCCGTTCTCGAAGCGCGAGAGCATAAGGCCCAATGGGATCAGCACCAGCGTGATCGCCGCGACCATGCCAAAGGCCAGCCACCAGCCATAGACCGTCCCTTGCAGCCAGCCGGTCAGCGTCGGGCCGAGTGCGGCGAAGCAATAGCCGATGCTCTGAGCCTTGGTGGAGGCGCGGCGGTTCTCGTCCATGGTGCGGGTGAACTTCATGATCATCATGAAGACGAGCACGAAGGTGCCGCCGTGGGCGATACTGCCGATCGGCGCCCAGAGCATCCATTGCTCTGGCGCAAGGAGAATCCAGATGGGCGTGATGGTCCAGATCACGCCCATCGCCGCCATGAGCGTGCCCAGCGAAAATCGCCGGGCCAGCAGTGGAATGCCGAGCGAGCCGGTAAGCGAGAGGATCTGGAATGCCGAAGCGACGATGCCCGCCTGCGTTGCGCTCATGCCGCCTGCCCCGGCGAGATAGGTCGGGAGCCAGGCGGTCAGGCTGTAATAGGCGAAGATATGGACGGCAAAGGCGAGCGTCATGATCCAGATGGCGCGCTGCTGGCCGGGGCTCGGCGTGGCAGGCGCCGAAAGCTCTGCAGCGGCGCTCCGGCTTTCCTCGTCGGGAGACGCTTTCGGCCGGGTGAGCAAGCGGACGATCATGGCCATGACGGCAAGCCCGGCCCAGGCCGCCAAGGCCAATCGCCAGCCGACGCGATCCGCCATCGGCGCGGTAAGGGCCAGCGTGAGCATCGCGCCGAGATTGAGCGATATCGTGTAGAGGCCGGTGACGAGGTTCGTCTTCCCGGCGAAATCGCGCGCGATCAGCATGAGGGTGACGATGTTGCCGATCGCGATGCAGAGGCCGATCAGCAGCGTACCCGCGAACAGCCCCTCGATCCCCGCGAAAGGCCGCAGCAGCATGGCCAGCGCCACGCCCGCGAGAACCAGCTGGATCGAACGGTCGATGCCGAGCCGGGCGATCAGGGGCGAGACCAGCGGTGGCAGCAGGCCGAAGCACAGCACCGGGATACTGGTCAGCAGGCCCGCGCCCACCGAGCCGAGACCCAGGCTCTCCCTTATCGGTCCCAGCACGGGCTGGATCGCGGTGATCGGGCCGCGCAAGTTGCAGCCGAGCAGGATCAGCGCCAGCAAGGGCATCCAGAAGCGAGCAGCCTTTACTGCGGGGGCTGCGCTGCAAGTCTGCGTCGGCGACGATGAAGTCATCGCGGCTGGATGCAGGGTGAGGCTGCAATTGGCAATGGCCCAGTGCGCGAAGCCGACCGCTCTTCACTGGCCTTGGCAGGACATGTCTGGTATGAAGCGGGCGTCGGCAATCAGCAGGGAGGGCGACGATGTACCATTCGTATCTGCCCTTTTGGGCTCGCATTCGCGACTGGGGCTGACCGGGTTTCCCTGGATACCTGCCTCTCCTGATCCGGCCCCATGGCTTCGGACCAAAGCTGAAACCCGCTGAAACAAGGACCGCGCCAGGCCGCGCGGACATCTCTCCATGACCGATACCGACGAAGACCTGTTCCCGCGCGCCGCGGTCCTGCGCAAGGTTCTGGCGTTTGCCTTCGGTCACTGGCGGCGAGCGCCGGTGCTGGCAGTGGCCTGCGCCGGGGCGATGATGCTGGCGACCGTCACCGAAGTCTTCGTGCCGATCTACGCCGGACGCATGATCGACGCGGTCGGCGGCGGACTTGCGGCAGAGGCCTGGCGGGCCTTCGCGGCGATTACCGTGCTCGGTCTCGGCCTTGTCGTTTTCCGCTTCCTCGGCTGGTGGGCGATCACGCCGCTGACCCTGGGAATGATGCGCGACGTGACGCAGGAAGCCTTCGCCCGCGTCCAGCGCCTCTCCACCGACTGGCACGCCAATGCCTTTTCCGGCTCGACCGTGCGGCGCATCACCCGCGGCATGTGGGCGCTCGACACCCTGAATGACGTGCTGCTGCTTTCGCTGCTTCCCTCGCTGACGGTGCTGGTGGCGACGGTGATCCTGATGACCCTGCACTGGCCAGTGCTGGGGCTGGTGATGGCCGTTGGCGCGCTGGCCTATATCACGCTGACCGTGGGACTGGCGACGCGGGTGCTGGCCCCGATCGCGCGGCTTTCGAACCAGTGGGACACGCGGATCGGCGGCATCCTGGCCGATGCGATCGGCACCAATGCGGTCGTCAAGGCCTTCGGCGGCGAGGAGCGCGAGGAGGAACTTCTCGGCAGGATCGTCGCCAAGTGGCGCAGGCGGACCTGGCGGACCTGGATGGCCTTCACCTGGGCAGGCACGGGGCAGACCAGCCTGCTTTGGCTGGTGCGTGCAGCGGTGACCGCTGCGGCGCTTTGGCTGTGGATGCAAGGGCAGGCGGGTGCGGGCGATGTGGCCTATGTTCTGACCAGCTACCTCGTGCTCAACGGCTATCTGCGGGACATCGGCCAGCACGTCCACATGCTCCAGCGTTCGGTGAACGAGATGGAGGAACTCGTCCAGCTTCACGAAGAGCCGCTGGGCGTGGCCGACCGCGCCGATGCGCTGCCCATTCGTATCGTCGACGGCGCGATCCGCTTCGAGGACGTGACGTTCCATTACGGCGGACAGGACAAGCCGCTGTTCCGGCATCTCGACGTGACGATCCCGAGCGGCCAGCGGGTGGGGCTAGTCGGGCCTTCCGGCTCGGGCAAGACCAGCTTCGTCAAGCTGATCCAGCGGCTCTATGACGTCGAGCAGGGCCGCGTCACGATCGACCACCAGGACGTGTCCCATGCCACGCAGAGTTCGCTGCGGCGGCAAGTCGCCATCGTGCCGCAGGAGCCGGTGCTGTTCCACCGGACCCTGGCGGAGAACATCGGCTACGGCCGCCCGGACGCCACGATCGAGGACATCGAACAGGCGGCCCGGCTGGCCAATGCGCACGATTTCATCATGCGCCTGCCCAAGGGCTATCGCACGCTCGTGGGTGAGCGCGGCGTCAAGCTCTCGGGCGGCGAGCGCCAGCGCATCGCCATCGCGCGCGCCTTCCTTGCCGATGCGCCGATCCTCATTCTCGACGAGGCGACTTCCAGTCTGGATTCCGAATCCGAGGCGGCGATCCAGGATGCAATGGAGCGTCTCATGGTGGGCCGGACCGCGATCGTCATTGCGCACCGCCTTTCCACGGTGCGGGCGCTGGACCGCATCCTGGTGTTCCATCGCGGCGAAATCGTCGAGGACGGCGTGCATGAGGCTTTGCTGAAATCGGAACAGGGGCAATATCGTCGCCTGTTCGAGCGGCAGGCCGGGACGGTCGAGGCGGAGATACATTGAGTTTTTCCTCCCCTCGGTGGGGGAGGAATTCCGTCGCAAAACTGAAATGGCGGGCGGCTAGAGGCCGCGCATGGCACTTGCTTCCCCGCACCCGGCCCGACAGCGGGTAGCGGCACGTTCCGGCTTAGGGACCGAAGCGCGGCTGGTTGGCTATGCCAGCGGGAATTTCGGCAAGAACCTGGTCTTCGCCGGTGCCGACGTCACCTTTCTCTATCTCCTGACCGACCTGTTCGGACTGCCGGGGGCGGTGGCGGGATTGCTGATGCTCGTGGCGGTGGCGGGAGACCTCGTGTTTGACTTGCTGGCGGCGCTGCTGGTCATTCGCCTGCGCCGTGTGGGCAAGGGCTATCGCTGGCTCATTCTGGCGGGCGCGATCCCGGCCGGAGGCGGCTTCGCATTGCTCTATGGGCTGCCGGCGCTGGGGGCGGAGCGGGTCTGGATGGTCGCTGCCGCGCTCCTGTTGTTTCGCGGCGCCTATGCGGTGATCGACGTGCCGCACAATGCGCTGATGGCGCGCATGACCGTGGACAGCCGCGCGCGGGGGCGAGTCTCCGGCTATCGCCTGTTCTTCAGCACGACATCCTCGCTGACCGTCGCCGCGCTGCTGACACCGACCGTCCAGCACGCGGTGTCGGCACGGATGCTGGAACTGCTGGCGCTGACCGGCTGCCTGGCAGGCGTGCTTTTCGCCATGACCATGGCCTTCTCGGCTCTGGCTTCGGGGCGCGAGGTACCGCCTCCGGCCGAGGGCCTCGGCGACGGCATTGCCGTGCCGCTGCGTGACGGGCTGGTCCTCGGCATGGGGCTGGTTGCGGCGATCACCGGTTTCGCGGTGCCGACGTTCGAGCGGATGCTGCTTTACATGGGCACTTACGTCTTTGATCGGCCGGAAAGCGTGAGTTCCCTGTTGATCGCCGTGACTTGCGGACAGTTCCTCGGCGTACCGTTCTGGACCATGCTGACGGGGCGCTACGACAAGAGCCGGTTGCTGGCGGCGGGACATTTGCTCTGCGCCGGAAGCCTGGCGCTCTTCGCCTTCTGCATGGCCTGGCCGCCGCTTCTGCTGGCCTGCGCCGTGCTGATCGGCGCAGCCTTCACCTGCGTGTTCATGCTGCCCTGGGGGCTTCTGGCCGACACCGTGGACTTCGTCGCCTTGCGGCATGGACGCCGGTTCGAGACCGGCCTCTTCGCATTCTATCTCGTGGTCGTGAAGGCCAGTGGAGCGGCGGCGAACGGAGTGATCGGCTGGTCGCTCGGGAGCCTCGGCTATGTGCCGGGGGCGGAGCAATCGGCGCTTGTCCGTACCGGCATTCTCGTGCTGGGGCTGGGCGTGCCGATCGCCGGAAGTCTCGGCGCTTTCGTGATGCTGCGGCGTTTCGACATCGGCCATGCGCGCCACGCCCGCGTGCTTGCGGCGCTATCTCGCCGCAGGCACGCGGTAAGGGGGGTCGTCCCGTTCAGGCCCCGATCTGTGCCGGTGCCGAGCCGGTTTCGGGATCGTAGGCCGGATTGGCCGGGTCGAGCGGCGAAGGCGTAAGCGGCTTGGGTTTTACCGCGCTTTCGGCCCAGGCCCGGCAGATCATGTCGCGGAGCATCGCCGCGCCCTTGCCGGTCTGGGCATAGACCATCTCGCGCACGTCCTTGTCCTTGAAATTGGCGAAGCGGTCGCGTTTTTCGAGGACATAGACCTGCTCCATCCGGCCCGCTGCATCGTCGAGGTAGGCCAGGACGGCGCCAAACATGTCGCCTTCACGGTGGCCGGGAGAGCCGATGCGCGGGGCGATGTCCTTGACCGTGAGACCGATGCCGTCGACGAAATCGCTCTCGAAACGGCCGTGGATCGTGCGGTCGCGGGTGTAGCCCTTGGGATTGTCGCCTCGCCAACCGTCGCTGTTGACGGAATCGTGCAGCGGCTGGGCGCCGTCACCGATGTAGTGGCCTAGCCGGATAACATGGAAGGCGCAGTGCTGTTCGGCGAAGGCGGTATCCTTGCCCTCGGCCCGAAGCGCACGGATCTGGCGCATGCAGGCGATCAGGCGTTCGTAGGATTCCATCGCGGCATAAGGCAGGGTGCCGGTCCAGCGGACATTGGTGCGCGCGGCGGCGGCCGGGTCGCTGTCCTTGATCGCCTCGTATTGCTTGTGGAGCGCGATCACGAAGGCATAGCGCGAGCGAGGGATCGGCTTGAGAAAAGCGAACTGCTCCTTGAACCAGCCGTGGTTGGGGTCTTCCTCGATCTTCGAGAACGGCTCGCTGTCGCCGCGCCAGCCGTCGGGGAGGGACGCCGAACCGGCGATATAGTCCACGTGCTTGCGCAGGAAGGTCGGGCCGTCGTCGGGGATGGCCTCGATTGCGGCGCGGTCGATGACGGCATGGGCGGTCCCGCCCCATGCGAGTACGGGGGCGGGCAGGGCGGCGGCGGCAAGCGCTGCGAGATTGAGAATACGCATATCAGGCTCCGACGAAGTTCAGGGATCTAGCGGATCGCGCGGATCGACGCGGGCGGATTGCGGCGAGGGGCGGAATTCCAGTTCCGTCGGCGAGATGCGGCGACCGACCTTGCCCGGCTCGTAGCCCAGTTCGGCGATGTTGCGCTGGGCAAAGGCGGGGCTTTCGATCGCGGCGCTCTGGTCGGGGTTGCAGACGATCACCGTGTCCTTTTCGAGCGGAGCGCCCATCGCCATCAGCAGGCGCGTGGCATCGCGCAAGTTGGTGGTCGTATGGCGTGCGTAAGGCTCGATGACGATCGCGTCCGCCGGGACGCCATAGCGTTCGATCAGGGCCTTGCGCATCTGTTCGGCCTCGGCGAAGCGCGTGGCGCGCGGATGGGCGCGGCCTCCGGTGACGATGATGAAGGGCACGTCGCCTTGCGCATAGCGGCTGGCGGCGAGACGCAAGTGGAACTTGCCGAAAGGGCTGAGCGCCATGTCGGGCACTTCCGGCCCTACCCCGGTGACGATCATCGCGCTGTAGCGGAAACGCTTCCAGTCGAGGCTCTTGGCCCGTTTCATGGCGGGGGCGTTGAGACCGCCCGCGAGTGGCTCGAAGCCGATGGCATCGGCACGATCGCTGCCGTCGAGCAGGGCGAGCGCGAACTCGATGCTGGGGTCCAGCGCCTGCGTGGAAGCGGCACGCGGGGTCTGGGAAAGCCAGGCGGCGGCCTGGAGGCGCGAGCGGATTTCCTGCGGGTCGATGGTTCCGGCACCGTCGATCTGCGGATAGGCGGGGACTTGCCCGAGGCCGAACGTGCGGACGATGGCATTGACGCCTTCGATCTCGCGCGCGGTCTGCGCGGCCACGCCGTCATCGGAGGCATGTGCTCCGGCAGGCTGCATCGCCGCGCGGGCGAGGAGGGCGCTTTCCGCCGAAGTCCACACCATGGCTTGTGCAAGGCAGCCGATATCCGAGGCGCAGGCCTCGCGGCGTTCCTGCCGGACCCGCAGCATGGCCGCGACTTCCGGCTTCGTCCTGACCGCTTCCATCGCGGGCAGGTCCCGGCCGAGGGCATCCAGCAGCGGGAACAGGCGGTTCGACAGGGTTTCGGTCTCGATGTCGCGAACCGCCCCGGCCGAAGCCGGGACGGAAGCGAGCGAGAGCATGGCCGCTGCCAGTAGCGGAGCGGTCATCCGGTACGCTTTTCCGCGCATTACCAGGCCTTGCTCACGACGAGGCGGAAGTTGCGGCCGAAGATCGGGCGGCCGTAGATCGCCTCCGAACTGCCCTGACCCGCGAGCGAGTCGGTGCGGGTATTGCCTTCGGTCAGGCCGTGGGCGTTGAACAGGTTGTCGCCCACGACCTGAAGCTGCCAGGTTCCGTGCGAGACCGTGACGCCTGCGCCGATCGTGCCGTAGGCCGGAAGCGCGGTGTTGTTGTAGAGGTCGACGAAGCGCTTGCCCATGTAGGTGTAGCGTCCATAGACCGAGATGTCGGTGTCGTTCGTTGAGAAGTTGAAGCTCGGGCGAATATTGCCGTAGACCTTCGGCTGGCGGACGATCTGGTTACCTTCCGCCTGCTCCGGATCGGCGCCGGTGCTGCTCTGGAAGTTCTTGTACTTGGGATCGCTGACGGTGAGCGCGCCGTTGAGCGTGAACCACGGGGTGACCGACCAGGCACCGTCGAACTCGATGCCCTTGACCTGGGCCTCGCCGATGAAGGGCACGTTCACGTCGTTGCGGCCCGTGGTCGGATCGAAGGCGAGGAACGAGGCGTTGAGCGGGTCGAAGTTGGTGTAGAAGCCCGTGACGTAGAGGTACGAGCGGCCCGAGGCGAGCTTGAGGCCCACTTCGTACTGGTCGGCAACGGTCTTGATGATTGTCGGGTTGATGCTCATCACCGTCTGGACGTTGGGCGGCGTTTCGAGGTGCGACGCGCGGCCGTAGAGGCCGATATGGCGCGAGAAGTCGTAGTTGGCGCCGACGGTCCAGTTGGTGGCGTTCGGCTTGAGCTTCTGGTTCAGGATCACGCCGGTGAAGGCACGGGTGGTGTCGTCGGCCAGAGTGGTCGCGTCACCGAGGTTCGCCTGAGCCGTGAGCGCGGCCCAGCCCTTGTAGCTGTAGCGCTCGTGGCGGATACCGGCGTCGATGCGCAGACCCGGCACGATCTCCCAGGTGTCGTTGGCATAGACCGCGAACATCTTGGCATCGGAATCGCCCTGGCTGAGCGTCGCGGCGTAGTTGAGCACGCCATTGTCGGTCACGCGGCCCACTACCGCACCGGCAGCATTGTAGCCCACCAGGTCGAGCGTGCGAGGCTCGCCCGCCACTTCGATCAGGTAGTTCTGGTAGAGGGTGCGGCTGTCCTCGCCATAGAGGCTGCCGTAGAGGCCCAGCTTGATGTCATGGGTGCCGATGCCGGTCTTGACCTGCTTGGCGACCGAGAGGTTGGCCTGTCCCGAATAGAACTTCGAATGGATGTCGCGGTACTGGCCCTGCATCACCAGGCCGGAGGCGGCATAGGGATCGTAGACGGTATCGGTGCCCGCCAGCACGTAGCCGAAGCGCGTGGCACCGAACGGAGCGCCGCCGGCGCGGTTGAGATAGCCATTGGCGAAGGCGTTGCCGTCCACCGGGTTGGTCGTCGAGTAGAACGCCGTGAAATCGTTCTTGCCCTGGGTGTAACCGGCGGCGGCGGTGACGAGCCAGCCGTCGAAGTCGCCTTCGTAATGCGCGCCGAAGTTGATCATCTGCATATGGCGACCATCGGAAAGGTCGCTGGTCCGGCTCTGGATCACGCCGTTGCCGTCACGGTTCTTGAGGTTGACGTTGCGGAAGGCGGGCGAGTTCATCGTGCCGGTGAAATAGTCGATGTACTGGTTCAGCGACTTGCTGGGATCGCGCGGATCGTTGGTGGGGATCGGCAGGTAGAAGACGTTGTGATCGTTGACGTAGTTTAGGTTCAGCTTGATGAACCCGTTGTCCAGCTCATGCTTGATGTTGGCGCGGATCTGGCCGCCCTTGTCGTTGGGGAAGCCGTTGTCGCGATAGCCGTCATGATAGCGCATGAAGCCGCCGATGGCGTAGTAGGTGTTCTTGCCCAGGGGGCCTGCTTGGTAGGCGTCGAGGCGGTAGAGGCCGGTATCGCCCAGCGTCACTTGCGCCTTGCCGCGTGCCACGTCGCTGCCGGTGACGGTGATGGCGTTGATGATCGCGCCCGAATAGCTGGCATAGACCGGCGCCGGGCCGCCGCGCACCACTTCGACGCGCTCGGTCATGAGGTCCTGCTTGAGGATCGCGTCGCCGCGGAAGAACACGCCGTCGTTCTCGTGGAACAGCGGCAGGCCGTCCTGCTGGAAGCTCACGAAGCCGCCGTCGTTGGGCAAGCCGCGAATGCGGTAGATGTTCTGGACTTCGCCGCCGGTGATCTCGGTCTGGAAGCCGGGGAGCTGGCCGATCAGGTCCGCGAAGTTGACCGGGGCGATCTTCTGGATGTCTTCCTGCGACAGGGTGTTGATCGCATAGGATACATCGAAGCGGCGCTGGGCGCGGGTCGAGCCGGTAACGATGATGTCGTCGGTAGGCGCGGCCTGCTCGGCGCCGTCGGCCGGAACGGAAGCCGATGCCGTCTGGGCGAGTGCGGGCGCGGTGAAAACGGTGCAGACGGCAGCCAGTGCCGTGCCGGAAGCGAGAATGCTCTTACGCATTGGGGGAACCCTCATTTCGTTGCAGGTCAGCCTTGCCAGCCGACGCGGGAAGCCCCTTGACCGCGGAACATGACGCTTTTAATTATTATTCGTGAAATAAATAATTATGACAGTTCGAAGGCAGGTTTCGCCGGTTTCCGAAGGTCTGGAGCCTCCTCCCATGCTTTTGCCCGCCCTCGAGAAGGACCAGCGCCGGATCATCCAGGAACTGCGCAAGTCCGGCGCGCTGTCCCGCTCGGCGCTGGCCGCGCGGTTGGAGATCAGCCCTGCCGCGCTCACCAAGCTGTCGCGCGCACTGCTTTCGATGGGGGTGGTGGAGGAACTGGGCGATCCGGCCCATCAGGCGCGCGGTCGCCCGGCGGTGCCGCTGCGACTGGCATCGAGCGGCGGCTATGCGGTTGGCGCCACGGCGCACAAGGGCATGCTCGACATCGCGCTGGTCGATTTCGCGGGCGCCGTCGTCGCCACCCATCACGAGACGATTCCGCCGATCGATCCGCGGCAGTTCGCCCGCAAGGTCCGTGAGATCACGCATGAACTCGTGAGCCGGCACAATCTGCTCGGGCAGCGCATGCTCGGCATGGGCGTGGCCGTGCCGGGACCGGCGCTGTCGAATGACGGCGAGCGATGGAGCGTGGTCGATGCACTGCCCGGCTGGCGAGGGGCGCCCCTCCACGAAATCCTGTCTGGCGAACTGGGCTGGCCGCTCTGGCTGGAGAACGACGCCAATGCCGCCGCATTGGCCGAGTTCTACCTTGGCGGACTGCTGCGCGATTTCTCCACCGTGGTCGTATTGCTGCTCGGGTATGGGATCGGCGCGGGAGTCATCGTCGACGGCCGGTTGATGCGGGGGCAATATGGGGTCGCGGGGGAAGTGGGCTGTCTGTTTCCCATGGATCAGCCTCGGCCCAGCCCGCTCGATCTGTTGGCCTGCTTGCGAGCCGACGGCTGCGCGATCACTTCGGTGGCCGAGATCGATCCCACGGCGGCCGAACAGCGTCCGACGATCGAGGCCTGGCTGGACCGCGCGGCGGAACAACTGGAAGTCGTGTGCAATACCGCTTTCGCGTGGATCGACCCGGGCGCAATCGTACTGGCGGGACCTTTGCCGGGCGAAGTCCTGTGCGGACTGGAAGCCCGGTTATCCCGGGCAGCGCTGGTCGTCACCGTAGGAAATCGCCGACCGCCGGTAAGGGTATCCGGTCTTGAGGGTTCGCCGATTACCTTGGGGGCGGCTTTACTGCCGATCCATGCCTTGGCCGCATAGGATGACGGCGGGTTAGCGATCAGAGCATCAGAAAGTCACGCGTCAGTTTTGCTCGCGCCCGCCTTGTTTAGGCTCGGTCGCGGGGCGAGGTGGCTTTCCCTCGCTATCGGGTGGACAGACCATCTCGTCTTCGACCTCGCGATTTTTGGGCCGATTTTCAGGGCGCTCTTCTGGTGCAGTCATAGCTGAAATACTCCTGCGGCGACGTTACCCGGAAGCAACGTCGCCGCAGGTGCCCGGTTCCGGGCCTCGCCGCGCGGGAGGCTCAGACCATGGTTTCGGGGCGCACGAGCCGGTCGAACGTCGCATCGTCCACCAGGCCGAGTTCCAGCGCCGCCTCGCGCAGGGTCTGGCCCTTGGCGTGGGCGTGCTTGGCGATCTTCGCGGCATTGTCGTAGCCGATCTCCGGTGCCAGCGCGGTCACCAGCATCAGCGATCGCTCCAGCAATTCGGTGATGCGCGTGCGGTTCGGCTCGATGCCGTCGACACAGCGCTCGGCAAAGCTGGTCATGCCCGTGGCAAGCAGTTCGATCGAGCGGATCACCGCCGCGCCGATCATCGGCTTGAACACGTTGAGTTCGAAGGCGCCCTGAAGGCCGCCCACCGTGACGGCCTGGTGGTTGCCGATCACTTGAGCGGCGACCATCGTCAGCATCTCGCACTGGGTGGGATTGACCTTGCCGGGCATGATCGAGCTGCCCGGTTCGTTCGCGGGCAGGTCGAGTTCGCCGAGGCCCGAGCGAGGGCCGGAGCCGAGCAGGCGAATGTCGTTGGCGATCTTGGTCAGCGCGACGGCGAGGGTCGAAAGCGTACCGGAAAGCTGCACCAGAGCGTCGTTGCTGGCGAGGGCCTCGAAGGTATTCGGCGCCTTGACGAAGGCCTTGCCGGTCTGTTCGGCAAGATCGGCAGCGACGGCCTCGCCGAAACCTTCGGGGGCATTGAGGCCGGTGCCGACCGCCGTGCCGCCCTGCGCCAGCCGCAAAACGCCTTTCTCGGCGTCGCGAATGCGCTGGTAGGCGTCGCGAAGCTGCTGGACGTAGCCCGAGAATTCCTGGCCGAGGGTCAGCGGCGTCGCGTCCTGAAGGTGGGTTCGGCCGATCTTGACGATGTCGGTCCAGGCCTTCGCCTTGGCGTCGAGCGAGGCGGTCAGCCGGTCGAGCGCGGGAACCAGCACTTCCTCGATCGAGACGACTGCCGCGACGTGCAGCGCGGTGGGGAAGCTGTCGTTGGAGGACTGGCCGCGATTGACGTGGTCGTTGGGATGGACCGGGTCCTTGCCGCCGCGCCGGCCGGACAGGATCTCGTTGGCGCGGCCGGCAATGACCTCGTTGACGTTCATGTTGCTCTGGGTGCCGCTGCCGGTCTGCCAGATCACGAGCGGGAACTGGTCGTCCAGCTTGCCTTCGACGACTTCGGTGGCGGCGGCCTCGATGGCATCGGCCAGTCCGGCATCGAGGCCATGGGTGCGGTTGGCACGGGCCGCAGCCAGCTTCACGCGGGCGAGGGCGCGGACGATCGGCAAGGGCATGCGTTCGCTGGAGGCGAAGGGAAAGTTCTCGATGCTGCGCTGGGTCTGGGCGCCCCAGTATGCGGCGGCGGGAACCTCGATTTCACCGATGCTGTCGGTTTCGCGACGAATATCCATGGCCTTGACCGTCTCCTCGTTGCCGGACCGCGGTTTCTGGCCCGGTGTTGAAACTAGGATCTCCCCCCGAGGGGTTCAATGGCGGCGAATCGATGCGCCGCGTGGAACCGAATCTATGACCCGTGATTGAGAAAAAGAATATGCGACGCATTAGCATTTAATGCAGATTGCGGCGCGCTTTTCGCATCCGTGGAAGAACGCGATGGCGTTGAGGGGATCACGCAGACATTGCGTCGCTCAGGTAATACCGTATACGATCCTGATCTCCTTTCCCAACCGAGGTCTTTTCCATGTCGCTTGCTGCTCGCCGTGCTCGTATCTGCGGATTGTTGATGGCGGGCGGCGCAGCGCTGATCTCGGCAACCGTTGGCGCAGCACCGACGCGGGCCGATATCGACCGCTCGCTGGCCCTTCGCGAAAGCTGGCAATACCTGACGCGCGACGTGGCTTGGCCCGCGCACTGGACCCCGGACGGCCAGGCATTCTCCTATCGCAAGACCGTGGAAGGCGGCTTTGCGTTCGAGACCGTGGATGCCCGGTCGCTGGCGCATAGCCCGGCCTTCGACCAGCAGCGCCTCGCCGCGACTTTGAGCGCGGCTCTGGGCCGACCGATAGCGCCGCTGCGCCTGCCTTTCGCGGAATTCGACTATGCCGGAGACCGACAGACCATCCAGTTCTGGCTCGACGAAGACGGCTGGCGCTGCACCCTGACCGACTATGCCTGCGAGAAGCAGCAGGACCCGCGCCGTCCGCGCGGCTTCGGTGTCGTTCGCGATCTTTCGGTTCCGGCGGACAATCATCCGCGCCTCTCGCCCGACGGCAAGTGGGAAGCGCTGGTGGAGGATGACAACCTGATCGTGCGCCCCGTCGGGAGCAAGGCAGCGGTTCGTCTGAGCATCGATGGTTCCTCCGGCAATTTCTACGATCCCGAGACGATCGCCTGGTCGCCCGACAGCCGTCACCTTATGATCTACCGCGTCCGCCCCGGCTATGCCCGCCATGTCCTGCGCGTCGAGGCGGCGCCCAAGGACAAGGGGCAGCCGGGACTCCAGACCCAGCTCTATCCCAAGCCCGGCGATGCGATCGACCAGGAGCAGCCGGTGCTGTTCGACGTCGCGGAAAAGCGCCAGACCGTGGTTGACCCTTCGCTCTTCCCCAATGCCTACGAACTGTCCGGGGCGCGTTGGCGGGCGGACGGCAAGAGCGTGGAGTTCGATTACGTCCGACGCGGTTTCGGGCAGGCGCGGATCGTCTCGGTCGATGCTGCGAACGGCGCAGCCCATGCCGCCGTTACAGAGGACGCGAAGACGTTCGTCTATGCCGACCGCCGCTTCTCCCACGACGTGAAGGGGCTGGGCAACGAGATCGTCTGGGCTTCCGAGCGCGACGGCTGGAACCACCTCTACCTGATCGACGGCCGGACCGGAAAGGTGAAGAACCGCATCACCACCGGCCAGTGGGTCGTGCGCGACGTGGTCAAGGTCGATGACGAGAAGCGCCAGATCTGGTTCGCCGCCAGCGGCGTGAATGCAGGCGAGGACCCCTATTTCCGTCATTACTACCGCATCGATTTCGACGGCAGGAACCTCACCCCGCTCACACCTGAGCGCGCCGACCATACGGTCAGCTTCTCGCCGGACATGCAGTTCTACGTCGATACCTACTCGCGCGTGGACCTGCCCAATGTCAGCGAACTTCGTCGTACGAGCGACGGCGCCCTGGTTCAGACCGTCGCCAAGGGGGATATCAGCCGCCTGACCGCCGCCGGTTTCCGCGCGCCGGAAGTCTTCACCGCCAAGGGGCGCGACGGCAAGACCGACATCTGGGGCCTCGTCGTGCGCCCCCGCGACTACGATCCGGCCCGGAAGTACCCGGTGATCGAGAACATCTACGCCGGGCCGCACGACAGCTTCGTGCCCAAGAGCTTCTGGCCCTTCGGCTACCACTCGGGCGGAGACAAGGTGATCGGCATGCAGGCGCTGGCCGACCTCGGCTTCATCGTCGTGCAGATCGACGGCATGGGTACGGCCAACCGCTCCAAGGCGTTTCAGGACGTGGCGTGGAAGAACCTCCAAGATTCCGGCTTCCCGGACCGTATCCTCTGGCACAAGGCGCTGGCGGCGAAGGACCCGGCCTACGATATCGGCCGGGTCGGCATCTACGGCGCTTCGGCGGGCGGGCAGAGCACGCTCAATGCTCTGCTGTTCCATGGCGACTTCTACAAGGCCGGGGTGGCCATGGCAGGCTGCTACGACAACCGCATGGACAAGATCAGCTGGAACGAACAGTGGCTCGGTTGGCCGGTCGACAAGAGCTATGTGGATGCCTCGGGCGTGGACAATGCCGCAAAGCTCCAGGGCAAGCTGTTCATGATCGTGGGCGAGCAGGACAGCAATGTCGATCCGGCCTCGACGATGCAGGTCGCCGATGCGCTCATCAAGGCGGACAAGGACTTCGACCTGCTGGTCGTGCCCGGCGGCGAGCACAGCGTGGGGCGCTCGACCGGTCCGATCGATTATGTGACGCGCAGGCTGTCGGAATTCTTCATCCGCAGCCTTCAGTGAGGCGAGGCAAGCTGGGGACTTGCAGTAGATCGAGCGTCAGAGCCACGGCCCCACCGTCATCCTGAACTTGTTTCAGGATCCATCTTGCCGAACGAACCGCCGCCGATGACCAGAAATGGATCCTGAAACAAGTTCAGGATGACGGTGGTAAAGCGGGGCGGTCAGTTGTCAAACGCGTCGATCCGCCGCCCCGCTCGCAGCCTTACTCGCCGTCTTTCGCAGGCACGTCCTCGGCCGAGACGAAGCCGTCGTGGTTGGTGTCGTGCCGCAGGAACATGCCCCAGCCGGTGGCGGCGAACTCGGCGCGGGTGATGCCACCGCTCTTGTCGCTGTCGAGGACGCCGAAGCGCACTTCCGCCTGACGCATCTGGCGGGTGCGTTCTTCGGCGCGCTCGCTTTCGGGGCGCTGCGCAAGTTCGCGTTCCAGACGTTCGCGATAGTCGCCGACATATTCGTCGTGCGAGAGGACGCCGTCGTGGTTGCGGTCCATCCGGTCGAACTCGGCATCGCGGCCGCGCTGGAATTCGTCCTTGCTCACCTTGCCGTCGCCGTCGAGGTCCTGCTCCTTGATGAAAGTCGCAAGGTCGTGGGAGGCGGCATGGGCTGCCGTGGTGCCGGTGCCGATCGCTGCCAGCAGGGTGATCGCGCAGAGGGCGGGCTTCATGGTATTCTTCCTCATTTCGAAACGGAATAGGTCAGGGCGTAAGTGTAGCTGCGCGCGGGCAAGCCGTTCACGGCGTCGACGCGGTGCCGCGTCATCGCGAAGTAAAGTCCGGGCTCCGGCGCGGTGATGGTGAAGCGGCCGCGCGCGTCGCTGGTGACAAGCGGCAGGCGGGTGTTTTCCACCTCGCCCGCACGGGCCTGCTCGACCTCGACGTCGGCATTGGTGAGCGGCTTGCCGTTGAACAGCAGTTCGAACTCGGCAGGCTGGCCCGCGCGGATAAGCGAGGGGTGCGTGATCGCGCGATATTCGATTCCCTTGCCGGACGGCGCGAGCGCGGCCTGGTCGGGCTTGCCGCGCGTCACGAAGGCCTCGGCCTTGGTCACGCTCTGCATATCGACCGGCGTGACACCGGCGGGCAGGGGACGGCGCGGGTCGATGAATTCCCAGGTGCCGTCGATGAGCGCGGCCTTGGCCACGCGGCCCTGGCGTTCGCCGCTGGTCAGGCGATAGGTGCCGTCGGTGGCGAGCGGGGCCTCCAGGATCACCAGATCGCGCAGCGCCACCGGCTTCAGCGGCACGGCCTTGCCGTCCGGTCCGACGAAGTGGAAATCGTCCGACTGCATGGCGACCGTGGGCACGAAGACATGCTCGCTGAACGAGGCTTAGACCGTGACGTGATCGTCCTTGTCGAGGTTGAAGCCGTTGGGCAGCAGGTAAGGCGAGTGGGCAAGGGCCGGTGCAGCGAACACGGCGGCAGCGACGGAAGCGGCCAGCAGGCTCAGGCGTTTGGTGCGAGTCATCGGGTCTTTCTCGATCAGTGAGCGTGCCCGCTCTTGGCCATACAACCTAATGCGAATCAATAGCGATAATTGTAACGATGCATATCCATCGCCTCGATAGGCGACCGTCAGGGTTTGATCGCAAGGAACGGGGCGCTATGCTTCGCTCGTCGTGCTAGGCGGCCGGTGATGAACCAGAACGAAGATGAAACGCCTGCTGTCGCGGCACAGGACTGGCCGGGGATTGCGGCTCAGCTGGATCGGGAGGGCTGGGCGGTCCTGCCGGGCCTGCTTGGGCATGAGCAATGCGATGCGGTTTCCCGGCTATACGGGCCGACAGACATGTTCCGCAGCCAGGTTCACATGGCCCGCCACGGCTTCGGGCAAGGCGAGTATCGCTATTTCGCCTATCCGCTTCCCGATGCGGTCCAGTCGCTGCGCACGGCGCTCTATCCCTGCCTCGCGCCGATCGCCAACCGCTGGCACGAGCGCATGGACATGTCGGTCCGCTTCCCGGCGGATCATGCCGACTTCCTCGATCGCTGCCATGCCGCCGGGCAGCGAAGACCGACGCCGCTTCTGCTCCAGTACGGCCCCGGCGACTACAACTGCCTGCATCAGGATCTCTACGGCGAGCATGTCTTTCCTTTGCAGGTGGCGATCCTGCTCTCGCAGCCGGGCGCGGATTTCACCGGCGGCGAGTTCGTCCTGACCGAGCAGCGCCCGCGCATGCAGTCGCGGCCCATCGTCGTGCCGCTGGCGAAAGGCGACGGCGTGATCTTCGCCGTCAACCACCGTCCGCAGCGGGGATCGCGGGGAGACTACCGCGTCGCCATGCGCCATGGCGTATCGCAGGTTCGTTCGGGCAGGCGTCATGTTCTGGGGGTGATCTTCCATGACGCAGCCTGACATGTTCGCCAGTGCCCGCAGCGAAGTGGTGCTCGGGCCGGGGGCGGTCCTGCTCGGCGGTTTCGCGCTGGATGGGGCGGACGCGCTGCTCGCCGAGATACCGCCGCTCTCGGCGATTTCGCCGTTCCGGCACATGTCGACCCGCAGCGGCGGGAGACTTGCCGTGGCGATGTTCAATTGCGGGGAGACGGGCTGGGTCAGCGACCGCGCCGGGTACCGCTATCAGGCGATCGATCCGGAGACCGGCGATCTCTGGCCCGCACTGCCGCCGCGCTTTCGCGATCTCGCCGCGCGATCAGCAGAAGCGGCGGGCTATCCCGGCTTCGAGCCTGACGCCTGCCTGGTCAATCGCTATGATGCCCGGACGCGGCTTTCGCTGCATCAGGACATGGACGAGCGTGACCACGAGGCACCGATCGTCTCGGTTTCGCTGGGCCTGTCTGCCACGTTCCTCTGGGGTGGCCTCTCGCGGAGCGACCGGCCCCGGCGCCACCGGGTCCATCATGGCGACGTCGTGGTCTGGGGCGGGCCGTCGCGTATGGTGTTCCATGGGGTGGACAGCGTCGAGAAGGGCACCCATCCTGCCACCGGCGCCTGGCGCTATAATCTCACTTTCCGGAAAGCCCGATGACCGAAACGATCCACCGCTGCCGCTGGGCCGAAGGCGACGCCCGGATGCAGGCCTATCACGACGAGGAATGGGGTGTTCCCATCCGCGATTCCCGCTCGCTTTGGGAAAAGCTGGTGCTGGATACCTTCCAGGCAGGCCTGTCCTGGCGAACGATCCTCTACAAGCGCGAGGCGTTCCGCGCGGCATTCGAAGGCTTCGACCCTCACCGCATCGCCGAATATGGCCCTGCCGAGATCGAGCGCCTGATGGGCGATGCCGGTATCGTCCGCGCCCGCGCCAAGATCGAGGCGACCATCCGCAACGCGCGGGGATATCTGGCGATGCAGGAGCAGGGCGAGGATTTTGCCGAATTCATCTGGTCCTTCGTCGGCGGCGAACCCGCCTTGGGCGACGGCACCGGCAGCGCGGCGCGCTCCCCTGTAGGCGATGCGCTGTCGGCGGCGCTCAAGCAGCGCGGCTTCGGCTTTGTCGGCCCGGTCGTGGTCCATGCCTGGCTCCAGGCCGTGGGCGTGGTGAACGATCATGAGGCGACATGCTTTTGCAGATAGGCGATGCGCGGATTCCTTGACTCTTGCAAGCAATCCGCTTATCGGCCCTCGTTTACCGATCCACCAGATTTCATACGGAGTGCCCATGGCGCGCGTTACTGTCGAAGATTGCGTCGACAAGATCCCCAACCGCTTTGACCTGGTCCTGCTGGCCGCACAGCGTGCGCGCGAGATCTCGGGCGGCGCCGAACTCACCCTTGAGCGCGACCGTGACAAGAACCCGGTCGTCGCCCTGCGCGAGATCGCGGAGCAGACCGTGACCCCGTCCAACCTCAAGGAAACGCTGGTCACCTCGATGCAGCGCGTCCTGCCGGACGACGACGACGAGATGGACGAAATCGGCTCGCTCAGCCAGTCGGCCGAAGCCCTGCGCATCACCGCTTCGGCGCCTACCCGCAATACCTCGCTGGGTGGCGACTACGACGGCTGATCGCCTGACTTATTGACCCGGTGCGAGCCGGATTGCGGCATCGGCCCGCAGCTCTCTCCGTTTTTCGGACAGAGCTGCGGGCCGATGCCGTTTTAGACATGGACCGAGGGCGGTTCCCGGTTGACGGATCGCGCTCCACCGGCAACGATCCCGCGCGTGGTTGGCAAGAAGCACAAGTTACCCCGGATCGCCGGTGGATCGGTTCGAGAACGCGCGCGCGTGCAGGAACCGGACGCGGATAGGCCATCGTCCGGCGGAGCCACGATCGCCATCTACAGCGTCAAGGGCGGGGTCGGTAAGACGACCTTTGCTGCCAATCTCGCCTGGTACTCGGCGCAAGGCGGCCATCGCACGCTCCTCTGGGATCTCGACGCGGCGGGAGGTTCGGGCTTCCTCTATGGACTGGAGGCGAAGGGTTCCGGGCTGGCGGAGGAAGTCTTTTCGCGCGACCGCTCACCGGCCAAGCTGATCCAGCGTACCGCCTGGGAGGGTATCGACATTCTTCCCGCGGACGAGAGCATTCGCGCACTTGACGCCCAGCTCATGCGCATCGGCAAGCGCAAGCGGCTTGCCCGGCTGACGGAGGAACTCTCCGCGAACTATGGCCGCATCGTGCTGGATTGCCCGCCGGTGATGAACGAGCTTTCCGCGCAAGTCGTGCGTGCTGCCGATCTGGTGATCGTGCCGCTGCCGCCTTCGCCGCTTTCCGCCCGTGCCTTCGATCTCGTGGTGCGCGAAATCTCCGGCAATACGCGTCGCCATCCGCCGATCCTGCCGGTGCTTTCGATGCTGGACTTGCGCCGCGCCCTGCACAGGCAGGCACGCGATGCGAACCCGAACTGGCCCTCGGTTCCCTATGCCAGCGCCGTCGAACAATGTGCGGTCCACCAGCAGCCGATTGGCGTCCATTCCCCGCAAAGCCCGGCCGCGCAGCAGTTCGCGCGGCTGTGGCGGGCTATAGAGGCCAAGCTCGCCGAACGGGCCGGTTAGCTCTCCCTCTGTTCAGCCGCCGGACAACGCGATAGGTTCTCTCCCGTTTCAGGGGGAACGCATGAACGAGATCACCGAGAGTCTCGCCGAGATCGGACAAGGCGCGCTGGCCGCGCAAGCCGTCGAACCCGATACGGGCAGTGAGGGGCACACGCATGAAACCGCCTGCCTCAATTGCGGCACTCCGCTGATCGGTCCGCACTGCCATTCCTGCGGGCAGGCGGCGCATGTCCATCGCAGCCTCGGCGCGTTCTTTCACGACCTGCTGCACGGCGTGTTCCATTTCGAAGGCAAGATCTGGCGGACGCTGCCGCTGTTGGTCTGGCGTCCGGGCCGGCTGACGCGCGAATATATTGACGGACGGCGCGCCAGCTACGTCTCTCCGATCGCCCTGTTTCTGTTCAGCGTCTTCTTGATGTTCGCGGCATTCCACGCCTTGGAAGGGGCCGAGGGCGGAGAAATGCCGACGGTTCGCAGCGGCAATTTCGACGAAGCGATTGGTGCGAGTGAAAAGGAACTCGCGGGTCTGCGCGCGGAACGCCAGAAATTGCAGGACCGGCGCGCCGATACCGACGCGATCGATCGCAGGATCGACAGCAGAAAACAGGCACTCGAAGCGCTGAAGGACACGCGATCCGCAATTACCGAGAACCTGCCCGATCAGCAGCGCTACAGCGACTTCCACCAGATCGACAAGGCCGTCAAAAAATTCAAGAAGAACCCGGAACTCGCCGCCTACAAGCTTCAGACTTACGCCTACAAGTATAGCTGGGCGCTGATACCGATCTCGGTGCCGTTCCTCTGGCTGCTCTTTCCGTTCAGTCGCCGGTTCCACCTTTACGACCACACGGTGTTCGTCACTTATTCGCTCTGCTTCATGACCTTGCTGGTCATTCTCGGCATGGTGCTGGATTCGCTGGGCGCAAAGGCGCTGGTTACGGTGCTGTTCGTCCTGCCGCCGATCCACATGTACCGGCAGTTGCGCGGAGCCTATGGCCTGAGGTGGTTCGGCGCGTTCTGGCGCACCGTGGTGCTGGGCTGGTTCGCTTCTACCGCGCTTGTCATCTTCTTCGTGATGATAATGGCTCAGATAAGCATCTGATTTTCCGCCGTTAGCCCCTGACCTTCACCTTGCGGGCCTGCCCAAGGGTGAGGGCGATCATGATCCGGGTGGAACGGATCGCGAGGTCGAGCAGAGTGCCGCGGGCCTTGTCACAAGGCAGCGTGACGGTGCGCAGTTCCGGACCTTCCAGCAGCGACAGCATCAGTCGTTCGTCGGCGGAGAGGTGCCGGGCTTCGCCTATCCGGAACGGCCGGTCGAGGGCGGATTCGAACAGCAGGCAGAAGCTGTCGAGCACCGGCGCGAGGACCGCGCAGTCGAACAGATCGAGACGGTTGGCAAGACTGGGCTGCGCCAGTCGCCCTTCGCGGCGAGCCTGACTCCAGCAGCGCGCCACGTCTACGAGAACGCTGGGCGGCAGCGTTGCAGGCGGGCCGGACGGGGTAGGGAAGTGAAAGGTCATCGGCGGGCACTCCAGGTCGCGTAAATCATGCTATTGCAAATCATTCGCAAATACTAGTCTGAAGTTTGTCCGGAATGGCGCTATCGGGGGCGGCGCGACGATAATCTTCTCGTCGCGCCGCTTGGCATTACCGCGGTCCGCGCCCCTGACCTCCCGGCGGGGCCGTGAAGAACAGCTTGCGGAAGGTAAGCTGGAACGAGCGGCCCACCGGATCGAGGTAATAAGGCGAATAGGCGAAGGGCGTATTGCCGTTGCCGTCGCGCACCTTCTGGCGGGCGTCGAACAGGTTGGATACCGAGAACGTCACGCGCGAGCCGCGCAGGAACGGCATCTTGTCGACGAGCTTGGGCTGCTGGCCGAGATCGGCGAAGAGGCGCAAGTCGAACTTGGCGAAATCCTCGAAACGCAGCTGCGTCGTCGGGTAGCCGTCTACCCCGTTCACCGTGGTGCCGCTCTGCCAGCTTCCGGTGAAGCGCATGCCGAGGCCGCTCTGCGAGTAGCCGGTCTGGAGTTCCAGCTTGTGGCGCGGCGTGCCGCCGCTGCTGGCACCGATAGTACCGCCCTTGAGCAGGTCGATCTCTGGCTGGCCTTCGCGCAGGACCACGCGGTCGGAGAAGACCCAGGTATGGTAGAGCGAGAAGGTCATGCGTCCGCCGCGTCCGCCGCCTCCGAAACCGCGCCCGCCGAAACTACCGCCAGGTCCGCCGCCGCCCGGACGACCGAAGCCGCCGCCTCCTCCTTCGCCGCGCGGGCCTTCGCCGCCGCCTGGATTGCCAGGTGTATTAGCCGCGGCATCCGGGGAAGCCCCCGCGCCGTCAGACTTGGCGCCAGCGCTTTCGCCTTCTGCAGGTGGCGGCGGCGGGGGACTGTCCTCTCCGTCGCGGCGGCCGGGGAAGCCGCCCGGAAAGCGCTTCCGGAAGCTCTCGCGCATAGCGTCGATCTGCGACTGCGGCGTCTTCAGCGACTTCGTGAAAGTGATGCCCATGCGCAGCTGGGACTTGTCCTCGCTGGCGATGTTGATCGGCCGCAAGTCGACGGAGACCAGATCGCCATCGGCATCGCGGGTGAAGCGTTCCGGGAAGGCTGCGACGACCGCCGGGGTCGCGCCGGGCAGGGCGGTTACCTGACCCCGCTGCCAGGTGCGGTTGTAGTCGAGGTTCAGCGTGATGTTCGGATCGTTCAGGCGGAACGTGCCGCCCAGACGGAAGTTGCGCATGCCCGAGCCCTTGAGGTCGGGATTGCCGCCGGTCAGCGCGGTGACGCGGATCGATTGCCCGCGGGTATAGTCGAAGATGTCGACATTGGCGGTGGTGATCACCGCACCGCCGAGCTGGGCCGCCGTGGGCGCATTCTGATCGTCCCGGTAACTGGCGATCAGGCTGAACTGGTTCGTCGGATTCCAGGTGAAGCCGCCGCCCAGCGTGCGCAAGGTGCCGAAATCGCCGACTTGCCGAACGGCGGCATTGGCGTTGATCGACATGCGTCCTGCGCCCGGGAACAGCGGCACGGCGCGGCTGCTGAGCGGAATGTCGATGTTGACCGAGGCCTCGCCCTGATTGCGGTTCACATCCCTGTTCTGCGTGAGGCCTTGCCGGGTGATCTCGCTTTCGGACCGGTCGAGGTTGCCGCCGACCTTGAAGGTCGTGTTCACCGCGCCGGCCGGCAGTTGCAGCGGCGAGGTCGTGGCGATCAGGTTGAGTTCGGCGCTGTCGGTGGAATTGCGTGACTGGTTGACCGACTGGAAGTCCAGGAACTGCCCGGCGATCGGCAGTGAGGGATCGGCAAGCGGATCTCCGGCGGCGACGGCGGCAGCGTAGTCCGCAAGGTTCAGCGGGCGCTGCTGGATCGAGCGGGTGTCGCTGTGGTCGTAGTTGCCGGTGACCGTCCACTGCCACTTTTGCGTGGTGCCGTTCAGCGTTAGCCCGAGATGCCCGGTCTGGGTGCTGTTGCTGTTGGTCAGCGGGGAGAGGCCGTCGACGGTGGGCAGGAAGGTTTCGTCCGCTGCCCCGCTCGCATAGGCACTGCCGCCGGGGATGGTGACGGGCGAAAGCGCGCTGCCGCGCAGGGCTTCGGTGTCGGTGGTGGTGACTTCGCCGTTGATCGTGGCCAGCCAGACCTGGGAGAGCGGCTTGGCGTAAGTTCCCGTCAGCGTCAGGGCTTCCGATCCCGAGCGCAGGGTGCGGTTGTTGCCGTTGCCGCCGCTGGTCGCGAGCCCGCGCTGGGCCTCGGTGATCGGATTGCCGTGCGAGTAGTTGGCGTCGATGTTGACGCGCTCGCCGCGGCGGATCGCCAGGAAGTCGGCCTTGGGGTTGAGCGTCAGGCCATCGCCTTTGGTGGTGAGCTTGCCGCCGCTTTCGAGGGTATAGGCGCGGAAACGCTGGCGCAGGACGATGTTGACGACCTTCTGCGTTGCCGCATAGCCGTACTTGAGCGCGACTTCCTCGGGCAGGATTTCCACGCGCTGGATCGCTTCGGTGGGGATCGTGCCGACTTCGCGGAAGCTGGCGATTCGGCGGCCTTCGAGCAAGACGACCGGTGCACCGCCGCCCGCGCTTTCGGTCTGCGGTGCGAGTTCTTCAAGCAGTTCGGTGACGCTGGAAACGCCCAGGGCGCGCACGTCGCCGGAGTTGAAGGTCACTTCGGGAGCGATGTCGCCGACCACCGAGCCGCGCGGCTTCTGGCCGGAGACGACGATTTCCATTTCCTCGCCGCTGTCTTCGACCGCTTGGGCAGGCGCAGCACTGCCGGCGCCGGTCGAAGCGGAACCCGAACCCGATTGGGCATGCACGGAAGCGATAGGCCAGGCCACCAGCGCAGCCGATGCCATCAGTCCGAAACGGAGTCGCACCACTTTGTAAATCCCTCATCTTGTTTTGTTGCTGCCATGACAAGATTTGCGCCCTTTGGGGCGTCACAATTTGTATTAATTGGTGACAGCTTCGCGTCATTGTTGCGTCGCCTCGTCGGCGAACTAACGGGCGATGCAATTCCAGTGATTTACCGAAGATGAGCGGGCCGCGATTGCTGCGACTTCAATAGAGATATGTCAGGCGCTCGCGGGTGATATCGGCGAGTGTCGCGCATCCGAGCTGCGCCATGGCCGCTTCCAGTTCGGTGCGCAGCAGGTGGATCGCATGGGCCAGGCCCGGCATTCCGGCGACGGCAAGGGCGTGCATCTGCGGACGGCCGATCAGCACCGAGCTTGCCCCGAGCGCCAGCGCCTTGACCACGTCGGTGCCGGAGCGGAAGCCGCCGTCCGCGAGTAGCGGAACGCACCCGCCGGTCG
This sequence comes from Novosphingobium sp., assembly GCF_036820275.1. Lineage (GTDB taxonomy): Bacteria > Pseudomonadota > Alphaproteobacteria > Sphingomonadales > Sphingomonadaceae > Novosphingobium. The sequence goes on from NZ_DAISLT010000001.1 coordinate 62,581, forward strand.
CCTGGGCTACCTCTTCGATCACGTCGAGCACGCTCGGCAAGCCATCGAGCACACGGCCGCCGTGGTTGGAAACGATAAGGCCGTCCGCCCCCAGACCGACGGCGAGGGTCGCGTCCTCGCCGAGCACCATGCCCTTTATGAGGATCGGCAGGGTGGTTGCCTCGCGTAGCCATGCGAGGTCCTCCCAGCGCGGGGCCGTATCGGCGAGCGGAGTACCGAACAGGATACGCCCGCCTGGCGTCGCGGTCTGGCGCGGCAGCGCCATTCCGGAGAGGTTCGCCGCGCCGACGCCGGGCGGCAGGGTCATGCCCGAGAGCTTGATGGCGGCGTCGATGGTGAGGACGATCGCCTCGTAGCCTGCCGCCTCGGCGCGGCGGACGAGGGCAAGGCTGTGCTCGCGGTCAGGCTGGAGATAGAGCTGGAACCAGAGCGGTGCCGCAGGCTTGCCGAGTTCGTGGGCGAAGGCGCGAGCGGCCCCGGCGATCTCTTCCAATGGCACGCTCGACAGGGTACTGACGATCGTGCCGGTATCGAGCGCGGTGGCGGCGCGTACGCTCGCCAGTTCGCCGTCGGGATGGGCGAGGCGCTGGTAGGCGATCGGCGCGAGCATCAGCGGTGCCGCGTGAGTGCGCCCGAACAGCTCGGTCGCCGTGCCGCCGCCGCGCAAGTCGGCCATGGCGCGGGGGCGGAAGCCTCGGTGCGCGAAAGCCTCGCGGTTGGCGCGCAGGGTCTGCCCCGTGCCCGAGCCTTCCTCGATATGGTGCCAGGCTTCGGCTGTCAGATGGGCAGGCGCGCGGCGCTCGTAGTCGGCGAGGCTGCGCAAATCCGGGGCGATCTGTGTCAGCGCGGGGAGTGGGCTGTCGCTCACGTCGCCGACCACTGGCGCAGCAGGTTATGATAGACCTGCGTGAGCGTATCGATCGAGGCGTGTTCGGGGTGGTCGCTTGCTACACCCTGGATTGCGCCGTCGAGTTCGAGCAGCAGGCGGCGGCGTTCCGGGGCGGCCACGAAGCTCTGGGTCCAGAAGAACGAGACGAACCGGGTGCCGCGCGTCACCGGGGCAACGCGGTGCAGGCTGCTGCCGGGATAGACGATCAGGTGGCCCGCCGGGAGCTTGACGGTATGGGCGCCGAACATGTCCTCGATCACCAGTTCGCCGCCGTCGTATTCGTCGGGATCGCTGAGGAACAGGGTGCTGGAAATGTCGCTGCGCAAGTGCTCGCCGGTGCCGGGGATCGGGAAGATCGCGTTGTCGACGTGGTTGCCGTAGTGCCCGCGCCCGTCATAGCGGCTGAAGCGGGGCTGGAGTACGCGTTGCGGCAGGGCGGCGGCGATGAACAGCGGGGTCTGCATGAGCCGGGCCAGCACGCGGTCGGCCAGCTGCTTCGCCAGCGGATGATCGAGTGGTAGCTGCTCGTTCTCCTTGACTTGCGCGGCGCGGTGACCGGCAGTGGCGCGTCCGTCCGCCCAGTCGGCGGTTTCCAGCGCTTCTCGGAATGCGCGCACTTCGTCGCCGGAGAAAAGTTCGGGAATTTCGATGACCATGGGCGCTCTTCTTGCCGAGGACGGCGCTCCTGACAATGACTCGCATCAAAAAGAGAAACCGGCGGGCGCCCTGAAGAGCGCCCGCCGGCCGTTGGGACAGGGTTCCCGCTTACATCTTCGCGGTAATGGTCAGGACTGCCGAGCGGGCATCGCCCGGCGTGGCCCAGCCGTTGTTGCGGATGCGCTGGTAGTAGAGCTTGTTGCCGATGTTCTTGACGTTGATCTGCGCCGAGAGGTTCGGGGTGAAGTCGTAGGACAGGAAGCCCTGATGAGTCAGGTAGTCGTCCGACTTGACGGCGGCAGCGGTCGGCGTTGCGGCCGAGAGCAGGAAGCCGTCCTGGTAGGTGAGGCCGTAGCCCAGCGTCAGACCGAAGGGCAGGCGATAGGTGGTGAACAGGCTGCCGGAGTGCTTGGGGGTCTGCGGCAGGTACTGACCGGCACCGGGGTTGGGGTTTGCAGGCGAGTTGGTGCAGGTGCCGCTGCCGGGGGCCGCAAGGCACTCGTCCGATACCGACTGGAGCAGCTTGGCCTTGAGGTAGGTGTAGTTCGCCGTGATCGTCCACGCCTTGGTGATCGTGCCGGAGGCACCGAGCGCGATACCGTCCACGCGCGACTTGCCGTCGAGCTGCTGGTTCGGAACCGTCGGGTCGCCGGAGATGACGGCGTACTTGTCACGCTCGTTGCGGAAAGCCGATGCGGTCAGCAGCAGGCCGCCGTCGAACAGTTCTCCCTTCACGCCGATCTCGTAGTTCTTGGCCGATTCCGGGTTGATATTGCAGGTCGTACCGGTCACGCCCGGCGCTTCGGCCGTGCAGGAGCCGTTGACCGAGTTCTTCGAGGGCGTGCGCGAGTTGCCGTAGGCGGCGTAGATGCTGACTTGCTCGACCGGCTTGTAGTTCAGGCCCACGCGGTAGGAGAACAGGGTGTCGGCATTGCGGCTCTTCACGCCGACTGCGCTGACGTCGCCCAGCGCGATCCGCGTTCCGCTCACGAGGCAGCCGCCCACGGTCGAGCAGATCGTATCGGCGCGGCTCGTGCCGACATTGCGCTCGATGCGGGCACCGGCGCTCAGTTCGAACTTGCCGAGCTTCATGGTGTCGAACAGGTAGCCCGCGACATTGGTCTGCTCGCCGATGGTGTGCCCGGCGCGGATGAAGTTCACCGGGCCGACATAGACGTTGCTGCCATAGGTGAAGTAAGGGCTGGCCGGTCCTGCCACGACATCGTTCGGGTTGGCGATATTGACCAGCGGGTAGCGCGAGTACGTCACCGAGCCGTCCGCGCCGCGCAGCGAGTTGCCGGTGTAGAGGTCGTACTTTTCCCAGGTCGCCGCGCCGCCGAGCGTGATCGTGTGCTCGATCGCGCCGGTGTTGAACACGGCCTTGAGGTCGAGCTGGTCGAACATCAGCTGGTTGCGGGTGTCGCGCGTGTTTCCGCGCGGACCGCCGATCAGGTAGTAGCCTGCGGGCAGGAGCACATTGTTGGGGGCGTTGGCGGTCCCGACATTGACGGTGCAGGCGGCGCCGAGCGGGGTAAGGCCGTTTGCGAGGCAATACGTACCCTGCGGCGGGCTGACCTGGGTCAGCTGGCGCGAATCCTGCCAGCGGGCGAGGTTGCGGATCGAGACGGTGTCGCTGAAATCGTGCTCGAAGATCGCGGTCAACTGGTCGACGTTGATGCGCTGCTTGTCGAAGTTGCGATAGCCGAAGTAGTCGCTGCGATGGACGCCGGGGACGCCTTTACCGGCATAGTACGGCACGCCGTACTGCGGGATGTTGTCGTCTTCCTGGTGGTTGTACTGGAGCGTCAGGCGGGTCGGGCTGTCAATGCCGATGGTGAGCGAGGGCGCGACGCCCCAGCGCTTGTAGTCCTCGACATCGCGGCCGGGCACGTCGTTGCGGTGCCACATGGCATTCAGGCGGAACGCGACGAGGTCGTTGACGCGCTTGTTGAGGTCCACCGTCGCGCGGTAGTAGTTATCGGTGCCGATACCGGCGGTTGCGAGGTAGGCGTCGTCCGACTTCGGTCGCTTGGTGACGATGTTGATGTTGCCGCCGGTCGAGCCTGCGCCCGAGATTACCGAGTTCGCTCCGTTCGTGACTTCGATCTGTTCGAGGTTGTACGAGTCCGTGCGGGTGATCTGGGCGCTGTCGCGAACGCCGTCCACGGTGATGTCGTTGCTGGCGCTGTAGCCGCGGAACGTGATGTTGTCGCCGGGGCCGGTGCCGCCTTCACCTGCACCGAACGTGATGCCGGGGACAGTCGAGAGCACGTCGCGCAGGGTCAGCAGGTTCTGCTGCTCGATCACTTCATTGGACAGTACGGTGATGGTCTGCGGGGTGTCGAGAACCGGACGGGTGCGCTTGGGGGATTCGAGCTTGCGTCCGGGCTGCTCGTCGATCGCGGTATCGCTGACGGTGACGCCGCCGAGCACGCGTTGGCCATCCGCCTGCTGGGCGTGAGCGACGGGGGCAATTGCCGGAGCGATGCAGGAAAGCGCGAGAAAGGTACGGCGAGCAGCCGCCGACGAAGGCTTGAAAGACATATTTCCCCTCATGTTTTGGAAACCTGTTGCGGTTCCGATAATGAGAGTCATTCGCATTCGCAATACGCTTTGTTACAAATGTATCGCTTTTGTTGCAAAGTTGGGTGAATGCAGCCGCTTGCGTAACGGCTCCGTTGCCAGCCGTGCCGTGAACTGGGGCTTAGTCTTCGACGATAAGCCGCTGAAATGCGGGACTGAGCCACTCCTCGACCTTATCGCCTGTACGATGAAGTGCGCGGACCGTCAGGTCATTCCGGATCGCGATTTCGTGCATGGCAGCGACGGATAGAACGGAGAGCGCGGTAGCCCAGGCGTCGGCCAGCATGGCGGAGCGATGGAGGACGCTCACCGCCATGGCATGTTCGACCGGCACGGCGCTGCGTGGGTCGATAGTATGACGACCGCGCACGTAATCTCCCGAGGTCGCTACGGCGAGCTGGTGGAGGGCGATGCGCAGCGGCGATACGTCGACTGTCGGGGTTTCCAGATCGACCCACCAGGGATCGCCGTCGGGCCTGACCCCGGAACCGATGAGTTCGCCGCCGATCTCGACAAGGAAATGACGGCAACCGCGTTTTCGCAAAAGTGTTGCCAGAGCGTCGACGGCATAGCCCTTGGCAATGCCGGACAAGTCGAGATGAAGGCCGCCGGGCTGGAGCAGGCGGCTGTTTTCGTGATCGTACGTCAGTCGCTGCCAACCGGAGCGCGCGCGGGCTTCGGCCAGTGCGTCCGGCGTCGGTGGCGCCTCGGAGGGTGTGGGGCCGTGGCCCCAGAGGTCGACGATAGCCCCGATCGCCGGATCGAAGGCGGCATCGGTCATTTCGGCGATGGCAAGAGCCGCGCTCATCACGCCCGCGAAATCGGGCGGGAGGGAGGTCCATTCCCCGGCAGGCGCACGATTGAAGCGGCCAAGGACCGAGTCCGCACGCCAATGGCTCATCTGCGCGAGAATGTCTTCCAGTCGGTCCTCGATCGCTTCAAGCGTCGCGTTCCGGTCGAAATCCTCGGGCACGGCCAGGCGCAGGCGCCAGGTCGTGCCCATGGTCTCGCCGCCGAGATCGATCACCGGGGCGCCCTGCCGCCAGTCGGCAAGGGCGCCCGGATCGATTTCGACGGGGATCGCCAGTCGCAGGCTGCCGGTCAGGGCGCTACCACTTCGACGGTGGCGGTATAGGTCATGCGACGCTCGGTGGCGCGCTTCTCGCTGGGCTTGGCGTCGCTGGCACTGGCGTTGATCCAATACATTCCGGCGACCGGCCACTTGATATGGAGCACGCCGTCGGCGCCGGTGGTCAGTTCCTGCGCTTCTTCGGCCTCGCGGTACTTCTTGCTGCCGGGGACGACCGTGACCTTCACCCCGGCGGCGGGCTTGCCGTCGATCAGGAAGCGGAACTGGCCTTCTTCGTTGGAAACGAGTTCGTCAGGATGCGAGATCGGATCGATTTCAAGACCCTTGCCGGTCGGGGTGAAGACGGTCTTGGTCGGGGCATCGGCGGTGACGTAGATGTAGTTGGCCGAGAGCGATTCCACGAGCTTCACGTCGGTGGCATTGGCCGGAATGTCGGCCACGGTCGCGACGCTGCGAGCAGGTGCTCCACCCGGACCGCCCGGGCCTCCGGTACCGGGAGCTCCCATCGGACGACCACGGCCGCCGAGGCGCCAGTCCTCGCCATTGACCTTGAAGCTGCCCATGATCGCCGAGCGCTGCGTGCCGATCTTCCATGTGCCGGGCTTGTCGATCTTCACGTCGAAGGTCGAGCGATAGCGGCCGGTGGCCGGGTTTTCGAGCTTGCCCACGCTGCCATCGGGTGTCCAGACGGTAACCTGCTCCGGGTTCATCGGGAAGTGATCGGGATAGAACAGGTCGTTCGATATGGCTGCGTCGACGGTCACGTATTCGCTGGTTCCCGCAAGCGTCGTGGTCGAGGGCAGCAGCCACGCGCGGTGGGCAGACGCAGGCGAGGCGAGGGCGGCGGCTGCGGCGGCCGACGCGATCAGGATGGAACTGTAGCGCATGTGATGTCCCCAAAAATCATAGAAAATGCGAGAGAGCGAAGTCAGCGGATGGTGACGGCGCCCAGTTCGGATGTGCCTGCCGCCGAAGCGCTCTTCTTGACCGGCACGGTGATCGGAACCGATACCAGTTCGCGCCCGCCCGTTTCGCGCGCGGCTTCCACCTTGAAGACGTATTGTCCGGCCGGGAGATTGGCAGGCAGCGCGACCTGATAGGTGCCGGGCGCGCGGGTAGCGCCGCTGAGACCGTCCGCAGGCAGGTTCAGCGAGCGACCGCCCTTGCGCCACCAGGACCGCAAGTCCGCCAGCCACTTGGTGCCGGGTTCGCGGCCGGCCTTCTTGACGTCGTACCACACGAAGATCGTGCGGGCCGGGCCGCCCGCAGCGGGTTCCAGCCAGCCGACGACATAGGGACGATGGTATTCCGCGACGTTGATGCGCGGGATCGTCACGCTCACGGTGGCCGCCGCCGCCGGAGAGGCGATGGTTCCGGCCGCCACGAGCGGGGCCAGAAGCGGAAGCGCGGGCAGTGCCTTCGATGTCGTCATCGGTGCCTTCTTGTCTCAGTGGATGAATATCAGGGCGATCGCGAGCGGGATCAGCAGGCTCAGCCCCACCAGCGGCCAGGTCGAGGGCCGGTGCTTGGCGTGAAGCTGGAGCAGGAACAGGCCGGTCACAGTGAAGATGACGCAGGCCGCCGCGAAGAGATCGATGAACCAGAACCACACGGAGCCGGTGTTGCGGCCCTTGTGGAGGTCGTTGAGATAGGAAACCGCACCGCGTTTTGTCACCTCGGCCGAGACCGCGCCGTTCGAGCGATCGATGCTGACCCAGGCGTCGCGGCCGGGACCGGGCATGGCGACATAGACTTCGTCATCGGCAGACCAGTCCGCCGCGAAACCGGAGGGATCCAGCGGGACCGCAGCTGCGACGGCTTTGGCCACGTCGGCGGGCAGCGGGGCGGTGCTGTCTCCTGCGGGCGGCAACTGGCGCAGGAGGCCCGGGGCGATCTTGCCCTGGCTCTGCACGACTTTGGGTTCGGCGCCGATCGACGCGGCGTGGTTCAGCGTGATGCCGGTTATCGCGAAAAGGAACATCCCCGCCAGCGAAACCGCCGCGCTCACCCAGTGCCAGGTGTGGAGCTGCTTCAGCCAGAAGGCGCGGGCCTTCTTGTTCTTTTTCTTGGCAGGAGCCTTGCGCGGCGCGGCCGGAGCCGCCTTGCGAACGGGCGGATCGATGCGTGCGGCTGCGGGCGCTTCTGTCAGGGCCGCAGCATCCAGCACATCGAGACTATCACCGCTGCCGCTCAACTTGCACGTTTCCCTTGAAAGACGGGAAGCGCGTGTAACGATGCGGAATCGAGTCCCGGCCCCCTTGAGCGGCAGCCATTACGCCAAGTGCGAATGCCTCGCAATAACAAAAGTGAATAAGGCTTATTAAGGAATCGTGCGGGCAACGAATGCCGCCGGGTTCCGGCTGAGCGGCTCCCGGCGGCAGGTCTACCGCCGCGCGTGCGACGGCAGGTGGGACTTCGGGATGCGGAGTCAGCCGCCGACCGTGAGCATGACGGCACCGCGTGCAGGCACAGTGTAGCTGGCCGGCAGCTTGGCAGTCCTGGCGCCGCTCCACAGGTCTTCGACCTGCGAAACCGAGGCGAGGCCTGCGTCGGCCGGGCTTAGAGCAAGCGAAGCTGCCGCATCGCCACGATTGAACAGGGCCAGGGCGACGCGGCCACCTGCCAGCGGCTTGGCCCAGACTTCCATCGTGCCGACCTTGCGCACGGCCTTGCCCTGAGCGCCCTTGGCGTCCTGATCGACGGCGATGACGCGCTTGTTGGTGAGCATCGCCAGCGTCGCGGCATCGGTTTCGCGAAGATCGTGGCCCATCATCAGCGGCGCGGCGGACATCGCCCAGAGCGTCATGTGGGTGCGGTATTCGTCCGCGCTCATGCCGCCGTTGCCGACTTCCAGCATGTCCGGGTCGTTCCAGCCGTGGGGGCCGGCCCAGTCGGGATTGCCGTTCTTGTCGAAGCCGATCTTGGCCATCGTCGGATAGTCGTCGGTGATGTCGCCGGTCGTGCGCCAGAGTTGACCGCCGACGTCGCGGCCCCAGCTGCCCACGTCGAAGCGGCCGTATTCGCAGAGCGAATAGATGAACTCGCGGCCGGTCGCCTGAAGCGCGGCGCCCATCTCGTAGTAGCTGCGCTTCACGGTGTCGGCATCGGCATAGAACCACTCGCCCGAGCAGAGGTCGTACTTCAGATAGTCGAAGCCCCATGCGGCATAAGTCTTCGCATCCTGCGCGACATGGCCGTAGCTGCCCTCATAACCGGCGCATGTGCGCGGACCCTGCGAGGAATAGATGCCGATCTTGAGGCCCTTGGAGTGGACGTAGTCGGTCAGCGCCTTCATGTCCGGGAACTTTTCGTTGGGCTGGAGCACGCCGTTCGCGTCGCGCTTGCCCTGCCAGCCGTCGTCGATGTTGATGTAGAGATAGCCCGCATCGCGCAGCCCGGTCGAGACCATGGCGTCGGCCTGGGCGCGGATCGTCTTGTCGTCGATGTGCTCGGCGAACTTGTTCCAGCTGCTCCAGCCCATCGGCGGCGTGGCGGCGATCTTGCTGGGGATCGGCGCGCCGAGCGGAGCGAGGGTCGAGAACTGGAAGGCGCGGGCTTTGGCGTCGGCGGACTTGCCCTTGTAGCCCGTGCTGTCGACTTCGGATTCCCAGATCCGGCCCTTGAGCCGGGCCTTTCCGTCTTCGAGCGCGACGCTCCACGGGCGGGTCAGATGTTCCTTGTCGTTGAGGTTGCGGGCCTCGAATTTCAGCTCCCCTTTTTCGATGCGCGGGTTCATCATCTCGACCGGGCCATACCACTTGGTGGTGACGGTGCCGGCGATCTTTCCGCCCTTGGACGTGACTTCCATCATCGTCACACCGGGCGTCGGCGGGGTGTCGTCGAACAGCCAGACGCCGTCATAGGCGGTCTTGGCGAGGGCAGGAGCAGCAGGCGAAAGTGCGGTGCCGAGCAGGGCGGCGGCCAGAACGAGGGCGCGTTTCATCGCGATCTCCTTGGATATTGAGAAGGATAGTTGAGAACGGTTCGAGGTTTTCGGGCTCAGGCCACCGCTGCCTCTCGGGCCGCCTCGCTGCGGGTGCGGCCATAGAGGAAGTATACCAGCAGGCCGATCACGTTCCAGGCGCCGAAGCGGACCAGCGTGCTCTCGGGCAGGCTGAACAGCAGGTAGGCGCAGCCGAGGATTGTCAGGGTGCCGACGAGGAAGGGCTTGGGGCACTTGAACAGACGCGGCAGCTCCGGCGCGCGGCGGCGCAGGATCATCAGGCAGGCGCCGACCGAGATGAAGGCGATCAGGGTCCCGGCATTGGCCAGTTCGGCGATCTCGTCGAGGCGGAAGATGCCCGCGACGACGGCGATCGACACGCCGGTCATCAGGGTGATGCGGGTGGGGGCACCAGTGCGGGGGCTGATCTTGGCGAGGCTGCGGGGAAGCAGGCCGTCGCGGGCCATGACGAAGAACACGCGGCTCTGGCCGTACATCATGACGAGGATGACCGAGGGCAGCGCGAGCACGGCGGCGAGGGCGATCAGGTGCGCGGCGACCGGCTGGCCGAGCTGGCGCAGGACAAGCGCCAGCGGTTCGGGCGAGTTGGCGAGCTGCTGGAAGGGCAGGGCGCCGATCGCGGTGATGGCGACCGCCATGTAGATCGCGGTGCAGACGACCATCGAGCCGACGATGCCGATGGTGAGGTCGCGGCCGGGGTTCTTGGCTTCCTCGGCCGAAGTGGCGACCGCGTCGAAGCCGTAGAAGGCGAAGAAGACGATGGCGGCAGCGGCCATGACCCCGCGCTTCTGGCCCTCGATCTCGGTGCTGGCGAAGCCGTAGGGCATGAAGGGTTCGAGGTTGCCGCCGTGGAAGGCGGGCAGCGCCATGACGACGAAGATCGACAGCGCGATCAGCTTGATGATGACGAGCACGATGTTCAGCGTCGCGCTTTCACGCGTACCGGCGATCAGCATGCCCATGACCGCCAGCGCCACGAGCACGGCAGGCAGGTTGACGATGCCGCCGCCGTGCGGGCCGACGAGCAGCATTTGCGGCAGATGTATGCCCGCCGACTGGATCCAGCCGACCAGATAGCCGGACCAGCCGACTGCGACGGTGGAGCAGGCCAGCGAATATTCGAGGATGAGGCTCCAGCCGACGATCCAGGCGATGGTCTCGCCCATGGCGGCGTAAGAGAACGTATAGGCGCTGCCCGCGGCGGGGATCATCGTCGCCATTTCGGCATAAGCGAGCGCGGCGCAGGCGCAGACCGCACCGGCGATGGCGAAGGCGAGGATCACGGCCGGACCGGCGCGCTCTGCGCCGACGCCGGTCAAGGTGTAGATGCCGGTGCCGACGATGGCGCCGACGCCGAGGGCAATCAGGTGGGGCCAGCTTAGGGTCTTGGCCAGGGAATGCCCGGATTCGCGTTGTGACAGTTTTTCTATGGATTTACGCGGTCCGAGCATGGATCCCCCTGATTATGGTCTCAGCCTGTCTGGCTGGCGGTAAAATGAGCGCGCAAGTCGTCTAGCGTGCTGGCGATGTGCTGCGTGAGCAGGCTCTGCACTTTGGCTGCATCTCCGGCGAGCCAGGTGTCGAGCAGTTCACTGTGTTCGGTATGGGCGCGGTCGCCGCGGCCCGCCGGCTCGAGGTGGGCGATGACGTAGCGTTCGGCGAGCACTTCGAGGCGCTCGACGAGCTGCGTGGTCAGCAGGCGCTTGCCGGGACGCACCAGCGAAACATGGTACTCGCGGTTGCGCACGGCGACGTCGCTGAGGTTTTCCTTGGCGGCGGCATCCAGCACTTCGAAAGCCTGGACCGCGGCCTTGTGGTCGTTTTCATCGGCGACGGAGCAGGCATAGGCAGCCGCAGCGGGTTCGATGGCGAGGCGCAGGAGGTAGATTTCCTCCGCCTGGTCGCTCGACATCGGGCGGACGAACCAGCCGCGATTGGCCTGGCTGGTCAGCAGGCCTTCATGTTCGAGCCGCGCGAGCGCTTCGCGCAGCGGAATCTTGCTGACGCCGAGTTCGGCAGCCAGTGCATCCTGCCTGACCGGCTCCATTACGGGGAGCTTTCCTTCGACGATCCTTTCGCGGATCACGTCGAAAATGCGTTCGGCAAGGGTGCGGACGACGATTGTCACCAGTGTATCTCCATAAACGTCTCGGCGGCGCAAAACGCCTCCGATCTAACGTATACGGTAGATGATCCCCAAAGGTGCTGCAATCCGACCTTTTCTGCAGACCTATTGCGTTTTGTTAATCGCGACCCTCCAACGCCCCGGCGAAGGGACGCGCGACCAATGCTGTGGATCGAGAGGTTCATGCGAGGAGCAAAGCCTTGTGCGAACGGGCGGTGATTGATATATGGTATACGATATAGTCTGACTTATGCAACGGAGTTTTTGTGGGGTCCATTGGAATTGTCGGTGGCGGAGTGGTTGGTCTCTGCACGGGCATCGAATTGCTCGAGGCGGGACATCAGGTCGCGATCGTCGATGACGATACCGAGGGCAAGGCGGCGTCCTGGGGCAATGCGGGCCATATCGCGGTGGAGCAGATCGAGCCGCTGGCTTCGATGAGCATGGTTCGCAGTCTGCCGCAACGCCTGTTCCTGCGCGGCGGGCCGCTGGGATTTCCGCCTTCCGCGATGGGCGAATGGCTGCCGTTCGGGCTGCGATTGCTGTCTGCCGCGCGTCCGGCCCGGTTCCGCAAGGGCTGCGAAGCCCTGGCGCCGCTGCTGGCGGGCTCGATGCCGGCCTGGACATCGCTCGTCGAGCGGATCGGAGCGCCGGACCTCGTCAGGCAGGACGGGCATTTCGTACTCTGGCATGGCGACCGGGCTGCGCGCGAGGGGCGTGCGTCATGGCTGTCTTCCGAGACCGGCAGTGCAACCGTGCAGGACGTGACCGAAGCCGAGCAGGAAATTCTTTCGGGCCTGGGTGACCGGCCGGTGGCGGGGGCGATCCGGTTTTCGGGCAGCGGTCAGATCGCCGATCTCGGCGAATTGCGTCAGGCGCTGCGTCAGGCGTTCCGGCAGCGCAGCGGCGTTCTGGTGGCGCAGCGCGGCGAGTTGCGGGTGGCCGGGAACCGCGTTGAAATCGGCGGTGTCGATGCCGAACAGGTACTGGTCTGTGCTGGCGTGCGCTCGCGGGAAGTCATGGAGCATCTCGGCCACAAAGTGCCGATGATCGCCGAGCGCGGCTATCATGTCCGCGCGGACGCCAGCCATTGGCCTGTCGACCTGCCGCCTGTCGTTTTCGAGGAGCGTTCGATGATCGTCACCCGCTATCGAAACGAAGTGCAGGCCGCCAGCTTCGTGGAACTCGGCAAGATCGATGCGCCTGCCGACCCCCGCAAGTGGGAGCGCCTGGAGAGGCACGTCGCGGAACTGGGCCTGCCGATCTCCGGGCCGTTCCGTCGCTGGATGGGCTGCCGCCCGACCCTGCCGGACTATCTTCCGGCAATAGGCCGCTCGACGAAGGCCTCCAATCTCTACTATGCCTTCGGGCATCAGCATCTCGGGCTTACTCTTGCGCCGATCACGGCGCGACTGGTGACGGCGATGGTCGCGGGCAGGCAGCCGGAACTGCCGCTTGCGCCTTTCGACATCCAGCGTTTCGCATGAAGGAATAAAAAGACATGATTGGCGGATCTACCGCAGAGACTGAACTGGCCCGGCTCGAACTCTGGGCCGACCGTGCCCCGGCCATCGGCGTGGCCGAGCGCGAGACGCGCATGGCCCGCGCGCAGGAACTGACCGACAGACTCGGCGCCGATGCCCTGCTCGTGAACGCCGGAGCCTCGCTGCGTTACTTCTCGGGCCTGCCTTGGGGGCAGACCGAACGGCTCGTCGCCATGCTGCTCGTCCCCGGCCGCAAGCCGATCATGATCTGCCCGCATTTCGAGATCGGTACGCTGGAAGCCGACCTTGCCATCCCGGTGGACATCCGCTCGTGGCAGGAAGACGAAGACCCCGTCGCGCTGGTGGTGCAGGTCCTCGCGGAACTGGGCGTGAAGACGCTGGCGATCGATCCCGATCTGCCGTTCCACTTCGCCGAGCGCGTTCGGCAGGGCGGTTCGGCCGCGCTCGTGGACGCGATGCCGGTCATCAAGCAGTGCCGCATGGTCAAGTCGGCGGCCGAACTGGCGCTGATGCAGCAGGCCAAGAACATGACCCTGCTGGTTCATCAGGCCGCCGCGCGCATCCTGCGCCCCGGCATCCGCCAGAGCGAAGTGGTTCACTTCATCGACGCCGCGCACCGCAAGCTGGGCGCCAGCGGATCGAGCTTCTGCATCGTCCAGTTCGGGGAGGCGACGGCCTATCCGCACGGGCTTCCCGGCGACCGGGAGCTTCAGGAAGGCCAGCTCGTACTGGTCGATACCGGCTGCACCATCCAGGGCTATCACTCCGACATCACCCGCACTTACGCTTTCGGAGAGGTTTCGCAGGACATCCGCCGCATCTGGGATATCGAGAAGGAAGCCCAGCAGGCCGCGTTCGACGCCTGCCGTCCGGGCGAACCTTGCGAGGCGGTCGATTACGCTGCCCGTGCGGTTCTCGAAAAGGCGGGGCTGGGGCCGGACTATAACCTGCCCGGCCTGCCGCACCGCACCGGCCACGGCATCGGCCTCTCGATCCACGAACCGGCCTATCTGGTGCGCGGCGACAAGACCCCGCTGGAGCCGGGCATGTGCTTCTCGAACGAACCGATGATCGTCGTTCCCCAGCAGTTCGGCGTGCGCCTGGAAGACCACATGTTCGTGATCGAGACCGGTGCGCAGTGGTTCACCCGGCCGCAGGTTTCGATCGACCGGCCGTTCGCGGACTGATCCCGTAGGGTTCCGGCATCGGCATTCGGGCTGAGGCCGGAACCCCACAAGCGGCGTGGATCGCCGCGCTGTTAGCCCGTCCAGTTGATTTTGGTTAATCGGGTAACCTTGTTGAAGGCAATCTTGTGCCATAGGTCGTGGCGCAATGGTCTGCGAATCGCCATTCTCGCGCCTCTTTCGAAAGGCGCTTATCGCCTTTTGCATGATCGTGTGCATGGGATCTGCGGGGCTGGGCTGGTCGGCGCCAGCCCTTGCGGAAGTGCTGCGGATTGGTCGCCCGCTGTGTCATGCGGTCAGCCGGACGGTCGTTGAGAACGACGGCGCTCCCTCGAATTTCATCTGCTCCGGTGAGCCCGAAGGCTATCAGAAAGGCACACTCTGGCTTCGCGCGATCCTGCCATCGGGAGCGGACGAGCGCGACGACCTCTCCCTGATCGTCCATAGTTCGCGGTTCGACCGTCTGGTCGTCACCTTTTCCTACGCCGATGGGGCGGTGGAACGGCAGGACGTGCGCAGCGGCGATTTCGGCACGCATTGGCGGGCAGGCGGGCAACTCGCCTTCCGTGCGCCGCACCGTGACGTGCCGCTGACCGGCGTGACGATGCGCTTCGACAAAGTGGCGAGTGCCCATCTGCTGCGGATGAGGCTCGTCGGACGCGGAGAGGAGAGCACGCAGACGACCGGGCTTGCCACATCGATCGGCGCGGCGCTCGTGCTCCTGCTGGCGGGAGCGATCTACAACGGCTCTTTGGCGGTTGCCGTGCGGCGGCAGTTTTCGGCCTGGCAGGCGGCGTGGGCCGCTTGCATGATCGCCTGGGGCGCATGCTGGTCGCAGCTTCATCTGTTCTTCTTCCCCGGCATGGCGGGGGCAATATCCGCGCAGATCTGCACGGGGCTCTCCTGCCTGGCCATTTCGCTGGCCACCCTCAGCGCCGTCACCGCGCTGGAGGACCATTGCGTCAGCCGCTGGCTGCGACGGACTGCACTCTGGCTGACGGGCGGCGTGTTCGCACTCGGTATTCCCCTCTCGGTGATGCGTTCCGGGCCGATCGACAGGCTTGGCGCCCTGCTGGGCATCCTCGTTCTCGCCAACCTCGTCGCGGTGGCATTCTGCATCGGGCAGGCCTGGCGGCGCGGTAGCAGCGAGGCGCGCAGTTTCGCGGGGGCCTGGGCCGTGCCGATGATCGTCCTCGCCTCTACGAGCTTCTTCGATGCGGATTCGATGTTCTGGGGCGGCGGTTCGCAAATCCTCGTTCTTTTCGCGGCAGCATGGCAGACGCTCTGGCTGTCCGTTGCTGCTTCGCGCTCCCATGCCCGTCTGCGCGTCGAGCGCGACATGGCGCGGCAGGCCGAAGCGCAGGCGCAGGAACTGGCCCGGCGCGACGCTCTGACCGGACTTCCCAATCGGCGCGGTTTCATCGAGCGGGTCGACACGGTCCTCGACGCTTCGCAAGGCAGGGGCGAAGTGGTCGCCCTGCTGCTGATCGACGTGGACTGGTTCAAGTCGATCAATGACGTCTACGGCCACGATGCGGGCGATGTCGTGCTGGAGGCGATCGCTCGTTGCATCGCACCCTACGAAAGCCCGACCTGTACCGTCGCCCGACTGGGGGGCGAGGAGTTCGCGGTGATGGTTGCAGGACTGGGGGGCTTCGAGCTGATGCGCTTTGCCGATACCCTTCGCCAGCAGATCGGCGGCTGCGAGCATGGCGATGTCGTTGGCCAACGCAAAGTCACGGTGAGCATCGGCATCGCGGAAACCGCGAGAAGTGCCGATTTCCGCGCACTCTATCGCCTGGCCGACGAGGCACTCTACGAAGCCAAACGTGGCGGACGCGACCAGGTCGCGATCCGCCTGCTCGACTCAGCCGAACCTTCCGCCGACGATCTCGACCAGATCGCGTTGGGGAACTGAATCTTCAGGGCGTCAGCGTCACCATGACGACGTCGTGAGGCTCGACTTCGGCCGAATAACTGCCCTTCATCGCGCCAAGGTCCCGGTGCGTCCAAAGGTTGCGCAGCTTGAGCGACTGGCTGGCGGGATAGTCGAGCTGTGCCCAGTTCACCGTCAGCGTCACCGGCGTCTCGCCCCGGTTGAACAGCAGCGCGGCGCGCTTGCCGTCGGCGAGCGTGCGAACCCAGACTTCTCCGTTACCATCCTTGGCGATCCGGCGACCCTGGCGGCCCAGCTTGTCCTGATCGACGGCGATCACGTCCTTGTTGAGCAGGATCGCCTTGGTGTCCGCACTCATGTTCGCCACATCGTTCCCGGCGATCAGCGGGGATGCCATCATTGCCCAGAGCGAGAAGTGGCTGCGATACTCGGTGGTCGTCATGCCACCGTTGCCGACTTCGAGCATGTCCGGATCGTTCCAGTGCCCCGGCGCGGCATAAGGCCAGAGCGGCTCGTTGAGATCGACGATATCGAGCATGCCCAATGCATAGCCGTGCTTGCCCGACCACTTGTCGGTGATGTCGCCCGTGGTGCGCCACATGTTGCCGATTTTCGAGGCCCAGAGCCATGGGCGATTGGTGCCCCATTCGCAGAGCGAGAGCAGCACGTCGCGCCCCGTGGAGCGCAGCGCGTCGGACATCAGCGCATAGGCTTCCTCGGCATTGCGGCTGCCGGTGCTGCACCAGTCGTAT
Source organism: Novosphingobium sp. (assembly GCF_036820275.1). Lineage (GTDB taxonomy): Bacteria > Pseudomonadota > Alphaproteobacteria > Sphingomonadales > Sphingomonadaceae > Novosphingobium. Next base: position 79,227 of record NZ_DAISLT010000001.1, read on the forward strand.
TTCAGATAGTCCACCCCCCATGAGGCGTAAGTGATTGCGTCCTGATACTCGTGCCCCTGGCTGCCCGGGCGGCCGCCGCAGGTCTTGGTGCCGGCGTCCGAATAGATGCCGAACTTCAGGCCCTTGGAATGTACATAGTCGGCCGTGGCCTTGATCCCCGAGGGGAAGGCCTTGGCATTGGCGGTGATGAAGCCCTTGGCATCGCGCTCGCCGTGCCAGCAATCGTCGATGACGAGGTAGTTGTACCCCGCATCCTTCATGCCGGTGGTGACCAGCGCATCCGCCGTGTCGCGGATGGTCTTTTCCGAGATGTTGCAGGCGAATTTGTTCCAGCTGTTCCAGCCCATCGGCGGCGTCTGCGCGAGGCCGTTGGCCATGCGCGTCGGGTCCTGCGAGGGCGGGAGGCGGTTCTGGTCCACTTCCTCCGCCAGCGCCGGATGGGCGAGCGTCAGAAGAGCAAGGGCGGCGAATTTCGCAAGGCGCGGCATAGGGAATTCTCTCTGTTCAGTTCGGACAGATTGCGCCGGTGGGATCGGCATCGAGCTTGACGGTGGAGAGCGAGATCGTCTCACCCGCATTGCCTTGAAGTATGAAGGGACGCGAAATCTTCGTCATGTCCGCACCTGCCTTGGCGAAGCAGGAGAGTGAGACCTTGACGCTGGCCCACTGGCCGGGGGCGGAGGTGAAGAGCTGCGCGCCGTCGAGGAACGTCTCGCCCAGGCCCAGATTCGGCGCGACCGCTCCCTTGGCATCGATACGGTAATCGATGCGCAGACTGAGCATGGCGTTGCTCTGGCGCCCCAGATCGACCGTCGGTCCTTCGATGCGCACTTCGCCGGGGCCGGTGAAGACAAGCTGGCGCGCGCCTTCCTGCGTGCCGCCGCCGTCGACGTTCTTCACCGCGACCGCGCCGCCCGTTGCAAGCTTCCACGGCGCGAGCACCTTGCCCGGCAGATAATAGACCGAGACGTTGGAAAGCGAGGCATCGAGCCCGGCCGCTTCGCTCAGCTGCGGAACCGTGGTGCGATCCTTGTAAGTGAGTCCGTAGCCATAGGCGAACTGCGGATCGTAACCCGGCTGGCCGACATTGTTGAGGAACTGGCCCGCGTTCTTCGGCCAGGAATAGCTGAGCTTGCCGCGGAAGTCCTGGTTCGGCGTGCCGTCCTTCTTCGCGACCAGCACGTCGGCAAGGCCCTCGCCCTCGGAGCCGGGCAGGAAGGCAGCGACGAAAGCGTCGGACTGGTTGATTTCCGGGTTCACCCAGAGCGCGCGGCCCGAAATGAACACCGAGACGACCGGAATGCCCTGCGCCTTCAGCGCCTTCAACTGTGCCAGCGCCTGCTTGTCGCCCGGCTGGAATTCCAGCGTCGAGATATCGCCGACCATCTCGGCGTAGGGCGTCTCGCCGAAGACGACGACAGCGACGTCCGGCTTCCGCCCCGTGACCTTGCCGTCGGCGCTCAGCGTGGCGGTGCCGCCCGCCGCCTCGATCGCGGTCTTGAGGCCGCCCCAGATCGAGGTGGCGCCGGGGAAGTCGGCATTGGTATTGCCGGTGCCCTGCCACGACAGCGTCCAGCCGCCGGTTTGCATGCCGATGTCGTCGGCATGGGTGCCGGTGACGAGCACCTTCTGACCGGGCCTGATCGGCAGCAGCGCGCCGTTGTTCTTGAGCAGCACCAGCGATTCCGCCGCCGCCTGACGCGCCACCGCGCGGTGTTCGGGAGTGCCGAGTTCGGTGCGGTGCTCATAAGGCCGCGCCGGATCGAACAGGCCCAGCTTGAACTTCACGCGCAGGATGCGGCGCACCGCATCGTCCACGCGTGCCATCGGGATCGTGCCGTCTTGAGCCTGCTTCAGCGTGTTGTTGAACAGCTCCTTCCAGTCGTTCGGCACCATTGCCATGTCTAGACCGGCGTTGAAGGTTGCCGCGCAATTGCCGTTGGTGCAGCCGGGGATCTGGCCATGCGCGTTCCAGTCGCCCACGGTGAAGCCCTCGAAGCCGAGGCGGCCCTTCAGTACATCGGTCAGCAGCGACTTGTTGCCGTGGTTCTTGACGCCATTCCACGAGGAGAAGCTGGCCATGACCGTCATCGCCCCGGCATCGATGCCGCTGACGTAACCGGGAACGTGAAGCTCGATCAGGTCCTTTTCGGGGACTTGCGCGTCGCCCTGATCGATGCCGCCATGGGTACCGCCGTCAGCCAGGAAATGCTTGATCGAGGCGGCGACGTTGCCGTTCTGGATGCGGCTCTTGCCCGGTGCGCCCTGAAGCCCGCGCACCATCGCGGCGGAATATTCGCGGGTGATCTCGGGACGTTCCGAATAGCCTTCGTAGGCGCGGCCCCAGCGATCATCCTGCGCCACAGTGACGGTGGGACCGAAAGCCCAGTCGAAGCCGGAGGCGGCGCTTTCGGCAGCGGTGACTTGCCCGATCTTCTCCATCAACGCCGGATCGCGCATCGCGCCAAGGCCGACGTTGTGCGGGAAGATCGTGGCGCCGAAGACGTTGGAATTGCCGTGGACCGAGTCCATGCCGAAGATCACCGGGATCGGCACGTGGCCGGGACGCTTCTCGATCGAGACCTGGCGGAAGGCTTCGGCGGTGGCGATCCAGTCGCTCGCGGGGCCGCGATCGTTGCCCGAAAGCGGCGGATCGTTGCCGCCGCCGAGGATCGAGCCGACCGGATATTCGCGCAGTTCTTCCGGCTTCATCGACGCGATGCTGGGCTGGATCATCTGCCCGACTTTTTCACGCAGCGACATCTGCGCCATCAGCTTGGTGATTTTCGCCTCGGTCTCCGGATCGACGAGGCCGACGCTCTTGGCCTTGGGCCAGAGGTCTGGATGGGTCGTGGCGGCATCCGGTAACGGCGCATCGGCGGCAGCGGGCGCAAAAGGTATTGCAGCACAGGACAGGGCGAGAAGGGAAAGCGTCAGTCGCATCGGTTTCCTAAGCGGAGTTTAGCGTGAATTGAGGGGCAGCATTCTGCGTAGCAGGCGCTGCACAAGTCTCGGCGATGAAGTGTTCGTGAGTGCCCGCGAGCGAAACGGCGCGGGCCACCGCAGCGCGCATCTGCTCGAACGTACCGCCCAGTTCCTCAGACGTGAACTGGTCGGCCAGCGGGTCGTAGCGAGAGGGCCAGATCTCGAACCCGGCGAACATCGACAGCCAGCTCGGCGACTGGAACGAATCCCACTCGAAGCGCGGCAGCTTGCCCGCGCCCTTATAGGCCCGGATGCGCTGCGCCAGCGTCTCGGGCAGGTCGAGCGCGCGGCATTCCTGCCACATCGTCTCCTCGCGTTGGCCGCCCCAATAGTGCAGCAACAGAAAGTCACGGATGCGCGCATACTCGAGCGCAGTGATGCGGTTGAACTCGTCTGCCAGCGAGGGATCGAAATCGCGGTCCGGGAAATGCGCGAGCAGGCGTTCGATGCCGCTCTGGATCAGCACGATCGAGGTTGATTCCAGCGGTTCGAGGAAACCTGCCGCGAGGCCGAGCGCGACGCAGTTCTTCTCCCAAACTTTCGTTCGATGGCCGGTGCGGAAGCGCAGCATGTTGGGCTCGGCCAGCGCTTCGCCTTCAAGGCTGGCGATCAGCGTGGCGGTTGCCTCGTCGTCGGAGATGTGGCGGCTAGAATAGACGTAACCGTTGCCGACGCGGTGCTGAAGCGGAATGCGCCATTGCCAGCCCGCCGTTCGCGCGGTGCTGCGGGTATAGGGCGTGAGATCGTCGCCATGCGTGCAGGGCATCGCCACCGCGCGGTCGCAGGGCAGCAGGTGCGTCCAGTCCTCGTAAGGGACCTCCAGCGTCTGGCCCAGCAGCAGGCTGCGGAAGCCGGAGCAATCGACGAACAGGTCGGCCTCCAGCTTGCGTCCATCGGTCAGCGTGACCGAGGCGATACGCCCGTTCTCGGCGTCGCGAGTGGCGCCGGAAATCGTGCCTTCGAGGTGGCGAACGCCCAGCAGGTCGTGTGCGCGCTGCGCGAGAAAGCGGGCAAACAGGCCCGCGTCGAAATGGATCGCCCAGTCGAACACGCCAAGATCGTTGACCGGTTGTTCGGACGGCAGCAGCATCAGGTTCCGCATCGCCGCCTGCGTGGGCAGGCAATAGTCGGACAGCGGCGTCTGATCTCCCGCCATGCGGCGCTTCAGCCAATACTGGTGGAACGGCACCGAGAAGGCATCGACGCCGTAGCGGCCGAAGGGATGGAAAAAGCTGGTGCCCGGCACTCGCCAGTCGCGAAACTCGATGCCCAGCTTCACGGTGCCTTGCGAGGCCTGCATGACTTCGGCCTCGGTCACGCCGATCGCCTTGAAGTAGTCGCGGATCGCGGGAACGGTTGCCTCGCCCACGCCGACGGTGCGGATGTCGGGGCTTTCGACCAGGGTGATTGCGATGGGAAGGCGGCACAGGCGCGTCGCCAGAAGATTGGCTGCCATCCATCCGGCAGTGCCGCCGCCGACGATCAGGATGGAACGGATCGAATTCTCTACCATGTTCTAGCCCCCGGAGATCGGTCTACCCCATGAGAAGGGAAAAAGGATCCCCCCCGCCCGGAGGAGGTGGGCGGGGGAGAAAGGGGGGAGATCAGAACTTGACGCGCGCGCCCATGGTGAAGCGGCGTTCGAAGATATTGTTGTAGGCCTTCTGGTCCTTCCAGGTGAGATAGTACTTCTCGTACTCGCCCGTCAGATTGGAGCCTTGTCCGTAGATCGTGACGTTCGGCGTCACGTCGTAGCTGACCGAGGCATCGACGTAGTTGGTCGGCGCCTGATAGAGTTCCAGCCCCTTGATGCCGCCGAAGTTCGACTGCACCGCGCGCTTCGAGCGGAAGTTCCATGCCACGCGGGCCTGGAAGCGCGAGTCCTGGTAGAATACGGCGGCGTTGGTCTGGATCTTCGAGTTGTCCTGGAAGGGTATCTTGCCCCCCGCCAGGTCCTTGTCGCCGGTGCTGGAGGGCGAGAAGGTGAAGTTCGTGTCGATCCCGAAGTTCGACAGGAAGCCCGGCATGAAGCCAAGATCGGTGAACGAGAGCTTCGCACCGGCCTCGATGCCCTTCAGCGAGCCGCCCGAACCCTGAACCGGCGTGCTGATGGAGACGGTGCGATTGCGCACCACGCCGTCGTTGTCGGGCAGGTCGGAGCGGACTACGTTGCCGCTCTGGATGAAGCTGTCCACTGTGATGTAGAACGCGCCGAGGCTCAGCAGGCTGCCGCGTCCAAGGTAGTATTCCAGCGAGCCTTCCACATTGGTGGCGCGCCAGGGATCGAGGTCCGGGTTACCGTTCTGGCTGCCCCCGGTGACGCGGAAGACCGGGGTTCCGGGAACGCTGGTGTCGATCGCGTAAGTGGGGTTCAGACCACCGCCCCACTGGTTGAGGTCGAGCAGCGTCATCGTCTTGGCGAAGGCGAAGCGGAACTTCAGGTTCTGCGCGAGGTCGAAGGCGACGTTGAACGCGGGCAGGATATCGGTGAAGTCGCGCTTGGTGTTGACCGAGCCGGCCAGTTCATTGGCAAGACCATAGGGCTGCGGGCTGCCGGTCACGTACTGGGTGATGTCCAGTTTGGTATTGATGACCTTGACGCCCGCATTGCCCGAGAAGGGCACGCCGAAGAAATCGCCGTGGAAGTCGGTCTGGACATAGCCGGAGATTTGCTTGACGCCGACGTTGAACGAGGCGCCGGGGTTCATGACCTCGACATTGCCGGGGTAAAACTCGTTCTGGAAGGCGAGCGCGTTGTCCATCGCCTTGGGATCGAGCACGTACATATTGGGCACGCCCGCGACGCCGGGGTTGAACAGCTTCACGCGGCCGCCAAGGGTCGGGTCGTTGGCGAGGCGGGTGAGGCCTGCCGTGTAGTAGCCCGAGGCATCCCCCGCGCTGCACGAGCTGTCGCTCATGGGCACGTCGAAGGCCTTCCACTTGACGAGGCAGCCGTTCGGATCGCTGGCTTGCCCGGCGTAGAGCGGGGCGGCACGGTCGAATTCGTAGTCGTTGATCGAGCGTTCGGAATAGCGGCCGCCGAAGCTCACCGTCAGTTCGGGCGAGAACTCGTAGGAGCCATCTGCACGCACGACCTTGAGGTCGCCCTTGCGGCGGTAATTGCCTTCCGAAGACATCGTCTTGAGTGCGTAGTTACTGATGTCGCCAAGATTGTCGAGCAGCTGCGACGGCAGGGTGAAGACCGGTTTGTTGCCGGTATAGTCGACCACGGCGGGCAGCGAGTTCAGACCGGCGATCGTGTTGACCGTGTAGCCGTTCGGATTGAATACGCGGTCGCCGCCCGGATAGTGGCCGATGCCGCCCGGCTGCCACTGCTGGCCGTCTGACATGCTGAACTGGAGGTAGCTCTGGTCGTAGTACTGGTGGGCCTTGCCGTAGATCCCGCGCAGGGTTCCCTTGAACGGGCCGCCGTTGTCGAACTTCAGTTCGAGATTGTAGTTCTGGGACTGCGACTTGTAGCGATCCGTCTGCGAATAGGAATCGAAGTTGCCGAGATCGTAGTTGTAAATCTGCGTGGTGTTGATGTTGTAGGTGCGCCCGTCGTTGCCGACGTAAGTGGCCCCGGTATCGCGCGATTGGCCGGGTACGAATTCCGCGGCCTGCCAGTTCACGTCCTGCATCTGGAAGCCGGCGGTGCGGGCGTGCTCGTTCTGGCGGGTGAAGAAGGCGTCGCCGGTCAGTGTCAGGGCGTCGCTGATCATCCACTGCGCCGAGCCGTTGATGCCCAGGCGCTGGCGCTGGTTGACCTTGTTCCAGCCGGTGAAGCCCTGCGGCACAATGAAGGCGTCGTTGGAATTGCCGTTGCCGTTGACGTCCACACCGCCCGCGACCGCCGTGCCGCGCGGGCGATTGGCTGGCGAGAAGCCGCCGGTCGAGGTGGCGTCGAGCGTGCCTTCATTGTGCAACGCCGCGCCGTAGCCTTCCTGGATCCCGTTATGCGAGTTCGACAGGCGCACGTCGGAATAGGCGGCCGAGACCATCACCCCGAAGCGGTCGTTATGCCAGGAGAGCAGGCCGTTGAAGTTCGGGTCGAACTTGTGCTTGGTCTTGTCGCCGTACGCGCCCTCCGCCGCGACGGCGACGGTCACGCCGTCCTTCAGGTCGAAAGGACGGCGCGTGCGCAAGTTGACGGTGCCGGTGATGCCCGCGTTGAGCGAATCCGCCGTGGCGGACTTGATGACGTCGGCGCCTGCGAAGAGCTGCGAGGGGATGTCGTTGAAGTTCGGCTGGATCGTCGTGATCGACTGCGCGCCGAGGTAGGCTTCGCCGTTGAGCAGGGTGGTCACCTGCGGCAGGCCGCGAATGTTGATCGTCGAGCCTTCGCCGGCGCTGCGCAGGATCTGCACGCCGGGAATGCGCTGGAGCGAGTCCGAGATAGTGACGTCGGGCAGCTTGCCGATATCCTCGGCCGAAATGGAGTCGACCACCGAGGTCGCGTTGCGCTTGATGTTGACCGCGCGCTCCTGCGAGGCACGAATGCCGGTGACGATAATGTCCTCGGCGCTCGGGGCGGCTGACGGCGCGGCTTCCTGTGCCCAGGCGCCGTGCGACGACCCCAGTGCCAGAACCGAAGTGGCGACCATGAGAACACCACGACGCACGCAACTATGCTGCTTCATTCCCCTCAACTCCTCTCTTCACGCGAAACGCGTGCCTCACTTTGTCGGAGAGGGGATAAACCCGCGGTCATCTTGCCGCTTTTCCTCTCCTGGTCCGAGTATTCTTTGTGACTCGTGTTGCGCTACACATCCGCCCAATGAAGAAGACCGTCAACTTAAATTTTTTCTTTTTTGTTAGTTCGGCGGCCAAAGCGGAGGTAATCGTCCCGGTCATGAAAAGAGAGGATCGCAGCGTCGCTACCCCTGATTCGGCAGAAGTCCGCGCCAAGCGGTTGGCCATTTCGCTTTCCGGCACCAATCTGGCGCGTGCTAGCGACTACAACCAACGCATCGTGCTCCAGGCCATTCGCCTGAGCGGTGAAACGACCCGTATCGAGCTGGCCCGGCAGACCGGCCTGACCGCACCGACGATCGCGAACATCACCTCGCGGCTCGACGAGATGGGGCTGATCGCGCACCTCGGCCGCAAGCACGGAGGGCGGGGGCAACCGGCGCTGCGCTTGGCCGTGAATCCGGACGGCGCCTTCGCGATCGGTCTCAACGTCGACCGCGATCACATCACTCTGGTCGCGCTGGACCTGGCCGGGGAAGTCCGTAGCCGTGTCACCCGCGAGGTCCGCTTCGCGCTGCCTTCCGATGTCGTGGCCATCGTCGGCGAGGAACTGGACGGGCTGCTGGCCGCAGGTGGAGTGGATCGCGCGCGGGTATTGGGGATTGGCCTCGCCCGCCCGGACGACCTTGGCGGGATCGTGCTTCCCAACAAGCCGGAAGGCTACGAAAGCTGGTCCAAGGTCGATTTCGCCAGCCTTCTCAAGGAAATCCTGCCCTGGCCCGTCCACGTCGACAATGACGCGGCGGCTGCTGCACTCGGCGAGGCGCAGGGGGTGAGCGGCCATGAAAGGCCAAGCTTCTTCTACCTGCTCATTAGCGCAGGCCTTGGCGGCGGGCCGGTGATCGATGGGAGCTATTACCGGGGTGCCCGGATGCGCAGCGGCGAGATCGGCCTGATGCCGGACGTCGGCGCGGCCGATCCCGGTGCCGTTGTGCAGGACACGGTTTCGCTTTCGGCAATCGAGGAAAGGCTTGCGCAAGTCGGGCGCAAACTCGATGTGCTGGAGGACCTCCTCGCGCTCGATCCGGTGATGGCGACGACGGTAGATCAATGGATCGCCGATGCCACCCGCGCGTTGACAGTGCCGCTGGTGGCGGCGTCATGCCTGCTCGATCCCGATGCCATCGTCATCGGCGGCCGATTGCCCGCGCCGTTGATCGAGCGTCTGTGCGCCCGGCTGGATGCGGCGCTGGCGGAAGTCTCGATGCCCAATCGCGTTCCGGTCCATCCGGCCCAGATGGCGGCGGAAGCTCCGGCGATCGGCGCAGCGATCCTGCCGTTCCTCGACCAGCTCCTGCCCTCAGATGCGATCCTCATGCAGGCCGGCCGATCGGAGGCAAATTAAAAAAAGAAATTGTCTTATTCGCAAGACCTGCCAGAATGCGCCGACATCTTGAGGCGTCGGGGCAATTCGTGCCCGGTGAAGGCGCAGTCTTACCGGAGAGGGCAATGGCGGGTATCGCGCCGATGCGGCGAGTGGCCGCATGACCATGCGGATTGGAATCGATTTCGGCGGCACAAAGATCGAAGCGGCGGCGCTGGCCGCCGACGGAACTGTGCTGCATCGCCGCCGGACGCCGACGCCGGGCACTTATGACGCGGCTTTGACGACGCTTTGCGAACTCGTTGCCGGGGTGGAAGGCGAACTCGGCCTGCGTGGGACGATCGGGATCGGCACGCCCGGCTCTGCGGCGCGCGGTTCGGGCCTTATGCGCAACGCCAATTCGGCCTATCTCAACGGTCGCCCCTTCCAGCGCGACCTTGAAACCGCACTCGGTCGGCCGATCCGGCTGGCCAACGATGCCAACTGCTTTGCGCTGTCGGAAGCGATCGACGGTGCGGCAGCGGGCAAGGCCGCCGTGTTCGGGCTCATCATCGGCACGGGCTGCGGCGGCGGCATCGTGCTGGACCAGCATGTCGTCGGCGGAGCGCACGGTTTGGCAGGGGAACTCGGTCACATGCCGCTTCCCGATCCCCAGCCGGATGAATTGCCCGCTCCGGCCTGCTGGTGCGGTCTCAGCGGATGTTTCGAATCCTGGGTTTCTGGCACCGGCTTCCGCCGTTCCTTCGCAGCGGCAACCGGCCGCGACCTTGGTGCCCCGGCAATCGTCGCAGCGGCGGCAGAGGGCGACCCGCATGGGCTCGCGGCGCTGGAGCGTTACCGCGACCGACTGGCTCGCGGACTGGCCGTGGTCGCCAACCTTCTCGATCCCGATGCGATCGTGCTAGGCGGCGGCATGTCGAACGTGGAGGCGATCTACGAAGGACTGGCCGAGGCGATACGGGCGCGAACTTTCTCCGGCGCCTGGACCGGCGAAGTCGTGCGCGCCCGCTGGGGCGACAGTTCGGGCGTTCGCGGGGCGGCCCTGCTCTGGGATCTGGAAGAGGTCGTTCCCGCGCTCTGATCAGGGAGCGGAGCGCAGGGCGCAGGTCTTGCGGGACAGGTCTTTCACCTGCCGAATTCCGCTCTCAGAGAACTCCAGCGTGATGCCTTCCTGCCCGAAGCGCGGCCACGGAGCGAGACCGGCGTCTTCCGGTTTTCCGGTACTTGCGAACGCCGCCCAATAAGCGGCGAGCGGGGCAAGTGGCCCCGTTTCGCTGCCCTCCTCGCCGAGGACGTAGCGGATTTCGGAGCCGTGCGTGACCGGCACGCCGTCTGATCCCTCGATGCTGAATTGATAGTGCCATGTCTGGCCGCCGCTGCGTGTCCGCGCCGCTGCGACGTGGAGGGCTGGACAGCGGAAAGTCAGGTCGTTTGCAAGGCGCAGGTCGAGATCGGCGGGCGGCGTACCGCCGGGGGCAAGGCCGTAGGCTTTCAGCGCTTCCGGCGCATTCGCACCGAACCCCTGCGCGATCGCCCGCTCCGGAGAACCGTGAAGACCGAGTTCGTACAGATTGTTGCCGAGTATCAGCGGAATGTCGCTGCCCATGCCGCGCGCGAGCGAGGCTTCCGGCGTTTCCGTCAGCACTTCGCCGTCGACCACGGCCTGAAGCCAGATGAAGCTGTCGTCGTCCAGCGCGGGAACGTCCGCAGCTTCGCTTGCCGCAATGAGTGCCTGCGCCGAAATGGCCCGCAGTTGCCGGGCCGAAGCCTGGGGCGGTGCCCCGGCGGCCACCGCGATCGTCTCGCCCAGCGCCTCGTTCTCCGCGAGCATTCGCGGGGGAAGGCCGAAGCTGGGGGTTCCGCTTTCGGCAATGGCCCGGGCGAATAGTCCCGTGGCGCCGGGCGAGAGCATTTGCAGGCCGACGTCCTGCGCCCCGGCGGACTCTCCGAAGATCGTGACTCTGGTCGGATCGCCGCCGAAACGCGCGATATTGGCGCGGACCCAACGCAGCGCGGCCTGCTGGTCCATCAGGCCATAGTTGCCGGAATGCGCACCGAGCGCCGGATGCGAGAGAAAGCCAAGTGCGGAAAGCCGATATTGCAGGCTGACCAGCACTATCCCACGCTTGACGATCGGGGACGTTATCGTGCCCGCGCCGCTGCCTCCGCGATTGCCGCCGCCGTGTATCCAGACCATGACCGGCAGCGGCTTTTCCGGCTTCAGCGAAGGTGTGGCGACTTCCAGATAGAGGCAGTCTTCGGACTGGTTTGCCGCCGCATCATGGTTCCAGCCATAGTCGATCTGCATGCAGGCGGGGCCGGAACGTGTGGCCTCGCGCACCCCATGCCAAGGCGTTACCGTCTGCGGAGGCCGCCAGCGCAGATCGCCTATGGGCGGTGCGGCGAAGGGAATTCCGCGAAACAGACTGGGCCCGTCGCCTCGTGTTTCCCCCCGGACGGTGCCGCTTTCGGTTTCGATCACCGGAGCGGCGACGCTCCCGCCCGATGCCGTCAGGAGGAGCGCCGCCAGTGCTGCGATCATGGCACGCGGGCGGTCGCGAGCGGCCTCGGCGCGGGCAGGGCGAGCGCCTGCTTGAAGGCGGCTTCGGCCACCTTGTTCATCACTTCGTATCCCGCCGGGGTCGGATGGACGTGATCGGACGTCAGCCCGTCACGCGCGCCAAGGCCGGTGCCTTTCATGGCCGTCCAGTAGTCCGCATAGACCGAGCCGGTCTTTGCGGCATAGCTCTTGAGCCAGGCATTGATGCGCTGGATGCGTGTGCCGGTATCGAGGCCCGGGCGCCAGGGGAACAGGTCGGCGGGCGGGATCGAGGCGATCACCACGCGGATGCCGTGCGCCTGCGCCATCTCGACCATCGAGCGGAAATTGCCCTGGATCTGCTCGTCGGTCATCGGTCCGGTGTTTCCGGCGATGTCATTGGTGCCGGCCATGATCTGCACGACCTGCGGCTTGAGGTCGACCACGTCCTGACGGAAGCGCAGCAGCATCTGAGAGGTCGTCTGACCGCCGATCCCGCGTCCGATCCGGCCGGGCGTGAAGAAGGGGCGATCGAGGTCGTACCAGCCCTGGGTGATGGAATCGCCCATGAGCACGATGCGCGGGCGAGCCGTCCCGGCGGCATCGGCCAGGTTCGCATCGCGGTAGCGCGCGGTCCAGGCCCAGTCCGTCCGCAGGCGCTGCTCCGCCGCATTGGGCGCGTTCGGCGAAGGCACGGCGGGCGGTGTCTGGGCGAAAGCCGGGATGGAAAGAGCGAGGGCGGGAAGAACGAGAGCGGTCGAAAGTTTCAGGCGCAAGGTCATTTTCCTGTGGCGATGGTCCGGGGCACGACGTTCCAGCCGCGCAGCTTGACGGAAGGTGAACTTCCGGCCGCATCCTTCGGCGCGGTGATCGTCACGCTACGCGTCTCGCCGGGGAGAAGCGAGACGTAGTTGTCCGAGAAATAGGCGGGCAGCACCTGCTTCCCCCCGGCGTCGAACAGGGTGAGCTTGGTCTGGATCGCGGCGGTCTTGCCGGGGTTGGTCAGAGTGACCTCGATCCGTGTCTCCTCGCCGTCCTGCGATGCCCGTGCCTGCGCGTCGAGCGGCACTTGCTCCATGGCGCTGAGGGCCTGAAGCGCCTCGTCGCTACCGGCTTGCCAGTAGAAGTTATCCGAAAGCCGGGTTCCCGATGTGTCGAGCGCTTCAAGCCGGACAAGCACCGGTCCGGTAGCCATCAGCGGCGCGAGATCGAGCGTGAAGGCCTCGCCGACCTTGCCGCCGGTGATATCCAGCTTCTTCTCCTGCGCCGTAAGCTGGCGGCCGTCGAGTGCCTGCACCGTCGCGCGCACGGTCACACCCGAGAGCGCGGTCATGCGGTTGTTGACGAGGATGACCTTGTGATCCGGCAGGTTCATCTGGACATGAACCGGCTCGGAGGCCTTCTTCATGCCGTAGAAGGCGCCGTGGGTATCGTAATCCGACGACAGGATCTGCCACGCGGAACTTGGCCATGCGGGCTGGGTCATCCATAGCATGCGGCCGGAATTCTCGGTCCAGAGCCCCGCGTTCATACCCTCGAAGATCGCGCGATAGCTTTCGTATTCGAGCATTTGCGCCTTGCGTTCGAAGTCGGGCAGGCTGGTCGGCTTGCCGAACTCGCGGTCCATGGCATCGGTGAAGCTCTTGACCGCGCCGTTTCCGGTCTGGTGCCAGTCGTGATAGGCCCAGGTGTCGCTGACCGGCCAGCGCTCGCTTGCCGGGATCGCGCGTTCCCAGGATTCCAGCGTCGGAAACGAGGGGGTGCCGACTTCGACGGCGAAGCCCTTCGAGTATTCGGTGAAGTATTTCTCCGGAGCGCGCCAGTTGTAGGGGCCGGAATCGTGCAGGTTGATGCGATTGGACGAGGCCATGTAGAGCCGGGTGCCGTCCTCCTGGCGCAGCATTTGGTCCAGCCCCTCGTTGAGGATCGGCTGCGGCACGCCTTCGTTGCGACCGAACCACAGCACGATCGAGGGATGGTTGCGGAAACGCTGCACCACATCCTTGGCATTGCCGAGGAACAGTTGCGCGTCCTCTGCCTCGATATTGTAGTCCTGCGTGGATTCCCAGAAATCGCTCATGACCATCAGGCCGTATTCGTCGGCGAGGTCGAAGAAGCTGGTCTGTGTGCTCTGGCCAACCCAGTTGCGGATGACGTTGACGTGGGCGTCCTTGTGCAGCTTGAAGAACGGCTCCAGCCGCGCGCGATCGACGCGCTTCATGAAGTCGTCCATGCCGATCGAGCCGCCGCGCGCGGCGATCCGCACGCCGTTGACGCGCAGGACGAGGAAGGGCGACAGGCCTTCGTCCCCCGCGATCGGGGTGACGGCGGACGATTTCGCGGCACCCGGCGCGAAGGAATAGGCCCAGCCGCCGCGCACCTGACGGATCGCCTGATGCCGCTCATCCACGATCTGCTGGCCCAGCGCGCGGGCTTTCTCGAAGTCGATGGTGACGCGGTCGAGGCTGCCGTCCTCATCCACCAGCGACATCTCGTAAGTTACTTGCCGCATGCCGAAGCGCAGGTCCTTCGCGTCCGACTTTGCACCGTCAACCGAGGCGGTCAGATGAAGCTTGTGTAGTGCCGGATCGCCGTAGCCGTTGGGCCACCAGAGTTTCGGATTGCGCACGGCCAGCGCGGCATCGGTCTCGGGCGAGAAGCGCACGGCGGCCGATCGGCCTGCGGGAACGGTGATCGAACGCTCGACCGTCACGTCATCGAAGGCGGCGCGGACGGTCACGGTGCGGGGCTGGTCTGAGAGGTTGCTGACCGGAACCGTGATCTCGACATTGGCCACGGAATTGTCGGGATTGGGTAGGGTGGTGACGACTTGCGGGTCCCCGATCTGCACGTCGCCCGAGGCGACGAGCTGCACGTCCTGCCAGAGACCGGTCTGACGGTCGCGGATCGTGGGGATCCAGTCCCAGCCTTCGGAGGCGCCGAAGGTGGGGCCGTCGAGCATCATCGCACCGCCGTTCTCGCCGACCCCGGCGGTCAGCGATTCCTCATGGGCGAGGCCGGGATGCGGCGGCGGCGAAACGCGGATGGCGACCGCATTGCGGCCCGGTTTCAGATGAGATGAAACGTCGAAACGACCGCGCACGAAGGCGCCCTTGGTCGTGCCCACTTGCGTGCCGTTGACCCAGATCTGAGAACTGTAGTTCACCCCGTTCAGGAGCAGTTCCAGTCGCTTGCCGGATGTTCCTGCGGGCAGGTCGAACTCGGTGCGATACCAGTAATCCTGGTGCGCGAGCTTCTCGGGGATGACGAGATTGTTCAGCCCATGGGCCGGGTCGGGGTAGATGCCGCGATCGACAAGCGTGGTGAGCACGGTGCCGGGGACGGTCGCCGCGTACCACTTGCCACCCGTGAAACCGGCGCGGGAGATGGCGTTGCCCCCGCCTGAAACATCAGGCTCTTCGGCCAGCGTCCATTTCTGCAAGGTCCAGCGTGCATCGCTTTGGGCGGCGAGCGGCGCGACTTGCGGGACCGGTTTGGCCACCGGCTTGTCCGGCGCGGTGGCGCTGCGGGGCAGGGTGGCGGGCGGCTGCGGCGTCGATTGGCCCTGCATCTGCCGAACCTGAAGCGGCCAGCGGGCACTGGTCTCGGTGAACTGGGTGAGCGAAGGATCGGGGGTATTGGCGGCGATCTTGCGCAGTTCCGCCGGGGATTTCGCGCCGCCGTCGATCCGCAGGCCGATCAGGCGCGCCGAAACTTCACCGGAAGGGCGGTTGGACGGTGCGACCAGCAGCTTGCTCGGCGATCCGGCGAGCGGCTGTGCAAGGCTGGCGGCCGGACGGCCGTCGACATAGAGCCGCTGGCCGCCCGCTTCGGCGACGACAGCGTAATGGTGCCAGCCCGTCGGCTTCGACAGAGCGGAGCCGACGGCTTGCCGCTCGCCCGCAGCGATGCCGGGCTTGCCTTTTGCAACGACCAGCGAGAACACCGGCGCATCGGTGCCGTTTGCCAGGGTCACGATCGGCCCCTCGCTTTCTGGTGCGAGCGATGCCCAGAACGACAGCGTCCAGTCCCCGGCAGGCAGGGCAAGATCGCTCGTCCAGGTCGGCGCGGCAGGAATGACCTGGAGATCGAAAGGTCCGGATACTTGCGCCATGCCCGCAGTCGAGCCGAGCGAGGTAGCGGTCAGAACCGTGCCCAAAGCGGTGCCGAGTGCCGTGCGCGCAGAAATCCTCATCCGTTTCTTCATCCCCGTCCCTCCGTTGCCTCTCGGGCCCTTATGCTGCGAAGAAACACGGCTTCCGGTAAAAAGACAAATGTTTTTAGATATTGCCGCGCAGCTTTCTTCCAAGGCGTCGTTGACGCGGGCGGGCAGGTCGGCGATGTGCGGCGAAAATACGGGCACGGATTCAGTGGAATCGGATCATCCATGAGAATCGTCATTATCGACGACAGCGGACTACGCGCGACGGTTCTCGAAGAGGGCCTGCGCGAGGCGGGCTATGACGACATTCACATCGTCCCGCCGCGCGGCGCCTTCGTTGCGCGGCTTGAGCGCATGGCGCCCGATGTCGTGCTGATGGACCTCGGCAGCCCCAGCCGCGACACCCTGGAGGAAATGCTTACCGTCAGCCGCGCGTTGGCGCGTCCCATCGCGATGTTCGTGGATCAGTCCGACGAGGCGATGATCGGCGCGGCCATCGATGCGGGGGTTTCGGCCTATGTCGTCGACGGGCTGCGCAAGGAGCGGGTGAAGCCGGTACTCGAACTGGCGGTGCGGCGTTTCAATGCCTTCGCGCGGATACAGGCGGAACTGGACGAGGCCCGCAATGCCTTGTCCGATCGCAAGGTGATCGACCGGGCCAAGTCGATCCTGATGGCGCAGCGCAGCCTTTCGGAGCAGGAGGCCTATGCCCTGCTCCGTTCGAGTGCGATGAACCAGGGCAAGAAGATCGTGGACGTGGCGCAGGCGCTGATCACCGCCAGCGACCTTCTGGGAGGGGGATTATGACGACGAACTTGCGCATCGCCTTCCTGCCGCTCAACGACGTGGCGGTCCTTGCTGCCGCCCGCGAGCGCGGATTTGCCGAAGAGGAGGGGCTGGCGCTCGATCTGCTGCGCACGACCAGTTGGGCAACCTTGCGCGACCGGCTCGTTTATGGGCAGGTGCAGGCCGCGCATATGCTGGCGCCGCTCGCCGTCGCGGTGACGCTGGGTCTCAGCCAGCAGCCTGCCGCTCTGGCGGCGCCCTACAAGCTCGGCGTCAACGGCAATATGCTGGTCATGGCGAAGGAGTTTGCCGCGGCTCTCGATCCCGATCCGGCAAGCCGCATCGCTGATCCGCTGGGCACCGCGCACGATTTTGCCGCTGCCATCGGTCTGTGGCGGCGCAAGCCGGTGATCGGCGTGGTCCATCGGTTCTCCAGCCATGCGCTGATGGTGCGCTACTGGCTGGCGAGCGCAGGTGTCGATCCCGACCGCGACGTGGTGCTGCGCGTGTTGCCGCCGTCGCTGACGGTGGAGGCGCTCCATGCGGGCGAGATCGACGGTTTCATCGCCGGAGAGCCCTGGGGCAGTGCTGCGGTGGAGGCAGGTCTGGCCGAAACCGTGGCCGTGGGCGAGCGCATCTGGCAGCGCGGCGTGGAGAAAGTGCTGGCCTTCCGCGAGAACTGGCTGGAGGAGAACGCCGAGACGGTCGACCGGCTGCTCCGAGCTCTGGCGCGGGCCGCGAACTGGTGCGACGCTCCGGAGAACCATGAGGCTCTGGCGCACTTGCTCGCCGATCCGCGCTATCTCGACCAACCCGCCGATCTTATCCGACGCGGACTGACCGGGCAGATCGTGGCCCGTGCTGGCGAAGCGCCGATTTCCAATCCCGATTTCATGTTGTTCTCGCGCGAGGCGACGCCGTTCCCCTGGCGCAGTCAGGCACTGTGGATCTACTCGCAGCTCGCGCGCTGGGGTATGGCCGAGCACTCGCCGGAAAATGCGGCCAAGGCGGGCAGGGTCTTCAGGCCCGACGTATTCCGCCGCGCTCTGGCCGGCAGCGACATGCCGATGCCAGGGGCCAGCATGAAACTCGAAGGCGCGGTTGCCTCGCCGCTTGCGGTGGGATCTCGCAAGGGCGACCTGACGCTTGGCCCGGACCGGTTCTTCGACGGCCGGATCTTCGATCCCGAGCGGATCGATGATTATCTGACGGGGTTTGTGCAAGTGCGCTGAAGTCGGCGCGAATTTTGTGCCTTGCAACAAAACGCGAATCGCATGATGATGCAGGCCACACGCGACGCCGCGTGACCATATCCGGATGTGCTGCTCCAAGGGCGGGGCGCCATCCTCACCGAAATTCGCAGCAAAGCCGCTGACCGGGCTCACCATGGGGTGACGTCCGGCCTGCGGCTTTTTTCGTGTCCGTTACATGAGGGACCTACGATGGCAACCGCTTACTGGGAACGCGATGAAGAGGCCGAAATGGCCGGTGCTTCGGCAGAAACGACCGACTTGACGACCGGCCCGACGACCAGCTTCTGGAAGGCCGGTCATGCGCCGACCCTGATCGCCGCCTTTCTCTATTTCGACCTTGCCTTCATGGTCTGGGTCCTGCTCGGCCCGCTGGCACCGGAGATCTCGAAAACGCTGGGGCTGACTTCGGCCGAAAAGGGCCTGATGGTGGCGACGCCCACGCTTGCGGGCGCCTTGCTGCGGGTCGTCAACGGCCTGTTGGTGGACCGCATCGGACCCAAGCGCTCGGGCGCGATCAGCCAGATCATCGTCATCGCCGGATTGTTCCTTGCCTGGTTCATGGGCGTGAACAGCTTTGCGGGCACTCTGGCGCTCGGCGTGGTGCTCGGCTTTGCGGGTGCGAGCTTCGCCATCGCCCTGCCGCTCGCCAGTCGCTGGTATCCGCCCGAACATCAGGGCAAGGCCATGGGGCTCGCCGGGATGGGCAATTCCGGCACTGTACTGGCCTCGCTCTTCGCGCCGCTGCTGGCCAAGATGTTCGGCTGGAACACCGTGCTCGGGCTGGCCTGCATTCCGCTCTCGCTGGTTTTCGTGGTCTATATGCTGATGGCGAAGGACGCTCCGAACCAGCCTGCAGCGCGCAAGCTGGTCGACTATTTCGAGCCGCTCAAGCAGGCCGACGCCTGGTGGCTGATGGCCTTCTATGCCGTGACCTTCGGCGGTTTCGTAGGCCTTGCCGCGTCGCTGCCGATCTATTTCACCGACCAGTTCGGCCTGACCCCGATCGTAGCGGGTTATTGCACGGCGGGCTGCGTTTTTGCCGGGTCGCTGGTGCGGCCGATGGGCGGCGCGCTGGCCGACCGGATCGGCGGAGTGAAAGCCCTGATGGTGGTCTATCTTGTCGCGGCGGTGGCGCTGGCCGGTGTCGCAAATGCCGCCAGTCTGCCGGCGGCGCTCGGTCTGTTCGTACTGGCGATGCTGGCTCTCGGCACCGGCAACGGCGCGGTGTTCCAGCTCGTGCCCCAGCGCTTCCAGGCGGAGATCGGCGTGATGACCGGGCTGGTCGGCATGGCAGGCGGCATCGGCGGGTTCTATCTCGCGAGTTCGCTCGGCCTTGCCAAGCAGTTCACCGGCAGCTTCGCCCCCGGTTTCCTGATCTTCGCGGGCCTGGCGGTGATGGCGCTCGCCTCGCTGGCGATGGTCAAGACTCGGTGGCGCGCGACCTGGAAGACCGCAGCCCGCATATAATGGGAGAGTGCGGCGGTCGGTCCTCTCGGATCGGCCGCCGCTCTTTATGTGCCTTTCCCAGGAGATTTCACCAAACATGCGATACTTGCTTGGCACGGCGGCTGCGTTGGCCGTCGCGGGACCGGCTTGCGCCCAGGATTTCGAGATACGGCCGTTGGCGGAAGTGCGCCTGCGTAACGAACATGTCGATCAGGACGGCCTGCCGCGCGAAGCCGATGCCGTCACTGCGCGCGTCCGGACGGGCGTCGAGATTGCTTCCGGCCACTGGAGCGCCACGGTTCAGGGACAGGGCACGCTCGCACTGGTCGATCATTACGACGACGGCCTGCACGGCCCTGCCGATCGCCCGCAGATTTCGGATCCGCAGAACATCGGTCTCTACGTGGCACAGCTTCAGTACCGGACCAAGGGCGCATTGCTGACGGCGGGGCGCCAGAAGATCACGCTCGACGACGAGCGCTTCGTCGGCAATGCGCCGATCCGTGACAATGCGCAGACTTATGACGCCGTGCGCGCGCAGCTTTCGCCGATCCGGGGGCTGAAGCTCGATGTCTCCTATGCCTGGAGCGTCCGCACCATCTGGGGTATCGACGGTCGCGGCGCCCGCCAGCAGGCCGTGGGCGGGGACAATGTCTTCGCCAACTTGTCCTATGCCACGCCGATCGGGACGCTGACCGGGTTCGCCTATCTGGTCGATCAGGACGAAGCCGCGGTGCAGGGCTACCGGTTGTCGAGCCGCACTTACGGCGCGCGGCTGAGCGGCAGCCATGCCTTCTCTCCGTCGGTCAAGCTCGACTATCTGGCGAGCTACGCACGGCAGTGGGATCATCATCGCAACCCGAACGACTATCATGCCGACTACTGGCTGGGTGACGCCACTCTGGATGTCAGGGGCTGGAAGCTCAACGCCGGGTACGAGGTACTGGGCGCGAGTGACGGCACACCCTTCACCAGTTTCCAGACGCCGCTGGGCAGTAATTTCAAATTCCAGGGCTGGACCGACAAGTTCCTGACGACCCCTGCGAACGGAATCCGCGATCTCTATTTCGGCGGCGGTTACGGGCTGAAGCAGGTGGGGCCGCTTTCGGGCGTTTCGCTCCAGGCGGTATGGCACCGTCTCGACAGCGACAGGCTCGACCAGCATTACGGCAACGAGGTCGATCTTCTCGCATCCGCGAAGCTGCGCAAGACGCTCGTCTCGCTCCGTTATGCCCATTACGATGCGCGTAACTTCGCGACGGATACGGATAAGTACTGGATTCAGTTCGACTGGACCTATTGAGCAGGACCATCACGGAATCGCTTGAGCCCTCGGGCGATTCCGCTTATGGTGCAGTGCAAAGGACGACGTTGTCCTTCCAAACCATAGCCGATGCGGTCCACTGACGGGCCGCAGAAGCGCGAATGATGGCAAGGCCGCCATCCAGACTTTCGGTTTCGAACCGAGGGTCCGGATGGCGGCCTTTTTCTTTTTCTCCCTTCGTTTTTCTGGAGTCACGGGGATGGAGTTTCAGGACGGGATCGAACCCTCTGCGGATTACGAGGATACGCTGATCGTGCCTTCGCAGGACTTGCGCGAACATCTGGTGGTCGTCGGCAACGGCATGGCGGGATGCCGCGCGGTGGAGGAACTGCTGGCGCGTGATGCCGGGCGCTACCGCGTCACCATCTTCGGCGCCGAGCCGCATGTGAACTACAATCGGATCATGCTTTCCCCGGTGCTGGCGGGAGAGAAGACCTTCGACCAGATCGTCATCAATACGCGCGAATGGTATGATGAAAACGGGATCGAACTGGTCACTTCAGATCCGGTGATTTCCATCGACCGGGCGGGCCGAACCGTAACGACGCAGTCGGGCCGCAAGGTCCGCTACGACCGCCTGCTGATCGCGACCGGCTCCGACCCCTTCATCATTCCGGTCCCCGGAAAGGACCTGCCCGGCGTCATCTCGTTCCGCGACATGAAGGACGTGGACCTCATGCTCGATGCGGCCGGGAAGGGCGGCGATGCGGTGGTGATCGGCGGGGGGCTGCTCGGTCTCGAAGCGGCGCATGGCCTCAGCCTGCGCGGCATGAAAGTCACGGTGATCCACCTGATGCCGACGCTGATGGAGCGCCAACTCGACGAGGCGGCGGGCTGGCTGCTCAAGACCGCCCTCGAAGCGCGCGGCCAGACGATCCTGACCGGAGCCGACACCGCCGAAATCTTTGGCGCGGGCAAAGTCGAGGGCGTGCGCCTGAAGGACGGGCGCGAGATTGCAGCCAGCCTCGTCGTCATGGCGGTCGGCATCCGGCCTTCCACGGCACTGGCGCGCGACGCCGGGCTGGAGGTGGGCCGCGGGATCAAGGTGGACGACCACATGGTGACGAGCGATCCTGCCGTCCTCGCGGTCGGCGAATGCGTCGAGCATGACGGAAACGTCTACGGCCTCGTCGCGCCGCTCTGGGACATGTGCCGCAGTCTCGCCGACGGCCTGACCGACCGGCACAGCGGCTATCGCGGTTCGGTGACCTCCACCAAGCTCAAGGTTGCAGGCCTCGACGTGTTTTCGGCGGGCGACTTCTCGGGCGGGGAGGGCTGCGAGGATATCGTCCTGCGCGATGCCTCGCGCGGGGTCTACAAGCGCGTCGTGGTCAAGGACGACAAGGTCGTCGGCGCGGTGCTTTACGGCGATACGGCGGACGGCAACTGGTACTTCGATCTGCTGAAAAAGGGCGAGGATGTCTCGGAAATCCGCGACTACCTGATCCTCGGGCAGGCTTTTGCCTCGGGCGGCACCAACGATCCGCTGGCGGCCGTGGCGGCCCTGCCCGACGATGCCGAAGTCTGCGGTTGCAACGGCGTGTCCAAGGGACAGGTGGTCGCTTCGATCACGGGCGGCGCGTGTAGCCTCGATGCCGTGCGCGCGACCTGCAAGGCTTCGGCAAGCTGCGGTTCCTGCACCGGCCTCGTCGAGAGCCTGCTGGCGCTGACCTTGGGCGAGGAGGTCAAGTCCGGCCCGAAGACGATGTGCAAGTGCACCAGCTTCACCCACGACGACGTGCGGCGCGAGATCGTGGCGCAGGGGATGAAGTCGATCCCAGAAGTCATGCAGAAGCTGCACTGGTCCACGCCAGACGGCTGTTCTTCGTGCCGTCCCGCGCTCAACTACTATCTGCTTTGCGCACTGCCGGGCGAATACGAGGACGACCAGCAGAGCCGCTTCGTCAATGAGCGCATGCACGCCAATATCCAGAAGGACGGCACATATTCGGTCGTCCCGCGCATGTGGGGTGGGCTCACCAATCCCCGCGAACTGCGCGCCATTGCCGATGTCGTGGAGAAATACGACGCGCCGATGGTCAAGGTGACGGGCGGGCAGCGGCTGGACATCTTCGGGATCAAGAAGGAAGACCTGCCCGCCGTCTGGGCCGATCTTAATGCGGCCGGAATGGTTTCGGGCCACGCCTACGGCAAGTCGCTGCGCACGGTGAAGACTTGCGTGGGGTCCGAATGGTGCCGCTTCGGCACCCAGGATTCCACCGGCCTCGGCGTGAAGGCCGAGCGGATGACCTGGGGTTCATGGATGCCGCACAAGTTCAAGATCGCCGTCTCCGGCTGCCCGCGCAATTGCGCCGAAGCCACGATCAAGGACTTCGGGATCGTCTGCGTGGACTCCGGCTACGAACTCCATGTCGGCGGCAACGGCGGCATCCACGTCCGCGCCACCGACTTCCTTTGCAAGGTCGCCACCGAGCAGGAAGCGCTCGATTACTGCGCCGCCTTCACCCAGCTCTACCGTGAGGAAGCCCGCTATCTGGAGCGCACCGCGCCGTGGATCGAGCGTGTCGGCGTGGAATATGTGAAGCAGCGGATTGTCGAGGACGACACCGGCCGCGAGGCCCTGCGCGCCCGCTTCCTCTATTCGCAGAGCTTCAGCCAGGAAGACCCCTGGGCCGAGCGCGCAGCGGGCCACAAGGCCGAACTGCACCAGCACCTCGAACCTCTGGCGATTGCAGCGGAGTGAATGACATGAACGACTGGATCGATATCGGCACTCTCTCCGACATTCCCCTGCGCGGTGCCCGCACCGTGCAGTTGGAAGGCGAGAAGGAAATTGCGGTCTTCCGCACCGGCGACGACCGCGTTTTCGCGCTCGTCAACGAATGCCCGCACAAGAAGGGGCCGCTCAGCCAGGGCATCGTCCATGGGCATTCGGTTACCTGCCCGCTGCACAACTGGAACATCGCGCTCGCAAGCGGCGAGGCGCAGGGCGAGGACAAGGGCTGTACCCCGACCATCGCGGTAAAGCAGGACGGCGAACGCATCCTGATCGCCCACCCGCAGAGCTTGCAGGTGGCCGCTTGACGCCCCTCGACCGTGTTGGGCCCAACCCCATCCAGGCAGGCGAGGTCTGGCTGGTCGGGGCGGGGCCGGGCGATCCGGACTTGCTCACCCGCAAGGCCGAGCGCCTGATCGCGGCGGCGGACGTGGTGTTCTACGATGCGCTCGTCGGCTCCGGCGTACTCGACCTGATCCCGCCGGGAACCGAGCAGGTGAGCGTCGGTAAGCGTTCGGGTCGTCACAGCAAGGCGCAAGGCTCGATCAACGATCTGCTGTTGGAGGCGGCCAAGGCGGGCAAGCGGGTGGTGCGCTTGAAAGGCGGAGACCCTTCGATCTTCGGGCGGTCGGCGGAAGAGATGGACCATCTCGCGGCGGCAGGCATTGCACTGCGGATCTGTCCCGGCATCACCACCGCCAGCGCGGCGGCTGCGAGCGGGCTGGCCTCGCTTACCTTGCGCGGCGTGGCGAGGGGCGTCACCTTCGTGACCGCGCATCTCAAGGCGGGAGAGCCGCTGAAACTCGACTGGGACGTGCTGGCCCGACCCGGCGGAACCCTTGGCGTCTACATGGGCCGGGCGGCAGCGGGTGAGATCAGCCGCTCGCTGATCGCCGCCGGGCGCGATCCCGACACGCCGGTGATGATCGCCGTCAACGTCTCACTGCCCAGCGAGCGGTTGATCCGGGGGAAGCTGTCGGCCCTGGCCTTCCTCGTCGCCACGATCAGCGACGACGATCCCACTCTGCTGCTGATCGGAGAAGCGGTGGAGGCGCGGTACGACCTCACATCGGTAACGGAAGAAATGGTCGGCGCGATCGCGTGACGGCGCCGACCGTCCTTATGCTCAATCGAGATAGAGCGCCCGCAGCTTCGCGATCTGCGGCTTGTCCAGTCCCAGTTCGTCCTTGAGATAACCCATGGCCCCGCCGCGATGGGAGTCGAGCGCCTTGAATGCCGCTTCGATATACGCACGGTCTGCCTTCATGAAGGCAGCCTGCACAGCAGGCGGCAGCGACATGAAGGCCTTGCCGGTCGCATCGCTCGGGCCGGTCTTCGCCTTGGCGAGTGCGGCGGGAAGGTACTGGTTGGTGAGCAGGTAGTCCTGGATCACCGTTTCGCGCGGCACGCCCAGTGCGGTGAGCAGGAGGGCTGACGAAACGCCTGTCCGATCCTTGCCCGCCGAGCAATTGAACGCCAGCGGTGCATTGCCCTCCAGAAGCTGTCCGAACATGCGCTTGAACTGCGGTGCGAAAGTCTTGAGCATCATCGGATAGGTCTTCGCCATGATGGCCGAGGCAGTTTCCGGCGTGATCTTGCCCATGTCCTTCGGCATGAGGCCGACTGCCATGCCGTCATAGTCGTCGGCGAAGATCGTCGGGCCGGTTCCTGCGGCCCAGGGCATCGGCTCGGCCTTGCGCTCATTGCGGTCGCGGTAGTCGCAGATCGTCCGGATGCCGAGCTTGTTGAGATAGCCGAGATCCTGCGCCGTCAGGTCCACCATCGACCCCGAGCGGAACAGCATGCCCCATTTCACCGTGTGGCCGTCGGCAGTACGATAGCCGCCGAGGTCGCGGAAGTTGCGGCCGCCTTCCAGCGGCAGCAGTCGCTGGTGCGCGGCGTGGCGGGCAGGCGCGGAGACTTGTGCCAGCGAGCCGGTCGCGGGCTGAACGAGAAGGCCGAGCGCGAGAAGGGCGCCGGCGGGAATACGCCAGTTCATGGTCTTTTCCTTTGTCGGAGGCTTAGTACTTGACCGTCGCGGACAGGCCGAAGGTGCGCGGATCGTTGAAGATGCCGTAGTATCCCAGCGAAGAGCCGCCATTGGCCTTCACGAACGTATAGGCCTCGTTGAACAGGTTGCGCCCCCAGACCGAGAGTTCGAGGTCGGGGCCGCTCGCCATGCGGATGTCGGCGAGGGCGACGCGGCCGTTGACGATGAAGGACTTGCCCGTGCTCGTTCCGTCGCTGGCCAGCGAATATTGGCCGGTGGCGTAGTTGCCGTCGAGGTGGAAGCGCAGCGTGGCGTCGGCGACCGGGAGTTCGTAGTCGATAGCTCCGCTGGCGGCGTGCTTGGGCGTATAGACGGTGTAGACCTGGACCAGCTTGTCCCCGTCGAACGGGTTCGCTGCGGGCGGCAGGTGGACGTCGGTATAGGCGTAGGAGCCGGTAAGCGTCAGGCCCTGGATCGGCGTGACAGTCAGGTCGGCCTCGATGCCCTTGATACGGCCCTTGCCGGTGGCGTTGCGCGTCTCGATCGTCGTGCGCGTGGTGTTGAGCACCGGCGCGTTGAAGTCGATCTGCATGTCCTTATAGGCCGAGGTATAGGCCGCGATATTGAAGCGGGCATGGCGGTCGAAGAACTCGGTCTTGGCGCCGATTTCGAAGGTCGAGACCGATTCCGGGTCGAAGCTGTGATATTCCTTGGACCGGCTGTTGGCGCCGCCGGCCTTGTAGCCGGTGCTCCACTTCCCATAGACGTGGACGTCCTGGGTCACATCCGCCGCAAGGTTCACCATCGGATCGAAGCGGTTCCACGAGGCGTCCAGCGTGTAGTCGGTGTCGACGCCGTTCACCTTTTCGAGCGCGCCGGTCTTCTTGTCATGCGTGAAACGGCCGCCGGCGGTCAGATGGACGATGTCGTTCAGCATGGCCGGGGTCCAGGTCGCCTGACCGAAGACGCCGATGCTTTCGGTAACGGCGTGGCTGGCGCGATCGGGGAACGGGATCGAGGATGTGGGGGTGTCGAGAATGGTATAGTCGGTGCCGTCCGCGTTCCACTTGTTGGTGTAAGGCGTCCAGGCGTTATCGCGCACCTTTTCGTGGTAATAGAAACCGCCGGCCACGAAGTTTACTTCCTTCAGCGTGCCGATGAGCTGAATTTCCTGGCTGTACTGCTTCTGCCACACGTCGGCGAGGCTGAAGCGGCTGAAATTGGTGTTGTCGCTATAGCCCTTGATGAAGACGCCGAGGTTGGCCGAACCGTTATCGTTCTGGGTCTGGGTCAGCTGGCGGTAGGAACTGATCGACTTGATCTCCAGTTCGGGCGAGACCGTCCAGTCCAGCGTCAGCAGGTGGCCGCTGGTCTTGCCGAGTGCCCAGGGCTGCGGCGCGCCGATGTTGGCGACCTTGGCGCGGTCGGGCTGCATCTGGAGCAGCGGGCCGGTGGTCCTGGTCAGAAGCTGGAGGTAGTACGGCGTGGTCTCGTCGCGCGAGATGTCGAACGAATAGAGCGCATTGAAATTGCTGCTCGGCTCCCAGAGCACGGCGGCATGCGCGCCTTTCTTGTTGTAGGCGTTGAAGTCATGCTCGCCAGCCAGCGGGTTGTCCACGGTACCGCCACGGGTGGTGATGAGGCCGTCCAGCTTGACGGAAATATTGGCGAAGCTGGGCAGGTCGAGGTGAAGCCCGGCCTCGCGGGAATCGTAGTTGCCGACGCCCACGGTTGCGCGGGCGCCGAATTCGCCGCTGGGTTTCTTGGTGACGATGCTGATCGCGCCGCCTTCGGTATTGCGTCCGAAGAGCGTGCCCTGCGGTCCCTTGAGCACTTCGATGCGTTCGACATCGTAAAGCGCCGAGCCGAGACCTTGTGCGCGGCCCATGAACACGCCGTCGATATAGACGCCGACGCCCTGGTCGCGGGCGGGCTGGTTGGCGTCGCCCAGAGTGCCGATGCCGCGCATGCCGACGGTCAGGGCCGAACTGCGCGAGAACATCGGGGCGATGCGGAGCGAGGGGATGGAGCCGTCCGCCAGCGATTCCAGCGAGACGACATGGCGGTTCTGGAGGTCCTGGGCGTTCACTACCGCGATCGAGATCGGGGTCGTCTGAAGGCTGGTTTCCCGCTTCTGGGCGCTCACGACGATGTCGCTCAGGCCGGGGCCGGCTTCCGCGGCAGCACTGTCGGCGGCGGCTACCTCGGCTTCGACTGAAGCTTCGGCGGCATGGGCGGTGCCGCCCGAGAGAAGCGCGCCGAATGCACTTCCAGCCAAGGCGATAGAACGAAACGATGGCGCGTTGTGGACAGACATGAAACGACCCTCATAGTGATTGCGAGGCGTCCGCTAGAACGTCTGTATGTCACCTGTGTTACGTTTGTACCGCTTGTACGATGCGGCCGGAACGGATCGCTTGTTGCCGCATTGCGGCTTATGGCAATGTGGCAAGGAATATCCGAAGCCTCGGCTTTTTCGTTTGACAAAGATGATCGGTTCTACGTGAAAGATTCTGAAAACACTGAATTTTCTTCAAAAGAAAAGCTTATCCGCGCAGTGTTGCAGATCTGGGCGAATCAAGGGCATTCGGCGGTTTCCGCTCGGGCCTTGTCGCGCGCCACGGAGTTGCCTACCTCCAGCATCTATCATCACTTCGGCTCTATGGAACAGTTGTTCCAGTCGGCGCAGGGTTATGCGCATGACGCGGCCCGTATCTGGTGCAGCCGGAAACTGGAGGAGATGAACGGCTGGCCGAAAAATGGAGGCGTCGATTCGCTCGCAAGGGCATTGGCGATTCTCATCGATGACTGGACGACCGAGTGCCGCGATCTGGCTTTCGCGTGGAGCCAGTGCCATCTCCTGGCCCAGCGTGACGAGACGTATGTCGCTGCGATCGACGCCTGGCGCGATCATTGGGCTGCATTCTGGAGAGAATTATGCGGGCAGGCCGGGCTCGGCCGCTTTGCGGCAATGACCTCTCACATCTTCGAGGCTACTGCCCAATTCCAGTTGATGCGCTGGCATCGTACTATCGATCGTGCCGCACTCGACGAGTTCTGCATGGGTTGGGGGCGGTGGCTGGCCGGCGAACTGGCCGAGGAGGGGCCTTGGCGACGCCATGCGCGCGAACAGGCACTGGCTTCGGCACCGGAAGTCGCGGTTCAGAACGGCGTCGCAGCCGCGATCTCGATCGCGGCTGCCGATATCGTCGAAGAAGGCGGTGTTGCGGCCCTTACGCACCGGGCCGTAGCAGCGCGGGCGCAAGTGACGCTGGGGGTGACGTCCTACAATTTCCGGACGAGTGCGGACCTGGTGCGCGCGGCTTTCAACGATATCTACCAGCGCTTGATCCAGCCTTTGGAAAAGCCGGTCACGCCGGTTGATCGTGACGTTCCCATCGTCGCATGGCGGGATTTCGGGTCGCAGCCCCGGCGTCTTGCCGCGATGGAGGAACTGATGCTGGCCGTGGCGCAAGATCCGGACTTGCGCGATTTCGCCCCGCAACTGCGCTATCTCCGGGGGCGAAGCAGCAGGACGCTACTGGCCGGGAAACTGGGCGGAGACGCGCCGATTTCGCCGCTCGACGCGGCCATCTATTCCTGCCTGGTTTCCGGACAGCGCCGCGCCTTGATCGGACGATCCGAGGCTGAAATCCATGCCAACCTTGATGAAATGGACTTGCTGATCGCAGGCTTGCGGGCCGGGTTGTGAAATCGCGGCGCCCGATCAGAAGTCGGGCGCCGCGATCAGGTCAATCAGAAGCTGGCGCCCACCGAGAACAGCACGGTGGAGCCGGCAATCTGCGAGCCATTCTTCGTCGAAGAGAAGTTGGGCTGCAGATAGGCGCTCTGCGACTTTGAAATGTCGGTATCGACATAGGCGACGCCCAGCGTCACCGGGCCGAGCGCGAGATCTGCGCCGAGCATCCAGTCGAGATACTCGCCGGTCGGGGCGACGCTGGTACCGTTGGGGCCAAGGCCCGAGTTGCCGTTGGAATAGCCGAAGTGCCCCTTGAGGGTCAGCGGCGTGTTGGGAATGGCGGTATTGCCGTCAAGCCAGAGATAGACGTTGTCGGTCTTGGCACCGAAATTGCCGATGCCGTCGGCATAGTCCGCACCGCTGGCGTAGACCTTGCCGAGTGCCTGCTGCTTGGGCGCGTAGGCCACGCCGGCGAGCAGGTTGGCCGGGCCGACCGTACCGGAAAGCTTGACGTAAGGTTCGGCGAAGTCAGTCTTGTCGGCGCCGCCCGGATACATGTACCAGGTCAGGCCGACATCGAGCTTTACGCCGCTGGTGATCTCGGTGGCATAGCCGCCGACGAGGTCGAGTTCCATGTTGGAGCCGCCGAAGGTGCCCCACCCGGCAAGGTTCGAACCCCAGGTGGCGACATAGAGGCCGCTCTCATGCGAGACGGTGATACCTCCCTGCACAGCCATTTCCTTGTCGGTCTGGGAGACGCCGCGGAAACGGTAGTCGGACACGAGCCCGACGGAGCCGGACACGGTGATCTCGCTCGGAGCTTCTTCCTGGGCCATCGCCGGAGCGGAGAATGCCAGGCCGGAAGCAGCAAGGCCGAGCAGGCCTGCGGCAAGACGGATTTTCATATGGAACGCCCTCATGTTGACTTTGTCGCGTTCCATCCTGCGGCCTGTTTGCCGGAGCCTACATGCGTGGCGGCTCCGTTTCAGACAGACTTGTATGGATTACCGTAATTTATGCTCTTCAGCCAGAGGAAATTATAATAAAATACCGCCAGACCGGAGCTGATTGTGCGAAAAGGAAATTTATCAAAAAAAACGGGCGGTCTCCTGAGAGCCGCCCGGTAAAGGGAAGGTGCGGATGACAGTGCGTCCGCACGATACGAGAAGTGAAGTCCTGTCGGCCGCGACCTCAGGCGGCGACCGGCAGCGGACGCAGGATCGGCGCGGGGCCGGTCACGCGGTCCGAATGGCCGCTTTGGCGGCGGCGGTTGAGCCATTCGCTGATCGTCTCGGCCGTGGTGTGATCCATGACTTTGAGCTGGCCAAGGTCGAGATGGACCGGGCGGCCGTGCGGCAGCTTTTCCAGCACCTTGTTGAGGCGGGTGAGGCCGAGGAAGGTGGCACCGCCACCCAGTGCGAGGCGGGTCGCTTCGCCGGCCTCGTGCTCTTCGACGTGTTCCTCGACCTTGAGCTTCAGGTTCCGGAAGTGCGGAGCCAGTTCCAGCACCGTCAGGGCCAGCCCGACCAGCACGCCGGTCAGCAGGTCGGTGGTGATGACGAGGGCGAAGGTCACCGCCCAGATCACCGCAGGGAAGGCGCCGTAGTTGTGGAACAGATGACGCACATGGCTGAGGCTTACAAGGCGCCAGCCGGTCACAACCAGAACGCCGCCCAGTGCCGCCATCGGCACTTCGCGCAGCAACCAGGGCAGCAGAGCGATGAAGGCGAGAATCCAGGCGCCATGAAGGATCGTCGAAAGACGGGTCTTGGCACCGGCCTGGACGTTCGCCGAGCTACGCACGATCACGCCGGTCATCGGCAGGGCGCCGAACACGCCGCAAAGCAGGTTGCCGATGCCCTGGGCGCGCAGTTCCTTGTCGTACTTGGTACGCACGCCGTCATGCATGCGGTCCACCGCGGCGGCCGAAAGCAGCGTTTCGGCACTGGCGATGAAGGCGATGGCAAGCGCGGCGACGATCAGCGCGGGATTGGCGAGCGGGGCGAACCAGCCGGTGCTGGTGGGCAGCGCGAAGGCGGCGCCGATCGATTCCGGCACGGCAATGCGCGCGACGTCGAGGCCCATGGTCCAGGCCACGGCGGTCGCCGCGACGACGCCGAGAAGCGCACCGGGGACGAGGCCCATGCTCTTCGGGCGCACCTTTTCCCAACCGAGCATCACGGCCATCGTCAGCACGCCGAGCATCAGCGCGAGTTCGGTGGAAGCGAAATTGGTGGGATCCAGGCCGAGGATGCGCGCGGGCATCATCGCCATGTTCTCAAGTCCGCTCGACATCGGCTTCTGGTCGAAGAGGATGTGGAACTGACCGATGACGATCAGCGCGCCGATGCCGGCGAGCATGCCGTGGACGACCGCCGGGCTGATCGCGCGGAACAGGCCGCCAAGGCGAAGCGCGCCCGCGACGAGCTGGAACACACCGGCCAGCAGCAAGACCGGACCCAGCGCTTCGAGGCCGTGCTCGCGCACGAATTCGAAAACGATAACGGCGAGACCGGCCGCCGGGCCGCTCACCTGGAGAGGTGAGCCTGCCAGAAGGCCGACCACGAGGCCGCCGATGATGCCGGTGACGAGCCCCTTTTCAGGCGGCACGCCCGAGGCGATGGCGATACCCATGCAGAGCGGCATCGCCACGAGGAACACCACGATGGATGCGGTGAAATCCCGTCCGAAGTGGGCGAAAGGCCCGCTCTTGGAGGGGCCCTCGGCCGAAGCCGGGGAGGAGGGGGTGGAAAGGGCGGAGGTCATTCCGCTGCCTCGGCGAATTCGATGGCGACGCGGGCCTTCGCGGCGAGCGCGACCGGCAGCGGGGCATCTTCGCGCAGCGGCACGAACTGGCCGGTGTCGCCGTCGAGACCCAGGACTTGGCCGGCGTGAATGTCGACGAACCAGCCGTGCAGCGTCATTTCGCCGCGCGCGATGGCCGCGGCGACGGCCGGGTGCGTGCGCAGGTGGCTGATCTGGGCGATGATGTTTTCGAGGGTGATCGCGCGGACGCGGTCATTGCCTTCGAGTTCGCCGTGGCAGGTGCTGACGATGTGCTCGGCAGCCGCACCGTGCTTGAGCCAGGCAGCGACGTTCGGCATCGCTTCGAGGCCGGTGGGGTCGGCAAGCGCCTTCATGGCGCCGCAGCCCGAGTGACCGCTGATGATGATGTCGCGCACGCCGAGCGCGGCCACCGCGTATTCGACCGTGGAGGTCACGCCGCCGTTCTGGGTCGCGTAAGGGGGCACCATGTTGCCGGCGTTGCGGCAGACGAAGAGGTCGCCGGGCTGGGCCTGCATGATCTGCTCGGGGACGATGCGCGAGTCCGCGCAGGAGATCATCAGCGCCTTGGGTTCCTGGCCCTCGTTGGCGAGTTTGCCGAACAGTTCGCTGCTGGCGGGGAAGATGGTCTTCTCGAAGTGGAAGACGCGACCGATCAGTTCGTTCACTCTCGTAACCTTTCCTTGTTTTCGTTGTCTGGTGCTCCGCGCTCCGAAGGGGGAACACGAGACACGGAGCTTGTCATGGAAAGTACGGGTCGCGATTTTCGATTGTCGTTCGCTTTTGTCAGGAAATGTTGCTGCGCTGCAGCGGGGATGAAAGAAAATTCATCGAATTGCGAGGGTATCCGGGGGTTTTCGAAGGCTGCTCATTTTGTGTCGCGCTATTGCCGAACCATAACAAGCGGTTAAGCGAAAGTGTCACCCTTGCTGCTTTGCAGCAGGAAATTTATTGCGCTGCAAGCGGCAGACGAATTGTGGCGCGCAGTCCGCCTTCGGGGCGGTTCCTCAGGTCCAGCGTACCGCCTTCCAAACGCACGGCCTTGCGCACGATCGGCAGGCCGAGACCCATTCCGGCGGTGTCGCGCGCACGTGCGGTATCAAGGCGGATGAACGGTTGTAGCGCGTCGGTGATGCGATCTTCGGGAATACCGGGGCCGTCGTCGTCCACGGTGATCTCGGCCGCACCGCCGTCCTTGCGAAGCCCGACGCGGACATTGCCGCCGTAATGCAGTGCATTCTCGATCAGGTTCGACAGGGCACGGCGAATCGAGACCGGGCGTGCCATGATTACCAGGCTGGAAAGGCCCGAATAGGATGCATCCGCACCGCGATCGGCGGCGGTATCGACGAGCGTCTCGGCCATGATGGCAAGATCGATGCGCTCGGCCGGGATTTGTGTGCCTCCCGTATCGACGTAGGCCTGGATCGAATCGAGCAGCATCCGCATCTCGTCGATGTCATGGTTGATGCCGTCGCGAACGACCGGATCGACCTCGCCGTCGTCCAGCCGCAGGCGTATGCGCGAAAGCGGGGTCTTCAGGTCGTGACCGATGGCCAGCATCGTGTGCGTGCGGTCGAGCATCGACTGATGGATCCGCTCCTGCATCTCGTTCATTGCGCGGATCAACTCGCGCATTTCGTCAGGCCCGTGTTCGGGGACCGGGCGCGGAGGACCCGCGTCGAAATGACGGGTAGCGCGCACCAGCGAACGCAACGGATTGAGCGCGGCGCGCAAGAGCAGCCAGGCCAGCGATATCAGCAGTACCGTCGGCAGCACGAGGCTGGCGAAGCGGCCGATGCTGAGTTTCCAGGCCGAACGGGCATGGGTCCGGAAATCCAGCACCCCGCCGTCCACCAAGCGGAGCGAACCGCCGATATTGCCTTCGCGCGGGATCGATTCGAGATGGAGTTCCAGGTCGCTATGCGCGAGTTCCGGCTCCATCTCGATCACTTGCGCGCGCAAGTTGGCAAGGCTCAGCGAGCCGCGATAGCGCTTGCTCTGGTCGGTCAGCTTGAGCGAGAACTTAGCCGTGCTGAGCGCGGTCGTGACCGCCTGCCGCTCGCCTGCCGCCGAGTGCTCGACGGCGCGGCGCGCCAGCACGAGGTTCTCGGCAATGCGCTGGGCATCGTCGCGGCGCAGTTCGAACGTATTGGCGCGTTCGAACAGAACCGTGTTGCACACCACGTCGATGACGAAGACCAGCAGGAGGACCGCAATCAGCCGCTCGGGCAGACCGAAGCGCCGGAACAGGCGAAACCGGCGCAAGGACATCAGGCGCGCGTGACCTCGGCCTTGAACATGTAGCCGACGCCGCGGACGGTCACGATCGGCGATTCCGCGCCTTCGGCCTGAAGCTTGCGGCGCAGGCGGCTGACGAGCACGTCGACGCTGCGATCGGAGCTGTCGCCCAGGCGCGAGCGCGAAAGTTCGATCAGGCGCTCACGGCCGAGTACCCGCTGCGGATAGGCGAGGAATGTGGCGAGCAGGTCGAACTCGGCACCGGTCAGGTCGACCATGGCCCCGCCGGGCGAGCGCAGTTCGCGGCGCGCCATCGACAAGTTCCAGCCTTCGAAATGGATCGATTCGGGGGTGCGGCCGTCGGCAACGGCGTCGCTGCCGGTGAAATCGGCCGAGGTCGGATTGTTGCCGCCGCGGCGCAGGACCGCGCTGACGCGGGCGGCCAGTTCGCGGGTGCTGAAGGGCTTGGCGAGATAGTCGTCCGCGCCCAGTTCGAGGCCGAGAACGCGATCTTCCTCGCTGCCGCGGGCGCTGATGAAGATCACCGGAATGTCGCATTCGCGGCGCAGGCGGCGGAACAGGTCGAAGCCGCTGGTGCCCGGAAGCATGATATCCAGAACGACGAGGCTGACCGGGCCTTCGCGCAAGGTCACCCACATTTCCGCACCGGTCGCGGCGGTAAGCACGTTGAAGCCGGTCTGGCGCAGGGCGCGGGCGGTCAGCGTGCGCAGGGGGCCGTCGTCCTCCACGAGCAGGATCGTCGGGGTGGGCATCGGGCCGTCATCGAGATGGCGATAAATGGGGGCTGTGGTGTTGCTCATCGTCTCTTCTTGATCAAATGTAGTTTTTCGGGTGCGGCTTGGCAAACCCGACCTGCAATTTCCCGGTGGCGGCTGGCCGGGATCGCGCGCCGGAAGCGGCGGTGTCGAGGGCGCTCGCCGTGAAGAGATATCATGCCGTCAGGTTGCCTTTTTCCTGGGGCGGAACTTGGCCATGCAGCATGTCTTGGTTTGTGCGGAATTGTTACGAAATGTTTCTGCTGAGAAGTGCTTGGAAACATTCCGGAAAACATTGAGCAATGCGCGTGGTGCGCAATCAGGTTCCGCGCAGGAGGCACTCATCCGGGATGCTACGCAGAAATTCCGTGCAGTTCCAGAGGGCGTGGTCGGGAATCCCTGGACGGCGGACGAAAGTGAAGGAAATCGCATCTACAGCCGTTCCGGACAGAGGCATCGCCTGCCCGGAACGACTGGGATCGGTCCAGCCGATAAAGCGGCATTCCTGTAGTCCGGCGCAGCGTTCTTCGGCCAGGCGCGGGAACGTTCCGGGCGCGTCGGCGGGAACGACAACAAGGAAAAGTCCGGCATGGGGCTTGAAGGTCGGTGCGCTCCCCGGTGCTTCCGACAGTGTGGGCGGTGCTTGGCGCGCTGGACCGCCGTGGGCAGGAGATAGCCCGGCGAGCTGTGCCATTCGCGGTTCCCGCCCGGCATGACGTTGAAGGAAAGCGGCAGGCGAACCGGTCGTTCCGCGCCAACGGAAGAACAGGTGCGTCTTGACGACCGCGAGCTTGTCCATTGCGCGGTCCCAAGGTGGGCTGACCCAATCGGTATGGTAGTGCGTGGCCTGGCCGACGGTAGTTTCGACGCGTCCCAGCAGCATTTCGGCAGCGGTCTCGCGCGCCTCCAGCCAGTGGCGCGGCGAAGGGCGATGACGCTCCAGCGAACCGTCGCAGGTAAACGTGAACTGGCAACCGGTCGCACGTTCCGCGCCGGCAAAGACGACGCCGCAGATCGTCGCCGGGAATGCGGCATGACGCACGCGGTTGAGCACGACTTGCGCCACGGCGCGCTGATCGAGTGCTCCGGGACCGGCCTCATAGTAGTCGGCAGCGGCAAGGCAGTCGATCGCCCTTGCGCGGTCCTCTGGACCAGCTTCGAGAATGAAGGGGCGGGAGGATGTAAGCGCGGCCGTGGCAAGCGGAATCGCTGCGTTGAAAGCGCGGACGTGTTCGATGGCCGCCGCCTTTGGACGCGAGGGTTCAATGTCAGGCTGCATGATGCGGTGCGGTCTTGCGGAAAGGCCATGGTCCGGAAGCCGCTCGACCGGGGCCAGAGCCGATGCGAAGAGCAGCAGCGAGGCGCGAAGCCGCGTCATGGGCGCGGCTTCGCGCTCATGCGTTCTGGTTGGCGGCAGCGGGATGTGCGGCGTCGATCACGCGAACCGGGTCATCCGGGGATGATATCCGCCCGGGCACGCGGGTCGCGCGAAGCAGGCTTCCAGCCATGACGAGGATTTCCTCGGGCAGCGGATGGCTGATGAAATGCACCGGGCTGGCAGTGAGACCGTAAGCACCGCTGTTGTGCACGGCGAGCAGGTCACCTTCCTCGATCCGGGGCAATACGATCCCGCTGGCAAGGCGGTCGATCGAGGTGCAGAGCGGGCCGACCACGTCCAGGGGGGCACACGGCCCGTCAGGGGCCTTGCCGATCCGATGCATCCGGTAGTTCCGGCGCACGACCATCCCGAAATGACCGGAAGCCGGGAGGTGGTTGTTCATCCCGCCGTCGCAGATTGCAATGCGCCTCCCGCGCGAGACTTTGGTGGAGATCACCCGCGTGACCAGATAGCCCGCCTCCGAAACCAGATAGCGCCCAAGCTCCAGCACCATTCGCGTCCGGGCGAAACGCGGATTTTCCCGCAGAACCGCCAACTCGCGGTGCAAGGCGGTGGCGACGACGGACAGGTCGAGTGCCGTGTCGCCCTCGTGATAGGGCACGCCGAGGCCTGAGCCCATGACCAGCATGTCCGGCACCACGCCATGAACCGAACAGAGACGGCCGAAGATCGTCAGAAGGTGGCGGTAGGTCTCCGCGATCACCTCCGGTTTCAGGCACTGGGTACCGGCATAGATGTGAAATCCGGCGAGAAGGAGACCGGGAAGCGACTGGATTTCGGCGATCGCCTCGTCTGCATCCTCGATGTCGATCCCGAAGTGGGTCGGCCGTCCGGCCATCTGGTCGCCGAACCCCCTGGGAAGGCTCTCCGGCGAAATACGCAGGAGCACCGGCTGAACCCTTGCCGCCTGCCGGGCGATCCGGTCTGCAAGGCGCGCTTCGCGCAGGGACTCCAGCACGAGGTGGCCGACACCGGCACGGATCGCCTCGCTGATCTCGGCCTCACGCTTGCCCGGACCGGTGAAGCTCAGCAGCGCGGGGTTCCATCCGGCTTCCTGCGCCAGACGTAGTTCTCCGGCCGAGGAAATGTCGAGCCGATCGATCGCACCGGAAAGCCAGGCCAACAGCGTGGGATTGGGATTGGCCTTCACGGCATAGCTGAGTTCCAGCCTTTCACCGAAATTTTCCCGCAGCAGGGCGATGCGCTGCTCGATCCGTTCGGTGAAGTAGACGAAGCAGGGGGTGCCGAAACGCTCGGCCGCCTTTTCCAGAAGGTCGTCTTCCTCCTCTGGCGTCATGCCGCCAGTTTCCGCGCGAAATCGAGTATCCGGGCGGCGGTATCGAAATTTTCCAGCGTCACGTCCTCGGCGCGGATTTCGCTGCCGGTCTCGCGCTCGACGAACACGATAAGGTTGAGCATCGCGACGGAATCCAGCGCGCCGCTGGAGAACAGTGGGGTCTCGGCATCCAGATCGCCATCGAGCGCGGCGAACTCGGCAATGCTGCGGATCAGGGTGTCTTCGGTCAGGGCCATTGTCGAGGGGTCCTCAGAAAGCGGGAGAAGGCGGCGCCGAGGGCTGGCAGGCGCGGATCACTTCGGCGCGCGCAAGTTTGCCGCTGGCAGTGCGGGGCATATCCTCCGGCCAGACGTGGATGCGCTGCGGAACCATGTAGCCGGGCATCACCGTCCGGCAATGCGTCAGCAGCGCTTCGCGCGTCGCGCCGCCCAGCAGGGTCACGGCGACCTGGACCGCCTGGCCCAGCATCTCGTCCTGAACCCCGAAGGCGACGACATCGGCGGCAAGGCCGCTGCGATGGACGAGGTCTTCCACTTCGTCCGGACTGATGCGGTAACCGCTGGTCTTGATGAGAGCATCGTTGCGGCCGACGAACCACATGTCGCCGTCCTCGTCGATGCGGACGATATCGCCGCTGTAGACGACGGGTTCGTCGCCGATCAGGCCGAAGAGTTCGGGGCAGGGCCGGATCTTCTCGGCAGTCGCCTCCGGACGGTTCCAGTACCCCTGACTGACCAGAGGCCCACGATGGACGAGTTCGCCCTGTTCGCCGGGCCCCGCGATGCCCATGCCGTGCCGGATCACGAAAACTTCGGCGCCCGGAACGGCCCGGCCGATCGACCCCATCTTCGCCGCGAACCGTTCCGGGGCGAGATAGGTTGAGCGGAAAGCCTCCGTCAGGCCATACATGAGGAAAATCTGCGTATTACGTAAGATATCTGGCATCATTTCGAGAATGTTGCGCGGTATCTTTCCGCCTGAATTGGTCACATAGCGCAGGGCTGGAAGCGGTGTGGGCGTAACCGCGAGCAGGCGCACAAGCTGGATCCACAGCGGCGGAACGGCGGCAAGACCGGTCACGCCATGGCGTTCGAGCGAGCGGACTATCTCGCTGGCCATCGGCACGGGCTGGTGCACCACGCTGCCGCCCACCAGCATCATCGTCGTGAGCTGGTTGAAGCCGTAGTCGAAGCTGTAAGGCAGCACGCTCAGGACCCGGTCGGCTGCGGTGAGGTTGAGGTATTCCGCTACGGAACGCGCACCTTGCAGCACATTGGCGTGGCTGAGCATCACGCCCTTGGGCTTGCCGGTCGATCCCGAGGTATAGACGATCGCGGCGAGATCGTCGGGATATCGGGGCAGCGGTTCGAAGCGATGGTCAGGAAGGGAGACCAGTGTTTGCAGCCCCTCCAGTCCATGCCCGACATCGACAGGCAGGATACGGGCGGGATCGATGTGGGACGCAATGAGCGTCCGGGCCATGGCAGGCTCGACCACCAGCAGGGCGGCTTCACAATCCTCGGCGACGAAGCGGACCTGTTCGGCGTTCCAGGCCGTGCTGATATCGACCAACACCGCGCCTGCCCGGGTGACGCCGAGCAAAGCCTCCACCTCGGCAACGCCCTTGCGCACCTGCACGAGAACCCGGTCTCCCGGACGGACACCGCGCGCGGCGAGATGCGCGGCGACGGCATCCGCGCGGGCATCCACTTCGGCATAAGTCGCCTCGCGGGCGGGGTCGATGAGGAAGACCTTTTCGGCACGCTCCGGCAGGTTAGCCGCGAAAAGTTCGTGAAGGGTCTCGGGCCTCATCGCAGCGGCCCCAGTCGCGGATAAATCCGGGCCGGGGAGCCGACGACGATCGAGTCCGAGGGCACATCGGTGGTGACGGCGGTATTGGCGGCGATCCGCACCCGGTCTCCCACCCGGATCGCGCCGAGCACGGTCGAGTTGACGCCGATGAAGACATCGTCGCCGATCACCGGAGCGCCCTCACGCATGTTGGAGCCGATGGTGACGTTGTGCATCACTCCAAGCCGGTCGCCGATCACCGCGTCGGGGTGGATCGAGAGCGACCCCTCGTTATTGACGATGTGGAAGTCGCGGCCCAGCGTGGCGGCGGGGGGGATCCAGATCTTGGTCAGATTGGCGAGAAAGAGATTGGCGAAGCCGTAAGTCCGCGAGACCAAGGCACGGGCCAGCGGATGGCGCAACCCGCGCCCCCAACGCCCGTAGCGATAAAGGGAGAGCGACAGGAAGGCCCCGCTCAGCAACGTGCCGCCGTGGCGCCGGTAGTCGCTCCGGAGGGTCGACCATGCATGCGGGCGCATGGCCACGGGGGCCCTCTCAGACGAGATCGAGCGTGCGCTCGATCTCGTCGACGTCTGCTGTGAAAGCATCCTTGGTTCCTTTCCCCACCACCAGGGCATAGTCCTGCCCCTGCCGGTCGGTGAGCAGCTTGAGCGCCGATACCGCTCGGCTTGGCGGCTGGATGACGAGGGCGCAGGCATCGGGCGGCATTGCCACCAGTCCGTGCACGAGGTGGCTGCCTTCTACCCCGGCGACGACACGCGCGCCGCCACAGGCGCGGACGATCTCGGCGAGGTCGGCGTGGCTGGGATCGAGCACCTGGAACCCGCGCCTGGCCGCCAGGTGTTCGGCGATGCGGCGCTCGCCGGCCAATACGCGGGCATCGCCGCTGGTTCCGCGCAGCAGGAAAGTGCCGGGGTGGCGCGGCGCGCTCGCATGCACGAGCCTGCGCCGCATCGCTTCGGCGCGCTGACGCTTGTGTTCGTTATGGCCGCCGTCGTCGAAGATCACGAGATCACGGAACAGCGCCGAAGTCCCGCGTGCGGGCAACATGTCGAGCGCGCGTTCGTATTGGGGCAAGTGCCCGTCCGGCCCGTGCGTGGTGAAAGGTATGCCTGCGCTCTCCGTGAGGCGATAGGTCAGGCAATCGTCGCTCAGCCAGTTGCCGAACCAGCGATTGCCGAGCCAGGATTCGTAGAGCGCCATGCCCGCCTCCTCGCACGGGGCGAGAGCGAGCGGCCTATAGCGCGCGCGTTGCCGCAAATGCCGCACGGCCCCCGCTGCCTGGAGCACGCCGTCATGGAGGAGCACGTTCCTGAGGCGATAGCCCATGGTCGCGGATTGCCGGGAGCCGAAGCCCCCCCGGAAATGCTGCACGACTTCGCCGATCGACGCGAATTCGGCTCCGGCGATGCGTTCGAGCTGCCCGGGCAGGTATTTCGCGGGAAGAACCTCCAGCGTGGTGCCCGGAGCGATCTGCCACCGTTCGACGGCAGCGGCAGCGATGTCCGGCAGGGACCGTCGCAGCAGTCCTGCCGTCATCGTTGCCGCCGGCCGCAAGGACAAGGCCCGCCGTGGAGCGAAGCGAACCGGCATTGTGTCCTGCGAACGGGTCAGGCCGGGAGTCATGGCCGACGAACTCCGGCCGGGCGCCTTGCGTCCGTTTCCAATGACAGCAGGCGTGGCAGTCTCGGCAAGGCATGTCTCCGCAAATTCGCATCACGTTCGCATGCCTCGGCGGCGGAGCGCATCCGGGGGAAGGGGACCCCATGGACCACTGCTCAAATCCCATTGGGAAAAGTCGCAATGCCCGGCCGTTCGGTCTTGCGCCATAGTCCGGGCATGACGAGCAATCGGGACGGAGCGGCGCCACGGGTAGCCTACCTCACCAATGTCTATCCCAAGATCAGCCACAGCTTCATCCGCACCGAGATCGCCGCGCTGGAGCGCCGGGGCTATTCGGTCAGCCGTTTCACCGTGCGCCGCGCGCAGGAACGGTTCGGCGATCCCGAAGACCGGGTCGAAGCCGGGCGAACCGAGGCTTTGCTGGAGGATCGCGTCGGTCTGGCCGGGGCGGTCGCGGCCTGCCTCGTGACGCAGCCGCATCGGGTGGCGGGAGCATGGAGACTGGCGTGGCGGTCGAGCGGCAGGCGCATGATAACCGCCTGCGCCTATTTTGCCGAAGCGGCGCTGCTGGCGCGGCGGTTGCGGCGGGACGGCATTCGGCATGTCCACGTCCATTTCGGGACCAACCCCGCGACTGTGGCCCGGCTGGCGAGCCGACTGGCGCCCGTCACTTATAGCCTCACCGTGCATGGGCCTGACGAGTTCGACGATCCGCGCGGCCTCGATTTGCCGGGCAAGATCGCCGAGGCGGCCTTCGTGGTCGGCATCTCGCGTTTCGGGAGGGGGCAGTTGATGCGCTGGGCGGCGCTACCTGACTGGGCGCGCATCCAGGTCGTGCCCTGCGCCGCCTCGCCGTGTTTCCTCGCGCCGGAAGGGCCGCTCGCAGACATACCCGAACGGCCGCACTTCCTCTGCATTGCCCGGCTCAGCGCCCAAAAGGGGCTTCCCCTGCTGATAGAGGCCGCGGCCATGGTCGCCGCGCGTCGGCCGATCACGCTCGACATCATCGGCGACGGCGAGGACCGTGCGGCAATCGAACGACAGATCGCGCAAGCAGGTCTCGGCGGCGTGATAGGGCTGCGCGGATGGGCCACGCCGCAAGCGATCCGGGCTGCCATCAAGGACGCCCGCGCACTCGTGGTGCCGAGTTTCGCCGAAGGCCTGCCGGTCGTCATCATGGAGGCCATGGCCTGTCGTCGCCCGGTCATCGCCACGGCCATCGCCGGAATTCCCGAACTGGTGGACCGAAGTGCGGGTTGGCTGGTGCCATCCGGCTCCGTGGAGGCACTTGCCGCCGCTCTCGACGCCGCGCTGGACGCGAGCGCTCGGGAACTTGCCGCCAAAGGCGAACAGGGGCGCCTGCGGGTGCTCGAACGTCACGATCCGGAGCGCAGCGCAGCCAGGCTCGCTGCCCTGCTGGCACCGTTTCTCTAGAGACCGGCGGGCGGGATCAGTTTCAGCAATCTCGGCAATTGCTGCCGCCAGAGCGCGGCGCGGCGTTGCCGTTCGGGCAGGCGGCGGACCATCCATTCGATATCCTGCCGGGACAGTCCGGTCCGTTCGCAGAGGAAGGGATGGCGGGGCGGACTGGCGAAATAGCTGTAGAACAGCGCGGCCCGATCGCGCGAGACGGCCGGCTTTCCGCGATGGAAGTAACGGGCCGTATCGCAGAACACCACGGTGCCGCGCGGTCCTTCGCAGCTGACGATATCCTGCTCGTAACCCGGCCCGAGACGATGTTCGAGTTCAGCGTCGTCGGACAGGGCATAGGTGAAACCCCGAGTATCGTCCTGGAGCGTATCCGGCCGCGAAATCTGCTGAAAGGGGCCGCCCGCATCATCCACATCGTGAAGATAGACCGCGACTTTCAGCATCCGGCGGTCTTCCCAGTCGCGGTGCCACTTGCGGGTGGAGATCGCCCGGCCGTCCGCTACCGTGTAGTTGATCGCCACGCCGTCGTAAGCGGCCTGGAGACCGAGATAGGCCTCGGCGATATCGAGCAGCCGCTCCTGAAGGCCCCAGCGATAGATCATGGCATTGCGTACGATACGCTCGGGCGGGACGATGATGAAAGGGCTTCCCGCAGCGGCAAGGCGGCGGGCGGGCTGCGCGAATTCTTCCGCCAGCATGGCTGAGCGGGCGAGAATCTCGTTGCTGCCCGGAATGCCCAGCGCATCGAGATCCGTTACGTGGATGCCCCGCTCTGCGAGGTCCGAGACGACTTGCGCATCGATCCGCCCGAGACGGGGCAGCGCAGGTCGGTGGCGCAGCAAAGCCTGCTCGTAGCGGTGTCCCAGCCAGCCGCGGACATGCGGCTGGTTGAACAGCTTGAGCGTCGTTCGTGCGGGGAGGTCGCGCAGCCAGCGGCTGTCCCTGGAACCGATCATCCTGCCTCATCCGTCGCATCGCGGTAATAGCCGTAGTCGCCGAGCCGCGCCGGGGCGGAGAGCGCCATGTTGAGGATCGAGCCGACGATCGGCGTTGCCCCGAGCGCGTTCGACACTTCGAGAACGCCGCACTTGCGGCTGCGCCCCTCCTGCGCGACCAGCAGCACGCCGTCGACGGTCCGCGCGATATGCAGGAGATCGTCGCCGATCAGCGCCGGGGGCGTATCGATCAGGCAGATCGCGGCCTCGTCCTCGGCGGCGATGTGCCGGAGGGCATGGCTCAGCCGCGGGGAAGCCAGCAATCGCTCGGCGCGGGGATGGGGACGACGGGCGCGGTGGACGGCGAGATCGAAGCCGTCGATCTCCATGGCGGTATCGCGCCAGGCCGCTTCTCCGGCGAGGTAGTCGTCGATGCCCGGCCTGTCGTTCATCAGGCCCAGCCGGGCGCCGAGGCTGGGGCGTCGCAAGTCCAGTTCGACGAGGACGGTCGGTCGTACCCGGCTGAGCACGGCTGCAAGGTTGGCCGCGACATGGGTCTTGCCGTTGCCTGCTTCCACCGAGGTGATCGCCAGCACGCAGTGCCCGGTCGCCTCGACATGGGCGAGCAGGGCGGAACGGATCATGAAGAACGGATAGAGCTGCTCGCTCATCTGGCCGAAGCCGAAGACGTGGCTGGCAGCGAGATGCTCCGGATCGAGCGTGACGGTCGCGGTGCCTGCCTCGTCGCGCCGGCGTCGCAGCGGCGGAATTCCGGGTTCCGCGTTCATGGCCTCGTTCCCCCGCGCAGGCCTGGGACATAGCTTTCCAGTCGCGAGGCGAGCGTGCGCGCCAGCTGCGACAAGCGCGTCTCCTCGGCTACCCGCGGCACTACCCCGAAGCAGGGCACCTGCATCGTCCGGGCCAGGGTATCGGCGCCGTGGATCGTGCCGCTCAGCAGTTCGAAGGCGAGGATCATGCACAAACCGAAGCCCGCACCGCCCGCCAGCCCCAGTGCGAGTAGCATGACCGGCTTCAGGCCGAGCGGCTGAAGCGGCAGGCTGGGCTGATCGACGACGGTGAAGCGCTCGCCCTTGTCCTCGGACTGGAGGTTCGCAGCGACTTGCGCTTCAAGCTGCTTCTCGCGCAGGGAATCGTACTGGCGCTTGATGTTGTCGTACTCCCGCTCGATCATGTTCAGTTCGTAGGCGGCCTGGGGGGCCTGGGCAGCGCGCTGGTCGAGGTCGGCCATCGTGCGGATCAGTTCGGAGCGGCGGCTCGCCAGCACGTCGATCCGCTGGCGGCCAGCGACGATCTCGGTTCCGATCACGTTCGATC
Source organism: Novosphingobium sp. (assembly GCF_036820275.1). Classification (GTDB taxonomy): domain Bacteria; phylum Pseudomonadota; class Alphaproteobacteria; order Sphingomonadales; family Sphingomonadaceae; genus Novosphingobium. Next base: position 123,858 of record NZ_DAISLT010000001.1, read on the forward strand.
CCGGCGGAGGAAGATGCGAAAGCAGCACTTTCTGGCGCTCCACTTCGGCCCGCGCGGCGATGACATCCGGAAAAACGTCCGAATGGACCGCCAGAAGCTGGGCGAGCCGGTCCTCGGCGCGGCGCAGTCCATCGGCGCCGCTCGGGGGGGCCTGTTGCAGTTCCTGTTGCCGCGCGGCGAGCAGGCCGTTCTGCTGGACGATCCCTTGCGTCTCGGCATCGGTGCGCGAGATCTCGGCGCGCAGCGCGGAACTGGACTGGGCGCTGAGGGCGACGCTGCTGGGCAGGGCACCGGCATAAAGCGCTTCCACTTCGCGCCGCTTGTCCTCCAGATCGCGCAGCTGACGGCGCAGTTCCTCCGAGCGGTTTTCGAGAAAGGCGGCGGTGCCGGTCGCCTGCTCGGTGCGGAACCGCTTGTCCTCCACGAGGAACATGCGGGTGAGTTGCTCGGTGACGTTGCGCGCCTTGAGCGGATCGGGATACTTGAACGAGAGTGTGAAGGCGATCGTGCTGCCCCCGCCCCGCGCCTGGTCGGCTCCGACCAGATCGACCCCGATATCCCGGCGCATCATGTCGAGAATGCCGGGAAAATCCATGGCCTCGCGTTGCTCCGGATAGAGCCCGTTGCCACGGATCAGCCCGGCCAGGCTGTCGCGGCTGACGATCTGCTGGCGGATCTTGGCGATGCGCTCGTCGGCGATGTCCGTTAGCGGCGAGGCGACAAGGCTGGTCGGGATCTGCGGGGAATCGATCAGCAGTGTCGCAGCGGACTGGTAGACGGGCTGACGCAGCGCGATGGCGATCCCGGCCGCGAGCAGGCCGAGCACGACCGGCGGGATCATCCAGCGCCAACGGCGGCGGAACATGGCCAGTATCTCGGCCGGATAGATACCGACGCTGTCCGGATCGATGCCGCGAGAAGCGGAAGCGGGTGGCGGGTTCATCTGCGCGGTATCCGGTAGATCAGCCCGGCGCGGACCGTCATCGCATGCAGCCGATCGGTCCCGAGGCCGGTTCTCTGCTGATACTCCGCGCCGCCATAGACGGCGAAGCGGCCATCGAGACGATGCTCGTAGCGGGCATCGAGGGTCAGTACTTCCAGATCGGGTCGGGCGATGCCTTGCGGCGAACGGCGATACTCGCCTCGTGCCAGGACGGTGCCGCGTTCGCTCGTTCGCCAGTCGAGGCTGGTGGAGGCAGAGACTTCCCGCTGGATGCCGCCGAAGCTGGTGACGATGGAAGCGACCGCGCCCGAAGCGCAGAAGCGGATGTGGCCCGGTTCGTGGCAGATGCCGACGTTGCCCGAGAACTGTACCGGACCGGCCTGCCGCCCACCTGCCGGTTCGAGGCGGGAAATACGGGTCGCGCCGGCCTCGACCACCAGGTTCCAGGCCTTCGGAAACCGGCGTGTCGCGCGTGCTGCGAAAGCCCAGGTGCGCGGATCCCCGCCGGTGCGCGACCGGCTGGCCAAGAGTTGCCCGGCGAAGCCCAAGGTCGTCGCCGGATCGATCCTTCGCTCGGCACCGAAATCGAAGAAGACGGCGCTTGTCGGTGCCAGCAGCAGCGACCGGCGGGGCGCGATGCGGTTCCAGCCGACGCGTCCGTTGAAAGTGGTGAGCGTGCTGGTATTGTAGGTCAACGCCTGCGATATCTCGTAGCGGTCCTGAAGGCTGATCGGATCGATGGCACCGTCGAGGCTCGATGCCAGCGCTTCGATTGGCAGGATACGCTCGAACGAGGCTTCGGTTCGAAACGAGAGATATTCGTTCCGGCGTTGCGCCAGCGCCAGTTCCAGCGACCCGCTCAGGAACTCGCCGTATTCGCGCGCGTATTGCCGATAGGTCAAGCTGCCGTCGGTCTCCAGGTTCGTTCGGTGGTCGAGCGCCCATATCGCTTCGGCTTTTCCGGCGATCTGGCCGCCCAGCGTCAGCGCCTCTTCGCCGGGACGCAGGAAGGGGTTGCTGGCACCGAAAAGGCTCATGTCCACCTCGATATGCGGTTGGCTCTGCGCGCAAAGCGGTCCGGGCAGCAGGACGGCAAGGATGACACCGAGAGGAAAGGCCGGACCATGGGGGCGCCGCGTCACGGAACGACGAGAACGTCGCCGCTGGCGAGGGTCGGCAGCGGCTCGGCGAGATTGCCGGGATCGAGGCTGCGGCCGCCCTTGAGCAGGCGTTTGAGCTGGACCGGCTCGACCCTCTGGCCTTGCGGGGTCTGGCGCAGGATCACGGCATGGCCAAGGTCGGCGAAGTCGGCCGTCCCCCCCGCCATGCTCAGCGCCTGGAGCACGTTCGGCGCGGTGCCGCTGGTGAAGCTGCCGGGACTGCGGACTTTGCCCAGTACGTAAAACCGCATGCCGGTCGCCTCGCGCACTGATACGGTGACGTCGGGCGGCGCAGTGCGGTAGTTGAGCGAGATGCGCTGGCGGACTTCAGCGGCGATGTCGGAAACGTTGCGACCGCTCGCCTTGATGGTGCCGGCAAGCGGGAAGGCGAACGTGCCGTCGGGCTGAACCAGCACCTGCCGCTGCATCCGCTCCTCGCCCCAGACGAAGACGTCCAGTTCGTCCCCGGCATTGACGGTATAGCGGGACACGGCGAGCGCCGCACCTGCCCCCGTCGCCGAAACCGCCGCCGCTGCGACCGTCTCGCCGGCCTCCTGGGCCGCGACGGGAACCGGCGCGAAGAGCAGGAGCACTGCGGCGGACATCTCGGAAAGCGGAAGCGGGATGCGAGAAGGGAACACGATACCTCCCTGACCGACGGCTGTTCTCGTGCGGTCCGAGACTTAGGCTATCGGCAGCGCCAAACACCCGAAATCGTTGGATCGGAGGGCGGTCTTCACGGGTCGGAGAATTCGCCAGTCCCGAAAATCGCCTCTTCGGAAAAGACAGGTCCACAATTGGGGCAGGCGGATAGGGGAGCGCAGTAGCCACAAGAGATCGGCGCACGGCCCTGCTGCATAGTGGCCCGCGGGGAGAAACGTCATGTATCTGGAAAAGATCCACAAGGGACCGGGGCCTTTCGAAGCGACCGATCTTCGGGAATTGATCGGACTTTTCGGTCCGGCTTTACCACCCGAAAAACCGCAAACGGTGGAATTCCTCGACCTCGCCTTCGACGCGGTCGACATGGCGGGGGCGCTCGATGCGATCCTGTCCCGCCCGGCATCGGCGCCTTTCGCCTATGTGGTGACGCCCAATGTCGATCACGTCGTACGCCTGCAACGGCGGCGCTCGGATCTCTGGCCCGCCTATCGCGGTGCCTGGATGACGCTCTGCGACAGCCGCATCCTCGCGAAGATGGCGCACGCGGTTGGACGCGACTTGCCGGTCGTGACCGGCAGCGACCTCTCCGCTGCCCTGTTCGAACGGCATATCGGCGCCGATGACCGGATCGCGATACTTGGCGGCGATGCCGAGATGGTGGAGCGGATTGCGGCGCGCTACGGGCTTCGCGACGTGCGGCACTACAATCCGCCGATGGGCTTTATCCGCAGCGCGCGGGAGGTTGCGCGCGCCGTGCGTTTCCTCGCCGAGGCACAGGCCCGCTACGTCTTTCTGGCGGTGGGATCGCCGCAGCAGGAGATCGTCGCCCGGCGTCTCGCCAAGACGCGCGGCGCGACCGGAACGGGCTTCTGCGTCGGGGCCGGGCTTGAATTCCTGACCGGCGACCAGGAACGTGCGCCGCGCCTCGTACAGCGCATGTCGCTGGAGTGGCTCTACCGCCTGGCCTGCGACCCGCAGCGGCTCTGGCGCCGTTATCTGGTGGAAGGTCCGCAGATCTTCCGGATACATCAGATCTGGCACCGCATGGCGGTCCGCACCGCCGGAGGGCACCCCCGCTGAAGTTCCTTGCGGTCGCAACGCTTCTCTGCGCTGTCGCAGCGACAACCGCGGGAGTGTTGCTCGTGCCCGCCATGGGGTCCCGTCCTGCAACGCCGGTCGATGCCGCAGTTCCCGCGACCGCGCTAGGGATAAACCTTTCCGGCCTTCAGACCTTCAACCGCCAGCAGGTCTTCGCCAACATGATCGCGCAAAGCGAATGGTTCTCCTCGCGCGGGAGCGGCTGGACCGCGATGCCGCAGGCACAGCTCGATGCCGATGGCTGGGTCATCGGGCTGGACCCTGGGCAGACTGCCCCGCGCCCGCTGGTTATTCCCGCCGCCCCGTTTCGCCCGGTCGAAGTTCGCTGCACGTTCGGCGGACGCGGCGAACTGGCGGCAGGCGGGGTTGCGCGGATCACCGGAACGGCCGGGAACGCCATCGATCTCGAACTGACGCCGACTGGCGACGAGGGCGAGGGGGCCTGGATCGAACTGCTCGCCACCGATCCCGCCGACCCCCTGCGCGATCTCGATTGCCGGAAGGCCGGAACGCCGCGAGAAGCGCGCTTCGATCCGGAGTTCCTGACTTTCCTTTCCGGCTTCAGCGCGATCCGCTTCGTCGACTGGCAGCGCACCAACGACAATGCGAAAGTCCGGTGGAGCGCGCGCGCGCGGCCCGAGAGCGGCTCGCAAGTGGGCGCGGCAGGCGCGTCGATTGAGGACATGGTCGATCTTGCGAACGCCGTGGGGGCCGATCCCTGGTTCCTGATGCCCTACGATGCCGACGCTGCCTATATCGGCAGTTTCGCGCAGCTCGTGCATCGCCGCCTCGATCCCGGCCGCAAGGTTTATGTCGAACTCGGCAACGAAGTGTGGAACGATATCTTCGATGCGGCCGGGCAAGCCGAGCGGGAAGGCATGGCGCTCGGCCTGGGCGGCGGTGATGCGACCCGCGCGCGAATGGAGCGCTATGCCGACAAGATGATCGGCGCGATGCGCATCTGGACGCGCGTCTATGCCGACCGGCCGGATGCACTCGTCCGCGTCTGCGCAACCCAGCATGCCAATCCGGACCTCGCGCGGATTGTCCTGGGGCATGACGGCAGTGCGGACTGGGTCGATGCGCTGGCCACCGCGCCTTATATCTGGCTGGATCTCGACGGTTACCGCAACGGGGATGTCGACCGGGTCTTTGCGGCCATGCCGGAGTCCCTGTCGAGGACATTCGCCATGGCCGAGGACAATCGCGCGATCGCGAAAGCGCACGGCCTTCGTTACATTGCCTACGAGGGCGGGCAGCATCTCGTCACCACCGACCTTGTGTTGGCCCGTGCCGTCCAGCGTGACCCTCGCATGGGCGAAGTCTATGCCCGTTATCTCGAAGGCTGGCGCCGCCGTTTCGGAGATACGCTGGTGCTCTACGCCACGAGTGCCCCGATCGCCGGATACGGTTCCTGGGGCTTGCAGGAATATGCCGGCCAGCCCGCCTCGGAGACGCCCAAACTCACGGCCTTGCGCCAGTTCCAGGCCGGGATTCGATGAACCGGCAGGTCATGCAGGCAGTCCTGGGAACGGCTGTGTTTCTTGCCTTGCTCGTCCTCGCCTATCAGGAACTTCACGCGGCGCTCTACGTATCGATCGTCAGCGGCGCAGGAGTGGCGCTGTTCCTGTTCTGCCTGCGACGCCCTTATCGCGACGATATGGCGACCTCCAGCCTGCTCGGCGTGGTGACGATGCCGGTATTGGCCTGGCTGTTGCCGGCGCTGTCGTTGACGGGCGTGCATCTGCTTCATCTGGCCATGTGCATCTGGGTGCCGCTCTTCGCCGGTCGTGGAGAGCGGATAGCGCCGGTCTATCTGTTCAGCCTGTTGCTGTTGCCGGGCCTCGACCTGCCCGTCTCGCTGGGGTCGCTGAAACTGTTCGACTTCGGCGTGCAGGATGCGCTCGGCCTGGGGGCCGCGGCCGCGATCCGGCTGCGGCCCCCAGGCGCCGCGCGACGGGTTGCCAGCGACGGCTGGGTTCTGTTGCTGCTGCTGCTGCTCGGCATCTGCCTGTCGCGAGAGACGAGCGCCACCAATTTCCTGAGAACGACGGTCAATCTCCTACTCGACCTGGGCCTGCCCTATTACATCCTGAGCCGGGGCATCACCGATGTGGCCGGGCAGCGCGCCGCACTTCGCTGGCTGGCCTGCGGGGGCATTGCCCTGAGCATGATCCTGTTGTTCGAGACCTGGCGCAGCTGGCCGATCTACAACGAGCTATACGGTCTCTACAATGTGCCGATGATCCTGCTGGTCAAGGCACGCGGCGGGCTGCTCCGTGCCGGCGGACCTTTCGTGGAGCCGACGTCGATCGCGCTCGTTCTGGCCATGTGCTTCGCCGCTCTAAGCCAGTTGCGGGAGGACTTCCGCTCGCGATTGAAGCATGTCGGGCTGCTCGCGATCGCCTTTCTCGGCGTTTCGGCGCCGCAGTCGCGCGGGGCCTGGATCGGGCTTGCACTCGCGGTCGTGGCGATGGCGGCCTATCGCGGGCGCTGGCGCGCTCTGGTGCTGAACGCAGGCGGCATCGGGCTGGTACTGGGCTTCGTCTTCCTCGCCGCGAAACTCTTTCCGGGCTTCGCGGAAATGCTGGGGCTTTCGGACGGCGGCGCCAGCGATACCACGACCTATCGACGCGAGCTGTTCGAAAAAGGCAGGCAGGTGTTCCGGCTCAGCCCGCTCGTCGGTCATTCGATACCGCGCCTCAACGTGCTGATGGCCGAACTGCGGCAAGGCGAGGGGATCATCGACTTCGTGAACACGTACTTGTGGATCGCGCTGATCGGCGGATCGGCAGGCCTCGCGATCTTCATTGGCAATTTTGCCGATCCGCTGGTGAGCCTTTGGCGGCGGCGTACGGTTTTGCGCTCTTGCGAACCGGGGCAGGCACCTGCGGCCTTCGTTTTCGGATGCCTGGTCATGCTCTGCGAAATGCTGTTCTTCACGTCGTTCGGAGGAAGACCGGCATTCCTGACTTTCGGGCTGTTCGGCCTGGGCGCCGCGATTTTGGGCGGGCGGCGCTATCGATCGCCGTGGAGCGAACGCGTCCCTATCGCAACACCCGCATGATCGTGCCTGCCGCAACGAAGCCGCAGCCTGTTCCGGCAAGGCCCGCTGCGAGGAACAGCAATTCCTCGCGGATATCGAGCAGCCCTGCCATCCGCAACCGCACCCACTTCACCACCAGCGCCGGAGCCTCCATCAGGCCGACGGCCAGGACCAATCCGAACTGGCCCCAAAGAAGATAGCCCATCGTTCCGGCCGCCGTAAGCCAGGCCAGTTTGACGATGCTGGCTTCCAGCGTCGCACGAATCCGTCCGGTTGCCGTCAGCACCTCGTTCGCCGCATTCGACGGCAGGGCCAGCAGCGAGGAAATGCAAAGGATCTGGAGATAGCCCGCAGCCTCGCCGTAACGCGGGTCGTAGAGCACGCCGACGATCAGCGGCGCGCCGCCGATGATGCCGCCGGTGGCGAAACCGTAAAGCAAAGAGGGCAGGCGCCGCTTGTCGTAGAAGCGGGCGCGCAGGTCTTCGGCGCGGTCGCGCCAGAGTTGGGCGTAAGTCGGATAGAGCACGCGGCTGGCGTAATTCATCGCGAAGCCGAGCGGTGCCGAGGCGAGGTTGCCTGCCAGGATGTAGAACCCGAACTGGTCGAGCGGCATCAGCTTGGCCAGCACCAGCTTGTCGCACTGGGAGATCAGCAGGAAGATGATGCTGGACCCGGTGACATAGCGGGAAAAGCCCCACAAGGCCCGCAAAGTCGCGCGATCGAGCCTAAATCCCCGCCGGGCATCCTCGAACATCGTGTAGCTGAGCGTAGTCTTGAGCAGCCCGCCGGTGAGCAGTCCGCCCAGGATCGCCCAGTAGTTGCCCCAGGCCCAGGCCAGAACCGCGCTCATGGCGATCTGCGCGAGGAGAGCGACGAGTTCGAGCGCCGAAAGACGCAGAATCCGGCGACGGCGCAAGGCGGTAAGGAGGCTGGTGGAGGCCAGCCCCTCGACCACGAACGTCAGGCTGGACGCAGCCAGGAGCAGGGCCAGTTCGGGCTTGGCGAGGATGTGCGCCAGCGGCAGCGCCGAAGCGGCGAGCACGAGGGCGAGGACCAGCGAGCGGACCAGCGAAACGGTCCAGACCGTATCCAGAAAGCGCTTCTCGTCGCCGTTCTCCTGCCGCACGACAAAGGCTTGGAAACCCAGGTCGGTCGCCAGCGAAACGGTGAACTGGATCGAGGCGATGACGCCGGAAATGCCGAAGACTTCGGGCATCAGCAGGCGCGTCAGGATCATGCCCGATATCGCGCGCAGCAAGTTGTTGAGGATCACCGAAACGATGACGACATTGGTGTCGCGCGCGGCAAAGTCCAAAAAACGGCTGCGAAGGCCGCGCCGCTCGGGAAGTCCCTGCCAGGGCGGACTTGCAGCCTGTTCGGTGGTCAAGCGGGCATTTCCAGCGTCTGGCGGTAACAGTCGAGCAGCTTGTCCCCGACGATCTCGAGCGAGAACTCGGATGCGCAGCGCTCTCGCGCGGCATGACCCATGGCGGCGGCCCGCTGCCCGTCGCGGAGTATCCGGTCGAGCGTGACGGCCAGGCGATCGGGCTGCGCAATCGGTGAGAGCAGGCCGCTCTCGCCGTCGATGACGATTTCCTCCGCGCCCGGCCAATCCGTCGAAACGAGAGGGCTTCCGGCGGCCATGGCTTCCAGCAGGACGTAGGGAAAATTCTCGCAGCGGGAACTCACCACCGTGGCCATGGCCTTCAACCGCAGCGGAGCGATTTCCGCCTGGCTGAGCAACCCGCGAAACTCTATCCGCTGCCGGGTTCGAGGCAAAAGCCGGGTGGCGGCGAACTCTGCGAAACCGATGCGTCTGCCGGCTCCCGCCTCCATTCCCTCGTCGGGGCCTACCAGGGTCAACCGGGCCTCCGGCTGCGTTTCCAACAGACGTTCGAAGGCCAGCAGCATGGTATCGGCGCCTTTCAGATAGTCGAAGCGGCCGACCATCAGGACATGGCCGGGCTCGGCACCGCCGAGGGTCCAGCGCGGCGTGTCCTCGCGCAAACGGATGGGGTTGGCGATCACGGCGGAGCAGGCTGCCGGATCGCGGCTGTAGCTGCGGCAGGTCCCGGTCATCATGGCCTGTGTCGGGGCCGTGACCATGGCGGCGTTGCGAACGGCGCGGGCTTCCGCCTCGCACCGGGCTTGACCTTCGCGCCGCTCGCGTTCCGTCAGGTCGTTGTCGGGCTTCAGGAAATGCGGGCCGTGGATCCGGGTGATGACCGGCGCGGCGATGGCGCGTGCGGCCAAGTCGGACCATCCGAAGCTCTCCTCCATCTCGACGACATCGAAGGGCCGGAGGCGATGGGCCGCCGCAATCTGGCGGGCGACGTTGCGGCCGACTTCGGGCAGCGCCCCTTCGGATTGCCTGCGCAGGCGGCGGAGCCTGTCCCGCGACTGTGCCACGGCTTTCGCCGTCCGGCTCGGCGCCAGCGACAGGGCGGCGCCATCGCTCGTATGGAGCCGCTCCTGGGAAACCACCGAAACCTCATGCCCGCGTGCAATGAAATGGTCGCGTATGGCCGAGACGTAACTGACGATACCGTTGGCCTGCGAGGGCGGCCAATGGGGAGAACATAGCCCGATATGCACGCGAATACCTCCCGCGGCGGTTTTCCCGAAAAGCCTACGGAGCGGCTCCGGAAGTGTCGATCATGAGAACTTCCAAGGGAGTTTCACGCCTGCCCCGTTCCCGCCGCGCCCCTTATCGTGAGGCGGGGGCAAATCTGGAGCAGGCTTTGAAAGGGATGTCATGGCGTTTCTCGATCTGACCGATCTCGGCGGCTATCGGTGCTTCGATCATGCCTCCTGCAAGGCTGCCGGTGCCGACTGCGCCGCGCGGTATCGGGACAACCGGCCTTTTCCGCACATCGTGCTCGACGATTTTCTCGACGCGGATATCCTGCGCAAAGTGCTGGACGAATTCCCGGACAGCCGCGGCAAGGACTATTTCGACCGCGATCAGGAGCGTCTGAAATTCCAGTTCCGCCCCGACGAATGCGACGGGCCGACGACCCGCATGCTTTTCGCCGAGCTGAATTCGCGGGCTTTCCTGGGTTTCCTTTCCGCCCTGACCGGCATCCGCGGTCTGATCGCCGATCCCTATCATGCCGGGGCAGGACTGCACGAGACACGCCGGGGCGGGCACCTCGGCATCCACGCGGATTTCCCGCATCATGGCCGGATGAAGATCGAGCGCAGGCTCAACCTGCTGATCTACCTCAACGAGGACTGGCCTGCCGACTACGGTGGTGCGCTGGAACTCTGGGATCGCAGCATGACCCGGGCCCAACACCGGATCCAACCCGGGTTCGGCCGGGCCGTGATCTTCAGCACCGATCGCGATACCTATCATGGCCATCCCGATCCTCTCGCTTGTCCCGAGGGGCGGTCACGCCGCTCGATCGCGACCTATTACTATACCGCCACCGCCGCTGCCTTGCCCGCGATCGAGCGGACCACGGACTTCCGCGCCCGCCCCGGCACTGTCGACAAGGCCGACTGGCGCGTGCGCCTGCACAACCTCAAGTCCGACTGGCTCCCGCCGATCCTCCAGCGCCGGGGGCGGGAGCCACTGGAAGCGCTGCCGGTCGATCCCGCCTCGACGGCAGCCTGATGGCCGGGCTGTTCGTCTGGACGGTGACACTGGCTGGGACCTTCCTTGCCGGTGGCCTTTCGATCGAGTGCCTCGCCGGTCTGTTACCTCCCAGGCGGCGACAGAAAGGCGCCAAGGCGCCTCGCTTCGTCGTGCTCATGCCCGCCCATGACGAGGCTCGCGGCATCGCTCCGGCCATTTCCGCGGTCCTTGCACAAGTGCGGTTGGAGGACGAACTCATCGTAGTCGCCGATAACTGCACCGACGCGACGGCCCGCATCGCGCGTGACCTCGGCGCGACCGTCATCGAGCGGGCGGACCCTACCCGGCGAGGAAAAGGCCATGCCCTCGATTTCGCGCGGGGCTTCCTGATCTCGCATCGATCAGCCCATCCGGCAGAGGTCGTGATCGTTGTCGATGCCGATTGCATCGTGCAGCCCGGCGCCTTGCCGGCGCTCGCGGCCATCTCCGCAGCGCAGGATGCCGTGGTGCAGGGTGCCTACCTGATGGTTCCGCCGAACGGCGCGGAAACCCTGGTGCGCGTCTCGTGCTTCGCTTTCCTGGTCAAGAATTTCGTGCGGCAGGCGGCGCTTGACAGGCTGGCCGGAGCGGCCCTCCTGCAGGGTTCGGGAATGGCTTTCCCGCGAGAGACTTTCACGGAAATGCACTGGCGGGTCGGATCGCTGGTCGAGGATCTCGACATGGGGCTGGAACTCCTGCTGTCCGGCCGACGCGTGATCTTCGAACGGGAGGCGATGTTCCTCAGTCCGGCCAGTTCGCGGGACGGCACGGCCGGTCAGCGCCGACGCTGGGAGCACGGAATCTTGCAGACGGCCATGCGTTTCGTTCCGAGACTTCTTCGCGCCGCCCTCAGGCAGAGGCGGCCGGGATTGGCCGTCATCGCATGTGATCTCCTCCTGCCGCCGACGGTGCTGCTCGGGCTGGTCGTGGCGGGTGCTCTGGTGCTGGTCGCGACGTTGGATGGCTTCGGACTGCCCCTGCTGGTTCTGGCCGGCGCCACGGCAAGTCTTGTGGCGGCACTGCTCATGGCGTGGTGGCGCCATGGCCGCGCGACGTTGCCGCTCTCCGCCCTCCTTCGCATTCCCGGCTACGTGCTCTGGAAGCTGCCTTTGCTTGCGCAGTTCGTCACCCGGCGAGAACGGAACTGGCTACGCACCGAGCGCGAGCCATGAGCGGTGTCGGCTTCGTGATCATCGGACGCAACGAAGGCGCGAGGCTCGCCTTGTCCATCGACAGCGTCCTGATGCAGACCGTTCTGGCCGTCTATGTCGATTCCGGATCAAGCGACGGCAGCGTTGCCCTGGCGCGAAGCAAGGGCCTGCCCGTGGTGGAACTCGATCCTGCCACGCCTTTCACCGCCGCTCGGGCACGCAACGCGGGTTTCGCGTGGCTGGCAGGCCATGATCCGGCGATCGAACTCGTGCACTTCATCGATGGCGACTGCGAACTCGTGCCGGGCTGGCTCGACCGGGCGCTGGCCGCGATCCGCTCCGACGGGAGCCTTGCCGCCGTCTGCGGCCGGCGACGCGAGCGGGATCCCGCGGCCAGCCCGTACAACCGGCTCTGCGACCACGAATGGAATACGCCCGTGGGCCTTCGGGAAACCTGCGGCGGCGACGCGCTGGTCCGGGCGATCGCCTTCCGTGCAGTGAGCGGCTTTCGCGAGGACCTCATCGCCGGCGAGGAGCCGGACTTGTGCCATCGTATCCGGCGGCAGGGCTGGAGGATACGGCGCATCGACGCCGAAATGACGGTGCATGATGCGGCGATGACCCGCTTCTCGCAGTGGTGGCAGCGCAACCGCCGTAGCGGCTATGCCATTGCCGAGGGCTTTGCCCTGCGCGGCGACGGCAATGCGCGGCTTCGCCGCGACGTGGTGAGCAACGTGCTCTGGGCGTTGCCGCCGATGTGGCTGCTCTGGCCTGTTCTCTGGACGCGTGTGTGCCTGCGCAGCGGGCCCTTGGTCGCCAGCTTCATCACTTTGGGAAAACTGCCGCATTGTCAGGGGCAGATGCAGTATTGGTGGCGGAAGCTGCGCCATAAAGCGGCGAACTCCGAGACGCGGTTGATCGAATACAAGTAAAAATCTGCCGCCCAATCCTCGTGGTCGTACCACCACCATGAATTTCCGGACCGAGTAGACGAAATGGTGAGGAAACGTCCGAGTCGATAGCTTCATCCGATGAGGAGAATATCCATGGGTGGGACATTCGATCCGACGATGCACGATAGTCTTGTCGATCTTTCCGGAAAGGACGATCGCAACCGACCGATCGGGTATCGCTCGATCTTGGTCGGTGACGAGACGCTTCTGGTCGAGTGCGGCGAAATGCTGCGGAGCCGGGGGCACGATGTGGTCGCCGTCGTCGCCGCCGCAGGGTCTCCCGCCTTCGAATGGGCATGCCGCAACCGTTTTCCCGCGCTTGAACGTCCGCGCGACTTGCTGGTCGGGGGAATGGCTCCGGTCGACTGGCTCTTCAGCATCTCGAACCTCGCCATCCTCCCGCATGAGGTCCTGTCCCTCGCGAGGCGGGGGGCGATCAATTTCCACGACGGCCCGCTGCCGCAGCGCGGCGGTCTCAACACGCCGGTCTGGGCCTTGCTGGAAGGCGAACGGCGACACGGCGTCACCTGGCACCTGATGACGGACGCGGTCGATGCAGGCCCCTTGCTGGCGGCCGAGCCGATTGCGGTGAACGACGGCGAGAGCGCTTTCTCGCTGAACACCCGCTGCTTCGAGGCCGGGCTGCGCAGCTTCGCGCGGATCGTGGACGATCTGGAAGGCGCCGTATCCGCGGCCGTGCCGCAGGGCCATGCCCCGGCGCGCATGTTCGGCCGTGAGCATCGTCCGGCAGCCGCCGCGACCATCGACTGGACGCGCCCGGCCGAGGAAGTCGCGCGGCTCGTCTCGGCGCTGGATTTCGGTCTCTACGCCAATCCCATGGGCTTGCCGAAAGCGTTGCTGGGAGACCGTCTGCTGCTGGTGCGCCAGGTCACGGTGCTGGAAGGCCGGTCGGACGCGGAGCCGGGGACACTGTTGTCGCGAGGGACTGCCCCGGTGGTGGCGACGGGCGGCAGGGACTTGCGGATCGATCGCCTTTCGACGCTCGACGGCCATGCGTGGGATGGGCATGAGCCGGCCGCAGCTGGAGCCTTTGCGGTGCTCGGGGCGGAGCAGCGCGACCGGCTCAGTCCGCTCGATGCCGCCGCAGGGCGGTACGAGCGGTGGTGGCGCCGCCGCCTCCAGCAGCGCGACAGCCTGCAACTGCCCGCCTTCAAGCTCCGTCCGGAGAATATACCGCCCCGATGGATCAGCGAGGATCGACCGTTCCGGCAATCCGGCGTGCCGCTCCTCGCGGCCGTGACGGGATGGCTTGCGCGGACAGCCGACCGCGACTGCGTGGAGATCGGCTATCGCGATCCGGTCGGCGCTGCGAGAATGGAAGATGTGGCGGCCTGGTTCGCCCCGGAACTTCCCCTGAAGGCCTGCGTCGATTTCGAGGCTCCGATATCGGCACTGGTCAAGGTGATAGAGCGGGACGTCGCGGCGCTTCATCGCCACGTCGGCTATTCGGCGGACCTGATCGCGCGGAGCCCGGAACTGCGAGGGCGGGCAAGCATCGAGCACCCGGTGGCCGTGCGGATCGTCGACACCCATTCGCAGCACCGGCCTGCGGATGCCACCGTGCTGGACCTTGCCATCTGCGCGAAGGAGGGAACCTGCCGCTGGACTTACGATGCGGCGTGTCTTGCCGAACATGAGGCGGCGGACCTCTGGACCGGCTTCGACATCTTCCAGGCCGCGGCGGAGGCCGAACCGGAAACGCCGCTCGGCCGACTTTCCTTGATGGCCGAGGAGGAACGCGCACGGGTGATCGACGCGTGGAACGCCGGGCCGACGGTCATCCCCAAGGGCGAGAACTGGCATCGCCTGTTCATGGAGCAGGCGGCACGCACACCCGATCGGATCGCGGTGACGGCAGGCGACAAGACGCTGACTTATGCGGAATTGGATGCGTTCTCGAACCGGATCGCGCGGCTGCTGGCGGCCCGTGGGGTCGGGCGGGAAACGCGGGTCGGTCTGCATCTCGCCCGGTCGGTGGAGATGGTTGCCTGCGTGATCGCGGTGCACAAGGCGGGCGGAGCCTACGTTCCTCTCGACCCCGGCTACCCGGCCGACCGCCTCGCCCACATGATCGCGGATTCCGGCATGAGCCTGATCCTGAGCGAAACCCGGCTTCTTGGTACACTTCCGAAGGAACGTGCCGAAACGCTCGGCATCGACGATCTTTCCGAAGCATGTTCCGGGTTTCCGTCCACCGATTTGGGGGGCGATGCGCGCGGCACCGATCTTGCCTACATGATCTACACTTCGGGTTCGACAGGGGTGCCCAAGGGCGTCCTCGTCGAGCATAGCAACCTGCTGAACTTCTTCGCAGGGATGGATGCGAAACTGGAACCCGAAGCGACATGGCTGGCCGTCACCAGTCTGAGCTTCGACATTTCGGTGTTGGAACTGCTCTATCCGCTCATTCACGGTTGTCACGTCGTAGTGGCCAGCGAACGGCAGGTGCGGGGGGATGTCTCGCCTCCCGGTCCGGTGCGGAAGACCGGGTTCAGTCTCTTCTATTTCGCCAGTTCCAGTGCCGGTAGCGCAGCCGACCATTACCGGCTCCTGCTGGAAGGCGCGCGTTTCGCGGACAGCCATGGTTTCGAGGCGATCTGGACGCCGGAGCGGCATTTCCACGCCTTCGGCGGCCCCTATCCGAACCCCTCGGTCGCTTCGGCCGCCATCGCAGCGGTGACGTCGCGCGTGGGAATCCGAGCCGGAAGCGTCGTCGGAACGCTTCATCATCCGCTGCGCATCGCCGAGGAATGGGCGCTGGTCGACAATCTCTCCGCCGGGCGGGTGGGCATCGCCTTCGCTTCCGGTTGGCAGCCGAACGACTTCATTCTCAACCCCGCCGCCTTCGCAGACCGGGCAGGCACGCTGCGCAGCGCCATGGAGGACGTTCGCGCCTTGTGGCGCGGCGAGCCGAGGCGCTTTGCCGGACCGCTCGGCACCGACGTCGAAGTCCTCACCTACCCGCGCCCGATCCAGCCCGAACTGCCGTGCTGGATCACCTCGGCAGGTAATGTCGCCACGTTCGTCGAGGCGGGCCGGGCAGGGGCTTTCGTCCTGACCCATCTGCTCGGCCAGTCGATCGCGGAAGTGGCCGAAAAGATCGCGGCCTATCGCCGGGCCTGGCGCGAGGCTGGTCATGCAGGAGAGGGCCATGCCACGCTCATGCTCCACACGTTCCTGGGCGAAGACGAAGCCACGGTCCGCGAGAAGGTACGCGGCCCGCTGATCGAATATCTGCGCACGGCCACCGCATTGCTGCACGAATATGCCTGGTCGTTCCCTGCCTTCAAGCGTCCGGCCGGAACCGGGACAGGCGGCCAGGTCGATCTCGGCAGTCTCGGCGCGGACGAAACCGAAGCACTGCTCGACCATGCTTTCGAGCGATATTTTGAAACCAGCGGCCTGTTCGGAACGCCGGAAGACAATCTCGCCCTGATCCGGCGCCTGAGCGATCTGGGCGTCGACGAGATCGGCTGCCTGATCGACTTCGGCATCGATACCGATACCGTGATCGCGCATCTTCCGGCCATCGATCGCCTCCGCGCGCTGGTGCAGGAGCGGGCGGGCGAGGCGGAATGTTCGCTTGCCGAACTGATGCAGCGGCACGGCGTGACGCACCTCCAGTGCACGCCTTCGCTGCTTCAGGCGCTGGCCGGTGATCCGGCGGCTCGCTCCGAACTCGCCGAACTGCGCTGCCTGATGGTCGGTGGCGAAGCCTTCCCGCCGCACCTCGCGCAGGACATGTTGGCGCTGGTCCCGGGCGCGGTGACGAACATGTACGGCCCCACCGAGACGACCGTCTGGTCCGCCGTCCATCGCCTGACCGGGGACGACAAGGCACCGCCGCTGGGCCGTCCGCTCGCCAACCAGCAAGTCTATATCCTCGACCGCCGCTTGCAGCCGGTACGGCCGGGCACGCCGGGAGAGCTGGTGATCGGCGGTGCGGGCGTGGTGCGCGGCTATCACGAGCGACCGGAACTGACCGCAGAGCGCTTCGTCGCGCACCCGTTCCTTGCCGGAGAGCGCGCCTACCGCACCGGCGACCTTGCCCGGCATCGGCCGGACGGTACGCTGGAATTCCTCGGCCGTCTCGACCATCAGGTGAAGATCCGCGGTTATCGCATCGAACTGGGCGAGATCGAGGCGGCGCTCGCCGCACACGAAGCGGTGACCGAGGCCGTCGTGATCGCGCGCCGCGACGGCGCAGCGACGCGGTTGATCGGCTATGTCACGCCGGGGCCTTCGCGCCCCTCTCCGGAAGCCCTGCGCGATCACTTGCGCAGCCATTTGCCGGACTTCATGGTTCCGGGCAGCCTTGTCGTTCTGGGCAGCCTGCCGCGAACGCCGAACGGCAAGATCGATCGCAAGGCCCTGCCGGAGCCGCTGGCGGTTCGCGAGGCGGAGTTCGTCGCAGGATCGCAGGAAGCGTCACACAGTCCGTTGGAAGACCAGATCCGCGAGGTCTGGTGCGATCTTCTGCAATTGTCTCGCGTCGGCCGGAACGAGAACTTCTTCGATATCGGTGGACACTCGCTGCTCGCCATCCAGGTTCATCGGCGGCTTGCGGCAGTGGCACCGCATCCTGTGGCGCTGACGGATATCTTCCGGTTCCCCACGATCGCCGCGCTGGGCAGCCATCTGTCGGGAGAAACCGGCGACGCTGTAGCCGCCCGCGAAGGACAGGAGCGCGCCATGGCCCGCCGCGCGGCGCTCGCCCGTCGGAGCGGCGCCCGCGTAATT
Organism: Novosphingobium sp.; assembly: GCF_036820275.1. Classification (GTDB taxonomy): domain Bacteria; phylum Pseudomonadota; class Alphaproteobacteria; order Sphingomonadales; family Sphingomonadaceae; genus Novosphingobium. The sequence continues at coordinate 141,252 of NZ_DAISLT010000001.1, forward strand.
GCCGGGATCTAAGCGATGGACCAGACATTCGGATCGTTCGAAGACCGCGAGAACGCGCCCGACCTCTCGGCGGTGGCCATCGTCGGCATGAGCTGCCGCTTCGCCGGAGTACATGGAACCGAGCAGTTCTGGGACTTGCTGCGGGAAGGGCGCGAAGGGATCGAGACCTACAGCGAGGAGGAGCTTCTTGCCGCAGGCGTCAGTCCGGCGCTCCTGCGCAATCCCCGCTATGTCCGGCGCGGTGCGCCGCTGGCCGACATGGAATGCTTCGATGCCGCACTCTTCGGCCTGAGCCAGCGCGACGCGGCGATCATGGACCCGCAGCATCGCCACTTCCTGGAGTGCGCGTGGGAAGCGCTGGAGGATGCCGGCCATACGCCGCAGGGCTTCGGCGGCGTGATCGGTGTCTTTGCGGGGTCAGGGCACAATGCCTACATGCCCTACAACCTGCTCGGCAACCGGCGCCTTGTCCGGGATACGGGGCTGTTTCTGCTGCGTCATACCGGAAACGACAAGGATTTCCTGACGACCCGCGCCTCCTACCTGCTCGACCTCAAGGGGCCGAGCATCAATGTCCAGACCGCCTGCTCGACCTCGCTCGTGGCGATCCACATGGCGGCGCAGAGCCTGCTGGCGGGTGAGTGCGACATGGTGCTGGCGGGGGGTGTCTCGATCGAACTGCCGCACCGGCAGGGTTACCTCTACGAGGAAGGGGAGATCCTTTCGCCGGATGGGCGATGCCGGCCTTTCGATGCCTCTTCGCAGGGCACTGTCTTCGGCAGCGGCGTGGCGGTGCTGGCGCTGCGCCGTCTGTCGGACGCCATCGAGAGCGGCGACCACATCCATGCGGTGCTGCGCGGTTCGGCGATCAACAACGACGGCAGCGGCAAGGTCGGCTATCTGGCGCCGGGCGTCGAGGGGCAGGCAGCCGTCATTGCCGAGGCTCTGGCGGTATCCGGCATCGATCCCTCCGAGATCGACTACGTGGAGGCCCATGGCACCGGAACGCCGATCGGCGACCCGATCGAAGTCGCCGCGCTGACACAAGTGTTCCGGCAATCGGCCCCGCGTATCCGGCCCTGCGGACTGGGTTCGGTCAAGGCGAACATCGGCCATACCGATACGGCTGCGGGTGCGGCGGGGGTCATCAAGGTGGCTCTGGCCATGCGCCATGAAGAACTTCCCGCGGTGCCTCATTTCGAGGCTCCCAATCCTGACTGCGCATTCGCCACGAGCCCGCTGCGCGTTCAGGCCTCGCGGGAACCCTGGCCCCGGCGCGATAACAGCCCCCGTCGCGCCGGGGTCAGTTCACTGGGCGTGGGCGGCACCAATGCCCATGTCGTGCTGGAAGAGGCCCCGCCGAGAGCGCCGGGAAGCGCAAGTCGCCGCCATCAACTCCTGACCGTCTCGGGCCAGAGCGAAACGGCGGCTCAGGCCAATCTCTCCGCCCTGGCCACGCAGGTCGCGGGGCGCCCGGAACTGTCGCTGGCCGACGCGGCCTTCACACTGAGCACGGGGCGCCGTCCTCTCGGCATCCGGCGCTTCGCGGTAGCGAAGACCGAACGACCGGATCAGGCCGCGAGCGCGCTTGAAACGGCGGCCGCTTCGCCCCCTTCCGGTGCGCGCTGCGTTCCCGGACGGAGCGTGGCTTTCCTGTTCTGCGGCGGCGGTCCGCAGCATGTCGACATGGCACGCGGCCTTTACGAAACCGAGCCGCTGTTCCGCGCCGAGATGGATCGCGGGCTGGACCTGCTCGACAGTATCGCACCGAACAGTCTGCGGCGATGGTTGTTCCCTGCAGCACCCGATCGCACGCGGGCGGTTGCCGAGCTGGAACGCCCGTCGAACGCCTTGCCCGCGCTCTACATCGTCCAGACGGCGCTGGCGCGGCTCTGGATGTCGCTCGGGATCGTGCCTGCGGCGATGATCGGTCATAGCTGCGGCGAATATGCCGCCGCGCATATTTCCGGCGTGATCGACCTCGAAAGCGGGCTGCGCATCGTTCACGCGCGCGGGGCATTGTTCGAGAAGACCGGCGCGGGCGGCATGTTGGGGGTTCCGCTTTCCGAAGCGGAACTGACTTCGCTGCTGCCTGCGGAACTTTCCATCGCAGCGATAAACGGGGCGCGGCTCTGCGTCGTTTCCGGGGAATCCGACGCCATCTCTGCCTTTCGCGAAGTCCTCTCAGCGCAGGAAATCGAGGCGCAGAGCATTCCGATCACCGTCGCTGCCCACTCGCCGATGCTCGACCCGATCCTGCCCGAGTTCCGCGCGATCCTGCGCAGCATCGCGTTCCAGACGCCGCGCATTCCCTTTGCCTCCAACCTCACCGGCGACTGGGTCGGCGCCGAGCAGGTCGGCGACTGGCCTGAGTACTGGGCCCGGCACTTGCGCGAGCCGGTGCGTTTCACCCACGGTCTCCAGCGCCTTCTCAACGATCCCGAGCGCGTCCTGCTGGAAGTCGGTCCGGGGCGCACGATGGCGAGCCTGGCCCGCCAGCACCCGGACCGGAAACCGGACCAGCCGGTCGTCCATTCGATGCGTCATCCGGATCAGGACGTTCCCGACGACGCGCGGCTGCTGGAAGCTCTGGGCGAACTCTGGTCGCTCGGCGTCTCGATCGACTGGAATGCCTACTGGGCCGGTGAGCGCCGCCTTCGTATCCCGCTGCCGACCTATCGGTTCGATCGCCAGCGGCACTGGTTCGAGCCGGCCGCCGCATTCGGGCAGGATGCCGGGGATGCCGATCCGGACGAGCGGATGGACCTGGGGGACTGGACTTATGAACCGGTCTGGACGCGCGTGGACGTAAACGCGGAGGAGACCGACAGGACGCCGGTTCTCGTCCTCCGCGACGAGCAAGGCCTGTCCGATGCGCTCATCGGGAAACTTCGCGCAGACGGCGTGGACGTCGTCACCGTGCTGAGCAGGCGCCGTCGGTCCGAGGGCGAGGGCGATGCCTTCACCGTTCGCCCGGCCGAACGCGACGATTGGGCATGGCTCTTCGCACGGCTGCTGGAACAGGGGCGCCTGCCGTCGCGGGTCTATCACTGCTGGCTGGTGAATGGGCAGGTCTCCGGTGACAGGATGTTGCTGGAGCACGGGTTGTTCGCCCTGGCCGCCATGGCGCCCGAACTGGCCGCGGTCTGCGAGGGCACGGAAGTCGAGGTCATGCTCGTCACCGACCGGGCACAGTGCGTGGCGGGGGACCGCGGGGTCATGCCGCTCAAGGCGACCTTGCTCGGTGCCCGGCGGGTTATCGGCACGGAATATCCGGGCCTGCGCTTTCACGCGATCGATATCGAAGAGCCATCCGGTGTTCGCGCGCTCGAAAGGACCGTCGAGGCGCTGATCCGCGAACCCGTTCCGGCGAATGGCGGTGATGTCGCCTTGCGCGGCGGCGAGCGCTGGACGCTCGATCATCGTCCTGTCCGGACAGCGCAGAGCAGCGAGACCTGGCTGAAACGGCGTGGCGCCTATCTGATAACCGGCGGTCTCGGCGGCATCGGCCTGACGATTGCCGACCGCCTCGCGCGTACTTGCGCCGCCCGGCTCGTGCTCGTCTCGCGAACGGCGCTTCCAGACCGCGCACGCTGGAACGAACTGCTTCAGGGCGGCGAGCTTCCGCTTGGAGTGCGGGAAAGGATCTGCCGCGTCCTGGCGCTGGAAGCCTCGGGCAGCGAGGTCGAACTCATCACCGCCGACGTGGCCGAGGTCAGCACCTTGCGGCGGGGAATCAAGCGGGCCGAGGCGCGTTTCGGGCCGATCCACGGCGTGTTCCACACGGCCGGGACCATCGACGACGAACTCGTCGAAACCCGCCGCCGCACGTCCATGGAGGCCGTGCTGCGGCCCAAGATCTCAGGTACTTTCGCGCTCGAACGGGTCTTTGCATCCCGCCCGCCCGCGTTCCTGATGCTGTTTTCCTCGATCAGCGCCTTTGCGGGGCTTCCCGGACAGACCGACTATGCCGCCGCCAATGCCTTCCTCGACGCTTATGCCCAGTCGCGGCGACACGATCCGATCACGCGTGTCGTCTCGGTGGGATGGAGCCAGTGGGCCGAAGTCGGGATGGCGGCAGCGCTTGCGCGGCAGGAAGGGGGGGATGCCATGTCCGATCTCGGCACCGGACGGCCTTTCGCGCATCCTTTCCTCGACCGGGTTCATTCCATCTCGAACAGCGAATTCGTCCTGACCGGCACCCTCTCTCCCCAGCAGCATTGGGTGCTGGACGAACACAGGCTGACGGATGTCGGCGCGCTTCTGCCGGGGACCGCCTATCTCGAACTGGCGCGGACGGCCGTGGCGATGGTGGAGACCGGATCTCTCGAACTGAGGGACTTCGCGTTCCTCGAACCGTTCGCCGTGCCCGACGAGAGGTATCGCGATCTGCGCGTCCATGTCCGGCAGGACGAGCAAGGAGGAGGATGGGGTGTCGTCATCCTGGGGCGGGAGGCGCGCTCGCTGGGCGCATGGACCGAACATGCACGCGGAACGGTGCGCCGTCATGAAGGAACACGGCTCCATGCTCCGCTCGATCTCGATGCCATCGCGGCGCGGTGCCGGCCGGGAATGGGCGGGAGCGACGATCAGCCGAGACTGCGCTTCGGCCCGCGCTGGCAGACTATCGACCGCGTTTTGCTGGGAGCGGAAGAGGCGCTGCTTCATCTTGAAATCCCCGAGGCTTTCGGGGGGGAACTCGAACAGCTCGCCCTGCACCCGGCGCTGCTCGATTTCGCGACGGCCGGGGCACAGGCGCTCATCGCCGGGCGCGATCCTGCCACGGATTTCTACGCGCCTTTCACTTATAATCGCCTCGTTCTTCATGCGCCGCTGCCCGCTCGCATCGCCAGCCATGTCCGTTATCGAGGAGATGGCAAGGGTGGAGAGAAGGGCGGAAAAACGGCCGTTTTCAATGTCACCATCACCGATCCGGACGGGCTGGTGATCGCGGAAGTCAGCGATTTCACGATGATCCGCGTGGAAAGTGCCGCGCTGACCCGCAGTTCCTCCGCAAACGACATCACAGCCAAGTCGGGTGAACGTGCAGCTATCCATCCCGGAGAGGGCGCGGAAATCGTCGCGCGGTTGCTGTCGGGTGCGGGACGTCCGCACACGATCGTTTCTCCCTACGCTCTTCCTGCGGTTCTCGCCAGGCTTCGCAAACCGCCGAAAACGGCATCGCCCACCGCTCCCGGCGATCCCGCCGATGCCCCGGCCACCGAGACGGAAAAAGTAATCGCCGCGTTGTGGAGCGATTTGCTGGGCGTGGATTGCATCGGTCGGAACGACAATTTCTTCGATCTCGGCGGCCACTCGCTGCTGGCAGTCCAATTCACCAATCGCCTGCGCAAGCGGACGGGCAAGGCCTTGCCGCTCGCCGCCATGCTGGGGCAACCGACAGTCGCCGGTCTCGCGGCCGTTCTCGATCCCGACAGCGGGATGAACGCAGGCTCCGAGAACAGCAGGGAGGGCATTGTCACCATTCGCGAGGGCGGGTCCAGGGCACCGCTGTTCCTGGTCCACGACGGGCTTGGCGAGACACTGCTTTATCGCGGATTCGCGCTTCGACTCGACAGGGTGCGCCCTGTGATCGGCATGGAACCCTTGCGACGACCGGACGGCACTTACGCCCATACCCGCATCGACGAGATGGCCGCGTACTACATCGCGCTGTTGCGGACTTATCAGGCTTCCGGTCCTTATCTGCTCGCGGGTCTCTGCGCGGGCGGGGTGATCGCCTTCGAGATGGCGCGCCAGCTTCAGAACCAGGGCGAACGGGTTGCCTTCGTCGGCATCATCGACGCCGCCGATGTCGAGGCACGGAAGTTCCGTTTCTTGACCACGCGCCTGCGCCTTTCCCGGCTGCGCGCCGCCCTGTCCCGATCCGGGTCCCGATCCAGCGGGGCGGGCCTATTGCCCGATCTCGGTCGCCGCGCATGGAATGCCTTGCGTTGGGAGATCGGATCGCGGCTGCATCAGGCCCGAGATCGCAGGACGGTCCGCGAAATGCGCGCGCGGGATCACGCCGTAACAGGTGAGGGAGCGGCGATTCCGTTCCTCAAGCTCTACGAAGTGGCCCACAAGGAACACCGTCCCCTCGGCATCTTCGAGGGGGGGACGGTCGCCCTGTTCAAGGCCGGTGACGATACCGGCCTGCCGGACGACACGCCCTATTGCCTGACGTATCGGGATTATGCGCTAGGCTGGGGCAAGCGCGTGCGCGACGAGATCGTGATCGTCGACATTCCCGGCGGACACAGCAGCAATCTTCAGGAACCCTATGTCGACAGGCTGGCGCCGCTGTTCCAGGAAGCTCTCGATGCTGCGCTGGCCTCGGTCGAACCTGTGGCATCCGAAAAGCAGAGCCACGAGGCTTTCGACCCGATGGTGGTTGCGGCGGAATGAGCAGCAGGCGGACACCGGATGCGATCGATGTGGTGATCGTCAACTATCGGACGGGACCGCTGGTCGTGTCCTGTCTCGAAAGCCTTGCAGCTGAAATCGGACAGGACCTTCGGCTGCGGGCTTTCGTGATCGACAATGCTTCGGGCGACGGTTCTGAGGGCGAGATCGAGGCGGCCATCGCGCGCGAGGGATGGGACTGGGTGCGATTGATCCGCTCTCCGATCAACGGTGGTTTTGGTGCGGGCAACAATCTGGGTATCGATGCAGCCCTCGGCGAGGACCGACCGGCCGGACTGATCTGGCTGCTCAACCCCGATACAAGGATCATGCCGGGCGCGGCGCGGGAACTTGGCCGCTTCGCGGCGCGAACGCCGGGCGCCGGCATCATCGGCACGGCCCTGCTTGAAGGCGACGGAACACCCTGGCCTTTCGCCTTCCGCTTCCCCAGCATCCTTGGCGAAGTCGAGCGAGGCCTGCGATGGAGGCTGGCCTCGCGGCTGCTCGCGCGCCATGCCGTGCCACGGCGCATGGGCCTGCAACCGGCGCGTGTCGATTGGGTGAGCGGTGCCAGCCTGGCGATCCGTACCGAACTGCTGGAGGAAGGGCTGCGTTTCGACGAAGACTATTTCCTCTATTACGAGGAAACCGACTTGTGCCGCACGGTCCGGGATCTGGGTTGGGAATGCTGGTATCTGCCGCAGGCGCTGGTTCTCCATATCGCCGGCCAAAGCACCGGCGTTACCGATAGCCGGTCGGGGGCGCGGCGGATGCCCGGTTACTGGTTCGAATCCCGCCACCGTTATTTCCGCAAGAACCATGGGGCTATCTACGCGCTGGCGGCGGATCTGGCCTGGATGACGTCACATGCGCTGTTTCTGGCGAAACAGGTCCTGCGCCGCGAGCCGCATGAGGATCCACCGCACTTGCTGCGCGATTTTGCCCGGCACAGCGCCTTCTTGCCGCAGCGGCGCTGAAGTCTCGATGAGCATCATGAACCTTGCCGTGCCGATCGGCCTGGGCCTGATGGGGAGGCGGTTGCCCGCGCCTTTCGGGCTTTGGCTGATCGATGTCCCGAAGGTCCTCGACCCGCGATTGCCCGCCTGTCTTTCCGACCAGGAGAATGCTCGCGCGGACCGTTTCCGCGACGAATTTTTCGCCCGCCGCTATCGTGCGGCCCATGGTGCGCTGCGCCTTCTGGCGGATAGCCTCTTCGGTATCCCGGCAGGACATCAGCGCTACGAGGCGAACACGTACGGCAAACCGGGCCTCCGGGATTTCCCGAGCCTCCATTGCAGCCTGAGCTACGGCGGGAGCCGCGTGCTGGTCGGTTGGTCGCAGGATCGCGCGATCGGCGTCGACCTGGAACCCATGAGGACGATCCCGGAAGCCCGAGACTTGGCCGAACTCTATTTCACGCCTGCCGAAAGCAGCTGTCTCTCTCGGGCAGAAGACATGGACCGGGCCTTTCTGACGGCCTGGGTCCGCAAGGAAGCTTGCGTCAAGGCGCTTGGAAGCGGCCTGACAATTGCACCTGCCTCATTCGAATGCGACGTTGACCCGGGGTCGGTTCTGGTTGAAATCGAAGGCTCTTCTATCGAGAGCCATGTCTACGACCTGAAGGACGACGACCTGGTCGCCTGGGCCCGATGCATACCCCCGAACCGGTGTGATCGGATCCATCGACACGTAGCGGCGTGCCATCTTCCCGTTTGGGCTTTTACTGCTGAAGTTGCAGCAGTCCCTCGCGGATGACATGGGCGATCATGTGCGCCCGGTTGCGCGTTCTGGTCTTCAGGCGGACGTTTTCGACATGCCTTTCGACCGTACAGGGCGCGATATTGAGTTCTATCGCCGTCTCCTTCGCCGAACGGCCCATCGCCACGAAGCGCAGGACGTCCAGTTCGCGAGCGGTAAGTTGCACAGCTTCATTGTCAAATCTGTACATGAAATTCCCCCTATATTTCGATGTTGCTTATTGCCCCCTTGCCTTCCGTTGAGACCATGTTGAGCCTCATTTACAAATGTTGCATTGGCGAAGATTCGAGTCACGCTATATTTTGGCCTCTCGAAGGAGCCGTTTGGGCTGCGGTGTCATTCCGCGGGGTCCGCATGGACCTCAGGACTATCCCTATTCGACTACATGTTCTTTAGGGTGAATCGTCCGAGGTATGTTCACGATTGCACACAGCATTGCCCGACGAGATGATCACCCGTGCGTGACCGCCTCTCGACGCGCTCAGGGGCGCAGGATGGTGGGGAGGGCGACTTCGCCCTATGGCCGGGGGCAGGCCAGGCAAGCCTGCCCCTGAACCGCAAGTTCGCGGGCGAGCACGGCGGCCTGGGTCCGATTGGTGACGGACAACTTCTTGAGCAGCGATTTCACGGTGGCCTTCACTGCGGATTCGCTAATGCCGATATCACGCGAAATCGTCTTGTTGGGGAGGCCGCGCTCCAGCGCGCCCAGCACTTCCCACTCTCTTTCGCCCAGGTCGTAAGCCAGCGTGGCGTGGCGCTGCGCGGGCATTTCGGTGAGCAGCAACAGGTTGTCGAGCAGGTCGATGATCTCCGGCGGAGCGACTTTCTGACCGACGGCGACCATCTGCATCATCGCTACAAGCGACTGATAGGGAATCTGATCGAGAAAATAGGCATAGGCTCCGGCCGCATAAATTGCCGCCATTTCGGTGAACTCGAACGTCGAAACCAGAGCGATAACCCGCGCGTCCGGAAAGCGATGGAGGATGTCCCCGACTACGGCCGGGCCATCCCGTCCGAGCAGGGAGCCATCGACGACGATGAGATGTTCGCCGGTGTCTGCGGTGGCTGGACAAGACAGGCTATCAAGATCGTCAACGGGTTCATCCAACGTGAAACCCGAATCCGAAAGGATACGCCTGACTCCTTCACGGATCAGCGAATTTCTGATGGCTACCGATACTACCGTAGTCATTGTCGTCCGCAGGCCTCTCTTCTTCATCGCATCTTCGGGAAAGCGCGATATCCGAGAAAGAATCCGTTCCGCCCAACAGAACTCGGAAAAAACGATCGGTTCAGGTTAATTCTTGGGCAAGCTTATTGTAAATCATCCAAATTTGACAGGTTCTGTCTTTTCGGAGGGTGTTTTCCCGCAATTCGCAGTTGCGAGGCAGGTCCCGCGCGGTAAACCTCTTGCCATGCAGTGCCGATATTTCATTGCAGCCATCCTAGCCGCACCCTTCGCGCTTGCGCCTGCTGCGGCCAAGAATGCGGGCGCACCGCCCGTTGCCGCCGCTGCGGGCAATGTCGATCCTGCCTTCGTCGGCCATTACTACCTTTCGGGAATTATGGAGACCGGCTCCGAACTCCTGCTTCGCGATGACGGTTCGTTCGAATGGTACATGTCCTATGGCGCGCTGGACCAGTTCGCGAACGGCACCTGGCGCCGCGTGAACGACAGGATCGTACTGGCGGCACGGCAACCCGATCGGGACAAGCCGCTGTTCGCCTATCTCGATACGCAGCCCTGGTCGGCGGAAGCGGAGCAATCGCGCCTCGATGCCGAGCACGATGCACAGGAGAACGCGGTGCGATCTGCCTGTCCGTTTCTGGCTGACAACGTGAGCGTGACCGCGCCTGTCCCGACCATCGTCGGCAGCACCGAGAACAAAAAGCCTACCCTGGAGGAGCTTCGCGGCAAGGCCGAAGCTACGCTGCTCTCGGCACGGCAAGCCCGGTCCCGTATGGAGGAGGCTGCCCGCAGGATCATGGCTGGAAACAGCACCGACGAAGCGGCCGTGCGTGAAGCGCACCGGGTCACTGCGGCATGGTACGAGGCCAGCGATATCGCCCGCAATGCAGCCCAAGCTGCGGGTCTACCTAACCCCGACCTTTCGGAGCCGGTTCTCCCCTCGGCTTGCAGTCTTCCCGAGCGGCGGACTGTCGATCCCGGAGCCCCGGAAAGCTGGAAGCCGGGGCTGGCCGTAGAGGTGATCGACCCGAAGTCGGGCAACAAGGCGCGGGGGGTAAAAATCGGTCTGCGGTCCGGTGACGGCAAGACCGTCGAAGTGACTACCGCCGGGGATGGGATCACGCTCCTCACCGATTTCGGCAACGATGCGCAGCTTACGGCAACACTGGATGCCCCTTACGCGCCTGGTCGTGCGGTGGAAGTCGGAATTCCTCCTGTCAGGTATGGAACTATCAGATTTTCCATAGACACCGAGCAACTCATGGCACCGCCCTTCGAACGCCTTACCTTGCGGATTGACGGGGCCGCGCTGCTCCCCGAAGAATTCGGGCGTGGGCGTTACACCCGCTGATATCGATTGTCGGGAACATGTGCGTGTCACGGACGATATGGTCGTCAGTCGTCTATAAGGCGTGTCATGCAACTTCGACTTATCCTTCTGGCCATCATGATCGCAGGCCCGACCTCCGCCCTCGCGCAGGATCGCGACTACTGTCCGGACCGGCCCGGCATCGGCACTCCCGCCTGCACGATGGACCCCGGCCGTTTCTCACTGGAAACCGGCCTCGGCGACTGGACCGTGAACCGCGATTCCTCGCAGCGCGAGGATAGCGTCGTGCTCGGCGATTTCCTGCTGCGCATGGGCGTGGCGGACCATGCCGAAGTCCAGGTCGGCTGGACGAGCCTCGGCTTCGTGCGGACGCGCGATCGCGAGAGCGGACATGTCGACCATCGCACCGGCACAGGCGACATGACGCTGGCCTTGCGGCGCAACCTCGTCAATCCGGACGGTTCGGGCTTCTCGGCGGCGATGATGCCGTTCGTTTCGTTGCCCACCGGCGGAGCCGCGATCGGGGCTGGCGACTGGGGAGGCGGTGTAAGGATTCCGCTCTCCTACGAACTGACCTCGGCCGTCAGCCTGGAAGCGGTGCCCGAGTTCGATGCCGACGTCGACGAGGACCGGCACGGCCGCCATTTCACGTTCAGCGATGTCGTCGGGGTATCGGTCAAGCTCGCCGAGGCCATTACCGCGACGGCCGAGTACCAGTTCAGCGCGGTTCGCGAAAAGGGCGACCATCATCTGGAACACGTTTCTGGTCTGTCGCTTGCATGGCAGACTTCAGACAATTTCCAGGTCGATCTCGGCGCCAATGCCGGGCTCGATCGGGACAGCGACGATCTCCAGGTCTATCTGGGCGTGTCCCGCAGGTTCTGATCTGTTTCATGCTGCGCTGCGAAACAGGCTCTTGCAGCGAGGCCGGGGTTACGGCAAGATAATCGGCAAATCGGATTTCGGCCCGCAAAGGGGCGGATCGAAATCCAGCAGTCCGCGCCGATAACAGGCAAGGGCTGGCGAACAAGGCAACGACGCCATCGGTCGAACCTGAAAGGGTTCCGGCCGGTGGCGTTTTTTCGTTTGGGGAAGACGTGGCAAGCAGCAAGGTCAAGAGCGCATGTCCCTACTGCGGCGTCGGCTGCGGGATCGTCATGGATGTGCTGGACGGGCGCATCGTCAAGGTTACCGGCGACAAGGACCATCCGACCAACTTCGGCCGCCTCTGCACCAAGGGCAGTACCTGTCATGTCCCGGTCACCGCGCCGGGACGCGCGGAAACGGCCTATGCCCGTATCGAGGGAACCGGTGACCAGGGTGCCATCCCGATGACGGAAGCGATCACGCGCACCGCGCAGGGCCTGCGCCGGATCGTCGATCGCGACGGGCCGGACGCCGTCTCGTTCTACGTCTCGGGGCAGATGTCGCTGGAGGCGCAGTATCTGGCCAACAAGCTCTGCAAGGGCTTCATCGGCACCAACAATATCGAGAGCAATTCGCGGCTCTGCATGGCGAGCGCGGCGAGCGGCTACAAGCTCTCGCTCGGTGCGGACGGACCGCCGGGATCTTATCAGGATTTCGACAAGGCCGACCTGTTCTTCGTGATCGGCGCCAACATGGCCGACTGCCATCCGATCCTGTTCCTGCGGATGATGGACAGGGTGAAGGCCGGCGCGAAGCTGATCGTCGTCGATCCCCGCCGCACCGGTACGGCGGACAAGGCGGATCTGTTCCTGCAAATTCGCCCCGGCACCGACCTCGCCTTGCTCAACGGACTGCTGCACCTCCTGGCCGCGCAAGGTCGGATCGATGCCGCATTCATCGCCGCCCATACCGAAGGCTGGGACGATATGCCCGCCTTCCTCGCCGACTACGCTCCTGCGAAAGTGGCTGAAATCACCGGCCTTGCCGAGGCAGATTTGCGCCAAGCCGCGCAATGGATCGGCGATGCGGGGGCCTGGATGACCTGCTGGACCATGGGCCTCAACCAGAGCACCCACGGCACCTGGAACACCAATGCGATCTGCAATCTCCACCTCGCCACCGGGGCGATCTGCCGCCCCGGTGCAGGGCCGTTCTCGCTGACGGGACAGCCCAATGCCATGGGCGGGCGGGAGATGGGCTACATGGGACCGGGCCTTCCCGGCCAGCGCGCGACGACCAGCGAGGCCGACCGGCATTTCGTGGAGGATATGTGGCGCGTCCCTCGCGGAACCCTCAGGGCGGAAGCGGGCGGGGGAACCGTCGCGATGTTCGAGGACATGGCGGCGGGGCGCATCAAGGCCTGCTGGATCATCTGTACCAACCCCGTCGCCAGCATGGCCAACCGCCAGACGGTCGTAGCCGGGCTGGAAGCTGCCGAACTCGTGATCGCGCAGGACGTCTTCGTCGATACCGAGACCAATCGCCATGCCGACCTGATCCTGCCCGGCGCGCTCTGGGCTGAAGCGGAAGGGGTGATGATAAATTCCGAACGCAACCTCACGCTGATGCAGAAGGCTGTCGATCCTCCCGGCGAGGCGATGGCGGACTGGGAAATCATCGCCCGCGTCGCCTGTGAAATGGGCTATGAGGATGCCTTCTCCTACACTTCGGCGGCGGACGTTTTCGAGGAAATCCGCAGCTTTCGGAACCCGCGGACTGGCTACGACATTCGCGGCGCCAGCCATGAGCGGCTGCGCGAGACCCCGATGCAATGGCCTTGCCCACCCGGTTCCCCTAGCGACCGCAATCCGATCCGCTACCGCAATGACGGGGTAAGCCGATCCGACGGATTAGAAGAGGATGGAAACCGTCCGCCGATCGCTTTCCCGACCGAGACGGGCAAGGCCTGTTTCCTGCCGCGACCGCATATGGCCCCGGCAGAGATGCCCGATGCGGATTTCCCGCTGGTGCTCAATACGGGGCGCCTCCAGCACCAATGGCACACGCTGACGAAGACCGGGAAAGTGCCCACGCTCAACAAGCTCAACCCCGGCCCCTTTCTGGAGCTCCACCCCGAAGATGCCGCCGCGCTCGGGATCGGCGAGGGAGACAGGGTCGAACTGCGCTCGCGGCGGGGGAGGGCGGTGCTCCCGGCTGTCGTGACCGATCGCGTTCGCGCCGGCAACTGCTTCGCGCCGTTTCACTGGAATGACGTCTTCGGCGAAGATCTGGCCGTCAACGCCGTGACGAGCGATGCGGTCGATCAGCTGTCGTTGCAACCGGAATTCAAGTTCTCGGCCGTCGCGGTGACCCGCCTGTCAGGGCCGGTCGAACAGCTTCCCACGACTTTGGCCGAGGATGACCGGACACTGGCACTTTCCGCACCTTCATCCGCCGGAACGCACCTGCCGTCCTCTCGGCAATCCGCAATCGACGCATTCGCCGAAGTCTTGGACCTGTCTTTCTCAAAGGCACCGGCACTGTTGCCTGAGGAAGAGAGCTATCTGTCCGGCTTCATAACCGGCCTGCAAAAGCGCGAGCAGCCGGCTTGTAACCCGACATTACCGCAGAGCGCTCCGTTCGAAGGTGAAAAGCGTCATTATATCAATGGTTTGCTGTCAGGTCTTTTTGGACATACTGAGATTTATCAGGGCGTGGCGCTTGCCGAGCTTTTGCCGGAGGCACCCGCCGCTGCATCCCCTGGCGAGGTCATGGTCCTCTGGGCGTCCCAGACCGGCAATGCAGAGGACTTCGCGGAGCAATGCGCAAAGAGGCTCGAGAGCCAGTCACGCCGGGTCCGGCTTGCCTCCCTCGACAGCGTGAAACCCTCCGAACTGGTTCAAGCCGGTCAGGTGCTGTTTATCGCCAGCACGTTCGGCGACGGTGATGCGCCGGACAACGGGGAAGCGTTCTGGTCCGCTCTTGCAGCCGAGGCACCGTCGGTGATGGCGGATTTGCGCTATTCGGTGCTCGCTTTCGGCGACTCCAGTTACGGTCAATTCTGCGGTTTCGGCCGTAACCTCGATAAAAGACTGGAAGAACTGGGGGCATCCCGCTTCGCTCCCCGTGTCGATTGCGAACCTGACTACGAGGAAGCTGCCGGTCAATGGCTGGAGAATGTGCTTGGTGCCCTGTCTGTCACGTCGTCTGTCGAAGCGGTTCCGAACGTCGTAACGGCGCCGACGTCGACTGCCGCGCCAGCCGGGATCGCATACAGCCGCAAGAACCCGCTGCATACGCGGATGGTCCGCAATACGCTGCTGAGCGGGCTCGGCGCGCAGAAGGAGGTCCGGCAGTTCGGTTTCGATCTGGCCGGTCATGATTTCTCGTACCGGGCCGGCGATGCGCTGGGAGTATGGCCGATAAACTGTCCGGCACTGGCAAGCGAGATCGCGGATTTGCTGAAACTCGATCCCGAGCAACCGGTGGCGGTGAAGGGGATCGGCGATGTGCCGCTTCACGACGCACTCCTGCGCCATTGGGACATCTCAAAACTGACGCGTAACATATTGGAATTGATAGCATGTCGCATACCGGAAGCGGCGTTTGCGCCGCTCCTCGATCCTGAGCGCAAACCCGAATACGATCGCTTCCTGGGCGAGTATCAGATCGCCGACATCCTGCATGAAACCGGGGCCCTGCTCGGTCCGGCGGATCTTGAGCAGGTCATGCGACCGATCCAGCCCCGGTTCTATTCGATCGCGTCCAGCCCTCGTGCCCAGGTGGATGAAGTGCAGCTTACAGTCTCCGTCCTGCGCTACAGCAATAAAGGGCGGAGGCGCAGCGGCGTCTGCTCGGCCTTCATGGCCGATCGTGCGGAAGCTTCAGGTGCGGGAATATTCCTGCAACCGGCCGCACATTTTCGGCCGCCTGCGGATCCCTCCCGCGCGGCGATCATGGTTGGGCCGGGAACCGGGATCGCGCCGTTCCGAGGATTCCTGCACGATCGTCAGGCAACGTGTGCGACCGGAAGCAATTGGCTTTTCTTTGGAGAACAGCACGAAGCGACGGACTTCTACTATCGAGACGAGATCGAGGCCTGGCGTCGCTCCGGCCATCTCGACCGGCTCAGCCTCGCCTTTTCGCGCGATCAGACGGAGAAAGTCTACGTGCAGGACCGGATGATCGAGGAGGGACCCGAGCTCTGGCGCTGGATCGACGGCGGAGCCCATTTCTACGTCTGCGGCGATGCGAGCCGAATGGCCAAGGATGTCGATCTCGCCTTACGGCGGATCGTTGCGACACATGGCGGCATGAAGCCGGACATTGCCGACGATTACATCGCCCAGATGCGGGAGGACCGGCGCTACGTTCGCGACGTTTATTGAACCGATCGATGAAACCGCCATCGATCCGCAGGCGTTGCTCTGATACGCTGGTTACGGAGGTCAACGATGACGGAAAAGGAAACGCGGCCTCAATCGGACGCGGTATCTGACATCGGCCTGCTGGGCGCCCAGGATGAACGCCTTGCACCGCGCGTCGATATGCGAGCCCGGTCGTTTTTGGACTGGCTGGTTTCCCGCCGCGACGCCGTTCATTCACGGAACCGGAGTGCGACTGGCGAGTTCGGAGGTTTTCTCGATTAGGAGTAAGACATGCCGTCAGCGACGTTCGAAACTTTGGAAGGCGATGAAATCGATGTGGATCCCGCGGAAGTCGTAAGCATCGCCGAAGGTGGGGATGACGATACGACGCTCATAGAACTGGACGATGGGCAGGAAATCACGGTCGTCGCCAGCCCGGTGGAAGTGGTCGCCGAACTCGGACTGGATCCGCTCGAATTCCTCAACCTCGACGATGACGAGGCGGTTGAGGACGACGACGAGGATTACGAGAGCGAATGACAGGGGCGGGGCCGGTACCCGGTCCCTTGCCCGAACTCTGGAGACCTTGATGCTGGAACATCTCCCCCGCTGGCTGGGATCGCTGATGAGCAACGTGCGTGCGGGCCATGCCAAGCTCGCCATCGTGCAGGACGACGTTATGGCCGGGTCGGGCTTCATCGACCTGTCGAGTCCGGCCTTTGCCAACGGCGGTCGCCTGCCGCAAAGGTTCACCGCAGACGGTGAGGGCGTTTCGCCGCCGCTGGTCTGGGGCGGGGTCCCCGAGGGAACGGTTAGTCTGGTCCTGCTGGTGGAGGATCCGGATGCCCCGGCGCCGCAACCGATGGTTCATGCCCTGATCTGGAACCTGCCTCCCGATACGCGGCGGCTAGCCGAGGGCGAAATCGTGGCCGACGGCTTCGGCACTGCCGATGGCCGGGATGTGGGCCGCAACAGCTTCTTCCTCGAAGGCTGGCTACCGCCCGATCCGCCGCCGGGCCACGGCGTTCACGACTACGTGTTCCAGCTCTTTGCGCTCTCCGAAGCGATCGACGTCGACGACAATCCCGGGCGCTCCGAAGTCGTCGGCGCGATCACCGGCAGGGTCCTTGCGGCAGGGATGCTCGTCGGGACTTATTCGCGCGAGGAACCCATGCGGGTCGATGACGTAGTGGAAGCGTCGGTGACTGCCGGCGGACCGGGCATGCAGACCGCCTGATCCTCCGCGTCATCTTCGCTGGAAGAGCAGGCTAACGCGGGCGCTCTGCTGCTGCGGGCGCTCCATATTTTCTGTTCCACTCTGCATATGCCTTCAGAGCGTCCTGCGGCTGCGTTACCCACCAGTTGTAGCCGTTGCGGCGGCCTTCCGATATCTCGTTGACGTCATCATGGATCGTGCGGTTCTTGTCCCCGAAGATTGGTTGGCCGGACACCACGTCGTAGTTGCGCGACCAGAGCGGCCCGCCGCCCTTGCGCGCGAAGAGCTTGCGGCCGCCTTCCGTCTTTTCCCAGGCGTGATCGTAAAGCGCGACCTGCTTGAGCCACGCCGTGCCCCCCTCGACGGCGGCGCGAATCGCTGGCGACGGCGAAGGACGATTCATCAGGAAGATAAGGACCTCGGTGGTCTCGCCGCTCGCAACCGATCGCGGTTCGTAATTGCGGGCCGAGATCGGCTCCAGCGTCAACGGATCGACCTGCTGCGGCCAGCCGAGCAACTGGCCGTCGCGGCTTACTTGCGCGGCAAGGATGACATCGACCGCCTTGTTCACTGCCGCGGAGGCCTTTTGCCTCAGTGAGCCGGGAACGAAGCGATACGTCGGCGCCTGGGCCACGTCCTGAAGCAGCATGGCCGCCTTGGCGACGGCATTGTCGTTGAAAGTGATTCCGTCGTGGAAGCCGCCTTCCAGCGGCCAGATCTGCGGCCAACCGCCATTGGGGTACTGGGCCGCGAGCAGGTATTCGACGCCCCGGACGATGCTCTCGCGGTAGCGTGCGCCGCGCTCTCCAGGCAGGGCGTCCGATACGCGCGCGAGGAAGCGCATCTCGGTGGTCGTGGCATCGTTGTCGAGCGTGCCGACGAAGGTCCAGAACCGGTCGTAGGGCGCATCGAAATTCGCCGGGTCCTGAACCATCGTCTCGGCATCGTTGCCGTAGCGCTGACCCGGCAGACGCGGCGGGCCTGCGCGGTTCTGGTTCTTGCTCCACCCGCCCGCCGGGGTCTGGAAGCTGACCATCGTATCGGCAATGCGCAGGGCTTCGGCGGACTTGTACCAAACCGCCGGGCGGTCCAGCGGCATGTTATAGTTCGACGGACCGACCGCCTGCGGAGGCGGGGGCGGCGTCTGTCCGGGCGGAAGTTCGGCCGCGAGCGATTGTCGGTCCGCGCGGGCCTGCGCCTTGGAGCGGAGAAGGTAGGCGAGCCAAACCGCCCGTTCCGCGTCGGGCAGGGTGCCGATGCGGGCCTCCGTCAAGGTCAGCGCGGGCTGGTTGATGGCGATGACTTTGGCGGCGACGGGGGACAGGCCTCCAGCCAGCGTCGTCGCCGCCAGACAGAACCCAAGCACGCGTGCGGTCTTCATGGCTTATCTCTCTCCCGTAAGCGCCCGGAGACCTGTTCGTCAGGCCGGTTTTGCAGGCACCCCATTCGGAATGGATTGCTATCACGCGAAAAATCCCCGGAGAAGAGGGAAAATCAAAAGTCATCATATAACTTTTGGCATTTATGGGTTCTATCATTGACACCGGTAACCTGTTCGTGATGAGAAGGGGGAGAACGGACGCCCGAAGGTGTCGTCATCCGGGAGCGGCATCATGATCCAGTCGGCGGCGAACGGCCGTTCGAAGCAGGGGCGCCAGAGCCGGCTCCTGCTTTCGGGCATTCTGGCCCTATCGGTCGCAACACCCGTCATCGCCGACACCGCGCCGGGACCTGGGTCGGCACCGGGCGGGCCGATCGACCGCAAGGCACTGGTCCAACGCCACAATCCGGTCTTGACCGCGATCGATCCCCATGCGCCCGTCATGCTCGGCAATGGCGACATCGGCTTTACTGCCGACATCACCGGCCTTCAGACTTTTCCGGACCACTATTCGCCGCTGGCGCCGCTGCTGACGATGGCGCAGTGGGCATGGCACAGTTTTCCCGACAAGGCGGGCCATACCGAGAGGGACGGCCTCGTGCAGGTTCCCGTGCCGGGGCGCGGCGAGCAGCCCTATGCCTGGATGCGGTCTTGGGCCGAGGCCGAGAGCAACCCTGCGATCGACTGGCTGCGGGCCAATCCCCACCGCATCTCGCTGGGCCGCGTGGCGATGACCATGGACGGCAAGGCGCCGCGTTTCGAGGCGATATCCGACACCCGGCAAGTGCTCGACATGTGGACGGGGACATTGACGAGTCGCTTTGCTTACGAGGGCATTGCCGTCACGGTGGTCACCCGCGTCCTGCCGCAGCGGGATGCGGTTTCGGTGGAGGTCACTTCTGCCCTGGCCGCATCGGGACGGCTTGGGCTGACGGTGCGCTATCCGGGAGTGGACAAGCGGATCAACCCCGATCCTTCGTCCTGGGATCCGGAGAGCGGACGGACGCAGATACTTTCCGAGGGGCGCACCCGCATCCAGCTGCGGCGCGATCTCGATTCCGCTCGCTATTGGTCCGCCGTAGAGAGCGACGGCGCGCTCGCATTCGACGGCAAGGCGACGATCGGCGTGAAAGGGACGGGCCGCGAAACGCTCCGCCTGACCGTAAGCTACGACCGCACTTCCGTGACGGCGCCGTTGCCGCAGGCCGAAGAGGGCGCCCATGCCCTCGCCGACCACTGGCAGGCTTTCTGGACCCGCGGCGGCGCGGTGGACTTCACCGGCAGCACAGATCCGCGCGCTGCCGAACTGGAGCGCCGCGTGGTGCTTTCGCAATACCTTTCCGCGATCAACGGCGCGGGCGAACTACCGCCGCAGGAGGAAGGGCTGTTCTCGAACAGCTGGTTCGGCAAGTTCCACCTCGAGATGCACCCGTGGCACTCGGCCTGGCAGGCGCTCTGGGGGCATCCGGAACTGCTCGAACGCAGCCTGCCCTGGTATCTCGCGCACTTGCCCAAGGCGCGCGAGGAAGCGGCCCGGCACAAGGTCCGCGGGGCTTGGTGGCCGAAGATGGTGGGACCGGAGGGGCGCAACAGCCCCAGCCTCGTCTCGCCCTTCATCATGTGGCAGCAGCCCCATCCGATCCTGATGGCGGAACTGGTCTGGCGAGCGGGGAAGGATCGCCAGACGCTTTCCCGCTACGGGGAACTGGTGGAGGCGACCGCCGATCTTCTGGCGTCCTGGCCGACCGAGCGGGACGGCCGATTGAACCTCGGTCCGCCGCTGATCCCCGCGCAGGAGAATTATGACCCACTGACGACCGCCAATCCCACTTTCGAGTTGGAGTACTTCCGCTGGGCGCTCCAGACCGCGCAACGCTGGCGGGAACGGCAGGGATTGCCTCGCAAGGCGGAATGGGATGCGGCGATAGGGCGCCTTGCCCCGCCGTCCATGCGCGATGGGCTGTACCTGCCGGTGGGAACGGTTCCGGACTTCTGGGATGTGGCGCGCTCGCCCGCCTGTCGGGGTGACGCGGCGGCAGAGCCTTGCAAGAACCGCGACCATCCTTCGTTTCTGATGGCATACGGCTTCATTGCCGGAGATCGCATCGATCCGGCCGCGATGCGGCGCACGCTCGATGCCGTCGCGGAGAACTGGGACTTGCGGCAGACCTGGGGCTGGGACTTCCCGATGCTGGCCATGGCCGCCGCGCGCCTGGGAGAGCCGGACAAGGCCGTCGACTGGCTCTTCGCCGATCGCAAGAACAACCAGTGGGGGCCGACCGGCATGACGCCTCGGGTCCATCTCGATGCCCATGCCGAGGACCTCGTGCCGGTTTCGGGCGGGGCGGGCGGCGTTGCGCTGGAAAACAATCCGGACGGTGCCGGTTATCGGCGGGCGGCGGAAACCTACTTCCCCTCGAACGGTTCGCTGCTCCTGGCCGTGGGATTGATGGCCGGTGGTTGGGACGGTTCGAAAGGGCATGCGCCGGGATTTCCGAAGCAGGGTTGGACAGTGCGCGTCGAAGGGCTGACGCCCGCACCCTGATGCAGAGTGGAGATGAAGGATGATCTGGGAACAGCAGAACCGCCGCGGACTACTCAAAGCGCTGGCGGCAGGATCGCTGGGCGGTGCGGCCTTCGCCCGTGCCGCCGTGGCGCCCGCGCAGGACCGCCCGTCAGGCCCGCCACCGAAGGCATGGACGGATTCTGCGACCGGCTATCGCGTGGTTCGCCTCAGTCCTGACGAAGGCGGGGGCAAGCTCTATTTCTACAAGAACAGTTTCACGCCTGAAGGTGACCTGATGGTCATGTCGACGCCCTCCGGCATCGTCGCCGTGGACCTGAAAAGCCATGCGCTCCGCACGCTGGTGAACGACCCGAAGGCGGACCTGCTGTTCACGGCCCGGCGTTCCCGGCACGTGTTCTACAGCATCAGCGATCCCGGTGAGGAGCAGCCGATGGACCGCCCGCGCACGATCTTTTCCCTGGATATCGATAGCGGCAGGAAACGTCGGATCGGCCGGATTCCCAATGGCCAGATCAATGCGGCCAATGCCGACGACAGCTTGATGCTGGGGTTCGTCGCCTATGGGTCCAAGCCGCTTCAGCCCGATGTGGCGGACCCTCGCAACCGGCGTTTCGACCAAGCGGAATATTCCGCCAAGGGACCTGACGGTAAGCCGCTGAACTTTGCGCGGGCCAAAGGCGTGCGGATGCTCGAACGCTGGGCCGCGCGCTACCCGATGGAGATCTTCACGCTGGATCTGCGCAGCGGCCAGCGCCGGACGGTCCACAAGACCAACGAGTGGATCGGACACACGCAGTTTTCGCCGACCGACCCGCAGCGCATCATCTTCTGCCATGAAGGGCCGTGGCACCGGGTCGATCGCATGTGGACCATGCGCACTGACGGCAGCGATTTGCGCAAGCTCCACCAGCGCACGATGAACTTCGAGATATTCGGCCATGAATGGTTCGGGGCAGACGGCCGCGAGGTCTACTACGATCTCCAGACCCCGCGCGGGCAAGTGTTCTGGGTCGCCTCGGTCAATCTCGATACGGGTGCCCGCATCTGGCGGCGCGTGGATCGCAATGACTGGTCGGTTCACTTCAACCGCTCGCCGGACGGCAGGTTGTTTGCAGGTGACGGCGGTGATGCGGACATGGTCGCCCATGCCTCGGACGGCAAGTGGCTGGTGCTCCTGCGCCCGGAAGAGGTGCCCGATGCGGACCCTGAAAGCGATCAGGCCGGACTGGTCTCGACACAGGTCATGCGCTCGACCCGGCTCGTAAACATGTCCGCGCACGACTACCGGCTCGAACCCAACGTGACCTTCACGCCCGATGGGCGGTGGATCGTGTTCTGCTCCAACATGCATGGCCGAAACCATGTCTATGCCGTGGATCTCGCTAGCAAGTCATGAGAGCGGATCTGTAGTATGAAACGATGTTTCTTGTCCGTGCGTACTTCTTCCTGCTTCTGGAAATAACGAACGTAGGCTGCAACATAGCTGTTGCGACTCCCTCGAAGTTATCATACATCTTTCTCATTGACACCGGTAGCAAAACAGCAGCCGGGCAAAACGGAGAGGCAAGGCCATGGAAAAGGGCTTCGGAGCAAGGGATAGACTGGCACTCGGAACATCGGCGCTGGCTGTCATTCTGGGACTATCCGCTGCGCCGGCATCGGCCCAGTCGGTCGATCCGCAACCGGAAACGACACCATCCGAGCAGGCCTCCGCGCCCTCGGGCGACACGGTGGGCGGCGTCTCCGCACCGGAGATCATCGTCACTGGCTTTCGTACCAGCCTGGACAAGGCCCTGACCATCAAGCGCGGTGAAGCCGGTGCGGTCGATACGATCCTTGCCGAGGACATGGCCGATTTCCCCGATCTCAACCTGGCGGAATCGATCCAGCGCCTGCCCGGCGTCACTATCGAGCGCGACGGCGGGCAGGGGCGCACGATCAGCGTGCGCGGCCTCAATGCCGACTTCACCCGGGTCCGCATCAACGGACTGGAGGCTCAGGCGGCCTATGGCAGCAACCGAAGCCGCGGCTTCGATTTCTCGATCTTCGCATCGGAACTGTTCAACTCGATCACCGTGCGCAAGACCCAGTCGGCCGAGATCGAGGAAGGCTCGCTGGGCGCCACGGTCGACCTCCAGACCGGACGCGGTCTCGATTTCGGCGCGGGGCTGCATGGCGCCCTCTCTGCGCAGGGATCCTACAACGACCTGTCCGAAAAACTTCTGCCGAGAATTGCTGGCCTGCTCAGTTGGGCCAATGCCGACGAGACCTTCGGGGCGCTCGTCTCGGTGGCCTACAGCGAGCGCAAGCCGACCAGCGAGAGCTTCAATACCACCCGCTGGCAGAGCGGTGATCCGTCCATGGCCTATGGCGCGGGCAACAACTTTGCAGGCTGCGTGACCTGCACCACGCCCGAGCAGCGCAGCGAGTTGCTCTCGGCCTATTATCCGCGCATCCCCCGCTACACGATCGGGCAGTTCTCGGAAGATCGCCTGGGCATCACCGCCTCGCTGCAATGGAAGCCTTCGGACGATACCGAGATCACGCTCGACGGCCTGCTCTCTCGCTTCAACCAGGAAGCGGAGAGCCCCAATATCGAGGCGATCAGCTTCAGCCGCGCCGCGGGCGGCGTGCGCGAGACGGTCGTGCGCGACTACGAGATCGATCCGACGAAGAACACGATATCCTATGGTGTCTTCGATGACGTCGACATCCGCTCCGAGAACGGCTTCTCGCGCGACGAGAGCACCTTCACCCAGCTTTCGTTCAATGCCCGCCATGCCTTCACCGATCGTTTCCGCGGGCGGATCAAGCTGGGAACCTCGCACTCCAAGGCGCGGACGCCGCTCTCGGTGTCCTACATGTTCGATGCCACGAACCGCGACGGCTACACTTACGACTTCCGCGGCAACGATCGCCTGCCGCAGATTTCCTATGGCTTCGACGTTACCGACGGCCGCAACTTCACACTCACCGAATGGCGCAGGAGCACCGGCGGCGCGGACTACCGCCTGAAGACCGGGGCCGGCGCTCTCGAATACGACCTGACCGATGCGATCACCATCAAGGCGGGCGGCGAGTACCGCACTTACGGTTTCGACACGTATGGCTTCCAGCAAGCCGTCTCGGTTCTCTCCGGCAGCGACCGCGCCACGGACGTCACCAATCTCGGCAAGATCGAGACCATCGCCGGTGGGCTGGCCATTCCGGGCGGGACGGACCTTAACTACATCACGCCGGATATCGACAAGATCAGCGCATTCCTCAGCATCTACGACGATCCGCTGGTGCCCACCTACAACGGTGTGCGCGAAGTCAAGGAACGCGATACCGGCGCCTTCGTGCAGGCAGACTTCGATACTGACATTTCCGGGGTCACGGTGCGCGGCAATGTCGGCCTGCGCTATGCCCATACCGGCACGACCTCGTCCGGCTATCTCAACACCGACTATGTGACCGTGAAGAACGGCTACAACGACTGGCTGCCCTCGTTCAACCTCGCGATCGAGCCGGGCGGCGATCTGGTCCTGCGCCTCGGTGCGGCGAAAGTCATGTCGCGCCCGGCGCTGGGAGACCTCACACCCGGCGGCAGCCTGTCGACGCCGACGCGCCGCGTATCCTACGGCAATCCGCTGCTCGATCCGTTCCGGGCGACGAACTACGATGCCTCGGTCGAATGGTACTTCGCCAAGGAATCCCTGCTGGCGGCGGCCGTGTTCTACAAGAAGATCGACTCCTTCATCACCACCGTCACCGACGTCGTGCCCTGGGCCAGCCTGGGACTGCCGGACAGCCTGCTGATCGGCACGCCCGCCTCTCCCGACGAGGACTTCGAAGTCACCCGAAAGATCAACGGGAAGGGCGGCACGCTGAAGGGACTGGAAGTCCAGTATCAGCAGCCGTTCTCGTTCCTGCCGGGACCGCTCAGGAATTTCGGTTTCATCGGCAACGTCACTTTCGTCGATTCCAAAGTCGATTACGGCGACTACGGCAAGAACCGCCTGACCGGGCAATCCAAGTTCATGTACAACGCGACGCTCTATTACGAGACCAAGCGCTTCAGCGCCCGTGCCTCGGCAGCCTATCGCGACAGCTATCTGTTGTCCTTCCCAGGCGGCAACAACAATACCGAGGAAGGCGTCAACAGCACCCTGAACATCGACGCCTCGATCTCCTATGAACTGAACGACAATATCAAGCTCTCGGTAGAGGCCGTGAACCTGACCGACGAGTATAACGACCGCTATGTCGATGCGACCGACCGCGTCTCCAACTACCGGCATTTCGGTCGCGAGTTCCTGTTCGGCGTACGTGCGACATTCTGATCGAGAAAAAGGCTATGCAAGGAGAGTGGGTGTGAAAGTGAAGCGCAGCTACGGCCATCGGATCGCGGGATCGCTGCTGCTCGCAGGAACCTTGATGACGCCGCCCGCGTCGTTTGCGCAGGAACAGGCGGTTCCGGTCGCCGGTGTGGCGCCGGAATGGCTGCGTCTTCCGCCGCGCCCCCGCCTCGACACCGAAGGCCAGCGTCTGCCCACGCGGGCTGAGGCGCTGGCGGCTGCGGAATATGTGAATGCGGCGCAGATGGCGGACATGGCGGCGCGGCCCATACCGCTTTCGACCGGCGGCGCTCTCGATGCGATGGCGCCGAACTGGGTCTCGGCCGTCTACTACGTCGGCGCGGCGCGGCTCGCACGGGTCTCCGAACGACCGGAAACTCTGCGGTTCCTCACGACGGTCGCCGAGCACTATCACTACGCCCTGCGCGGTGCCCGCTCGGGCGTGACCATGCTCAATGCCGACGATATCGCGGTGGGCGATCTCTACCAGGAACTCTACGCGCGGCGGCGCCAGGAAGGCGTGCTGATGCCTTTGCAGCAGCGGCTCGACTGGCAGGTTCCGCATCTGGCCCGCAAGGAGGACACGAAAGCGCTGGTCTGGTGGTGGTGCGACGCCCTGTTCATGGCGCCTCCGGTGCTGGCCCGCATGTCGGCGATCACCGGCGAGCCGAAATACCTTCTTGCCGCCGACAAGGAATGGCGGCGCACCGCCCAGCGTCTCTGGGTGCCGCAGGACCGGCTGTTCCTGCGCGATGAGCGGTTCGTCGGCCGCACCGAGGCGAATGCCAAGCCGATCTACTGGGCGAGAGGCAACGGCTGGGTCCTCGGCGGTCTTGCGCGCTGGCTAGAGGCCATGCCAGCGGACCAGCAAGGGCGTGCCTACTACCTCGACCTGTTCCGGACGTTGGCCGGGCGCATTGCCGAACTCCAGCGACCGAACGGCCTCTGGAGCACGAGCCTGCTGGCTCCGGAGGCCTATCCGGAACCGGAGACTTCGGGCTCGGCTTTCTTCGTCTATGGACTGGCATGGGGTATCAACCACGGCGTGCTCGATCGGGCGACCTATCTCCCGTATGTCCTCAAGGGCTGGGCGGCGCTGAACCGGCAAGTCCTTCCCAATGGGCAGCTCGGCGCCGCCCAGAAGACCGGCGACCAGCCCGTACATACGGCCGCTGAGGATACCGGACCTTATGCCAACGGCGCCTACATCCTCGCTGCGCTGGAAATTGCCGACCTCTCGGGACCGGGGCAGGCTCTTCCTCATGGGGAGCCGATACAGGACAGTCCCGAAGTCGTCGCAGCGACCACCCCGTCGCCGCCTGCACCGAAAACCGTGCGCGGACCTGAGGAACTCGCCCGGCGCGAGGCGGAGATGAAGGCCACGGCGGCGCTGGCTTACGATCCGGTCCTGACGGGCCGTCCCTCCACCGTGGAACCGCTGGCGCCGCCGCCCGCATCCGAGCGCACGCCCCGCGCCGTTGCCCGCTTCGCGCCGGATCGGCTTGACGATCTGCTCTGGGAGAACGATCTCGTCGCGCACCGCATCTACGGTCCGGCTCTGGAGGTCAAGGAGGCACCGTCCGGTTCGGGTATAGACACCTGGGCGAAGCGCGTGCGCTGGCCGTTCATGGATCGTCAGCTGAAGTTTCCGAACTATCACATGGATCGCGGCGAGGGGCTGGACTACTACGATGTCGGGCGCTCGCGTGGCAGCGGGGGGCTCGGCATCTGGTATGACAACAAGCTCTGGACGAGCCGCAACTTCGCGACCTACAAGATCGAGGAAACGGGCGGGAAGCTTGCGCGCTTCTCCGTCACCTACAAGCCGTGGCCGGTCGATGTCGTGCGCAAGGTCTGGGAAACGCGGGAATTCTCGCTGCCGCTGGGCTCGCACTTCACGCGCATGCGCTCGACCTTGCAATCGGACAGCAAGGAGCCGCTGGTCGTCGGCATCGGCATCGCCAAGAAGAGCAACGAGAACGGCAAGGGTTTCATCGCGCGGGATCAGGCCGGCGGACGCATGACCTACTGGTCTCCGGAAAGCGCGGAGCACGGTACGCTGGGCTTTGCGATCGCGGTCGATCCGAAGATGCTCATAGGCTTCACGGAAGATGCCGAAGATTACATCGTGCTCGTGAAAGTCCAGCCCGGCCAGCCCTTTACCTACTACATGGGATCGGCATGGGACCGGGGCGGCGACGTGCCCGATCGCGCGGCCTGGGAAAGGCTTGTAGCGGGCGAGACTTTTGCCTTTTAGCGACAGCGGGGAGGGATCTCCTCCCCGCAACCGTTTATTGCAATTGGCAGATATCGAGTACGTTCATGTCCGCGTAGTCGAGGTTCTCACCCGCCATGGCCCAGATGAAGCTGTAGTTGCCGGTCCCCGCGCCCATGTGCACGGACCAGGGCGGCGATATGACGACTTCCTCGTTTCTCATGACGATATGCCGCAAGTCATCCGGCTTGCCCATGAAATGGAATACCCGGTCCTCTTCCTCCAGGTCGAAATAGAGATAGATTTCGGAGCGGCGTTCATGGACGTGGGGCGGCATCGTGTTCCAGACGCTGCCCGGCTTGAGGCGCGTCAGGCCGAGGCATAGCGACGCGCTCTGGCAGGTGTGCGGCAGGATCAACTGGTGGATCGAGCGTTCGTTGGCGTTCCCGGCACTGCCGCGCTCCATCGAACAGGCATCGTTGAGCGTCAGGCGGCGCAGCGGGAAGGCGACATGGGCGGGCACGCTCAGAAGGTAGAAGCGCGCGCCTTCCCCGGCGAACAGAACCTCGCCCGATCCCATGGGAATGTAGAGAGCCTCATGGCGGGACAGGTTTATCGCCGCCCCGTCGACGATGACGGTCCCGTCGCCATGGCCGATATTGACCACGCCCATTTCCCTCCGTTCCAGCAGCGGATGGCCGGCGAGGCTGTCCGGTTCGGACTGCACGGGCAGGGCGAGGGGCGTTTCCGCCGGAACCGCGCCGCCGATGATGAACCTTTCCCCATGCGCATAGTTAAGGACGATCTCACCGCGCCGGAACAAGTTTGAAACGAGGTGCCGATCGCGCAAGTCCTGCTGGCTTGCTCCGGCCATCATGTCCGGATGAACCGCATGGTAGGTTTTTTCGAACATCTTGTCGGACAACGGACCGTCTTTCCCATGAGTGTGCAAGCGCGCGCCGTAATCGCGGCACCACGATACATCGCCGAAACCGGAGAATTCGGCCTTCCTCGCCATTTCGGCGGCGTTCTGTCAGATCATGGGAGCCTCTCGCTCAAAAGCCGTTTCTCGCGAGAGTTATCATACAGGTTTGAAAGGGTGTCAATCTTCGACAGCATCCAGCTCGCTGTCGGCAATCGCATCGCTTAGCTCGGAATGCCGCATGAGGCTTTCCTGCATGTGTCGGCGCGCCGCTTCTCGCGCGCGCTCGATATCCATGCGGACGATAGCGTTTAGCACGGCGTCGTGTTCGTCGCGGACTTTGTCGGCATAGTCCTGATGCGCGGCGGAGGGGCGGTCCCGAAGATAGAGATTCCTCGGAGGGACAAGGCGAACCCCCAGAAAGTCGATGAACCGTACGAAGTAGTCGTTTTTCGTGGCACGCGCGATCGCCATATGGAACTGCGTGTCGGCAAGCGCCGATGCGGCGGGATCGTCCGCGACTTCGCGCATGCGCTTGAGGGCGGTGCGCAGAGCGACGATGTCGTTCTGATCGCGCCGGGCCGCCGCGAGGCCGGCCATTTCGGTCTCGATCGCAAGGCGCATTTCCAGAAGTTTTATGATGTCCGACAGTTCGGACAATTCTTCGCGCGTCACCTGGAACGCGCGGTAGCGTGCGCTTTCGGACACGTAGACCCCGGACCCCTGGCGTGCCTGCGCGTAACCTTGCGCTTCGAGCCGGGCGACGGCTTCCCGCACGACCGTGCGACTCACTTCCTCGGTTTCTGCGATTTCTTTCTGCGAAGGCAATTTCGAACCGGGCGCCAATTCGCCCGACATAATGCCGCTTTTCAACTTCGCATAAAGTTCGTCAGCGAGCGAAACGGCTTTAACCATCGACTGCCTCTTGCTTCGATCCAAAGGCAGGAATGCCCACGGAAGACTACCGCATTCGAAAGCCTTCATACAGCATAGATTTCGAGCTTGTATTATCAATTTCAAGTTTTGCTCGAAGCTCGACCCGATACAGGCATTCGGCAGGCACTCGCATGATCGTCATCGCGGGAAGGGCGGCGGCTTGCCGCGCTGATGTGGCCGCAGACGGCGCAACTCCCGATCGCGCCGCCACCCTGGATGTCCCCTGAGATCCACCTTGCGTAACATTATACCTCCGCCCATTTACTCAGACTAATTTTCGGTTGCAGACTCGATATGAGAACGATAAGCCCAAGCGATACGAACAAATAATCACCGTAGATTCGTGGCTTATGAAGATAGCCCGATCTGCTTTGGGATCTGTTGGGGGAGGGGCTAATGCTTAAAGTCAGACTGTACTTGTCGTGCGCGTGTGCCGCGTTCGCATCGCCTGCGTGGGCGCAAGACATTGTCGCAAAAACGGACGATGCCACCGAAACGACGGCAACCGACACATCTGCCGGCCAGCCATCGGCGGAAGACATTATCGTCACCGGTTTCCGGGCCAGCCTCTTCAATGCCGCCCAGATCAAGCGCGATTCCGACGCTATCGTCGATGCCGTGGTGGCAGAGGACATCGGCAAGCTGCCGGATAACAACGCGGCGGAATCGCTGGCGCGCGTGTCGGGCATCCAGGTCAGCCGTTCCGGGGACGAAGCCAACCAGGTGCTCGTTCGCGGCCTGCCCGACCTAACCACGACCTTCAACGGACGCGACATCTTCACGGCGGAATCGCGCGGGGTCGCGCTCTGGGACTTCCCTCCGGGCGCCCTCCGCGCGCTGGAGGTCTACAAGTCCGGCACGGCGGATCTTATCGAGCCGGGACTCGCCGGTCTCATCAACGTGCGCACCTGGCGTCCATTCGATTTCAAGGGCTTCGAAATCGCCGGTGCCGTTCGCGGCACCTACAACGACCAGTCGAAGAAATACGACCCGGCCAACGCGAACCTCCAGATCACCGACCGCTGGCAGACCGGCATCGGCGAGATCGGCGCGCTCATCAACTTCGCATACACGCAGCAGCAGTTCCGCAATGCCGCGCGCTGGAACAGCGCCGACGTGCTGGCGCCGGACGCAGCCAACACGGTGGAGCCGGAATCGGTCGGCCGCGACTTCGTTTTCCCGGAAGCCGTGGGCGTGTTCTACAACAGCGGCATCCGCAAGCGTCCTTCGATCAACGCCTCGCTCCAATGGAAGCCCGCACCCAACCTCGAAATCTATGTGGACGGTCTTTGGCAGGCCTATAGAGGGCGCGACGCGAACGACTTCTTCGCCACGTCGCTGCGGTTTGCCGGTGCCCAGCTGAGCAACGTCGTTCTTGATCCCGACGAACCGAACAAGGTTCTCAGCCTGACCAAGACCGGTGGCTGGCGTCCCGACATCTACC
Organism: Novosphingobium sp.; assembly: GCF_036820275.1. GTDB lineage: Bacteria > Pseudomonadota > Alphaproteobacteria > Sphingomonadales > Sphingomonadaceae > Novosphingobium. The sequence goes on from NZ_DAISLT010000001.1 coordinate 172,152, forward strand.
GTTCTACCGTCAACGGTGACACCAATACCTATCAGGGCGCGATCGGCGCGATCTGGACGACCGGCAAGGCCACGATCTCCACCGATTTCGCCTATACCGACAGCACTTTCAAGCAGACCGAATGGAGTCTCGATTCCGCGCTGACTTCTGCGCCGACCGTGGATGCCGCTTTCGATGAAAAGGGCTCTGCGGCCTTCTCGCTGCCCGGTTTCGACGCGACCGATCCCAGTCACTACCAGTTCCGCGGCTTCTTCGACCGGACTTACATCGGCAAGGGCAACGGCATCCAGTGGCGCGGCGATGTCTCGCTGGAAACCGACATTCCCTTCCTGCCCCTGCTACAGGTAGGCAGCCGCGTAACCACCCGCAAATCCTCGGTTCGCTCGGGCTCGCGCTATGCCTACCTGATGGATCTCGGCATCCCGATGACGGATCTGGGCCTCGGCGAGATGTCGTTGATCGACAATACCTTCCGAGGCGGTGTGCAGGGCTTCACCCAGTGGCTCGCACCGAGCCGCTCGGGCGTGCGCGGCAACATCGACGGGTTGCGCGCGATCTCGCTCGCCGGATTGCAGCAGCTGGCACAGATGTACCCGGACGATGCCGGCATTCGCGACAACATCGAACGCTGGTCCAGCGCCGAGGTGCCGCTCGACCCATTGGCCTCATGGGATGCCAGCGAGAAGACGTATGCCGCCTACGCCCAGGGCAAGTACGCCTTTGACATCGGCGGCGTCGAGATCGGCGGCCTCGTCGGCGTACGCATCGTCAATACCGACGGGGTCTACTCCGGGACGTCTCTGGTCGACGGTGTAGCGACCCCCGAGGAGACGCGGCAGAACTACGTCGATGTGCTGCCCAACTTCAGCACGCGCATTCGCTTCACCGACAAGTTCCAGGTGCGTCTGGCCTACACCAAGACGCGCACTCGCCCGACGTTTGGACAACTGAACCCGGCCGTAAACATCACCCGCGCACAGAACACCGGCGGTTCGCCGGGGCGCTACGACGCCTTCGGCCGCGCCGGCAACCGCGACCTTGCGCCGCTGACCTCGCGCAATTACGACGCCACGCTCGAATACTACTTCTCGCCGCGTGCGGCAGCAGGCATCTCGCTTTTCTACCGCGATCTCGACGGCTTCATCAGCGATTATACCCGTGACGTGCAGGACCCGATCTATGGTCTGATCCAGGTAGTCCGTCCTGAAAACGCGGGTTCGGGACGCATCAAGGGGGTCGAGGCCGGATTCCACAGCTTCTTCGATTTCCTGCCCGGTATGCTCTCCGGCTTCGGCGTGCAGGGCAACCTCACTTACCTCGATGGCAAGAACCAGCTTCCCAATGCCCTCGGACAGGCCACCAAGATGGTTTCGATCCCCGGCGTTTCGCACTGGAGCTACAACGCCGTGCTGTTCTACGAGCGCGGCAAACTATCGACCCGGCTGTCGTACAACTACCGCTCGAAGTTCACCAACTTCTATTCACCCGATGCCAACGGCAATCTCTACGTAGGCGAGGGCACCAAGGCGATCGCCCGACTGGACTATTCGCTGTCCTACACGGTGATCCCGGCGATCACGATCACGGCCGACGTCAGCAATATCCTGGGCAAGCCCTTTAACAATTATCGCTACTTCAACCAGACGCAGACCTACCCACGAGATATCCGCTACGAGGGCCGCTATTTCGGACTGGGTACTCGCTTCCGCTTCTGACGGCCTTGCAGACGCAGATCAACCTTCCGCGTCTGCAATCACTGACCCGTCCGGCAATTGTTCCGGACGGGTTCTTTGTCGCTCATTTATTTAACATAAGATATATTATCGATGTGAGTGAGCTGCAAGCGCAGGGCTGAAATGCCCCGTCTCGCAACTGCCCCGTCAGGTCGGTGGCTCTTACGCCCGCACCCTTGCCCCCCTGCTGCACCGCGGAGCATCATTCAACGACGTCCAAACAAGGGGAGCCGATGCGCAATCCTGCACCGAGGCTCCCCCTGAAGATCAATTCGCCGGAAGCGTTCCTGTGGTTGCAACCGTCTGCTCGTCAGCCAGACCGCCTCCCAACGAGCGGTAAAGTTCCACGAGATTGCTGGCCTGAGCCAGACGCGTGGTGACGAATTGCTGCTCGGCGGCATAGGCCGTGCGCTGCGCATCAAGCGAAGTCAGGAACGAATCCACCCCTGCCTTGAACCGGGCATCCGACAACCGGGCGGCAACCCTTGCGGACTCCGCGCGATTGGACTGGGCGGCGATGCGTTCCCCGATCTTGCCGCGCTGCGCCAGAGCATCGGCAACTTCACGGAATGCGGTCTGGATCGCCTTTTCATAAGTCGCCACGGCGGCCTGTTGCGAAGCCTTCGCATAAGCCAGATTACCCGAACGCTGCCCGCCGTCGAACAGGGGAAGCGAGAGACCCGGCGATGCCGTATAGGTATAGGAGCCGGACTTGAAGAGCCCGGACAGAGCCGTGCTCAGTGTCCCTACCGTGCCCGTCAGCGAAATCGTCGGGAAGAAGGCCGCACGTGCTGCACCGATATTGGCATTCTCGGCGATGAGCAGGTGCTCGGCGCGCAGCACGTCCGGACGACGCAGCAGCACGTCGGAAGAAACGTCCGACGGCAACGCATCGCGCGTCATGGGTTCGGCTGCCAGACCGCCAGGCAACTGATCCTGGGGCACCGTCGTGCCGACGAGCAAGTTCAGCGCATTCTGGTCGAGCGCGACGCTGGCCTCCAGTGTCGCGATATCGTTCACCGCGTTCTGGTAATTGGTATCGGCCTGGCGCACTTCCAGTTCGGAGCCCACGCCGATGCGGAACTGCTCCCTGGTCAGGCGCAGCGTGTCTTCGAAGGTCTTGAGCGTTTCACGCGAGAGGCGCAATTGCTCATTGTCCGAAGCCAGGGTCAGCCATGCCGTGGCAATTTCCGCGATCAGGCTGATACGGGTCGAGCGCTGCGCTTCCTCGCTGGCGAAGACCTGTTCCTGCGCGGCCCGCGTCAGGTTGCGGATGCGGCCGAACAGGTCGAGTTCGAATGCGGAGATTCCCGCGGTCGCCTGATAGATCTCGATATCCGAGGAGGTGCTTCCAGCCCCGGCCCCTGCCCCGCCGGCGGCCCCCATGATGTTGTTGGTGTACGTCGCGGTTCCGCCGGCGTTCACCGTCGGGAACAGCTGCGAACGCTGCACTTTCAACTGAGAGCGCGCCTGGAGCACGTTGGCCGCCGCGACCCGAAGGTCGCGGTTGTTGGCAAGGCCGGTCTCGATCACCTGCCGCAGACGCGGATCGAGGAAGAAGTCGCGCCAGCCGATACGGCTGACGTCGACGGCATCGCTTGCAGCCGCCGGATAGACCCCGCCTTGCGGCAGGGTCACGGGAACGGCGCCCACGGGCCGCTCATAGCGCGGCGCGAAGTTGCACCCGGCCAGCATCGTCGTGCCGGTAATCAGGGCGATAAGGGATTTTTTCATGTTCAGATTCCCTGCGGCTCGGTGCCGTCGGAGGAGCGAGGACCGGCTTCGGTCTCGACATGGACTTCCTGTTCTTCATGCCGGTCGGTCTGGCCGTGCTTGAACAGACGGCTGACGACGACGAAGAACATCGGGACCAGGAAGATCGCGAAGATCGTGGCCGAGAGCATGCCGCCCACGACCGCACGGCCGATGGCGTTCTGTCCGCCTGCACCCGCGCCGGTCGAGATGGCCAGCGGCAGCACGCCGAACACGAAGGCCAGCGAGGTCATGAGGATCGGACGAAGGCGCAGCCTTGCCGCCTCGATCGCCGCGCTGAAGGCATTCATGCCGGACTGGACGCGCTCCTCGGCGAATTCGACGATCAGGATCGCGTTCTTGGCCGAGACGCCGATCGTCGTGATCAGGCCCACCTGGAGGTAGATGTCGTTGTTGAGACCGGTGAGCTTGGCAGCGAGGACGGCACCGATGACGCCGAGCGGCACCACCAGGATGACGGCGATCGGCACCGACCAGCTTTCGTAGAGTGCTGCCAGGCAGAGGAACACCACGAACAGCGAGAGGGCGTAGAGCGCAGGCGCCTGACCGCCGGAGAGACGCTCTTCATAGGACAGGCCCGTCCATTCCAGCGCCGTACCGGGCGGCAGCTTCTGCTGCATCTCGGTAATGGCTTCCATTGCCGCGCCGGTGCTGACGCCCGCGCCCGGCGCACCCTGAAGCTGGACGGCGGGACGGCCGTTGTAGCGGGTCAGGATGACCGGTGCCAGCTTCCACGAAAGGGTCGAGAAGGCGCTGAAGGGCGCCATCTGCCCGCCGCTCCCGCGGACGTAGAAGTTGCCGATCGCCTCTGGCGAGGAACGATAAGGTTCGTCCGCCTGGATATAGACGCGCTTGGTGCGTCCGCGATCGAGGAAGTCGTTCACATAGGCACTGCCCCATGCGGTCGAGACTTCGCTGTTGACCGCGCTGAGGTCGAGACCCAGCGCCCCTGCCTTGTCCTGATCGATCTGAACATCGAGCTGCGGCGCATCGTCGAGGCTGACAGGACGAACCTGGGCCACGCGCTTGTCCTGGGCGGCAAGGCCCAGAAGCTGGTTACGGGCGGCGATGAGCTTGTCATGACCGATATTGTTCTGGTCGACGAGCCAGAGATCGAAGCCTGTCGCGTTGCCCAGTTCCTGCACCGCCGGCGGAACCAGCGCGAAGATCGTAGAGTCGCGATACTGCGAGAACTTGGCCATGGCCCGGCCGACCAGAGCAGGCGCCCGGTTTTCCGCTCCGCTGCGGTCCTTCCAGTCCTTGAGCTTGACGAAGGCCATGCCCGCGTTCTGGCCCTGACCGTTGAACGAGAAGCCGCTGATCGTGAAAACGGACGCGACGTTCGCCTTCTCGTCCTTCAGGAAGTGGTCGCGCACCACGTCCAGACCGCGCTGCGTGCGTGGCAGCGTGGCGCCCGGAGGAGCCTGGACCAACGCGATCATCGTGCCCTGGTCTTCGTCGGGAAGGAAACCGCTGGGCAGGCGCGTGAAGAGCAGCGCCATGGCGCCCACGATCAGCAGGTAGACGACGCCCGAACGCTTCCAGTTGCGTGCCGAACTGTGGACGCCCTTCTCGTATTTTGCGGTTCCGAGGTCGAACTTCTCGTTGAACCACCGGAAGAAGCGGGCCAGCAGCCCGTTGCCTTCGTTCTTGCTCGGATCGTGCGGCTTGAGGATCGTGGCGCAAAGCGCAGGGGTCAGGATCAGCGCGACCATGACCGAGAGCGCCATCGACGAAACGATAGTGATCGAGAACTGGCGATAGATGACGCCGGTGGAACCGCCGAAGAAGGCCATCGGCAGGAACACCGCCGAGAGCACCATGCCGATGCCGATCAGCGCGCCGCTGATCTCGTCCATCGACTTTCGGGCAGCTTCCTTCGGTTTCAGGTGTTCGGTCTGGATCAGACGTTCGACGTTCTCGACGACGACGATGGCGTCGTCGACCAGCAGGCCGATCGCCAGCACCATGCCGAACAGGGTGAGCGTGTTGATGGAGTAGCCGAACGCCTGCATGACCCCGAAGGTGCCGAGCAGCACGACCGGAACCGCGATCGTCGGAATGATGGTCGCGCGCCAGTTCTGGAGGAACAGGAACATGACGAGGAAGACGAGCACGATGGCTTCGACCAGGGTGTGGACCACCTGCTCGACCGAGAGACGGACGAAGGGCGTGGAGTCGTAAGGATAGGCGACTTTCACGTCCTGCGGGAAGTTCTTGGCGATGCGCTCTACTTCGGCCTTTACGAGGTCGACGGTGTCGAGTGCGTTGGCGCCGGAGGCGAGCTTGACGCCGAAGCCCGACGCGGGCTTGCCGTTGTACTGCGTATCGAAGCCGTAGATTTCCGCGCCGAGTTCGACGCGCGCAACGTCGCGCAGACGCACGACCGAGCCGTCCTGGCCCTGGCGCATGCGGATATTGCCGAATTGCTCAGGGGTCTGGAGGCGCGACTGGACCGAAACGGTCGCGTTGAGTTCCTGCTCCTTGGACGCGGGAAGCTGGCCGATCTGGCCCGCCGAGACTTGCGCGTTCTGTGCCTGCACCGCGGCAGTCACGTCGGCGATCGTCAGGTTGTAGCTGCGCAGTTTCAGCGGATCGACCCAGATACGCATGGCGTACTGGGTGCCGAAGATCTGGAGTTCGCCCACGCCGTTGATGCGGCTGACCGGGTCCTGCACCTGACTGACGATATAGTCGGACAGATCGTTGGCGTTATGGCTGCCGTCCTCCGAATAGATCGCCGCGACCAGCAGGAAGCTCGCCGCCGACTTGGCGACGGTAACACCCTGGCGCTGTACTTCCTGCGGCAGGAGCGCCGTAGCGGCCTGAAGCTTGTTCTGGACCTGGACCTGCGCGATGTCGGGATCGGTGCCCTGCTCGAAGGTCAGGGTGATGTTGACGTTACCGGCGGATGACGATTGCGCCGAGAAGTAGCGCAAGTGGTCGATGCCCTTGAGCTGCTGCTCGATAATCTGCGTGGTCGTGCGTTCCAGAGTTTCCGCGTCGGCGCCGGGATAGGTCGCGCTGATCGTCACGGTGGGCGGCGCGATCTCGGGGAACTGCGATACCGGCAGACTGCGGATCGCCAGCGCGCCGAACATCATCAGCACGATGGCGATGACCCATGCGAAGATGGGCCTGTCGATGAAATAGCGTGCCATGATCGATTACTGACCCTGTCCGGCGTTCTGGCCCTGCTGGGCAGGCGCCCCGGCGGCAGGCTTTGCAGCCTGCGCCGCGACCGGCTTCACCGGCATTCCGGGACGCAGCATCTGCGCACCGTCGACGACGATCTTGTCGCCCGGTTTCAGGCCGGCAGTGACCAGCCAGTTGGTGCCGACCGTACGCGGCGCAGTGAGCTTGCGCGTTTCCAGCTTGCTGCCGGCGCCGACCACGAGCGTCGTCGGATTGCCCTTTTCATCGCGGCTGACGGCCGATTGCGGGACCAGAATGCCGTTGCTCTTGGTACCTTCGACAAGGTCGGCACGGACGTACATGCCCGGCAGCAGCAGGCCGCGCGGATTGCCGAACTGCACGCGAACCACCTGGCTTCCGGTCGAAGGATCGACCGTGACGTCGGTGAACTTCAGCGTGCCCTCCTCGCCGTACGTGCTGCCGTCTTCCAGTTTCAGCCGTACGCGCGCGCCGCCGTCTCGCGAGAGGTCGCCCGAAAGCAGCTCCTGACGCATGCGCAGCACGTCCGCACTGGACTGCTGGATATCGACGAAGATCGGGTCGAGGCGCTGGATCACGGTCAGCGGATCGGTCTGCGAAGCCGAGACCAGCGCGCCGACCGTATAAGTCGAACGGCCGATGCGACCCGAGATCGGCGCGCGAATGGTCGTGCGACCAAGATCGATCTGGGCGCTGCGCAGCGCGGCTTCCTGAGCGGCGACATCCGCCTTCGCCTGAGCGGCGCTGGCAACGGCGTTTTCCGCTTCCTGGCGCGAGATCGCGTTGATCTTCACCAATTCGCCGTAGCGGCGGGCCAGGGCAGCGGTGTTCGCGATATTGGCACGCGCACGAACGAGTGCGGCGCGCGCGCTGGCGACCTGGGCCTCATACGGCGAAGGATCGATGCGATAGAGCGGCTGCCCTGCCCGCACCATGTCGCCTTCCTGGAACAGGCGCTGAAGGATCAGACCGTTCACCTGGGGACGGACATCGGCGGTTTCAAAGGCGGTGGTCCGGCCCGGAAGTTCCGAACTGAGCGTTACGGCCCCCTCCTTCACGGTCACGACACCGACCTCGGGGGGACCGGCAGGAGCCTGCTGCTCACCTCCGCCGCCGCAGGCGGACAGGAGCAAGGCCAAAGCCGGTGTGATCTTTTTCATGGAACACGCTCGCAAAGAGAGTTAAAACGTGAGTGAATGTTCACTCATTGATTCGCGCGATGTTTATTGCGTCGCAGCAACGATTGCAAGGCAAGGAGGATGCAGTGCAAGACGAAACGATTATGGACCGCTCGCGCGCGGCAAGGTCCGTTGTACGGCGCCAGCATCTGCTGGACACCGCCAGGAAGCTGTTCGTGGAACAAGGCTTTCATCGCACGGGCATGGCACAGATCGCACTCGCCTCCGGGATCAAGGTCGGGCAAATCTACCGCGATTTCGCGAACAAGGAAGCCATCATCGCAGCTATCTGCGAAGCCAATCTCAATGCCTGGCTCGCCGAGGATGTCCTGGACAAGGCCGTCGCAGCCAAAAACATCGTCGCGATCCGCGCGTGGATCGAGCGCATTTGTTCAGAAGAACCCTCGGTCGAAGATCGTCGCCTGATGGCCGAACTGCTTGCGGAAGTGGGGCGCAATTCGATCATCGCCGAGATCAACCGGAAAGCCGACGAGAGGGTTCGCTCGCGCCTCGATGCGGCGCTCGAATCCTTGTCCCCGGATGCGACGATCGATCGGCGCTCGATCATCGTCGACCTGATCTTCATACTTTCATGGGGCATGATGGTGATGATGGAACTGTCGCCGGAAAAGACGCACGCGTCGATCAGGGGCCACATGATCTCAATTCTCCGGAAAGAGATGGCAGAGTTAACGCCCTGATTTGGAAGGGATTGTCCATTCAGGCCTAACGCCGATGCGTTTATTTCCAGAAACCTGAGGGTTCACGCACAATTGTTACGCAAAGCCCCTACCCAAGGCTGGACACCTGTGCGGTTTCGTATCATTCTGTCTCCGACGTAGTACGAATAAGTCGCGTCGGAGGATGTTCGATATGGTCGAGAAGAATGAAGTGGAATCGGGCGAGAAGGCCATGATCCTTCTCCAGAGCCTGATCTGCTATTTGCGAGAGAAGAACGTATTGACCCGCGCCGATATCGAAGAGCTGCGGGAAAAGGTCGAGGCACGCATTGCCGATGCCGAAAGCCAGCTACCCTGCGCCAGTGCGCTGGCCTCTGCCGCAGCAACGGAGATGCGCGAGCTTGAACAGTTCTGCGGCAGAAAATACGGCGGCAAGCATCGGCATCGCGCGAACTGAACGTCTTCGGGCATCAAGCCGGACGAACGCCGCACGTCGGTAAAACGATCGACCGCGTCCATCCGACGCGGTCATTTTTTTGGACGCCCCGCATTGCGATGCTGCATGCGGCGGCGACAGTACTATACTGATATAATAAGATAATCAGATCTTTATTACATCTTTTCGAGGATCATTGGGCTTGCGCTGGTTGTTCAAAGGGCGCCGGTAGGAAGGGTCGTCGAGATTGCGGCTCGAAATGCCATTCAAGGCCAGGTCCGGCACATCCGCGAAAGGCACGGGCACCGGACTGGGGGCATGCGCCCACTCGATCAGATTGGTACGCAGGGCGATCCGCCATTGCCCGTCCCGCCGCTCGAAACGATCGAGATAGCGTCCCCCCGCGATCCAGAGGCTCTCATCGCGATTGCGCCCGACGAACTGGTAGTACGTTTCGACATGAGCGGTCTCGCCGTCAAGGTCGATCGAGCTCTGAAGCAAGGCATGATGGGTGAGTATCTGCCCGGCACGATGCATCGGCACGGCCCAGTCCCAGCAGTCCGCCGCAATGCCGACGAACGGCCCCGCCGCCACTTCGGCATCCGCATGGAAAGCCGACAGGTAGATCGCGCGGTCGAAGCGGTCCATCCCGCGTGAAAACCGCGCCAGGCACTCACGGATATCCTCCTTGTCCAGCAGAGCATTCAGACGGGCATCGCGTTCACTTGCCACGATAATCGATCTCCGCAATCGGTTTCCAGATCGGCGATCCCCGGCGCGCCCGCGCCGAGGCGATCACGGCACCGTTCACATCGGTGATGCCGTATTCCTGCGCCAGTTCGGCAGTGACGAACTCGCCGCCGGAGCGCTTCATGATGTCCGGGTCCGCGGCGAGCGCAGCGATCACCCGGCCGGGATGCTCAACCGAGCTGCCCTGCATCGCCGTGATCGATTTGGTCATGCGATCGCCCATGCGCGCGAGATTGTCCCGCGCCTTTTCCGTAAGCGTCAGCCCCTGCCAGAGCGTCAACGAGGCCACATTGTGCGGTTCCAATTCGATCGCCATGTCGCGCGCCATGCGGTCGGCGGCGGACTTGGAGGTACCGAACACCACCCCATAAGTGTAAGTCACTGCCGCGAAGCCGGAAATCGCGACGATCAGCCCGGATCCCTGCGGAACCATGATCCGTGCGGCATGCCAGGCCGCGACGTAGTTCGAGCGGACACCGACATCCCACATCTCGAGGTTCGACAAAGGCTTTTCCCAGAACCCCTTCGGTTCCAGCAAGTCATCGGAGATCGTGAAGGCATTGTTGACCAGGATATCGAGGCGTCCCTGCTCGCGTTCGATCCGATCGAACAACGCGGCAACCGCCGCATCGTCTCCATGGTCGCAGGCAACGGCCACGCCCTTGCCTCCGCTTGCCTGCCCGCGTTCGTCGCATTCGGCGGCAGTCCCCCCGACCGTTCCCGGTAGATAGTAATCGCCCTCACGCACGGTCCGTCCGGTGATGTAGACAGTCGCCCCCTGCTCCGCGAGCACCAGTGCGATACCCTTGCCGATGCCGCGACTGGCGCCGGTGACAAGCGCGACTTTCCCCGCAAGCGGCGCGTTCATGCATTCTCTCCTGCAAACCAGGCTTCACTGAAATCGCCCTTCGCACGGCCCGGAAAATGATCGCCGGCGAACGGATAGCCCATCACCCCTTGCGACCAATCCGCCGCCGCTCCCCATTCGTGCGCCCAGTCGTAGAGCATCACGCGCCTGGCAATACGCCATTGGTCCCCGCGTTTCTCGAAGCTGTCGAGGTAGCGCCCGCCGATGCAGGAATCGCCGTCGCCCGCATCGCCGCCCGAACCCGCCTGGATGCGATGGTACGAGAACACATGGGTCTCCGCCTTTGCTCGCTCCCCTTCGAGAACGATCACCGACTGGCCGATCAGATGCTGGGTATTTCGCACGGCATCGTCGCCCGGCACCACCCAGGCAAGGTAGCTTTCGAAATTGCCGCTATGGACGCCGTAATCGAAGTGCGCTTCCGGCCACCAGCAGCTTCTGATCAGGTTCGCGCTCCGCCGGTCCTCCCCGCGCGCGAGACGGGCGACGCAGTCGCGTATCGCCTCACGATCGAGCATGTCCCGGATCGCGCCAAACTCGATGTCAGGGTTCATTATCCTCTCCGTCCGAACCATGGACGGAAGGCTAACCTGAAACGGGTCTGCAAAGCTGCAATGGATCGCGCCGCCGGCCGCTTATCGCGGGGGCGAAGCGAAGGGGGTCATATCTGCTTGAGATCGGTAACGAACTCATAGCGGTCGCCGCGATAGACCGAGCGGGTGAACTCGACGATACGCCCATCCGGAATACGTGTCTTGCGCTCTATCCGCAGGACTTCCGAGTTCTGCTTCACGCAGAGAATGCCCGCTTCGGTCGGCGTCGCGAGCGAAGCGCGGACACGCTGAATTCCCGAAGTCGGGCGAAAACCGTATACATCCAAAGCTTTGTAAAGAGAATCTCCCAGCGCTCCGAGGTCCGGCATGAACTGGGCCGGGATCACCGCATGCTCTATGGCCAACGGCTCGCCGCCCGCAAGCCGGACCCGGCCGAGCCGCGCCACGGAGGCATTGGCCGGGATTTCGAGTGCGGCGGCTTCCTCCTCAGTCGGTTGGGCGTAGGACTTGTTGATCCAGACCACACTGGGATCCTCTCCCCGCGAGCGGGTATCGTCGCTGAAGCTGCTGAGACGGGAGCCGGGCGCCTCGATCCGCCGCGCGACGAACGTGCCGGACCCTTGCTTGCGGATCAGCACGCCTTCCTCGATCAGCTGCTCGATCCCCTTGCGAACGGTGACGCGCGAGAGGCCCGCCATCTCGCTGAGTTCGCGTTCGGACGGGAGCGCGCTGCCCGGATCGATCGCCCCGCTGCTGATATGCTCGCGCAGGCTGCGGGCGAGTTGCAGGTAGAGAGGGGTTCCTTCCTCGCTGCTGGTCCAGGCTATGTCGCGCATCGTCGATCAGTCTCGCTCTTCCAGCATCGGCATGACGTGACGCAGATTGCCCCCGTTGGCCGTGAGCAGCGCCTTCGCCTCTTCGACCGGGACGCCGCGCGCGACGATCACGCCGAGCCGGATCTCGTTCTCCGCCGCTTCCAGGGCAGCGGCAGCCACTTCGGCATCGACCCCGGCGATATCCTGAACCATGATCCGCGCCCGTTGCAAGAGCTTCGCATTGGAAATGCGCATGGCCACCATGCGCCCCTCATAGACGAGGCCGCGGCGCAGCATGATCGCGGTCGAAAGCAGGTTGAGCACGGCCTTCTGTGCGGTTCCGGCCTTCATGCGGGTGGACCCCGCAACGATCTCGCTGCCGGTGAGGGCCAGGATCGCATACTCCGCCTTTTCGAGCAGGCGCGTGCCGGGATTGTTGGCGACGCCGATCGTCAGCGCACCGGCAGCACGGGCTTCCTCGATGGCAGCCACGGTGTAAGGCGTGCGACCGCTGGCCGCGACGCCGATCACCACGTCGGAGGGACCGATGCCCTGGGCCCGCACATCGGCATGACCGGCCTCGACATCGTCTTCGGCGCCCTCATATGCCTCGGTGAGCGCGCCCATGCCGCCTGCCATGAGGAAGACCATGCGGTCCATCGTCCAGCCATAGGTCGGATAGAGTTCGGTGCCGTCCTGGACCGCCAGGCGGCCCGAGGTACCCGCTCCGACGAAGACCAGCCTGCCCTTCTCGCCAAGCCGCGCGGCGGCAGCTTCGGCGGCACGGGCGATGGCTGCCGTCTGCGAATGGATCGAGGCTATGGCCGCCATCTGGCCTTCGAGCATCGCCTCCACAGCCAGTTCGGTCGGCCAGAGGTCGAGATCGCGGTAACGGGCGTCGAGCGCTTCAGTATTCATGATGTCCTTTTATCCCTTTCACGGGATCGTTATTCGGCCGGAGCCATCAGCTCGCCGGAATCCCTGGAAACGGAACCGGCAGGCGCGGCGCAGACCACGAAGGCCACAACCGTGCCGATGCAGAGCTGGAAGGGGAACGAAAGGCTGCTCAGCACGCTCGGCATGCCGATGACATGGGCAATGCCCGGCTGAAGCAACAGAATTGTGACAAAACCGACCAGCAGTGCGGCGATGACGGAACCCGTCGTGCCGCGCTGGGTGAACAGGGCGGTGAAATAGACGCCCAGCAGACCGGCGTAAGTGAAGACCATCACCTGCAGGGCAAATTCCAGCAGGCCCATGTCGGTGTAACGCTGCCAGTAGAACGAAACCACGGCCATCACGAACATCAGGAAGCCGATAACGCCCATGCCCACGCGCCCGGCGGAGACGAAGTGATGCTCGGGCGCTGCGGTGCCGCGCTTCTCGCGCCAGGGACGATAGAAGTCCTGCACCAGCACCGAGGACATGGCATTGAGCGCCGAGTTCGTGGTGGCGACGGCGGCCGCGCAGATGCCCACGGTCACCAGACCGCGCAAGCCGCCGGGAAGCTGGGTGAGAATATAGTGCATGAAGATACTGATCTTCTCGCCGCCGAACTGGTTCCCAGCAGCCGCGGTAGCCCCGCCCATCAGGTCCGGCCTATCGTAGAAAACGTAGAGCAGCAGGCCGATGACGATGAACATGCCGACCACCGGCACTGTCGCGAAGACCGAAAGATAGAGGCTGCGGGCGCCGGTCTTCGCGTCCTTGCAAGACAGCAAGCGCTGCGTGGTATCCTGGTCCATCCCGGCATTGGCGATATAGAGCAGCGAGAGGCCGAGCACGATCGCCAGCATCGAGAACGGACGCGAGAGGTCCATCGATAAATCGAAGAACTTCAGCTTGTTCACGCCTTCCGGCGTATGGGCAAGGCCCTGGATGATCTCGCCGGTGGAAGCGGGGATCGAGAGGCGCAGGAACACCAGCACCGCGATCGCCGAACCAAGGTAGACGATGAACTGGATGAGGTCGTTCCAGAGAACCGACTTGAGCCCGCCCACGAACGTGAAGAGGACGCTTGCAACGATCAGCACGGCAGCGGCGATCATGATGCCTTGCGCCTCCACCGTTCCGGTAATGACCATGGCAAGGGCGATCGCCGCGAGATAGACGCGTGCACCGCCTGCAAAGACGCGGCCGACCAGGAACATGCCCCCTGCCCAGCGCGTGGCCTTCTCGCTGAAGCGCAAGGTCAGCAGTTCGTAGGCGGTGGTCGCCTTGATGGCGTAGAAGCGCGGGATCATCACGTGAGCGACGAAGATCGCGCCGATCAGCCCGCCGATGTTGCCGCTGAGATAAGTCAGGTCGCCGTGATAGCCGTAGTCCGGCCCACCCAGGAAGGTCGCAGCCGACTGCGTGGCCGACAGCACCGAAATCGCCGCAAGCCAGGCCGGAACACTGCCGCCCGCCAGGAAGTAGTCATGCGCGGACTCGGTCTTGCGCGGCGTGAAGATCCACCCTCCCGCAACAAGCAGCAGCAGGTAGGCAGCAATCACCAGCCAGTCCGCCATCGAGAAAGGCAGCGTCATCGAAGTGGTCTCCAAACCCGGCCCTGAAAACGTTCTTCAGGGCCTGACAAAAAAGCGCGCGCCCGGTCGGAGGAGGAGGTTGACCGGGCGCCGCGCAGGGTGGGTTATCCTCAGAGGTGCGCGGTCAGCGAGAAGCCGATCGTGCGTCCGAGAATGTCATAGGTGTCGGGGAAGGTGTTGAAGACACCGCCCGACGACACATAGGGGGGCTTCTTGTCGAAGAGGTTGTAGATGCCAGCGCTGAAGGTGATGGCGTCGGTGAACTCGTAGGAGGCCGAAAGGTCGAAAGTGTTCTGGGCCGAGATCGTCTCGGTCGAACCGACCGTGCTCGACTTCACCTTGCCGATGCGCTGCCAGTCGAACTGGATCACGCCCTTGTCGAACAGCCACGAGAGGCCGACGGTATGGCGATAGTCGGGCTGCACCAACGTGGTGCCGTCGCTGGAGCAGGTCGCGCCGAAGGTGCCCTTGCACTGCACGGCTGAAACCGTCGAGTTCGCCTGGATCAGGTACGAAGTGACGATATTGCCCTGATAGCTCAGGCGCACGCCCGTACCCGGCAGGAACTCCGGATGCAGCGTGTAGCTGGCCGAAATATCGAAACCGCGCTGGAGCAGACGGCCCAGGTTCTGGTTGTTGACGAAAGCGTCCTTGAACGTGCCGTCGGCATTGCGGGTCACCAGCGAGCACAGCGGATTGCTGGCGGTCGGGTTGGTGACGTAGCAGCTGGTGATCGCCGCGATCGGCTGGATCACACCCACGGCGCCGCGCAGGTCAAGTTCGTACCAGTCGACGGTCAGGTTGAGGCCGGGCAGGAACGTCGGCGTGAACACGGCCCCGAGCGTCGTGGTATAGCCGGTCTCCGGTTTGATGTCCGGGTTGCCGCCGTAATAGTAATTGCCGGTCAGGTAGCTGGCCGCGTTCGAGTTGGCCGAACCCACGGCAGGCGCACCGAAGCGGGCGCACTGGGCGGCGTCGCCGGTGCCGAGAACGCAGGGGTCGCCGCCGTAGCGCGGCTTCAGGCGGTCGACGGTGACAAGGTTGCTGAACGGCAGCGAAGACATGCCGGCCGCGAACTCACCGAAGTTCGGCGTGCGCAGGACGCGCTGGTAGGTGCCGCGCAGGCGCAAGTTGCGGTCGACTTCCCAGTTGCCCTCGACCTTCCAGGTGCCGTGGGTGCCGAACATGTTGTAATCCGACAGACGATAGGCGCCGCCCACGTCGAGCTTGCGGATCAGCGGCAGGTCACGGAGCACCGGCACCAGTACTTCGCCGTAGAGTTCCTTGACATCGAACGAGCCGCTGTAGGCCGCCTGCACGCCCTGGCGATAGGTATTGCCGGTCAGGAGCGCAGTGTCCTGATCGATGCTGGCGGTCTCGCGGCGATACTCGACACCGACCGCGAAACCGATCGGACCGGCGGGCAGCGAGAACAGCTCTTCCAGCGTGCCGCTGAGGGTCGCCGCCGTCACGAACTGGTCGCGCTTGCGGTTGAAGCCCTGGATCGAGCTACCCAGAGCGTCGGCCAGTTCGGTCTGGTTCGGGCCGAAGATGTTGACGCTGTTGACGATGGAATCGAAGTTGTTCGCGCCCGTCGAGCTGGTCACGAGGCCGTCGCCGGTGATCAGCGTGTTCTCGGTCGAACGACCGTATTGGGCATAGACGTTCCACTTGACCGCATTGGTCACCGGGCCGCGCAGGCCGGTCTGGAACTGGAAGGTGTTGCGCTCGGTCTCGTAGTTGATGAGCCCGAGTTCGGCCAGCGAACGCGAGACGTTCACGCGCGCTGTACCGTCGACGAACGTCAGCTGGTTGCGGATGTCGTCGGTGAGGAAGGGATTGCTCTCGCTGATCGAGACGGTGCGGTTGACCGAGGCCGGCGTCGCGCCGGGGGTGCCGGTCTCCTGCGTGCGCGAATTGGTGTACATCGCGCGGCCGTAGATCTCGACTTGCGGCGTGATCTCATACTTGAACAGCGCCGCCACGTTGATGCGCTTCAGCGGCGAGACCAGTGGGTAGCTGTTCGAGATGTTGGACGTAGCCGAAGGGTTTGTCGTGAACGCGCCGCTGTCGGTGAAGCCGAACTTGCGGCCGCTCGCCACGTCGGTGAAGACGCCGCCGATGCTGGGGATCGTCTGGTTCGGAGTTTCCGCCCAGTCGCGCTGGCCCGCGCGGATCAGGTCGCGCTGCGTGTAGTCGGCCGCAATGACGATATGGCCGCGATCGCCGAGGCCGGTGCCGACCATCAGCGAGCCGCCGTACTGGGCGCCGCCATGCTCGGACAGGCGGCTCGTTGCGGTGCCGCGAATGCCTTCGAAATCGTCGTTGAGGATGAAGTTGACGACGCCGGCTACGGCATCCGCGCCATAGACGGCCGCGGCACCGCCGGTCAGCACATCAACGCGCTTGATCAGCGAAGCCGGGATGGCATTGACGTCAGCCGAGTTGCGGAAGCTGAACGGCGTCGCGCGGGTGCCGTCGATCAGGACGAGCGAGCGGCTCTGGCCGAAGTTGCGCAGTTCGAGAACTTGCGCGCCGAAGGCGTCGCTGCCTTGCGAACCCTGGCGGACGCCGCCGGAAAGCTGCGGAATCTTGGTGGAGAAGTCTTCGACCGTCAGCGCCGACTGAAGCTTGATCTGCTCCTCGCCGGTGGAAGCGACCGGGCTGCTCGACGTCAGACCGGGAACTGCGATGCGGGTGCCGGTGACGACGATATCCGCGCTCGTACCGGTATCTTCCGCCGGGGCCGATTGCGCGAAGGCCGTGCCCGGTGCTTGCGAAAGGGCGATGGCAAGCGCCGCCATAGCCACGGTGTGTCGTTGAGACTTAACCATTAGACTTCCTCACTAACTTTCCCTGAACCCTGTTCCGTCGTGGTTTGGTGCGACCCGAAGACTCGACGGCATGCCCTTTTGGAGGGGGACACCATGCATACCTGTCATGGATATGTAAAGGTGTGGTATGCAAATGGTGGTATTACATTGCGGCTCTATCAGACCAATTCAGCACAGGCCGTTTCCGGTCGCCAGATCGTCCCGCCGGTCAGCGGCCGCGATACCCCGGTCGTGCCGGGGAAGGTCAGCGGCAAGCCGCGCAGGCTGCGGGCTGCCAGAAAGGCCATCGCCTCCGCCTCGACGAAATCGCTCCTGAGCCCGACCTCATCCGCTGTCCGGCAATCGCCAAGCCGCTCGCGCAGGGCTGTCATGAGCGTGGGATTGTGGCTTCCCCCGCCGCAGATCACCCAGACTTTCGGCGCCTGCGGCAGGAAGCGGGCAGTAACGGCAACGGCTTCGGCGGTAAACGCCGTCAGCGTCGCCGCCGCATCCTCCAGCGAGCAGGCCTCGGCCCATTCGAGCGGAAAATCGTAACGGTCAAGGGACTTCGGGCCTTCTCCCCGGAAATGCGGATGGGAAAGCAAGTCCGCCAGCACCGTCCGATCAACCGTTCCGGCCGCCGCGATACGCCCGCCGTCGTCGTAACGCCCCGCGCCGTGAGCCTGCACGACCTGGTCGATGAGACCATTCCCCGGCCCCGTGTCGCAAGCCATCAGCGTCCCGTCCGCACCGATCCAGGTCAGGTTCGCGACGCCGCCGAGATTGAGGAAGGCCATCGGCCCACCGAGACCGATCCTCTCTGCCAGCGCCGCGTGATAGGCCGGGACCAGCGGAGCACCCTGCCCGCCCGCCAGCAGATCGTCCTGTCGCATCTGCGCGACGACCGAAACGCCCAGCCCATCGGCGATGGCCTGCGGATCCCCGACCTGCACCGAAAGCTTGCGTTCCGGCCGATGCAGCAGCGTCTGGCCATGGAAACCGACGAGATCGGGCAGGCGCACGAGCTGCTCGATGACATGGCGCCCGGCGCGCAAGTGCGCCGCCTCGATCACCTCAGCGGCAAGGCCGAACGAGAGCGGTTTATCGCCGAGCCCGTCCCAGGCCAGCGCATCCCGCGTCGCCTTCTCCAGCGCCGCCCGCTCCGCCGCCGAGAATGCGATCATCGCCGAAGGACCGAAGTCTTCGATCCGCTCGCCGTCGGTCTCCACCACGGCCACGTCGACGCCGTCGAGCGAAGTCCCGCTCATGTATCCCATGACCAGCATCAGCGTGCATTCTCCCAGCTACAGACAACAAGGCTGGCATCGTCACGCGGCTTCACACGTGGAAAGCGATGCAGCGATTCGAACTCGCCCTCAAGATCGCGCAGGGGCTTCAGCCAGTGCGTCCAGCCTTCAGGCTCGGACATGGAAAGCAGGTCGGCGGGCGTCGCCACTCCGAACAGTTCCACGAGGCGCAGGAAACCGTCGCTGGCGATCGCAAAGCGTTGCCCGGAACGCACCGGCATACGCCATTGCCAGAGATGGTCCGCGGCAGCCGGTTCGGTGCCGAGCACCCAATACCCCTCCTCGCGATTCATCAGCCTGCGGTTCTCCCGAAGCCCCGGCAGCAGCCGCGCCTTGAGCGCATCAGGGCCGAGATCGCCATTTTCGGCGAGGATCGCCTTCATCGCCGCGATCGTCCGCGCCTCGATCGCATCGAGCGCGGAACTGCCGAACAGGCGCGGTTCCCGACCGGGTTCGGATGCCACGATCCGACAATCGGCGAGCGTCGTGAATTCCGCCATGCCATCGAGGATGCGCACCATTGCGAAGGCGGCAGAAGGATGTTCGTGCGCTCCCGCAGCCGGGCTGACTTGCGCGCGCGCCAACGCTTCACCGCAGCGGACCATCACACTGCGAAGCAGTTCCACGGTCGGAATATCCGGCTGCTCCGCAAGGATCTGCATCAGGAAATCGTTGGCCGTGCCCGCGAGCCAGGCGGCATCGCTCGGTGCATCGAGAAGCGCGGTGCCAAGCCCCGTAGCGCCGTCAATGACCCAGGCCGCATCGCCCTGGTGGCCAACGCGGTCCTCGTTGACTTCACCCTGACCATCGGAGGCGGCAATCTCGATCCTGAGCATCGTCTTCTCCCTTGACGCGACTCTCACTTGGACCGACCGGTATCATGGACTGAGCAATTTATAAAACCACTTTAATGCCACTTGTGCCAAAAACCGAAACTGGTATCTGTCCCTCTTATGACCAAGGCCACACCGAACGCTCCGGGTACCCGGATGTCACGCGAAGCTCACGAGGCACCGGCGCGCTGTGTCGAGCAGCTACGCCGCAATGCCGATCTCGTCCGTGAGGCGGGGCGGCAGCTGCGCGCACTCGCGCCGCCTTTCGCGGCGACACTGGCGCGCGGCAGCTCCGACCAGGCGGCGGCTTTTGCCAAGTTCCTGCTGGAAACGCATGCCGGCGTCCCGACGCTCAGCCATGCGCCGTCTGTGGGGTCGCTCTACCATGCGACCTCGCCGCAGTTCGCGGGCGTGCCGCTGATCGCGATCTCGCAGTCCGGTCGCAGCCCCGATCTGCTCGCCGCAGCACAAGATGCTCGCGACAAGGGCGCCTTGGTGATCGCGGTGGTGAACGATGCCGGGTCGCCGCTCGCGGACCTCGCCCAGATCGTGATACCGGTTCATGCAGGACCGGAAACCAGTGTGGCCGCGACCAAGAGCTTCGTCTGCACGCTCGTCGCCCTTGCCCATCTCGTCGCCGAATGGAGCCAGGACGAAGCCCTGCTGACGGCTCTGGAATCCACTGGCGAGGTGCTGGAAGCAGCGGCTCAAGCCGACTGGACTGGAGCGGTGGAACTGCTGAAGGACGCCCAGGAGATGCTGGTGCTGGGACGCGGCCCCACGCTTCCCATCGCCGGTGAAGCCGCTCTCAAGCTGAAGGAAACCTCCAGCCTCCATGCCGAGGCCTTCAGCAGCGCGGAAGTCGCCCACGGCCCGATGACCTTGGTGGGCAAAGGCGATCCGGTGCTGGTGCTGGCGCCTCTCGACGTCGCCCGCACCGGCCTGCGCGAGCGCCTGGAAGATTTCGCCGCGCGCGGTGCGAACGTCATTGCGGCCGGTTTGGCGGAAGATGTCGAACCGGCGGCGCTGGTGCTGCCCTTGCGCACGAACGTTCATCCGGTGCTCGGTGCCATTGCCCAGATCCAGAGCTTCTACGGCCTGGCCGAGGCTCTCTCGCTGGCGCGCGGGCGCAACCCGGACAACCCACCGCATCTCAACAAAGTGACCCGCACGCTATGACCCTGACCGCCCTCGCCGGAGCACGCGTGGTCCTGGCCGACCGCGTTGTCGAGGATCAGGCGCTGATCCTGGATGGAACGCACATCCTTGGCCTCGCGGCGCCAAATGCCCTGCCCGAAGGCTGCCGTGTCGAGCCGCTTGGCGGCGGCTACCTGCTGCCCGGCTTCATCGACACCCAGGTCAACGGCGGCGGCGACGTGCTGTTCAACGACAGCCCCACTGTCGAGGGCATTCGCGCGATCGCCCAGGCGCATCGGCGCTACGGCACCACCGGGCTTCTACCCACCTTGATAAGCGACTATCCCGAAGTGGTCGAAGCCGCCATCGTGGCGGGCGAGGCCGCGCTGGAAGCCGATGTGCCGGGCGTGCTCGGACTTCATATCGAAGGCCCCCACCTCAACGCGGCGAAGAAGGGCATCCATGACCAGACCCGCTTCGCGCGGGTGGACGCCGAAGTCCTCGCCCGGCTTTCGGCACCGACACGAGGGCGCCGGGTGGTCACGCTCGCGCCGGAACTCGCGCCCGAGGGGACGGTGCGCGCGCTGACCGAGGCGGGTGTTCTCGTCTGTGCCGGACACAGCCTCGCCGATTACGACCAGACCCGCGCGGCGCTGGCGGAAGGGCTTGCCGGCTTCACCCACCTGTTCAATGCGATGACGCAGTTCCTCAGCCGCGATCCCGGCATGGTCGGCGGCGCGCTGGAGGATCGCGCCGGTCATTTCGGCCTGATCGCCGACGGCTTCCACGTCCACCCCGCGTCCATGCGCGTCGCGCTCTCGGCGCGCGGCGAGGACGGGATCATGCTCGTCACCGATGCCATGCCGCCGGTCGGCGGGACACTCGGTCACTTCACGCTCATGGGGCAGGAGATCGGGGTCGAAGGCGGCAAATGCACCGGCCCGGACGGCACGCTGGCAGGCTCGGCGCTGACCATGGCGCAGGCGCTGCGCAATGCGATGGACATGATCGGCTGCGACATGGTCACCGCCTCGCGCATGGCCAGCGGCAATCCCGCGCGTTTCCTGCGGCTCGATCACGAGACCGGCGCCATCGCGCCGGGCCTGCGCGCCGACCTCGTCCATCTGGGCGAGGATCGTCTGGTCCGCTCGACATGGATTGCCGGTTCACGGGAGGATCATCCGGAATGACACCTGATCTGGGCCTTATCGAGGGCCGCTTCGGCCGCATTTGGAGCGAAGCCGAGCGCCGCTATGTGGTGAAGACACTCGCCGAGGCGGGTTACGGCTTCTACCACTACGGTCCCAAAGCGGACCGTTCACTGCGCCGTGAATGGCGCCGATCGCACGATGCCGCGCAGACCGAAGCGCTTACCCGGCTTTCCGCCGAGTGCCGCGCAGCGGGCATGCGCTTCGGCATGGCGATCACCCCGGTCGGCTCGACCCATCCCTTCGATGACACAGCCCGCGCCGATCTGGCGCGCCGGGTTGCGGAACTCGACGCCATCGGCATCGACGACCTCGCAGTGCTGTTCGACGACTTGCGCGGCGACATGCCCGAACTGGCCGAGCGGCAGGCAGACGTCGTCAATTTCTGCGCCGGTCTGACCAGGGCCACGCGCGTCTACACCTGCCCAACCTACTATTCGGACGATCCGGTGCTGGACCTTGTCTTCGCGGATCGCCCGGCGGACTATCTCGGCAAGCTCGGGAGACTGCTCGATCCGGCCGTGCAGGTCTATTGGACGGGCGAGGAAGTCTGCGCGAAGGAAATCGGCCCCGCCCATCTCGAACGGGTCGCTAGCGAACTGGGGCGCAAGGTGTGCCTCTGGGACAACTGGCCGGTCAACGACGGCGCGCGGATGTCGCGCTTCCTGCACCTTCGCGCCTTCACCGGGCGTTCTGCGGCCATTGCGGAACATGTCACCGGCCATGCGATCAACCCGGCGATCCAGGCGCACCTCGGCTGCATCCCGGCGATCACCCTGCCGATGGTCTATGCGCAGGGCGATGACTACGCCTATGGCGCGGCCTTCCATGCAGCTTCGCGCAAGTTGCTCGGCGCGGAATTCACGCAGCTGCTGCAACAGGACCTTCCGGCGCTTCAGGACGTGGGCTACGAGCGCCTCGGCGCCCGCGCGGACCGTTTGCGGGCACGCTACGAAGGCATCGACCATCCCGCCGCCCGCGAAATCCTGCGCTGGCTGGACGGTGCGGACCTGATGACCGACGACGAGGTCCAGACCCAGTAACCGGGACAGAGCAGAGCGATGGCAACGACGACGACAGGAACCCCCACGCTGCTGACCGCCCTCCGTTCGGCCGTGGGCAAGCGCAACGTGCTGACCGCGCCGCGCGCGACCGCCCGCTTCCGCAAGGGCTATCGCACCGGCGAAGGCCCGGCCATCGCGGTGGTCCGTCCCGGCAGTCTGGTCGAACTGTGGCGTACGGTGCAGGCCTGCGTGGCGGCAGACACGTCGATCATCATGCAGGCGTCGAACACCGGACTGACCGGCGGCTCGACGCCCGACGGAGACGACTATCCCGGCGGCCTCGTCATCGTCAGCACCACACGGCTTTCGGCGCTCAAGGTGATCCGGCGCGGCGAACAGGTGCTCTGCTTTCCGGGCACGACGCTCTACAAGCTGGAGCAGGCACTGCGCCCCTTCGGGCGTGAGCCGCATTCGGTGATCGGCTCGTCCTGCCTTGGGGCTTCGGTGGTTGGCGGGGTCTGCAACAATTCGGGCGGCTCGCTGATCCGGCGCGGCCCGGCCTATACCCAGCTTGCGCTCTACGCGCAGGTCCAGGGCGATGGTTCGCTGCGCCTGTTCAATCACCTCGGCATCGATCTGGGCGACGATCCGGAAGGCATGCTCGCCCGGCTCGACCACGAGCAGTACACCGAAGCCGATATCGATCCGGCCAGCGACAAGTGGGCGCACGATCACAGCTACGCCGAGCATGTCCGCGACATCGACAGCGAAGTCCCCGCCCGCTTCAACGCCGACCCCCGCTGCCTGTTCGAGGCCGCCGGAAGCGCAGGCAAGCTGATCGTCTTCGCCGTCCGCCTCGACACCTTCGCGCGCGAGGACGAGACCACCTCTTTCTACACCGGCACCACCGAGCCGGACCGGCTGACCGAGCTGCGCCGCACGATGCTGCGCGATTTCGACACTCTGCCGATCGCGGGCGAATATATGCACGCCGAAGCCTTCGACGTGGCCGACCGCTACGGGCGCGACATGTTCTTCGCCATCGAGCGCCTCGGCACCGACCGCCTGCCCGCCCTGTTCGCGGCGAAATCGCGCTTCGACGGGGTCTTCGGGAACGGTTTCAGCGACCGGCTCATGCAGTGGTCGAGCAAGTTCATTCCCGATCACCTGCCTGCCCGGATGCGCGACTATCGCACGCGCTTCGACCATCACCTGATCCTGAAAGTCCCCCGCGATCAGGTGGAAGCAACCCGCAAGCTGCTCGGCGAGCTGTTTCCCGGCGGCGAGCAGGGCGATCATTTCGAATGTACGCCGCAGGAAGGCGCCAAGGCTTTCCTCCACCGCTTCGTCGCGGCAGGTGCGGCAGTTCGCTATCGTGCGGTGCACCGCGACGAAGTGGAGGATATCGTCGCGCTCGACGTGGCACTGCCCCGCAACAACCGCGAATGGGTGGAGCGCCTTCCCGCCGATCTCGCCGCGCGAACGATCCACAGGCTCTATTACGGTCACTTCTTCTGCCAGGTGTTCCACCAGGACTACATCGTGAAGAAGGGCACCGACCCGCTCGCCTTCGAGCACGCGCTCTGGGCCTTGCTCGACGCGCGCGGCGCACAGTACCCGGCCGAGCACAACGTCGGCCACCTCTATATCGCCCGGCCCGAACTCGCGGACTTCTACCGCGAGATCGACCCGCGCAACCAGCTCAATCCCGGCATCGGCCATACCCCCCGTGGCCGCGACTGGACGGGACCACACGGAGAACATCCATGACCTACTACCTCGGCATCGATGCAGGCGGCAGTAATTGCCGCGCCCGGCTCGTCGACGCGCAGAGCACCGTCATCGGAAACGGCAAGTCCGGCACCGCCAATGCCCGCATCGGCATGGATGCGCTCTACGAGACGCTGAAGGACACGGTCGATCAGGCCGTCGCCGAAGCCGGACTGGACACCGCGCAGCGCGCGACCATCCATGCAGGCATGGGCATCGCCGGGATCACCCGCCCCGGCGTGCGTGACGCGCTGGCCGAACTGGACTTCGGTTTCGCTTCGGTGAACTACGCCACCGATGCGCAAATCGCCAATCTCGGCGCGCACGGCGGACAGGACGGCGCGATCCTCATCATCGGCACCGGCAGCGCCGCTCAGGTCCGCGTCGATGGGCGGGACTTCACCATCGGGGGCTACGGCTTCCCGATCTCGGACGAAGGCAGCGGCGCCGCGCTCGGGCTTTCCGCCATGCGCCATGCCTTGCGCGCGCTGGACGGCCGCACCCGCAAGACCCCGCTCAGCGCGGCCGTAACCGAGCGTTTCGAGCACGATACCGCGCAGGCCATCGCCTGGATGGACCACGCCACCCCCCGCGACTACGGCACCTTCGCCCCGCTGGTCATGGACTATGCCGAGGCCGACGACGCCATCGCCCGCTCCATCGTCGAACACGCGGCAGGCCATATCGAGCGTTTCATCGAGACGATCTTCGAACGCGGCGCGACCCGCTGCACGCTCGTCGGCGGGTTGGCTCCGCGCATGCAGCCGTGGCTGCGCTCGCGCACGGTCGAGCGGCTCAGCCCCGCGCTAGGCGATTCCCTTGATGGAGCGCTGCGTCTGGCGGGTTTCGCTCCCGCCTGACGTTCGTCTGTCACGGGCTTCCGGTCAGCCGATCCCAGCGCACAAAAGGCAGGATCGAGGCGTAATCGTCGGTCCAAGGCTTGGCTGCGCGATCTTCAAGCTGGATCCACGGAGCGTCCGGGTTCTGCCCGCGCAGTTGCTCCAGGACCTCCGGATCGCGCGAAAGGGCGATCCAGCGCGACGGCGTATAGTTGTCTGTGTCGAGTGGCCGGTCGAGACGCGAGATCGCTTTAAGACGGCTCGCCGCGGCATTGGTGCCGACGACCGGCGCGAGGTCGATATAGCGGTTGGAAATGTGAAGCAGCAACAGGCCGCGCGGGGTTAGCGCTCGGGCATAGACCTGCAAGGCTTCCTTCGTCAGCAGGTGCACCGGGATCGAATCGCTGGAAAAGGCGTCGATCACCAGTACGTCGAACGCGTTCGCGTGAAGCCGCGCCAGCTCCAGTCGCGCATCGCCCAGAACGACGCGGGCTTCCGGCGCGCAGTCGCGCAGGAAGGTGAAACGGCCGTTCGTCGAGAAACGCAGAATAACCGGATCGATCTCGAAGAAAGTCCAGTGCTGTCCGGGCAAGGCCTGGCAGGCCAGCGAGCCGGTACCGAGACCGACCACGCCGACCCGCGCTCCGGCACCTTCGATCCGCGGCGCCGCTTGCAAGGCGAGCGCGACGCCGGAGGTCGGCCCGTAATAGGTCAGCGCATCGCGCGAGCGGCCCGGTTGCAGCGACTGCTCGCCGTGGAGGGTCGTGCCGTGCGCCAGGGTGCGCAAGGTGCCGTCGGCGGTATCGCGCACGGTGTAGATACCGAAGTAGCTGCGCGTGCGCTCGCCGGCCAGTGTCGCGCGGACGGTCCAGATACCGCCTTGCGCGATCATCGCGATCGTCAGCACCGCGATGAAACCGGCCCGCCACGCCATGAGCATCACGCCGGTGGCGACCAGGAAGACGGTAAAGAGGACGGCCGCAAGCCCGTCCTCCGGGCGCAGGGCATACTGGTCGAGCTGCCATCCGAGGAATATTGCGAAGGCGAGCAGCAGCACGAGCGCAACGCGCGCCATGCCCGGCTCGATGCCCTCGCTTTCATGCCAGCGCAGGAGCGGCGTCAGCGGCATCAGCAGCGCGGCGGCGAGGACCAGCAGCGGGTGCTCCCAGGCCCAGTCGAACACCAGCGGCGCGATCAAGGCGGTGAAAAGTCCGCCCAGAGCGCCGCCTGCGGACATCACCAGATAGAAATGCGTCAGATGCGCGGCGCCCGGCCGCAAGTCGTAGAGCCTTCCATGCAGCGCCGTCGCAATGCAGAACAGCATGAGGCAGGCGCCTCCGGCGACCCACAGCGTACCCGATCCGTTGGACAGCATGGCATAGCTGCCCGCGAAAAGCACAACGACCGGGGCGATCCGCGTCACGGCCATGCACATGCCGCGCCGGTCGGCAAAGGCAACCACGAAGCTCAGCAGATAGAGACCCAGCGGGATGACCCATAGCAACGGCATCGCGAAAATGTCGGTGGTGAGATGGGTCGTCGTCGAGAGCATCAGGCCCGACGGCACTGCCGAAAGCATCAGCCATAGCGCCACGCGGCGCCAACCGATCCGTTCGCCCTGCTCTTCCTTTTCCGCCCTTACCGAAACGGCGGGGAGGTTCCGGCGGGTCATGGCGGCGAGCACGACCAGCAGGACCAGCAGCGCGAAGCCCGCCGACCAGGTCAGGCTCTGCCGGCGCAAACTCAGGAATGGTTCGGCCAGCAGCGGATAAGCAAGCAATCCCGCAAAGCTGCCGAGATTGGAAGCGGCGTAGAGCGCCCAGGGCTGCCCCGCGCCGGGATCGGCGGCGAACCACCGCTGCATCAGCGGTGCCTGCGCGGATACGGCGAAAAACACCGGCCCAATGCTCAGACCCAGCAGCAACGGCACCCACAGGACTTCTGGCAGTCCTGCGGGCTGCGCCATGGAGGACAGGCTTACGGGCAGCGTCGCCCCGGCCGCCAGCAGGACCAGCAGATGGATTACTGCCTGTCGCCGCACCGGCCATCGCCCGAGCAAGTGAGCATAGGCATATCCAGCTAGAAGCAGCGCCTGGTAGACCAGCATCGCGCTGTTCCAGACGTTCGGCGCCCCGCCGAGCCGTGGCAGCGCCATGCGCGCCACCATCGGCTGCACGAGGAACAGCAGGAAGCTGCCCACCAGTATCGTCACGACGAACAGGCCCCGCGCCGCTCCGCCGGATTTTACATCGACCTTCACCTGACTCAGCTTACCTCCAGCGCCTGGGCGAGATCGGCGACGATATCGTCAGGATGCTCGATGCCGATCGACAGGCGGATGGTCGATTGCAGAACGCCGATCCGGTCGCGAACTTCGACAGGGACCCCGGAATGGGTGGTCGTCGCCGGATGGCTCGCCAGCGACTCGGTGCCGCCGAGGCTGACGGCGAGCTTGAAGATCTGCAGCGCATTGAGGAACCGGAAGGCCGCGGGTTGGCCGCCGACGATATCGAAGGAAAACGTCGATCCCGCCCCAGTGCACTGGGCGGCGAACACGTCCGCTTCCCGCGAACCTGCCGGATAGAGCGGCGGATAAGCGACCCGCTCGACTTTGGGATGGGCCTGGAGGAACGCGACCGCCGCCGTCGCATTGGCATTGGCCCGCTCCATCCGTAGCCCCAGCGTTTCGAGCGACCTGCCGAGCATCCAGCAGCTATGGGGATCGAGTTGCGTGCCGATGGCGCTGCGCAGCAGTCGCACTTCGCGCATCAGCTTGGCCGATCCCAGCGCCGCCCCGGCAACCAGATCCGAGTGCCCGCCGACATACTTCGTCAGCGAATAGAGCGAGATATCCGCCCCGAGCCGCAGCGGATGCTGGAACACCGGACCGAGCAGCGTATTGTCGCAAACCAGCAGCGGGCGATGTCCCTGCTCTTCGCCGATGGCATCGCAGACACGCTTCAGCAGCCGGATATCGACGAGACTGTTGGTGGGGTTGGCCGGCGTCTCGATCAGCACGAGCGAGATCCGCCCCTGCGTAGCAGCAATCTTCGCCGCAGCCAGCACGGCCTCTTCATCAAGGCCGTCGCTGAAGCCGACCGCCTTGATGCCCAGATTGGCGAAAGTCTTCGCCAGCAGTGTCTCGGTGCCGCCGTAGAGCGGCTGCGAGTGCAGGATGACGTCGCCCGGCCGCGCGAACGTCAGGATGGTCGTGGTGATCGCCCCCATGCCCGACGAGAACACGACGCCCGCCTCGGCGTCCTCATAGATCGCCATGCGATCCTCGACGATCTCGCTGTTGGGGTGGTTGAAGCGCGAATAGACGAGACCGCGCCCCTGCCCCGGCGGCGGCTCCTTGCGGCCTGCCACATAGTCGAAGAAGTCGCGTCCTTCCTCCGCCGTAGGAAACACGAAAGTCGAAGTCAGGAAGACCGGCGGCTTCACCGCGCCTTCCGAGAGAAGCGGGTCGTAGCCGTAGTTCAACATGAGCGTGTCGGGGTGGAGCCTGTGCTCGCCGATAGCTGTCTTGCTCTCGCGCGGTGCCGTCATTTCCGTCTCCCAGGATATGGCTGTGATTTCGGCAGGCTACGCCAAATCGCGCCGGGCGGGAACGCAAAGATGCGCAAAATTGTATCGATATTCCCTCGATCTCAAGTGGATAATTGCGGTGGATTGCGGGCGGAAGCGCGTGCCCTCAACCACACTCGAACCGGCCCGTCGGACGGGAAAGCCCGTTCGCCGCCATACATCCACCAGTCCGGAAATTTTCCCTTGACGTCGCTTGTCAATTAAATAGGTTGAGAATGTAAATTGAAATCGCCGATGCCAAGAGCACTCTGATTGGAAACCATCGATCCCGTGGCCTCAGGCCCGGATCGTCACCAAGGAAAGAAGGGGAGTACGGACCCATGCCTCAAAGCGATTTTCACGTCGTCCGCAAAGGCCTCGACTGGGCAGTGAGCCTGCACGGTGTTTTCCTGGCCGCCTTCGAAACGCAGCGCGCCGCGCTCAACCGCGCGATCGATGCCGCACATCAGGTCGGCATGAAGGGCCACGAAGCCAAAGTCCTGCTGCTCGACGGCCATGGCGGTCCTGAAACCCGCTGGATCTTCGGTCGCCATCCCTATCCGCCGACAGCCTGACCTCCTCCAATTCCGGAGCGACCACGATGTTCAACCGTCTGTTCGTCGACCATCCACGAACCGTGGATGAAAGCTACACGCAGCATTGGGCCGTCGCGAGCAGCTTCGGCCTGCGAATGATCGTTGCCGGCATCGGCACGATCATTCACGGGTTCGTGCCCGGCCTGCTCACCCATGCCGGAAGCGACATGATCCGCAAGCTCCATGGTGAGATGACGCGGCGCCAGTCACGCGCGACGAAAATGGGGACAAAACCCTTGGGACGGTGGCAGCCGGAGTACGAAATCTGACGTCTTGAAGGGCGTCAGAACGGAATTTCGTTGCCTTCGAAATCGAACAGCTTGCCGCTGTCCGAAACTTTCAGCTCCTCGATGACATCGAGCAGTTGCAGAGCTGCACGCTCGGCGTCGAACAGGCGCCCTGCCTGAACATTGCCCTGAAACGGGCGCGACAGCGCGGTATCGACAGTGCCTGGGTGCAGCGCGACCACGATCGCGCGGTCGTTACGGCGACGCTCCTCGATCGCCAGATTACGCACCATCATGTTGAGCGCGGTCTTCGAAGCCCGATAGCCGTGCCATCCGCCCAAACGGTTATCGGCGATCGATCCGACCCGTGCCGAAAGCGCCGCGAAAACGGCCCGGCCGGTGCGCGGCATGATCGGCAGAAAATGCTTCGCCACGAGCGCCGGTCCGATCGCATTGACGGCATAGACTTTCGCCAGCCACGCGGGATCGAGATCACGCAGCGCCTTCTCGGGTCCCGACTCGTTCTCGTGAAGTAGGCCGGTCGCCACGATCACCAGTGTCGGCGACGGTCCCTTGGCGACATGCGCGGCGGCAGTTTCGATACTCGCCTCATCGAGCAGGTCGAGATGCTGGGCGCCGCTGCGCGTGCGTGCGAAGCCGTGAACGACATCGAAAGCCCCCTCCTCGATCAGCGCCGCCTCGAAGGCTCCGCCGATCCCGCCGGAGGCTCCGATAATGACGGCGGAGGATCGGGCGGGACCGCTCATGCGCGTGTGAAGCGCCAGCGGTCGGGTTCGCTGGCCTCGGGATCGAAGCGATAGCCGTCGCTGTCGAAACCGCGCATCGCCTCGACATCGGTGACATGGTGCTCGCACATCCAGCGCGCCATCATGCCGCGCGCCCGCTTGGCGTTGAAGCTGATGAAGCGCGGCCCGTTGGGACCCGGTTCGCGGAAATCGACATCGATCACCCGCACGCCCGGCAGCTTTCCGGCAACGGCGGCGTAGTATTCCTGGCTGGCGAGATTGAGGATCGCGCCCGATCCCTCCTCGGCAAGCTCGGCGCGGAGAAACGCGGCGATACGATCGCCCCACCAGTCGGTCAGGCACTTGTGCCGAGGTGCCCAGCGCGTACCCATTTCCAGTCGGTAGGGCCGGATCGCGTCGAGCGGCTTCAGCAGCCCGTAGAGACCCGAAAGCATCCGCACATGGTCCTGCGCGAAAGAGACCCCGGCTTCGTCCAAGGTATGCGCTTCCAGCCCGGTATAGACGTCACCCGCGAAAGCGAAGAGCGCGGGTCGTTCGGGCAGTTCGGGGAAATCGCGAAAGCGGTCCGCATTCAGCTTGGCCAGGCGCGGAGAGATATGCATCAGCTCCGAGAGCCGCTTCTGCGTCAGGTTCGCGGCGGAGCGGGCGAGATTGGCCGCTTCTTCCGCGAAGTGCGGCGTGGAAACGTCAAGCGGCGGCAGAACGCGCTCGAAGTCGAGCGTCTTGGCGGGAGACAGGAGAACGATCATCGCAGCGGCGGTAGCGAGCACCGGAGGCTGCGTCAAACCGCACTCCCATGCCTCCCCCCGATGTCGCCCCCGAATGTCGGCCCGCCCTGCGCCAATGGCAGAACGGGCCGACCGGAAACCGAAATCAGATCCAGCTGCGACCATCGGCGGCGCCGCACCCATAGGGCGGCAACTGGTTCGCGAAGCGGGATTGAAGCTTGTGGCAGCCCCAGGTCCGCAGCGGACCGGGCATATAGCCGTTCAGCGCGATACCCACTTCGTCATAGGGGCTCTCACCCTGCGCGACATACATGTACCAACGTCCACCAAACATCACCGTCGCCGCAATCAGAACGACCAGCACGACTTGCACAACCTTTTGAATAATTCATCTCCTGACAAAATATCTATTTTTGAATTCAGTCTCTTGCGACCTGCCGAACCAGCGAATGCCAGCGAAGCTCCGGATCATCAACCGCAATTGCCGACCATGTCTTCGCAACCTCCTCCGGCGTGTCGGCCCTGACCGCCGCCAGATCGCGGGGATAGGCGACGTGCTCGGCTTCCCGCGCCCGGGTCGCGACGAACTGGCCGTTCGATGCCCGCATCACCCAGCCGCTCGCCGTGCAATCGGGAGAAACCAGATAGAGCGCGCCCGGTGCCACGGAATCCGGCCGCAATTCGTCCGGCTCCCCTTCGACGCCCCACATGCGGGTCTTGGCGACCGGCGAGATTGCATTCACGCCGATCCCGTGCGGCGCGCCCTCCCTGGCGAGCACATTGACGATACCGATTGCGCCCATTTTCGCCGCCGCATAGGACGCCAATCCGTCCAGCGCGTACTCGGGATAGATGGCCCGGTCGGACGTCGTCAGCAGGATTCGGCCGAAACCCGCTTCGCGCATGAAGGGCCATGCGGCCTGCGCCAGCCAAAGCGGCGTATCGACCGCCAGCCGCATCATGCGCTCGTGAAAGTCCGGCTCCAGTTTTTCGATCGTCTGATATCCGACCCAACCGGCATTGTGGATCACCACGTCGAGACCGCCGTGCCTTGCGGCGATCTCCGTCACGATGTCGTGACATTGTGCGCGGGTCGAGAGCGGCCGAGGCTCGGCAACGGCGCGTCCACCGGCCGCCACGATTTCGGCCGCAGCGCTCGCCGCAACCTGAGGGTCTGAACCTTGGCCGTCCGCCCCGGCGCCACTGTCCTGTATGATTACCAGTGCGCCTCGCAGCGCCAGGGCCTTCGCATAAGCCCGGCCAATGCCGCGTCCGCCACCGGTCACCAAAGCAATACGTCCCGAGAAATCGATCATCCACGGCCTCCTCGGACAGCCAGATGACGCGGGCGATCAGCCGGGTCCAATATCTATGGCATCACGCCGTGATAGGAATTCCCTATCGCCGCAGCACGTCCTCCAGCCTTGCGGCAGCAGGTGCGGCTTCTCCGGCCGGGCGGCAGAGAAGCAGTTCGAAGCGGGCGGCATCGCCGCAGATCGGGCGATAGACGATCTCGGCGGCGCGAACCTGCTTCATGCTCTCCGGCACGATCGCCACCCCCGCCTCCACCGCGACGAGCGAGAGCACGGTATGCATGCCGTGCGCCTCTTCCACGACTTTCGGCGTGAACCCCGCGTCTCCGCAAAGCCGCATCACCTGATCATGGAAGCCCGGTC
Organism: Novosphingobium sp.; assembly: GCF_036820275.1. GTDB lineage: Bacteria > Pseudomonadota > Alphaproteobacteria > Sphingomonadales > Sphingomonadaceae > Novosphingobium. The sequence continues at coordinate 205,113 of NZ_DAISLT010000001.1, forward strand.
CCTGAAGGCGAGGCCAGCATATGAACGCTTCCTGAGCCAGATCCCCGACCGAGACAGCCTCGGCCGCGGCGAGCGGGTGCCCGGTCGGCAGCGCAATGGCGAGCCGGTCCCGGTCGAAAGCGGTCATTTGCAGACCCGCCATATCCCAGAGCGGAGGGACCACGATTCCCAGATCGAGTTCGCCCGCGCGCAACCTGTCGATCTGGGCCACCGTGGTCATTTCATGCAAATCCACCGCGACATCGGGGTGACTTCGCCGGAAAGCACGCAAGGCTTCGGGAAGGCGCCCATACATGGCGCTGCCGACATAGCCGAGCCGCACCGTACCGCGCTTGCCCGCGGCAGCATCACGTGTTGCCGTCAGCGCCTCGTCGGCCGCCCGCAGCAGACGCTTGGCCCGGTCCAGCAGCACGGTCCCCGCATGGGTAAGCCTTACCGTCTTGCGGCCGCGCTCGATCAGGGTCGCGCCGACTTCCTCTTCCAGCCGCCGGATCGCTGCCGTGAGAGGCGGCTGCGACATCGCCAGCCGCTGCGCTGCCCGCGTGAAATGAAGTTCCTCGGCAACCGCGACGAACTGGCGCAGCAGACGCAGTTCCATACGCGGCAGGTCGTGTCGGGGTTGGTTCACCATATCTTTTCCATACTCGCGAAGCCTGAGCGGCCCTGAGCCGGATCAACTGCATTTTAGACATTCTGTCAGTCGCTCGATGGCTAGTCGAAAGCGGGGCGAAGCCATCCCAGCCCCTCGGAAATCTGCCGCGCCGCGTCCCCCAGCATCACGCGCGTCTCTTCCCGGTCGGTGCGCTGCGAGCCGTCGATCGTCACTAGGAACGGCAGTGTCAACGCAGCGCTGACATGGCCGTCGAAACCGAAGACCGGGAAACTGATGTCGGTGACCCCGGCCACGCGGGCACTCGGCTGCATTTCGAAGCCCTGCGCGCGAACCGCTTCGAGCTGCTTTTCCAGCCGACGCAGGCTTGCCGCCCCGGCCTCCGGCAGTTCGGCGAGCGCGGCAGCACGGCGCTCCTCGGACATGAAGGCGAGCAGGACATGTCCCGAGCAACTCGTCATCATATCGACGACCGTACCCAACCTGATCCCGAAGCCCACCGCCCCGGTGTTTTCCTGCCGATGGATGACCGTGGCCGCGGCACCGGTGCGAACGACGAGGTGGCACGACTGATTCGTGTCGACGGACAACTGATGCATGACCGGCGCGGCGACATTGCTCAGCGTATGCGCCGGGGTAGCGCGAAAGGCGACATCGAGCACGCGATAGGATACCGAGTACCGGTCATTGGCGGGATCCTTGCGCAGCCATCCCCGCCGCTCCATCACGATGATGATGCGGAACACCTCGCTGATCGAACGCTTCAGCCGCTGGGCGATCTCGCTGATGGTCAGCCCGCCCGGATCGCGTGCGAAGAGTTCGAGTATCTCGATACCCTTTTCCAGAGCAGGTGCGGAATAGCCCCGCTTTGCCGAGGCTTCGCCTGCTGCTGTTACGGGTTCTTTCCCTTTTGGCTGAGATGTCCTCATGGATCGGCCACTAGCCACGATACCCGCCCTCCGCAACGTTGACCCGAGATACGCGCGGCGATCGGTTCGCCGCGCATATTCCTCCTCAGCCCGCCTCCACGACGCGCTGACGCTGTTCGCCGAGACCTTCGATACCCAGCCGCACGACGTTGCCCGCCGACAAGAAGCTTGGCGGATCGAAGCCCAGCCCCACCCCGGCAGGCATGCCGATCGAGATAACGTCGCCGGGCTGAAGGCTCATGAACTGGCTTATGTGCGCAATGATTTTCGCCACCGCGAAGATCATTTCCGCAGTAGTGCCGTCCTGCACCCGCTCGTCGTCGACTTCCAGCCAGAGCTGCATGTCGTAAAGAGCCGATGTTCAGGTCGCCATGGCACTGCCGCTGATCTGCTTCATGGCGGTAGCGCGCTTCGCTTGGCTGGCTACCTCCAGCATTGCGCCGCTATCGGAGGAGTAGAGAGCCTGTCTATCGCTCCGCTAGATGCGACAGTTTCCGACGGGCCCGATAGATCCGGGTCTCGACTGCCTTGCGACTGATACCGAGGATTCTGGCGGCCTCGTCCTGCGACACTCCCTCCAGCGCGCAAAGCAGTAGCGGTTCCTTCAGGCGATCCGGCAATGCGGCAAGCGCGGCATGGATATGTTCGGTCCTCTGACGAGAGGCCAGGATCTGTTCGGGATCGGGCCCCTCGTCGGCAATACTCGCGGCTTCCTCGATCGGCAGGGCAAAGGCAAGGAAACGGCGCACTTTCCGGCGTCGTGCCCAGTCATGGCACTTGTTGAGCGCGATGCGCAGTATCCAGGCCCGGAACGACCGTGCGGGATCGTAGCGACGCAGGGCGAGGAAGGCGGCGACGAAGCTCTCCTGCGTCACGTCCAGCGCGTCGGCTTCATTTCCGAGATGTCCGCGCACCATACGGAACACCGCCTCCCGGTGCCCGTCCATGAGCGCGGTGAAGCCGGCCTGACGCCCCGCCAGTGCGGCGGCGACGGCAGCGCGCTCGTCCGTTCGGACATGGAATTCCGGCTCGGCCACGCCGGATCAGTCCTGCGGCGCGGTCGTCAGTGCTTCGGCCACGCCTTTATCGAAGCGCACGGCCTGATCGGGACGGAGTACCGCACGCATGGCGAAGACATGCCGAAGCGTCGCCTTCTGCAATTCGCCCATGGCCACATGCGAGCGATCCACCGCTTTCTCGACTTCCGGACCATAGCCGTGCTCATGCTCGATCGCACGGGCAAGGTCCGCATTCGCGGCAAGAAGCTCACCTTCCAACCGGTTGCGATGCGCCTCGAACCCCTGCTCCAGGGCATCGATCCGGCGGCGCTGTTCGCCGTCGAGGTCCAGTTCGCGATGGAGCAGGGTGTGAATGCGGCTTTCCTCGGGCCGGCCGGCATGAAGTTTCTGGGTGATCCAAAGCGCCGCGAAGGCAGCCAGCAGCGAAACGAGCGCCACGAGAAGATAGCGCGAGGCCTGCGCCATCGTCAGGACGCCAGAAGGTGGGAAGGCGCCGCAGACGGTACGCCGAGCAGTGAATCGACGTGAGCATGTCTGGCCCCGGTCTGCGTGTAGGGAAGCGAAAATCCGCCCCAAAGCCCGACGATTGCCGCAACCCCGCAAGCCAGCGCGATGCCGCGCCGGCCGACGAGACGCTCCCTTCCGGCGGCCAACCCGGCCATGACGGCACCGTCCATCGTAACCAGCGCTTGCGGCAGCGGCTCGTCCCGCAGCAGCGACAGCATTTCGTCGAGTTCGTTCATCCGCCCGGTTTCCCTTCCAACCTTCATCCGGCAATACGCACGGAAAGGCGCTGATCCCTCGAAGCGCGCAAAAAAGTTTCGAACGAAGCGAGGGATAAACCTGCGGTGCTGCGTATGGATTTCGAAAAGCCCCGGCAAGCCGGATCGCTTCCGGGCGCAGATGACAGGAGCCACCATGCGTATTTTCGCCTTAGCCACCGCTATCGTTCTTGCAGCGACATGTCCGTCGATCGCTCTCGCCCGTCCCGCGCTGGTGACGGCGACGCCCTCCGCCGAAACGGCAGTCACGAAACCCACCTCGATCACGCTGACTTTCTCCGAAGAGCTTGTCGCAGCAATATCCGGGTTCGATCTCGTCATGACCGCCATGCCGGGCATGGCGCATCACGAACCGATGCCGATCACGGGCATCGCTCCCAAGGCCGAAGGTCGGAAGCTGACGGTAGCCCTGCCCCGTCCGCTGCCCACCGGGACCTACCGGCTCAACTGGCACGCAGCCGGTGCCGATCGGGACGGCGCGCAAGGCAGCTATTCCTTTACGGTGCGCTAACCGTCGGGACCGCAGGAAAACAGGTAAGATCCGCGACCGATAGCGCTGCACGGCCTCTATAATCATTCCATCCAAGGAGTGATCATGATCAGTTACGTCAGCCCTTCCTCGATGCTCGGTGTCGTCGGTCTCGTCTGGCTTTTCGCGCAGGCGGCCAAGGACCCCCGGCCGCAGGCATTCTTCGAAATGCACACGGACGAGATGGTGTCCACGCTCGCCGACTGCTCCACGGGACTGCACTTCCCCGAGGAAGAGTGCCGAGCCGTCTCGGCCGCTTTCCGTGACTTGTGCGACGGTCGCTATGCCCGCTCGATCGATTGCAGTGTGGATCGTCCGCTGCGTCACTAGAGCAGTTTGCGATCCGGTTGCAGCGGCCGATTGCAGCGGCCGATTGCAGCGGATCAACTTGCTCTCGTTTTCGATTTGTCGGATTCTCCTGAGCCGCAACACCCTGTTCCGGCAAGCCGGAATAGGGCACAATGGCACGATGGCCGCCCTCACCTTTCCCGGTCCTGCCCAGGCGATGCGAAGCCTGCTCGTACGGCAGGTCCGAGCGGTCTTCAACGACCGCAACAAGGGTGAAACGCCGGTCGTGCCTTCCGACCAAGCCCTGTTCGAACCGGACAGTCCGATCCGCATGGTCCATGCCGATGTCGTAGCGATGATGGTCGGGCGCATGAGGGCACTCCTGCTCCAGATGCTGCATCCGGCCGCGCTCCAGGGCGTGCTCGACCATTCCGATTTTCGCGAGGACGTGGAGGGCCGCCTGCGCCGCACCGCCCGCTTCATCGCCACGACCACTTACGGCCACCGGGACGAGGCCGCGCGCGTCATCGCGGTGGTCAATGCGATCCATGGCCGCGTCCATGGCACACTGCCGGATGGCACGGCTTATTCCGCAACCGATCCGCGGGTCCTGGCGTGGGTTCACCTCGCCGAGGTAACGAGCTTCCTCGAAGCCTATCTCGCCTATGCCGATCCCGCGATGCCGGGAAGCGCGCAGGATCGATACTTCGAACAGAGCGCCATGGTCGCGCGAATGCTCGGAGCATCGCCGGTTCCCCGCAGCCGGGCCGAAGCCATGGCGCTGCTCGCCGAGATGCGCGGCGAACTGCATGGCGGTCCGGCCGCCCGCGAAGTGGCTGCATTCCTGCTCGAAGGCGAGGAAGGGCGCAGACCGGGCAGGATCACCCGGACACTGGGCATGGCCGCGGTCGATCTCTTGCCGCCTTTCGCGCGAACGATGCTCGGGCTCCGTCGTCCCGGCATGAGCGGATTACCCGCGATCGCCGGCACCCGCGCCATGGCGGGAGTGGTGCGCTGGGCCTTCGCGGGATCGCGCTAGAACCGGCGTGGGAACACGGCGGCTTGCGTCGTCAGTCGGTAGAGTTCCGAGGGCCGGGTCGCGCCTTCATCGCGGCGCTTTTCTCCGGTCGGTTCGAGGAACCCGCGCTCCATGACCTTGCGGCGGAATGCGTCGATGTTGATCTTTTCGCCGAGTACGACCTGATAGGTCCGGTGCAGTTCCGCCAGCGTGAAGTTGGGACCGAGGAACCGCGCCGGCAGATCGGAATAGGCCCCTTTCGCGCGGAGACGGCTGACTGCCGCCGCCAGGATGGCATCGTGATCGAACGGTAGCGCCTGCGTCCTGTCGGCCTCCACCAACGAAATCCCGCTACGTTCCAATGCGGGTTCGACCGCTTCCAGCGGCGTCAGCGAAAAATAGGCGACGCTGGCGGACCAGCCGCGCGGATCGCGCTGCGGCCCGGAAAAGGTCGACAGCTGCTCCACATAGAGCCGGTCGAGCCCCGCCTTGTCGCGCAGGACCCGGCGGGCGGTATCGCCCAGCGTCCGATCCTTGTCGACATGGACATAGCCGCCCAGCAGCGCGAGCCGCCCGGCGAAGGGTTCGTTGGGCCGCTCCGCCAGAAGGACGCAAAGCCGTCCATCGCGGATGGTGAGCGGCACGATGTCGACCGTGAGAATGGGCTGCGGGTAGTTTTCCGTCATGTCCCGGAACCCATGCCACAACACTTAAAACATGCAAACTGCATTTTGCATCTTGAAAGATGCCTGTGTGGAGCGCATCAATGGCTCGTCAACGATTCGCGAAAGGAGCAGATCATGGGACACGGCAACTGGAACAACGCAGATTGGGATCGCTACGCGGCCAGCTCGGTCCACGGCCGCAGCCGGGACGAACTCTTCGGCGCGCGCGGCATGGACGATCGCTACGATCCGGCCCGCATCAACGTGCGAGAATCGCGGGATTCGGCGGAGAACCCGCTGGCGACACCGATCATCGTCGGCGTCGACGTCACCGGCTCGATGGGTTTCCTGGCCGAGGAACTGGTGGTGAACGGTCTCAACGCCACGTTCACGCAGCTTCTGGACCGCAAGCCGGTCAGCGACCCGCACGTCATGGCCATGGCGCTCGGCGACGGCTTCACCGATGCCGCCCCGCTCCAGGCCACGCAGTTCGAGGCGGACCTGCGCATCGTCGAGCAGTTGCGCAGCCTCTGGCTGGAAGGCGGCGGCGGCGGCAACGGCGGCGAGAGCTACTGCCTCGCCCATGCTTTCGCCGGACTCAAGACCGTGCACGACGCCTACGAGAAGCGCCGCAAGCGCGGCTTCCTCTTCACCGTCGGCGACGAGCCGGTTCATGACGGCGTGACGCAGGAGCAGTTCGCCCGCGTGCTCGGCGTGAATGCCCGGCGCGGCGTCTCGGGCCGCGAGGCGGTGAAGCTCGCCAGCCAGTACTACGAGGTCTTCCACATCATCGTCGACGGCAGCTATGCCGCCGGGCGCCTGAAGGAAGTCAGGGCATCGTGGGAGCGCATCCTGCCCCAACGGGTGATCCACCTGAAGGACCCGACGAAGCTGGCCGAGACGATCGTGTCCACCATCGAACTCGCCAGCGGCCGCGATCCGGACGATGTGGCGAAAGGCTGGAGCAGCGCCTGCGCCGACGTGCTCGCGCAGGCGACGGCACGGCTGCCCTGGCGCGGGTTCCTCGGCAACGGTCGCTGAGGGACGAGCCATGGGCAAGATCGCAAGAGCCGTGATCGGCGCCGCCTATGGCGACGAGGGCAAGGGGCGGACGGTCGAATGGCTGGCCGCCCGCCCCGACGCGGGGCCTGTCACCGTCGTGCGCAGCAATGGCGGCGCGCAGGCCGGTCATACCGTCGAACGGGCGGACGGGATCCGTCACGTCTTTCACCATCTCGGGTCCGGCGCATTGGTCGGCGCGGCGACGCATCTCTCGCGCTTCATGGTCTCGCACCCGATGAAGCTGGCCGCCGAAGTCGAGCGCGTGGCCGCGCTCGGCGGCTGCACGCGCCTGACCGCCGACCCGAGGGGAATCGTCACCACGCCTTGGGACATGATGGTCAACCAGGCCATCGAAATGGCGCGCGGAGACGGACGACACGGATCCTGCGGACTGGGCTTCGGCGAGACCGTAGCGCGCGCGGAAGATTTCGGCAGCGTGCTGACGCTGGCCGATCTGGAATCTCCAAATCTCGCCGGAAAGCTCGCGGCGATCCGCGAGGAGTGGCTTCCTGCCCGCCTTGCACAAGCGGGCCTCGATCCGCAGGCACCCGGACCGCTCCGCCACGCCGGATCCGCGGGCGTTCTAGAGCACTATCTGGAGGATTGCCGCCGTTTCCTCGCGCTGGTCGAACTGCGGGAGGATGCCACGCTGGGCCAGGACGGACAGGTCGTTTTCGAAGGCGCGCAAGGCCTGCGGCTGGACCGCAGCTACCCGGAATTTCCCTACCTCACCCGCTCCAACACCGGCCTTGCCAACATGGTGGCCGTGGCCGAGGAAGCGGGGATCGACACCATCGCGCCGATCTATGTGACGCGCTGCTATCTGACGCGCCACGGGCGGGGACCGATGCCGGACGAGCGCGACGTCGCCGCCTATTTCCGGATCGACGATCCGACCAATCGACCGAACCCCTGGCAGGAAACCCTGCGTTTCGGGCTTGTCGATCCGGCCGTTCTCGCAGCCGACATCGCGGCGGATCTGGCGCTGGTCAAAGGGCGCATCGGCATCGCGCCGACGCTGGCCGTGACATGCCTCGATCAGGCTCTGGGCGAAGCGCCGGTCTGGCTGCACGAAGGCAGAGCCATGCAGGGAACGCGAGAGCGCTTTCTCGACACCCTCACCTGTGCGACCGGGCTGGAAGTCGAAGCCGCCTTCGCCGATGCGGTGAATGCCCCGTGCGAGACATTCGCGGCGTTATAGTCGGGCGAAGGCGAAAGGGTCAGGCTGCGAGTTGCAGATCCTGCGCGACCGGAGCTTCCGGCGCGACTTCGACGATGGCTTCGGCAGGAGCCGCCTTTTCGTCGAGAGCGGGCATGTAGCGCTCGGCCACCACGACATTGCGGCGATAGGCGAAATAGAGCGACATCAGCGAGAACATGGAACACCTCGGAAAGCAGCACATTGCTGCATTGCAACATGCCGCTTATGTGATCTGTCCGAGGCTTGCGCGCAAATGCAAGCTCCTCGCCTTTAGTTGCATGAAATGCATTTTGGGATTTCGAGGGTTTCGGCAGGTCAAAACCCTATTAAATCGGCCTGGAACTTGGCTGGAAAGGACACCTAAGTCGCCGCTTTTATGGCCTTTTATGCAGCAAGGGGGTTGCCCGACAGGCAATGGTGGGAAAGCCGTAATCAGCGTTCGCAGGTGCAATATCGAGACTTGCAGCAATCTCAAGCATGTCCCTGCTGTCTAGCCGCAGGTTTCAGGCAAAGGTTTTCTGGAAACGAGCTGACCGTTGCATTCTGTTTCCAAAATTGATTGCACAAAAAGCAATTAATTCGTCATCCGTTGCAACTGGTGACGCTCGAAGGGACGTAATGTCCGCCCCTTCGAGCGTCCGTGGCGTTTGGCTCAACCCTTGTCGAGTTCAGCCGCCGCAATGGCAGTCAGGTTGAGAATGCCGCGCGCGGTCACGCCCGGCGTCAGGACGTGGATCGGCTGCGCAAGACCCATCAGGATCGGCCCGACCGTCGGCGAGCTGGACGAGGCGGAAAGCGCGGTCAGCGTGATGTTCGCTGCATCGAGGTTCGGCATGACCAGAAGGTTCGCCGGTCCCTCGAACCGGGCGTCCGGCACGAGGCGGTCGCGCAAGGCCTGGCTGAGGGCGACGTCCGCGTGCATTTCGCCGTCAACCCGCAAGTCAGGCGCCGCCGCCTTCACGATTTCCAGC
>NZ_DAISLT010000001.1:214196-289127 GCF_036820275.1 Novosphingobium sp.
GCCGCCCGCATCTTGCGCGCGCTGGGGCTATGCGAAGCCCCGAAGTTGGAGTGCGAGAGCAGTGCCGCACGGGGACGCAGCCCGAACTGCTTGATCTGCCTCGCACCGAGCTGCGCCATTTCGGCAATCTGCTCAGGCGTCGGATCGGGTACCATGTGCGTATCGGTGATGAACAGCGCACCGGCATCGAGGATGAGGCCCGAAAGCGCATAGACGCGGCTGATATCCGGCGCGCGGTCGATCACGCGCAGAACGTGTTCGATCTGGCCCCAGTATTCCGAGCGACCACCCACCAGTGCCGCCTCGGCGCGGCCGGTGCGCAGCATCAATGCCGCCGTGACAGTCGGACGGCGATAGACGTGACGCAGGATTTCGTCCGCCGGGACGCCCTTGCGCGAGGCGATCGAGCGGTAGGCCTCGACCAGATCGGCCATGACCTCGTGATCGGTTTCCGGATCGATCACTTCGACGTCGCGGCCCAGTTCGAAGCTGAGGCCCAGGTCCGGCAGTTTCGGCTCCAGAATGCGGCGGCGCGCGATGATCGTCGGGCGTGCAATCCCTTCGTCGAGCACGTCCTGGATCGCACGCAGCACGCGCTCGTCTTCGCCTTCGCCATAGACGATCTTACGTCCGGAACCGCGCGCGGCTTCAAAAACGGGAAGCATGAGCTGGCCGGAGCGGGTGTTCTGGCGGGTCAGCTTGCGCTTGTATTCGTCGAGGTCGATGGTCTTGCGGGCGACGCCGCTTTCCATCGCCGCGCGGGCGACGGCCGTGGCGATCTCGCCGATCAGACGCGGATCGAACGGCGTCGGGATGATGTATTCCGGCCCGAACACCAGCTTTCGGCCGCCATAGGCCTGCGCCACGCTGTCATGCGCAGGCAGCCGCGCGAGCGCCGCGATGGCTTCGGCCGCAGCCGCCTTCATTTCCTCGTTGATAGCCGTCGCGCCCACGTCCAGCGCACCGCGGAAGATGTAGGGGAAGCACAGGACGTTGTTGACCTGATTCGGATAGTCCGAACGGCCGGTGGCGATGATCGCATCGGGGCGAACGTCGCGGGCCAGCTCCGGGCGGATTTCCGGCTCGGGATTGGCGAGCGCGAAGATCAGCGGATTGGGCGCCATCAGCGGCAGCCACTCCTGCTTGAGCACGCCCGGCGCGGAAAGGCCGAGGAACAGGTTGGCGCCGGGCAGCACTTCGGGAAGCGAGCGCGCGTCGGTCTGGCGGGCGTAGCGGGCCATGTTGGGCAGCATGCCCTCGCGGCCCGAATGGATCACACCGTCCTTGTCGGTAAGTGTGACGTTCTCGACCGGAAGGCCCATCGATACCAGCAAATCGACGCAGGCCAGTGCCGCGGCGCCTGCGCCCGAGGTGACGAGCCTGGCTTCCGCCAGGGTCTTGCCCTGAAGCACCAGCGCGTTGCGCACGGCGGCAGCAACGACGATGGCGGTGCCGTGCTGGTCGTCATGGAACACCGGAATGTTCATGCGCTTCTTCAGCTCGGCCTCGATATGGAAGCACTCGGGCGCCTTGATGTCTTCCAGGTTGATGCCGCCGAACGTCGGTTCGAGCAGGGCGACGGCTTCGATGAACTTCTCGGGATCGGTGGTGTCCACCTCGATGTCGAACACGTCGATATCGGCAAACTTCTTGAAGAGGACGGCCTTGCCTTCCATCACCGGCTTCGAGGCCAGCGCGCCGATCGCGCCGAGGCCGAGCACGGCGGTACCATTGGAGATGACCGCCACGAGATTGCCGCGCGCGGTATAATCCATCGCCTTGTCGGGGTCTGCCGCGATCTCCTCGCAGGGTGCGGCGACCCCGGGCGAATAGGCCAGCGCGAGATCGCGCTGGTTTACCATGCGCTTGGTCGGCTCGATGCGGAGCTTACCCGGCTGCGGATGGAGGTGATAATCGAGGGCGGCGCGGCGTAGATTGTCGTCCATGGCGCCCTCCATAGGCAAAGGATTCGCGCTTGCCTATGCCTTCCTGACCAGCATCTTTTCCTCTGGTTGCAGAAGCATCTTTTTACAATCGGACGGGTGCCTGCGGCCTTCTCTGCATTTCCCACCGGCCTTCCCGAGCTTTTGCCGATTTTATCCACAGTCGATTTTCAATCCTTCGAAAGCCTTTCTGTACCTTCGAAAAATGCCGAAAACGCCCGTGATCCGGGGCGCAAGGGCCGTCCCCTCGCTTTACCAGCTCCCAATTCTGACTGTCATCAGAATGACTTGTTCACTTCGGTGCAAGGCCCGGCCGTCCAATCGGTGGCTGCCCGGTGAGGGCCGGGGAAGAAAGTACTGGAGTTAGAATATGCGTATTGCACTTGTTTCGCTCGCCGCTGTTGCCGCCGTCGCTGCCGCCTCGCCCGCTTTTGCCAACGAGACCCGCGTCGAAGCCCGCACCGGCGTGATCTGGGACGGTAGCGACAGCGATGCCGTGGCCGGTGCCGCCATCGGCTACGACTACGACCTCAATGACAAGTTCTTCGTGGGCGTCGAAGGTTCGGCCGACAAGGTGCTGACCGACAATACCCGCGTCTCGTGGGGCGTCGGCGGCCGCGCCGGTGTGAAGCTCACCCCCGCCACCAAGCTCTATGCCGCCTCCACCTGGCAGTCGAAGTTCACCAAGTACGGCAACAGCGCCGTCGGCGTGGGCGGCGGCGTCCAGCAGGACCTCGGCAACAAGTTCTACGGCAAGGTCGAGTACAAGCACCTGATCGTCGGCGACAACACGCCGGACGCGGACCTCGGTCTGGTCGGCGTCGGCATGAAGTTCTGATCTGACGGCTTCGCTCCGGCTGTCTTCACGGCCAGCCACCGGGAAAGCCGGAGAAAAGACACGGAAAAAGGGCGGCTCGCGAGGGCCGCCCTTATCTGTTTCACGCCGATGCCGGGAAATTTCCCGCAGCCCATTTCGCTAGTGTTCGTTTTTCGATATCGCTCGCCTTCTCGGGTGGGATCGAGATCACCAATCGGGAACAAGAACAATGACCGAATTTGCGTTGGGACTGGCGATCCTCGCCGCCGCGAGCCTGCCTGCCGTGACGGAAAACGAGGAACTGGAAGCACTGACCGGCCGCGCGGCGGTGGAGAAGCTGGCTGGCAATACGCTGGAAGAAGACGATTCCGCCGTGTCCGGCACCCATATCATCTTCCTCAAGTCCAACGGCATTGCCCGGATGCGCGAACACGGAAAGCAGGGCAAGAGCCAGCCGGTCATGAAGCAACGCTGGACGATCAGCCCCGACGGCCTGCTCTGCGTATCCGAGGGCCGGGACCCGCGGGACCGCGAAACCGATTGCGCCAGCATCTCCATCAGCGGAGACCGCGTGGAAATGAGCGTGCCGGATCTCGACGAGCCGCTCACCGCCCGATTACTGCCGGGCAATCCCTACAAGCTCTGATTTTCCGAAACCTTCAGGCGGCGCGCAAGTCGAAGGCGCGCCGCGAGGCTTCCACTTCGCCAAGGTTCTCCAGCGTCCAGCGGTAGAGCGCCTTGAACGGCGCATGGAGCGAATGGCCCAGCGCGGTGATTTCGTATTCGACGCCGACCGGCGAGGTGGGGATCACCCGCCGGTGCAACAGGCCGTTGCGCTCCAACTTGCGCAGGCACTGGGTCAGCGCCTTCTGCGTGACACCTTCGAGATGACGCTTGATCGCATTGAAGCGCATCGGCCCGGGAACCAGCACGGTCAGCACCATCATCGACCACTTGTCCGCGATCTGGTCGAACAGCTGGCGACTGGGGCAATCGATGGTGAAATGCTGGCATTCGGGCAACGCGGTTTCCTCCAGTATACCTAGGCGATCAAAGGTGCCTCATTGACGCTAGGTTTCCAGTTTATACCTAGAGGCGACCTGTTTCAACGGAGACCTGCCTGCATGTCGGCATCTGATGCCGAAGTCCTGTTCCGCCCCTTCACCATCGGCTCGCTCCAGCTGCCGAACCGGATCGTGATGGCGCCGATGACGCGCGGCTTCGCCCCCGAAGGCATTCCCGGCGCCCCGCAGGCCGCCTATTACCAGCGCCGCGCCGAAGGCGGCGTCGGCCTGATCCTGTCGGAAGGCACCGTGATCGACCGCCCGGCCTCGCGCAACATGGGCGGCATTCCGCTGTTCCATGGCGACGAGGCTCTGGCCGGCTGGAAGACCGTGATCGGCGCGGTTCATGCCGCAGGCGGCAAGATGGGGCCGCAAATCTGGCACACCGGTTCGACGGTCGGCCCCGACGGCTGGGATCCGGGCGTTCCGGTTGAAAGCCCTTCCGGCCTGCTCGCGCCGGGCACGCCGCGCGGCCAGGCGATGAGCGAGGAAGACATTGCCGACGCCGTCTCCGCCTTCGCGCGCGCCGCCGCCGATGCCAAGCGCCTCGGCTTCGACACGGTCGAGATCCACGGCGCCCACGGCTATCTGATCGACCAGTTCTTCTGGTCCGGCACCAACGAACGCGCCGACCGCTACGGCGGCGCCACGATCCGCGAGCGCTCGCGGTTTGCCGGCGAAGTCGTCTCCGCCGTGCGCGAGGCGGTCGGCAGCGATTATCCGATCATCCTGCGCCTCAGCCAGTGGAAGCAGCAGGACTACCTCGCCCGTCTGGCCGAAACGCCCGACCTGATGGCGGACTGGCTGCAACCGCTCGTCGATGCCGGCGTGGACGTGCTCCACTGCTCGCAGCGCCGCTTCTGGGAGCCGGAATTCGCTGAGATCGACGGCGAGAAGGGCCTCAACTTCGCGGGCTGGGCCAAGAAGCTGACCGGCGCGGCGACGATCAGCGTCGGCTCGGTTGGCCTCTCCGGCGAGTTCCTCGCGGCCTTCGGCGGCGAAAGCTCGACCTCCACCAAGCTGGACGATCTGGTCGAACGCATGGAGCGCGACGAATTCGACCTGATCGCGGTCGGCCGCGCGCTGATTGCCGATCCGGACTGGGTCTCGAAGGTTCGCGACGGTGACGCCGCGAAGCTCAAGGGGTTCAACGCTTCCGCTCTCGGCGAACTCGTCTGACACATGATCGCGGAGCGCCGACCCGGCGCTCCGCGATATCTTTTCACGCCTTGGCCCATTCCCCCAGGGTCACGTAGTCGATCTTGCCCGTGCCCAGCACCGGCAGGGCCTCCACCCGGCGAATGTCACGCGGCACCATGAGTTCGGTCACGCCATTGGCCCGCGCCCACTCCTGAAGCGCTTTCGCATCGGGCGCTTCGGCGGACGTAAACAGCACGAGTTGCTCACCCTTCTTCGGATCGGGCCGCGTGACGACGGCATGTTCCGCGACCGGCCAGACCGCCGCCGCGTAGCCCTCCACCGCCGGAAGCGAGACCATCTCGCCGCCGATCTTGGCGAAGCGCTTGGCACGCCCGCGAATGGTGACGAACCCTGCCTCGTCGATGGTGACGATATCGCCGGTGTCGTGCCAGCCCTCCTGCGGTGGCTGCAACAGGCCCGGAGCGCTGGCCAGAAGATAGCCCGCCATCACGTTCGGCCCGCGAATGGAGAGGCGGCCGCCCTCGGCGATGCCCGGCACTTCTTCCAGCCTCGCCTCGATCCTCGGAAGCAGGCGGCCGACCGTCCCGGCCTTGAAGTGCATCGGCGTATTGACCGCGATCACCGGGGCCGCTTCGGTCGCGCCGTAGCCTTCCAGGATGCGCAGACCGAATTTCTCCGCATAGACCTTGCGCGTCTCGTCGCGGACCTTCTCCGCGCCCGCGAAGATGTAGCGCAGCGAATAGAAGTCGTAGCCGTGCGCCATGCGAGCATAGCCGGAGAGGAACGTGTCGGTGCCGAACATTATCGTGGCATTGGCGTCATAGGCCAGCGCGGGCACGATCCGATAATGCAGCGGGCTGGGATAGAGCACCGTGCGGATGCCGTTGAGCAACGGCAGCAGGGTCCCGCCGGTCAGGCCGAAGCTGTGGAACACGGGCAGCGCGTTCAGCACCACATCGCTGGGGTTGAAGTCGATCCGGGCGGCCAGCTGCGCGCAGTTCGACAGCAGGTTGCGATGGGTGAGGACCACGCCCTTGGGCGTCCCTTCCGAGCCGCTGGTGAACAGGATCACGGCCGGGGCATCGGGCGAAATCGCGAGCTTGCGGTGACGGCGGGCGATGCCGCCCTTCCCCAGCGCCGCCCGGAGCTTGGCGCCGCCGCTGATCGTCCGGCCCACATCTTCCAGCCGGATCACCACGATTCCGTCCGCCTCCAGAGCCGCGACGACATCGTGGAGCTTGGCCTGCTCGACAAAAGCCTCGGCGGTGACGACGGTGCGGATTTGCGCCGTCGCGCAGGCCGAGCGCAGATTGGCGAGCCCGGCCGTGAAGTTCAGCATCGCGGGAACGCGGCCATAGGCTTGCAGCGCGAAGAAGGCGACGACCACGCCGTTCACGTTCGGCAGCAGCACACCGACATTCTCGCCCTGCGCCGTGCGCGCCGCGAGCTTGCCGCCCAATAGCTGCGAGGCGATCAGCAGCCGGTCGTAGCTCAGCGGTTCGCGCTTGACGTCCTCCACCACCCTGGCCTTGCCGCCGTGCAGGGCGCGGGCATCGCAGAGCGCCTTGAACAGGGTTTCCCGGGTGTCGGTGGTGTCGAAGATCATGCCGCTCATCTCATCGTAGAGACGGCGGCCCGCCACGGCGCGGCGCTCGCGCGCGCTCATCTCACCCTCGATGGAGAACCGGCGCTGCGGCAGGACGGTCAGCGTGATCTTCGGGAACCAGCGCCGATGGACTTTGCCCTTGAGATAGGAAAACGGCGTGCGCTGCGGTCCGTCGAGGCGGACCGGCACGATCGGCGCGTCGGCCTTGTCGGCAACCATGCCGGGGCCGTCGAAGACCTTCATGAGCGCGCCGGTGACGGTGATGCGTCCTTCGGGGAAGATCACCAAGGTGCGGCCCTCGCGCACGGCCTTGACCATGGCTTTCGCGGCCATCGGGTTGGTCGGGTCGACCGGGAAAGCCTCGAACAGCTTGAGGAACGGCTTCACCCACCAGGCCTGCGCGATCTGGGTGTTGATCGCGAAAGTCGGCTTGCCGGGCAGGAACGCGCCCAGCAGTACGCCGTCGAGCAGGCTGAGGTGATTGACCACCACGACCGCGCGCTCTCCGGGCTGCGGCATGTTCTCGCTGCCCTTCACCTCCACGCGGTAGAGCGCCTTGAGCACGCCCCGGATCACGCTCTTGAACAGGGTCTCGGGCAGGAGCCAGATGCTGACGAGCGCCACGAACAGCGAGGCGAAGCCCAGCGCGCCGATCAGGCCCGGCACATCGACGCCCAGCGAAAGCAGCCCGGTGATCGCCAGCACGACCAGTACCGTCACCGCCGCATTGACGATGTTGTTCGCCGCGATGATCCGCGAGCGCTCCTCGGGCAGGCTGTACATCTGCAGGATCGCGTAGAGCGGCACGATGAACATGCCCCCGGAGAAGGCGATCACCGCCAGATCGGCAAGGATGCGGAACGTGCCCGGCGTCGCCAGGAACTGCTGGAACGAGGCGCCCGCCGTGCGCACGGAAAAGCCGCTGGTCGAAAGCCAGAGGTCGATCAGGCCGAGCGCCAGACCCAGCGCCGAGATCGGCACATAGCGGGCGGACACTTCGCCCCTGAGCAGCTTGTTCACGGCCAGCGAGCCGAGCGCGATCGTCAACGAGAAGATCACCAGGAACACCGTCGCCACTTCCTGCCGCGCGGCGAGCGTACCGCTGACCAGCGGCGCGAATTCGGAGACGAGCACCGCGCCTGCCGCGAAGAACCAGCTGATGCCGAGGATCGAGAGCCAGACCCCGCGCCCGTGGCGTGCGGTCCTGAGGATGTGCATCGTACCGCGCCAGAGGTTCCAGTCGATCGGGTGCTCACCGCGAAGCGGCGGCGCGGCGGGAATGGCGAGTGCGGCGAGATAGCCGAGCACGGCAATGCCCATCGCCGCAAGCCCCGCCTCCCAGGCCGGGATCACCCCCGCCAGAAGCTGGCCGCCGAGGATCGCGAGGAAGGTTCCGGCCTCGATCAGTCCGGTTCCGCCCATGATTTCGTGGCGGCCGAGGTGCTGCGGCAGGATCGAATACTTGACCGGCCCGAACAGGGTGGAATGCAGCCCCATCAGGAACAGCGCGGTCATCAGTGCCGGGATCGACTGGAACCAGAACCCGGCCAGTCCGATCGACATGATCGCGACTTCCGCCAGCTTGATCCAGCGCACCAGCCGCGCCTTGTCGATCCGGTCGGCGAGTTGTCCGGCGAGTGCCGAGAACAGGAAATAGGGAGCGATAAACAGGCCGGTGGCGATAGCCGCCAGCATCTCGGCCTTTTCCGGCTCGCTTGCGAAAATGCTGAAGTTCGCCAGGAACAGCATCGCGAACTTCAGCAGGTTGTCATTGAACGCCCCCAGGAACTGGACGACGAACATCGGCGCGAAGCGGCGCTTGGCCAGCAATGAAAGGTCAGGTGCGGACATGACTGAAATCCCCCATTGAACCAGCCATATGCAGCGGGTTCTTCACGCCAGTTATCGATAAATACCGCGGCTCAGCCGCCGCAGCGCACAGCGTATTCGGCAACCGAAGGATCTTCGTTATCGCCAACCGTCGTTACTGCAAGGGCCGCTTCGGGGCGCTTGTAGTCGTAGGAGCAGAATGCGAAGCCCGTGCCTGAGCAACTCGCCACTTCCGTGACACCCATCGCGGCGAGATCGGCCTCACGCTCATCCTCGCGCCCGGCGGCATCGCCGTTGCCGACCGCGTCCCATCCCGACTTGGCGAGGAGCTTGCGGGCCTTGGTGATCGGCATGCCGTAGATGTTCGGAATGGGCGTGCCGCCGCCGCAGGCGAGTTCCTTCGCGGCGAGCTTCTGGATCGCCAGCCCCTTTCCGTCCACCACGCGAATATCCGCCACCGGCGCAGGCACGGCATCCCCGTCCCAGATGCGGAGCGAGTCCTCCTCGAACGGCAGGACATTGGCTATGGTCAGCTTGCCTGACGCGGGTGCATAGGCAATGGCTACGAGCGTCTCACCGTCGAAGATCGCGACATTGCCCTTGCCGATGTAGCACGACCCGCTCGTGGAAGGCTCGAAGGAACCGGCAAAGCTGACGGCGCGGTACTTGCCGATCCGCCCTTCCCCGGTCACGCCCCAACCGGCCTTCGCCACCAGGCGCGCGGCCGGCGACTGCGGCGCCTTGACGAAACCGTTGCACTCGGATTGGGTGGACGCACTAGCCGGCGCCTTGGGCAACTTGGCAACCGCATTGAACGAGACGCCGGCGACTTTGGACGTGAAGGCATCGCCCTCTTCCTCCGCCACTTCCCCGGTGGCAGTCGCTTCGGCGGCCTCGCTGGCCTCCGCCTTTTTCGCGTCGTCCTTGGAAGAGGAACAGGCCGACACCAGCGTCAGGGTGGCCAGCGCAACGGGCAATATCAGTTGCTTAATCGTGTCATTCTCCTTGGCGGACAATTGGGGCGGACCATCGGCCTCGCGAATCACCATGGTCGGAAATTGCCACGATAATGATCGGTGTTCAATATTATTTCGAACACTGCTCAATTACAAAGCCGGTCATGTTAGCCCGCCCTGGATCCCCACATCATTCAGGTGCAAGCGCGGCAAGTTCCCGCCGATATTCCTCGACCACACTCTCGGGCGCGGCGGAACCATAATCCTTTAGAAACGCCCTCAAGGCTGCGCGATATTCCGCTCTGAAATCAGGATTATCCGGACTCGCCCTGAGTTGGTTCCTGGCCTTCTCGACCGGTACCCGCGCCTCCTGCATCAGCAGTCGCTGCCCGAACGCGGATTCATCGCGCATGACCGCGATGTTCCGTTCGAAACCGGGAATGTACTTGATGACGAAACGCTCGCCGGTGGGCGGCACCTCGATTGCGTTGCGCGGCGGATAGAGGCTGATCGACATCGTATCGAAGCCCGTCTTGACGTCCCGCCCGTCGGCCGTCGTCATCACCGCGTCGTAGCGCCAGATGTTCTGGTCGTTGAGCTGAGAACTCGTTTCCTCGGCATTCGTGACCATTGCCGTGCCGTAAGTGCCAAAAGCGTTCAAGAAGAGCGCGTTGACCGACGAAGCCGCGAAGACGTTCACCATGCCGCCGACAAAACCGAGAATGCCCATGCCGTACCAGACCGGATTTCCCGTCATACGCGAAAGCAGGAAACCGATCCCCAGAAACAGCAGCACGATCAGCGGCATCGAGAGCAGCGAATGCTGGCTGAGGAAATAGAAAATCGAGGAAAGAGCGGCCACCAAGACTATGAAAACCCTTTCGCGATATGGTCTCGTTCGGGCACGAACATAAGCAGGTTTTCCCAGAAAGATCAAAGCACAGGGCGAATGCGCCGGATCGTGCGAGATTTTCGGCGCATCGAACTGTACTCTTCGTAACGAGGTCTGCCCATTATGCGAAATCTTGGATAGGAGGCTGTTATCGCTGGCGTTTCTTCCAAGACGCAGCCCGCCGCCTCCCCTGCGGCTGTCCGACTTTGCCGGACCGGACCTCAACATCGACGTACAGGTTGCCCAAGATGAAAACTGACTATGGCCTCCCCGACCCCGCGGGCGTGCTTCCCGACCGCCCGATTGCGATCAAACGGCACGGCTTCGCCGATCGCTTCCGAATGCTGTTCTTCGGCGTGACGTTGGGACTGGTCTCGATCGGCACGATGATCGTTGTCTGGCCGGGCCTCTATGCCGATTACCGTATCCTGCGCGACCCGGTCGAAGTGCCCGAAGCCTCGCTTGTCAGCAGCGAGTGCAAGACGAAGAAAATGAGCGTCAACTGCGAGGCGGGCATCGCCTATCCGCGCGACGGACAGACGCAGATCCGTTCGGTCGAATTCTCGTTCATGAGCCTCACCTCCGGAGACTACGAGACCACCATCGTCGCCGAAAAAGGCAATCCGGACAACATCACGCTGTCGCTCGCCATCGACGAGTTCTGGAACCGCTTTATCGGTTCGGCAGTGATCGTGTTCGGACTGGGCGCGGTCGCAATCCTCATGGTTCGCCGCTTCTTCCACCTTTCCGCCACACTGAAGGCACTCAAGGAACCCGCGCGCATTCAGGCGGTCTGGGCGCGCATTACCCTGAAGAGCACGAAGTGGGGCAAGACCCGGATTACCTATTACCCGATCGTCGGCCTCAGGAAGGGCATGGGCATCGTCAGCCTGTTCCCGAAGGACGAGACGCCGTGGATGCACTATGACCCGACGCAGAACGAGACGTTCGCGCTGGCCGTGCGCCATCCCGGCGCACTGCTTCCGGTCATGCTCGACGAGGAATTCGACCGCCTCGACCTGAGCCCGCAGGAAGTGGCCGAAGCCCGCGCCGCCAGGGACCGCCTCGCGCAGCAGATCCCCGGCTGAACAACCGGCGCAGGCCCGCGGCTTCAGGTCGCCGCCTGCGCCCCCACTTGCGCCGCTGCCAGGCTTTCCCGCACACGGGCGAGCGCCAGTTCCACCGGCTCGCGCTCGCCCATGAGCGCGAAACTGCCATTGATGTCGAACATGCAGTGACCATGGACCGTCGCCACCAGCGAGCGCGCCAGTCGCGGGGCCTGCGTGCGGCTATCGGCGGGCAGGACTTTCGCCACTTCCTCCACGACAAGATCGGTAAGCTGACCGCGCAAGGCGTCATGCTCTTCCGGCAGCCGGATGTCCGGCGGCAGATGATGGTCGTAGATCGCGATCCACGCATTGCGATTGGCGCGGGCGAAACCGAAGTAACCCTCCACCAAAGAGCGAATGCGGTCGTCTCCGGCACTGCCGAGAGCCTGGCGCATGTAGTCGGCCCACAACACGAACGTACGCGTGTTGATGGCAATGATAAGCTGGTCGTAGTTGCCCATCACGTTGTAGAGCGTACCGATCGAATACCCGATACGCTTGGCCACTTCGCGCGCGGAAAACCGCGAAAATCCGACGTCGGCCATGTGCTTGTGACCTTCGACGATGAGCATCTGCTCCAGCTCTTTGCGGCTGTGATCGGATCGTCTTCCCATATGCCGCCAATCCTAACGATCCCTGTTAAAAATGTACAGCGTCCAATTTTATATTGAACATCGATTAATTGTGGGATAGCCCTTTGGGGGTATCAGCAGGTAGAGGAATGCTCATGTCCGGTTCCCCCCACGAGACGTATCGCACGGTTCGCCGGTCGATCGCGGCCGGTGTTCTGGCGCTGTCGGCCACAATCGCCCCGCCGGCCATGGCAGCCCGGCCGGATGCGGCCGTTGCCGCACTCAGCCGCCTGTCTGCACCCCAGCTCGACACCGGCTCCGCACCGGGCAGCGCTTTCCTGAAGCAATTCTTCCCCCAGGGCTGCAGCGCACCGAGCGGTCCGCCCTCCCCGCAGTTCGAGGCTTTCTGCGCCTGGTCCTCGTCGGCCGAAGAGGCGGACTTCGACCTGCTCGTCGGCATGCAGGACCGCAAGGTCGTGAGCGTCGTGACCGAACCTTACGCGCTAGACAGCAAGGTGTGGGAATGCCGCCCGCTTTACGAAAAGAGCGATGAAGTGCCCTCGGACCTCCAGGTCTGCAGCGTACGCAGCGCCAGCACGGCGAACCGTGCGAACTGGGCGAAGTCGTGGAAGACCTTCCTGAGCGCGATCAACTGAGGGACATGGCAATGGCAAAGTGGATCCTGAGCGCCGCGTCTGCGGCATCGGTCTTCGCGATCGCGGCCCCGGCCATGGCGCAGGCGGGGAAAGAGCCGCCTCGACCGGACTACGACGAGTTGATGACTGCCATGTGCGAAACGCCCACCGAGGACCGTTCCTGCGTGCTCGAAGGCAAGCGCCTGACCTATTGGCTGAGCTTCGACAGCGCCGTCGGCGGCCGCAGGCTCTACACTGCCGTCGCCACCGCCCAGAACGAAGCCGAACCCGGCGAAGCGCAGGATTTCGGCCCCGGCATGAAGCTCTCGCTCGCACAGGTCACCTATGCGCTCGAAGGCGGGGACTGGAAGCTGCTCGCCCGCCAGATCGATTTCGGCGGCGTCTATTCCAGCGGCGCGGCCGGAAATCCCCCAATGGATGACGACGGCGTACCGCTGTTCCGGCAAGCCGTCGGCGACGGCGTGCTGATCGGCTATCCTACGCTGGCCATGGCGAACGAGGGCATCAGCGTCCATGCTTACAGTCTGTTCCGTTCCGCGCCGGACAAGTCCGGCCGCTGGATCTACGCGGGCGATATCGTGACCGGCTCCGACAACGGCGCGGGATGCGATCCCCAGGACCAACCGCGAAGCTGCTATTCCAGCATCGGCACGCTCAGCCTCACCGGACGCACCAAGGGCGGCTGGCCGGAAGTGAAAGTCGATCCGACCGGCAGCCTTTACGACCTCAAGAGCGGTAAGGTCCGCGGCGCGACGGCGGTGGATGCGAGCGTCTGGAACTTCGATCCTGCCCAATCGGCTTATGTCGATCCCAAGCGCCACTAAGGAGTGATGACGATGAAACACACGGTTTCCGCTCTGCTCATAGCCCCCTCGCTTGCCGCTGCCGCACCGGCGCTGGCTGCCTGTCCGGCAACGACGTTCGATGGCTTCCTGGCCGCCTTCTCCGAAAGCGCGGCGGTCCAGCGCCAGTACACGGCGAACCCACTGACCACCCATACGATCGATCCCGCCGCCGAGCCTGAACCCCGAATGGTCACGAACCGGCTCCCCCTGAACGCTGTCCGCATGCCGATCATGCCGGGCAAGGCCGAGCGCAAACGAGACGGTCTGCTCACTAAGACAGCCCCTCAGCAGGACGGCACGATGGGTGTAAAGCTCGCCAAAGCGGATACGGGCTATCAGCTTCTCTATCGGTTCCGCCGGGAGGGCACCTGCTGGCAGCTTATCGAATACACCGACGAATCCCTGTAAATCCAGCGGAGACCAGCATGATGAAACGCCTCCTCCCGGCCGCATGGCTGCTCGGCGCCGCACTGGCAGCGAGCGCTACCTCGGCGCCCGCTCTGGCCGCCCCTAAAACGGCGGCCAGCACGAAAACGGCTTCGTTCCAGACGTTCTTCACCCAATTCCGGCAAGCCGTTCTTGCCAATGACCGCAACCGCGTGGCGGATATGACAGTCCTGCCGTTCAAGGACTTCAGCGGCGGCGAAGTGGATCGCAGCGCTGCCACGAAGGCGCAGTTCCTCGCCCACTACGACCGGATATTCACGCCCGCCGTGATCGCCGGAATCCGGGCTGGGAAAGTCCGCGCCTTCAAGCCCGGCAGCGACGATGGCGAGGCGCCCGGCCCGATCTCGAAGGGCGAATATCTCCTCGATATTCCCGAGTATGCCGATCAGCTGATCTTCGCCCCCACGCAGTCCGGCTATCGCCTGAACCGCATTCCGTTCTATTCCTGACCGCAACCCGCGAGAGGACTTGCGATGGCCACCGAACATCCCGAAACCGTGCTGCCGCAAGACGAAACCGGCGAGTGGCCGCTGCGCGCCTGGGGGCTAGCCCTGCTCGGCGGCCTCACCGGCCTCGCGATCTACTGGATCGTCCGCCCCGACCACTATCGTCCCGATGGCGACGCTATGGCAGTCCGCCTGGCGCTCGGCACTTTTCTCGGCATCGGCGCGCTCGTCTTCGGCTTTCTTGTCGAGCGCACCCGCATCCACTGGAGCGCAGCCTGCGCGGCGATCGGCGGGGCCATCGTCGCCCTGACGATCTACTGGAACGGCCCTTTCGGCTTAAGGCATAGCGAGGAGCCGTGGCGGATCGTCTGCGCTGTACTCGCCATCGCCATCGCGGCACCGCTGTTCCAGGCCTGGCGCGACGCCCATCCGGCTGATGGCGAAAGACCGGCCGGAAAGTTCGCCATTCCCTACCCGGAAGCCCATAGCCACGCATGGACCAACGTCGTGCTCTGGTGCGCGGCCTGGGTCTTCGTCGGCGTGGTCTGGGCCATGGTCCTGCTGCTTTCCGAGCTGTTCCGCCTGATCGGCATCAACCTGCTCAAGCACCTGCTTGAACAGGATTGGGCGGCGCTCACCCTCACCGGCGCGGCGCTCGGCGCGGGCATCGGCCTGCTGCGCGACCGCGACGGCATCCTGCGTCTGCTCCAGCGCGTGGTGACGACGATCCTTTCGGTACTCGCGCCGGTGCTGGCGCTCGGCCTTGTCGTTTTCCTCGCCGCGATTCCCTTTACCGGCCTCACGCCCCTGTGGGACGCGACCCGTTCGACCAGCCCGATCCTGCTCGGCTGCGTGATCGGCGCGCTCTCGCTCGCCAATGCCGTGATTGGCGACCACGCCTCGCACGAGGCGCGCAGCCGGTTGCTGCGCGCCAGCGTCGCCGCGCTCGGCATCGCGATGCTGCCGCTCGGCGTGATCGCCGCAATCTCGACCGGCCTGCGCATCCAGCAATACGGTCTGACGCCGGACCGGCTCTGGGCCGTGGTCTTCACCGCGATCGCCTGCGCCTACGGCCTTGCCTACCTCGTCGTGCTGGCAAACCGGAGACTTGGTTCCGCCCCGCACCTGCGCATCGCCAACTTGCGCCTCGCGGGAGGCCTGTGCCTCGTCGCATTGCTGCTCTCGACGCCGCTGATCAACTTCGGCGCCCTGTCCACCCGCGACCAGCTCGCCCGGCTTGAAAGCGGCAGAACCCCGCTCGACAAGTTCGACTGGCGCGCGCTGCGCTTCGACTTCGGCCGCAGCGGGGAAGCAGCCACGCGCCGCCTCGCCGCAGCGGGTCGGACGCCGGAAATCCGCGCCGCTGCGAAAAAAGCCCGCGATGCGGAAAGCCGCTGGTCGCTCGATCCCGTCACGCTCGAACCCAAACGCCCGCCGTTCCCGTCCGAGCGCCTGCTCGTCCTGCCGCGCGGCACCCGGCTTCCCAAGGACCTTTACGATCAACTGAACGGCTATGCCGCCTGCGGCTACAGCGGGGCCTGCACAGTGCTCTACACCCCCGGCAGCGATGAGGCCGTGATCGTCACCGCCAGCGAAAGCAACCTCTGGAGGCGCGAAAGCGGCAAGTGGGGCAGCGTACCGGCGCGGTCCTTCCTATCCGGCAAGGACAAGCAAGACCGTCTGGAAGCCGCGCTTAAGGCCGGTAAAGTCGAAACGCGGAACGTGACCCGCCGCCAGGTCTTCGTCGATGGGCAGCCGGTCGGGCAGGACTTCGAATAGCCCGGACAAAGCGAAAGTCGCTCCGCCGTCATGCGGCGGAGCGACTTTCGTAATTCAGCCGTCTATGTAGTCTTCCCTGAATTTTTCCAACTGGTCGTTGCGCCAACGGTAGTGCTTGATTTTGCAATCCAGGCTGTCCAGCACGAAAATCGATCCAGAGCCAAAGGTGTTTTCTTTTACGAAGCAGTCATCTATCGCAAATTCTTCCCAATGCTTCTGAGCTTCGTCAAGATAGCGAGCCGCTGCCGCGTAATCGGTCGCATCCGGGCCTTTGCCCTTCAACACACCCTGGATCTGGGCGACCAGCCGCTCTTGGGCAGCCTTCAATCCGTAGAGATACTCGCCCATGCAGTTGGCCTTGGCCAAGCTTGAACCATCCCCTCCGCTGCACAGACCTTCATAGGCGTCGTCCTCCGTATTCTGCGCAAGGACGCTCTGAGGTGCGAGCGAAGTCAGCATGGCCAGAGCGAACAGAACGGGTAGCTTCACGTTTTTCATCGGAAGTTCCTTGTCTCGGAAATGGGGAAGTCTTGGAAACGGGAAAATTTCATTTCGCGCGGCGGAGCAGGACGATCCCGCCGATAATGAAGGCGGCCGCGATCAGCGTCATCGGGATTCCGAAGATCAGCACGAAGAAGAACAGCGCCGTGCCCTCGTCGCGGCCGAGACCGCCCGAGGATTCGATCAGAGCCGAACCCAGGCCGCCGAGGAACTGCGCGAGAACGGCCGCTCCCACGAAGATGCAGCCCCAGCCATTACGCCGCGAGGGTATGACGCGTCGTACAAGAAACCATGCGACGGCAATGGCAAGAGCAAGCGCGGGAACGAAAGCCAGCGGCATCGCCGCCGCAGTGAGGCCGGGAACGGCCATGAGGATCATCGCGAACAGCGGCTGTCCGAGCCAAGCCGCGATCAACCCGACCACGCCCGGCATGATCCATTCCGAAGCGGAAGACTTCATCGCTCCAGCCCGCAGGCAGGTGAAGAAACAACAAGTCCGAACTTCGACGATGCCATGGCACGGCCTCACTGCAAGGAATGTCCCTGCGATGAGGCCTATATCATAATTTACCGACGTTCAATATTTAATTGACCATCGATCAATTACCTCTGTTGCAGCCAGTTCCGCAGCAGGAAGTTGACCTGTTCAGGATGCTCGAGCGCTGCCATATGTCCGCACGAGCCGATCTCGTGATAGCTGGAGCCGGCAATGCGTTCGTGGATTTCGCGAGCATGATCAGGCGGCGTGATGCGATCGCCATCACCTACGACGATCATCGTCGGCACGCGGATCGCTTCGAGACCGCCGAGAGAATCGGGCCGCGTCATGATCGCCTGCTGCTGGCGGATAAAGGCATCGCCGCCCACGCGCGAGGCCATGCCGCGCATCTCATCGGCCACGAAGCCTTCGGTATGGTCGGCATGGACCAACTGCCCCAGCAGCTTGTGGGTGATCCCGACGAACTTGCCGCGCCGCAGCGATTCGATCCCGATCTTGCGCTGCAAGGTGCGCTCCGGGGTATCGCTGCGCGCGCTGGAATTGATGAGGGCGAGGCGCGAGACGCGCTCGGGCGCGCGGCGCATGATTTCCAGCGCGACATAGCCGCCCATCGACAGCCCTGCGAGCGAGAACCGGCGCGGCGCGGCGGCCAGGGTGCGCTCGGCCATCGCGCCGATGGTGTCGTCCAGCGTGAGATCGGCGACCATCGGCGCGGCGACATCGGCCAGCGCATGGATCTGGCGACGCCAGAGCGCCTGGTCGCAGAGCAGGCCCGGCAGGAACACGACCGGCTCCAACGCCATCCCCGCCACCGTCCCGGTCACAGGCGCACGCTCGGTGCCCCAGTTCCGGTCCGCCACATTGCCAATGCTCTCGATCGCCAAACTTGCCATTTCAAATCTCCTGAGGGCCAGATGGACTTGCGCTCTTCATCTGTCCAATTCATGATGATGGCGATCTCGATACATTTTAGGTATGACGTGGAACTTCGACACATCCGCTACTTTCTCGCCGTTGCCGACGAACGGCACTTCACGCGCGCAGCGCAGCGCCTTGGCATCGGGCAGCCGCCGCTCAGCCATCAGATCAAGGATCTTGAACGCGAGGTCGGCACGCCGCTGTTCCACCGCATCCCCCAAGGCGCGGAACTCACCGAGGCCGGGCGTGCCTTCGAGGCACGGGTGCGGCAGATCCCGGAGATCGTGGCCGATGCCGTCAGCGCGGCCCAGCGAGCGGCGGCGGGCGAAACCGGCCGTATCCGCGTCGGCTTCACCGGCTCCGCCGCGTTCAATCCCCGCGTGCCCCAGGCGATCCGTGTCTATCGCCGTCGCTTCCCGGACGTCGAACTGAGCCTTGCCGAGCACAATTCCAACGGCCTTGTCGAAGGACTGAAGAACGGCACGCTCGATGCGGCCTTCCTCCGCCCCGATGCCGTGGACAAACAAGGCCTGCGCCTGTTCCATCTTGCCGACGAACCGCTGATCGCCGCGCTCGCATCCGCCCGCATGCCCCACGGCGACCCGATCCGGCTGGAACAGCTCGCGCAGGACCCCTTCATCCTGACCCCGCGCGCGCTGGGCCCCACGCTGTTCGATGCCACGCTGGAAGCCTGCCGGCAGGCCGGTTTCGAACCCGTTCTCGGCCAGTCGGCTCCGCAAGTCGCCTCGGTCCTCGCGCTCGTCGCGGCGGAACTGGGCGTGGCGCTGGTTCCGGAATCGATGCGCGACGCCTCGTTCAAGGGGGTTACCTATCACGACCTCGAAGGCGATCCCCCGAAAGTCGCCCTCGCCCTCGCCGTCCGCAGCGACGAGCTTGCCGCCACGGTCGCCGCCTTCACGGCGGAGGCGCGCTTCCCCTCTGAACCCGAGCACGATTGAGCGGTTGCGTAACGGGGCAGCGCCGTTTACCCGGCGCTAACCATCCTCCAGTAGTCATACGCAATGTCCCGCAGCCCTTTCAGACGCGTCCGCCTGTCGCTGCGGGAAGCCGTTCTGACCGCCACTTCCTACTTCGTCTGCGCGGCCATCGCGCTGCAACTGACCCGCTTCGACGGCGGCATCGCCATCGTCTGGCTGGCCGGTCCCGTCCTGTTCGCACGCCTGAGCACGACGCCACGCTGGCGCTGGGGCGCGATCATCCTGGCCTGCATACCGACGGGTCTGTGCGCATCGGTTCTCTTCGGGTTTCACGGCTTGGTCGCGATCCCGCTGCCGCTGCTCTGCATTGCCGAGGCCTGGCTCGCCGCCTGGCTGATCCGCCGTCTCTATCCGCGCTTCGGGCGCTTCCAGTCCTTGCCGGAAGTGGGCTCGTTCCTTCTCGTGGCGGGGGTGATCGTCCCGGCGCTCACGGCATTCGGAGGCGCCCTGTGCGCGCATATTGCCCGCGACCTGCCCTTTTGGCCCGCATGGCGCGACTGGTATGCGGGCCACGCACTCGGCCTCGTCACCTTCGCACCGCCCCTGCTGCTCACGCTGCGGGGAGGAGCCCGCCAGTGGATCGCCTCCGACAAGTCGCGCATGGGAGAGGCGGCGCTGCTGCTGGGCCTTGTGGCCCTCGCCTCGCTGGCCACGTTCGGACAGGACAGAATTCCGCTGGTGATCCTGCCGTTCATTCCGACCATCGCGGCAACCCTGCGGCTCGGGCGTTTCGGTGCCGTGTCCGCGGTTGTCGTCCTGGTGACGATCGGCCTGTCCTTCTCGCTGGCGGGCCATGGTCCGACCACGCTGCTGCGCTTGCCGATGGGCCAGAAGTTGCAGGTTCTCCAGATCTACTTCGCCACGATCGTGCTTACCGTCCTGCCGCTGGCCGCGGAGTTGCGCTCGCGCCGTCGCCTGGTTGACCGGCTCCACGCCGCCGAAGCATTGCACCGGCTGGTGCTGGACCGGATGAGTGACATCGTCGTCAGGGTCAACGCCGAGGGTGTGGTGCGCTATGCCTCACCATCGGCCACACGGGTTTCCGGTTACGATCCCGGCGAACTGCTCGGGCAATCGATGTTCAGCCTGATTTTGCCGGAAGATCACGCCGCGCTGCTCGAAGCCCGGCAGAAGGCGCTGTCCCACCCCGAAGCTCCCGCGATCGTCGAGTATCGCGTGCGCCGCAAGGACGGGATCGTCGTCTGGGTCGAAAGTCACATGCGCGGGATCATCGACGAGCAGGGCAGAACGAACGGAACCGTGAGCATCATCCGCGAAATCACCCAGCGGAGACAGCTGGTCGAGGACCTGACGGCGCAGGCCATGACCGACCACCTGACGGGCGCCTGCAACCGCCGCGCGTTCGACGAAGCCCTGCTGGCGCTTCTCGCCGAGCAGCCCTCCCCGTCCGCGAATGCAGCGGAAGCGGGATGCCTGGCCGTCTTCGACCTCGACCATTTCAAGCACATCAACGACCGCTACGGCCACGCCGCAGGCGACGAGGTGCTGGTGCGCTTCGTCTCGATCCTGCGCGGCGCGGTTCGTGACGGCGATGTCGTCGCGCGTCTCGGCGGCGAGGAATTCGCGGTGCTGCTGAAGGGACTGACGATCGACCAGGCGCACCTCGTCTGCGAGCGCATCCGCACCCGCTTCGAGGAAGCCGACATTCAGGATTCGCTGGGCAACAGCGTCCAGGCCACTGTCAGCATCGGCATCGGGCCGCTTCTGACCGGCGGGGAAAGCCGGAAAATCCTGTCGCGCGCCGACGATGCGCTCTATCGCGCCAAGCGGGACGGCCGCAACCGCACGAGCCTGCCGTTCCCCGACACTTCCACGGAAAAGCGCAGCGCCTGATCGCTCCGTCCCGACATTTCCCGCGCGTTCTTGTCGAAACCCTCCCGAAACTCTTGCGTTTCCACGCTCCGCGCGTCACAATGCTGCAATGCAAAATCACGCGAATTCCACACCGGCCTGAAAACGAGCATGATCGATACCCGACTGTCCCTGATGGAAGCGATCTCGTTTCGTCGCACCGTCCATGCCCGCTATAACGGCGGCATCGTCAAGCTCGCCCCGCACCTTATGTTCGAGCGGCACGGCGATCTCTTCGTCAGCGCGCTGAACATGAGCAAAGCTTGGCGCTCGCCCGAGGAACAGCGCCTCGGCCAGTTCAAGCTCGCCGGGCTGGAAGTGACCGAACTGCTGGAGGAAGTCTTCGAGCCGCTCGCCACTTACGAAGCCGCCGCGCCGCGCAGCGACGACACCCTGCTCCTGGCGATCTGACCGGCACGGTTCGACCATCAGGGCCACGCGCTTTCGGTTTACACATGACGGATCTCTTTGCCGGTTCCGCGCCTCCGCAACGGATGCCGCTGGCCGCCTTGCTCCGTCCCGCCTCGCTGGACGAGGTGATCGGACAGGCCCATGTCGTCGGTGAAGGATCGATCCTGCGCCGACGCGTGAGGGCGGGCTCGCTCGGC
Source organism: Novosphingobium sp. (assembly GCF_036820275.1). GTDB lineage: Bacteria > Pseudomonadota > Alphaproteobacteria > Sphingomonadales > Sphingomonadaceae > Novosphingobium. The sequence continues at coordinate 235,716 of NZ_DAISLT010000001.1, forward strand.
AGCGTGATCCTCTACGGACCGCCCGGCATCGGCAAGACCTCGATCGCGCGGGCGGTGGGCGCCATGCTGGGCAAGACCTTCCGTCCGCTCAATGCAACGCGGGCCGGGGTCGCCGAAATCCGCAAGCTGGCGGACGAGGCACGCGTGCATCCGCTGCTGATCTTCGTCGACGAAGTGCAGCGCTTTTCCGCTACCCAGACCGACGATCTCCTGTCGATCTGCGAGGACGGCGTTGCCGACTTCATCGGCGCGACGACCGGCAATCCCTACCACGTCCTCACCCCGGCGCTGGTCTCGCGCTCGACCATTCTCAAGCTGGAACCGCTCGACATCGCCGACATGGAGAAAGTCGTGCGCCGAGGGATCGAGCATCTCCAGGCAAGCGGCATCACCCTCGGGATGACGCCCGAGCAGGTCCGCATGATCGCGGGCCGGTCCGGCGGCGATGCCCGCCGCGCGCTGACGACGCTGGAAAGCCTGGCGCTCGGCCACGAGGACGCCGCGTTCGAGGTGACCGACGCGATGCTGGAAGAGGCCTATGCCGCCGCGCCGGTCAATCACGACAGGTCCGGCGATGCCCATTACGACGTGGTTTCCGCCTTCGTGAAATCGATGCGCGGCTCCGATCCGGACGCCACGCTCTATTGGCTCGCGCGCCTGATCCACGGCGGCGAGGACCCGCGCTACATCGCCCGCCGGATCATGATCCATGCCTCCGAGGACGTCGGCCTCGCCGATAACACCGCCTTGCAGACAGCCGTGGCGGCGCTCCATGCAGTCGAGAAGATCGGCTATCCGGAGGCCCAGATCGTGCTCGCCCATGCCGCCCTTCACGTTGCGCGCGCGCCAAAGTCGGCCTCTTCCTCCCGCGGTATCTCGGCGGCACTCCAGTTCGTCGCGGCGCAGCCGCCGGCGCAAGTGCCGCTTCACTTGCGCGATGCCCATTACAAGGGCGCCGCGCAGCTCGGCCATGTCGGCTATCAATGGCCGCATGACGATCCGCGCGGCTGGGTCGACCAGGTCTATTCACCGATGCCCAAAGGCGCACTCTACCGCAGCGAAGCACGCGAGGCAGGCACGTTCGAGCGCCGCGCCGATGAGCACTGGCGCCGCGTGACTGGCACCGACCAGCCCCGCCGCGACGACAGTTGAGGCGGCGCTTCTCCCGGTCTCTCAGGCCACTTTGAACAAGGCGGTCCGGGCCGTGAGGCGATCGACCTCCTGCGTGAGACTGCGCGCGGCAGCCGAGGCCTGCTCGACCATGGCCGCGTTCTGCTGGGTCGCCAGGTTCATCGCACCGATGGCCGCGGTCACTTCGCTGACCGAACTGGACGAGGCCCGGTTGCCCTTCGCCATGCCGCCCAGCAGGAGGTGAACCTGCCCGACATCCCCGGCGATGTTCTCGAATGCCCCGTCGACGCGCTCCACGGCGCCCAGCGCGGAAACGATCTCGGCCTGGGTCACCGTCAGCTGCTCGCGGGCAGTGCGGGCCTCCGCCTCGGAGCGCATGGCCAGCGCCGAAACGAGATCGGCAACGACCGCGAAGCCGCGCCCTTCCTCTCCCGCCCGGCCGGCCTCGATAGCTGCGTTCATCGCCAATACGCGGGTCTGGAAGGCAATCTTGTCGAGACCTTCGATGACGCCGTCGATATTGGTCGCACTGTCGGACACCCGCCGCATCGCATCGACGGCCTCGGCCGCGATATCCCGCCCGTCGTTGACCGTCGCGATCGCCAGGTCCGCCCGGCCGACGGTCTCGATCGCGTCATTCGCGCCCGACCGCAAGTTGCCGTCGATCTCCAGCAGCGCCGCGGAACTCTGTTCGAGGCTCGCCGCGCTGGCCTCCGTGCGTCGCGCGAGATCCTCTGAGGCCTGGGCGATCTCGAAGGCGCCGCCGCGAATGGTTGCCGTGCTCGATCCGGCCGACGCGATCAGCCCCCGCAAGCCCGCCAGCGCGGAATTGTAGTTGCCGCGAAGCCCCTCATAGCTTTCGGGAAAGCGATCGACGATCTCCGCGGTGAGATCGCCGGAAGACAGCTGCGCGAGACCGCCTCCCAGCGCGGCAACCACCCCGCGCTGCTCCGTGTCGGCGGCTTCGCGTGCCGCCGCGGCATCGCGGAAAACCAGCAGCGCCCGCGCCATCTCTCCGATCTCGTCCGGGCGATCGAGGTTTTCGATCTCGATATCGTGATGATCCTCCGCAAGCCGCAACATCGTCCGGGTCGCGCCTTCCAGCGGGCGGAACAGGCGCATGGCTTCCCGCCTGCAAAGCGCCGCGGCGATCGCGGTGACGAGCAAGGCAACGATCAGCACCTGCCAGCTCACGCGATTGACCTGCGCATTGAAATCGCTCGCCGGGAAACCGACGAAAAGAATGCCGATCACTTTGCCGTCGGAATTGCGGATCGGATCGTAGCCTGCGAAATAGTCGGTGCCGAGGATATTGATCTGTCCCCGCCAGGACTTGCCCTCGACCAGAATGGCATCCCGCACCGGCCCGGCCTCAAAACGCGAACCGAGCGCGCGCGAACCGTCGTCGAGCATGACGTTGGTGGCCACCGGCAGATCTTCCATGAAGATCGTCGCCATGCCTCCGACCAGTTCCTTGATGCGATCCGCCGTCGCATTGTTGCCGCTGAGCACGGTATCCCCGGCGCGAAGCTGCCCTTCGTGCAGATTGAAGTTCAAGCCATTCGCCTGAAGCACCGACCATGCCACGCGCATGTTCGTATCGAGCCTTTCGGTTCCCTGCTCGCGCGCGCTTTCGACCATGAGCACGCGCGTGCCCGCAAACAGGATGGCCGAAAGCAGCATCAGGGCGGCTACGGTCATGAGTGTGACCCTGGCGGAAAGGGGCTGTCGGTTCAGGTATGCACGCAAGCGGATCATCTGGTTTTCTCTATTGGGGGGCAAAGCTGCGACCCGCCCCTATCGATTTGATCAAAATGGATAAAATCCAACGATAATACTCTTATGACACTCGGCGTCATTTTCCTGTCCGTGCGCCGGTCAATCGCGCGCGGAAGAACATGAAAATTTTGTAACCTCGCCTCCACGCCCGCTCCATGGCGGCAGGGCTAGAACGGTCGTGCGGCCCGGAAGCCGAATGTGACATTCGCACCCTCGTCATTGCCTCCGGTTTTCGGGCCGCACCTTCCGAAAGACCAATGAAACTCCGGGCGGCGTTCCCCCACGCCGCCCGGAACTTTTCGTGAGGCACGCCGTGGCTGCACCGATTTTCTTCGACCCCACCGGAAACCGGCGCGTCCGGGTTCGCCGCCTGTCGTTCATCGCCCTGCTGACGGCGATCGCGGCCTGCGTCATCTTCGCGACCACCGTAGCCAGCGTGCCCGCGCCGCCGCCGCTGCCGATCGCTTACGAGCACGCCTCGCCGCTGCCGTTCCGCGCACAGATCGGCCACCTGACGCGCCGTGCGCGCAAGTTCCTGTTCGGCAAGCCCGCCATTCCCGCCGCCACGCCCGGCGCCAGGCCGATCACCGTCGGCTTCTACACGCCCTGGAGCGACGACAGCGCCACCTCGCTGGAACGCCACATCGACCGGCTCGACTGGGTCGCCCCCGCCACTCTCTCGGTCGACAAGAGCGGCGCACTCAAGATCGACGACGACGCGCGGCTCGACCATCTGCTCGCCACCGCCCTCCATCGCCCGCTTGTCGTGCCGGTGCTCCAGAACACCATCGACGGCGACTGGCAGGGCGATGCCACGGCGGCGCAGCTTGCCAATCCGGCCCGCCGCCATGCGCTGGAAGCGCAAGTGGCCGCCTACCTCGACAAGACCGGCTATGCTGGCGTCATGGTCGACTTCGAGACCATGCCCAGCGGCAGCCTGCCGAACCTGCGCCTGTTCCTGAGCGAACTGCGCGCCCAGCTCGCGCCCAAGCATCGCATCGTCTCGGTCACCATGCCGATCGACAATCCGGAGTGGTCGACCCGCGCCTTCGCGAGCGTGGCGGACCGCCTGGTGCTGATGGCCTACGACGAGCACTGGCAGGGCGGCACCCCCGGTCCGATCGCCTCCAGCCCGTGGTTCGCGCAGAAGCTGTCCCACGCGCTGGCCGGGCTGCCGCAGGGCAAGGCGATCGTCGCGCTCGGCGAGTACGCCTACAACTGGCACGACGGCAAGGCTGACAGCATGACCGTTGAGGAAGCCTGGCTCGACGCCCATGACAGCGGCGCCGAGCCGCAATACGATGCCATGAGCGGCAATGCCGGCTATTCCTACGACGATGACGGCCATCGCCACGACGTCTGGATGCTCGACGCCGCCGCCACCTGGAACCAGATGCAGGTCCTCTCGCGCCTCGGCGTGGGCGACATCGCGCTCTGGCGCCTCGGCTCGGAGGAGCCCGGCTTCTGGAACACGGTCAAGGCATGGCGCACCGGAGCCCGTCCAAACCTGACGCACCTGACGCAGGCCGCCAATGTCGACGTGGAAGGCCAGGGCGAGATCCTCGACGTGACCGCCACGCCGCAGGACGGCAGCCGCGCGGTCTCGTTCGACAAGACCACCGGGATGGTCTCCGCAGAGAGCTATACCCGGCTGCCCACGCCCTATGTCGTGCACCGCACCGGCGCCCTGCCCAAGAAGCTCGCGCTGACCTTCGACGACGGCCCTGACCCGACCTGGACCCCGCGCATCCTCTCGATCCTGGAACAGTACCACGTTCCGGGCACGTTCTTCATGATCGGCGAGAATGCCCTTACCAACCGCGACCTCGTCAAGCGCATCGCCGACGATGGCGACGAGATCGGCAACCACAGCTACACCCACCCGAACATGGCCGAGGAAGCCGCGACCGGCATCGGCCTGGAAATGAACGCCACCCAGCGCCTGATCGAGGCCACCACCGGCCGTTCGATCCGCCTGTTTCGCGCGCCCTATTTCGGAGACGCCGAGCCGACCACGGCCGACGAACTCGTCCCCGCTGCCATCGCCCGTGCGCACGGCTATACCGTGGTCGGCCTCCACGTCGATCCGGACGACTGGCAGCGCCCCGGCGTCCAGCACATCATCGACAGCACGATCCAGCAGGTGGAATCGGCCAGTCCCGACCGCTCCGAAAACGTGATCCTGCTCCACGACGGCGGTGGCGACCGTTCGCAGACCGTGGCCGCGCTCCCCGTCATCATCGAGCGGTTGAAGCAGGACGGCTATACGTTCGTCCCCGTCTCGACCCTCGCAGGCCTCTCGCACGATGCGGTGATGCCCAAGGTAGACGGCGTGGACCTCGCCGCCGTGCGCGCGGACATCGCCCTGTTCGGGGCGCTCGCGGCGATCCTCGTCGGCCTGAACTGGACGTTCTTCTTCGCAATCTCGCTGGGCGTATTGCGCTCGGTCGGCCTCGCCTCGCTGGCCAGCCTGCTGCGCCGCCCGCAGCCGATGGAAGCCCCGGCAGACACCTGCGACCCGCTCGTGACCGTCATCATTCCCGCCTACAACGAGGAGCGCGTGATCGAAGCCTCGGTGCGGCGGGTGCTCGAAAGCGACTATCGTCAGCTCCAGATCATCGTCGCCGACGACGGTTCGAAGGATCGCACCAGCGCCATCGTTGCCGAGGCCTTCGCCAATAATGCCCATGTCGAACTGCTGACGCTCGTGAACGGCGGCAAGGCCGCCGCGCTCAACCGCGCACTCAAGCAGGCCCGCGGCAGCGTGATCGTGGCGCTCGATGCCGATACCCATTTCGAGGTCGAGACAATCTCCCGCCTCGTGCGCTGGTTCGCCGACCCCGCCATCGGCGCGGTGGCGGGCAATGCCAAGGTCGGCAACCGCGTGAACCTCGTCACCCGCTGGCAGGGCGTGGAATATGTCACCGCGCAGAACCTCGAACGCCGCGCACTGACCCGGCTCGACGCGATCATGGTCGTGCCCGGCGCGGTCGGCGCCTGGCGCCGCGAGGCGCTCGACGAGGTCGGCGGCTATCCGGAAGACACGCTGGCGGAGGACCAGGACCTCACCATCGCCATCCAGCGCAAGGGCTGGAAGATCGCCTACGACGAAGACGCCGTGGCCTGGACCGAAGCGCCGGAGAGCTTCAAGGCCCTGTCGAAGCAGCGCTTCCGCTGGTCCTTCGGCACGCTCCAGTGCCTGTGGAAGCACCGCGGCACTCTGGTGAAGGGGCGCCCTTCCGGCCTTGCCTTCATCGGCATGCCCCAGGCCTGGCTGTTCCAGATCGTCTTCGCGGTGATCTCGCCCGCCATCGATCTGGCCCTGGTGATCTCGATCGGCGGCACCGCCTTGCGCGTGTCGCAGCACGGCTGGGCGCAGACCCAGACCGACGTGCTGCGCATGGGCGCCTACTGGCTGGCCTTCACGCTGGTGGACCTTGCCTGCGGCTGGATCGCCTATCGCCTCGACACCCGCCGCGAGCGCTTCCGCCCGTTCCTGCTGCTGGCCCAGCGCTTCGTCTATCGCCAGCTCATGTACAGCGTGGTGATCCGCGCGGTGGGGGCCGCCTTCGCCGGCAAGGGCATCGGCTGGGGCAAGCTGGAGCGGACCGGGCGGGTCAACGCGGCGCCTGCAAACCAGACCGCCACCGCACCCGAACGCGATCTGGAAACGGCCTGAAGGATCAGAACCGGCCTGAAACTTCAGAATCGGGATGACGGGATGGTCAGCCTGATCTCCAGGCCGCCGCCCGTCGCTTCGTCCAGCGCGATTGCGCCGCCGTGCAGCTTCGCAACCGCCTCGACGAGGGCCAGCCCCAGCCCGGAACCGGCCACCCCGCGGCTGGGGTCTAACCGTCCGAACCGCTGCATCGCAGCCTCGCGCCGCTCGGGCGGAATGCCCGGACCATCGTCGCGCACGCCGAGCACGACCTGCTCGCCCTGCCTCCGGGCGAAGAGCGCGATCATGCTGCCGCCCTCTGCATACTTCACCGCGTTGTCGACCAGATTGCCGAGCGCCTGGCTCATCAGTTCCCGGTGAAGCGAAACCGAAAGGCCCCACGGCGCCTCTGCCCGCAGCTCGAAACCGGCATCCTCGGCATAAGGTTCGTACAAGGTCGCAAGATCGCCGAGAAAGTCTTCCAGCAAGGTCTCCTCGAAGCGCTCGCGCCCGATCCCGGCCTCGGCGCGGCCAATCTGGAGCGCCGTCGTGAGAATGCGGGTCAACGTATCAGCCTCGGTGAGCGCGCGTTGCATCGCTGCCTCGGCGGCGGGGTCGGTCACCTCCGAAGCGGCCTGCTCCAGCGCCGAGCGCAGCCGCGTCACGGGTGAGCGCAGATCGTGCGCCAGCCCCTCGGCCACGACCCGCAGTTCCCCCACCAGGGTCTCGATCCGCGCCAGCATCGCGTTGATTTCACCGGCAAGTTCATCGAAGGCGTCGCCCGAACCGTCGAGCGGCACGCGCGCCTCGAAAGCCCCGCTCCCCACCCGGTGCGCGGTCTGCGCCATGTCGTGGACCCGCTGGCCGACCAGCCGCGAGGTCAGTACCGCCACGAGCGTCGCCAGCGGCAGCGCCAGGAACAGCGCCGCCAGCAAGGCCTGCTCGAAACTGCGCTGGAGCTTGAGATCGCGGCCGATCTCGATCCCCGCAAGCAGGATCGAGCCGTCGGCAAGGCGCGTTTCGGAGAGCGCCATCGTCTGCGGCTGGGTGCTGTCGCTGCGATAGAGCATCGTTTCGAACAAGCTTCCGGCCTCCGGATCGGGCGGCGGCAGAGCCGAAAGGTTGCCCGCGATCGCCCGCCCGTCGCGGTCCGCCAGCAGCAGGACGGGGGCGCGGCGTCCCTCGTTGCCCAGGCGGCGTTCGATATTGAGTTTCAGCGCCGCCGCGCCGCCCTCCTGATAGGTATCGAGCAAGTCGTCGCGCAGTTCTTCGACCAGGGCATGCTGTTCGTCCCGCACGCTCTGCTGGCCGGCGATCCAGACGAAAGTCAGTACGCCGCCGGTCGCCACGAGTTGAAACAGCAGCACCGGAACGAAGAGACGGAACGTGGTCGAACGCAGAAATGCCCTGGCGCGCCTCCCTGCCCCCGGTGTCGCCGGCCCGATCTTCTCCGCCTCTGTCGTCAAGCGACGATCCCGAGACGATAGCCCGCGCCGCGCACGGTGTGCAGCAGCGGCGCCGCACCACCCTCGTCGAGCTTGCGGCGCAACCGGCTGACATGGACGTCGATGACATTGGTGCCGGGGTCGAAGTGATAGTCCCACACCGCTTCGAGCAGCATCGTGCGCGTCACCACTTCGTCGATATGGCGCAGGAAGTACTCGAGCAGGCGGAACTCGCGCGGCTGGAGATCGATCACGCGGCTGCCGCGCCGGACCTTGCGGGCGAGCAGGTCCATTTCCAGATCACCGCAGACGAGCCGCGTTTCCACCGCCGCCTGTCCGCCGCTGCGCTTCACCAGCAGGCGCACGCGGGCCAGCAGTTCGGCGAAGGCGAAAGGCTTGGTGAGGTAATCGTCCGCGCCGGAGGTCAGCCCGGTCACGCGGTCGTCGGTCGATCCCAGTGCCGAAAGCACGATCACCGGCGTCTCGATCCCCCCGGCGCGCAAGGCACCGAGCACCGACATCCCGTCCATCTGCGGGATCATGCGGTCGAGCACGATGGCATCGTACGTGCCGTCGCTCGCCAGAAACAGCGCATCGCGCCCGTTCGCCGCGCGATCGACCACGAAGCCTTCCTCAGTCATGCCCTTGGCGATGTAGGTGGCGGTGGCGTCGTCATCCTCGACGACCAACAACTTGTGCCCCATGTCTTCGCCCGGCCCCTTCACGTCGTATTACGGAGCCATCAGCTCCGGTTCACGGGCGAGATCGATCGTGCGAACCGCGCCCTGATGCATCACTGTCAGGTGGATAGGCCTTTGTCCGCGCACAGACAACTCCTCTGCCAGGGCCTGAAGCGTCGGCGGCTCGTGGCCGTCCGCGCTTTCGATCCAGTCGCCCACGGCAAGCCCCGCCTTCTCGGCATGCCCACGCGAGCGGACGCTGGTGACGACGAGGCCAGGTTGCGGCCCCGGCACGGGATCGGCGGTAAAGTCCAGCACCTGCCGCCAGGCCTCGCCGGACGGGGTGCCCTGGGGGCGGGGCAGGGTATGGCCGATCAGGTTGAAATGCCGCTGCGCCCAGATATCGCCCCATGTCAGCGCCCCGGTCACCGCCAGCAATGCACCGAGCATCGGCAACAGTCCCAGCAGGCGGCTCTTGCGCTCGTTCATGTCGGTCATCGCCAAGCTGCTGCTCCCTCGGGTGGGAGCCGGCGGGCACGGGACGGGTCCGAACAGGCAGGAAGGAAGAAGGGCGAAACGAACATGGACCGGCAATATCCTCGGCGCCGGCATAAGACCGGCCGCAAGCTACACCCATGTCCGGCACTATCGCACCGCCCAGCGCGCAAGTCACATTAAGGAAAGTCCATGTTCGCTCCACCCCGCGGCAAGGTGGCGCGGCGCAAAGCGGCATGATGACAAAGATGCCCCTCCGCAGACCCCGGCGCCGGACCGCCATCGTGATCGCGACGATCCTCGCCATCGCGGCGCTGCTGGTCGGTGTGTTCGGGTGGCTGGGCGCCTGGAACGCCAGTCCCTTCGTGGACATGCCCGCGCGAGAAAACGGAAACCACCACTACGCCGCCGTACTGTTGTCCGGCGATATGGGGCTGCGCGCCGGGCTCGGCGGTGAACTGGCCAGTCGCCTTGCCGATCATGGCATCGCCACGGTCGGCGTCAACTCGCTCAACTACTTCAAGGTGCGTCGCACGCCAGAGGATGTCTCGACAATGCTGGCGGAAGCCATCCGCCGCGCCATGGCGCTTGGCCATACCGATCGCGTCATCGTGCTGGGGCAGTCGTTCGGTTCGGACATGGTCCATGTCGGACTGGAACACCTTCCCGCCGACTTGCGCCGCCATGTCTCGATGGTCGTTCTCACCGTTCCCACCCGCACCGTGTTCCTGCGCGTCTCGCCGCTCGAATGGCTGGACGAGACGCCGCCCGATGCCCCCGCGCTGGCCAGCGCCAGCAAGTTGGGCTGGGTTCCGGTCGTCTGCATCCACGGTCAGGACGAACCGGAAAGCCTCTGCCCGCTGCTCCACTTGCCCCGCCTGACGCAGATCGTCCTGCCCGGCGACCACTACCTCAACAAGGATGCCGACCGCCTGTTCGGCGCCATTCGCGGCGTTCTTGCCGCCCACACCCTTGCCGGTCCGGAGACCGCACGATGAAAACCATCCGCCATGCCGCCCGCCTTGCCCTGATCCTCCCGCTGCTGATCGGCGCCCTGACCGCGACTGCCCCCGCGCAGCCCGCCCATGCCGCCGATCCCTTCGGCCACTGGCTCAATCCGCGCGGTGATGTGGAAGTGGCGGTGGCGCCGTGCGGGGCGATGCTCTGCGGCACCGTGACCTGGGTCGGCGGCCAGGCCGTGGCGGACGCCTCCGATGCCGGGGTCGGCCACCTCGTCGGCACCCAGCTTTTGCGAGACTATCACCGCGAGGGCGATGGCGGCTGGCAGGGGCAGGTCTTCGTCCCCGACATGGGCGAGACCTTCTTCTCGCGCATCCACCAGCTCGACCCCGGCCATCTCAAGATCAGCGGCTGTATCCTGCATGGGCTGATCTGCAAGTCGCAGACCTGGACGCGGCGGCCGTGAACGCGATCACCGCCCCTTCCGTAAAAGGACTTGCAAGACGCCTTGCGCACCTGAAGCCCCTGGCCCGCAGGCTGGCGGTTCCGGCGCAACTGACGGTCGCGGCGCTGGTTCTGGTGCTGGCGGCGCTGTGCCTGCACCGGCTGGCGATGTCGCTGAACATCCATGCGCTGATGCGAACCGCGCGCGCGATTCCGGGCTGGCGCCTCGCCGTCGCCTTCGGCCTGACGACGGCCAGCTACCTGCTGCTGACGATCTATGACGTCATGGCCCTGCGCACGATCGGACGGCCGCAACCCTACCGCACCGCCGCGCTCGCTTCCTTCACAAGCTACACGCTCAGCCACAATCTCGGCTTCGGCATCCTGACCGGCGCCGCGGCGCGCCTGCGCATCTACGGCGCCAAGGGAATGGGCGCGGGCGAAGTCGCCCGGGTCACCGCCATCGCCGGGATCACCTTCTGGACCGGCGTCTTCGCCTCCGTCGCGCTGGCCCTGCTGGTCCATCATCGCCCGCTTGTCATAGCGCAGCACGTCCTTCCCCTCGGCGTCCAGCACACGGCAGGCGCCGTGCTGCTGGCGCTGCTGGGTGGCGGCGCCTTGCTGGCCAAACGCTGGCACTTGCCCGGACCGGACGCGATCGCACGCATGACATTCGTGGCGCTGGCCGATATCGCCGCGGCCTGCGGCACGCTCTACGTACTGCTGCCCCATGCCGGGATCGCGCTCTATCCGCCGCTGCTGCTCGCCTATGTCCTGGCCATCGTCGTCGCGCTGGTAAGCCACGTTCCCGGCGGCCTCGGCGTGTTCGAGGCGACGGTCATCGCGCTCTGCCCGCAGATCCCGGCGGGAGAACTCGTGGCCGCCCTGCTCGTCTACCGCATCGTCTACTACCTCCTGCCACTGGCCCTCGCGCTCGTCCTGCTGCTGCGCCACGAGCATGCCCGCTGGCGGCGCCCGGCCGTGCTCGCACTGAAGGCGGGCGAGAGCATGATGGTCAGCCTCGCCCCGCGCGCCATCGCCCTGCTGGTCTTCCTCGGCGGTGCGATCCTGCTGCTGTCGGGCGCGACCCCCGCCCTGCCGGAACGCATGGCCGACATTCGCGGCATCGTGCCGCTGCCTTTCGTCGAAGCCTCGCAGATCGCCGCCAGCCTGGTCGGCACGCTGCTGCTGCTGCTGGCCCCCGCGCTCTACCGCCGCCTCGACGCTGCCTTCCTGCTGACCCGCGCCCTGCTGCTGGCGGGCGCCGCGTTCTCGCTTGCCAAGGGCCTCGACTGGGAGGAAGCGCTGACCCTGCTCGCCGTCGCAGGCGTGTTGCAGATAGCGCGCAAGGGGTTCTGGCGCCGCACCGCGCTCACTGCCGACGTGATGAGCACCAACTGGATTCTGGCCATGGTCGCCACGATCGCGCTGGTCATCGTGATCGGCTATTTCGCCCAGACCTTCCCCGCCTATCGCAGCAGTCTCTGGTGGAAATTCGCCTGGTCGGGCGACGCCTCGCGCTACTTGCGCACGAGCTTCGCCGTCGCCGTGCTGATGAGCGCCTCCACCCTGCTCGCCTTCCTGCGCCCCTCCCGCAGCGCCGTGCTGCCCGACGAAGGCCCGCTCGACGTGGACGCCGCCCTTCACCATGCCACCCGCTCGGAATCGATGCTCGCGCTCACCGGCGACAAGCTGTTCCTGGCCGGTCCCGAGGGCCGCTCGATGCTGATGTACCAGGTCCAGGGCCATTCCTGGATCGTCATGGGCGATCCCGTGGGCGATCCCGCCGACTGGCCCGAATTGCTCTGGCGCCTGCGCGAGCGGGCCGACGCCAACCAGGGCCGCGTGCTGCTCTATCAGGTCACGCCCGATGTTCTGCCGATCGCCATCGACATGGGCCTGCAACTGATGAAGTACGGCGAGGAAGCGCGCGTGGATCTCTCCCGCTTCGGTCTCGAAGGCTCCGCCGCCCGTCCCTTGCGCCACGCCATGCGCCGCGCCGAGCGCGAAGGCGCCGAATTCGCCATCGTCCCCGCCGCCCGTGTGCCGTCCCTCATGGGCGAGTTGCGCGCCGTCTCGGACGAATGGCTGCACGCGAAAGGCCAGCGCGAGAAGGCCTTCAGCGTCGGCCGCTTCGACGAAACCTACATCGCCCGCTGCGACATCGCCGTGATCCGCTGCGAGGGCCGGATCGTCGCCTTCGCCAATCTCTGGAAGACGGCGGGCCGGGAGGAACTCTCGGTGGACCTCATGCGCCACCGCGCCGATGTGCCCTACGGCTGCATGGACTTCCTGTTCACCCGCCTGATGCTCTGGGGCCGACAGGAGGGCTACGCTTGGTTCAACCTCGGCCTGGCGCCGCTTTCCGGCATCGAGGCCCGTCGCCTCGCCCCCACCTGGGCTCGCGCGGCGGGGATGCTGTTCCGCCACGGAGAAGCCTTCTACGGCTTCGAGGGCCTGCGGAACTACAAGGAGAAGTTCGCCCCGGTGTGGGAGCCGCGCTACATCGCCTGCAACGGCGGCATGGCGACCGGCCGCGCCCTGCTGGACCTCCAGTCGCTGATCTCCGACGGCAAAGGCAGCGCGGCCCGCCAGCGCCATCAACAGCGTAACCGGCAGCACCGGCGCGAAATTCCCTGAGGAAGCCGTCCCCGAAAACATCCAGACAAAGCCGAAGCGTGGCTGTCCATGCCGTCCGCCCGGCGCTATCGTCCTGCCGAGACGACCAGAATCCGGAAAGCCCCCGTCCTCGATGACCGTCATTGCCGCCCGCCTCTATCGCCAGGGTCAGCCCGCCGAGCCGGTTTCGCTCGAAAGCTGCCCCCCGATTCCCGACCATGCGAAGGGAGAAGCCGAGGACTTCGTGTGGATCGGCCTGCACGAGCCGACCGAAGCGGAACTGCGCGCCGTGCAGAAGACCTACGGCCTCCACCCTCTCGCGGTGGAGGATGCGCTCAAGGCCCATCAGCTGCCAAAAGTCGACATCTACGGCGACCAGCTCTTCGTGGTGGCCCGCACCGCCCATCTCGAAGGCGACGAGATCGTCTATGGCGAAACCTCGGTCTTCGTCGGCAAGCACCATGTCATCTCGGTCCGCCACGGCTCCGCTCGCGCGCATACCGAATTGCGCGCCCAGCTGGAGGCTGCGCCGACGCTGCTGTCGAATGGTGTCGACTATGTGCTCCACGCCATTCTGGACTTCATCGTCGACGGCTACCTGCCGATCGTCGAGACCATCGAGGAAAACGTGCTGGAGATCGAGAAGCACGCGCTCGACGCGTTTCTCGACCGCGAGGACGTGATGCGCCTGTTCGGCCTGCGCCGCGAACTGATCCGCTTCCAGCGCGTTCTCGGCCCGATGGCGGAAGTGAGCAGCAAGCTCGTCCATCTGGACGTGCCCTATCTCGATGCGGCGGTGCGGCCCTATTTCAAGGACGTCTACGACCACGTCCGCCGCGTCGATTCCATGGTCGCCAGCCTGCGCGAGGTCCTGACCACGGTGTTCGAGGTCAGCCACCTGCTGGAATCGCAGCGCCAGGGCACGATCACCCGCCAACTGGCGGCCTGGGCGGCGATCCTCGCCGTCCCGACCGCCATCGCGGGCATCTACGGCATGAACTTCACGAACATGCCCGAACTGCACATGCGCTACGGCTATTTCGGCGTACTGGGGGTAATCGTCCTGCTCTGCTCCACCTTGTATGTCTGGTTCCGGCATACAAGGTGGTTATAGGCGCTCACCCTTAGAGCTGCATCCTGACCTGAAGGCCCAGCGCGAGTGCATTGGGCGTCGAGCGGAAGCCGAAGGCGCCGGGGTCGATGATGTACTGTACGTCGGGACGGATCACCAGCCAGCGGTTGGCCTGGAAACCGTAGCTCAGTTCCAGCGCGGTTTCGCCCGCGGGAAGCGAAGCGTAGCTGCCCGGGACCGGCGCGGTGTCGACATGGAAACGGCGCAGGCGCGGATCGACGACGGCATGGGTGAAGCCGAGGCCGATCGTATCGGCGTCGCGGCCCTTGAACGTGCCGATCTTGATGACGCCGCCCGCATACCAGCGACTGATCTGGCCCGAGACCTGCGGATTGGCGGTGAACTGGCCGAACAGGGAAACGCCCCGGCTGCTGTCACCTTCCCGGTAGATCATCTGATCGGCAAGGATGTAGAAGCCGCCGCGCCCCCGGACCGTGCCGCCACCGCCCTGCTTGGGCACGCGCGCGGTGTCGTAGTAGACGCCGACCTTGTAATGGCCGGGCAATACGCGGCTGCCGGGACGAGTGCCGGGATCGTATTCCACCTCGAAGGGCAGCAGCACGCCGATAGTCCCACCTGCGAAGGGGTTCCAGGCATTCTTCTCGTCGTTAAGACGTGGATTCACCTGGTATACGCCGGTGCGCAGCACCACGTCCGGACGCAGCTTGTAGCGCACCGCCACGCCCCAGCGGGCATTGGGATAGTTGTACCAGCCGCTGTCTCCCGACATCGAGAGCGGATGGGCGCAGAACGCCGCGTTCACGAAGTTGCAGCCGATCGGCTGTCCGCCCAGGTCGTTGCCCATGGCGAAGTAGCCGACGCGGAAATTGAGCTTGCCGCCCATCAGGTTTTGCTCGACGCTAGCCTCGGTCAGGCGCGCATAATAGCCGCCAGCGGCCTCCTGGATCGGCAGGCGATTGCCCACGAAGTCTGAGGAAATGCCAACGCCGCGCCGGTCGTTGAAGGTCACATGGACGATCCCGCCCTGCCATCCGGTGAGCTTTTCCATGTCGAAGTCCGCGCCGAGGCGAAGCTGATGGACATAAGTGGTCCCGCGGCGCTGTCCGCCGTCGACGGCGGAGAAGCTTTCCGAAACGTAGTCGCCGCGGATCGTCACCCCGTCCTGCTTGAGATCGCTGCGCAGCCCGCCCCAATTGCCGGTGAGCGTCTCGCGCGCGGCGGGCTTTTCGTTGCTCGCGGCAGGTGCCGGAGCAATGACGGAAGTTTGCACCGAGGTCGGAGCCGAAGCTTGCGCGGTAGTCTCTTCGCCGGCGTCCTCTTCCGCATAAGCCGTCGAGGCTGCGAAAGGGGTGGCGATCAGCAGGCCGCAGCCGGTCATCCGGGCGGCGATACGAACAAGGGGTCGTGTCATGATGTGAATGTGCAGGGCCAAAGCCCCCTCCTCTCCGCAATCGATTGAGACGCGGGATTTCCTTTATAGAATGGAATGCGTGGGGGCGGTGCCGATGCACCGCCCCCACTGGCCGTTACGGCAGGGTATAAGCGATCACGTAGTCCCCGCGGTCGGGCGACTGGCGCGCGCCGCCTGCGGTGATCACCACATACTGCTTGCCGGTCTTCGGCGACTTGTAGCTCATCGGGCCGCCCTGGCTGCCAACAGGCAGGCGGGCTTTCCAGACTTCCTTGCCGTTCGCCGAGTTGAAGGCGCGCAAGTAGTAGTCCTGGGTTCCGGCGATGAAGACGAGACCGCCCTGCGTGGCGAGCGTACCGCCCAGCGTCGGCATGCCGATCGGGATCGGCAGGCCCATCTTGATGCCCATCGGACCGGTGTCGCGCACGGTGCCGACCGGGACCTGCCACTTGATCTTGCGGGTCTTCATGTCGATCGCCGAGAGCGTACCGAACGGCGGAGCCTGGCAGGGAATGCCCAGAGCCGAGAGGAAGCGGTCCTTCACCACCGAATAGGGCGTGCCCTTCAGCGGAACGCTGCCCATGCCGGTGTTGACAGCTTCACCGGCGGCCCCGGCCTTGCCTGCCTGTTCCTTGGTCTGCGGGAACATCTGGACCCAGAGGCCGAGGCGCATGTCGTTGGCGAAGATCGTGCCGCTGGTCGGGTCGATCGAGAGACCACCCCAGTTCATGCCGCCCAGCGAACCGGGGAAGCTCAGCGACTTGTCGGTGCCGGGCGCGGTATAGAGCCCTTCGTAGCGCATGCCCTTGAAGGCGATGCGGCACATGAGCTGGTCGAACGGCGTGGCGCCCCACATGTCCGCCTCGGTCAGCGAGCCGACGCCGATCTGCGGCATGCCGACCGACTTCGGCTGGGTCAGCGAATAGGGCTCGTTCGGGATGTTCGCGGCCTTGACCTTCACGTTCGCCACTTCGGTCAGCGGCTTGCCGGTCGCACGGTCGAGCACGTAGAGCTGCCCGGCCTTGGTCCCGAACACGAGCGCGGGCACCGTGCGGCCGTCCTTGGCCGCGAAGTCGAGGAAGCTCGGCTGCATCGGCAGGTCGAAGTCCCAGAGGTCGTTATGAACGGTCTGGAAGTGCCACTTTTCCTTGCCGGTCGTGGCGTCGAGCGCGAGCATCGAGGCGCCGTACTGGTGGTCGAGCGAAGTCCGGGGAACGCCGTAGAGATCCACCGAGGAACTGCCCACCGGCATGAACACGGTGTTGGAAGCCGGGTCGTAGGACATGGCCGCCCAGACGTTGGGGGTGGAGCGGGTATAGGTCTGGCCCGGCGCGGGCATGCCGGTGATCGCCGGATTGCCCGGATCGAAGGCCCAGCGCAGCTTACCAGTGACCACGTCGAAGCCGCGCATGACGCCGCCCGGCATGTCCACCTGGACGTTGTCCGCCACGCGTCCGCCGACGACCACGGTGGTTCCGGCGAGGGTCGGCGCCGAAGTCAGCTGGTACTGCGGGTCGGGAGCATTGCCGAGACCGGCCTTGAGGTCCACGCGGCCGCCGTTGCCGAAGTCCGGGCAGAACTTGCCGGTGTCGGCATCGAGCGCGATCAGTTCGGCATTGATGGTGTTCATCAGAATGCGGCGTTGGCACGGCGCACCCTCGGGCACGGTGACGGCCGTGATCGGGGTCGAACCGGGCATGTTCGGCTGCTGGAGCGGTGCCTTGGCGTCAAAGTACGCAAGGCCGCGGCAGCGATTCCAGACCGAGGCCCGCGCATCGATCCGCGCCTTCCACTTCTCGCGGCCGGTGTCGGCATCGAGCGCGATGACGTTGTTGTGCGGGGTGCAGACGTAAACGGTGTCGCCGACCTGAAGCGGCGTGTCCTGGTCCTCGGCGCCGTTGCCGTCGCTGATGGCAACGTCGCCAGTGCGATAGGTCCAGGCGACCTTGAGCTTGTTCACGTTGTCGCGGGTGATCTGGTCCAGCGCCACGAAGCGGCTGCCGCCGCTCGTGTTGCCGTAGGCTTCCCAGTTCTTCTGCTCGTGGGCAGGGTCGACCGGGAGCAGCGCACCTTCCTGGCCGGAGAAGGCCACGGTCGCGTGCGGCACGAACATGCCCGCAAAACCGGCGGCCGAAGCTACGCCGACGACGGCGGCGACACCGACGGCCGGTTTCCACGCGGGCACCCGGCCCACCGCGCGCAGCAGCAGCGGATAGGAAAGCGCCACGACCGTCGCGCCGACGCCCATTGCCAGAAGGCGGGAAATCAGCGGCCAGAACGAGAAGCCCACTTCCCACAGTGCCCAGAAGACCGTCAGCAGGAACGTGATACCGAACAGCAGCGCGCCCGCCGGACGACGGCGGGCGATCAGGAAGCCGGATGCAAGCAGCGCGAGCCCGGCCAGCACGAAGTAGAAACTACCTCCGAGACTGACGAGCTTGGCGCCCGCGATCGTAAAGAAGAGACCTGCGCCAAGGATCACCACTCCCAGCAGGAGCAGCCATGCCCTGGTCAGCAGACCACTATCGTTCGTCGTGCCCCGCATGCGGCACCTCCTTGCTTGCTTTCGTACGAAACGGATTCGGTTCCCTGCGGTACGGAAACGGCAAAAGGCGCGGCCATGCCAGCTTCTAGGATGCGAAGCAGGAAATGCGCGCAATCAATGCTTTGCCGGTATTTGTGACCGCACGGATTGGAAGCGTCGCGCATAGCGTTCTCACCACACCATCGACCAATTTGAATTACGCAACGGCGATCGTTTATTGCTTTGTTATTTCTATGATATTCCAAAACATGGAGGCATGGAAGACTATCTTTTAGTTATGGGATCCCGACATCGGTGATCGCACGAAACCCTCCATCCCCATTCTCGACCAATTAAGTTGACAATATGGTCGCGCCATGCAAGCCGCTGCTTTGTGTCAGGTTCATGGGCACAGGGCGCCACCCGCCCCTTGCATGAAGGCCCGCAAGAGACGAAATTGAGACCCAACCGGGTGATCCCGGACGAGGCCCCAACCGGCAAACGATGCGCCTAACGAAAGAGGGCGCGTCTTCCCGCTCCCGGGGCAGATGTGAAGGTAAGCGAATGTCGAATAACCCGCGCGCCGAACGGTCGTGGCTTCCCAGTTTCGGAACCCAGGTCATGCTCGGCATGGTCTTCGGTCTGTTGGCCGGACTCGCCGTCCGGCAGATAGGACCGGACAGCGCACTCGCAAGCAGCGCCACCGAGACCTTCCACACGATCGCGCAGATCTTCGTCCAGCTTCTGCGCACGCTGGTGCCGCCGCTGGTCTTCACCGCGATCATTGCCTCGGTCGCGGCGCTGCGCGGGCTGGACAATGCTGTGAAGCTGGTAGGGCAGACCCTGCTCTGGTTCGCGATCACCGCCCTGATCGCCGTGTTGATCGGCATCACGCTCGGCCTGACCATCCAGCCCGGCCTCCACGCCAGCGTCGACGCCGGCGCCGCGCAAGTCCCCAAGGCCGTGGGTGGATGGCTGGACTTCCTCAAGGGCTTGGTGCCCGCCAACTACCTGGGCATCACCGCATCGACCACGCTGGAAGCCGACGGCCCCGCCACCTCGGTCTCCTTCAATGTCCTGCAGATCATCATCGCCGCCGTCGCGGTCGGTGCCGCCGCCGTGAAGGTCGGCGAAAAGGCGGAAGCCTTCCTGACCTTCATGACTTCGGCCAACCTCGTGCTGCGCCAGTTGCTGCGCTGGCTGATCGCGTTGACCCCGCTCGGCTCGGCGGCCCTGATCGCCAATGCCGTGGTCAGCTACGGCTGGGACGCCCTTTCCGCGCTCGGCGCCTTCGCGGGCGCGGTCTACATCGGCCTCGCGATCGTGCTGCTGGGCGTCTACCCGATCCTGCTGCTGCTGCACCGGATCAATCCGCTGCGCTTCTTCTCGGTCGCCTGGCCGGCGATCCAGATCGGCTTCCTTTCGCGGTCCTCGGTGGGCACGATGCCCGTCACCGAAGAAGTGACCGAGCGCCTCGGGGTGCCCCGTTCCTACGCCGCCTTCGCGGTGCCGCTCGGCTCGACCACCAAGATGGATGGCTGCGCGGCGATCTATCCGGCGATCTCGGCGATCTTCGTCGCCCAGTTCTACGGCGTACCGCTGCAGTTTTCCGACTATGCGCTGATCGTCTTCGTCTCGGTGATCGGCTCGGCCGCAACGGCAGGCCTGACCGGCGCGGTGGTGATGCTGACGCTCACCCTGTCGACCCTTCGCCTGCCGCTGGAAGGCGTCGGCCTGCTGCTGGCCATCGACCCGATCCTCGACATGGGCCGCACCGCCGTGAACGTCGCCGGACAGGCCCTGGTGCCCACGATCGTCTCCGAGCGCCTCGGTATTCGCGGACCGATGCAGCTCGAAGCCGCGAACGAACCGGCGCCCGCCGCACACTGACCGGCGGAAGCGCGAAAAAAGGGGAGCGATGGCTTCAGCCACCGCCCCCCTTTTTCATTCAGCGCGCTTCCTCGGCATAGAAGCGCTGCATGTCGAGGCGCATCTGGTGCAGCGCCTCGGGGTTGAGATAGACCATGTGCCCCGCCGGATAATAGCGGAACTGAAGGTTCTGCCGCAGGCCCGGCTCCAGCATCATGTGCTTGAGATCGCGCTCGGTCGAGAAGAACGGCGTCGCCATGTCGTAGTAGCCGTTGAGCGACAGCACGCGCAGATGCGGATTGGTACGCATCGCAGCGCCGAGGTCCGCCGTGACATCGGCCACGTTCTGCGAGCGGCCCGCCGGAGGACGGTGGCTCCAGTCCCAGTCGAAATCACCGCCCTCGCGCGCACTCAGGCGGTAGTCGAGATCGGTCTTGTAGCCGAGCTGCGTGGTGAGCTGGTCGAGGAAGCTGCCGACATAGAGCCCGCTGATCGCGGTATCCGAGGGATCGTATTCGGGGCTTTCGCCGGCCGCATCGGCATCGACGCCCTTGTAGCGACCGTCGAACCGTCCGACCGTCTCGCGCCCGCCGCGCAGCAGTTCCTTGCGGAAGCGGCCGAGATCGATACGCAGGTTCGCCTGCTTGACATAGTCCACCGAGAGTCCGGTGAAGCGGCTGAGCTTCTGCGCCACCGCGTCTTCCTCGGCAGGCGTGATGTCCTGCCCCTTCGCGAGCGCGGCGGCATATTCGCCGTTGGCGAACTGGCGGGCCTGTTCGACGAATTCATCGACGGTCGCGGGACGGTCGGCGACGCGGCCATGATACCAGGCGACCGCAGCATAGGTCGGCAGATAGCCGAGATGGATGGTATCGAAACCGGACTGGCGGATGCCGTAGTTCATGATCGAGGACAGCAGCACCACGCCGTTCAGCGCCATGCCGCGATCCTCAAGCTGGTAGGCCAGGGCGCCCGAGCGGGTCGTGCCGTAGCTTTCGCCGAAGATGTACTTGGGATCGCCCCAGCGCGCGTTCTTGGTGACATAGCGCATGATCGCCTTGGCGAAGGCATCGACGTCCTGATCGACGCCGTAGAAGTCCGCAGGCTTGGCATCGCCCAGCGGGCGGGAATACCCGGCGCCCACCGCGTCGAGGAACACCATGTCGGTGCTGCCGATCAGGCTGTCCGGGTTGGGGCCGACATCGTAGGGCGCCGGTCGTACCGCCTCGGGATTGCCGGTGCGGACGTGCTCGGGCGCAAAGCTGCCCATGCGCAGCCAGAGGCTCGCCGAGCCGGGACCGCCGTTATAGAAGAACGTCACCGGGCGGTGCTTCCCCGGCGCCGTATAGGCGGTGTAGAACAGGCTGGCGGTCGGCTTGCCCTGCGCGTCGCGGATCGTCAGCGTTCCGGCGGTGGCGGTATAGGCGATGGACTTGCCGTCCACCTTGGCCGTGCCCTTGCTGGTCTTCGTGACTTCCTCCACCGGCGCGCTCGCCCAGTTCGCGGCGACGGCCTCGGCCGTCTTTTCGGTATGCTGCCTGGCTGCGTCGGGCGCATCGCCCTTCTGCGCGAAGGCAGGCTGGGACAGGACGAGCAGGGAAGCAAAAGCAAGAGAAGCAGGAAGCCGCATTGAATTTCCTCTGGTTTTGGTGCGAACCGGAGGGTTTCTTATCGGATTATGACAGCCCTACAAGGTGTCCGATCGAAGCGCGCCCGAAGCCGCAGGGAACCGGACGCTGCACCGTGGTTTGTTTCCTTCACTTAACGCGAAAGGAAAAACCATGCGTTCGGGTCTACTTTGGCTGATCGGCGTTCCGATTCCCATCATCCTGCTGCTGGCTTACTGCACCGGCCACTTCTGAGCAGGCGACAGCAAATCTGTCTGTGCCTGGGGAAGCGATTGGTGATAGACGCAAGGGCATGTCGTCGCCCCCGCCTCTCTCCCTCGATCTGCGCAGCTACGGACCTGACAGCACGTCGGACAGCCACGGCTTCGCGCAGATTGTCCTGCCTCTTGAGGGCGCGCTGACGATGGAAATCGGCGGGCGGGGAAGCGTGATCGGGCGCGGTGAACTGGCTTTCGTTGAAACCGACATGCGGCACGATCAGGTCAGCGTGCGCGCCAATCGCTCCTTCATTCTCGATCTCGATCCGGCAAACCTCTCCCCCCGCCTGCGCGAGGAACTCGGCCGACGTCCTTACGGTGCGCTATCGCCGGCCGCCAACAAGCTGGTCGACTTCATGGCGCTGATGGTAACGCAGCAGGGCGCTTCCGGAGAAGCCGCGCAGGCCGTGGTCGACCGCTGGGCACCGCTGCTGTTCGATACGCTCGCGAATGGACCGCCCAAGGCACGCCTGCGCCTCGCCGCCCTGCTCGACAGGCTTGAGGCCGCACCAGGTCATGACTGGACGGCCGCCGCCATGGCCCGACATGCAGGCGTCGGCGTCAGCCGCCTGCATGCGCTGTTCCGCGAGGAACTGGACACCACGCCGCGCGCCTGGCTGTCCGAACTACGCCTCAAGCGCGTCCGCGAAGCGCTGGTATCGGGGCACCTCTCCATCGCCGAACTGGCGTATCGCTTCGGCTATTCCGACCAGAGCGCCTTGACGCGCGCCCTGCGCAGGGCCACGGGCTTGCCCCCAGCGGCCTATCGCCGTCAGATGCAGGAAGCCGCCGGGGGCGAACCGGAACCGGAGCCTGTGTCAAAAACGGCGTAGACGCGGTCAAGACCCCGGCGGAATTCCGGTGCACTGCGGCGTCTTTGTGGACGGAGCTTGCAGTGTCGGATGCGCGCAATACGATTGTCGGCGTAGGTTTCGGAGCCGCCGCGGGTGCGGTTTGGGGACTCGTCTTCCTCGCTCCCGAACTCGCGGGCGATTTCGGTCCGCTCCATCTCGCTGCGGGACGTTATCTCGCTTACGGCCTGATCGCCGCCGTCCTTTTGATGCCTCGCTGGCGGACGCTGATCCGCCATGTCGGGCGCACCGAATGGATCGCCCTGGCCTGGCTGAGCCTGCTGGGCAACACGCTCTACTACATCCTGCTGTCCAGCGCGGTGCAATTGGCGGGCGTCACCGTGACCTCGCTCGTGATCGGCTTCATCCCGGTCTTGGTGACCGCCGTCGGCAGCCGCGATGCGAGTGCGCCGTCGCTGGCCCGACTTGCGCCCTCGCTTCTGCTCGGCTTCGGCGCCGTGACCTGTATCGGCTGGCAGACACTCGGCAACGTGCGTGCGCAAGCGGGGATCATGCCGCTGATCGGCCTGCTCTGCGCTGTAGGTGCACTGATCTCCTGGGCCGCTTTCGCGATCATCAACAGCCGCTGGCTGGTTCGCCTGCGCGACGTTTCCGCGCACGAATGGAGCCTGCTGCTGGGCATCGTCACCGGATTTCAGGCGGTGCTGCTGGTTCCTTTCGCACTGCTGCTCGAACCCGCAGGGCATGATGCCGCTGCCTGGTATCGCTTCCTTGCAGTCTCGGGAGCGGTCGCCCTCTTTGCCTCGGTCGTCGGCAATGCCTTCTGGAACACCATGAGCCGTTTGCTGCCGCTCACCATGGTCGGCCAGATGATCCTGTTCGAGACCGCCTTCGCCCTGCTCTACGGCTTCCTCTGGGAAGCGCGGCTGCCGACAGTCCCCGAACTGCTGGCGATCGCCTGCATGGGCGCCAGTGTCGTCACCTGCCTGACCGCGCATAGCCCGAAACGCGCCGCATCTGCCTGATCGCTCACAAGTTTCCGACCGCGATCGATATCCGCTTCGAAGCCCCGAAGAACCGGGAAGAACGCCGCCGACGACGATGAAAATCAGTAAAGTTCACTGTTGAACACAAACTCGACCCATCGCCGCAGAGCCACGGCTCAGCCATAAGCTCCCCCTTTTCAAGCAAAACATGTCTATGGGGCGCCCTCCCCCGCTTGATGCCTCATGCGGCATCGCATCCATCCACGGCCGTTCGACGGCCGCGCCTCCCGCTCGGCGATAGTGGTGCCTTCCTGTGCGCCTGCCCGGGCGTGCACGGAGATAGACATGCACAATCCCGTTGCGCAACACGCGCAATTCGGCTGGTTCAAATCCCGCCGGGAACTGGCCATCGACGACATTACAGTAGTCGATCGCTCTCAACTGAACCGCGCAGTCGGTGCAGCGGCACTCGGCAACGCGATGGAATGGTTCGACTTCGGCGTATACGGCTATATTGCCGTAACCCTGGGGCATGTCTTCTTCCCGTCGGGTAATCCGACAGTACAGCTCATCGCCACACTGGCGACTTTCGCGGCGGCCTTCGTCGTGCGCCCGCTCGGCGGACTGGTATTCGGCCCGCTGGGAGACCGCTACGGACGGCACAAGATCCTGGCACTGACGATGGTGATGATGGCCGTCGGCACTTTCGCCATCGGCCTCATTCCCTCCTACGAGCGCATCGGCATGGCCGCACCGCTGTTGCTGCTGGTTGCCCGCCTGGTCCAGGGCTTCTCGACCGGCGGCGAATACGGCGGCGCCGCCACGTTCATCGCCGAATACTCGACCGACCAGAAGCGCGGAATCATGGGCAGCTGGCTCGAATTCGGCACGCTCGGCGGCTACATCGCCGGTGCGGGAACCGTTACCGCCCTGCAAATGTGGCTCAGCGATGCAGACATGCTGGCCTGGGGCTGGCGCGTACCGTTCCTGATTGCCGGTCCGCTGGGACTGCTGGGCCTCTACATGCGCCTCAAGCTGGAGGAAACGCCCGCGTTCCAGGCCTACAACGAACAGGTGGACGAGCGTGAAGCGGATCGTCCCAGCCTGTCCGACCTGTTCCGCCTGCATTGGCCGCAGTTGTTGAAGTGCATGGGACTGGTGCTCGTCTTCAACGTGACCGACTATATGCTGCTCACCTACATGCCCAACTACCTGACGGTGACGATGGGTTATGCCGAGAGCAAGGGTCTGCTGCTGATCATCCTGGTCATGCTGGTGATGATGCCGCTCAACATCGTCGGCGGCCTGTTCAGCGACCGTCTGGGCCGCCGGCCGATGATTATCGGCGCCTGCGTCGCACTGATGGTCCTGGCAATTCCGAGCATGATGCTGATCGGCTCCGGCAACGATGGGCTCATCTTCCTCGGCCTGATGACGCTGGGCATGGCGCTCGTGTGCTTCACCAGCTCGATGCCCTCCACGCTGCCCGCGCTGTTCTATACGCCGGTGCGCTACAGCGCCCTGTCGATCGCCTTCAACGTCTCGGTATCGCTGTTCGGCGGCACCACCCCGCTGGTAACCGCATGGCTCGTCAGCCGCACCGGCGACCCGCTGGTCCCCGCCTATTACCTGATGGGCGCGGCCGCGATCGGCATCCTGACGATGCTGACCGTGCGCGAGACCGCCGGCCTGCCCCTGCGCGGCTCGCCCCCGGCCGTCGAAAGCAAGGCCGAGGCCATCGCCCTGCTCCGCAGCGACCAGGACATCACGGTCGACGATGCCATCCCGGCCATGGCTCCCGTCCAGACCGAGAGTCCTGCCGAAGTCTCGCAGCCGCGCATGGCGCTCACCTGAGCGCCGCCCTATCCGGCCGGTTGTCCCAAGCGGCAACCGGCCGGTCGCTTTTGCGCCGCAGTGCAACAAAAAGGTCTCTAGCGGCGTTCCGGGGGCGTCGCTTATTTCACGGACCGTGTTCTCGCTCTCATGACCATTCATCGCCGCGCCGTTCTGTCCGGCATCCTGGGAGGGGCCGCCGCCTTCGGCCTGCCGCGCATCACTTTCGCCGCCAGTGAAGTCCAGCGCGTGGACGACCTGATCGCCCGCATGACGATCGAGGAAAAGGCCGGGCAGATGACCTGCCTCGCCGATGCCTTCCGCCCCTTCAACCCGCCCAATCCGCAAGCCGGGATCCAGGACGAGAAGCGCCTTTCCGAGGAAATCCGCAAGGGCCGCGTCGGCTGCCTGTTCAACGGCATCGGCGTAGCCGGCGCGCGGCGCGCGCAGGAACTGGCGGTCCGGGAAAGCCGCCTCGGTATTCCGCTGCTCTTCGCAGGCGATGTGATCCACGGGCTCAAGACGATCTTTCCGGTGCCGCTGGCGGAAGCCAGTTCCTTCGACCCCGAACTCGCCCGAAGCACCGCCCGCGCCATGGCGGTGGAAGCGACCGCCGCCGGTCTTCACCTCACCTTTGCGCCGATGGCCGATGTCGCCCGCGACCAGCGCTGGGGCCGTGTGGTCGAAGGCTCCGGAGAGGACGTGACGCTCACGGCGCTGCTCTCGGCCGCCCGCGTGCGCGGTTTCCAGGGGCGGGACTTGCGCCGCTCGGACTCGCTGCTTGCCTGCCCCAAGCATTTCGCCGCCTATGGCGCGGTGGCGGGCGGGCTGGAATACGGCAGCGTCGATATCAGCGACGAGACCTTGCGCGAAACCCACCTGCCGCCTTTCGCCGCGTCCTTCGCAGCCGGCGCCCTGACGACGATGGCCGCCTTCAGCGAGATCAACGGCGTGCCCGCCACCGCCGACCGCGCCCTGCTCACCGACACCCTGCGCGGCGAGATGGAATTCCGGGGCTTCGTGTTTTCCGACTACACCGCCGACGAGGAACTGATCGCCCACGGCTATGCCGAGGACGAACGCGACGCCGCCCGCCTCGCCGTGCTGGCCGGGGTCGATATGTCGATGCAGAGCGGGCTTTACATCCGCTACCTGCCGGAACTGGTGAAATCCGGTGCCGTCCCGCTGGGTACGGTCGATGTCGCGGTCCGGCGCATCCTCTACGTCAAGCTCGCCATGGGCCTGTTCGACAACCCCTGGCGCTCGCTGGACGAGGAAACCGAACGCACCCGCATCGCCACGCCCGCCCATCGGGCACTGGCGCGCGAAGCCGCGGGCCGCTCCATCGTGCTGCTGAAGAACAGCGGCGTGCTTCCGGTCGATCCCTCGCAAGGGCAGAAGATCGCATTGATCGGCCCCTTCGGCGAAGACCGGGAGAACGTCTACGGCCCCTGGGCCTTCTACGGCGATCCCGGCAAGGGCGTGGACCTTGCAAGCGGCCTGCGTGCCGCCCTGCCCGATGCCACGAAGCTGGCCGTCGAACCCGGATGCGACATCGACGGCCCGATCGACGGCGGCATTGCCAGGGCGGTCGAAGCCGCCAAATCGTCTGACATCGTGCTGCTGGCGATCGGGGAATCCCAGACCATGTCCGGCGAAGCGCAATCGCGCACGACGATCGAGATCCCCGCCGCTCAGCAGGCCCTCGCGGACGCCGTTGCGGCAACCGGAAAGCCCGTCGTCGTACTCCTGCGCCATGGCCGCGCACTCGCTCTGCACGGCGGTGTCGCTGACGCGCAGGCAATCCTCGCGACCTGGTTCCTCGGATCGGAAAGCGGCCATGCCGTGGCCGATGTGCTGTTCGGCAAGGTCAATCCATCGGGGAAGCTGCCCGTCAGCTTCCCCTGGGAATCGGGCCAGGAACCGTTCTTCTACGATCGCAAGTCCACCGGCCGCCCGGTCATCGACAACCGTACCGAGTATCGCGCCCGCTACACCACGACCGACAACAGCGCCCGCTTCCCGTTCGGCCATGGACTGAGCTACACCGAATTCGTGCTCGACAATCTCAAGCTGTCGGACAGCGTCATGCGCTGGGACGAGACGGTGGACGTCTCGGTCAGGATCACCAACAAGGGCAGTCGCGGCGGCAGCGAAGTTGCACAACTCTACATCCGCGACCGCGTGGCCAGTCGTACCCGGCCCATCCGCGAGTTTAAGGCCATGCAGCGCGTGACCCTGTCTCCGGGAGAAAGCAAGACGATCCGGTTCCCCCTCGCCCGCAAGGATCTGGAGTTCATCGGTCAGGGCAGCAAACGGATCGCGGAACCCGGCATGTTCGACATATGGGTGGGGCAGTCCTCGTCCGGAGGACTGCACACGCAGATCGAACTCTACGCTGCTGCACTGCCGCAAAACTGATCCTGCACTGCCGCAAAGAAAGTCGGTGAGGGTGCAATTTGAGGATGTTCTCGATTTTTCAGGGAACCTCCTTCCGATTTTCCCTTTACTTACGACTATATTGCCACGATGTAGTAAGGACACTCGACTTTGGAACGTCTGAAGGAAGATGCGATGCCCGATAGTGAACAGAACGACCTCGCCCGACTGACGGTCGATCTCCTCAGCGCCTACTTCACCAACAACAGCGTACCGAGCAGTGAACTGTCCGGCCTGATCGAACAGACCCGATTGGCGCTTGCAGGCGAAGCGGCATCGTCTTCGAGCAACGAAGCGGTTCACACGCCCGCGGTCTCGGTCGAGGAAAGCGTCGCTTCGCGCGACCATATTCTCAGCCTGATCGACGGCAAGCCCTACAAGAGCCTGAAGCGCCATCTGGCCAACAACGGCCTGACCCCGGCGGAGTATCGCACCCGCTACGGCCTGCCGGGCGACTACCCGATGGTCGCTCCCACCTATTCCGAACACCGCCGCGCCGTGGCGCAGCGGATGGGACTTGGCGGCCGCCCGAACAAGGCCAAGGAACCCGTCGCGAAATCGGGGACGGAAAAGTTCGCCCAGACCAAGGAAGCGGCCCCCAAGGCAAAGCCCGCTCCCGAAAAGAAGGAGGCCGTGAAGACGGCCGCCACGGCGAAGCCGCGCAAGCGGTTTGCTCGCGATCCCAAGGTCGCTGAACAGGCCGCAGCCAATTCGTCGGGCGACGCGGTAGTCAAGGCTCCTGACGCGACCGCTCCCGCGACGGCACCCAAGACCGTGCCGGCAGCGGCCGCCAAAGCAAAGCCGAAGACCGCAAGCAAGAACAAGAAGGCGCCAGCCACCGCAAAGAGTGCAAGCCCTTCGCCATCCGCAGCGGCGCCGGCAACCACCTCCAGCGACGCGGCGCCCACGCCTGCAACCGCAAAGAAGCCCAAGGCCGCCAGGAAGCCTTCGTCCACGGCAGGTGCCAAGACCCCCGGCGCAAGCGCGCGCCGTGCACCTTCCAAGCGCGAAACGACCGGCACTTCCGAATAATTGCAACGTATCCGGCATGGCGGCCAGATCCGCCATGCCGGACGTTTCTCAATTTCACTTCAGAACTTCACGCCTAACCGCGCGTAATAGAAACCGCCACTCAGGCCGAACGGTGCAAAATTACCGTAGAGACCGGAGCCGTCAGCGGCGATGGCACCGTTCCTTTCGGGATAGACATCGAAGAGGTTGTTCGCCCCCACGGCGATGTCCAGGGCCTCGCTAAGTTGATAGCCGATTTCGGCATCGGTCACCCACTTCGCACCGAATGTACGGTCGGAAGCCGCTAGGTTGCTCGACTCCGTATACTTCCCATAGCGCGTCACGCGTACAAGCGCGCGGAGTTTGTCCAGCGACCAGTTGTTGGACAGTACGACCTTGCTGCGCGGCAATGCAGCCACCAGATCGCGTTGGGCCTGACGACCGAACAAGGTGACGTTGAGATTGCTCAGCTCATCCGGGTTATCGATCACATGAAGAATCTTGGTGCGGTTGTAACTGTAGGCCGCATTGAGGCGGAATGTACCCAGCGAGGCCGTATCGAGCGTATACTCGCCGACCACGTCCACGCCCCGCGTGCGGGTGTCGATCGCATTGGTGAAGAACTGGGCGCTATCCACGTCGTCGATACCGTTGGCAACGAGGATATCCTTGATCGCCGCACCGCCGTTGGAGGCCGTGCCGAGAAATTCGGTCTTCACGATACGGTCGTCGATGCGGATCTGATAGGCGTCGATCGTCAGGCGGAAAGGACCAGTCTCGTAAGTCACGCCCGCCGTGAAATTGAGCGACTTCTCCGGCTTCAGCGGCTTCGCACCCAAGGCAATGGCCGCTTCGCTGTTGACCGGCAGGAATTTCGAGACCGTCGAGACGCGCTCGTCACCGATCACGGTTACGGTGTTCTGGGTGGTCGAAAATGCCGTCTGCGCCAGCGAGGGTGCGCGGAACCCGGTGTTGACGCCTCCGCGCAATGCAAGACCCTTGGTCAATTCCACGCGGGTCGAAGCCTTGGCGCTGAAGGTATTTCCCGCACTGTCCGAATAATGCTCGAAACGACCGGCAAGGCCAAGAAACCAACCCGGCGTGAGGTCGGTCGAAAGATCGACATAGGCCGCCACGTTGTTGCGGCTTATGCTGGATGCGTCGGCGGGCGAAGTCCCGGTAAACGAGACAAGTCCCGGCGAAGGCGAACGGCCGCCGTAAAGCTGGCCGAAAGGCGTACCGTCTGCCGGGATCACGTAGCCGCCGTCGCGGTAGGAGTCCGGTTCTCCCGCGATGTTCCGGAAACGCTCCCAGCGATGTTCCACGCCGAGCGACAGACTGACCGGCCGGGCAAGGCCGATATCCACGTCGCGGCTGAGATCGAGGTTGTTGACCCAGAGGTCCTGCTTCTGCCGCCCCATGAAGAAGCTGCTCTTGCTATCCGGCCCCAGCGAGGGATTGAGCGTGTTCTCTGCTCCGAGCTTGACGTTATCGCGCCCGAAGCTGGTGGAGAGATCGAGCGACCATCCGGCAAACTCACTGCGAAGGCCGAGCGCGGCCTGCCAGTCCCACTCCCAGATCCGGCGATAGGCCTGGAAGCCTGCGGGATAGAGCTGCGGCAGCACCGAAGCGCCGGAGGTATTGGCCAGCCCGCCGTAGCCCGTCGCCGAGGCGAAGTAAGCCCCGCGCGCATCGTTGATGTTGCGGTAGCTCAAGGTCGAGAACGAATAGAGCGTGGTATCGTCGCCCACCGGCAATTCGGCGTTGTAGCTGGTATTGACGATCTTGTCGCGATTGGAGCGCCCGTAGCCGCCCGCGATCAGGTGGTTCGCATCCGCCTCGCGCGGATCGGGCTGACCGTTCACCAGCGGATAGACGTAGGGCACCGGCTCGGCTGTGGAATCGGCACGGTCGTGATACTTCGCTTCGATCGAAAAGCGCGCAAACCCGCCGTCGCCCAGCGGCGTGCCGTAAGATCCAGCGACCTGCGCCAACGCCCCGCCCTTCTCGTAGAGTTGCCCTCCCGTCACCGAGAATTCTCCGCCGCGCGGCGCGCTGTCGAGGATGATGTTGATGACGCCGGAGATCGCATCCGAGCCGTACTGCGCCGCCGCACCGTCGCGCAGCACTTCGATCCGGCCTACCGCGCTGGTGGGGATGAGATCGATGTCGACCGGGGTCGAGCCCCCGGAAATGCGAGAGAGATTGTTGATGAGCGAGGTCGTATGGCGGCGCTTGCCGTTGACGAGCACCAGTACGTAATCGCCGGAAAGCCCCCGGATCGAGATCGGCCGGACACTGGCCGAAGTGCCGCCGCCGCCCAGTGCGGGCATGCTCAGCGAGGGGATGATGTTGCCGAGGATTTCCTTCAGACCGGTGCGACCGGTGTTCTTCAGCTCCTGCGGGCTGATGACGTCGATCGGTACCGGACTGTCGGCAACCGAGCGCTGGATGCGCCCGCGCGCACCGGTAACGACGATCGCGGAACCTTCCGCATCTGCCGCTGCAGTTTCGGCGGTAGAGGAACCCTCCGCTGCCCAAGCAGGGCTCACCGCGAGGAAGGAAACACCGGCAAGAAAACTGGATACGACGAACTTTTTCACATTAGCCCCCGAAATCAGAAACACGAGAGCTTCGTGCCATCTCAACTGAATTAGTTGAAATTGAATTCCCTTATCACATACCAAGTTTTTCTTGATTCAGACATTCAATACAAATGCATCGCCAAGCGACCTTACCGATTTCACTTCGCCAAACTTGCGGAAGGTATCCAGAACCACCTGCTGATCGGTGACGACTTTATTATCAATCGCCACACGAAGACGTGTATTCTTCTCTGCCGTTGCGCGTGCGATATTCGGCGGCAGGCCGGTTTCCTTGGCCAGAACCGCGCCATAGTCATCGACATGGCCATTGGCCCATTCGAGCGCCTTGGCCTCGCGCCGCAGGAAATCGCTCAATTGTGCGCGCTTGCTCGCGATGGCGCTTTCCGGGGCCACTTCAAAACCGTAACCCTGTACGAAATCGCATCCATCCACGACGATCCGATCGCCCTCGGCCTGCGCCGCCGCGATATAGGGCATCCATGTAGACCAGGCATCCACTGCCCCGCTCTGGAGCGCCGCGCGGGAATCACTGGGAGACAGAAACACGATCTTCACGTCCTGCGGCCCGAGACCGGAGGCGATCATCGAGCGGAGCACGAGGTAATGGCCGACGCTGCCGCGCGTCGTGGCGATACGCTTGCCTTTCAGCCCCTTGCCGTCACGAACCGGCGACGTTGCCGGCACGAGGATGGACAGCGCGCCGTCCAGCCGCGCCTGCGTGCGCTGGGCACCCACGGCCTTGATCGGACTGCCCGCCTGATAGGCGAACTGAAACGGCGCATCGCCGACAAGCCCCAGATCGACCGCACTGCTGCCGAGCGCTTCCAGCAGGTTCTGCGCCGCCGGAAATTCCGACCACTCGACCTGGTACGGCGCACCATCCAGCGCACCGGATGCCAGCATCAGCGACTTGGTGCCGCCCTTCTGGCTGCCTACGCGCAGCACTTGCGCATTCGCACCGCCGCCCCGGCCGCAAGCGGCCAGGGCGACAGTCGTTGCCAGTCCAACCAGCAGGTTCCGTCTGTCCAGCATTGATCAGAGGTCCGTCCAGAGCGGTTCGTCGGCGATCAGGATACGATGGAGTTCGCGCGGGAAATCGCCGTAATTGCGCACCGCGAAATGCACGGTGGCGCGGTTGTCCCAGAACGCCACCGTCCCCGGTCGCCACGAGAAGCGCGCCTGCAGATCGGGGCGCTTGTACTGGCGCAGCACTTCCTCCAGCAATTCGCGGCTTTCCGATAGTTCCAGCCCGAGAATTTGCGGCTGCTGCGAGAAATTGACCCAGAGAATCTTCTCGCCGGTCTCCCGGTGGGTGCGCACGATCCGGTGCGCGACGATCGGATAGTCGTGGCCGGAAAGTTCCAGCGCGGGCACGAAGTTATGGGTGACGTGCTTGCCTTCGAGCCGTCCCTTCAGTTCGTCCGAAAGCGTCTCGTAAGCGAGATGGGCATCGACCCAGATCGTATCGCCGCCCACTTCGGGCAGGTTCACGTCGCGCAACACCGCCCCCCAGGTCGGCACGAGGCGCCAGCTTGTATCGGTGTGATAGGCCTCTCCGGGACGCAGCTTGTAGCCCAGCTTCTTCTCGTATTCCCGGTCTTCCCGCGCGGCGATGGCGTGAACTTCCTTGTTCGCCGCGTCGTGGCGCGTGGTCGGATGGGTATAGAGCGGGCCGAAGTTCGCAGCGAAAGCCGCCTGTTGGGCGTCGTCGATCGACTGGTCGCGGAAGAACAGGACCTTCCATTTGAGCAGGGCGGCGCGGACCGCCTGACGCAGTTCGTCGGTAAGCGGCTTCGAAAGGTCGATGCCCTCGACTTCGGCACCGATGGTCGGCTGGACCGGGCGGATGACGAGACCGGCATTCGAAACGTCGAAAGTTGAAGCGGTACTGGCCATGACTTTCTCCTTTTTGCAGCCCTGCACATGCAGGTTCGGGGGGGCTTCGCGGGGCAGATCGGTCTGCTCCCGCGTGGGTCAGGCTATGGCGAGAGCTAAGCCCGAACCAACGCGGATGGCTGATAGGAAGGTGAGTATTTCCAATGCTCGTTCGGCTATCTCAGCTGGCCAGCGCAACTTTGTTCGTACCCTCGCGGGCGGCCACCTTGGCGCG
The DNA here is from genome assembly GCF_036820275.1 of Novosphingobium sp. GTDB lineage: Bacteria > Pseudomonadota > Alphaproteobacteria > Sphingomonadales > Sphingomonadaceae > Novosphingobium. Next base: position 269,506 of record NZ_DAISLT010000001.1, read on the forward strand.
CACCAGCGGGATCAGATCGCGGCCATAGTCGATGGCGTCGGCCAGCGGCTCGAAGCCGCGGATCAGGAAGTGATCGATACCGATGTCGTAATATTCGAGCAGGGCATCGGCGACCTGTTCAGGCGTGCCGACAAGTCCGGTGCTGTTGCCCGCCGCCCCGGTAAGCGCCGCCACGCCGGTCCAGAGACGGGCATCGCGGCGCTGGGTCTGCGCGGTTTCCAGCAGACGCAGCGATCCGGCGTTGGGCGGGCGATGACCGCTCGTCGGCAGGCCTGCGGCCTCACGCTGGGCGCGCACCTTTTCGGTGATCTCGTCCGCCTTCTTCCACGCCGCTTCCTCGGTATCGGCGATGACCGGGCGCAAGGAGAGCGAGAAGCCGGGATTGCGCCCATGTTGCGCGGCGGCGTGGCGCACCGAGCGCACGGCCTCTCCCACTTGCTCCAGCGTCTCTCCCCAAAGCGCATAGACATCGGCATGACGGCCCGCGACCTCGATCGCCTCGGGCGAGGAGCCGCCGAAGAAGACCGGCAGGTTGTCCGGCTTCACCGCGCTGAAGCCCCCGCGCACTTCGTAGAAGCGACCGGAGTGATCGAAGGGACGGCTTTCGTTCCATTCGCGCTTGAGCACGTCCAGATATTCGTCACTTCGCAGATAGCGTTCGGCCTTGAGGGTATGGATGTCGCCGTCGCGCGCCATTTCCTCGTCGGCGCCGCCGGTGATGATGTGCACCGCAACGCGTCCGCCGGAAAGCTGGTCCAGCGTGGCCAACTGGCGCGCGGCAAGCGTAGGTTGGGTAAAGCCGGGGCGGTGCGCGACAAGGAAGCCCAGCCGCGTGGTGATCGCGGCGGCATGGGCGGCGACGATCTGGCTTTCCGGCGAACTGGAGCCGAACGGAATGAGCACCCGGTCGAACCCGCCTTCTTCCTGCGCGCGGGCGGCGGCGTCTACATAATCGCGGTCGAGCACGCGCGAACGCGGACCTGCGTGGATTTCGGATGTGTCGTTGAAGCCGATATAGCCGATGAACTTGACGGACATGATGCAGTTCTTCCTTGATGAAGTAAGGATCAGATGACGAAGAAGCCGTGGGTGCCGTCGCGCTCCAATTGGGCGACGAGACCATATTCCCAGTCGAGGTAGGCCTGCATGGCGGCCTCGCGGTTGTCGGTGCCCTCGTAGGGGCGCTTGTAGCGGCCGTGAGGACCGCGCGGGGGCGGTGCGCCGTCCTCACCGGTCTCAAGCGGGCCGTCGAACGCGTCCGCCAGCACCAGAACGTCCCAACCGAGCTGGGCGAGCCAGGAAGCGGTCATGTCGGCCCGCGAGCCGAGATCGTCGGCCAGCACGATGCGGGCGCCGCGCACGGGGGCGAAATGGTCGGTTTCCTGCACAAGCTGACCGCCCGGCGCATTGCGGAAGCCCGCCGGGTGCCCGGCCGCGAAATCGGCGGGCTGGCGCACGTCGAAGCGGTAGAGCGTGCGGTCGCTCTCGGCGAGCAGCACCTTGAGGTCGGCACTGTCGATCCGGCGGACGCCGGCGCGATAGGCCACGTCGCGCGCCCGTTCACGGGCCAGGTCGAGTTCGCCGCCCTCGCCCTTGTCGACGCTCTCTTGCCGTCCGGTCTCCAGCGCCTGCCCGGCCAGGGTCCAGCCGATCGTGCCGTTCCGCAGGGCGAAAATCCTGTTGGGCAGCCCTGCATTGATGAGCGACTGGGTGCCGATGATGCTGCGGGTGCGGCCTGCGCAGTTGACGATGATCGTCGTGTCGGAATCGGGTGCGGCGACCGGCGCGCGCAACACCAGCTCCGCGCCCGGCACGCTGCGGCCGCCGGGGATGCTCATCGTCGCATATTCGTCGAACCGGCGGGCATCGAGAATGGCGATGTCGGCCTTTTCCTCGATCAGTGCGAGCACGTCGGTCGCGGGAAGCGAGGGGGTGTGACGGCGGTGCTCGACCAGTTCGCCGAAGGCCTTGGAGTAGCTGTTCACGTCCTCGAACAACTCGTATCCTGCGGCCTTCCAGCCGGAAAGACCGCCCTCTAGCACATCCACCTGCGTATAACCGAGCGCACGGAACTGATGCAGCGCCGGTTCGGCCAGGCCTTCACCGTTGTCGTAGACGATGATCGGCGTATCCTTGCGCGGAATCCGCCAGGGCACTTCGAGGGCGATGCGTTGCAATGGAATCTGCGCCGCGAACAGCGGATGACCCAGCGCGAATTGGGCTTCATCCCGCACGTCGATCAACGCGATTTCCTGCCGAGCCAGCAAACTGCTGCGGATTTGCGACGGCGTAACGCTCATGCCCGGATCACTCCATTCCAGAGGTTGGGCAAGACCTCGTTCGCATAGCCCGAGATGAAGGGACGCTCCTCGCCGTTATCTCGGTAGGTGGCCCGCTCGACCGCGCCGATGTTGGCGCCGTAAATGTGGATCGAAATCGAGGTACGGTCGGCAAAGGCATTGGCGACACGGTGGATGTCCCCCGTCTGGGGATCGATCGGATCGACATCGCCCGGCAGCAGTTCTACGCTCGCGCCCTGCTGCACGAGCGATCCGTCGCTGCGGCGGCGATAGCTCTGCACTTTCTCCGCCCCGCGCAGCACGCCGACGAGACCCCAGACACGGTGATCGTGGATCGGCGTCGCCTGTCCCGGTCCCCAGACGAAGGAGACGACACTGAAGCGCTCGGCGCTGTCACAGTGGAGCAGATATTGCTGGTAGCGTTCAGGGTGCGGCTGGGCGAATTCATCGGAAAGCCAGTCGTCCTGCGAGACGAGCCGGGCCAACAGATTGCCGCCGTGTTCGAGGATCGCGGGCTGTCCCGCGCCGCTGTCGAGGATCGCGGAAAATCCGGTCACGAAACGGCGCAACGGCGCGATATCGAGCTTAGGAACGACGAGCGAAACCGGCGCGGTCATGCCAGCCCTCCGGCGTGGAGGGCAATCACTTCGGCCGGAGACGGCCCGCCCGAGACCTGCCCGCCGAGCGCGCCCAGCAGGCGACTTCGCAAGGCACGCGCGACTTGGCCGCGCTCGCCGCGCGGCGCGTCGATGCGCTCCTGCAGGACGATGCGCCCCTGGTCGAGCAGGACCACGCGGTCGGCCAGGGCAATCGCCTCGTCCACATCGTGGGTGACCATCATCACCGCCGGGCGGTGGCGGGTCCAGAGCGAGAGCACCAGTTCGTGCATACGCAGGCGGGTCAGCGCATCGAGCGCGGCGAACGGCTCGTCCAACAGCAGCAGGCTCGGTTCGCGCACCAGTGCACGGGCGAGAGCGACGCGCTGTGCCTCGCCGCCGGACAAGGTGAGCGGCCAAGCATCGAGCCGATGGCCGAGGCCGACTTCGCGCAAGGCATCCTCGGCCCGCTGGCGCACGTCGCCCTGCCTGAGGCCAAGCGCGACATTGCGCCAGACCTTCTTCCACGGCAGCAGCCGCGCATCCTGGAACACCACGGCGCGGGAATCCGGGACGATCACGTCCTGTCCGGGCGTCGGATCGAGACCGGCGAGCGTGCGCAGAAGCGTGGTCTTGCCCGATCCCGAGCGTCCGAGCAGGGTGACGAACTCACCCGGTGCAATGTCGAGATCGAGGCCGGAGATGATCGTGTTGTCGCCGAAGCTGCGGGTGAAATCGCGCAGGCGGACGACGGGATCCGAGTGTGGGGCGGTCACGCGGGAAAAGCCGGTCGGGCGAGCGTCCATGGCGTTGTTCTCCGTTGATGAAGCGGTTGTGGAAGTCATTGGGAGACGATGCTGGGGCGCCAGACCAGCGCGCGGGTCTCGATCGCCCGCACCAGTGCGTCGGCGGCCAGCCCCAGCACGGCGTAGATCATCAGGCAGACGACGATGATGTCGGTGCGCATGAAGTCGCGGGCATTGTTGATGAGATAGCCAAGTCCCGCCGAAGCGTTGATCTGCTCGGCCACGACCAGCACGAGGATCGCGACCGACAGCGAATAGCGCAGCCCCACCAACAGCGACGGCAGCGCACCGGGAAGGATGACGTGGACGATCTGCTCGGCGCGGCTGAGGCCAAAGCTGCGCGCGCCTTCCAGCAGGCGCAGGTCCACGCCGCGAATGCCGCTGTAGAGGTTGAGATAGACCGGAAAGATCGATGCGAAGGCGATCAGCGCGATCTTCGGGGTCTCGCCGATGCCGAACCAGACGATGAACAGCGGCGTCAACGCCAGGGTCGGGATCGTGCGCTTGATTTGCATCAGCGGATCGACCGCCACTTCGCCCTGCCGCGAAAGCCCGGCAACAAGCGCCAGCACCACCCCCACCGTCACGCCGATGGCAAGCCCGATGACGATACGCAGGAACGAAACCCAGAGGTTGTCGGCGAGTTCGCCCGAAACCGCCATGTCCAGCAGGGTCGACAGCACTTTCGAAGGCGCTGCAAGGGTGCGCTCGGGGATCAGTCCCGAGCGGGAACCGGCCTCCCAGGCGAGCAGGAACAGCAGCGGCGAAAGCCATCGTGCGCTTCCCAGCGAGGCGGATATGCGGTGCGAAATGGCCATTGTCTTTCTCGTTCACGAGGAACCCGGACAAGACTACGCATTCTCAACCAATTCAATTGAGTTTTGGTCTGGAGACATATCAGCATTGCTCATAGTGGCGCAAAACCGTGCCCGGCGCTCGTTGGGCCGTGGCGCATTCGGGGTGAATGCTGTCGCCGTGCGACGCGGGTCTATTGGAAACTCTCAAGTCAATTGGCGGCCTTCTCGTTATCCCGCCGTGTATTTTGGCGGCTAGGCTCCGTGCCATGACAAGCAGGAGCAAGAACATGGGCAAGACCCTCAAGGATCGTTTCAACGAACTTCAGGCGGAACGCGAACGCAGCTGGAGCGCCGAACAACTTGCCCGCAATGCCGGGCAGCGCCGATTGCTTGCGAAACGACACGATCCCGCGAAGCTTCCGCAGGTCGGCGACGAAATTCCACCCTTCACGCTGATCGACGCAGAAGGCCGGGAACTGACGCGGGACGCGCTTGTCGCCCAAGGCCCGGCAGTGCTGATCTTCTTCCGCTTCGGCGGCTGTCCGGCCTGCAATATCGCGCTACCCCACTATGACGCAACTCTCCGGCCCGAACTGCAAGCGCGCGGCATCCCCCTTGTAGCGGTGAGCGCGCAGACCCCGGTCGATCGGGCGCTGATCCAGCGTCACGATCTGGCTTTCCCGGTAGCGAGCGATCCCGGCTATGCCCTCGCTCGCAGCCTCGGGATTACCTTCTTCCCCGAGGATCAGCCCGAAGTCGCACCCGGCGAAAGCTGGATCGGTGCTACGCTCGGCACTTTCAGCTACGAGATCGACCAGCCCGCCGTCCTCGTGCTCGGCCCCGGCGGGAAGGTCCTGTTCCTGGATGTCAGCCCGGACTGGCTCGACAGGACGGAAAGCGAGACGATCCTGGCTGCGCTGACGCAGACGGTTCCGACATCGTCACCCCGCCGCGCAACCGCCTGATCGCACGAAGCTACCGCCTGCCGGATCCGGGGGGCGGCGGCAGAGGCTTTCCGTTGATCGTTACCCGGTCGAACCGAATATCGTGCACGCCCTCCAGTTTCAGGCTGTCGTCGCGGACCTGCAAGTCGAAATCCCGCAAAAGTACATCGTCGATCTCGGTCTGGCCGGGATTGGGACGTATCGTGCCCAGCGCTCCGAACCGTCCACTTATGCCCGAAAACGACAGTCCCCTCACCCGCGACATCGGCGGCTTCATGCCCTTTAGATCGGTATACTGGCTCCACGGCTCGACCGCCATGACCGTACCTTCGCTGCTGTCGAGGGCGATGTTGCGGAAGCGGATGTTCTCGTAGCTTTGCGGGGTGTCGGCCCGCAGCTTCAGCCGGGCCAGAACCATCGGGCCGGTCACCCGGCAATCCTCCACCGTGACATCGCGCACCACCGTCGCCTCGCTGCCGCAGGCCAGCGCATGGTGTCCTCGCCGGAAGTGGCAGTGCCGCACGGTCAGACCTTCGACCGGCGGACTGTCCCTATCCTCCAGAGCCAGCGGCCCCTTCGATCCCTTGGCGGCGATGCAATCGTCGGTGACCGAGAAATAGCAGCCTTCCACGGTGACCTGCCGGCTGCTGTCCACGTCGATCCCGTCGCTGCTTGGCGCCTGGTGGTAATCGTCCGGCACTTCGAAGCGGGCATTGCGGACCACGACGCCCTCGCACTTGTAAAGATGCAGGTTCCAGAACTGCGAGTCCTTGAACGTCACGCCCTCCACCAGGACGCCTTTCGAATTCTCGATCAGCGCAAGCCGCGCGCGCGGCAAGCCCAGATTGGGAAATTCGTCCGGAACGGGCGCCGCATTCCGCAGCTTCCAGAACATGTCCCAGATCGGCCGCCCGGCCCCGTCGAGCGTTCCGGATCCGGTGATCCGCAGTCCGTCGCAACCGTCGGCGTTGATCAGCGCGGGGGTGAAGCGGGGTTCGAAATGGCCCTCGATACGGGTTCGCCGGGGCGGGAAATGCTCCATCTGCGTGGTGCATCGCAAGACGGCACCCGCCGCGAGGTGCAGGTGGACCCCGGGCTTGAGAAACAAGGCACCGCTGACGAAGACACCGGCGGGCACCACAAGGGTCCCACCGCCCTGTCCGGCAAGGTGATCGATCGCGGACTGTATCGCCCGGGTATTGATCGTGACCCCGTCGGGAACCGCACCCAGCCGGACGATCGACAGGCTCGTGCCCGAGGGTTCCTGCGCGCTGGCGCTGCCGGTAAACAAAGGCAGGGACAGCATCAGCAGCGCGACCGCCCGGCGATCGTACTGGAAGGAAGGCGCCTCCCGCGCAGATCCTTCGGCCGCCGTTTTCTCAAATTCCATCCGCCTCGTCCCATATTATGCTCTTTCGGTCCATCATACATGACGGACAGGACAAGGGAAGGTCGAGAAAAGGCCGGCTACTTCTCTTGTGGATCCAGCACCTGGGTGCGGAGATAGGCGATCAGGTCGGCCCGATCGAGCGCGTCCGGCACGCCGCCGAACTGCATGGTCGTTCCCGGCACCACGGAAGCCGGGCTGACGATCCAGGCATTCAGGGTTCGTTCGTCCCAGGTGCCGCCTGCATGGGTGAGCGCCGCCGTATAGCCATAGCGCGTGCTGTTGGTCCCGAATTTCTTCCCGAAGACGCCGAAGAGGTTCGGACCGCCCCGGTCCATCGCGCCTTCGAGCACGCTGTGACAGGCCGCGCATTGGCGGAACTTGCGCGCGCCCGTTTTCGCGCTGGCCACTTTCATCAAGGCTTCCAGCGAGGGGTTTGGACCGGCGGCCTTCAGCCGCTCTTCCCGGCGGTCATCGCCGCAGCCCGCGAGCAGGATCGTGGTTCCCGACAGCAAGGCCAGAACGGTTCGCCGTATCATCATCGGAGGCGATCCCTATTCGCGCCCGTGCCGGAAGGCAATGCCCGCCGTCAAAAGCATGTCATTCCAGAGGCGTAGAACGATCCTGTCTTGCTGGAAGGCGCGGGGCGGCTAAGAGGGACACGTCACGCCTAAAGGAAAGAACGGATGCGCCTCGCTCTCGGATTGTCGCTCTGCCTTGCCGCAGTTCTGCCCGCCGTCCCCGTCGCGGCAGCGGACAAGGTGATCCGGACCATGGATCTTTCGGCCCCGTTCCAAACCCGCTCGCCCTGGCAGTTCATCGCGACGCAGGGCGCCGAAGAGGAAGACCCCAGCGGCGACACCGCGCCCGGCCCGATCACCCCTTGCATCACCCGCGACAAGGGTGCCACCTGCAACTCCGCCGCAACCAGCGCGCTGCGCCTGCCGGGGTCGGACGACGTGTTCTCCACCCCGCATTTCATCAGCCGCCTCGAAGTGGTCCATGCCAAGGCAGAGGGCGAGACCGGACGGTCGCTCCTGCTGCTGCAACTCGCCAGCTTCCAGGCCGGTAACGGCGACCGGCGCGTGGCGCTGCAACTCTACGCCTACGACCGTGCAAAGGACGCCTTCACCGCCGTCTTCACCCACCGCACCGGACGCAACAACAATCAGGAACTGCGCTACGTCGAAGCAGGACCGCTGCGCGGTAACGTGATTACTGCGGAGCCGACGCAGGATGCGCCCTACGGCTACTGGATCACCGTCCACAAGCCTGCGGCCTCGGGGCAATATGGGCAGGCCCTGCGCTTTCGCAGCGCCACGGCATACGGAGACGGCAATCCCCTGGCGGTGATCGATTCCGAAATGCCGAACATTCTCAAGCGGCTTGGCCTGTGGCGTGCAGGAATGCCGCTGCCCCTGCCAGCCGGAGAATGCCCCCGCCCGCACCTCGTCGGCATGGCCCTCTGGTGCCGCTGACGCGAAAACCGAATTCCCTGTTCTTCGGCTGGCATGACGCGCCGGTTTCTATATGGAGTGCGCCCATGCGCTACCTGACTCTTCCCGCTTTCGCTCCTGCCATCATGCTTGCCGCCGCCACGCTCGGCATCGCTTCCCCCGCTCAGGCCTGGGGCCCGATCGGCCACCGCATCACCGGCGCCATCGCCGACGAGAACCTGAGCGGCGTCGCCCGCGCCCAGGTCCGCCTGCTGCTCGGCAACGAAGACCTGGCCGAAGCGGCGACCTGGCCCGACGACATGAAGTCCGATCCGTCCGAATTCTGGCAGAAGAAAGCCAGCCCCTGGCACTACGTGACCGTGCGCGAGGGCGATGCCTACAAGCCTTCCGACGCGCCGCCGGAAGGCGATGCCCTCACGGCCCTGCCCCGCTTCACCGCCACCCTGCGCGACCCCAAGGCCTCGATCGAGGACAAGCGCCTGGCCCTGCGTTTCATCGTCCATATCATCGGCGACCTGCATCAGCCGCTCCACGTCGGCGGCGGCAACGACCGGGGCGGCAACGACTTCAAGGTGACGTGGTTCGGCAAGGAGAGCAACCTGCACTCGGTGTGGGACTCCGGCCTGATCGAGCAGCGTTCGCTGTCCTACTCGGAATATACGCGCTGGCTTTCGCGCAAGATCACGCCCGAAGACGTGGTCGCGTGGAACGTGCGCGACCCGCTCGTCTGGGCCGCCGAAAGCATCGCCCTGCGCAAGACGATCTACCCGGCCAATCCCCAGATCTCGTGGGACTATGCCTACCAGCACCGCGGGGAGATCGACGACCGGCTCGAACGCGCCGGGGTGCGCATCGCCGCCTACCTGAACTGGATCTTCGATCAGGAAGCGCCCCAGGCGAAGCCCGCCAAGCGCTGAGAAAGGCCGTCCCATGAGCTTCTGCGACACGATCTGGGAAGAGATCGCCCCGCTGCGCCGCGCTATCCTGGCGCAGCCTTTCCTGAGCGAGCTGGCAAACGGTTCGCTGGCTCCGGAAAGCTTCCGGCACTACATCGTGCAGGACAGCCTCTATCTTGCCGAATATGCCCGCGCTCTCGCCATCGCTGCCGCCCGCGCGCCAACGGCGGCGGGGCGGCTGGAGTTCTCGGACGGCGCCAAAGTGGCAGTGCAGGTCGAGGAAGCGCTGCACCAGGCGTTCTTCGCGCAGTTCGGCGTGACGGCGGAGATGGCGCAGACGGGCGAAGCCAGCCCGGCCTGCCTCGGCTATACCAGCTATCTCGCCAGCCTCGCGGCGACGCGCAGCTACGAGGAACTGATTGCCGGGATCCTGCCGTGCTTCTGGGTCTATTGGGAAGTCGGCTGCGCCATCAAGCCGCGCGCCGCGTCCCCCAATCCTTACGCCGCCTGGATCGACACCTACGCCGCGCCCTCGTTCGGCGAGGCGACCGACCGCGTACGCGCGCTCGTAGACGAAGCCGCCGCCAATGCGACGCCGACGACCCGTGCCGCCATGGCCACGGCCTTCCGCAACGCCGCGCGCTACGAGTGGATGTTCTGGGATTCCGCCTATCGCCGGGAGCAATGGCCAATCTGACCGGCGGCCCGATCGCGGAAGATCAGGCCTGATCCTCCGCGATCCACTCGGCAAGGTCCGTCGACTGCCCGATCAGGGCAAGGCCGTGGGCGATCGAGGTCAGTTCGTTGCCGGTGGCGATCCGTTCCTCGCCGAAGCGCTGTTCGAACAGGCCGCGCACGGCCGGGATCAGCGAGGAACCGCCGGTCAGGAAGACATGGTCGATCTCCTCCGCACGAAGGCCGGACTGCGCCAGTGCGCCGTCCACGGTCTCGCCGATGCGCTGGAGATCGGGTGCGATCCATGTTTCGAAATCGGCGCGGCTGACTTCGGCCTCGATTGTCAGGGCATCGCTTTCGAAGCGGAAGGCACCGTGCTCGGCACCCGACAGAGCGCGCTTCAACCCGCCCACGGCTTCGTAGAGCCCAAAGCCCAGTTCATGCTCCACCACCGCGATCATCCGGGCAATCGCCGCGGGATCGGTGGCGCCATGCTTGAGCCGCGCAAGCTGCTCCAGCGTACGGCGGTTGCGCATCATGGCGAGACGCGACCAGTCGCCGAAATCGGCAAAATGCCCGGCAGGGATTTCGAGAACCTTGTCGAACGAACGATAGGTCCCGCCCTTGCCCAGCAGCGGCAGCACCAGGTGATCCATGATGCGGTAATCGAAACGGTCGCCCGCGATACCGATACCGGCCGAACCCAGCGGCTCGCAGCGGCGCGCCGAGCCGGGGGCATTGACCCGCACGATCGAGAAGTCGCTGGTGCCACCGCCGAAGTCGGCCACCAGCAGGGTCGCAGGCTCGGTCAACCGGGACGCGAAGCTGAAGGCCGCGCCGATCGGTTCGTAGACGTAATGGACCGGACGGCCCAGCAACGCGAACATCGCATCGTAGCGGGTCCGCGCCAGTTCGACATCGGGGCGCGCGCCGACGTAACGCACCGGCCTGCCGACGACGATGCTCTCGGGCAAGTCCGCAAGCGCGCCGCCGGTGTGCTCCACAAGATGCTCCAGGAACACCTGCCCCAGTTCCTCGAACCGCAGGCGCCTTTCGAACAGCGTCGCCTGCTCGAAAGCCGGATTGGCGGCGACCGACTTGAACGATTGTAGGAAGCGCGAGCCTTGCGGGAATTCGAGGAATTCCGAGATAGCCCAGGGACCGGCCTCATGGGCAAGGCCGCCGCGCACGCCTTCTTCCTGCCAGAAGCACAGGGCCGAACGGAACACCGAACTCTTTCCGCCGGGTGCGGCGAATTCCACGAGATCGGCATCGCCGCCCTGCCCCAAGGCAATGACGGAATTGGTCGTACCGAAGTCGATACCGACCGAGCGGGGCGAGACCATGCTGGTCGGCATGTCGGAAATCCTTGCGAGAATCGGGGAGCGACGCGCCTATCGCAGCGTGCTTCCTCTCGCGCAACCCGCTGCGTGGACTACTTCGTCAGCGTCCGCCTTACGGCATCGTGCCAACCGTCGATGAGCTGCCTGCGGGTCTCGCCGTTCATCTGCGGCGTGAACAGGCTGCCCTGCGTCCAGGTGGCGGCAAGCGCGGCAAGATCGGGCCAGACGCCGGTCGCCAGCCCCGCGTGGAAAGCCGCACCGAGCGCGGTCGTTTCGAGATGGACCGGCCGCTCCACCGGCGCTTCCAGCATATCGGCCAGGAACTGGCAGAGCCAGTCGTTCGCCGCCATGCCGCCGTCCACGCGCAGCTTGGCAAGTTCCTCGCCGCCGTCCGAAACCATCGCGCGGGCCAAGTCCATCGTCTGGTAGGACACGGCTTCCAGCGCCGCGCGGGCAAGGTGCGCCTGCGTCGCGCCGAGCGTCAGGCCGAAGATCGCCCCGCGCGCATCGGGGTCCCAATGCGGCGCGCCGAGGCCGACGAAGGCCGGGACCATGTAGACGCCGTGGTTGTTCGGCACCCGGGTCGCCATGTCGTTGGTCTCTCGGGCATGCGTGATAACGCCGATGCCGTCGCGGAGCCACTTCACCGCCGCGCCCGCCACGAAGATCGAGCCTTCAAGCGCATAGGTCATCCTGCCGCCGAGCCGGTAGGCCGGGGTCGTCAGCAGGCGGTTTTCCGAAGCGATCGCTTCCGATCCGGTATTGAGCAGCATGAAGCAGCCGGTGCCGTAAGTCGACTTGGCCATGCCCGCCTCGAAGCAGGCCTGCCCGAACAGCGCCGCCTGCTGGTCTCCGGCGACGCCCGCCAGCGGAATTTCGGCGCCGAACAGACTCTTGTCGGTCATGCCGAAGATATGGGCATTGTCGTGGACTTCCGGCAGCATCTGCATCGGCACGCGGAACAGGCGGCAGAGTTCCTCGTCCCAGCGCTGTTCGCGGATATTGTAGAGCAGCGTGCGCCCGGCATTGGTCACGTCCGTCGCATGTACCTTGCCGCCGGTCAGACGCCAGAGCAGGAAGCTATCGATCGTGCCGAACGCCAGCTCGCCGCGCTCCGCCCGTGCACGGGCATCGCCCACATTGTCGAGAATCCAGGCGAGCTTGGTGGCCGAGAAATAAGGGTCGATGAGCAGGCCGGTGCGCGCGCGCACGTCCGGCTCTGCGCCTTCCGCCTTGAGATCGGCGCAGAGCCGCGCGGTGCGCCGGTCCTGCCAGACGATCGCCCGGTGGATCGGCCTGCCGCTCTCTCGCTCCCAGACCACCACCGTCTCGCGCTGGTTGGTGATGCCGATCCCGGCGATCGCCGCGGCGCCCAGACCGCTACGCTCGATCGCCTCGCGCGCCACTTTCACGGTGTCGCGCCAGATGTCCTCGGCATCGTGCTCGACCCAGCCGAGATCGGGATAGTGCTGCTCGAACTCGCATTGCGAACTCGCGACCGGATGGGCCGCATCGTCGAAAACGATAGCGCGGGTCGAAGTGGTACCCTGATCGATGGCGAGTACGTGGCGGGGCTGAGTCATGAAACCCTCCGAGGGTATCTTGTCCTCTTAGTCAAGTACGGGTTCAGTTGTCCTGCCTCGCCGAACGGTGGGGCAGGACAAGCTGGTTCTAATTCCTCAGCCCCTGGGGTTCGCAAGTCGAGCCCGCCTCATCCTGTCACGAGACCTTGCCGCGCGGATCGTCGATATGCATCCGCGCGACATCGTAGCGCACGCCTTCGCGGTGGAGAATGCGGACGGTCTTCACGACCGTCGCCAGGGCCGACAGGAAGCTTTCGGCTTCTTCGTGGTTTTCATAAGCTGCTTGATCGGCCCAACCTTCGAGCAAATGGAACGCGTTCGGATCGGTCAGGTCCTGGGCGAAGGCGTAATAAACGCAGCCCGGCATTTTCTGTGCCGCCGTCATTTCGGGAACGACCGCATCGATGAAAGCCTGCCGATCCTCGGGATGAACCCGATAATAGGCACTGACGGTGACTTGGGTGGGAAGCGTCTTGTCGTGATCGGCCATCGCGGCCTCCTCTTGAACTGTCGAAGAATGGGGCGACCGCCGCTCGGGCAGAGCGTGAACCGCCGACGATCCCAACTAGGGATCCGCCTCGCCAGCCCCAATCATCTCCGCAAGTGCCCCGATCATACCTGCGTATGAGTTCATGACACCTGGAGTTCGGCGGGCAGACCTGCGCGTCTGATCGCGGCGGCCATATCGATGTTCTAGCTGGAGCAACGATCACTTCCACCAAAAGGGATGCGCCAAGCCAGACGCCCCGCCCCTTCACCCGGCACTTTTCCATCAATAGAAAGGAACCCTACCCATGTCCCAACGTCTCGGCGGCAAGATCGCCCTCATCACCGGAGCCACCAGCGGAATCGGCCTTGCCACGGCAAAGATCTTCGCAGGCGAAGGCGCTAAAGTCTTCATCACCGGGCGCAGGCAGGACGTCCTCGACAAGGCCGTCGCGGAGATCGGCGGCGATGTGACCGGCATCCGCGCCGATTCCGCCAACATGGCCGATCTCGATTCCCTCTTCGCGCAAATAAAGACCGAAGCCGGACGGATCGATGTCCTCTACACCGCCGCAGGCGGCGGCAGCATGCTCCCGCTCGGTCAGATCACCGAGGAGCAGGTCGACGACACGTTCGACCGCAACGTCAAGGGCGTGATCTTCACCGTGCAGAAGGCGCTGCCGCTGATGGGCAAGGGCGGCTCGATCATCCTCACCGGTTCGACCGCGGGGACCGAAGGCACTGCCGCCTTCAGCGTCTATTCCGCCTCGAAGGCCGCCGTGCGCAATCTTGCGCGCAGTTGGGCTCTCGATCTCAAGGACAGCGGCATCCGGGTGAACGTGGTGAGCCCCGGCGCAACGCGCACGCCCGGCCTCGTGGAACTGGCCGGTGAAGATGAAGCAGCGCAGCAGGGTCTGCTCGATTACCTCGCCTCGCGCATTCCGCTGGGCCGCGTCGGTGAAGCCGAAGAGATCGGCAAGGCCGTCCTGTTCCTCGCCAGCGACGATGCCAGCTTCGTCAACGGCGCGGAGCTGTTTGCGGACGGCGGACAGGCGCAGGTCTGATCCTGCCGAACCGTCCGGCACATTTCAACTCTTCGCGGTAGCTGCAAGCGACGACCTCGTTCGCGAGACGCCGCAATAGGCGCCGCCTTAGGCGCGCGGAGGATCGGGCCCTGCCTCTATCCTCCGCGCGGCACGCTGCCGCAAGGCTCGAGCGCCCGGAAAAAGCTGCGTACGCCGCGAACAAACTGCCGCGCGAACCATTTTCTCCTACTCGAAACATCTTCCGTAGGGCGCGATGAATCTGCAACAATGGCTGTCGGTAACTCTGCTCTGCGCGATGATGGCGCTGTTCGTCTGGGGCCGCTTCCGTTTCGATATCACCGCGATGATAGCCTTGCTCGCCGGGGTTGTGCTGGGGCTCGTGCCGCCCGAAAAGGCCTTTACCGGTTTTTCCGATGACATCGTCATCATCGTCGGATCGGCGCTCGTGCTTTCGGCTGCGGTGCAGCGCTCCGGTCTGGTGGAGGCGGCGGTGGACCGGCTGGCCCGCCGCCTGCGAAGACCCGGGTCGCAATTGTTCGTATTGACCGGCCTCGTCGGGGCGGCTTCCGGTCTCATCAAGAACATCGGCGCGCTGGCCATGCTGATGCCCGCGGCGACCCAGCTTGCGAAGAAGAGCGGCACCAACCCGTCGCGGTTCTTCATGCCGATGGCATTTGCGTCCTTGCTGGGCGGACTGACGACGCTGGTCGGCACCTCGCCGAACATCATCGTCAGCCGCGTGCGCGAGGAAATGACCGGCAAGCCATTCGGAATGTTCGATTACCTGCCGACCGGAATCGGCCTGCTGGTCATCGGCCTGGTCTTCCTCCACCTCGGCCGGAGGCTCCTGCCGGAGCGGCAGGCGCCGATCACGATGGGGCAGGCTCTCAACATCTCGGCCTATACGACCGAAGCCACGGTAACCCCGCAGGCCACCGTCATCGGCGATACGGTGGCCTCCTTCATCGAGAGCCAGGAAGGTGGCGTGGAGGTAACCGCCGTGCTGCGTCATGGCCTTCGCGCGCAAGTGCGTCCGGATACAGTGATCGAACAGGACGATATCCTGATCCTGATGGGAGACCCCGATGCCCTGGAGCGCGCGATCGCCGCGACGGGCCTTGCTCTCCACGACCCCGAAGACGCGGGCCAGACTGGCGACGAAACCGGAGTTATCGAAGCGGTCGTGACAGCCGGTTCGGTCCTTGTCGGCTCCAATGCCGGACGGCTGATGCTGAAGGAACGTCTGGGAATCCGTCTCATCGGCATTTCCCGGGAAGGAAGCCGTCTCCGGAACAAGCCCAGCGGCGTGAAGCTGGTGGCCGGCGACATCCTGGCTTTGCAGGGCATTCTCGATGCCATGCCGGGACAGCTCAGCCAACTGGGCCTGCTGCCTCTTGCCCAGCGACAGATCCGCCTGGGCCGAAAGCGCAAGGGGTGGCTCGCGATCGCCATTCTGGCCGGAGCGATGCTGGCCACGGCCACGGGCCTCGTCCCGGTCGCATTCGCGTTCTTTGCAGGGGCCGGTCTCGTCCTCATGACCGGCGCCTTGCCGGCCGAGGACGCCTATGAGGCGATCGAGTGGCCGATCCTCATCATGCTGGGGGCGCTCATCCCCGTCAGCGAAACGCTGCAGACCACCGGGGCGTCGGATGTTCTCGCGGTCGAACTCGCCGACATGGCCGTGCATCTGCCGCCGTGGGGGGCTGTAGCGCTGGTCCTCCTCATCTCCATGGCGGTCACGCCGTTTCTCAACAATGCCGCAACCGTACTCGTCATGGCGCCGATCGCAGCGGTGTTCGCGCATGACCTGGGTTATCGGCCCGAAGCCTTCCTGATGGCCACGGCGATCGGCGCGGGATGCGATTTCCTCACCCCGATCGGACACCAGTGCAACACGCTGGTGATGGGCCCCGGCGGCTACCGCTTCACCGATTACGCCCGGCTCGGCGCGCCGCTGTCCCTGCTCGTACTCATGGCGGGGCCGCCGCTGATCCTGACTGTCTGGCCGCTCTAGAAGCCGCTGCGACAGCAACCGGAATGCAACAGGCTTGCCGAAAAATCGCGCTTCCGCCCACCCCGGTATTGCAAGTGATTCGCACTAGCCCCATTAGCGCGAGATCAGGGACCTGCACCATACCGTCAAGCAGGACGCAATTCGGGAATTCTTCATGCACTTTGTCCGCCTCAGCGTTGCCGCGCTGCTCGCTTCGACCGCTCCCATCGCGGCCAATGCCCAGGCGCAATCTGTCGCGGTCGCGGAAACGTCGCAGGACATCCTCGTTACCGCCCAGCGCCAGAACCAGACCCAGGTCAGCGGCAACGGCAGCGTGGGCGTGCTGGGTGACAAGGCCGCCGAGGACATTCCGTTCAACCTGCGCTCCTACAACGAAGCGCTGATCCTGAACCAGCAGCCCGATACGCTTGGCGAGGTTCTGGAAAACGACCCCACGATCCGCACGACCCTCGGCTTCGGGATCGCCGGTGAAGTCTTCGTCATCCGCGGGTTCGAGCTGGCTTCGGACGATGTCGGCTTCGACGGCCTCTACGGTATCACCCCCCGTCAGCTGGTGGCGCCGGAACTGTTTTCCTCGGTCCAGGTCATCAACGGCGCCAGCGCCTTCCTGAACGGCGCCGCGCCGAGCGGCAGCGGTATCGGCGGCAGCGTGAACCTGCTGCCGAAGAAGGCCGACCGCGACATGACCCGCGCAACCATCGGCTACACTTCGGATTCCCATTTCTCCGGCGCGCTCGATGTCGCCCGCCGCTTCGGCGAGAACAACGAATGGGGCATCCGCGTGAACGGCTCTGCGCGCCGGGGCGATGTGGCGATCGATAACGAGTTCCATTCGAGCTATGTCGTGGGCGGCACGATCGACTATGACAGCGGCCCGCTCCGCGCGATGCTCAACGTGAACTACCAGCGCCTGCGCCAGTCTAACTGGCGTCCGAAAGTGGCGGTCGGCTCGGCCATTCCGCGCGTACCCAAGGCGGACGCCAACTATTCGCAGCCCTGGAGCCTGATCCAGACCAGGGACTTCTTCGGCACGTTCAGCGTCGAATACGACCTTGCCGACAATGCGATGCTCTACGCGAAGGTCGGCGCGCGCGACGGCAAGGAAGACCAGACCACCGCCAGCATCACCCTGCTCGATCCCGCCACCGGGGCAGCGACCGGCAGCGGATCCTACGTGCCCCGCACCGACAACAACGAATCCGCCACGACCGGCCTGCGCGTCAAGCTGAACGGCGGCGGCATCAGTCACGAAGTCAATGTCGGCGTGGCGGCAAGCTGGCAGGTCAACCGCAACGCCTACGACTTCTTCGGCAGCTACGATACCAACCTCTACGATACCCCGACCGTCGCCGTGCCGCCGTCGGCCCTCGTCGGCGGCGATCTCGACGATCCGTTCCCGATCAGCCGCATCCGCGTGGCCAGCGTCTTTGCCTCCGACACGGTAGGCTTCTGGGACGATCGCATCCTGATCACCGGCGGCCTGCGCCTCCAGCAGATCAAGACGACCTCCTATGCCTATACCGACGGTGCGAAGTCCGGCGGCTACAACAAGGACGCCGTCACGCCCGTTGTCGGCGTCGTGATCAAGCCGGTCGCAGGCCTGTCGCTCTACGGCAACCGTATCGAAGGACTGGTTCAGGGCTCAACGGCCGGAGCCACCGTGGAAATCGGCGGCGCTCCCTTCCAGGTAACCAACGGCGGCCAGACCCTGCCTCCGGTCAAATCGGTGCAGTACGAAGTCGGCGGTAAGCTGAACATGGGCCGCTTCAACGCGGGGCTGGCGGTGTTCCAGATCGACAAGCCGAACACCTTCTATCGTGCCGATACCGACAATCCCGGTTTCTACGAATACGGCAACTTCGGCACCCAGCGTAACCGGGGCGTCGAATTCACCGTCGACGGCGAGCCGGTAGACGGCCTGCGCGTCATCGGCGGCGTCACCTACACCGATGCCAAGCTGCGCCGCACCGACGGCGGCGTGAACCAGGGCAACGACGCCGCCGGCGTTCCCGATGTCCTGGCCAACGCCAATGTCGAATGGGACATGCCCTTCCTGCCAGCGCTGACCCTGACCGGCCGCGTGGTCTATACCGGCAAGCAGGCGGTCGACCAGGCCAATACGCTGGAACTGAACGACTGGACGCGGTTCGATCTCGGCGCCCGCTACGTCGCGCTGCTGGGCGGCGACACCCCGCTGACGCTGCGCTTCAACGTCGATAACGTCGCGAACAAACGGTACTGGGCCTCCGCCTTTGCCGTGTTCGGCACCCAATTGCTTCAGGGCACCCCGCGCACCTTCAAGGCTTCCGCCTCGATCGAATTCTGACCCGGAATATCGCCCCCCCTCACTGAATGCCCAGCGGCAGCCGGATCCGGAAGGCCGCTGGACGACAGTTCCCAAGGGCTCAATCTCCCGCCGTAGGCATGGGTGATCTGCCGAGCGAGGCTCAGGCCGATCACCTATACCCTCGGGCTTGGTCGTGAAGAAGGGCCGGAACATCCGCACGCGGCTGACGGTGCCCCCGCCACGCGACGATGTTCTGACGACGCAGGCGGCCCTTCTTCGAGCAACCGGAAAGCTGACCGCTGCCGCATAGCGTTGAGAGGTACACCCTCTTTTTATGATATGATGCAACATATCGTTGACCTGTATCGTCTGTCCTGACAGAACCCGCCCGGACCGGGGAGAGTGATCGCTCACGGCACATTTCATCGTGGGAATCACATGCTTCGTTTTGCCAAGGACCGCTACCTGCTCGCTGGAACCCTGCCGTTTGCCATGGCGCTGGTGCCGCTCGGCGAAGCGGCGGCCGAAGAAGTCGAAGCGGAAGACCGCAGCGAGGCCATCACCGTGACCGGCGTGCGCCAGGCCTATCGCGGCAACTTTGCGGTCACGGAAATTCCACAGTCGATCGCGAAGATTTCCGGCGAAACGCTGGAGCAAAACGGTATCCAGCGCCTGACCGACGCGCTCGATCTCAATGCCTCGGTCGTGCGGCAGAACACGCTGGGAGGCCTGTGGGATTCCTTTGCGATCCGTGGCTTCAGCGGAGACGAGAACATGCCGAGCGGCTATCTTGTCAACGGCTTCAACGGCGGGCGCGGCTTCGGCGGACAGCGCGATGCCGCCGGGATCGAGCGAGTCGAAGTGCTGAAAGGTCCTGCTGCGGCGCTCATCGGCCGCGGAGAGCCGGGCGGCACGATCAACCTCGTGACCAAGCAGGCCGAGCTGGGCCGCACGTTCGGGAGCGCCTCGATCCAGTACGGCAGCTGGGACCGTGTGCGGGGCGAG
>NZ_DAISLT010000001.1:289137-348693 GCF_036820275.1 Novosphingobium sp.
CTCGCCCTGACGGCAGGGCTCACCGCGCGGCTGATCGCCTATGCCGAGGACGGCGATACCTTCCGCGATCACGTTCACCAGTCGCGCTGGGGGTTTCTGCCCTCGATCGGCCTTGCTCTCGGCCCGGACACACGCCTCACTTACGATTTCGAGAAGACGCGCGTGGCCGTGCCGTTTGATCGCGGCATCGTCGTGCTTGACGGCAACTTCGATACGGTGCCGCGTTCGCGGTTCCTCGGCGAGCCGGGAGACGGCGACACCGTGGCCCGCGCCACCGGCCACCAGCTGCGCCTGCAACACGAGTTCAGCGACAGGTGGAGCCTGCTGGTCGGCGGCAGCCTGCGCGATACGCTGCTCACCGGCTTTTCCTCGGATGCCGAGACGGTCGCCTCGCGGCAGGCGCTCTACACCGACGGTCGCTCGCTTTCACGCCAGCGCCGGTCGCGGCGCTACGATGCCCGGCACTATGTTATCCGCGCCGAGCTTGCGGGCGAGTTCGACACCGGCTCGCTCCGCCACCGGGTGCTGATCGGCGCCGACTACGACAGCTTCGACTACGATCAGGTGTTCCTTCGTTTCCGCCCGCCCGCGCTGAGCACGAACCCCACCGAACAGCAGGGCAATGTCATCGACATCTTCAATCCGGTCTATGGACGTTTCCCGCTGCCGACCGGCACGACGATGATGGACCGCGTCGATCGCCAGCGCTCCATCGGCGCCTATGTGCAGGACCAGATCGAGATCACCGAGCGCCTGCAAGTGCGCGTCGGCGGCCGCTACGATCATCTGGAACTGGAAACCGACAACCGCCTGAGCGACGTCTACAGCCGCCGCAAGCGCAGCCGCTTCAGCCCTCAGGCGGGCGTGGTCTACAAGCTGAGCGAGCCGCTGACGGCCTATGCCGCCTACGGCCAGGGCTTCCGCGCCAATGTCGGCACCGACGTAAGCGGCTCGATCTTCGATCCCGAGACCAGCAAGTCCATCGAGGTGGGCGTGAAGCTCACCCTGCTGGGCGGGGCGCTGAACGGAACATTGGCGGCGTTTCAGCTGACCAAGGCGAACGTGCTGGCCACCGATCCCAATGCGCCGGGCTACTCGCTCGCCATCGGCAAGGCACGCAGCCGCGGCGTGGAGTTCGATCTGGGCGGCCGCCTGCCGGGCGGCTGGGACGTGCTGGTGAGCTATGCCTTCGTCGATGCCGAGGCGCGCTCGACCATGGTGGATCCCAACACCGCGTTCCAGGTCCTGCCGGGCGATCCGCTGGTGAACATTCCCCGGCACAACCTGAACATGCAGGTCGCCAGGACTTTCACCCTCAGCGAGCGCGAAGCGCAAGTCGGGGCGGGCATGCAGCATGTCGGCAGGCGTTCGGGCGAGACGGGCACCGATTTCAGGCTGCCCGCGCACACGCTGTTCCGCCTGTTCGGCAAAGTCGACCTGATGGACCGGCTCGAACTGTTCGGATCGGTCACAAACCTGTTCGATGCGCACTGGTACGCCAACAGCTATTCTCCGCTCTGGGTGCAGCCCGGTGCGCCGCGCACCGCGACTGTCGGTCTGCGCGCCCGGTTCTGAATTCCGTCTCAAGGACAATTCGATGTTGAAGTTCGGCACTATCGCCGCCGCTCTCGCCTCCACCTTGCCCCCTCCTGCGCTGGCCGCGACGGAGGGACCTGCTCCTGCCGCAGTCTTGCCGCCCGCGTTGTCATGGTCGGGTGCAAGCGAGAAGCTCGTCGTTCGGGCCGAGGATCCCTGGATCACTCCGGCGGAAGCGGCGGGTTTCCGCACGACGCCGACCTATGATGAAGTGCGCGGCTGGCTGGAGAGGCTCGCAAAGGCCTCGCCGCTCATCAGCGTGGAGAGCTTCGGCAAGACCGGAGAGGGGCGGGATCTCCTGATGGTGCGCGCCAGCATTGGCAAGGGCGGCACGGTGCGCAAACCCGTCGTGCTGGTGCAGGCGGGCATCCACTCGGGCGAGATCGACGGCAAGGACGCCGGGCTCATGTTGCTGCGCGACATCGCCGTGCGCGGCAAGGCGCATTTGCTCGACAAGGTCGATCTCGTCTTCGTGCCGATCCTCAATATAGACGGGCACGAGCGGGCAAGCCCCTGGAACTTCCTCCACGTCCGCGGCCCCGAGGCCAAGGGCACCGAGGGCAATGCCCGCGCCATCAATCTCAACCGCGACTACGCGAAGCTAGACACGCCCGAAGTGCGCGCCATGGTCGCGCTGCTGCGGCAGCTGGACCCGGTGCTCTACATCGATTGCCACGTCAGCGGCGGCTTCGACATGCAGTATGACGTGACGTATACCTACGCCGGTTGGGGCAAGTATGCGCGCCACCGAGCGACCGCGAACTGGCTGGAGCAGCGCTTCGGCCCCACCGTGCAGGAAGCGCTGACCAAGGCCGGGCACGAGCCGATCATCTATCCCAGCCCGATCGACACCCGCAATCCCCAAGCGGGCATCCGCTACAGCCCGGAAGGTCCGCGCTATTCGACCGGCTACGGCGATTTCATCGGAGTTCCGACCGTGCTGGTCGAGAACCACATGCTCAAACCCTATCGCCAGCGCGTACTCGGCACTTACGTTCTGCTCGAGGCGGCGCTCAAGCTGGCTGCACAGGATTCAGGCCGCATCGCCGAGGCCAAGGCGCTGGACCGTGCGGAACGGCCCGCCCGGCTGCTGACCCGCTGGACGCCCGCGAAGGAACCGATCGGCTGGGTGGACAGCTTCAAGGGCGTCGCCTTCGAAACCTACCGGTCTGCCGCGACTGGCCGGATGGAGCAGCGCTGGACCGGACAGCGGATCACGTTCCCTATGCCGATCATCGGTCAGGACGCCGCCGAATCCGTGCGACTGCCCAAGGCCTGGCTGATCCCGGCGGCCCAGACCGAGGTAATCGAAAAGCTGCGTCTCCACGGCATCGGCTTCGAGACGATCGAGGCGGATCGGACTTTTTCGCTCGACACCGTTCGCCTCCAGGACGTGAAGCTGGCGGCAGCACACGATGGCCGCATTCCGCTGGAGGCGCATTTTACCCATGAGCTAGGCGAAGCGACCGTTCCGGCCGGAACCGTGCGGGTGCCGTCCGACCAGCCTCTCGGCTTGCTGGCCGCGGCGCTGCTGGAGCCGGAGAGCCAGGACAGCTTCCTGGCCTGGGGGCTGTTTCCGGAAGTCCTGTCCGCACCGGCCGGGACGGAAGACTTCGTCATGGCGCCCTTGCTGGATGCCCTGCTGGCGTCCGATGCAAAGCTCCGGGCCTCTTTCGAAAGCAAACTGGCCGCCGATCCGGAATTCGCCGCCGATCCCGCCGCAAGACGAAATTGGCTGGCCGAACACCTCCCCAGACGCGAGGCCTTCAGCCGCGTCTATCCGGTAAAACGCGAATTCGCCCCCGCAAACAGCATCGAGTAATCGGCACTTCCGGGATTTATCTGCCGCATTTTTCGGATGCAGCTATCCCCAACCTCATGCAGGGCCGTTCGTCCATCGCGCTGGTCTGACGGCAGGACGATTGATGACCTGCGCGGATGGTGTAACAGCGCGCGCAAATGATCCCTTCAGGAGAACCCAAAATGTCGGCGACGATCGAGCCCAGCGCAACGTTCAAGGAAAATCTGGCGAAATTGCCCTCCATCGAGGGCGTGGGGCGTATCGACCTCGTCAATGCCGAAGGGACTGTCGTTGCCGCCATCGAAAACCAGCCGGGCAAGCAAGGTTCGTTGGCGGTCTATCAATACCTGAACCAGAACTTCGACATCCTGAGCGCCGAGGCGGCAGAGGCAGGTCTGGTCGTCTTCGCCGAACATACGCAAGATGCCCGCAATCGTCCGGGCGCCCATCCCAATATCGACCGCCTGCTCGATATCGCAGCCGGTGCCGATCCTCTGCGCATCGAAGTCGTCGCCAGCCAGGCCTGATCTTCGCGAAACGCGCTCCCGGTCGCGGCCAGCCCGAAGCCTTTCGGATCGGCCGCGACCCGCCCGCAGCGCAACCTGATCGACAGGAACGATCAGTCTCCGCCGCTCTCGGGACGATAGCGGCTCGGCGAAGCGCCCAGGACGCGCCGGAACATCGTCGAGAAATTGCCTGGGCTGTCATAGCCGAGATCGAGCGCGATCGCGGTAACGGAATCTCCAGATGCCAGCCGAGGCAGGGCCACCGACAGGCAGGCCTGCTGCCGCCATTCGGCAAAGCTCATCCCGGTTTCCCGCCGGAACAGCCGCGTGAAGCGGCGTCGGTTCATGGCCAGCGCCTCGGACCACTGGTCGATCGTGTCGTTCGCCTGCGGGCGTTCGAGAAAGCGATGGCACCGCTGCGCCAGAGCGGCATGGCGGGGAAACGGCACGACCAGCGGGATCGCCGGTGCCCGGCCGATCTCGGCTACCAGAAGGTCCATCACCAGCCCGTCGCGGCCACCCTCGTCATATTCGGCGGGCACTTGTGATGCGGCCACCAAAAGCTGACGCAGGAGCGGCGATACCGTGACGACCCGGCAGCTACCGGCGAGGTTTGCACCCGCCTTCTGGTCGATCAGCACGCTGCGCGTCTGCACCGCTCCGACCATGCGCACGGAATGCGGTGTCCCCGCCGGAATCCAGACCGCCCGTTCAGGCGGTGCCACCCAGGCCCCCTCTGGCGTGCTGACGGCAACCACGCCGTGTGCGGCGTAGAGGAACTGGCCACGCCGATGGCTGTGCTCCGCCAGTTCGAAGGAAGGCGGATAGTCGTTGCCGATACCGACGACCGGGCGCGGCACGTCTTCAAAGTCCGCCGAATTGCGCAGGAGGAAAGACTGTCCCATTTGCATAGTTGATTGACCCATATGCGGAAGCGGGACAATCGTAAAACGAATAAGCGGACCTGACGAGAATAAAGTCATAAGGACATGCAGGACATGGCAGCGAGCAGCCCCGGTGCGGCGATGCGCACAGCAGACGATCACACGATCAACGGAACGGTATTCGGAGTGATCGTCGCGATCAGTTTCTGTCACCTTCTGAACGACATGATGCAGTCGCTGCTGCCTGCCATCTATCCTGCGCTCAAGACCGACCTGCACCTGAACTTCGGCCAGATCGGGCTGGTGACGCTAGCCTACCAGATCACCGCCTCGATCCTTCAGCCTCTGGTCGGTCTCTATGCCGACAAGCGGCCGACTCCGCTGGCCCTGCCGGGCGGCACGCTGTTCTCCCTCGCAGGGCTGACCGTGCTCTCCGCCGCCCACAGCTACGGACTGGTTCTTATCGGCGCCTCGCTGCTGGGCATGGGTTCCTCCGTGTTCCATCCCGAGTCCTCACGCGTCGCGCGAATGGCGGCGGGTGGACGGCACGGACTGGCCCAATCCCTGTTCCAGGTCGGCGGCAACGCCGGACAGGCGCTCGGCCCGCTGGCCGCGGCCCTCGTGGTGGTACGGTGGGGACAGTCGAGCCTGGCCTTCTTCGCCCTGCTGGCACTGCTTTCCGGCGCCGTGCTGTGGAACGTCGCCGCCTGGTATCGCAGCCACGGCCTCCAGCGGCTGGCCGCCGGTCGCAAGGCGAAGCCGGATATCGCCCTCCCCAAGGGCCATGCGGCACGCGGCATCGCGATCCTGCTGGCGCTCATCTTCTCCAAGTACGTCTACCTCGCCAGCCTGACGAGCTACTTCACCTTCTACCTGATCCACCGCTTCGGGCTTTCGGTACAGAACGCCCAGTTCCATCTTTTCGCGTTCCTGGCGGCGGTTGCCGTCGGCACCGTCCTGGGCGGACCGCTCGGCGACCGTTTCGGCCGCAAGTACGTGATCTGGTTCTCGATCCTCGGCGCCCTGCCGTTCACCCTGCTGCTCCCCCATGCCAGCCTGTTCTGGACCGGCCCGCTGACCGTGGCGATCGGCCTGATACTGGCCTCGGCCTTTCCGGCGATCGTCGTCTTCGCGCAGGAACTCGTGCCGGGCAAAGTCGGGATGATCTCGGGCCTGTTCTTCGGTTTCTCGTTCGGCATGGGCGGCCTTGGGGCGGCCGTGCTGGGCTGGCTGGCCGACCGGACGAGCATCGACACGGTCTACCAGATCTGCGCATTCCTGCCCGCCATCGGCCTGCTGACAGCCTTGCTGCCGCGCGTGGGCAAGGACTGATCCACGTCCGAAAGCACACGCCCCCACCGGCGACATTGTCTGTCGCCGGTGGGGTTGCGGCATGACCGGCCTTTAGAAGTCAACCGTGGCGGAGAGCCACAGTCGGCGGCCTTCCTGGTTGATCGAGTAGGCCGGGGTGTAGGCGGTCAAAGTTCCGCTCTGATACGGCACATAGACGGCATAGTCCGTGTCGAACACGTTGTAGACGGTCGCCGCCAGGCGGAAAGCGGGGGCGATCTGGTAGGAACCGCCAAGGTGGAAGACTTCGTAGCTGCGGAAGTCTCCCACCGCCGTCTGCTGGGCGTTGTTGCCGCGATAGCGGCTCGACCGGACTTCGGCCCGCGCCCAGAGGCTGGCGGCATCGCTGACCTTCCAGCGCAAGTTGCCGTTCAGCATGTGCTTGGGCATGCCGATCAGCGGCAGGCCCTTCTCCGCCCCGCTGAGCTGCTCGGTCTCGGTATAGGTATAGTTGACCGAGAGCGAGACCGCAGGCGTGAAGGCCAGGCGCGTCGCCACTTCCACGCCGCGCGTGCGCGCCTTGTCGATATTGATCGACTGGCCGAACAGGTCGACAGCGGGGAAGTTGCCGACATCGAGACAGCCCGGACGGTTCGGATTCCCCGCGAAGGAACAGTTGGGAATACCCGGACCGCTGGCGATCTTGTCGTCGAAGTCGTTGTTGAACAGGGTGACGTTGCCGCTGAACATGCCCTTGTCGTCGAAGTAGATGCCGGCTTCGTAGCTGGTGCTGGTCTCCGGCGTCAGACCGGGGGTGCCGATCAGCGGCACGCGGCCCTGGCTGCCGAAACCGATGATGCCGCTGGCGATCTGCTCGACCCGCGGAGTCTTGAAGCCGCGACTGACGCCACCCTTCACCGTCAGTGCATCGGTCATGTTCCAAACCGCATAGGCACGGGGCGACCACTTGTTGCCGAACGTGGAATGATCGTCGTAGCGGGCGCCGCCGGTCACATTGAAGCCGTCCACGACCGTGACCGTCGCCTCGGCAAAGCCCGCCCACTGGGTGAACGTGAAAGGCGCCGGGGCCACGCCGTCGACCATCCTGGCCCGCCAGTACTGACCGCCGACCGTGAAGGCGACCGGCCCCGCCTTGCCCGCGAAACGGCTGTCGACGATGTCGTTGCGCGCCTTCAGGCTGCGCGCGCTGCCCGGCGTGGCGCCGGGAGTGCCGTTGGGAATCAGGCGGCCGATAGTCTCGGTCTCGTTGCGCGTCAGCGTGGTGTCGAGCTGGCCGAAGTCGCCCGCCCGCCAGGTATGGGCGACAACGTAATTGGTACGGTTGAACTTCTGCCGGGGCGCGTAACCACCCGATCCCAGGGTGCCAAGCTGGCCCTCGGTATTGTCGTAAATCTGTTCGTTGCGGTCGAACTCGAACCAGAGGTCGTGGTCTGCATGGGGCGTCACACTGAGACGGCCGCCGTAAGTATAGATGTCGGAGCGCACCGGATTGCGGCCCAGGGTGAGCGCGGGATCGCCCGGAATCTCGATGTTGGAACTCTCGCGGTGCAACACGCTGCCGCGCAGGGTCAGGCCGACCAGATCCTTGACCACCGGTCCCTGCGCGAAACCGTTGATGGACTGGATATTGCCGAAGCGATCGTCTTCCTGGATCGTGCTTTCGGCCGTCGCCGTGCCCACCCAGCGGCTTCCGACCTTGCGGGTGATGATGTTGACGACGCCGCCCATCGCATCCGAACCGTAGAGCGTGGACATCGGGCCGCGCACGACCTCGATCTGCTGGATGGCCGAGAACGGCGGCATGAAGCTGGTCGACGTTTCGCCGAAGCCGTTGGGAGTGACGCCGCCCGGCGCATTCTGTCGGCGTCCGTCGATCAGGACCAGCGTGTAGTCGCTGGGCATGCCGCGGATCGAGATGTTGAGGCCACCGGTCTTGCCCGCCTCGCCGCCGACGTCGATGCCCTGAACGTCCTGGAGTGCCTCGGCCAGACTGACGAAGCGCTTGTCCTGAAGCTCGGTGCGATCGATCACCGTGATGCTGGCCGGCGCCATCGAGATATCCTGCGCATAACCGGCAGCGGTCACCACGATCGGCTCCCCTGCTCCGTCTCCCGCTTCCTCGGCTCGGCCCGGCTGCGCCGCCAGCGCTGCCATGACCATGATGCTTGCTCCCGCCAGTCGGCGCTTCGGTTGCCCGGAAAATGTCGTCACACCTGTTCCCCTGAATTCTGCAAGTGCGAATGACTTGCATTTGCAGGCCACTGGTTATGACAACGGCTCTCTGTCAATCTCCGGTCGGGGCCCGCGCACTCCAGACATCAAATGTTACGACGTGCAAACCTTCCACACATCGAAACTATGAGGTTTGCTAATAGAATATTGTCGGATGTTTCCGAATACGCGTGTGAATTCCAAAGATCCGCTTGCACCGCGCAGAGTACCGACACGCCGAATCCTGCTTGTCGATGGACTTGCCTCGGGGCCTCTTCGCTCCGGTCGACAACACCAACGATCCCGCAATATGGATCATTATTCCAAATATATAGAAGATGTTGACGGCCGGAAAACAATAATTTGTCGGACTAATAGGCGCATCCGCCATCCATTCTCCACCGATTCAGTTGAGAACAGGGTGCGATAGATGACGAAGGACCGACAATGGAAACGAATGGCCTGCCATGCCGCGGCAACCACGATCCTGGCAGGCAACTGGGCCGTTGCCGCTGGGGCCGAGGAGGTATCGCCGCCCGAGGATCCGCAGATCGTGGTGGTCGGCACCCGCGCCAGCCTTGAGTCGGCGATCGCCCGCAAGCGCGGCGCAGACACGGTGGCGGATTCGATCGTGGCGGAAGACGTCTCCCAATTCCCGGACAAGAACATCGGCGAGGCGCTCCAGAGGATCACCGGCGTCCAGTTGCAGCGGGAGTTCGGCGAAGGCGTCGCCGTATCGATCCGCGGCGTCGAACCGGACCTCAACCGCGTCGAGATCAACGGCGTTTCCCTGCTCGGCAACAGCGGCAGCGGCGAACGCGGGGCCGACTTCCGGGAACTGGCCTCGGAACTGGTCAAGTCGATCGACGTGTTCAAGGCTATACGGCCGACATGACCGAAGGCGGCATCGGCGGCACGGTATCGATCCAGACCCGCAAGCCGCTGGAACTGAAGAAGCCGCTGCTCTCGGCCATGCTCTCCGGCCAGGTTCTGGACGGCGCCGACAAGACGGTGAGGCCCCGCGCCAACCTGACGGCGGGGCGCAAGTTCCTGGATGACCGCCTGGGCGTACTGTTCAACGTCACCTACGACCACAATCTCACGCGCGGCGACTTCATCCGCAATACCGAATGGGTGCGCCTCGCAGACTTCAACGGCGACGACCGGATCGTCGTGCCCAATCCGAACTTCAGCGACATCACCTCGCTCGCCGGTTGCCGCCGGGTTCCGCAGGGGCCGGACTTGCGCGCGGCCTGCCAGCGGCAGTTCTACGACAATACCCCCCGCATTCCCCGCTACGGCATCTGGACGCGCGACGACAAGCGCATCTCGGCAATGGGCACGCTGCAATACAAGTTCACCGACAATCTCAACGCCTGGGTCGAAGGGCAATACAACCGCCGCCGCAACCGGATGATCGATTACAACTATGCGATCAACCTTGCCGCCGCCACGCGCTTCGCCACGGGCACGGTGGTCACGGACGAGAACAACAACGCGATCGAACTGATCACGGCGCCCACCGCCCCCACCGACACCACCGGCGCGGGATCCATCTTCAGTTCCACCAAGCGCGACTTCATCTACAACCAGCGCTCGCGCTATCTGTCGGGCGGCTTCGACTGGGAGGCGGATCGCCTTCACCTGACCGGCCTTGCCGTCTCCTCCAAAGCCACGGTGAAGAGCGACAGCAAGACGATCAGCCTCAGCGCTTCGATCCCCTCGATCCTCATCGCGCTCGATCCCGATACGGGCATCCCTCGCTTCACGTTCCCGGCAGGCTACGATCCCTCCGATGTTTCCACCTATACGAGCGGAATCCGTCCTGTCGGCCCGTCGCTGGAGTATCGTCCCGACGAAGTGACCACGAAGGAAACCCAGTTCAAGCTCGACGCCGATTACGATCTGGACAGCCCGGTTCTGCGCAGTCTGGAGGCAGGCGTACAGTACCGGAAGTCGGGATCGCTGCGCTATCGCGGCGGCGGGCGCGTCGAGCCGGACGGAACCACCGAGCCCACCGCCAATGTCGACTACGACGTCGCCATCCGGCCGAACGGCACGACAGCGCTGGTCTGGACTCCGGAAAAGCTCGCGCAGTTCATCGCGGAATCCTCGGAACAGACCCCCGGCACTTTCTTCAACGGCGGCGGCATCGACACCACCGGCCTGCCGCAATCCTGGCTCGCGCCGAATTTCGATGCCGTGGCAGACTATTTCGACCTGTCCGGTTTCAATCGCGACTGCATCCGGACCTGCAACGGGCTGGCGCAGATTCCCGACCACGACTTGTCCGAAACGATCGCCGCGACCTATCTCAAGGCCAATCTCGAAGGCGAACTCTTCGGTCTCTCACTCTCCGGCAATGTCGGCGTGCGCTATGTCACCACCCGCACCCATGTGACCGGCTCCAACGTCCGGCGCGAGCGGGTGACCGATCCCGTCAGCGGCACCAACAGCATCGTGATCGTCGGCACCCAGTCGGTAACGCTGAACAACCGCTACGACGACATCCTGCCCAGCGCCAACCTGGCGGTGGATTTCGGCCGCAACGTCACGCTTCGCCTCGGCTATGCGAAAGTGATGGCCCGTCCCAAGCCGACCGACCTCGTGCCCAATGCCAACTGCATCTACGACCTCACTCTCGATGCCGAGGAGGGAGCGCTGGATACCTGCGCGGCAGGCAATCCCGACCTCAAGCCCTACCGCGCGAACCAGTTCGACGTGAACCTGGCCTGGTATGCCAACCGCGACACGCTGTTCAACGCCTCGTTCTTCTACAAGGACGTGAAGAGCTTCATTCTTGGACGCACGCTGCGCACCGGGGTGGACCTGTTCAAGGACGGGATCCTCTACGACGTGACCCAGCCGATCAACGGCGGCGGCGCCAAGGTCCGCGGCGTGGAGCTTTCCGCGCAGACGGCCTTCACCTTCCTGCCCTCCCCGCTCGACGGCTTCGGAGCCATCGTCAATTACACCTACAGCACGGCGAAGGATGTCGGCCTGTTCAACGAACTGGATGGTTCGGAACTGGACTTTCCCGGTCTCTCCAAGCACAGCTACAACCTGATCGCCTATTACGACAAGTACGGCATCAATGCGCGACTGGCCTATAACGGCAGGAACAAGTACCTGCTGACCGCCGCCGAACGTTCCGGCAATCCGGTTTACCGCGACGGTACCGGCTATCTGGACGCCCGCGTCTCCTACCGGATTCCGGGAACCGGCGTCTCGGTCTTCGTGGAGGCCAAGAACCTCACCGGCGAAACGGAACGCGCGACGGCGGGAGACATGCGCCTGACGGAGATCAGCTATCCGGGCAAGCGTTACCTCGCCGGTGCGACGATGCAGCTCTGAGAGAACCAGCCCGGTCCATGGTCGCCCTCGCCGCCATGGACCGAGCTAGAACAGTTACCGAGTCATCAGGTGATTCCAAAATGCCCTAATCGACAGCCCGCAATTCGGCCGTGCCGGATTTCAGCCCCCCGGCCGTTGCGGTGATCGTGAAACGCCCCCTCCCCGTGCCGCGCACGAGCGCGACGGCCATACCGCCCTCGGCGGCACGGTCGTGCGAGGGGAACGGCGTGTGATCGACCGACGAACCGTTGTCGGTTGCAACGATCTCGCCCGCACCGCTGACAGCGAAGTGCAGGCGATGGCTGGCGGAAGGCACCGTGACGCCGTTCGCATCGACGACCCGCGCACGCACGTAGGTCATGTCGTCGAAATGCGATCCCACCTGGGGTTCGTCTGCCTGCAAGGCGATCCGGACCGGTGCGCCAGCCGTCCGCAGACTGTCCGAAACGCTCGCGGCACCGGCATCGTGGCAGACGGCGCGCACTTCACCCGGCACGTAGCGAACCGGCCAGCGGCGCGGAGACGCATCCTGATGTAGCGGCAGCGTGCCGAGCGAGCGGCCGTTGAGAAAAGCCTCGACCCGCTGGCAATTGCTGTAGACTTCGATCGTTTCCTCGTGCGGAGTGCGGTCGTCTGGCGTCCAGTCGTCGAACAGCGCGACTTTGGGCTTGGGCGTGGCAACGGCGATCATCGTCGGCAGGGCCGGCTGGTTCGGCCCGCCCGCGCCGTCTGTGGCGGGTCCGGCCGCAGCCGGATCGGCGTTGCGAACGAGATGGACGACCGGACGCTGCGACCACCAGCTCTCGCGCTCCATGCCGCTGATCTTCTGGCGCCCCGTGCGGTCGAGCAATCCCGCCGGGTTCTGGATATTCGGCCAGCCGGACCGGTTCGCTTCGCCCAGATAATCGACACCGGTCCACAGGAACATGCCGGAGAACGGCGCATAGTCTCGCACCGGCACCCAATTGCTGCGGTTATGCGCGTTTTCGGTGCCGACGATGCTGCGCTTGGGGTTCTGCTGGCTGGCTGCGATCAGTTCGTTTTCGCGGTAGTTCTGGCCGACGACGTCCAGCATGTCGGCAAGGCCGTTCTCGTAGTCCTTGGTGACGTTCGGGCGAAACAGCGCCATCGTCACCGGGCGCGACGGATCGGCGGCATGCACGATATCGAGGATACTGCGCAGCGCCGCCTTGGCCTGGACGGGATAGGCGGTGTCGTGAATCTCGTTGCCCGCACTCCACAGGACGATGCTGGGGTGATTGCGGTCCCGGCGCACCATGTCGAGCGTATCGCGCTTGTGCCAGTCACCGAAGAACAGGTGATAGTCCTCCGGCGTCTTGGCGACGTTCCATTGGTCGAACAGTTCGTCCATCACGACCAGTCCCAATCGGTCCGCCAGGTCCAGGAACTCGGGACTGGGCACATTGTGGGCCGTTCGAACGGCGTTGACACCCTGTGCCTTCAACGCCGTCAGCCGCTGCCGCCAGACGGCAAGGGGAACCGCCGCGCCCACGGCACCGCCATCATGATGCAGCGCTACGCCCTTGAGCTTGAAATTGCGGCCGTTGAGCCAGAATCCGGTCGCCGGATCGAACCGCGCCTCACGGATGCCGAAAGCCACGTCCTCATTGTCGAGAACGGTGCCGTCGGCGTCGAGCACGCGAAACGAAGCGCGATAGAGCGCCGGATCGTCAATGTCCCAACGATGCACCTGGGTGAGCGACAGATCGAGCGGTAGCGTCACGGTACGTCCACCGGCAAGGTTAGCGATCGGCGTGATCCCGCGTGCGGCTTCGCGGCCGTCGGGATCGGTAAGGACCACCTCCACTTTCGCTTCTCCGGCGCTGTCGGCAGCGTTGCTCACCTCCGCGACGACGGCGATCGTCGCCCGGTCCCCGGCTATCGCGCTGGCCCGGACATAGGCGCCACCCTGCGGAATATGAATATCGCCGGTCTCGATAAGACGGACGTGCCGATAGATGCCCGATCCGGTGTACCAGCGCGAGGAAGGCGCCGCCGAAGTATCGGCACGCACGGCGATGACATTGTTGCCGTCCGGGCGAAGATGGCGCGTCAGGTCGTAGCGCTGGCTGACATAGCCCATCGGGCGATAGCCGACATGGTGCCCGTTCACCCAGATGCCGCTGCGCTCCATGATCCCGTCGAACTCGACGAAATAGCGGCGGCCCGGCTGCGGCCTGATATCCAGCGTCTTGCGATACCAGGCCACGCCGCTCGGCAGAAACCCGTTCTCTCCCGCGGCCTTGGCATTCGCATCGAAGGGGCCTGCAATAGCCCAGTCGTGCGGAACGGACACGGCCTGCCAAGCCGAATCATCGAGGGCACGCGTTTCGGCGCCCTCCGGATCGCCTTGGAAAAAACGCCAACCTTCGGGCAGTTCGGCCACGGCACGCGGGGCGGCAAGCGCCGTGCCGAAGCCCGCGATCGGCAGGCAGAGGATCGCCAGAGATGCCATGATGGCGCGCCGCCTGAGTGCGAAGGACCGGATGTCATTCGAAATGCCTTCGCCATCGCGGCCAGCCTTGTGCGCCACCATATCCATCTCTCCCCTGCACCGTTCCTGCAGTGCATTTTCAATCGTTGCGCCTTCTGGCCCAATCGCGGGGATACTCCACTATTTGCAACCTTGTTTCAATATACGGATTTTTCGAACCGCTATCTTTCCCTGTCGGCATCGACCGGGTTCACCCGCCTGACGATCAGTGGATCAACGGTAGTCAGCGGCAGGACCGGCATATCCTCTGCATTTCCGCCGAAAGTCGCCGCCAGCACGCTTCTCGAAAACGACGAAACCGCCGCCCGGTAGCCGACGTCGGCAGGCATCGGCTGGTCGAAGAAGATCAGGAAGTGGATGTCCTCCTCGCCCAGAACCTCGATCTGGTGCGGATAGGATCGCGGGATGAAATAGGCGTCTCCCGGTTGCAGTTCGTAAGTATCGACGCTGCCGTCCGGATCGAGGATCGACATGCGCGCATGGCCCTTATGAACGTATCCCATCTCGGCCGTTCCCGGATGCCAGTGCGGTTCGCGCATGCCGTTGTCGCGCACGACGACGGAATACATCGCCAGGTTTTTCAGCGAGGGCCAGAACTGCGACCTTGCCACCCGCGCGGTGCCGTAGGGAAAGTCGATGGGAGGCGTTTCGTCGGCGATATCGAACTTGTGGGGATCGGGATACTCGGCAGCAGCCGGAATATCCGCCGCCGAGGACCGCCGCACGAGGATCGGCGAGCCGGTATCGCGCTTGACCGGGGCCAGCGCCGAGGCGGGCAAGTCGAAAGTATTGCCCAGCACGGCATCCGACATCGCCCCGAAAGCGGCATGGAGCGAGAAATCCTCGGGCCGCTCATCGCTGAACACGATGATCAGTTCCGCCGGTTCTTCGCCGACGTTCTCGATGGTGTGGAGCGAACCGGTGGGAATATGGAACATCTCGCCGGGGCGGATCGTGAAGGTTCCGAAGACATCCGCTGTATCCAATACCGAGATCAGCAGCGTGCCGGACAGGCAGCAGGCCAGTTCATCGGCATTCGCGTGCCAGTGCGGCTCGCGGATCGCATCCGGCGCCAGGACCAGCCGCTTCATCGACATGCGCCGCAGCAACGGGAAATTGTCGGCGGTGAGTCTTCTCACCGATCCGAGTTCGCCTTCATAACTCGGGTCCGCATTCAGTAGCGAGCGCACGTGCCGGGATGCAGCCATCTTCATCTCCTCGTCAGGCCATCGGGCAACCGGGATCGGTTGCCGCTGCCGTCCATGAAGATGGGCTCGGGATAAGCGGGTAATACCCATACTTTGGTTGAGACGCCCCGATCGATCGACTGGTCCTTTATACCGCGCAGCCGCTCGATCGCATCGCTTCAACGGCGTGTTATTCGGTAAGCCTTTTCCTGAACAAGGAGCCGATCAAACGGGCCTCCCAGATACGGCCCACGAAATAGAGCGCGGCAAAAATTCCGGCGAAAATATATGCGGCCTTGGGAGAGGCCTTCCTGTCGCCGCCCCGCTTTTCGCCCTTCTTCGGCTTTTCGGGCGCGGGAGCGCCCAGCGCCTTGTCGATCGGGTTCTGGATCAGCATCGCACTTTCCCGCTCGGTCTTCTTCAAGGCTTCGGCCTTGCTCGCGGACTCGGCCGGGGGCTTGTCGAACTTGCCCTTGAGCACGGTAAGCTGCGCGAAGACCAGGAACAGCAGCGGTGCCAGAAAACAGAACAGCAAGGCGCGGCTGGTCAGATTGTAGTGCAGGACGTCCCCGCCTGCTCCTCGCTCGATCTGCAACACGCCGCCGTCGAATACCGACATCTTGTCCTGTGCCGCCGGGTCTATCTTGCGAAAGGTCAGACTGTCGCTGGTCCGCTTGTGGCTGGTTCCGGTCTGCCGGAAGAGCGGCGCCAGCCTGTCGAAGGCATCCTCGCCGGACTGCTCCGGGGACAATGCCAGGCTGCCCCGAACATGCCAGATCCAATTGATGAAGCGTGAATTCATGGGATCGTTTCTCTGGAAGAATGCTGCGATGCTGGCGGAACCTGGTCGTTATTCCGCTGGAACGGCTGTCGTTCGGCCGAACCGCTCCTTCATGGTCTTCCAGCCTTCGGTGAAGGGGAAGGTCATCTGCTCACGGATCGACATGCGGCGTCCGCCTTCCATGCCGAGCAGTTCCGCCTCGCCGTCCACGCAAGTGCCGAACATGCGGTCGATGAAGATGAAGGTGTTGGAGTAATTGCTGCGGCTCGCTTCGAAATCCTGCGAGTGGTGCAGGCTATGGTGCTCGGTCGTGTTGAACAGGTAGCGCCACCAGCGGGGCGAGTTGAAGCGAACGTTGATGTGCTGATAGGTCCCGATCGCCATCCCGAAGGCACCGGCCAGGAGCGCAGCGCGCGGCAGGAAGTCGAAGAACCCGCCGATGCCGAGGCCGATCAGGAACAGTTCCACCGGATTGCCGACCGCGCCCTTGTTGATGTTCAACTGGGTGATGTAGTGGTGCACGGAATGGGTGAGCCACAGGGGATACCAGTTGTGCATCCCCCGATGCATCCAATATTGCCCGAAGTCGAAGATGAACGCGATCAGGAAGGCCTGGAGCAACAGCGGCAGCCCCATGAACCAGCTGAACTTGTCCCAGTCGAACTGGTGCAGGATGCTCTCGATCATCACGCCGTCACCGATATAGTCGTCGACGAGGCGCAGAACGGTATAGCCGAGCCCGACGTAGAACAGGTCGGTGGTCAGTTCCTTCCAGGTCAGGTTCCAGCTTTCGTGGCGCGGGAAGGCCCATTCCAGACAGAGCAGCAGCACCTTGAAGCCGATGCCGATGCCGATGGCGGTCGATGCCTTCGCGATCGAATTGGGCGCATAGTACCAGAAGGCGATCAATGCGAACAGGATCGTCGGCTGGAACCAGGTGAAGACGAACTGCTTCACCGGGCCGCCTTCCACCTTGGGAATGTTCTCCCACCCCACGATGACGGGAGACTGCCCCCCTATGATCCGTTTACCGACGCGAACCCCTTCCATATGCCTGCCCTCGTATAATTCCACCCTATCGGGGGACCCGCTCATTCGAGAGCCGTCACCCGCTGCGGCTCATCGAACGGCCGGAACATGTGCTGTTCATCGACCTGAGCTTGAGTCGAACATCACGAAAGCGGCATCATCACACCAGATGCCAAAGCCATATGCAGACCATAGATCGGGTCTATGTCGAAGCGGTCCAGTCCGGGAAAACAGAAAAGCCCCCTTGCGCGCGGCAAGGAGGCTTTTCTGTTTCCGTCGCGAAATGCAGCCGTCCGGCCGGACTTTCTGGCCCCGCCGGAACCTGCCGTCAGCGGGCGAGAGCGAGCTTTGCTGCCGAAACGCTGGAAGCGTCGGCACGGCGGTTCTCGATGCGGTCGCGGATATCGGCCAGCACGGCGGTGCGGCAATCCTGCGCCTTGCGCTCCAGGGCGAGGTGCACGCTGGCCATGTTCTCTCCGCAGACCGAACGCGCGGCTGCGTCCATGCGGATGGCAAGGCGCTGCTGGCCTTCCGCCGTGGCGAGGTCCAGTCCCTTCAGATCGAGCACGGCCTGATCGCGGGCGAACGGGTTTTCGCCGGTAGATGTCCTAGCAGCGGCCGATGCGGTTGTTGCGAAGGCCAGCGATGCCAGCGCCAGAATGCCAATCTTCATCATCTTCTCCAAAGCGCGGATACAGGATCACGTCTACGGTGACTGACGTCGCCATAGCGCTTTTGGGAAGATCTTGCAATATATCGGGCAACTTTACCGCCCTTTTCAGTCGTTTTACCGCTGCGGTATTACCAGATAGGCCAGTTCAGTAATACTCCCCAACATGCCGATCGGCAGATTGACTTGATTTACAACACTATCCTGCGAGTCCGGATCTTGCGTGGTGACGGCAATGCTCCGCGCTCCGGGCAAGGACCACTCGCGTACATTCTGCACCGGCAAGAGCACTTTCCAGCCTCGCCCGCCTTCCGCGCCGACAAGATGCCCATTGACGCGAACGGGCGCATCGGGACTGCCGCGCGTGCCGGACAGAAGCAGGCAATCGCCGCCGTCGCACGATACCAGACGCGCCTTGTGATGAGGTTCCGCCAAGGCTGGCTGTCCCAGCGCAGAAACCGACACGACACCGCAAAAAGCAAGGCCGCGTAACCAGCGAGAAGACTGACCTCGGGAGAGCCTGGCGAAGCTCACCGACCACTGCCCCGACCAGAACCGCCATCACGCGCGCCCCGGATCGCACCGGCCCGCGCTTCCATACCTTCCCGCAGGGCCCTGAAAATCGTTGAGGCGAATGCCTGAACACTGCCGGTCAAACCCGTCCGCTTTTCAGGGAGATTGGTTCTGAGGATCACCTGTCCGCCTTCATCCTGCCTCTACCCGGCAAGACTGGAGGCAAGCCCCTCATCGAGACAGAGGCGAATTCGCGATGGAAGACATAGATTCCGTTTATGCCCTGGACTGGTGGGCCGATCAGATCCTGGGTTGCGCACGAATCCGGCGGAACACCTCGTCCACGAAAAGCTGCGTGGCGGTATCGCG
Organism: Novosphingobium sp.; assembly: GCF_036820275.1. Taxonomy (GTDB): domain Bacteria; phylum Pseudomonadota; class Alphaproteobacteria; order Sphingomonadales; family Sphingomonadaceae; genus Novosphingobium. The sequence goes on from NZ_DAISLT010000001.1 coordinate 307,865, forward strand.
CTCCGGCTCGGCCCGCGCGAGCAGGAATATGTCGTAGCCCGGTTCGAAGTCCTCATGGAGCAAAGGCCACAGCAGTCCTTTCTCCACATCGGCCTGAACCACCGAAGTCGGCAGAAAGCCGATGCCCACGCCGCAGAGGATCAGACGGCGGACCTCGTTCATATCGTCGGCCAAGGCCGCCACGCGCGTGCCCAGCCGGTAGCGACGGCGCAAGTGGGTGATGATCTCGATCTCGCCCTCGCCCATGAGCACGAAGGCCTCGCTCTTGAGTTCCTGCGGCTGGGTGATGCGATAGCCGAACAGCGGGTGGCTGCGGCTGCAATAGAGTTGCTGACGCTCGACGAACAGCGGCTCATAGACGAGATTGCCGCGCACGCTGTTGTCATAGCCGATGCCCACTTCCACTTCGCCCGCTTCCAGCGCATCGAGCACCTGGCGCCACGACGAGACCCGGATTTCGATCTGGATATCGGGATTGCGCCGGTGGAAGCTGGCGATCGCCTCGTCGAATTCCTCCGAGACGATGGCCGAGACGATCTGGATGCGAACCACGCCCTCGACGCGCTTGGTCGCCTGGGCGATCTGGTGCGGCATCATGCGTGCGGATTCGAGCATATCTTCGCACAGGGCCATCATCGCCTTGCCCGCCGCCGTCATCTCCACGCCCGCTGCCGTGCGGTGAAGCAGAGTGGCGCCGACATGATCCTCAAGCCGCTTGAGCGCGGCGCTGACGCTGGGCTGTTGCTTGTTGAGCTGACGCGCCGCCGCTCCGATACCGCCTGCCCGCACGATATCCACGAACGTGCGCATCAGGTTCCAGTCCACCCGGCTGGCGAACTTCCTGTCTGTCAGCGGCGTGCGTTCGCTCATGCCTTGTTCCGTACCTTTATCATTGGCGCCCTCTTCCATGCCGATAGCATGGCATCGAATCAGGCTGATAGAACAGACCGGCGATGAAGCGCGAGCGCCATGTGCAGGTCCCGCTCTAGCGTCCGGACTTCAGTTCCGACCGGCTCCACCAGGATAGCGTGTGCTCGTCGTGGGCCGAGGTCCAGATGCCCTTGGGCGTCCATCGCAAGGCGCCGCTGCCTGCCGCCTTGCCCTTGCGGGCCTCCACCGTCATCGTCACCGGGTCGATCACCGCAAAGACCTGATCATCGGTCGTGCGCAGCCAGACTTTGCCGGCGCCGGTGTCGATGTCGCCCCACTTGAGATTGTCGCCCACCTTGACGCGCCCGGCGAGCACATTGGTGGCGGGATCGATCCGCGCGACCGTGCCGTCGCCCTGCTCCTGCACCCAGACGCCGCCCTCGCCCGCGATCAGGAAGCCCGGCTCCTTGCCGAGCGGGATCGTCGCAGTGACGGTGTTGGTGGCGGTGTCGATGCGCTGGAGCGATTGCGTGGCAGCGCTCACGGCCCAGACCGCGCCGAAGCCGTAAGTCAGATACCAGGTCCCGCGATCGACGGGGACCGAGGCGAGCACGGCATTCTTCGCCGGATCGATGCGGGCGACGAGGCCGCCGCGATCATCGGCGCCGTTGTCGCTGGCGACCCAGACCGAACCGTCGCCCGCCACCACGTTGAGTTCGCCACTGGAGGCGATGCCGGTGGCAATCGTGGCGACCAGCTTCGCGGTCTTCACGTCGATCCGCTTGACCGCCTTCTCGTCACAATCGGCCACCCATAGCGAGCCGGAGGCAATCGCCATCGCTCCGCAAGGATGCGCCATCGCCACCTCGGCGAGCTTGCGCCCCTTCCCACCGTGGCGTGACCACTGCTCGACCCGGCCCTTGTTAGTGACCCAGACGGTATCGCCATCCACCGCAAGGAAATCCGCGAAGCCCGGCACCTGGATCACCTGCTCCGCGTGAGCGAGCGAAGGCAGGGTGGCACTTGCGGCCAGCAACATCGTCACGAACTTGCGCATGGATTTCCCCCTTGATGAAACGGTGCCGATCAGCCCTTGCTGGCGATATAGGCGCGCCAGCCGCCGAGGTGGGTGATGTCCTCGGCGCCGTTCAGCGCGCGCGGCTCGGACACGAAGCCCTTGACGGTGGTGCCGTCCGCCAGCGTCACGTTGCCGATCGCGAGCGGGGCGGGAACGTCCACGGTGAAGCTGCCGAACTCGGCGACGCCCAGTTCGTAGACCTCCACCTTGATCGGTGCGCCGCCCTCGTCATGCACCAGCGCGGGCTTGGGCGGCACGCTGTCGGCAATGGCATAGAGCTTATAGCTGCTTGCGGTCTCGAATGCGCCGACGAACTCCGCCTCGCGCGAAGTCAGCTGCCAGTGCAGCGGCATGTCCTTGAGATGGGCTCCGACGACGGCGAGTTTTACAGTCTGCATCTTTCCCTCCAGATCGAGTGGCGGCGGCGCGGGGAGATCCGCAGCCGCAAGGTAGGTATCCGCCGCATCCAGCAGGGCGCGGTCGGTGTCGGCCGGGCCGATCAGGGTGATCCCGAAGCCCGTGGCATTGGCGCGAATGCCCGCCGGAACCGCAAGCGCGGCCATGTCCAGCAGGTTCACGAAATTGGTGTAGAGCCCGAGATTGCTGTTGAGCGCCACCGGGGCGGCCAGCATCTCGGACACGCGGTAGGTCGTGCCGGTCGTGGGGAAGGCGAGCATGTCGACATCCTCCCACAGGAGGTCGGCATGGCGCTTGAGATCAGCCATGCGGTAGATGCCGTTGAACAGTTCGACCGCGCTCATGTCCTTGCCCGGTTCGACCACCGCGCGCACGGTCGGATCGACGGCGAGCGGATTGCTGGCGAGGATGCCTTCCATCGCGGCGGTGCGTTCGGCCACCCAGGGGCCGCCGTAGAGCAATTGCGCAGCCTCCAGCAGCGGGGCGAGATCGATCTCGACGATTTCCCCCAGGCCAGCAAGGGTCTCCAGCGCCTTGTCGTAGAGGTATTCGGCCTCCACATCGCCGAAGAAAACGCGCTGCTCGCGGCGTGGCACGCCGATGCGCCTTGTCCCCAGCGGACGGTCGGCCAGAGCCTTGGAATAGGGATCGCCCACGTCGAACCCGGCCGCCACCGCGTCGATCAGCCGCGCATCGGCGGTATCGTCGGTGAAGACGGTGATGCAGTCGATCGTCCGGCAAGCGGGGACGAGGCCGCGCGTGGACCAGCGGCCTTTAGTGGGCTTCATGCCGATCAGGTGGTTGAAGGCGGCAGGCACGCGGCCCGATCCGGCGGTATCGGTGCCGAGCGCGAAGGGCACCAGCCCTGCCGCCACCACGACCGACGAGCCCGAACTCGATCCCCCGCTGACATAGGCGAGGTTCGAGGCATTGCGCGGAATGCCGTAGGGGCTGCGCGAACCGTTGAGGCCGGTGGCGAACTGGTCGAGGTTGGTCTTGCCCACGCAGACCGCCCCGGCCGCCAGCAGGCGCTCGATCACGCCCGCGTCGGTTTCGGGTTCGTAGGCGAAAGCCGGGCAGGCCGCCGTCGTCTCGAAACCGGCAACGTCGATATTGTCCTTCACCGCGAAAGGCACACCGGCCAGCGGCAAGTCCTCGTCCGCCGCGACGCGCGCATCCACGGCGCGGGCGGCGGCCAGCAGGTCCTCGCGGCTGGCCCGACTGATCCAGACTTGCGGCTGGACGGCATCGTAAGCCTCGATCCGGGCCAGCGCATCCTCGGCAACGGCGACCGCCGTGGTCTCGCCGCTCTTGACGGCAGCGGCGATCCGGCTCGCGCTCTGGCGGTTCAGCTTGTCGTTCAGCACGGTCATGCGCGCCTCCGCAGGGCCAGCATCGGCGCGCCGGGCTGCAAGGACTGCCCTTCCCGCATGTAAAGCGCCTCGACCGTCCCGCTACCGGGACTTTCCACCGGACATTCCATCTTCATCGCCTCGATCACCGCAATCTTGTCACCTGCCTCGATCCGGTCGCCCGCCGCGACCAGCAACCGGGCGACGCTGCCGCCATAGGGCGCTTCCACAAGGTCCGATCCTTCCGGCAGCACGATCGCCGTTTCCGCAGGCGCATCGGCTTCTTCCAGCTTGGCGGCATGATCGAACTCGCCCAGCCGCTGCCATTCCTCGCGCTCGGCATCGAAGGCGGCCTTCCGGGTTTCCTCGAACCGCGCGATATCCTCGGCATTCTCGGCCAGGAAGGCACGGTAGTCGGACAGGCGGAACTCGGACGGCTCGATGCGGATCGACCGACGCCCGGTCGGAAATTCCCGGCGCCAGTCGGCCAGCTCTTCAGCCGTAACCGGATAGAAGCGGATCTGGTCGAAGAAGCGCAGCAGCCAGGGCTTGCCTTCGGTGAAGGCATCGGTCTGCCGATAGGTGTTCCAGACCTGAAGCGTACGCCCGAACAGCTGATAGCCGCCCGGCCCTTCCATGCCGTAGATACACATGTAGGCGCCGCCGATGCCCACCACGTTGGGCGGGGTCCAGGTTCGGGCGGGATTGTACTTGGTGGTCACCAGCCGGTGGCGCGGATCGACCGGCGTTGCCACCGGCGCGCCGAGGTAGACGTCGCCCAGACCCATGACGAGGTAGTTCGCCTCGAAGATCAGGTTCTCCACCGAGGCCTGATCGCGCATACCGTTGATGCGGCGGATAAACTCGATGTTGTCCGGACACCAGGGCGCATCGTCGCGCACGGTGGCCATGTACTTCTCGATCGTTTCGATCGTGGCCGGATCACGCCAGCTCAGCGGCAGGTGAACGATGCGCGAGGGGATCGCGAAGTCCTCCAGATCGCCCAGCCGCTCTTCCGCCGCCATCAGGGCGCCGAGAGCCGTCTGCTGGGTCAACGCCGCACCGTCGAAATGCAGCTGGAGCGAGCGGATGCCGGGAACCACGTCAATGACGCCCGGCAGATCGAGCCGTTCCAGCTCGGTCATCAGCGCATGGACGCGGATGCGCAGTTCGATGTCGAGGACGATCGGACCGTACTCGACCAAGATGTTGCGGTCGCCCTGCTGGCGATAGACCGTACGCGGGCGTCCCGGTGCCTCGGGGATTTCCGCGAGAATGGGGGAAAGGTCGGCAACCGCGCGCAGCGGCGAGGGAGCAGGCGGCGCTCCAGTCGCCACCAGTTCGCGCTGCGCGGTTTCCGCGGCGATCGCATCCTCGATGGTGACGGGCGCGAAGCGCAGGCGATCGCCCGGCGTCAGTTGCCCGATCTTCCAGCGGTCGGCCGCGATCACCACGAAGGGACAGACGAAGCCACCCAGCGACGGGCCGTCCGGCCCCAGGATGATCGGCATGTCGCCGGTGAAGTCCACCGCGCCGATGGCGTAGGGATTGTCATGAATGTTGGAGGGGTGCAGGCCCGCCTCGCCGCCGTCGGTGCGCGCCCAGCGCGGCTTGGGGCCGATCAGGCGTACGCCGGTGCGGTTGGAGTTGTAGTGGACCTTCCATTCTGAGCCGAGGAAGGTCTCGACATCCTCTCCGGTGAAGAAGTCCGGGGCGCCGTGCGGACCGTAGAGCACGCGCAGGGTCCAGTCGGTGCCGATCTCGGGCAGGTCCACGGCGGGCAGTGTCGCCTCCGTAGCCTCTCCGGCAAGATGCAGCGTGTCGCCCGCGAGCAGGCGCCGCGCGGCATGGCCGCCGAACTGGCCGAGTTCGAACGTGCTGCGGCTGCCCAGGTAGGGCGCGATGTCGAGCCCGCCCGCAAACAGGATGTAGCCGCGCAGACCGCCCGTCGAAGCCCGGCCCAGCGCCAGCGTCTGCCCCGCCGCGATATCGATCGGCACGCCGCGCGATACGGGAACGCCGTCCAGCGTCGCACCGAAATCCGCGCCCATCAGGCAGATGCGCGCCGCCGCCACGAAAGTCAGGGTCGGCCCGGTGACGGTGGCCTCAAGCCCCACCGTGCCTTCCGGATTGCCGAGCAGACGGTTGCCGAGGCGGAACGACTGGTCGTCCATCGGCCCCGAGGGCGGCACGCCAACGCCCCAGAGCTTCTGGCGCCCCGGCCAGTCCTGCACGGTCGTTGCGGTGCCGCCGCTGACCACGCGGATCGAGCGGGGGTGATAGTCGATGGCATCCAGAACCCGGGTCGAAACCTCGCCGCCGGTGAAGGCGGGCGAGCGGACGACATCGCGCAGCCAGCGCACATTGGTCTCGATACCGTCGATCCGGCTGCGGTCGATCGCCGCCTGCGCCGCCGCCACCGCTTCCTCGCGGGTCGGGGCATGGACGATCAGCTTGGCCAGCATCGGATCGTACCAAGCGCTGACCGTGCTGCCCGATGAACACCAGGTCTCGACGCGGATATCCTCGGGGAATTCGACGCAGGTAAGCTGGCCCGAAGTCGGCCGGTAATCGAGCGAAGGGTCCTCGGCATAGAGGCGCATCTGCACCGAATGCCCCCTGGGCGTGGGTGCCGGGCCATCGAGGAAGGCGAAGTCGCCCGCGCCGCCGCGCACCATCCATTCCACGAGGTCGATCCCCATGACCTCTTCGGTCACCCCATGCTCCACCTGAAGGCGGGTGTTCATCTCCAGGAAGAAGAACTCCTCGCGATCGGCATCGTAGAGATATTCCACCGTCCCCGCCGAGCGGTAGCGTGCCGCCTCGCCCAGCCGCACGGCCGAGGCTATCAGTTCCGCGCGGACATGCTGCGGCAGCAGCGGCGCCGGGGCTTCCTCGACCACTTTCTGGTTGCGGCGCTGGAGCGAGCAGTCGCGCTCGCCCAAGGCCATGACGCGGCCTTCGCCGTCACCGAACAGCTGCACCTCAATGTGCCGCGCGCGGCGCACGTAGCGCTCGAGAAAGACGCTGGCATCGCCGAAATTGCTGAGGCCGAGGCGCGCGACCGTGGCGAAACCGTCGCGCAAGTCCGCCTCGTTCTCGCAGACCTTCATGCCGATGCCGCCGCCCCCGGCCGTGGCCTTGAGGATCACCGGATAGCCGACATCCACCGCCGCGCCGACCGCTTCCTCCTCGTCGGTCAGCAGGCCGGTGCCCGGCGCCAGCGGCACCTCGTGCGCCGCGGCCAGCGCACGGGCGCTGTGCTTGAGGCCGAAGGTGCGGATGTTGTCCGGCGTCGGGCCGATGAAGACGATCCCCACTGCCGCGCAGGCCTCTGCGAACTCGACGTTCTCGGCCAGGAAGCCGTAACCGGGATGGATGGCCCCGGCGCCGGTCTTCTTTGCCGCATCGAGGATGGCGGCGATGTTGAGATAGCTTTCGGAGGCCTTGGCCGGACCGATGAGCACGGCCTCGTCTGCTTCCGAGACATGGTTCGAGCCTTCGTCCGCCTCGGAATAGACGGCGACCGACTTCAGGCCCATGCGTCGCAAGGTGCGGATGATGCGGGTGGCGATCGCGCCTCGGTTGGCGATCAGAACCGTGTCGAAGCTCATGCGACGACGATCATGCGCACGGGGGTCGGGTTGAAGCCGTTGCAAGGGTTGTTGACCTGCGGGCAGTTGGAGACGACGACGACGACGTCCATTTCCGCCCGCAGGTCAACAGTCAGGCCCGGCGCGGAAATTCCGTCGACGATGCCCAGCGACCCGTCCGGCTCGACCGGTACGTTCATGAAGAAGTTGATGTTGGAGACGATATCCCGCTTGCCGCGCCCCTCGGTGAGGTTCGCTTCCAGGAAATTCTCGACGCAGGCGTGCTCGGCCTTGGTGTGGTGGCCGTAGCGCAAGGTGTTGGATTCGCACGAGCAGGCGCCGCCGATGGTATCGTGATAATCGACCGAGGTGGCGGCGATCGTCATCAGCGCATTGCCTTCGTTGGAGAGCAGCTTCGTTCCCGCGCGCAGGAACAGGTTGCCCTGCGCAGAGACGGTGTCCTGCGCGCTGTAGCGCTCGGCATCGTCCGCTGCCGAGTAGAGCAGGAAGTCGACGGCCTGGTTGCCTTCGAGGTCGACGATGCGCAGCGTCTGGCCCGCCGCTACGTGGTGCAGCCAGGGCGCGCGGGCGGGAACGACGACATCGTGGATGACGGTGCCGTCAAGGCCGGACATGTGGGGATCGGTGCTCATGATCGCGTGTCCTTTCAGCGGCGGAAGTAGTCTTCGACGTTGGTGAAGGCACGCAGGCCCTCGGGCGTGGCATTGCGGACGGGATCGTCCTCGGCCGTCACCGGCCCTCGCCATGCCGTGGCGCGCAGCGGGGTCACGCTCCATTCGCCGCGCGGATCGAGGACGTGCGGGACATTGGCGATCACCACGATCACGTCCATTTCCGCACGCAGCACCACGCTACGCCCCGGCGCGAAGGGGCCGACCTGCGGCGTGATCGTGCCGTCTGCCTCGATCTTCGCGCCCTTGAACAAGGTCACGCAGGGGTGAACGTCACGGCGGTTCAGACCGTGCTTGGCGGCACCGAGCAGGAACCTGTCGCGCCCATTCGGGAAGGCGCCGCTGTTACGACCCTCGCCGTACTTCGCGACATTGGTTGCAGCGTTGGAAGTGCCGCAGAACGTGTCGTGCGTACCGGCATCGTCTTCGAGAATACTGAACAGGACCCGGCCCATATCTGACAGCAGCAGTTTACCGGCGCCGAGATAGGCGTTCCACTGGATCTTGACCGTGTCAGCGACATTGAGCCGCTCTGTCGGCATCTCGGCATTGAAGACGAGCAGCGAGGCGCAGGCATCGCCCTGAAGGTCGATCAGGCGCAGGCGCGACCCGCGTGACAGCCGCCGCGTGGCATAGCCGCCCGCCGCGATGGTTTCCTCCCACACGAGGTCCGCGGTATCGACACCGCCGGGCAGATCGTCCGCCACCGGGGGCAGCACCGGCATGCTCTCGACGACGGTGCCGCCCTGGGCCCGCGCATGGTCCCGCGCGGCAAGCGGATCGGCCAGGGTCTGGGTCATGAAGGCGCTCCGATGCTTTGAATGTCTTCGTCGCCCTGATCGTAGAGCGGCGGCAGAAGGGACGTCGTGGTGACCAGCTCCAGTTGCTGCACCCCGCGTACCCGGCGAATGGCGTCGCAGAGTTCCTTCAGTCTTGCTGCAGGACCCTGCACGAGAAGAACTTCGAGTGACTGGTCGTCCTCCAGCACGACATGCTGCGAGGAGATCACTTCCTTGAGATAACCGGCCTGCGTCTGCGAGAGCTGGTGGCGCACCCGCCCGCGCTCGCTGCGGTAGACCAGGGTAATCGTTCCGGCGAACATCTCCTCCGGATGCATGAGCGAGCCGTGCTCCGTCAGAGCGTGGCGGATCAGTTCGGCGATCAGCTGGGAGCGGGAAGGCAGGCCGCGTTCCGCCACCATCAGGTCGAGCTGTCTGAAGAGATCTGCCGGGAGGCTCATGCTGAGCCGCGCCAGGCCTGTGGATTCGGAGCCCATGCCCACTCTCTTTTCAGTTATTACTATTTAGGTCAATCGTAATATTTTCCGTCTGTTCGGAATCGTCTTCGGCACGCTCGCGCATCGGCAGGTCGTAGACCACGGTGGCCCCGAAACGGTGCGGCGCGTGCGGGTCGTGACGGCGCTTGTCGAGCGCCAGAACACGGGTGCCGAGCGTGAAAGCCTCGCGGATATCGTGCGTCACCATGACGATGGTCAGCGACCGTTCCCGCCAGAGGCTGCGGATCAGCTTGTGCATGTCGGCACGGATACCGGGATCGAGCGCCCCGAACGGCTCGTCGAGCAAGAGGATGCGCGGCCGCTTCACCAGCGCCTGGGCGATCGCCAGACGCTGCTGCATGCCGCCCGACATCTGCGCGGGATAGAGATCGAGACTGTGCCCCAGGCCCACGGCCGTCAACATCTCCCTCGCCTCCTCCTCGGCGGCACGGCGGGCGCTGCCGAACAGGCGACCGAGTACCGGCGCCTTCTCGCACTCCATCCCCAGGATCGTGTTGCGCAGCGCGGAGAGGTGCGGGAACACCGAATAGCGCTGGAACACGACACCGCGGTCGGGACCGCATTCGGGCCTCAGCGGGGTGCCGTCCATCAGGATCGTGCCCTGGCTCGGCCCCTCCTGCCCTAGGATCAGGCGCAGGAAGCTGCTCTTGCCCGCGCCCGAGGGGCCGACGATGGAGACGAAGGATCCTTCCTCGATATCGAGGTTCAGTTTCTCGATGATGATGCGGTCGCCATATTCGACCCAGACATCGCGAAAGCTCAGCAACGTGCTCAATGGCTTTCTCCATGCGCCCAGGGGAACAGCCGCCTGCTGAGGAAAGTCAGCGCCACGTCCATGACGATGGCCAGAAGCGCGATCCAGGCGACGTAAGGCAGGATCACGTCCATCGACAGGTAGCGGCGCACCAGGAAGATGCGGTAGCCGAGGCCCACGTCCGATGCGATCGCCTCTGCCGAGATCAGGAAGACCCAGGCCGGTCCCAGCGCCAGGCGCATCGCATGGAGCAGGCGCGGCATGGCCTGCGGCAGGGCGACGCGGATCATGACCTGCCAGCTATTCGCTCCGAGGGTCTGCGCCTTGATGATCTGCTCGCGCGGCAGCGCAGCGACATGGGCGGCGATGTCGCGGATCATGACCGGTGCGATGCCGATCACGATCAGCGCCACCTTGGCAGTCTCGCCGAGACCCAGGGCGATGAACAGGATCGGCAGCAGCGCGATCGGCGGGATGACGGCAATGCCAGTGACCAGCGGGCCGAACGTGGCGCGCACCGGCGGCAGCACGCCCAGCGCCAGCCCCACCGTCAGCGCCATCAGCGTCGAGATGCCGAGGCCGATGCCGAGGCGCTGGATACTGGCCAAGGTATCGGCCCAGAACACCAGTTGCCCGGTCAGCTGGTCCGGCACGAAGAGCAGCGCTGCCATGCTATCGGCCATGGCGCCGGGTAGCGGCAGGATCTTGTCCGCCGGGTTCACCGCATGGCGGTTCGCCGCCATGACGATGTAGACCAGCACCAAGAGCAGGATCGGCACCGCGCCGAGGAGCAGCCGCCCCCCTCGCCCGACCTGACGATTCACCCAACGCATTGTCGTGATCCCGTTTTGGTTGATGCACGAGCCATCGACTGGCCCGAAGAACTCAAAGCTTGCCGTCAGCCGCCATCTTCATGAAGCTGTCGTCGAAGCGCAGCGTCACATGCTGGGCGTCGCCGAGCGTCTTGCCGCCGGGGAAGGCCATGCCCACCGCATCGGCCGAAGTCGCGCCCTTGAACAGACCCTTCGAGAAACTGAAATCGCGTACCCGCGTCATCGTCGTAAGCAGTGCAGGGGCATCCGTTGCCGCAACCGCCGCCTTCGGGTCGGAATAGAGATATGTCGTGCTGAGCTGGCTGTCGAACGCCTCGGGCGCGGAGCCTGCCAGCTTCGCCATCGCCGCGCGGGCAGCCTTGCCCTGGGCGTCCTGACGCACCATCAGCGCAGTCGTCTCGTACCAGATGCCGGCCAGCGCCTTGCCGAGGTTCGGATTGGCCTTGAGCGTGGCGGTATCCACGCAGAGCAGGTCGAGGATCTCGCCGGGAATGTCGGCGGAACTGAACACCTGCTTCGCGCCCGGCTGCGCCTTCATCGAAGTGAGCTGCGGGTTCCACGCGACCGCGACCTTGACGTCGGGGCTGGCGAAGGCACCGACGATATCGGCATCTCCGGTGTTGACCGTCTTCACGTCCTTGAGCTGCAGGCCGACCGAGTTGAGCCCCCGCGCCAGCAGATAGTGCGATACCGAAAGCTCGACCAGATTGACCGACTGCCCCTTGATCGCCTTCAGGTCGCCTGCACCCTTCATCAGGATGCCGTCGTTGCCGTTGGAATAGTCGCCGACGATGATGGCGCTGGTATCCTTGCCGCCCGCAGCCGGGATCGTCAGTGCATCCATATTGGCTACAGTGACACCGTCCAGCTTGCCCGCGGTGTACTGGTTGACCGATTCGACGTAGTCGTTGACCTGGACGATATTGATCTTGAGGCCGTACTTGTCGGCCCACTTCTTCACGATACCGGCCTGCTGGGCATAGGGCCAGGGCATCCAGCCCGCATAGATCGACCATCCGATATTGAATTCGGTGCGCTTGGGTGCTTCGCTCGGCCCCTGGGAGCAGGCGGCGGTAGCGAGCACCCCGGCCATCAGCGTGGCCCTGGCAATGCTGCGGATCGATACGATCATGACTCGGTCCCCTTTCGCAGTGCAGCATTGCCGCAATCGAGGACGTTGTCCATCATTAAAATATTACGCTGCGAAGATTCTGTAATACTGCATCGAGCCGCGCCATCCGGCAGTCTCCGGCCAGCCGCCGCGAAATTCAGACGACCTCTTGGCCTGCCGCCTGCGCCTTGCGCGCACGCCGCGCGGAGCGCCTGCCTGCTCCCGCGGCCTCACCTTTATCGTGGAGCGGCGGCAGCAGCGCCGTGGTCGTGACCAGTTCGAGCTGGTGCACCCCGCGGATCGCCCGCAGCGCATCGCACAGTTCCTTGAGGCGGGCCGCAGGCCCCTGCACCAGCAGCACTTCGAGCGACTGGTCGTCCTCCAGGAAGACATGCTGCGAGGAGATGACTTCCTTGAGATACTCGGCCTGGCTCTGCGCCAGTTGCTGACGAACCCGCCCACGATCGCCGCGATAGACGAGGGTGATGGTGCCGGCGAGCATTTCCTCGGGCCGGGTCAGCGCCTCATGCTCGGCAAGAGCGTGGCGAATCAGTTCGGAGATGAGTTGCGAGCGAGACGGCAACCCGCGCTCCTCCACCATCATGTCGAGCTGGCGGAACAGGTCGGCAGGCAGGCTCATGCTGAGCCGGGCCAGGTTGGCGGCATCGCTGCTCACGCGGCATCCCCTTCGGCCAAGGTAACGATCGGGGTAACAATCAGGCGGTACATCGGCTCCATGCCTACCGGCCGGCAAACGATCCGTCCAGAGTAGCTGGCCGTCCAGAACACGCCGCCACCTCATAAACCGCATCGATGCCAGCCATCGAATTATTACCATTGCAACAAAACGTATTATCGATACCGTTGCCATCATGGTGCGGGCAGTTTGGGGACCTTCCGTGGCGCAAGATTCAACATGCACTCCGCTGCCGGCTGCAAAGCCGCCGGAGCCTTATTATCCCAACGGCAATATCGCGCTGGGATACAACCTTCCCGGCGTGCGCAATACCGACAGCGCCGTATCGCTTCATCGCGGGCAGCCGGTCGTCCATGACTACGCCTGCGACGGACCGGCGCCCGGAACCCTTGCCTTCCGCTGGACCTACGGCTCGAACGTCGCGGCGAAGAACCGCGATCCGCGCGTCCAGGTGGTGCAGTACAACGAGGACACTTTCGTCCTGCGCCAGAACGTCTGCGTCCATTGGGAAGCGCCTTTCACCTACCTGCTGTTCGGCAATGCCGGCGCCTTGCTGATCGACACCGGCGCCACCGCCGATGCCCGGCACTATCCCCTGCGCGAGACCGTCGATGCCATCGTGACGCGATGGTGTCAGGCCCGGGGGCGTGCTTCGATACCGCTCACCATCGCCCTGACATCGGGCGAGGACATCGCGCAGAACCAGGGACTGGTGCAGTTCGCCGGACGCCCGGGAACCACAGTGGTCCCTAAGCCGCCCGCGGTCATGAAACAGTTCTACGGGCTTGGCGCCAGTTGGCCCTCGGGCATGGGCCGCATCGACCTCGGCGACCGGGTGATCGAGGTGATCCCGACGCCTGGCAGCCACAAGGACGGCGTCAGCTTCTACGATCCCTACTGCGACCTTCTCTTCACCGGCGATCTCCTGTTCCCCGGCAAGATCAACATCGGCAACGACCGCGATTTCCTGGCCTCGCTGGAGCGCCTGAGCGACTTTGCGGCGAGCAAGCCGGTCAAATGGCTGCTCGGCGGCCATGTCGAGATGATGTTCGTGCCGGGCCGGTATTACCCGCGCTTTGCCACCTACAAGCCCTATGAGCGGGTGCTGGAAATGACCCCGGATCTCATCGACGAGGCGATCGTCCATGCGCGCGCGGTCCAGGGCAAGGAGATGATGCTGATCCGCCCGGATTTCGTGCTGTGCAACGGCGTCAGCCCAGACCAGAAAACCAAGGTCTGGCCCGAAGGCGTGCCCAAGATCGACGCGCCGCACCCGTTCTAAGCCCTTCGAACACCAGGAACTCCATGATGGATCGCCGCACGTTCCTTGCCCACAATGCCGCCATCGCGGCCGTTCCCCTGACCGGCGCAGTGCTGACGGCGGCAACCGATGCCGCCTCCGCTGCCACCCGTCCGGCGCCGATCGATTTTCGCAGCAATCTTCCCGCGCCGGGCGCTTTTCCGAAGCGGTGGATCTGCGGCTCGTCATCCTGCATGGACAATACCGATCCGCCGGTGCAGGTTCACTGGTACAACCCGCATACGGCGATCCTGCGCCAGAACAAGGCCTACAGTTACGAGGCTCCCTTCGCGCCGCTCTACTTCGGCAACGACCGGGTGCTGTTGCTCGACGAAGGCTATGTGCAACTGCGCAGCGACTGCGACTATCGCGCCGCCGTCGACCAGTGCATCGATGAATGGTGCCGCCGCAACGGGCGCGATCCCGCCAGCCTGGAACTGCTGGTCGCCTTCACCCATCTCCACGCCGATCACTACGCGGCGACCAACCAGTTCGCCGACCGTCCGAACACCCGCTGCATGGGCCTGACCCACGAGGAAATGGTCGGGTTCTGGGGTATGACGAACTATCCGGAAGAACGCGTTTCCCTCGACCTCGGCGGGCGCGAGATCCTGATCTGGGGTTCTCCCGGCCATGTCGTATCCGAATTCGCCTATTACGACAGCTATACCCAGATCCTATATACCGGCGACATGTTCTACCGCGGACGCTGCTACATAAGCTTCTGGCAACCGTGGTTCGACAGCATGAAACGACTGATCGACTTCTGCGATACCCATCCGGTTACCCATGTCATGGGCTGCCATGTGGAGATCAGCAAGGACGGGCAGGACTACGCGTACGGCATGACCTGGCAGCCGGACGAGGCGCCGGTGGAAATGACCGTCCAGCAACTGCGCGAAGCCTATGCCCATGCGCAAAAGATCACCGAACCGGGTATTTACTTCACCGGCACCGTCTTCCTCTGCAACCAGACACGCGGAACGACGACCATCGATCGCAATCCCTATCGTTACGACTGACAGCGTGCAGCGAATCGCTTTCCCCGCACAGTCGCAGCGAATGACGCAGTTTCCGCGTTCGGGACTGCCGCGAACTCGGCAGATATCCGGCGTTTATAGACGATTATGGCCGGAAGCGGATCATGGTAAATTAATACTCTTGACGAGAAATGTAATATCCATACCGTGTATGAAGTCGCCTGGCAGAGCGATGAAAATCCGGGAGAGAGAATCTGTAACAACAGGCCGGTCCACCGGCCTGGAGGGGGGTTTTCGATGGAACAACTGCCAATCTCCAGTACGGTTCTCTCGGACGAAGGTTCGCGTGACGGACTTTCAGGTCCCGATCGGACCGCGAAGCAGAAGCTCTTCGACCTGATCCCGGCAACCTACATCGTCGCGATCACTGCGTTCTGGGGCCTGGCGCCAAAAGGGCTGGTAGAAGCCCCATGGACGCTGACCATCGTGACATCGCTGATCACGCTCAGCGTACTGGGGCTGGAATGGGTCAACGAACGCCACGCAGGCTGGCGCATGAACCGGCGGGAATTCCTCACCGACCTGTTCTACGTGGTGCTGAGCACGACCGCGATATCCTGGGCCTCCACGAAGCTGGCCGAAGATCCGCTGAAGGCATTGAAGGCCTCGCTCGGTATTTCGACCGAATGGGCGATGCACCTGCCGTTCCTGGTGCAGGTCGCCATGGTGATCTTCATCATCGAATTCGGGCAGTACTGGATGCACCGCCTGATGCACAATTTCACGCCCCTCTGGCTGACACATGCGCCGCATCATCACATCACCCAGCTCAATGCCGCAAAGGGCTATGTCGGCAATCCCATCGAACTGTTCCTGATCAGCCTGAGCGTGCTGGCCCTGTTCGATCTGCCGATCGCCGCCGTATTCTGCGGGGTGAACATCCTGGGTTCCGTTTCCACGTTCGCCCACGCCAATGTTCGCGCGGATCCGCCGAAATTCTATTCACTGATCTTCACGACGATCCGGCACCACAGCCTGCACCACTCTACCGACTACGAAAGCACCCGCTGCAATTACGCCAATTCGCTGATCCTGCTGGACCGTGTGTTCGGCACCTATCGCGAAGGAGAGGCCAGCGTGGTCGGGCAGGACGATCTCAAGCGCTTGTCGATCCGCGAACAGTTCGCCTTTCCTTTCAGGCCCCTGATCGATCGACTCATCCCCAAGGACAAGACGCATAATCCGGTTCGGACAGCCCATTGAGCGCCGAACCCACCAGATCCCCGATCGGCTGAGAGGTCAGGTCGGAAACGAGAGACGCACCGGCGCAACATCCGCGAAGATGGCCGGTGGTCATAAAAGAACTGTCTCCCGAAAGCCCGGCGCAGGCAGGCCGGACGCGGGAGCCTCAGACCAAGGACAGGGAAGCAACATGACAGATCGCGCGAAATTGAGGGCAGTTCTGCTGTCCGCGACGATATTCACCGGCACTCTGGCCGCGATGCCGGTTCTCGCACAGGACACCTCGGCCGTTGCCGCGGATTCGGGTGATGCCATCGTCGTCACCGGCACCCGCCGCGCCACGACGATCATGGACACGCCGATCAACATCTCCGCCATCGGCGCCGAGGAACTCAACCGCCAGCGCATCG
Source organism: Novosphingobium sp. (assembly GCF_036820275.1). Taxonomy (GTDB): domain Bacteria; phylum Pseudomonadota; class Alphaproteobacteria; order Sphingomonadales; family Sphingomonadaceae; genus Novosphingobium. The sequence continues at coordinate 324,491 of NZ_DAISLT010000001.1, forward strand.
ACGACGTGCGCGATCTGGCCGATTTCACGCCCGGCCTTACCATCTCGGACACCGGCCCGGGCTCTACCGGCTCGATCGTCCTGCGCGGGCTCAATGCTTCGGACGTCAGTTCGGACGGCCTGAACTACGACGACTCGCTGGGCATCTATCTCGGCGAAGTTCCGCTCTACTACGACTTCAAGCTGCTCGACATCGCCCGCGTCGAAACCCTGCTCGGGCCGCAAGGCACGCTCTACGGTCTCGGCACGCTGGCCGGCGCAATCCGCTACATTCCCAACCGTCCGAACACCGACGCCTGGGAAGCCGAAGGCCACGGCCGCCTCTACGCCAAGGGCCATTCGGACAACTTCGGCTACCAGGCCGACGGAATGATCAACATTCCGCTGGTGCGCGACCATGTCGCGTTCCGTTCGGCCACCGGCTACTACTACGACCCGGGCTTCATCGATTACCCGCTGCTGCTCCAGACGCCCGGCGTTTCGCTGCCGCAGCCGGGCGGCACCCAGGGCGTGACCCAGCCGGAATTCGCCGCCAACCTGCGCCGCCGCGAGGACGTCAACTTCGAGCGCACCTTCACCACGCGCAACCAGTTGCTGCTCCAGACCACCGAGGACCTCAAGGCGATCTTCACGTATGCCTTCCAGCGCACCAAGACCGACGGCGCGCAGTCCAACAGTGCCGGTGTCATGGGCACGGGCAAATACCAGAACGCCAGCCGCTACGAGGAGCCGGTGAACCGCCGCGCCCACCTCGCAAGCATGGAAATCGACGCCAACATCGCCGATATCGTCGATCTGGTCTCGACCACGGCCTATACAAACGTGCGCAGCCGTTCGCAGAGCGACAACACCGACCTCCTGCTCGATCTCGACTACGACTACGAACTGTTCCCCGCCTTTTCGAGCTGGAACGAGAGTGACGGTCGCCGCAAACAGTTCAACCAGGAAATTCGACTGGTTTCGCGCCACGGCGGCCCGTTCAACTGGGTTCTCGGTGGTTTCTACAACCGGCAGAAGTACCATAACGACTACGCCGAGCACGTTCCGGGCCTTTCGGACTTCTACGGCGTAACCGGCAATCCCGACGACCTCGAATATGTCAGCTACACCAAGTCGAAAGTCACCGAAAAGGCGATCTTCGGCGAAGGCACGCTGAAGATCACGCCGTCATGGCAGGTGACCGGCGGCGCGCGCTACTTCAAGTATACCTCCGACGTCCAGGGCGCGCTCGTGCTGCCGCTGCTTGGCGATCCGCTCAGTCCCTATGACGTGGACGCTGCGGGCGGCAAGGCGAAGAAGGACGGCTGGGTGTGGAAGCTCAACACCTCGTACAACTTCACCCCGGATCTCATGGTCTACGCGACCTACAGCAAGGGCTACCGCATCGGCGGCCCGAACCGCGTCGCCCCCTGCCCCGATCCCGTACCGGCCAACCAGCAGAACGCCTGCGCCCTTCCGAACGAAGTCCAATTCGGCCCCGACAAGACGAAGAACGCCGAGATCGGCGTGCGCATGCAGTTGTTCGACCGCAAGCTGGCGTTCAACTTCGACGTCTTCCACATCAAGTGGGACGGCATCCAGGTCGACTCCGCCACTTACTACGGCGTGACCGGAATCACCGTGAACGGCGGCTCGGCCAAGTCGCAGGGCTTCGAAACATCGTTCCAGTTCAAGCCGGTGCCGGAACTCTCCATCCAGGGCACCTACTCCTACACCGATGCCAAGCTGACAGAGGACGTTCCGGGCATCATCACCATCCGCACCACGCCGAACGACTATGACGGACGGCCCAAGTTCACCCAGCTCGACGCGCTCGACGGCGACCGCCTGCCGGGTTCGGCCAAGAACTCGGGCAGCCTCGGCGCGACCTACACCGTCCCCGTGGGCGAAGGCAGCGTGAGCGCCAACTGGACGGCGACCTATCGCGGCAACGTGGTTTCCCGGATCGGCTGGGATCGCGGGTACGGCGACAAGATTCCCAGCTATGTCCTCCACCGTGCCAGCCTGACCTACGAAACCGACAAGTACTCCGTAAGCCTGTTTGCGAACAACATCTTCGACAAGTACGCCGTCGTCTCAGTGGGTCAGGATCGCTCGCGCATCGGCGTCAACGACGGGGTTGCGGTGCGCTACTATCGCCAGGCCGTGATCACTCCACGCACGGTCGGCGTCGAGGCCCGGATCAAGTACTGACCGGACCTGCCGAAGAGACGCCGCCGCTCGAAAGGGCGGCGGCGTCCTGCTATGCGGTCGCTATTCCCTGCTCTTCCAGCCAGGCGCGGGCCGGTGCCAAGGCCTCTGCATGGGCCCGCCACTTGCCGATCCCGTCGCGGTTGATAGGCCGCCGCACTTGCGCAGCGCTGGGAGTTGCCACCGCCGCGCGGTTTTCATGGAACGACAGGCAAGCCTCGTCCCATTCCAGTCCGCAATGCGCCAGCAACCGGCGCGTCTCCCCTTCCTGATCGGCCACCAGCCCCTCATAGGACAGTTGCAGGACGGCGCCCGGCCACAGCCGCTCCCACAGCCCCATGAGCCGGTCGAACCGCGCATAGTAGCGCGCCGTATCCATGAGATCGTAGGAATAGGCGTAGTAGGCCGACTGGCTCGCGAACAGGTTCTTGTAATTGCTCCAGAGCGTATCCAGCGGTGCCCGCCGCAGGCAGACCACCCGCGCATCCGGCAACGCCCGCAGGATATGGCCGATGTAGAGGAAGTTCGCCGGCAGCTTGTCAGTGAAGCGGGGCTTACCCTGTCCACAATGAACTCTGGCCCGCGCCAGATAGGCCTCCCCCAGCGCGGCCGGATTGATCGCGCCGCTCGCCGCGACGGTATCGGCATCGAGCACGCGGCGCGACGATGTGCCCGCCTGCTTCTTCACCGCCAACGGCATCGCCTGCAACTCGCCCGCCGCCTCGACTTCCGGGTGCGAGGACAGGATGCGATCCACCAGCGTCGTACCGGTGCGCGGCATCCCGACGACGAAGATCGGTGCTTCCCCGTACCGCCCCTCGCCTTGTGCCAGCGAGGCCGGTCCACCGGAAAACAGCGCTTCGATCGCATCGAATATCGCCTCATCCTGCCCGAAGTCGTAGCCGATCGCCTGTTTCTGCGCACGGTTGGCTGCGGAGAGATGGCGCAGGGAAGCCGCCGGTTCGCCAAGGTCTTCCAGTTCCTTGGCCAAGGCATAGCGGATACGCAAGTCGTCAGCGGGAAGCGAAGCCTGCGCCAGGGCTGCCTCCAGCCGCGCGACGTTATTGGCCTCGGCTGTCTGGCGCGAGAGGATCGCCAGCGCATAGTGCACGCGCGCATTGCCGGGATCATGCGAGAGGATCATCTCGTAGTGAGATCGGGCCTGATCGACCTTGCCGGTGAACCCGCTCGCCGCAGCCAGATTGTAACGATATTCGGCATTCTGCGGATCGCGCTCGACCGCAGCGGCGAAAGGCGCCAGCGAACCCTCGTGATCGCCCAGCCGGGCCAGAACACAGCCGATCGTGTCGAACGTCAAAGCATCCCCCGGTCCGGCCGCCATCGCCCTGGAAGCAGCGGACGCAGCCTGATCCTCACGTCGGACCAGGACGAGCAACTTCGCCAATTGCGCCAGATACTCGGCCTTGGCGCCCCGCTCGACGGCAGCTTCGATCAGAGGGATTGCCTTCACCGCATGGCCGCCCTCGGCCAGGACCATCCCAAGCAGGAAATAGCCCTCCGGCCGATCCGGCGCGGCATCTATCAACCTTTCCGCCATCGGCACCGCCTCTGAAAGATCTCCGCGCGCAATGGCTCTGCGGACTTCCAGCTCAGACATCGAGCGGGCACGTACAAGAAAGCCAAACTTTTCGTTTCATCAGCACCTACACCGTCTCTCCGTCAGCCAGGCGAGAAAATCGCCCCGGCCATCATGAGCCTGCCGAGCGGCGTTACGCCGAGAATGTGGAGCTGACCCGATTCCGCCCTTCCTGCTTGGCTGCGTAGAGCAACTTGTCGACCGCATCACAGAAGTGGAGCGCATCCCCCTCGAAAGGCGGAATCACCGTCCCGACGCCGACACTCGCGGTCACGAAAGCGCTGCAACTGGACCTTTCGTGCCGGATATGCAGGCCCTCGATCACCGCGCGGCAACGCTCCGCCAGGACGGCCGCCGCAGCTTCGCTCGTTTCCGGAAGCAGGAGGACGAACTCCTCGCCGCCATAGCGGGCGACGATGTCGCGAGGGCGCCCCCCGATCTCCTTCAGCGCGCCGGCTATCCTGACCAGACATTCGTCGCCCTGAATGTGGCCATAGAAGTCATTGTAGTCCTTGAAATGGTCGATATCGAGCAGGATCAGCGAAAGGGGATGCTGACCGGTCTGGGCCGCTTTCCACTCCGCCTGAAGCCGTTCGTCATAATGGCGTCGATTGGAGGTCGCGGTCAGGCCATCCTCGAACGAAAGAGCCTCGAGCTTCTTCTGCATCTTCATCAGTTCGTGCTCGATGCGCTTTCGCTCGCTGATGTCGAACATGAAGCCGACCAGGCTATCGACCTCTCCATCCTCGCCGCGCACCACATGCACTACGTCACGGATCCACACATAGCGGTCATCCTTGGTCAAGGCCCGGTAGTCCGCCTCGTGATCCTTGCCTGCGACCGACTGCGAGACGCAAAAGTTGACCACATGTTCGCGATCGTCGGGATGGATCCGGGATGCCCAGTCGTCCACCGACATCCAGCTGTCCTGGGACCAGCCGAGGAGCGGTTCGATCTGCGGACCTATGTACGCGAACCGCATCGTTGCCCAATCGATCTTCCATGGAATGGCCAATGTCGATTCCAGCAGGGTCTTGTAGACGGCAGGGTCGACTTCCAACCCCGGCGCGGCAGCGGTCAGCGAGTCTTTGGCAGCCATGGTTGGGTTCATCGAGGATCCGGTCCTGTAAAATCGTTTCAGAGGCATTGCCGCGGAATCGCGTCACGCCATTTATCTTCCGGCAGGCAGATTTCCACAAGGTTAAGCGTCTTCTGGATGCGGGCCTGACCAAAACCGACAATGCCCAACCGAGGATGCCTTGTCACGAGACAGTAACATTCAATGCCGATAGGCCCGGAATGTCCCAGATATTCCAGCACCTCCCCCTCCTCACATATTCACGCCGTAGCGTCATCGGAGGCGCCCTTGCCGCGGGGTCGCTGTTTTCGATCGGCGTCCACGCCGCCGCCGGCTTGCCCCAGGGCCTGTTCTCGCTCGGCGTCGCTTCGGGCGATCCCGAACCCGACAGCGTCATTCTCTGGACCCGGCTCGCGCCGCAGCCGATGGAGCCCGATGGCGGCATGCCTGCCGTGCCGGTCCCCGTGCGCTGGGAAATCGCCGAGGACGAAGCATTCGCCCGCATTTCAAGGTCCGGCATGGCGCGGGCCGAACCGCACTGGGGCCATTCGGTCCACGTCGATGCACGCGGACTGCGCCCGGGCCGGACCTACTTCTACCGCTTCATCGCCGGAAGCGAAGCAAGCCCGGTCGGGCGTACACGGACTGCGCCGGCGCGCGGCGCGGCGGTCGATCGCCTGCGCCTCTGCTTTGCCTCCTGCCAGAAGTACGAAGCTGGCTTCTATGCCGCCTGGCGCCATGTCGTGGAGGAAGATCCCGACCTGATCCTCTTCCTCGGCGACTACATCTATGAAGGCGCCCCAAGCAAAAAGGACGCGGTGCGCCTGCACCGCAATCCCGAACCCATGGACCTCGCGGGCTACCGCGTGCGCTATGCGACCTACAAGCTCGATCCGCTTTTGCAGGCCGCTCACCATGCCGCTCCCTGGGCCTTGACCTGGGACGACCACGAAGTCGCCAACGACTATGCCGGCGCGCTGGACCAGGGCAACGGCGATCCGGTCGCCTTCCTGCGCCGCCGGGCGGCCGCATACCAGGCCTATTACGAGCACCAGCCGCTCCGCGCCCGCCCGCCGCGCGGCCCGGACATGCGGCTCTATCGCACGCTCGACTGGGGCAGCCTGGCGCAGTTGCAGATCATTGATGACCGCCAGTATCGCGGCCCCCATGCCTGCCAGCCGCCGGGCCTGGTCGAAGCGCACAAGCCCTACCTCAGCAAGATTTCCGACTGCGCCGACCTTTACGATCCCGCCCGCACGATGCTGGGCGCCGCGCAGGAGAAGTGGCTGGACGAGAGCCTCGGCAAGACGACCGCGCAGTGGAACCTGCTCACCCAGCAGACCCTGATGCGCCAGACGGTCCAGCATTATCAGGACGGCAAGGCTGAGTATTCGGCCGACAACTGGTCCGGCTATCCGGCCGCGCGCGACAGGATATTCCGCCGCTGGGCCGAGGCCGGAACCAGTAATCCGCTGGCGCTCGGCGGGGATATCCATGCCTTTGCGGCCGCCGACATCCAGAATCCCTATCGTCCGGATGGCGCGCCGATCGCCTCCGAATTCGTCGGCGGCTCGATTACCTCGCTGCGGCCCGATCCCGACTTCAAGTCGCTTGCCGCCACCAATGGACTGGCCTTCGCCGAGAACGAGGTGCGCGGCTACGGCCGGCTCGATATCGATGCGAAAGGGGGAAGCGTCACCTATCGCGGCCTGGCGGACGCCCGGCGCGAGGATTCCGCGATTTCCGACATCGCCCGCTTTTCGCTGGAGGCCGGAAAGCCCGGCCTTCATGTCGAAACAGTCTGATCCGGTAAAAACACGGATTGTAACAATAGAGACATGTTAGCCGAATATCGGGCGCCTCACGCAAGTACGTCCGGCTTAAAATCATAATTTTATTGCCCGATTATTCCCTCTCGGTCCGCCGTGGAGGGGGCGTGGTTGCGCGTCCATTCCACAGGGGGAATATTCGAATGCCCGTTTCCATCGCTCGCCGCCAGATCGGCACATTCCTGTTGCTGTCCGCGAGCCTGCTGCCGATCGCGGCGACCTCCGCCCATGCCGAAGAGGCTGCAATCGGAACCGAGAGCGCAGCCGACATCACCGTCGTCGCCCGCAAGCGTTCGGAAAACGCCCAGACCGTGCCGATCCCCATCACGGTCATCGCCGCTGAGGAACTGAAGCGCCAGAACCTCACGAACTTCACCAATTTCCAGAACAAGTTCCCGGCCTTCTCGGTCTACCTGACCAATCCGAAGCAGCTCAACCTCGGCATTCGCGGCATCGGCAACAACGGCTTCAACACCGACGGCATCGACGGCTCGGTCGGGGTCTTCGTGGACGGTGTCTACACCGGCCGCCAGGGCATGGTCTCGAACGACTTCAACGACATTGCCGACGTCGAATTGCTGCGCGGGCCGCAGGGCACCCTGTTCGGCAAGAACACCACGGCCGGCGCCGTGCTCATCAACACGCTGAAGCCGGAATTCGAACTCGGCGGTACCGGCGAAGTCAGCTTCGGCAACTTCGGCCTGCGCGAGGTCAAGGCCAGCATCACCGGGCCGCTGATCGCCGACAAGCTGGCGTTCCGCGTCTCCGCCTTCGACAGCGACCGCGACGGCACCTACCGCAACCTCTACAACGGCAGCCGCCAGAATGCGCGGCAGGGCTCGGGCATTCGCGGCCAGTTGCTGGCGACTCCGACCGACAACCTCTCGATCCGCCTGATCGGCATGCATGGCGAGCAGGACTTCAACACGATGTCGCCGGTGATCCTGTCGGTCTACAACCCGGCGGCACTTCAGGCCCGCATGGCGGCGGCCGGCTATACCCTGCTGACCAGCAATGCCAAGGACCGTTACGTCAACATCGACGGCGCCCTCAACGCCCAGACCAAGGCCAATTCGGCCAGCGGCGAAATCAACTGGGACCTGGACGGGATCGGCACCTTCACCTCGATCACGGCGTGGCAGAAGTGGTCCTGCTTCACCAACAACGACAACGACTACACCCAGCTCGACGCCATCACCGACTACGGTTCGTGCAACAAGGAACGCCAGTTCAGCCAGGAACTGCGCTGGTCCACGCCTGCCGACCAGCCGGTGGAGGCGACGCTGGGCGGCTTCCTCAGCCGCCAGCGCCTGCAAGTCGATTCCCGCATCGAATTTGGCCCCCAATACAACATCTGGGCCGCCAACCCGAGCGCGACGGCCTTCTCCACCGTTGGCGGCAGGACCTGGGCGCAGGGCGCCTATGCAAGCCGGCTGGACGGCTTCGGCATCGCCAGCCAGGCGGTATTCCACACCGATACCGATGCGCTGTTCGGCAATGTCACCTGGCACCCCGACGCTGCCCGCAACCTCTCGATCGACGTCGGCCTGCGCCAGACCTGGGAGCGCCGCTCGCAGCTCTATGACGGTCAGGTCGTTTCCAACCCCGGCAACCTCAACACCGCACAAATCAACGCGATGTCGGCCGCGGGCGCCAATGCCCAGCTCGGCCATGTCGACACCAGCCTGAAGGACAGCGCGCTCTCGGGCGAGGCGGGCATCAACTACAAGGTCACGCCCAGCATCTTCCTCTACGGCAAGTATGCGCGCGGCAACAAGTCGGCGGGCTTCAACCTGCTACCGATGGTCGACGCCCAGGCGATCGCCGTCGGCGCCGGACAGACCGTGAAGGGCGAAACCGCGGACAACTTCGAAGTCGGCATCAAGGGCACGTTCTTCGACGAGAAGGTCCTGCTCAACCTCACCGCCTTCCACACCAAGGTGAAGGACTACCAGGCCAACCAGGCCGTGGGCGTCGGCAATACCGCGCTCAAGTTCCTGTCGAACGTGGGTTCGGTGACATCGAAGGGCATCGAAGCGGAAATGCAGACGTGGCTGCTGCAGGGCCTGCACACCAAGGGCTTCGTCGCCTACAACAAGGCGACTTATTCCTCGTTCCACAACTCGGTCTGCCCGGCGCAATCCACCGCCCTCACCTGCGACCTCACCGGCCGCCAGGTCGCCTGGGCACCGAAGTGGACCGCGGACTTCACCGTCGACTACACCGTGCCGATCAACGACAGCACGCAAGTCTACGGCCTCTTCGACGTGAACTGGCGCTCGAAGCAGAACACCACGATCACGCTCGATCCCTCGGCCGAAATCGGCGGCTATGCCCTCGCCAGCGCGCGGGTCGGCACCCTGCTCGACAATGGCCGCCTCGACGTACAGTTCTGGGCCGAGAACCTGTTCAACAAGGCCTACTTCATCAACCTGCTGGGCTATACCAAGTCGACCGGCATCATTCAGGGCTATCCGGGCAATCCCCGTACTTACGGACTGACCGTTCGCGTAAAGATGTAAACCGGGAGCGAGGCAGGCGGCATGTCGCTTGTCTCGCCCAACCCTCGGCTCGGGAAGAAGCCAAGGCGTGGAGCCTCCGGCTCGAGACGGCAACGCGGTAGTTCGACGGAGCCGGGAGCAATGACCGCCAGGACCCATCTTGCCATCTCCGTTAGCCGGCACGCTTGGCCCGCTTGACTAAGTGTCAGTAATGAATGGTTATTACGCAACAAAAATGACCGCAGGCTGTCATAGTTCAGCCCTAGCGCCGACCCCAGCGATTGATTGAATCGTTTGCACAAACAGTTCGGGGTTTTCACGATGTCAGGTTCGCGCCTCTTGCTCTCGACACTTTCGCTGAGCGCCATGGCCACCGCCTCACTGCTGGCCGCGACGCCAGCTTTCGCAGCCGATGCCGCTGCAAACGCCGCCTCCGCCGATGTCGGTGACGCCAACGCCGATGACGATGCTTCCGGCGCGGGCGGCGCGATCATCGTGACCTCGGCGAAGACCACGCGTTCGGCCACCGAACTGCCGGCTGCGGAAATCCAGAAGATCCTGCCCGGTATCTCCGCCTTCGGTGCGATCCAGACCTTGCCCGGCGTGATGTACCAGACCGCCGATCCGTGGGGCAACAACGAGCAGAACATGTCGCTGTTCATCCACGGCTTCGCCATCAACCAGTTGGGTTACACGCTCGACGGCCTGCCGCTCGGCGATCTGTCTTATGGCAACATCACCGGTCTCACGCCGCAGCGCGCCGTCATCTCCGAGAACATCGGCAATGTCACCGTCGCCACCGGCGCGGGCGATCTGGGCATTCCCTCGCTGAACAACCTGGGCGGCGCGATCGAGACGACCTCGTCCGATCCGCTCAAGCGCATGGGCGTTCAGATCGCGCAGACGGTCGGCAGCTACGACACTTCGCGTACCTTTGCCCGGATCGATTCCGGCACTTTCGGTGCGGACCAGGGGTCGAGCGCTTATATCGCCGCTGCCCGCCAGCGCGCCCGCGCCTGGGACTTCAACGGCAAGCAGGGCGGTTGGCAGGTCAACGCCAAGTACGTGCACGAGAACGATGCCGGCAAGCTGACCGCGTACTTCGACTATTCCGACAAGCAGGAACCCAACGAGGACGGCACGACGACTTACGTCAACCCGACCACTGCGGCCCAGGCCTACGCCCCCTATGTCCGTCCTTACCTCTATCCCGACTGGCAGGCGGCGCTGGACTATGTGGATGCCAACGGCAACACGCCCACGGCGGAAGGCAGCAACTACCGCAACTATTTCTCTGCCGCGCTGCGCACCGACTACCTCGGCTACCTCAAATATGACGCCAACCTCACGGACAATGTCAGCTGGTCGAACCAGGCCTACTATCACCACAACGACGGCCAGGGTGTGGTCGCCGGTCCGCTTGGCCAGTCGCTCTCGGTGGCGAAGGCCTATTACCCGACCCTTTCCATCGGCGAGCTGGTCGATGCTACCGGCGGCAGCGGCTACATCACTCGCGTGACGCAGTACCGCGTCGATCGCGGCGGTCTCGTCTCCACCCTGCGCGCGCAGGTCGCCAACCACGCCATCGAATTCGGCGGCTGGTACGAGCGCAACAGCGGCACCATCTGGCGCAACTGGTACGCGCTCGACGTCGATAACCCTACCGATCCCTACCACTGGCAGCACGATCCGCTGTTCACCCAGTACCAGATGGAGTATCGCACCGACACGCTGCAGCTGCACCTGCAGGACAAGTGGGAAGTCTCCGACAAGCTGACCGTCGAGGGCGGCGTGAAGACCAGCCTGGTCCGCGCCAAGGGCTGGTATCCGATCCAGCCGATCGCGGGCTCCTATTCGGGCATGGTTGGCGGGTTGCCTTCGGGCACGATCACGACCAGCAACTGGTTCCTGCCCGCGATCGGTGCGAAGTACGACTTCAACGGTTCCGAACAGGCCTATTTCAACGTTCAGAAGAACATGCGCAACTTCGGCACCGCGCCGTGGAGCACCGGCAGTCAGGCCGCGTTCGACTATTTCAAGGAAAGCGGCAAACCGGAAACCTCGTGGACCTATGAAGCGGGCCTGCGCAGCCGCCACGTGTTCCCCGGCTCGTTCCTCTCCTCGTTCGATGCGCAGGTGAACTACTACCACGTCGATTTCTCGAACCGACTGCTCGCGGTCAGCACGACGGTCGGCGGCCTTGGCGGCAGCTCGATCACGGGTGGCACCACCTCTCTGTTCAACGTCGGCGGCGTGACCACCGATGGCGTGGACGCGGCGTTCACGCTGGGCCTGGGCGGCGTGGTGTCGATCTACGAAGGCCTGTCGTACAACAACTCGAAGTACAACGACGACTATTCCAACGGCACCACCACCTATGCCACGGCCGGAAAGCAGATTCCGGGCAGTCCGAAGTGGATGAGCAAGACCGTCGTCTCTGCCAATATCGGCCCGTTCCAGGCCCAGTACACCGGCATGTATATCGGCAAGCGCTATGCCACCTATACCAACGATGGACCCGTGAAGTCCTACTTCATGTCCAACGGCCGCATTGCTGTGGACCTGCCGGCCGACCTCTTGCACCTGCAGAAGGCCTCGCTCGCGCTGAACGTCACGAACATCTTCGACATCAAGGGCGCCTCGACGATCTCGACCAGCCAGCCCAGCTCGGTCTATGCCGTCTATCCGATCGCGCCGCGTCAGTGGTTCCTGACGCTTTCGGTGGGAATGTAAGCATGGCGGACACCCCCCTCTCACGGCGCGCTCTGATCCGGGCCGGAGCCGGTGTCGCAACTGCGGGGGTCGCGCTTGGCGCGGCTCCTTCGGTCTTGGCGGCAACCACCGGGGCTTCAGCCCCGAAGACGAAGCCGCTCGTCATCGCCCATCGCGGTTGCTCGGCGCTGCGGCCCGAACATACTCTGGCCTCCTATGCCCTGGCGATCCAGCAGGGCGCGGATTTCGTGGAACCCGATCTGGTCTCCACCAAGGACGGCGCGCTGATCGCCCGGCATGAAAACAACATCGCCGACACCACCAATGTCGCGGATCGTCCCGAGTTCGCGGACCGGCACACCACCAGGATCATCGACGGGCAGACGGTCACGGGCTGGTTCACCGAGGACTTCACCCTCGCTGAAATCAAGACCCTGCGCGCGGTGGAACGACTGAAGGCCATGCGCCCGGAAAGCAACGCCTACTCGGGCCAGTTCCAGTTGCTGACGCTGGAAGAGATCGCCGATTTCGTGGCCGCGGAGAGCGCCGCCCGGGGCCGCACGATCGGCCTGATCCCCGAGATCAAGCATTCCTCCTACTTTGCCAAAATCGGCCTGCCGCAGGAACAGCGCTTTCTCGACCGGGTGGCGAGGAGCCATTACCTCTCGACCGCGCCGGTCATCGTGCAAAGCTTCGAGGTCGGCAACCTCAAGTGGCTGCGCCCGCGCATCGGTGCCTACAGCAAACTGCAATTGCTGCAGCTGACGATCCCGCTCGACATGCGCCCGGCGGATATCGCGGCGGCAGGCGGCACACTGACCTTCAACCAGATGCACACACCCGCCGGTCTTGCCGAGATAAAGACGTATGCCGACTGGGTCAGCCCGATCCTTCAGGGAATCATTCCCTTCGGCGATGCCACCGGCAAGACCGGACCGCTCGGCAAGCCGACCACGCTGGTCCGGGATGCCCATGCGGCGGGCCTGCTCGTCTCCACCTGGACCGTGCGTCCGGAAAACAAGTTCCTGCCAACCGATTTCCAGGGCCCGGGCAGCGATGTCGCACGGCAGGATAAGGCCTGCATCGCCTACATGCAGCGCCTGATCGCGACCGGCATCGATTCCTTCTTCACTGACGATCCCGGCCTTGGCCGCCAGGCCGTCGACCGCGTCGCTTGATCGCAATGGCTTCCCCCCGGTTTAGAGCAGTTGATCCGAAGCAATCGGATCGAAAACCGCTCTAAACCGGGGGCGCCGAACGGCTATGGGGATTGCCGGAGGCCCTAAATCCCGAGAGAAAGCGGAAAAGCGTTTTCGATGAACAAGGCGACGAGCCAGTTTGCCTCCGTTCGCCAGCGGACTGTCAGCATGGTTCCGGATCATGCGCAGTTCACCTGTGCTAATCGAATTGTCTGAGAATATTCGATAGCTCTGGCCGCAGACGCTGGATTTCGTCGCGATGCGTGGCAGACAGCTCTTCCAAAATCCCGAGAGCCTTGTCCGTCAGGCGGAGCAATGCACGGCGGCGGTCATTTTCGGCCGTTTCTCGCGTGATCAACTCCAGTCCCGCCAGCCGATCTACCAAGCCCGTCGCGCTGTGCGGTTTGAGCACCAGTTGGTCGGCGACATGCCCGACGGTGGCCTGATCGGGCTGCGCCGCGCGGATCGCCAGCAAGGCCTGATGCTGCTGGGGCGTCAGCCCCACGCGCGCGGCATGGGCCTCGCTAAACGCCAGAAATCGGCGGATCGTATGGCGGAATTCGGCCAGCGCCGCATAGTCGGCATCGTCCAGTGCGGTATCCATCGCCGTCACGGCAGTCTCCAAGGTTGATTTATATCGCATTGCGATATATCTGCTCCGCCATACGCGGAACAAGGCGATAGCAGAAGATGTCAGTTACACCCATTCGCTCTGTCGAGAGCCATCCACTGGGCGATCACAGCGTCGACAGTCGCATGCCCCTTCTGGCCCTGATGGCCATAGTGGTCGGTGCTTGCGGAGCGCTGGGCGCCTGGGTTCTGGTCAAGCTGATCGCAGTGGCCACGAACCTGTTCTGGTTCGCTCGGCTGTCGGCCGATGCCGTTTCGATCACCGACGCCTCCGTGGGTGTGATGGTCGTCGCGATCCCGGTTATCGGTAGCCTGATCATCGGCCTTATGGCCCGCTTCGGCTCCGACAAGATCCGCGGCCACGGCATTCCGGAAGCCATCGAAACCATTCTTTATGGCGAAAGCCGCCTGTCTCTGAAGGTTGCCATTCTGAAGCCGCTCTCCTCCGCGGTCTCGATAGGCAGCGGCGGCCCCTTCGGCGCAGAGGGTCCGATCATCATGACGGGCGGTGCCATCGGCTCTCTCTTCGCCCAGTGCTTCCACCTGAGCGCCGCAGAGCGCAAGACCCTGCTGGTCGCCGGCGCCGCCGCAGGCATGACCGCGATATTCGGCACACCGCTCGCCGCGATCCTGCTGGCTGTCGAAGTCCTGCTGTTCGAATGGAAGCCTCGCAGCTTCGTCCCGGTCGTGGTGGCGGCGATCATCTCCTATGCCTGCCGTCCTTTCCTGCTGGGCGCGGGTCCGATGTTCGCCATGACGGCAACCCTGCCCGGAACCTCGTGGGATCTGTTCGCCTCGGCCGCGCTTGGCATCGTGGTGGGCATCGAAGCCATGCTGCTCTCAACCTCGCTTTACCGCGTCGAGGACTTGTTCCACAGGCTGCCGCTGCACTGGATGTGGTGGCCGGCGGTCGGCGCGATCGCGGTCGGCCTGGGCGGGCTTGTCGACGCCCGCGTGCTGGGCGCCGGTTACGCCAGCGTCGATGCACTGCTGAACGGTTCACTCGCCCTGAAGCTGGTCGTTTCGCTGCTGGTCGTAAAGGCGCTGGTCTGGCTGATCGCCCTGGGTTCGGGGACTTCGGGCGGTGTCTTGGCACCGCTTCTGATCCTGGGCGGCGCGGCGGGTTTCCTGCTGGGACAATTCCTGCCCGGAAACCCTGCGTTCTGGGCGATGATCGGCATGGCCGGCATCATGAGCGGCGCAATGCGTGCGCCGCTGACCGGCGCGCTGTTCGCGGTCGAACTCACGGGGCATTTTGAAGCCATTCCTTGCACCATTGCGGCTGCCGCCGGTGCCTATGCCATCAGCGTACTGTTCATGCGCCGATCGATCCTGACCGAAAAGATCGCCCGGCGCGGACGGCACGTGCTGCAGGAATACGCCGTCGATCCGCTCGATCTGCTGCAGGCCGGCCAGATCATGACCCCTGCCCCGGAAACCCTGCCGGCCTCCATGACGACCGCGCAGGCAGTCGCGTTCTTTGCCGAAGAAGCCCGGCACCGCAGTTATCCCGTGGTGGACATGGATAACCGCCTTGTCGGTATCGTTTCCCGTGCGGATGCTCTGCGCTGGCAAACCGCAACCGGCACGCAAGACGTATCTTTGGGCGAGACGATCTCCGATGCCGACCTGCCTGTAGCTTTTCCCGAGACACCTGCAGGTGTAGTCGCCGACCTTATCATCGAGACAGGAATTGGCCGGATTCCGATCGTGGAGCAAAGCAGCCGCATGGTAGTCGGTCTGCTCTCGCGGCAGGATCTTCTCAAGGTCCGGGGCACATCCCGAATCGCAGAAGTCGACCGCTCACGCTTCAGTTAATTTCTCCGGGAAACCACATGGGACCGACTGCAATGCGCCCTTTGCCGCGATAGGAATCTTGCGTGCAAACGGAAGAAGGCCGGAGATTCCGTCTGACCCTGCTGATGATTACCAGAAAGCCTTCGATCTCTTGTCCGACTGCGTTGCACTGCACCGACATGCTGCATGGGACGAGGCAACCATGCTCGCTGCGGTGTCTGCTCAGGCGGTCGCGAAGGCCACCATCGGATTGCGGAAGCCGTGACGAACCTTGACGAAGACTTCATCTCGAAACTGATCGCATGGGATTTTCGGCGACTGGAACAATGTCCGCTTCCCACCCGCTAGAGCCGTCCGACATGGTTGCGACCAAGCTGGCGGAGAACCCCCGAATTCTGTGCGCAGCGCCGGACTATATCAGACGGTTCCGCAAACCGGAGACCATTGCGGATCTCGTCAGTCATCCGTGCATCAAGCTCCATGGCATCGACACGTGGCCATTCATGAGAAGCAAGGCACTGGAACGGGTTCGGGTCGATGGTCCGATGTCGACGAGCACCGTCGATGCCGTCCGTTCCGCGGCCATTGCAGGCGTCGGGGTCGCCATGATGACGTATTGGGACGTCTACAGGGATCTCGACAGCGGTATTCTCGAGAGAATCCAGCTATCAGATGCTGAGCCGGACAACCTGAACATCTTGGCCGTTTTTCCAAGCCGGAAGCAGATGCCCCCGAGGCTTAAAGCGCTGATCGACGCTCTCCGTGCAAGACACGGCAGCGGGTAATGGTGTGCGGTGCAACGGTTTGTCCTACAATCTCGGCAGCACGCGACCAAAACCGGCTACTCATGTTTTACTCGAGAACGACCGGTCTCGCCATGTCCAGCCAGTAAAGCGGATTGCCAGCCCCCCTCTCCCAACATCCTTGCATTCGCGCCGGCGGTATGACCGTGCGCGTGGCCGGCCCGGCTGTGATCATGCGCCATGGGTCACCTTCTCGTTCTGAGCGGAGTGCGGATGGCGGAAGTCGTCGCCCTCATGCTCCTCGTTGTAGTGCTCGCTGGGAGCGATCTGCTTTTGCCCGAAGCGGGCGTAGAGGGTCGGCAGAACGAACAGGGTCAGCAGGGTCGCCGAGATCAGGCCGCCGATCACGACCGTCGCCAGCGGCTTTTGCACTTCGGCGCCTGCACCTCCTCCCAGAGCCATCGGCACGAAGCCGAGGCTTGCGACCAGGGCTGTCATTGCCACTGGGCGCAAACGCTGCATGGCGCCGATACGTGCTGCCTCGGCCCGCTCCATGCCCGACCGGATCAGGTCCTGGATCGAACTGACCATGACGAGTCCATTCAGGACCGCGATGCCGGACAGGGCGATGAAGCCCACCGCTGCCGAGATCGAGAAGTCCATGCCCCGCACGAAGAGGAGCAGGACGCCGCCGACCAATGCGAAGGGAACGCCGGTGAAAACGATCGCGGCATCACGAACGCTTCCGAGCGCTCCGTAGAGCAGCAGCAGGATGAGAATGAAACATGCGGGGATGACGAGTTGCAAGCGCTCGCTGGCCGACTTCATATTTTCGAACTGGCCGCCCCATTCCAGATAGCTGCCAGCAGGCAGGCGAACCTTCTGGCCAATAGCGGCCTGGGCATCCGCAACCACGCGGCCGACGTCGCGGCCGCGCACGTTCGCCTGCACGACCACAAGACGCTTGCCGTTCTCGCGGCTGATCTGGTTAGGGCCATCGACGATACGGATATCGGCGACACTGGCGAGCGGTACGTAGGCGCCACCGGGAATCGGCACCTGGACCTGTTGGAGCAGATTGATGTCCGCGCGCTGGGCATCCGAGAGACGGATCACCACCGGAAAACGGCGGTCGCCCTCGAAGATCATGCCGGAAGTTCGGCCGCCGATCGTGGCGGTGACGGTATCCTGCACGTCCTGCGCGGTGACGCCAAGGCGGGCCATGGCATCCCGGTTCACCTTGATGTCGAGCATCGGCAGGCCAGCGGTCTGCTCGACCTTCACGTCGGCGGCGCCTTGGGTCTTGCGCAGGATGCCGGCAATCTGTTCGGCGGTACGGTTCATCGCGTTGAAGTCGTCACCGAAGACCTTCACCGCGATGTCACCGCGAACGCCCGCGATC
This sequence comes from Novosphingobium sp., assembly GCF_036820275.1. Lineage (GTDB taxonomy): Bacteria > Pseudomonadota > Alphaproteobacteria > Sphingomonadales > Sphingomonadaceae > Novosphingobium. Next base: position 342,168 of record NZ_DAISLT010000001.1, read on the forward strand.
AGCTCGTTGAAGCGCATCTGGATCGGCTGCGTGATCTCGTAGGCATTGCCGGGGAACTTCGCGAGTTGACCTTCGATGCGCGAGACGAGTTTCGCCTTTTCCAGCTTCGGGTTGGGCCATTCCTCGCGGGGCTTGAGGATGACGAATATGTCCGTGGCGTTCGGCGGCATCGGGTCCGATGCGAGTTCGGCCGTGCCGGTCTTGGAGAAGACGAACTTCACCTCGGGCTGCTTCGACATCATCCGCTCGATCGGCACCTGCATGGCCTGGCTCTGCTGGACCGACGTCGCGGGGATACGCAGGGCCTGGATCAGCATGTCGCCTTCGTCCAGTTGCGGCAGGAAGACCTGTCCGAGCGACGTGAAGGCAGCAGCGGCAAGCACGAGACTGCCGAGCGCCGCACCGATGGTGAAGGTGGGGCGTCTCATCGCCCGGTCGAGACCCGGCTCGTAGCGCTTCTTCAACCAGGTGACGATCCGGCCATCCTCTTCCTCAACCCGGTTGGACAGCCAGATGGCGATCAGCGCGGGAACGAAGGTGAGCGACAGGACGAAAGCGAAGGCCAGGGCCATGATAACGGTGAGCGCCATCGGCACGAAGGTCTTGCCCTCGACACCGGTAAGGGTGAGCAACGGAACGTAGACAAGGATGATGATCGCCTGGCCGTAGACCGAGGGGCGGATCATCTCGCGCGCCGCGGAGGCGACGGTGGTGAGGCGCTCCTTCACGCTGAGGAGGCGACCATGATGGTGCTGGTCCTCGGCGATCCGGCGCAGGGCATTCTCGACGATGATGACCGCGCCATCGACGATAAGGCCAAAGTCGAGGGCACCAAGGCTCATCAGGTTGGCGGAGACACCCGCCTTCAACATGCCGAACCCGGTGAGCATCATCGTGACAGGGATGACGAGCGCGGCAATCAGCGCTGCCCGGAAATTGCCGAGCAGCAGGAAGAGCACGATGATGACGAGCACCGCACCTTCGCTCAGGTTCTTTGCCACGGTCTTGATGGTCGAATTCACCAGCGCGGTGCGGTTCAGCACCGGCTGCACGACCACGTCGGGCGGCAGCGAAGCGTTGATGGACTGCAGCTTGTCGGCGACTGCGGTCGCGACCGTGCGGCTGTTCTCACCGATCCGCATGATGGCGGTGCCGACAACGACTTCGGTGCCGTTCTCGGAGGCCGAACCCATGCGGATGGCCTGGCCCGAACGGACCGATGCAACCTGATCGAGCGTGATAGGCACGCCCTCTCGGGTGGCAACTACGGTGCGGCCGAGTTCCGAAGCATTGCGGATCAGCGCATCGGAGCGGACGGCAAGACCTTCGCCATTGCGATCCACAAATCCACCGCCGACGCTGGTATTGTTGCGCTCCAGCGCGTTGCCGAGATCGGTCAGCGAGATGTTGAGCGAGGCGAGGCGCTGGAGGTGAGGGACGACGAGGAACTGCTTGGCATAGCCGCCGATGGAATCGACACCCGCAAGGCCTTTCGTGCTCTTGAGCAGCGGGGTGACGATCCAGTCCTGCGCGGTGCGTAAATAAGTCGCCTTCTCGGCCCCGGTCGTCAGGCGCTCGCCTTCGGGTGTGATGTAGCTGCCGTCGGGCTGCTGGCCCGGTTCGCCGGGGCGGTGCTTGTCATCGGCACGGTGCTGGAGCTTGACCGTCCACATGTAGACCTCGCCAAGACCGGTCGCGATCGGCCCCATTTCCGGATTCACGCCTGCAGGGAGGTTCTCCGCAACGCCCTGGAGACGTTCGCCGACCTGCTGGCGGGCGAAGTAGATATCGGTGGAGTCCGAGAACACCGCCGTCACCTGCGCAAAGCCATTGCGGCTGAGCGAGCGGGTGAATTCGAGACCGGGAATACCGGCCAGCGCCGTCTCTATCGGGAAAGAGACCTGCTTCTCCACCAATTCAGGCGAAAGAGCGGGCGCGCGGACGTTGATCTGGACCTGGTTGTTGGTGATGTCCGGCACTGCGTCGATCGGCAGACGGGACAGTGACGCCGCGCCGATAACGGCGGCAATGGCGGTGAGAAGCAGGACGAGCCAGCGCTTCTCGACCGCCCATGTGACTACGCGGGCGATCATGGCTCAGTCCTCCACCGCTTCGCTCTTGCCCAGCTCGGCCTTGAGCGTGAAGCTGTTGACAGTGGCGATCTCCTCGGTGCCCTTGAGGCCCGACTTGACGATGATCATCTCTCCGGCGCTGTCGCCCAGAGTGACGGGGGTCGCCTGGAAGCCGGTCTTGGTACGAACGAAGACGACGGTCTTGCCCTCGTCGGTCTGGACGACCGTGATCGGCACCTTGACCGCATTGCCGCCGTCGTTGTCGGTCAGGGAGATCGATGCCGTAACCGGCTCGCCAACCCGCCACTGGCCAGCGCGATTGTCGAGCGTGGCGATCACCGGCACAAGGCGGGTGGTGGTGTCGAGCGCCGGAGATACAAAGGTCACTCGCGCGGTGGCTTCACGACCTGCTGCCTTGACCGTAACGGAATTGCCCGGGCGCACGCGTCCCGCATCCTGTGGCTGCAAGTTGAGCGAGAGCGAGACGCTGGAGAGGTTCGCCACGCGAAACAACTCGGCATCGGCGGCGACGGTCTGGCCCAGCACGACGCTGCGTGCGATGATCTGGCCGGAAATAGGCGAGGTGATGGCGATACGGTTCAATGCGCCGCCGCCTGTCCCTGCCGCCGATACCTGCTGCTGGGCGAGGCGCAGCGCGATGCGGGCTTCGATCGCGGCAGTACGGGCGGCGATGAGATCCTGCTCCGGCGAGACCTTCTGGGCGAACAGGCGCTGTTCGCGGTTGAGGTTTGAGTTGGCGAGCGAGAGTCGCGCCCGTGCCGCTTCGATCTCGGCATTAAGCGAGGCCGCCTCGCGGCTCTCGATCACGGCGATGGCCTGACCTCGGTTGACCGACTGGCCGAGGTTGCGGGTCAGTGAGACGACCCGCCCGCCAATGGCCGCGGAGACAACCTGCATGCCCTGTGGATCGCCGTCGATCGTCGCGGGCAGGTCGATGGTGCCCGAACCGCCGATCGTGGGACGCCCCAGCTGGATCCCGGCCGAACTGATCTGCTCGGCGGTCATGACTACCTTGCCCTCGACTGGCTTGGCATCGATCGCGGCAGGCGTTTCTTCGGGCGGACCTTCTAGGGCTTTGTCACTGCCGCCACAGGCCGAGAGGGCCAAGGCGAGCGAGAGAGGCAGGGCGGCGTAAGCGAATGTATTGCGCTTCATGGCGATCAGTTCCCCCCTTGAGGTGCGACGGCGGGCGCAGTCAGGCGCTCCAGCTGCGCGCGGGCATTCTGGTAGGATGCGAGAGCATCGATCGCGGCGACGCGCGTGTCGGCAAGAGTGCGTTCGGCATCGAGCAGATCAAGTTGGCTGAACTTGCCTTCCCGATAGCCGATGCGGGCGATGCGGGCTGCTTCCTGAGCGGCCTGCAAGGCCGGTCCCGATGTCGCTCGCGCCGTGGTCGCAGCGTTGTCGGCATCGACCTGCGCGTTGGTGATGGCCTGCTCGATATCGAGCGCCGTCACCCGGCGATTGGCCTCGGCCTGGATACGCTGGGCGCCAGCCTGTGCCAGCGCCGCACCGCCATTGTTGAAGATCTGGAGCGGGATCGACACGGTGAAGACCGCAGCGAAGTCCTTCGTTGCTTCCAGGCGGCGCACCGACGGACCGACGTCGATGTTCGGCACCCTGTTTGAGTTGGCGAGAAGAACACCTGCATCGGCGATGGCGAGGTCCGCATCGGCGGCAGCCAGTGCCAAGGTTCCCTGGGGCCTGATCGGCTCCGAGGGACCGTAGGAGACAGATGCGGAAGGCAGTCGATCAAGCAAGGCCACATCCAACGGACCATCAAAGGCCCGGCCGATACGGCGTTCGAGATTTGTACGCGCAGCACGCGCAAGGCGGTCCTGCCGTTCGACATTGGCTTCGGCGTTCACCCGAGCCACGTCAGCGCGCTGCTGTTCGAGCGGCGAGGCGCGGCCGGCCTGAACCCGGACGCCAGCGGCGCGAAGCGCGTCACCGGCGATCCGCGCCTGGTCCCTAGCCGTAATCAGGCGGCGCTCGGCTGAGACCGCTTCCACGTAAAGCTGCGTCACCTGCAGGCGAACGTCGGCGGCAATGATCGCTGCCTGAAGTTCGGCGCGGGACAACTCGGCGTTTGCCACCGCGACGCGGGCGCTGCGCTTACCGCCCAGTTCCAGGGTCTGCATGAACCCGACAGTGGCCTCATTGCTGCGGACTCCGGAGTAAGAGCCGGTGCCCATGACGTTTTCTATCTGCCCTTGAGCAACCGGGTTGGGACGAAGGCTTGCGACGGTTCGGCCTGCCTTGGCTGCATCGACACCTGCTCGGCCTGCTGCCATGGCTTGAGCGGAGCCACCGGCAGCGGCAACAGCTTCGTCAAGGGTTAGGATTACTGTGCCGGAAGGCGCGTTCGGTGCTTCCTGCGCCTGCACCGTTGCGGCACAGGACGCCGCGGCGAGCATCGCCGCGAGTATGGTCTTCATGATATGAATTTCCTGACGGAGGATTCCTGGTCGACATCAGCCGACCGGCGGAAACGTCAGGTTCGTGGAGGGCGCGGTGTTACGTTGCCGTCTGTCGGATCCAGCGGGAGAGACCGCCGAAACTCGAGAACCTGCCCGGCCGAGTGGGCAATGGGCGGCACTACCGTCATCGAGGGAGTGCCCAGATCATGACTGTGACAGGCACCGTGATGGTGGGGGAGGCCGTTGTCCGCGTCGCCCGGGACTTCGTCACCGTCGCCGGGCGCATGGTAGGAAAAATCGTACCCTGCATCGCTGCCGCCCGCTGCTTCCACAGCGTGCGCCATGCCGGACCAACTGACCAGGATCAGCATCAGGCAGGCAAGGAAGGGCAACAGCTTGCGCATCGATTCGTCCCTATCACTCCGCCGCGGCGGTGTAACCCCTTGAGGTCGAATTGAGCTCACCTCTGGCCTGCGCGACGATCTGGATGCTGCCGGAGCGGCACATCGAACGACGGCATCGTCCCCCGTCTCGGCAGATCGCGACCAGCCCCGATCGTGATGGCAGTGCTATTTCAGCAAACTCCAAAGAGGATTGCTGGGATCTGCGAGGAGTTTGATTGTCAGTGCGAACGACATGACGACCAGAAGCGGACGAACACCGCGGCCGCCGAAGCGGATCGCCAGCCATGCCCCAATCTGGTTTCCCGCGATGTTTGCTGCAGCCATGCTGAAGCCGAGGATCCAAAGGACTTCTCCGCCGGCAATCATTGCCAGCAGCCCGGCCACATTAGTCGCCAGATTGATGAACTTGGTGTTTGCTATGGCGCGGACGAGACCGAGACCAGCTAGTGCAACAAGCGCGGTCGTCAGAAACGATCCGGTTCCAGGACCAAAGAAGCCGTCATAGAAACCGATCACCGAGCAAACGGCTGTGATCCCCACATGACCCAATCTGGCGTGACGATCCTCGTCGCTCATTTTAGGTGCCAGCAGGAAATAGAACCCCATCGCAATCAGCAGAACCGGGACGAAACCTGCCAGAAAACTCGGATTGACGTGCTGGACAGCGGTGGCGCCAAGGACAGAACCGGCGAACGCACCCGCCGCCGGGATCGCGAATGCCTTCATGTCGATCCGGCCAGCGCGCAGGAAGGTCAGGACCGCAGATCCCGTGCCGATCGTGCTTTGCAGCTTATTGGTTGCCAAGGCCGCCACAGGAGGCACCCCCGCAGCCATCAACGCTGGAATCGTGAGAAGACCACCTCCGCCCGCCAAGGCGTCGATACTTCCCGCCATAAGCGCGATGAGAATCAAGAACGAGAAGGCTTCGGCAGTCAGGTGCATACGGTTCCGCTAGTCCCCTCCGCCGCGTCAGGCAAACCTGGAATAGGGGAAGGCTGGTCCAAATTAGTGCGCCGGCTGACGCGCAGACCGCCAGTGGAGCTTTGGGTATTTGCCTATCTTCCCGGCAAGCCCCGTGCTCGGTCCGTCCCGATCAAACGAGCACGCGGCGTGCGAAAGCGATTGCCGCCTCCAGACCATCCGGCGCGATCCCGTGCTCCTCGCCCGCCGATATGTGCGTTTCAGTCGGTACGCCGGCCTGCTCGAGGTATGTCGCTGCAAGATCCATCGACCGAAACGGGACCACTTCGTCCTCGGTGCCGTGAATGAGAAGGACAGGAGGGCGACTGCGAATTTCCGCGTCCAGTCGCTCGGGGGCCACGAGCATGCCCGAGATGCCGACGATACCGGCCGCCACCTCGGGCAGCCTAAGTCCCATGTGCAGCGCCATCATCGCCCCTTGGCTGAAACCGACAAGAAGCAGTCGCGAGTTCGCCAGCCCGGCCGTCTCCAGCTCAGCGGTTATGAAGGCGTCGAGAACTGGCGTGGCTGCATCGGCACCGGCCGATCGCTCGGCCATCGAGAACGTGTCGATCGGCCACCATTGATGCGCTGCAGCCATGTGGGGGATCAGTCCGGGGGCGTTCGGCGCGACGAAAGCGGCGTCGGG
>NZ_DAISLT010000002.1:0-202807 GCF_036820275.1 Novosphingobium sp.
ATCACGAAAGCTCCTTCTCACAAATTGGAGCCTCCGGAAAACCCGGGGCGCTTCACTGTCACGATGATTAGGGCAGGTTGGTCGACCAGGCTTGGCGCGGCATGACCGTCGGTTGCCATAAATGAGCCCGTCACTTCTGACACATGCAGATTGGTATTAGAGTTGCATCTGGCGTAAGGATCGACGACACGCCCGGCTGCGTTCGTTTTGCCCGGCCTGATGCCGGATGTTTGTGTCACATGAGGGAATATATGAAGACTGCGATAGTAACGGGAATTTCCGGTCAGGATGGTGCTTATCTGGCCGAGCTGCTGCTGGGTAAGGGATACAAGGTATACGGCACCTATCGCAGGACGAGTTCCGTGAATTTCTGGCGGATTGAAGAGGTCGGCATTGCCAATCACCCCAATCTGACCTTGGTGGAATATGATCTGACAGATCTGTCATCGAGCATTCGGCTGCTGCAGACTACCGGCGCCACCGAAGTATACAACCTTGCCGCACAAAGCTTTGTAGGCGTGTCCTTTGACCAACCTGTCACCACCGCCGAAATCACGGGTATCGGTCCACTCAACCTGCTGGAAGCGATCCGGATTGTTGATCCGAAGATCCGCTTCTACCAAGCGAGCACGTCGGAAATGTTCGGCAAGGTGCAAGCCGTGCCGCAAAAGGAAGACACGCCTTTCTATCCGCGTAGTCCGTATGGTGTTGCCAAGCTCTATGCGCACTGGATCACCGTCAACTATCGTGAAAGCTACGATATTTTCGGGTGCAGCGGCATTCTCTTCAATCATGAAAGTCCGCTGCGAGGCCGCGAGTTTGTGACCCGCAAAATCACCGACAGCGTCGCCAAGGTGAAGCTAGGCAAGCTCGATTGCTTGGAGCTGGGCAATCTCGATCCGCGGCGTGACTGGGGATTTGCCAAAGAATATGTCGAGGGCATGTGGCGGATGCTGCAGGCCGACGAGCCCGATACCTATGTGCTGGCGACCAACCGGACGGAAACAGTCCGCGACTTTGTGAAGATGGCGTTCAAGGCAGCGGATATCGATGTAGAATTTTCCGGCAAAGAAGACCAGGAGATTGCGGTTGACAGCGCTACCGGCAAAACGGTCATGCGGGTCAATCCGCGCTTCTATCGTCCTGCGGAAGTCGACCTGTTGATCGGTGATCCTGAAAAGGCGACGAACAAGCTGGGCTGGAAACCGGAAACGACGCTCGAGCAGCTCTGCAAGATGATGGTCGACGCCGACCTTTTGCGGAACAGCGTGAATGCATCTTTCTGACCTCCTTGGCAGGAAGTCGGTCGATTAAATAGTAGAGCGTACCCGGCGGTGCTTGCCGCCGTCGGGTAGCGCACTATCAGCGACGGTGAGATGGTTATGAGCAGAATATTAATTACCGGCGTGGATGGTTTCACAGGCCGCTATCTGGCGACATTGCTCGCAGCGCAGGGCCATGAGGTGATTGGCATATCGCACAGCGCTATTGCGGTGCCCATCGAAGGCCTGGCCTCCTCGCACATATGCGATCTTACCGATGCGCAGGGTCTTAAGGAAATTCTTCTCACCATACAGCCGGACAAAGTCGCGCATCTTGCTGCGATAGCTTTCGTCGCTCACGGTGCTATCGATGACATCTATCGTACCAATATCGTGGGCAGCCGCAATCTTTTGGAAGCGGTGAGTTTCGCTGGTAGTGTCGATGCGGTGCTCCTTGCCTCCAGTGCCAATATCTATGGCAATCGCGTCAGCGGCGCTATCGACGAGACTGTCGCACCCGATCCGATCAATGATTATGCGGTTAGTAAACTGGCAATGGAGTTTGTAGCTCGTCTCTATCAGAATCGGCTGCCGATCATCATCGCACGGCCCTTCAACTATACTGGGGTTGGGCAGTCGACCAATTTCGTCATTCCGAAGATCATTGATCACGTCCGGCGCGGAGCGACGACGATTGAGTTGGGTAATCTGGATGTAGCACGTGACTTTTCCGATGTGCGCGACGTGGTGTTTGCTTATGCTGCACTGCTCGACGATCCTGATGCTGTCGATCAAATCTTCAACATCTGTTCTGGTAAGGCGCAGACGCTGGGTGATGTGATCACGATGATTAAGGAAATTTCAGGGCACGATTTCAAGGTCACCGTCAATCCTGCATTCGTCCGCCAGAACGAGGTCAAGATGCTGTGGGGTGATCGCAGCAAGATCGAAAATGTGATTGGGCAGCGGCCCAGCCATGAGTTGCGCGACACATTGGCCTGGATGCTGGAAAGATAATATTTAAGTGCCAAGCAATGCCAATTCAGATTGGCATTGCTTGGTGGTTGACGCGGATTTGCAGTTATTACTTTATTCAAATCCGGCCTCCGGCAACGAGACACATCTTGAGTTGGCCCCGGGGTCGGACAGGCGGGACCCAAATTTTTGGGCATGGGTTTGGCTTTCGGAAAAAGCTAATGCTTCATCGATCTCACAAAATCGAGTTCAAGCGTTAGGTCGAAGAGTATAGAAGTAACTCGGTTGGTCTGAACAGCCTTTGAAGTTTGATAAGTGGATTGTTTGCGGGTTGGTTGTTCAAGCTTTTGCTTACGTGGCGTCATGGAAGTTGGGCGTAGCCAGGCTGATTTGACCCTGTCCTGGAAAAAGCCTCCAGCGAGAATGCGAGAAATCTGGCGAAATCGAAGCAGCGTGGGGCTGGAGATTTTGCATGAAGAAGTCGAAGTTCACGGGCGAACAGATCGCATTTGCGCTGCGCCAGGCGGAGGTCGGCACGCCGGTCGTAGAGGTCTGCCGGAAGATGGGCGTCTCGGAGGCAACCTACTATCGCTGGAAGTAGCTCTACGGCGGCCTTGGCCCATCGGAGCTGCGCAAGCTCCGCCAGCTTGAGGAAGAAAACCAGAAGCTGAAACGGCTCGTGGCGGATCTATCGCTGGACAAGGCCATGCTCCAGAAGGTTCTGGCAAAAAAACCATAGCGCCTGGCCGGCTGCGCGAGATCGTCCATTGGGTGCAGGATCGTTATCGGGTCAGCGAGCGGCGCAGCTGCGCGGTGCTCTGGTTCGATCGCAAGACGCACCGCTATCGATCGATCCGCAGCGACCAAGCGCCGCTCAGGAACAGGATCAAGGAGATCGCGGAGCCCCGCGTGCGCTATGGCATTGACGTGACCCCCGGCTTTTCCTCCAAGCTTGATTAGAGTCTGGCCTGATGGAAGGACGGACGAATGAAGCGAGCAAGGTTCACAGAAGAGCAGATCATCGGCGTGCTGAAGGAGCAGGAGGCTGGCGCGAAGACTGCCGACCTGGCTCGTCGCCACGGCGTGTCGGAAGCGACGATCTACAACTGGAAGGCCAAGTATGGCGGTCTGGAAGTTTCGGAGGCCAAGCGACTGCGGGCACTCGAGGACGAGAATGCCAAGCTGAAGCGACTGCTGGCCGAGGCTATGTTGGATAATGCCGGCCTGAAGGATCTTCTTACAAAAAATTGGTAACGCCCGCTGCCAAGCGAGAGGCGGTCGCTCGTCTCCAGGCGGTTCTGGGGATGAGCGAGCGGCGGGCGTGCCGTGTTATCGGCGCTGACCGGAAGAGCATGCGCTACCGGTCACAGCGGGAAGATGATGCTGACCTTCGGGCGAAGCTGCGCGAGCTTGCGCAGCAGCGGCGCCGGTTTGGCTATCGTCGGCTGCACATTCTGCTGCGCCGGGAGGGCGTGGTGATCAACCGGAAGAAGACACAGCGGCTCTATAGCGAGGAGAAGCTGGCGGTCCGACGCAGACGCAACCGGCGGCGTGCCATCGGCGCACGGGCACCGGCTCCCGTGCTGGCGCTACCGAACCAGCGATGGAGCCTGGACTTCGTCCATGATCAGCTGGCTACGGGACGCCGGTTCCGGGTGCTCAACATCGTCGACGATGTAACCCGCGAGTGCCTGCGCGCGGTGCCGGACACTTCGATCTCGGGCCGTCGGGTGGTACGCGAGCTCAGCGATCTGATCGCCGAACGCGGCAAACCGGGGATGATTGTCAGCGACAACGGGACCGAGCTGACCTCGAACGCCGTCCTCGCCTGGTGCGGGGAAGTCGGGGTTGAGTGGCACTATATCGCTCCGGGCAAGCCGATGCAGAATGGCTACGTCGAGAGCTTTAACGGTCGCATGCGCGACGAGCTGCTCAACGAGACCCTGTTCCTGACCCTGGAGCATGCTCGCGTGGTGATCTCCGCCTGGGCAGAGGACTACAACCAGGAGAGGCCGCACTCATCCCTTGGCTATGAAACCCCTGCGGCCTTCGCCGCTGAACTGCATAAGCAATGGCCTCCTTCGCTACGCCCTACGGGCTCCGCTGCGCAGGCCATTGCTCAACCCGCGCTCATGCGCAACAAAGCTGCCCGGTTCTAATCCGCGCTGGTAGAAACCAGGGGGTCACGTCAGCATGTATAGCTTCGGCCCGAAGGCTGGCCGGTCAATGTGAAGCGGGTGCACCGGCTGTATCTCCTGGAAGGCCTTAATTTACAGGCCAAACGGCCCCGCCGGCACGTCATGGCCGCGCGGCGCGTGGAACGGCCGCTGCCCGCCCACAGGAACGAGATCTGGGCGATGGACTTCGTGTCCGATGCCCTGTTCGATTGTAGGAGCTTCCGCGCCTTGACCGTGGTCGATGCCTACACCCGCGAGTGCCTGGCGATCCATGTCGATCAGGGGATCAAGGGCGAACAGGTGGTCGCTGTCATGGATCGCTTGCTGTTCGAGCGCGGCGGCGCACCTACCAAGATTCGGGTGGACAATGGCCCGGAATTCATCTCCCGGGCGCTCGACCACTGGGCCTACATCAATCGGGTCACGCTGGACTTCAGCAGGCCTGGAAAGCCTACGGACAATGCCTTCTTGGAAAGCTTCAATGGCCGGCTTCGCGATGAATGCCTCAACACGCGCTGGTTCTTGTCTTTGGACGGCGCCAGGAGCAAGATTGAGGCGTGGCGGAGGGACTTAAACGAGACCCGACCTCACACATCTCTGGGGTGCATGACGCCGGCCGAATTTGCTTCATCGGTCGGGGTTGACCCCGGCCGATGAAGTGCCGGATCTCTCGTTCTGGCCGGTGGCAGAACTGGGGCAGGGCCAAGGGTAAAGCGAAATCCACAAAAGGCCTCAAATCTGCGGTTAACTCGTTATTGCATGAAGAAGGCTTGTGTGTTGATTTGTGAATGGTCATTGAATGGCGTGGTATAATGTTGAAAAATTATATAGATAAATTTGGTATGGAATTTTTTTGCTATACAACAATGTATATTATTTTCATTTGTGTAGCAATTTCTCCATCATCTTGCCTGGCAAACTCTGAACCTGTCTCCACGCAAAACGTGACCTTGGATGCTTTGTGGCGAGGTCGTGCCCATTTTGAGCAAGTGGCCAAACTCGACTGGCAGGACAGGCCGGGCTTTCGTCATGAACAGGCGGGGTCCTTCACCGTGCGCGATGGCGTCTGGTATGCTTTCAATCGTGCGATATTGGATGAATCAGAGCAGGATTGTCGGCAGGACCACGCCCGAATGGTGGCGAGATCAAGCACCGATCATGGTCGGACGTGGTCCGCACCCATCCCCATCGTCGATCCAGGCCGTAGCGCGAAAGGGGATGAATGCGCCGTGCTAGACGGCAGCGCCTATTATGATCGCGTATCGTCTACCTGGCATCTGTTGGCGCAATGCCTTGGCCGAGATCGGGACGGCGCACCTGCATTGTGGGCTCTGTGTCATTATACACGCAAGGCGCCCTCACCGCTGGGGCGCTTCGAAAGTGACCCGGCTAATCCCGTCGTCGTTGGCGGAAGCCTATGGTCCAGGATCTGCGCCGGCGACGGAAAGGGATGTCCGGTAACAACGCGGGACGAAGGCACGCCAGAGATACTCGGCAGCAGCCAGGGGCGTTTCTTCGTCACAATGCACGGGTATGATCCAGTCTCGGGACATGGATTTCGCGGTGTTGTGTCGACCCGTGATTTTCGGGCGTGGGAGGTCCGTGGGCAAGGACTGCCGGGCGACGCCACGCTTGGCCCAAAGGACTGCGTGGCGTGGTTGCCGCGCTGCGCAGGTGTAGGAGAGGCTTCAACGGTATCGTTTCCGGGAGACTCACATCGGTACATGATCATCGAAGCAGTGACGAAAAGTCTAGCCTGCACAGAGGGGCAAGACTGGGAGTTTCACTTGTTGAGATCGCCCTTGTCGGGTTGGCCGCGATCAGGGACAAGCACATGGGTGAAGTTTCCCGGCAAGGCTTTCCTCACCACCGCCCACGCTTCCTCATCAAGCGTTTGTCCGGTGCAATATGCACGTTGGATCCAAGACCGCGGCAGTACGTATCTTGTATATGAGGATTGGGATCGGAAGCATGGCATAGTAGATCGCCGGCTTCTGCAACTTGTGCCGGGTGGAGCGGAAGTCCCTGTGTCAAACAAATGACACAGGGATCGCTCGTTACTTAGCGTCCGCTTTCAGTTTGGCATCCATCTCTGTGTTGACCGAAAATTTGGCCATACCTGGATCGCCAGCGCTGTGTCGGTGAGGCAGATTCTGCCCTATCACAAAGTCGGCCAGATCCTGGGCACTGCTTGCCCAAGTCTTCCACGCGGTTTTTGGCGAATCTATTTTAGGTAATGCCTTCAATTGCAAGGCAACGGCTTTTTGTATCGATTTGGGATCACGGCTATCGGCAAAAAATGATGCTCCGGCCCCCGCCACTTCACGGAAAACCGGCAGATCGCGCGCCAGGACAGGAAGTCCGTGGCGTGCGGCTTCGACCAGGGGGAGCCCGAAGCCTTCGCCTTCGCTCGCGACGATCAGGACGCTGCAGGCTGCATAAACGGCATCGAGATATTCGTCGCTGATCGATTCGAGCCAGAAGAGTTGCTTGTTGTACTGGGGGTGGTTGCGCAGTTTGTTCGCGACGTCCTCCATCATCCAGCCCAGCTTCCCGACGATCACTAGATTAGCCTGGGCACCCTCGGTCCACAGCGCATCGAAAGCCTCCAAAAGCTGTTGATGTCCCTTTCGAGGTTCTATGGTGCCGACTGCCAGGAAGGATGTGGAATCACGCAGCCGCGCCAAGGTGAGTTCTGCGTCTTGCGGCAATCCTTTTGTCGGCTTGCTTGCATGGGTGTCGGCACCGAGATGGAACCAGTTGATCGCAAGCGGACGCTCTCGCTTGTGGCCTCGCTGTTCCAGCCAATCCTCGAACTCCCCCGCCACTGCTCGCGAAATGCAGATTGCACCGTCAAAGCCAGCGACGGTTTCCAACCATCGCTCGTGACTTTCCGGAGTACCGCTGGGAAAACGGTCTGGCAGGAGGACAGGCAGCAAATCGTAGATCACGAATTGCACGCGCACGCCGCGTTGCCGCCACTCGCGGAGGATAGCCCGTTGCTGGTAAGCAATATCGGGATGATAATCCAGCCCGATGAAGCTGTCGCCAGCATGCGGCTCGATGACATTGTCTTCGCACCAGTCATCCGGGATGCCGAGAAACCTGCAGGTAAACCTTTGGGCTTGACGATAGCAACCGTTGCCCGGATCTGCATAAACCGGTTCTACGGTCCATCCCGATGGCGGGCTTTCCAGCCATTGTGAAAGGATAGCACGGACGACGCGCTGGATGCCGGAGCGGGCATCGACCTGGGCCAACACCGATACGTCTACCAACAAGCGTTTGGGGCGAGGGGTGGCAGGAAGGTTTTGTGAGATCGCACTGGCCACGCCATTCCAGTCGGCTTGGTTTAGGGCAGCGCCGTTTTGGAGTAGTGCTCTCATCAAGCCGTACTCACCAATTGCAGCCTTGTCGTAATAGCGTTCGATCGCTTGGGCATAGGCATCGGCGCAAATGCGTGGCTGATGATGACGCTGCATGTGCGCTTTGGCTTTTCGTCCCAGTGCCAGGCGTCGATCCGAATCCCGCCATAGTTCGGTGAGTGCGGTGCTCAGTTGTACGTCGTCGAAATTATCATCCAGAAAATAGACTGCATCACGCGGCAGTTCCGCCATCGAGCCATGCGCATTGACGATCGTGGCTACGGCGTGATTCATGCAATCGAACACAGTTCCTGACGTTTCACCTCGAGAGAGTTGGCGTAGCTGGACGCCAACGTCCGTCACGTTCAGCCACCGCTCAAAAGTCGCGTGGTCTGCCCATCCGGTGATTTCGATCTGCCCCGCAACGCGGGCGGAGCGGACCATTTTTTCGATCTTCTCGCCGTACCTATCCGAAGCATTTTGGCCCACGAATACTAGACGGCATCGTGGGTCTTGCGCCAGAGGACTATCCAGCCATGCTTGGAGCAGACGGTGGTTCATCTTCGACCGGCCGAGCAATCCGAAACTGCATACGACGAAGTCGTTTACAGGAATGCCAAGTTCACGACGCGGATCAACGCGATCGTTTGCGATGGCTGCTTTGCGAAGATGCGGAATGACCTGCCAGTCTGCTCCGGCATTGTCACCATACCATTTGCATGCAAGGTGCCGGGAATGTTCGGCATGGACAATGATCCCTAGTGCATCCTGCAATACCGGTAAATTGCAAGGATATTCCCACAGCACGTCATGATGATCTTGTGCCTGAAAACGGCGGATAACGGCCGGCCAACCATGCGAATAGGCAAGGTTGCGTGTCCATGCGCCTGGCACTTCGCCCGAACCTTCACGGTAGGAGACGGCGCCCGATAAAAAGAAATCATGCAGAACAACTACTCCGGGAATGGCGTGCAGTAGGTCAAACATGTGGGTGTGAAAGTGGGAGTTACCGAAGTGGTACAGAACTCGATCGAATTCATGGGCGTGCTGGCGGAACCAGGTCAGGTCCCGAACCGGGCTATTGCCCAGTACTGACGGTTCGCTAGCCATACCGCCGACTGTGATGACGTCGATTCGATAATGACGCGCCAGATCGGGAAGCAGTTCGGCGCTGTAGTTGCTGATGCCACTGGAATCAGGCGCGAAGGGTGACACAAAGGCTAGGCGCGGTCGGCGATCCTGCAGTGCGCGATGACGTAGGGTGGGAGGCGGTGCCGATGCAACGTGTTTTGCATGGCTGGCCTCCAAGGCAGACCAGGCCCGCATTGCCGTCTTGTCCCAGTCAAATTCTAATGCTTGCTTAAGTCCATGACGTTCCAGTTCCTCGCGCATCTTGTCGTCTGTCAGGACTTCGAAGATCTTGCGGCTGATGGACGTGACGTCGAAGGGATTGAAGAAGGCGCGTTCTAGCCCCACCACTTCAGGAAGCCCGGAGCGGTCGCCTACGATGACGGCGCGGCCGCACTTCATTGCTTCCAGCGCCGGCAGGCCAAAACCTTCGTGCCAAGAAGGAAAGACGAACAGCTTGCACGAACGGTAACAAGCGAGAAGATCGTCTTCAGGAATGAATCCGGTCAACACCACTTCATCATGGGAGAGGCCTTCTTCGGCGGCCAGTTTCAGCAAGCGACTACGATCAGCATCTTGGACCGAACAGACGATGGCCAACTGATGGGCCCGGCGCACAGTTTCGGGCAGGCGCGCGTAGGCGCAGATCAGGCCTTCGATGTTCTTGCGGTGATCAATGCCGCCTGTGTACATCACAAAAGG
This sequence comes from Novosphingobium sp., assembly GCF_036820275.1. GTDB lineage: Bacteria > Pseudomonadota > Alphaproteobacteria > Sphingomonadales > Sphingomonadaceae > Novosphingobium. The sequence goes on from NZ_DAISLT010000002.1 coordinate 9,610, forward strand.
CCGAACGAGACCATAGCTCGCCGCAAGATGCGATGTCATGTTCCGGCTGACCTCTCCTGGAGTGAAGTGATCATCTGCTGCCGTTGAAATATTGACGACCTGTTCAGGGTCGCTGCCAAGCCAGGTCAGCGCCTCCTGACGTGCGGATTCAGAGATGGAAAGCAGCAAGTTGGCCCGGCGCATGTGTCCCAGCTTGTTTTGGTACCAAGCCTTGACGCTTCCATTGGGTAAGTAAATTTGGCTGTGGATCAAAGGTATTAGGTCGTAAAGTACTACCGCTGTTGGAATATCCGAGTGTAGTGATCCAATGCTCGTTGCGATGTTATCGCTGAAGCCTTCGAACAGTGATGATACGAGGATATAGTCGGGAGAAAGCGCAGCAAGAGCGCTTTCTCGTATCAGTTCTGCAGCCTCGCGGCGGCCATCGTTATGCAGATTGTCCGCATCAATGGGGCTAGGCGCGGTCCACACGACTATGTTCTCGTCCGGTATCGAACCGGATAGGGCGGCCCGAACGTCTTCAATAGTGTCAGGGACCAGCCCGTTAATGAGTACGAATATTTCATGTTCGGGTCGGGTGCGCGCCATGGCTTGCGTCAAGGCTAGCGAGTAACGCCCTATACCGCGATGACGGCTTGGTCCTTGAGCTGCTTGCAGGTCAATTACGATGCGCATCTTAGAAACTCCCCGCTGCATGCTGCAGGCGGGACATGGCCCGACGTGTATCGTGGCCCTGGTTCCGACCATCCATGTACCAATGAGTAATCGGAACAGGAGGATTAGGTGTGGCTTGAGTGGCCGCGATAGGCAAACGCTGCGGCACTCCTTGATACCTTTGGTTGTGCTGCAGTAGTGCTTCGTGTCTTAGATTGCGAAGCTTGCGTTGCCGTGTTGCGTGGCCGAACCAGCGCCGAAGCCAGTGCCGTTCGGCTTGATCAATAGCGATTAGATGCTCGAGTTCATACCAGAATGTCCGCCTGCCGCATGCTTCGCGCGAGCGAGCAATATCCCGTGCAAGGCGTGTGCGGCTTTTGCCCTTCGTAAGCAATTCAGTGTAATGGTGCAGACCATCGCTATCAGGTGCACGGCCTAAATAGAGGTGAAACAAGGCATGAATGAAGTCGGTGTCATTGCCAGAGCGCAGTATGTGTTCGTGGCGTCGCCGAAATTCCGGCGATTGCGCCATGTCTGCCAAAAACCGAATGCGCCCCAGCCCAGCGCGCAAAACGCCGGTACGTTCCATTTTTTCTGATGGGCCAGGGGTCCTGCTCAGCAAAGCTCGATAGGATTCGTCCACGAAATTGTCGATCGGCAATGAGATGAGATCAAGAACGGATTTAACTTGGTCAGTATGCATGTGTCGGCGCTCATTTCGTTTCCATGACCATGATTATATATTGATCATGCAGCATGCAAAAAAGGCCGGTCAATCCGAGCGGCTTATTGTCGATAGTCGTCAGGCCATAGTGTCGCCCGCCTCCACGCCGATTAGACGTGGATCTGCAAATTGCGGTTATGTGCCTCGTGTGCCTGATCAAAATCAGGATAGAACAACAGCTTTCCTTCGTCCAAGACAGCAAATTTCCCACAGTGGTTACGAACGTATTCCGTATCGTGAGAAATGATCAGCATTGCGCGATCGCCACGCTTGTGAAACAATTCAACAGCACATTTTTCGTGGAATTTCGCGTCGCCGACCGCACTGATTTCATCGATAAGGTAGCAATCGAATTCGATGATCATGGAAATGGCGAATGCCAGTCGGGCGCGCATGCCTTGCGAATAGGATCGGAGAGGCTCGCGCAGATATATTCCAAGTTCGGTGAATTCTGATACGAAATCAATATTCTGACGGTAATCCTGATTGTAGATGCGGCTGATAAAGCGGACATTATCCAAGCCGGTCAGCGCATTCTGAAACGCGCCCCCGAACGCCAGCGGCCAGGATACTGACATCGTGCGGGTAATTTCTCCAGAGGTCACCCGTTCGGCCCCGCTGACCAAGCGTATCAGTGTCGATTTGCCGGCGCCGTTGCGGCCTAGGATGCCGAGCTTTTCCCCGCGATCAAGGCGAAACGAGATGTCGTCCAGAACGACCCGTTCGCCGCCCCTAGTGGGATAGATCTTACTGACATTATCGACGTTGATCATTCGGGAGTGATCTCTCGGTTGACGACGGCGACTTGCGCCAGGGCCAGCACAGATAGCGCGATACAGAATCCCAGCAGGTACGGCAGGTCGTAATGAACTCGGATGTGATTGCCGAAATAGCCTTCGCGCACAATCTCCACACCGTTCACCATAGGCACGTAAAGAGCGAAATCCCGCGCAGCAGGGGGCAAGGCATCGACCATGAAGGCCGCGCCCGATAGTGGGAACATAATGTACGACGCCGGGTGCCACAGGCGCTCCACCAGTTCGTTTTTCTCGGCAAGCGCCCCCAGAAACATTGCCAGCGCGGCGCCGAACCAACCGAGCAGTACCCATCCTTCGACGATGGTCAGGATATCCTCTGGCGGCTCCAGCCAGCCAATGTAGATGTAGAACAGGCTCAGCACGATGAATGATATCGTGGCGCCACCCGCTTCGAGGAGCAGGCGGGCCAGGAAAATATCGATCACCTGCACATTGCGGTGATACATCAGCGCCAGGTTTGGGTCGATGGCGCCGATGCAGCGGGCCGGCATGTTGCGCCACAGCAGAACGCTGGAATAGCCGGTCAAGGCGAAAGCTACGATCGGCAGGGAAGAACCGTGCACCGCCTTCGACAAGGTCCATAGAACAGTAACCCCGGTCGTGAAGAGCATCGGCTCCACGAACAGCCACAAGAAGCCGATGTTGTGCCGTCCATAGCGGGTTAGAATCTCGCGCATCAGCAGGGCGTAGATCACCCGCCACTGGACAGATGCGCTCTTGCCGATTGCCGTGATGTGCTGGAATGTCATGTTTGGGCGACTAGTCTTTGTGTTCCAGCATGCCAGCAACGAGCATGCTGATCACTGCCCAAGCGGCAAGGCCGAGGATCAGCGTGGAAAGGATGCCACGCCACCTGCGCGGCTCCAGCGGATCGTCTGACACGTTGGGCGAGACAATTCGCTCAACATAGGCCTGTTTGCGGCGTGCCTCGTTGCGAGCTTCTTCGAGCGATGCCATCGTACTGGCGAGGTTTTTGTCTGCGAACTGGCTTTCCAGATACAATCGCTGGTATTCGGCAGCGCGTGAGGAAAGCGACTTGCGATCTCCAGCCACGAGGCCGAGTTGCTCGTCTATTTCGCGCGCAAGCCCTTTGGCTCGCACATCGAGAACTTCGATCTGGGGATTTTGGGGCGTGTATGCGCGCAGTTCGCGCAACTGTATGCGAGTGGCGATCAATTCATCTTGGATCTTGGAGATCATCTGCAACTGGACCGTTGCCTGCTTTTCTGGATCCACTACGCCTGCCTGGTTGCGATAGGTGGAGAGGGCCAGGGCAGCGGCCTTGGATTTGGCCTTGGCTTCGTCAACCTCTCTTTGTGAGAAGCGGATGAGATCCTGCCGTCCGCGTTCGTTGAGCTTGTTGACCGTGGCTTCGGCCATCTCCAGAAGCTGTTCATTGAAGCGGGCAGCATCCTTGGGTGTATAGGCTCGGACAGTCAGCGTCACGATCGAGGACGTGGTGTCCTGTTGGATTTCAACCTTCTTTTTGTAATATTTGTATAAATCCTCGAAGCTGTGCCCCATCCCAAAAGAGGCAAAGCGGTCGAATATCGATATGGACGGCGCTGTGTAGGCGCGGGTGAAGGCGCCGCCGCGATCGAGCGCGGTCAGAGCATCACGCGAAAGCATGTATTCCTGAGCGGCGTAAATTTCGTCACCTGAGCTGCCGAAGCCAGTGGTCTTAAGCAGCATCCCCAGACCTGACGGGGTCTGCTTGTCGGGACTGCGGACCACGAACTGAGATTCAGAAATATATACGTTGGACGCCAATATCCCGAAATACAGTGTCGCCAGCACGGTGGGAATGACGACCACACAAAGGAAGAGTGGGCGGACTTTTCCAATGCTTGCTTTCAACGACGTTTTCATTCAGCCCTTGTCCACCACATCGCTGTGGAGCTTTTTGCAGATCGCCAACACCATCTAACTGCGGAGCTGGCTTCATGGATTTCAGTGTCAGCGCCGGAATTTGCGGTCCGCCGCCGTGCTCGTGAGGCCCTAGCGATCCTCGTCATCGGCGTCCAGCGCCGATCATCGCCATTCGCCGCAGTTGCGCCGTTTGGCGTAAGTGGCGCACGGCTTCCCGCGCGAGATCGGCATTCCTTGATCCGGAACACGGCTTGCTCCATAGGCGGGGTAATTTCGTCCGCCATTGGACGGTTTTTATGGTGCTTGCTGATTTTGATATGACAAATCCGATTGTCCCTGCCCGGCTCAGCGCCGTATTGCTCGTGGCTTCTGCCTTGTCCGGATGCGCGATATTGCCAGGCTCTGGCCCATCGACTGGGCAAATTACACGCGCTGCAAAGGGGCCGTCCGCCAGCGATGCCGGCATCGCCATCATTGACGTCAACGATGCGGTGGCGCACGAGGTCGTGACCGCAAATCGCCCGACTCCTTTCTCGGAAAGCCTGGGCGAAGGGCAGCCGATCGGATCGGTAATCGGCAAAGGCGACGTGCTGGATATTGCGATCTGGGAAGCACCTCCCGCCGCGCTGTTCGGGGCTACCGGTGGGGCGGCGCAGTTGACCGCTTCTGGAGCGACGGCAAGGGGAACTTCTTTGCCTGAGCAGATGGTCGACAGCGATGGCCAGATTACCATTCCGTTCGTCGGTCGTATCCAGGCAGCCGGGCGCACTCCGCAAGAAATCGGACGCGAAATCAACAGGCGTTTGGTCGGTAAGGCGCATCAGCCCCAGACGATCGTACGCTTGGTGCGCAACGCGGCGGCGAACGTAACTGTGGTGGGCGATGTCGCAACCAGCGCACGGGTGCCGCTGTCCGCACGTGGCGAGCGTGTGCTCGACGTTCTGGCGACGGCCGGTGGAGTGAAGCAGCCGGTAGGCAAGATGGTGATCCAGATTACCCGTGGAACCAGCGTATCGGCGCTGCCATTGGAAACGGTGATCCGTGATCCTCGCCAGAATGTGCGGCTGCAACCAGACGACGTCATGACTTTGTTGTTCCAGCCTTACAGCTTCACTGCGCTTGGTGCAGTGGGCAGAAACGGGGAACTGCCGTTCGAGGCTACCGGCCTCACATTGGCGCAAGCACTTGGTCGCGTTTCCGGTTTGGATGACGCCCGTGCCAATGCGAAGGGTGCATTCATCTTCCGCCTCGAAAGACCCGAGGCTCTGCCGCAAAATCTGCGGGAATTGGGCAGGCCGACGCCGGACGGCAGGATTCCGGTTATCTATCGCATCAACCTGAAGGATCCCGCGACGCTCTTCGTGGCGCAGAGCTTCCCGATCCAAGACAAGGACGTGCTTTACGTTTCCAACGCCCCGTTGGCCGATTTCCAGAAGTTCCTCGGCGCGGTCTTTTCCACGATCCTGCCGGCAGCGACGACCGCAGCGGTTATTTCGCAGCAGTAGCGTTTCACGGGGAGTTCAATACGTGGCTAGGAAACTGCGCCCTTTTCTTGATCTGCTACCGTTCCGCTTGGATCAGCGCTTTGCTGGTACGGCCTTGCGTCGGCTACGGACAAGGCGCCGACGCGAGAAGCCCAGAGTAGCGATGCCTGCGCTTCCTGGCCAGGTGCGCTGTATTTACGTGGACCTTGCGGTTATCAGTCGTCATGACGCCGGAACGGGCATCCAGCGCGTAGTGCGCGCGCTGGCGCTGGCGCTGAAAGAGTCGCCCTCGGCTCAATGGGACGTGCGCTTTGTCGCTGCTGACAGGCGACACCCCTATCACGTGATTTCCTGGCCTCAGGCAACCGAGGCAGTAGACAGGACGCCGATCGAGGCGCATCCCGGCGATGTATTCATTGGGCTCGATTTCTCGCTCGACAGCGTTCGTATGCACCGGACCCAGTTGACCAGTTTCCGGCGCGCCGGGGGAAGCCTGTGGTTCCTGGTGTGCGACTTGCTGCCTGCCGAGCGGCCCGAGTGGTTTTCTGCCAACAATGTCATCCGCTACAAGGCGTGGCTTGAAATCATAACTGGCATTGCGGACGGCTTTCTGTGCATATCGCAGCAGACCGAGGACGACCTGCGCCGGGTATTGGCCGATCGCTTCGGTCTTGAGGACGGTTACGCGACCTGCATCGTTCCGATGGGTCATGCAATCATGGATTCCATGCTGCAGGAAGCCGCAGCAGCAGCGCCGCCGACAGCCCGGTTCGACATGACGAAGCCATTCTCGCTGATGGTTGGAACGCTGGAGCCGCGCAAGGGACACGCCGATATCGTCGCGGCCTTTACAGAGTTGTGGCGGCAGGGCTCGGATCACCGCTTGGTGCTGGTTGGTCGGATGGGCTGGCAGATTGAGGCACTGCGCGACACCATACGCAATCACCCCGAACATGGCGACAAACTGATGTGGTTCGACGATGTCGGGGACTTGGAGCTGGAGCAGATCTACCAAGCTTGCGAAGGTGTCATCATCGCCTCACATGCGGAAGGTTTTGGACTGCCGCTAATTGAGGCGCTGGGCCACCTCAAGCCTGTACTGGCACGTGATCTGCCGATCTTCCGCATCCATGAGGAACGAGGGGTTCACTATTTCCCCGCATTCGGGGATGCTGCAATGCTGGGGACCTGCATTTGGGCCTGGGTGGAGGATATACGGGCGGGCCGTGCGGCGGTGACGGCCCCGGTCGCCAATTGGAAGGAGTCCGCCGCCGTCATTCTGGACGCGCTGGACGATCAGCCCGATCCAATTGTTGTCCAGACCCGAGCGATTGCCTGATCTGAAGCCGCGCGGGCATGTAACCCGCGCGGCTGCGGTCAGCTGGTCCGGATCATCTCCAGCACGGCGCCCGCCAGCGAGGCCGCTCGTTCCGGTGTACGGCTTTCGGTGTAGCAGCGAAGTTCGGGGGCGTTGCCGCTGGGACGCAGGTGAATGATGTCGCCCCCATCGAAGGTGATGCGCAGGCCGTCGGTGGTGTCGAAGGCGGTGGCATTGCCCACCAGTTGGCCGAACATTGCCGAGGTGCGCGTCAGCACGTCTTCGAGGGTGCCGTCCTGAAGCCGCGCCAGCAACGTCTGGCTCTGGTCGGTGGGATAGTCCTGCAACCGTTCGCTGAAGGTGTATCGCGCGGGTAGCTGCGCCTGCAGTGCGCCCAATGTCATTGCTTGACGCCGTGCGGCGGCAAGGACGGAGAGCATCGGTAGCACGGCATCCCGGGTGGGCAGCGCGGCCAGGGTACTGCCTTCGGATCGGACCGGCGTGCCGAGCAGGAAGCCGCCGTTTGCCTCGTAGCCGCAGACGCTGCCGATATCGGCTAGCAGAGTGTTCATCGCCTCGATTACAAAGGGCGAGCCGATGCGGGTGCGGCGCACTGCGGCAAAGGCTCCGGACAGTTCGACCGCAGAATTGCAGCTGACCGGGGTGGCCACGGCCTCTATCTGGAGCGCCTGCGCGCACAAGATGCCTAGCACGTCGCCTCGAATCCATGCGCCGGTTTCGTCGGCCAGCAGCGGGCGATCACTGTCGCCATCGGTCGAAAGAATCGCATCAAGGCCGAGGTCGCGTGTCCAGTCGTGTGCAAGTGCCTGATCCTCAGCGCGGACCGCTTCAGTGTCGACGGGAATGAACTTTTCGGAACGACCGAGGCGCAAAACCTCGGCGCCCAGTGCTTCGACGATCCGCGCGAGCACGTCGCGGCCGACCGCGGAATGCTCGTAGATGCCGAGCTTCAAGCCGCGCAGCGCGTCGGCGCTGAAGAAATCGACGTACCGCGCGGCGTAGGGCGTTGCCACATCGATCAGCGGGCCGCAGCCCTCTGGCTGGACCAGCATGCCCGCGGCATCGAACAGGTCGGGCAGCGTCACCGTCTGCGCACGCATTGCCAACTCGTCGGGCTTGAGCACCTCGCCGTCCGCCCGGTTGAACTTGATGCCGTTGCGATCATCGGGAATGTGGCTTCCCGTCACCATCAGCGACGGGATTCCTTGCGCAAATCCATAGGCTGCGACGGCGGGTGACGGCACGAAGCCGCAGTAGGCGACTTGCCCCCCCATGTGCCGGATCGCGGCGGCGCAGGCGGCCAATATGCGCGGGGTCGACGGGCGCAGATCTCCGGCGATCGCCACTGCTCGGCCCGGGTTGAACTGGCCTATGTCACCCATGTGCTGCAGGAAGCCACAGACATAGGCGAAGCAGACCTCGTCTGTCATCGCGGTGACGAGCCCCCGCGCACCACTGGTGCCGAAGGCGACGCCGGAATCCGCCATGATCGCGGCGATCGAAACGGTGCGCGGCATCGTCATTCCGCTGCTTGCAGCACCGCAGCGTCGCGGATAGCTTCGGTTACCTTGCGGACCTTCTGGGAGTCTCCGCGGCGTAGGATCATCACTTCGCCTTGTGAAACGACGACGATCAGATCGTCCACATCGACCAGCGTGACGCGCGGGCCGTCGGTGTGGATGAGGCAGTTGTTCACGCCGATCGGCAATGCGTTGCCACGTACGGCGTTGCCGCCGGCATCCTTGACGCTGATAGCGTGCAGCGCATCCCAGCTGCCGACATCTGACCAGCCCATGTCCACCGGCACGCAAGCGACGAGCGGTTCGTGTTCCATAATAGCGTAATCGATCGATTCCGAAGGCGAGGCGGCGAAGGCCTGCGGATCGGGGGTGATTTGCTTGCCCGCGCGGACTGCGCCTTCCAGGGCCGCGGTGGCGGCAGCGAGCATGGCGGGCTGGTGGCGGCCAAGGGCAGCAAGATAGGCGTCGGCGCGGAACAGGAAGATGCCCGCGTTCCAGGCATGATCGCCCTGTTCCAGCATGGCGGCGGCGCGCTCGGCATTCGGCTTCTCAACGAAGCGCGCGACCTGGTGCACGCCGTCGGAACAGATTTCGCCCATCTGAATGTAACCGTATCCGGTCTCCGGGGCATCAGGCGTGATGCCGAACGTGACGAGCCAGCCTTCGTTCACCAGCGGCAACGCTCGGGCAATTGCGGCGTGAAAGGCGGCGATGTCGGTGATGGTGTGATCGCTCGGCATGACCAGCAGAGCGTCGTCAGGTCGGGCTTCGAGGGCCGCCAGTGCGATCGCCGGTGCCGTATTGCGGCCGAACGGTTCGAGGATGACGAGGTGATCGTCGATGCCTGCGGCCTTCATCTGCTCTGCGATGATGTCAGCATGTGCTGCATTGGCAACGAGTACGGGGCGGCCGATTGCAGCGGCGGCACATCCATCGGTGCGACCTACGGTTAGCTGCAGCATGGTCTCTTCGGCGGTTAGGGACAGAAGCTGCTTGGGGCGTTCAGGTCTGGAAACTGGCCAGAGCCGAGTACCGGACCCGCCGGAAAGTATAACAGGAACGATTGTGGGGCTGCTGATCATGGGAACTCGCATTTGGATGAATGGGATGCTTAGCTAAACTTTCTCGTCCATGCAAAGTGGCCATGGCACCATGGATCAAGTGTATTTGCGAGAAGCTGCCGTTGAGTTTGCAACTCTATTTTGGTCGCTGCGTGGTGAGTTGGAAATCTCCGATATCCACTGCATCTACCTAAATCGCGGTAAACTGTCAGTCGAGTTTATGGGCAGAGGCTATGCCTGGCTTGATACGCACACTCTAGATAGGTCACTGGATGCAGAGGAGTTCATGCGCCTTCTAGAAAAGCACCAAGGCTTCAAGATTGCCAGTTCGAAAGAGATCGCCTTCCGACGGGTCTTCATCGGTGTGGGTGAATTGGAAACTACGGTCGGCAAGCTCGGCAAGTCGGATACTCGTCGCGTTACCTGCAGCGCATATTGGCGCAGGAGGACCCAAGCAAAGGCAAAGATAGAGCCGGTGATGTCGGACACGCCCCGGTGCGTTCCCATGCACCAGCATCTGCCTCACTTTATAATCGCCGCTGACCTACCGGTGCACCAAGGCTGGCAGCTTTTGGCTCCGTCCTGCTTTTAAGTGATATGCGGTGGGCTTGCTGCATAGCTCCGAGAGCACTAACGCGCGGCGCGATATGCTGTGCGAAGTGGCTAGGCGGGGGCTGCCGTGATTCGCTGGTTGTCGTTAAGGAGCCCTTTCCCAGATGCCAGATATCTCCGCCGCCACGTCAGGAGCCGCTGCAATCGCGGGCGGCCCACGTACCGTACTTCTCTTGCAGGGCCTCATGGGCCCTTTGTTCCGCAGGCTCGGTCAGGGGCTGATCGCGGGCGGTCATACCGTTTACAAGGTCAACTTCAATGGCGGCGACCGAGCATTCTGGCGCCTGCCGAACGGCATCGAGTATCGCGGCGCTCTGAGCGATTGGCCGGCCTTTTTCACGCAATTGCTGAAGGACAAAGGGGTCACCGACGTCCTCCTGTTCGGCGACTGCCGCGACCATCACATGCCCGCCATCCGCATCTGCCGCGAAGTGGGCGTCCCCGTTCACGTCTTCGAAGAAGGCTATATCCGACCCGACTGGGTGACGCTGGAGCTAGGTGGGGTCAATGGCCATTCCTCATTGCCGCGCGATCCGGCGTGGTATCGCGAGACAGCTGCTGCTTTGCACCCGGTTCCGCCGCATCAAAAGGTCTCGGCGTCATTCCGCCGCCGCGCCTGGGAGGGCCTAGCATACAACTTTTCTGATGTGATGACTCGCTGGTACTATCCTGGTTGGAGTAATCACCGCCCCTGGCACCCGGCGGTTGAGGGTATAGGCTGGTGGCGCAAGCTATCGCGCCGAAAGGAGCGCGAAGCCGGTGCTGCGGAGCTTCTGGCGCGTCTCGACGCCTCCGGTCAGGCCTATTTCCTGTTCCCACTGCAACTCGATTCCGATGCGCAGATTCGTCTGCATTCGCCCTTCGCAGGCATCGCAGACGCGATTAGGCTGGTGATCGGCTCTTTCGCTGCTCATGCTCCGGCCGGAACGCGCTTGGTACTCAAGGAGCACCCCCTCGACAATGGCGTGCGCGATTGGCGCCAGGTTACGACCGACATGGCGGAACTATTCGGGGTAAGGGACCGTGTCGACTATCTGGCATGGGGCGATATCGAGGCCGTCACCCGCGGTTCGCAGGGCGTCATCACCATCAACAGCACCAGCGGCACGTTCGCGCTGGCTGCTGGTGTGCCGGTGGTCGTTCTGGGGCATGCGGTCTACGACATTCCGGACATGACATATCAGGGCGGTCTGAACAGTTTCTGGAGCACCCCCACCCCCCCGGACGCAGAAACGTTCGCTGCGTTTCGCCGCGTCTTAGTGGACCGCTGCCTGATCCCTGGAGGCTTCTTTTCGACAGAAGCTCTGGAGAAGGTCGTCCGTCATGCCATCGCCCGGCTTGAAGGACGTCCCATCGACCCGGAATGACCTGTCGGAAAGGCTATTGGTGCCAGTTAACCCTGCCTCAGATGAGGAGTTGCACAACCATGCAGTTCCTCTTCTCGTTGCGCTTAGAAGCTCCAGGTGAAGCCCGCGTCAGGCTGTGGTCACTCGCTGGTCTGAGAGGTTGCCGACATAAGTGAGGCCCGATCATCTGCCAGTGAAGATGATAGCCTCCGTGCCACGCTCATCGGCCAGAGCTTTTCACTAGCAAATCCTGCTCGATGACGGATTGTCTGATCTTGGCATGGAGATTTTTTTCTACCCGGTCTCGCTTCGATTTGGTTGTTTCGCCTGCGCCTGAGAAGGTTGCAGCCAAGCCATCGATTGTCCGCTTTTGCTAAGAGTCCGTTTGAGAATGCTCATGGATGGAGAATTCTTCGGAGCATGAGGTTGCCGAGAGCGACATTCATCATGGCCTCGGAGACGTCGATCCGCTGCTCGTACTCGCGAACCAGCCGTTTCCAGCGCGTCATCCAGCCGAAGGTGCGCTCCACTACCCAGCGCCTCGGCAGTACCTTGAAGCCTGTCTCCTTGTCAGAGCGGCGGATAATCTCGAGGACGAAGTCCTGATAGGTTGCGGCGTCCATAAGGCGGGTGCGGTCATAGGCGCCGTCGGCGAACAAATGCTTCGGCCAGAGCCATCGCTTGCGAACGGTCGCGACGATCGTTTGAGCGCCGGCGCTGTCTGAGATGTAGGCAGTGGTGAGATTGACCATGAGCAATCGGCCATCGGTGGCTACGGCAATGTGCCGTTTACGGCCGACAACTTTCCTCCCCGCATCAAACCCCCGCCTTTCCGCTGCTGGCGCTTTGATGGACTGGCTATCCACGACGGCGGCCGTCGGGCTCTGCTCACGCCCTTCGCGTTCACGGTCAAGCATCAGTGTGACGTAGTGGATCGGAACAAGAGCCGGCGCGCGAAGCGGCGAAACCACCAATACACCGTTTGCCAAGGCGGGAGGTCGTTCGGCAACATCCGCCATCCACCACCTGTTCGTGTCAGATAGCGAAGCACATCGAGGACATCACGCAGGTCCGCCGCCGGCTTGCGTCCGCGCTTGGCCACCAGCGGGAGGAACGGCTGAATAAACAGCCATTCTTCGTCCGTCAGATCGGTCGGGTAGCGCTTCGATCGCTTTTCAAAACCAACCATCCGGTTCCGGCTCGCTCGGGTCCACATCCAAAGCTTGCATCACGCCCGTGCCGCCCCATCAACCCATTCTCAAACGATCTCTTAGCCCTCCTGAAAGTCCGCAAAATACCGTTTTCTCGTCGACTTCCTTCTCTTTCATCCCTCACGTCGGGATTAGCTTAGTACTCTGTCAAGGAAACCGGGGCAGGAGTACTGGGATCCCTAGTGTGGCTTCGCCCCATTAACATTCGATTCGGCTCATTAGAATCGAACCAAGTATTTCTTTCTTGACAGAGGTACGTCCAATGGACCGATTTAGCGAAATTTTTGCGAAAATTACGGTAAATCAGGCAACTTTATGCTCATTGTGACTCACGCTACCCCCTCGACTGGGGGACCCGCCATCAGCACAGTATTTAACTTCCATGATCGTCGATGCCGCATAAGGTCAGGAACCATGAACGCCAACCTATCTTGCCTTGCGGTCGATCGTTTGATTCAAGGTCGCACCCGAGCGAGAGGCAAGGCATGCGTCTCGTCTTTCCTGAAGGCGGTGGGCGGTGGAGCTATCGCAGCGACGTGCCTGGCGGGCGGCCATGCCGGCGCCCAGGACCTCAGCGGCTCGCGGCAGTCGTTCGAAAAGCCGAGCAACGACCGCATAGTCCTGGGAATCGGTGCGGCCGTAACGCCCGTGTACCAGGGCGCGGACGATTACCGGGTCCTGCCGCTGCCCGCGATCGATATCGTCGAAGGGCCGATTTATGCGAATTTTCGGAACGGCGTCGGGTTGAATTTCGTCTCCCGTCCCGGATTCACCATCGGATCGGGCGTTACCTTCATGCCGGGATATCGCCGCAGGGATGTGCCGGAAGGAGTCGGCCGACTGACCTCGGGAGCCGGTGCCCGCGTGTTCGCCGCTGTCAGCAGCGGGCGAGTCATTGCCACATTGGGTGCAACCCAAGGCTTCGTCGGCAGCACTCGTGGCTTCATTGCCGATGCCAGCCTTTCCTATCCCGTCATCGCAAGCCGCAAGCTGATAGTGACCCCGTCGATCGCAACCAGTTTTGCAGACCGACGCCACAATGATCGCTATTTCGGCATAAGCGCCGCAGAAGCGCAGGCTTCCGGTCTGACGGCCTGGCGCGGCAAGGCCGGTTTCAAGGATGCCTCGACGTTGCTGACGGCAATCTACCGGCTTGACGACCGTATCAGCATCAGCGGTTCCGTAGGCGCAACCAGGCTGCTTGGGCGGACTGCGTCCAGCCCTTTGGTCAAGCACAGAACCCTGCCCAGCGGTTTTCTTTCGGTTACCTACAGGTTGTCGCCGAAAGCGCGCGGGGGACGGTGAACAGGCGGGCGGATGGAGCCCTCAAGGACTCGTCCGCCTCGATGCGACTATCGTTTGCATCGCGTCCGCGTCCTATCGTTTCCCGACCGGAAAAAGGCCGTCCACGAGACCGCCGTTCAATTCGCAGTACCCGAGGCCACCGGGTTCTGTAACGATGAGGCCGCTTCCCCGGTGGTCGATATCGAATCTTGCGCCGCACGGCTGGCATCTGAAAGTCGGACGGCGATCAATGCGCATCCGTGATGAGGAAGTTCATGGATTTGCTGCAGGTTTCACCGTGCTTTCCACGGACATCAGTTTCGCTGCGGACTGAGGTGTCGGCGCGGGCACTCAAGGCTTCCACCATGACCTTTTCCCACGCATCGACGACGCGGGAGCTGGAGAATGAATCGGCAATGCTTCTTGCATTGCTGCCGAGGCGGCGGCGCAGTTCGGGATCTTGCATCAGCTCGCGCATTTCTCGGGCCAGAGCATCGACGTCTTCCGGTGGCACGAGCAGTCCATTGACGCTCTGCTGAATCAGTTCTGCCGGTCCCCAGTTGCAGTTGAACGAAATCGACGGAATTCCGGCAGCAAGCGCTTCGGCCAAGGCATTTCCCCAGCCCTCGTATCGCGAACTCATCACGAAAATGTCGGAGTTTTCGACCCAGCCGCCCGGACGCTCGCTGACACCGGCGAAACGCACGCGTGCGCTCAGGCCGAGTCGAGACGCCATGTCTTCCAGCTTGGAGCGCTCCGGACCCGTGCCCCAGATGACCAGATTCCACTCCGGAAACTCCTCGGCCAGCGCGGCGAAGGCTTGCAGGAGCAAGTCGAAACCCTTCTGATGGACAAATCTGCCCACCGCGGTAATCCATTTGGTCTTCGCCGTCGGCGTGTCGCCGCGTTCGAAGCGCAGCACGGGATTGGGGATGACCCATTGGCGCCGGCGCATGGCGGGCGGAAAGCAATCCATTGCGCCTTTCGTCATTGTCACAAGTCCGAATGCACGCGGATAGAGGCGTGCTCGCAGCCAGGACCACAAGAAGCCGACCGATTGCTTCTGGGGATTGTTGCGTTCCGAAACGATGATGGGTGTCTGCCTTCCCAGTCCCGCGATGAGCGCAAGGATGTTGGTGCGGGTCAGGAAGCTGACCACGACGTCGGGCGCGGCTTGGTCGATTGCCCTGCGAAGTCGGACGGCGCGGCGGATCGCCGCGATGCTTTTGGCCGGAGCCGACAGGCGTGCCGGCGGAAGGTCGAGTCGTATCACCTCCACTCCGGCGGGGTATTGATAGTAGGATGGACTGTCGGCGTCGGCGAAGCTGATCACGGACATCTCCCAGCCGCGCTCGTCGAGCAGATCCGCAATGATGTTGGCGATGCGCTCAGCTCCGCCGGCGCCCAGACCCGGTAGCACCAATGCAGCACGCTTCCGCTCGGAATGGGCGGACCGTGCTGCCGGTTCGGCCGCGACACTTTCAATTTCCTGCTGAAAGCGGTGCGTTGTCATCGCCTTTCGGTCCTCCCCCTTGCCGACATCTTCGTGCCCCAAGGCAGCGAGCCGATCCGCCTTCGTTCGGTGTATCGCCTTCCCCGGTATTTGTTGCGCGTATTTACACCCGAGGTGAACGATTAATGCCTGCGGCCAAGAGGGTTACTCCGCTTTATCCAGGTATCCCCTCTCGGCAGATCGTGGGCATCCTTCCACTCGCTTGCGGATGATGCACCATCAAATGCCGGGACCAGACACCTGGTCTGCGTCAGCGGATGCTCGGGAGGATGACGCTCAGGCTTCGTTTGGCTGCGGGGCCGGGTTGTTGCCGGCACGCTCGATGGCCTTGGTGATGTCCTTCACGAAGCGCGAATGGCGTACGCCGAACAGGAAGGTGTTCTGGATCAGGCTGCCCAGCCAGCGGCAGGGGCGCTTGATCTGGATGAGCAGGATGTAGCGATCCTCATCCGTTTCGTTCCACACTTCGTGGTTGAACATGTCGTCGAACAGGAAGGACTGGCCGGGTTCCCAGGTCAGGACATGCAGCTTGTCGTCGCCCTCGACGTGCATGCGGCACTTTTCCCGCTCCCTGGGGGCCTTCAAGGCGAGGTGGTAGGTGAGCATGCCCTTGGTCATGCCCCAGTGGCGCGGGATATGGCCTCCGGCCTCGAGGACGGAGAAGTTGGCCGTCACCAGCCCCGGAATCTTCTCGATGGCGGCAGCCGTGAACGGCGCGCGCGAGGCGTTCTGCCGGAGGCGATAGCCATAGCCCTTCAGGAAGAAGGCACGCCAGCGGCGATCCGCTGCGATGCGGCCATGGTCGAAGGAAAGATCGCCGAGCGAAGGGATGTCTTCCGTCCGGATGCGAACGGCTTCGTCGCGGATCGTTTCCCACTGGCTCTCAAGCTGGGCCATCCACGGGAAGAACGATTTGTCCTGAACCGCCGCGTCGGGAATCCGCGAATTTCGCATGATGACGCGGTCGATCTTGGGGCGAAGTTCCTTGCCGATCTGGAACAGCGACTTGTTGACGAAGGGAACCTTCCAACCGCGCGAGTTGAGGGTCTTTTGCCAGTTCAAGAAACTGCTCCTTATACTTCTTCCAGGACAACGCAGGCGGGCTTCAAAGTGCGCTTGTGCACACTTTGAGCGAAGCTTCCGGTCATCGCTTGATCGTTTACCGCTTCAGCGAGCGGATCTTGCTGCCGAACACATTGTCCCAGAAAATGGCCGAGATCGAGTAGTTGCCGCTCTCGTCGACATAATGGTGACGCATGTGATGTCGTTTCAGCGCCGAGCCGATTCGGCCCTTCATCGCCCAGTGGTGACAGGCGTAGTGGACCACGTCGTAGATGACGTATCCGATCATGAAGCCCAGAAACAGCCAGGTTCCCGCGCTTGCGAACAGCAGGACGAGAATCCCCCAGACCGCGAGCGCGATCGGCACGCTGGCGCCGAGCGGCATGAGGCTGCGCAAGGGGTCGTTCGGCGCGTCGTGGTGGTTGCCGTGCATCAGGAACACGAACCATTTCAGCACCGGGACATCGGATTCCAGATGGAACATGTAGCGGTGCATCACGTATTCGAAGAGGCTCCAAACCGCCAATCCGGCCAGAACCAGGCCCACGCCCGCGAACGGGCCGACCGTTCCCCAGCCCGTCCAGGCGATGGCTGGAAGCAGCACAGCCCAGACAGCCGCAAAGAAACGGGGGGAGATCAACGTGAGCCGTTCGAGCGTCTCGCTCTTGAACAAGCGGATACGTTGCGGACTAGGATTTAGCGCGGGCATTGGGTCGATCTCGAACATCAGGCGTCGGTAAGTGTCAAGCCAATAGTACCCTAATACGCTGAGATGTTGACAATCACGGCCGATTGCACGGATGCAGCGGCATGAACATTGGGTCCCCACGCAAAAGAATTCTCATTACCGGCGCTTCGGGCGGACTCGGTGGGGCATTGGCCCGGCAATACGCCGCTCCGGGCGTGATGCTTGCCCTCTGGGGGAGAGATTCGGCGCGTCTCTCCGCGCTGGCAGAAATCTGTCGCGTTCGTGGGGCCTGCGTCGAAGTGCGATCGCTGGATATCTCCGATGTCGCGGGCGCGGTCCTGGCCATAGAGGCCGAGGATGCAGCGGGACCGATCGACCTGGCGCTTTTGGCATCGGGCCTTGGAGACGTGCGTGCCGATGGAGACGCAGTGGAAGATCCCGCGCTCGTGGCTACGCTGGGCATCGTCAATTTCGCAGCGCCCGCAGCCATGGCGGCCGCTCTCGCGAAGCGTATGGCGGAGCGGAAATCCGGCTCCATCGTTCTTATCGGCTCTGCCGCGGCGTTTCATGCCTTGCCTTTCGCGGCGGCCTATTCCGGCTCGAAGGCAGGCCTTGCGCGTTTCGCCGAAGCGCTGCGCCTCGGCATGCGCGAGCACGGGGTCACCGTGACACTGGTGTCTCCGGGGTTCATCGACACTGCCGCAGGGCGGCAGGTTCCCGGTCCCAAGCCGCTGATGCTGAAGCCGGACGACGTCGCCGCCCGAATTGCCGCGGCGGTCGCGAGCGGCAAGGGGCATGTGATCCTGCCCTGGCCTTTCGCGGCGCTGCGGCTGTTCGACCGCCTCTTGCCGCGTTTCCTGCGCGACCGTCTGCTCCTGTCGCTCGCGCCGCCGCGATAGGGCCGTCAGCAGGGACTCTGCCCGGGCGCGACATCGCCGAGGGTCGCGCCGAGGATGGCATGATGCAGGCCCGCCGGGGTCAGGTCCGCATGTCGATCCTCGCCGCGGACGATCGCGCCGGAGGTGTCGAGGCGAATCATCACGTAGGGGGTGTGCCGGTCTCCACCGGGGGCTGTCGCGCCCGGAATGCTGGGACGATGATCGCCGAAGAACACGAGCAGGGCAGGGCGTTCGAGCGCGCCCAGTCGCTCGACAAGGGAGGACAGCATCGCATCGCTGTTGCGCGCGAGCCGGAGATAGCTTTGCTTGAGGTCGCCGCTGGAATGCTCGTCGGGCGCCCAGGGACCGTGGTTCTCGATCGTGACCGCATAGATCATGGTCGGTCCGGTCGCTTCCGCCGCGAGCGAGACGATCTCGTCGGTCATGGCCGCATCGGTGACATAGCGGCCCTCGCCGGGTGCGGGAGGCTCGAAGCGATCCTCGCCGACGAGGTGGGCGAAACCGGCCGCGGGCATGATCCGGTCCCGGCCGTAGAAGCGCATGTCATGCGGATGCGCAAACAGGCTGCGCCAACCGGCCGGTTTCAGGCGCGCAGGCAGGGCATGGGAAATGTCGTCCAGAGCCGTCAGGAACGGGTCGTAGCGCCGAAACCCGAGCTCTTCCTCGTCAAGGCCGAACAGGACCCCGTATTCCGTGCGCATCGTATAGGCGCCGAAACCGCTGACCTGGAGCCGCCCGGACTGCCAGGCGTGCTTCCGCGCGGCGGCAAGGCCGGGCAGGGCCAGGTCCGGGTCCGAGAAGAGTTCGACCGGATCGGCGAAACTCTCGCACTGGATGATGACGACGAGTTCCGGCGCCGGTGCGATCGGGGTTCGAAGCGGCGTCGCGCAAGTCGCCGGGGCTTCGCTTTCGCGCCAGCGCAGCCAGTAAAGCAGCAGCGTCGGCAGCAGGCCATGGCGTTGCACGTCGGCGTGGGCCGCCGGCACTCTTGCCAGTCGGCGGATGGGGGCGGTCTTCAGGGAGAGCCCGAGAATCGCGAGGCTCGCGGTCAAAGTGCCCAATCCGATCAGGTGCGGCTGAAAAGCCGGGACGAACAGCCGGGCGAGAAGCGCCAGAAGGAGGAGCGCAATGATCCCGGCCACGGTGCGCTGCCAGACCGCGACCGCGGAAAGATAGAACTGCGGATGGCGGAATATCGCCCCGATCAGCGCGAGATCGGAAAAGAGCAGCGGTTCGCCGAGCATGGCATGCTTGGCATTGGACGCCACCGCCAGCAAGGCGAGCACGCCGAGCGAGAGGCAGACGGAAACGGGGACGTTGCCGCAGACCAGAAGGAAGAGACCCGCCAAGGCCATCGCCATCCACAGCAATAGCCAAGTGCCGGGTAAGCTCCGTCCGATGGAAAGCGGGAAATTGTCTCGCCGCGGACGCACGAGTCCTTCGAGCAGGATGGCGCCGATCGGCAGCGCCGCGAATGTCATTCCGTCGATAGTCACTGTTCTGCCGTGCAACCCGGATTCATGAGCCCAGCACCGTTCGACCATCGTTCAGCGGGCGGAAGCGCGCTCATAGCGGGGACGACCGGGACTGTCATCCGGTGTCTGCCCTATGCCTACTTCTGCCATCCCCCGGCTGCGGCTTCGCGTTCCTGTGCGGCATCGAGCGGATCGCCCGCGGCCATGTCCTGCGCCGTCGCCATCAGATCGGCCTGGCCGGAACCGGCCTGGCGGTAGTCCGCCCCCGTCTTGCCGGATCCTGCAACGACATGTTCGAGCACCCAGCGGCCCGAATCCTTGCAGGCTATTCCGGCGGAGGCCGTGGCGGCGTAGACCCGGCAATAGTCGCCGTCCCGGCGGCGGAAGCTGGCGAGGATGCGCAAGTCTTCGCCAGATGCGGAAGCGAGTCGGGTTTCCAGCCCCCGGGCGAGGTCGCCGGTGGCCAGCAGGGTGCCGTCCCGTTCTGCCACGTTGCCGCGTTCCAGCTTCGTGCCGATCATGAGGCCGAGCACCAGCGTGGCAGCCACGGCAAGGCCGATGCTCCAGCGCTGCAAGTGCCGCGGTCGGCCGCGCTGCACCGGTGCTTCGGCCTTTCGCTGGCGGCGAACCTCGGCGAGATCGACGACCTGCGACTTCCCGCCAGGCCGTCCGGAGGGCGGACGGGCATCGGTCATATCCTCTTCCGCGTCCTGCGCGGCGGCAGCCGCGATCAGCAGGGTCAGGTCTTCCGGGACAGGTTCGGCCGCGACCGGATCGAAAGTCCCGCGGAGCAGGGCGCGCAGGCGCCGCTGCGCTGCGAGCTTCCCGGCGAGGGCGGGATCGGCCGCGACGGCGGCGGCTACGCGCGCGGCCTCGGTCTCGGCGAGTTCGCCGTCTGCATAAGCCGCGAGTTCTTCGTCGGTCACGGTCACGCGGCTTCTCCCAGTTCGCGCAGCAGCGCCTCGCGGCCCCGGCCGAGGCGCGAGGTCAGGGTGCCCTGCGGAATGCCGATGATCTCGGCAGCTTCCTTGTAGGCAAAGCCCTCGACGAGCACGAGCATCACCGCTTCGCGCTGTTCTTCGGGGAGCCGTGCCAGCGCGCGGCCGACATTGCCGAGTTCGACCAGGTTTTCGGCATCGCGGTCGCCGGGCGTGCCTATGCCGGAGCCTTCCTCCTCATGAACGAAAGTCTGCGCACGCCGCTTCCTTGCCCGTGTCTCGTCGATCCATTGGTTTCTCATGATCCTGTAAACCCATGCGTCGAGGCGCGTCCCGTCCTGCCATTGCCGACGGGACTTGAGCGCGCGCTCGACAGTCTGCTGGCACAAGTCGTCGGCATCGGCCACATCGCGAGCGAGGCCGCGCGCGAACCGCCGCAGGCGCGGCAGCAGGGCGGTCAGCTCCTGGAAAAAGCGGTCTGTGCTCATCGAATATCCTGCCTGCGGGATGAAACGCATGAGCCTTGGCGTTTCATCCCTGAGTGCTACGATTTTTCGGAATGGACAAGCGGATGAGAACGGTCGTGATCTTGGCCACTGCTGCGGCGGTAGTGTTTGCGGCACCCTCGCGGGCGCAGCTTCTGCCGGTCGATCCGCTGGGCACGGTCGGCCGAGCGGGCAGGACGCTCGGCGAAACCGTGCGGGATACGGCGTCGCAAGTCACCGATCCGCTGGGCGAGGCGGTGCACGATGCCCGCTCGATGGCGCGCGAGCGGCTCCGGCGGATTGGCGGTTTCGTCTCCGGCCATGCCGACCGGGTCGAATGGGACGATGACCATCAACCTGCGGTGCGCGGGGAAGTGCTCCTGGTGAGCCCGGATCCTGCCGCGCTGGAGACCGCGCGGGGCAAGGGCTACACGGTTCTGGAGCAGGCCGAGATCGAGGCGCTGGGCCTCGCCTATGCTCGGCTCGGTACGCCGGAGGGCGTGCCGCTCGCGCAAGCGGTGAAGGAGTTGCAAAAGGCGCTCCCCGGGCGCGAGATTTCCGCCGATCAGCTTCATTTCCCCTCGGGTGCGGCGTCGCAGCCGGGCGGCGCAGGCAAGCCGGAGACTTTGCCCCATGGTGGCACCGTCGGCGTCATCGATGGCGGGATCGCGGGTTCCTCCCGGCTCGCGGCGCAGCGCGGCTTTGCATCGGGTGCGCCGAAGGCCAGCGATCATGCCGGTGCGATTGCCTCGCTGCTGGCAGGAGCGGGAACGGCGAAGATCTACGGCGCGGATGTCTACGGTTCCGATCCGGCAGGGGGCAGCGCATTGGCGATCGCGAGGGCGCTGGGCTGGATGCAGGGGCAGGGAGTGTCGGTGGTCTCGATCAGTCTGGTCGGCCCCTCCAATCCGCTGCTCGCGCGCGCGGTGGCGGGCGCGCAGGGCAAGGGCATGGTGATCGTCGCGGCGGTCGGCAACGACGGGGCAGCGGCGCCACCCGCCTTTCCGGCATCCTATCCCGGTGTGGTGGCGGTGACGGGCGTGGACCGCGCCGGGCGGGTGCTGATCGAGGCAGGGCAGGCGGCACATCTCGACTATGCCGCGCCGGGGGCGGACATCTCGGCGCGGGTTCCCGGACGCGGGCGGGTTTCGCTACGGGGGACGTCTTATGCGGCGCCGCTTGCCGCCGCGCGGATCGCCGCTTGGCACACCCGGTTGGGAAGCGGTGCGAAAGTGCTGAAAGCCGTGGATTCCGAAGCGATCAAGGGCACCCGCCGGACCGGACGCGGGGTGCTTTGCAGCGTCTGCCGCAGCGGGCTCTGAACGGGACCGCCGAAAAAGTTCGCGGCTCGCGCGGATGAAAGCACGAGGGCCATCCGTTCCTTCCAGCAGACACACCGAACGGGTGTGGAGAACAAGGAAGGAGCAGAATCATGAACAAGCTCACTCTCGGGACCGCCATCGCCACGCTCGCCTTCGTCGCGGCTTCCCCTGCGGCCCATGCCCAGCTTCTCGGTGGGGGCGGCCTTGGTGGTTCGCTGGGCGGCTCGCTCGGAGGCTCTTTGGGCGGGACGCTCGGTGGCATCGGCAGCTCGATCGACGGTATGGGCAGCGGCGCGGGCGATATCAGCGCCTCGCGGGCAAGCCGGAGCGTTTCCTCGCGGGCCGGTGGCAGCGGACGGGCCAGCAAGGGGGTGAAGACGCCGCAAGGACAGGCTCCGGACGCCTCGGGTGTTACGGCAGCGGCGGGCGGAGCGGGTTCGCGAGCCGGTGGGCTGGTCGATTCGACCCGTTCGGCGCTGTCTGGCGCGGCGGGCAGTGCTTCGGCGGCGGGCTCGGGAACCGGTGCGCTGTCCGGATCGGGCAATGGTGGCTCGGCGACCGGCTCGGGCAACCTGACCGGCGCGGCCGATCTTGCCGGTGCGACAGGCGCGGCTTCGGGTTTGGCGGGCAAAGCAAGCGACGGCGCTCAGGCCGCCCGCACTGCCGCTGCCGAAAAGGCGCAGGGATTGGGCGACAAGGCGCGCGACACAGCGACCGGTCTTTCCACCGGCTCGGTGGATGCCTCGGGCAACGGGTCGGGTAGTGAGAGCGCGGGCGGGCACAGTGCCGGTGCGACGGGTTCGGGCAGTGGTTCGGCCTCGCGGAACGGGGCAAGCGGTTCCGCGAATCTCGGTGTGAACCTTGGCAGCAGTGTCAGTGGGTAAGTCTGGCGCGTAAGCCTGCCGGTCCGAAGCGATGCCCCGGCGAAGGAAGGCCTTCGCCGGGGCATCGTCTTATCCGGGGCGGAGCCTGGTCCGCACGCCGCTCATGAGGAACAGCAGCCAGGCGCTGCGCTTCACGATCAGCCATCCCAGGAACGATAGCGTGAAGGCGACCGCGATCATCACGAGGTAGCGCACGAAGTAGGGCGCGGGGATCGCCTCCACGAGGCCGAAGGTCGCCACGATGATCGGCAGGTGGAGCAGGTAGATGACGAAGGACGCTTCCACCAGTTCGCGGACCCGTCGCGATTCCGTCTTGAACAGCGTGCCTGCGGCGGAAACGATGCTCTGCGTCAGGCCGACGGCGGCCACGGCCTTGAGGACCGGGCGGGTATATTTCGGCAGTTCCCCGGCGCCCACCGTCACCAGCGCGAGGCCGATCGCGACGAGCGCCACCAGCCAGGAGAACCGGTTGAACCGGCGGTTCATGGCCGGGACCCGGTTGAGCAGCGCACCTATCGCGAAATAGGGCGCGTATTCGAGCGCGAAGCCGAGCGAGACAGGATTCTTGAGCAGTTCCGGAAGCAGCGGGTTCACCTTCAGCAGGGCGACTTCATAGACGCCGATGCCGAGGCCGATGGCCAGCATGGCCGGAAGGAACAGGCGGGAGGCGGCGCGGTCCGACAGGTTCAGGCGGAATGTCCGTACTTTCGGCGAGAGGCAGACCAGCGCCGCGACGGCGCTGAAATAGATGAGCACGATCACGAACCACAAGTGGCCGGTCGTCTCCCGCCCCAAGGTCAGGCTTTGGTCGACCCACAGACCAAGCCCTGCACGCGTGCCGGACGCGTTGTGCAGGTCGGCGGCGAGGTTCATCAGCGGCACGATCGCCAGCAGGCCCACCACCAGCGGCGGGACCAGCCGGGTCAGGCGGCTTTCCAGGTAGGCGCCCACGCTCCGCTTCAGGAGCAGCATCGCCGTGAAGTATCCGGCGATCAGGAAGAATCCCTGCATGCGGAACAGGTGCAGGAATTCCATGACATGGGTTAGCGCCAGCGAGTGATCCGCAGACATCACCATCCAGGTCTGGCCGTCGTCCCGGAACGGATGGGTAGCGTGAAAGGGAATGCCCAGCAGCATCAGCACGGCGCGCACGGCGTCCAGATGGTGCTCCCGGCTGGGATGCACGAGCGCGCCGTCAGGCGGCTTTGCCAGTCCGGTATACTCCATACCCGCTGTTTGCGACGAAGGCCGGGGCAGGGCAATTACCCTGATGGCTGGCGCATTTGGGTATTTGCGTCGGGGAAAGGCGGGATCAGTTCATGCGGAAGGCGATGTTCTGGGAAGCGGCGGAGCAGGCGGTCTCGCCGCCGGGACGATAGCTGCTCTCGTAAACGAAATCCTTGGCCATGGTCGAAGCCGCATCGGAGAATACGAAGGGCGGATACGCGATCAGGGCGCGCTGCTGGCGGGTACGCCCCGATGCATCGACGTCGAACTCGACGCGGGCCCAGCCTTCGAAGCCCATGCGTGCCGCTTCCATCGGATAGTCGCCTGAACTCGCCCCGTTGCGCTTCATGGCAGGTACTGCGCCGATGATGGCGCATTGCTCGCTGCTGAGGCCGGTCTGCTCGAATATTTCCTGCGCCCGCGCGAAATCCTTGTTCTGCGCGGCCCAGGTCGCGCTTTGCAGGAGGGCGTTGATCTTGAGCGGATGATCCGCCGGAAGCGCCGGATCGGCAATCACCGCTTCGCGCAGCGGCGGACCGTCGACCGGAACGCCGAGCCGGTAGCCGGGCGAGGCGATCTTGAGGCGCACGGTATCGATGGCCAGCGCGTCCCCGGTGGCCGTGACCACGGGCAGCAGTTCGCGAAGGGCGGTGCGGACTTGCGCGGGGCGGCGTTCGTTACGGCTGGTGACGGACTGGAAGCGCAGCCAGTTCGTGACCTCCAACGGCATTTTCCGGCTTTCTGCCAGGGCGAGGGCTTCGTCGAGGTAGGTTTTCCCCTGAACGGTGCCGACGACCGGGCTCATGGCCAGAATGCCGAGCAAGGCGACGGTCGCCTCGTCCTTCTTGTCCTTGCGCGATAGGGCCAGCAAGGCCTCGGCCTGAACCGCGGCTTCGCCTTCGGTGCGGGCCTTGAGCGTGTCGCTCACGAGCGGCGTGGCCCAGGCCTGAAACCGCGCGGTCAGCGGCGAGTCGATTTCGGGGCGGCCCGCCGCGACGGTGCAACGCATCTCGACGCGCATGACATTGCGCAGGAAGGGCTTGATTTCCTGGACTTTGGCGGGCGTCCACGACCAGCGCATGGCAGCGCGGGCGAAGGCCAGGGCCACATCGCGTCCACCGGTGGAATAGATCGGCTGGACCCCGAAGGCCGAGCCGTCGTCGCCGATGCTGAATTCGACGACGGCAAAGTCCGTCGGCGTCAGGCCGCTGGTTGCGCCGCAGAGCGGAACGTCCATGTTCTCCGCCCGCGAAAACGGCGCCTGATCCATCCGCCCCGCGCCGGTATAGGCGAGGTAGTTGCGGGCATCGTCGCGGCGATTGAGGAGCATCGCCGCGATCGCGAGGTCCGAGCGCGTCGCGATGTCGGTGAGCGATACTTTCAACGTGAGGCCGCCCTGAAGCTTCAGGGCGTTCTTGAGAAGCGCATAGCCCGCTTCCTTGTCGCCGCGATTCAGCAGGATGCGGGACTTGAGCGTCAGCAGCTGGGCGCGGAAATCCTTGTCGAGAGAAGGCGTTTCCTCGGCGATGCGCGTAGCCTCGTCGATATAGGCGAGAGGCTCCGGTCCGGGATCGAACACAGAGACTTGGGCAAGCCCCAGCAGCGGCTGGAATCGTCCATCCTTTCCGGCCGAGGCCAGAGCCAGACGAAACTCGTGGGCGGCGCGCTCGTAATCCAGCTGTTGGCGGGCGGCGGCCCCCAGATTGAGGTGGGCGGCCAGGACATCTCCGGCAAAGCCTTCTCCGGCGGCGGCGACGGCGGGGAGGCCCGCCTGGATCGCCGCTTCGCCTTCTTCGCTGCGCAGCATCCGGACGAGGCATCCGCCCTTGCGAACACCGATCGCGCCCCGGACGATCGGCGATTTCAGGGCGGCGGGATTACGTTCGATCGTTTCGAAAGCGGCGACGGCTTCGCTGCACCGACCGGTCGACGCGGCCTCGCTGGCGGCGTCGAACTGCTGCTGAAGCGTGGCCGGTTTTGCGGCAGGGGGCGCCGAAGCCTCTGACGTAGCCGCCGGAGCAGTTGCCAGCAGCAGAGATTGCGCAATAATACCGAACATGAAGACCCCCCGTGAACGCACCGATCCGCGCACTGTACTATCGCGCCCGATGTTGCAAATTAAAGCACTGATAGCGTTTGCAATATTGTCGATCGGTTTTTCTTCGGCTGCACAGGCCCAGGAGCAGGCGCGGCTTGGTCCTCCGGCGGATACCGTTCTGCTCTTCGTTGCTGCCTGGTGCGCGCCTTGCCTGGCGGAACTCGCGCGCTTCGAGGAACTGGAGCAGGCTGCCCGGCCGCGCCGTCTGCTTATCGTCTCGCTGGACGAGAGTGCGCGCGGCCTGGAATTGACGCGTCGCTTTTCGGCCCGGCAGAAGCTGGCCGGATCTGAGCGGGAAGGGTGGGACCTGCTGCGCCGCACGACGGCGGGAAAAGGGGTGGGATTGCCCTATGCGGTGATGACCGACCACGCCGGAGCGGTCTGCGCCTTGCGCAATCGAGGTCTGGTCGATGCCGAACTGCGCGCAATGGCCTCCGCATGCGGACAATGAAGGCTGCGAGAGTTTACGCATCGGCATAATCTTGTAACTGTCCCCCTCATGACGACCGACCAGGGTGAAAACGGAAGCGCGGCGGCCTTGCAGCCCTTGCGGATTGGCGATGTGGTGCCGCGGTTCCTGGCGCGCAGCACGCAGGGACCGTTCGACCTCGACGACTATCGCGGAGAATGGCTGATCCTGTTCTCCCATCCGGCGGACTTCACGCCCGTCTGCACCAGCGAGGTGGTGGCGCTCGCCCGTGCCGCCGGTGATTTCGCGGCGCTGGGGTGCCGGCTCGTGGGGCTCTCGGTGGACAGTCTCTATTCCCACCTCGCGTGGATACGCCTGATTCGCGACAGCATCGGCGTCACCGTGCCGTTCCCCATCATCGAGGACCCGACGATGGAGATCGCGCGGGCCTACGGCATGGTCGGCAGCGACGCGCATGACAGCGCGACCGTGCGGATGACCTATTTCATCGATCCCGACGGGGTGATCCAGGCGACCAACAGCTATCCCCTGACCGTGGGCCGCTCGATCCCGGAATTGCTGCGCATCCTGACCGCCCTGCGCGAGGTGCGGGATGGCTCGGGACTGGCTCCGGCAGACTGGCAGCCCGGCGCGCCGCTGCTCCGCCAACCGGGCGAGACCGCCGAGGCGGCGCTGGCAAGTGGCGATCCGGCCGGGTGGTTCCATGCCCCGCTCGGCGCTGCGGATGGGGAGCAGGCCTGATATGCCGCAATCCCACCTTACCGCTGAATTCGAAGCGACGGCCGAGTTGTTGAGGGCGCTGGGCCATCCGGTGCGCTTGCAGATTCTCCACGCGGTTCGGGAGCGCCCACTTGCGGTCGGGGAGATCGAGGAAGCCACGGGCATCGGCCAACCGGGCCTGTCCCAGCAGCTTTCGGTCCTGCGCAAGGCGGAACTGGTGCTGTCGCAGCGCAACGGCAAGCAGGTGTTCTACCAGGTCGACGGCGCGCGCATGGCCGAGATTGCCCAGACCCTGACGGCACTTGGCGGTGGGGTGGGGGGCGCTGCACCGCCCTCCGCGCCATCGCAAGGCGCTGCGCCGCAGGGCGGTGCAGCGCGCTTCGCCCGCGTGTTTCGCTGAAGTCTTAGAGCAGCTCGGAGACTTCCACCGCTTCCTCGCAGAGCGCCAGGGGCGCCTTGCGGTGCGAGACCAGCACGAGGCCGCTGCCGGTTCGTTCCAGCCAGCCGCGCAGGCTCTCGACCAGTTCGGCTTCGGTGGCGGCATCCAGGCCTTCGCTGGGTTCGTCCAGCAGCAGCCAGGGGCGTCCGCTCAGCAATGCGCGGGCCAGCGACAGTCGCTTGCGCTCACCGCCCGAGAGAATCCCGCCGCCCTCGCTGACCGGGGTATCGAGGCCCTGTTCGCTGCGGCGAATGCGTCGGTCGAGTTGGGCGACCTCCAGCGCGGCCCACATTTCCGCTTCGGTCACGCCGGAACGGGCGAGGCGCAAGTTGTCGGCCACGGTGCCGATCAGCATCGGCGCGTCCTGCGGCGACAGCGCGAACTGGCTGTTCAGGCGCCAGGCGGGAAGAGCATCGAGCGGTTCGTGATCGACGCCGAGCGCCGCGAGCGGCTGTTGCATTCCGGCAAGCGCCAGCAGCACGCGCGTCTTGCCCGAGCCTGACGCGCCGGTGATAGCCAGCCGCGCACCGGGCTGGAACTGCCGCGCGCCTAGCGTGAGCGGGGCCGCTGCGGCGGCGACAGGTTCCTGAAGCTCGGCATCGAGGGCATTGAGCGTGGCGATTCGCCGCAATCCCGCTTCGAGCGAGGCGCGGCGCAGCAGACTGCGCGACAGTCCGCCCATTGCCTCCACCGCCGAAGCGGTCGCCAGCATGGCCAGCGCCACCATCGGCGCCGATTCGCGGGCCAGCAGCAGGACACCGGCCACGGCCACGCCGCCGTAGATCGAGAGCAGCGCACCTTGCAGGGCCTCGGCGCGGAACAGCCCGGCACGGGCCTTGTCGAGCCGTTCGGCGATCGGTTCGAGTTCGGCGAGTGCCCGGTCGGCCAAGCCATAGGTGGCTATCTCCGCGCGAGAACCGGCGAGTTCGATATAGCGGATGCGCAAGTCTCCGAGGGCGCTGGCGGCGGCTTCGGCGGGGGCGCGGGTCAGGCGTTCGGAGAGGCGGCGGAACAGGACAGGCAGACCGACCATCATCACCGCAAGGAACAGCAGCGCCGCCCAGCCGCCGAAGGCGACGAGCGCCAGGCTGACCACGGCCGAGACGATCGCCGCGTGGCGCGCGGGTTGGCGGATCACCAGATCCTCCAGCGCTTCCACGTCGTCGATCAGCCGGGTGCTGGCTTCGCCAGGCGAAGTGTCGGGGGCGTGGCGGCTGTCCTGCGCGGCGAGCTTGTCGAACAGCGTCCCGCGCAAGTCGGCCATGCCCTCCAGCGCGACTTTGTGGGAGAGCAGGCGCTCGCCGTAGCGCGAGAGGGTGCGCACGATCGCCAGCAGGCGGATCGCCGCGCTGGGGATCAGGTAGTTGAAGGCCATGGCGGTGGCGACACCGGCGGAACCGGCAAGCGCGGCGGCGGTCAGGAACCAGCCGGAGAGGGCCAGCAGCCCGATCGCGGCCACGGCGGCAAGGCCCGCGCAGAGGCTGGCGAAGAACAGGCGGCGGCGGGCGAGGCCGGCGATTGTGAGAAGTTGGGGCCGCTTGGGGGAATTCACAGCTTGATCTCCCGGCGGGCGGCACGGATCAGGGCGGCGTCGTGGGTGGCGACGAGGATACAGCGTTCGGCCGAGAGTTCCCGGAGTAGGGCGACGATCATGGCGGCGGAAGCCGCGTCGAGGTCGGCGGTCGGCTCGTCGCAGAGGATCAGCGGTCGCGCGGAGAGGATCGCGCGGGCGAGACCTATCCGGCGCCGCTCGCCCCCCGAAAGGCCGGATCCGGCATGGTCGACAGGCATGGCAAGGCCGCCGCGCCGTGCCAGCACCTCACCGAGACCTACCTTTTCCGCGACCGCGAGCACTTCGGCCTCGGTGGCTTGCGGTGCGGCGAGCGCGAGGTTGTGGCCGAGGGTGCCGGTCACCAGCAGCGGGCGCTGCGCGGCCCAGGCCACGGCTTCGGGCAAGAGCGGCAGGCCGGAGCGCATGGCAATGTGGCCCAGTGTCGGCACGAGTTGCCCGGCGATGGCGGCCAGCGTGCTCGTCTTGCCGCTGCCGGTCGGGCCGGACAGGGCTACGAGGTCCGCCGGTTCCAGCTCGAAATGGAGCGGGCCTACCGAAAGGCCGGGGAAGGCAAGGGCAAGGTGATCGACATGGAGACCGTCGAAGGGCGCGGCCTTTTGGGTCTTGAGCGGTGTCGGCGCTTCTTCGAAGGGGGCCAGGGCCTTCTCCGCAGCTTCGCCAAGCTGCTTCTCGTGATAGGCGGCGGCGAGGCGGCGCATCGGCAAGTAGAATTCCGGGGCCATTGCCAGCACGAAGAAGGCGGGAACCAGAGTGAGCTTCTCCGGCGCCGGGAACGGCAGCAGGCCGAGCAGCGAGAAGCCGCAGTAGACGGCGACCAGCGCGATCGAGAGGGCGGAGAAGAACTCCAGCACCGCGTTGGACAGGAAGGCGGTGCGCAGGACCGAGACCGTGCGGCGGGCCACTTCGCCAGTGGCGGTGCGGACCTGGCGGCCGATGCGTCTCTCGGCGCCGAAGTGGCGGATCAGCGGCAGATGGGTCACGCGGTCGACGAAGAGGCCCGACAAGGCGCCCAGCGCGGCCAGCTGGCGCTCGGCGGCGCGGCGGGATGCGGTTCCGGCCAGGATCATTCCGAGGGTGAAGGGCACCAGCGTCCCCAGCATGATCGCCGCTGCCACCCAGCTGGCCGGAGCGACGATCGCAGCCACCACCAGCGGGCCGATCACGGCGTTGATTCGGATGGGAGAAAACCGGACGTCGCGATTCTCGATTGCCGTGTTATGGTCCAGGGCAAGATTTGCGCTTTCGCCTGAGGAGACCAGTCTCGCCAGCCGTCCGCCGAGAAGTCTTTGCCAGAGATGGCCCCGGCGGGTGCGGCTTGCCGCCTGCGCGCCCCCCACGGCGATCCGGTCCACCGTGCAGGACGCCAGCGCGCGCAGCACTACGCCGCATAGTATCCATGCAGCAGGAAAGGCAGGCGGCCCACCGTCCGCCACGGCGCCTACGCCGGTTGCCACCCCCCACGCAAAGAGCGCCGCACCGGCAATATCGATGAGCCAGGCACTGGGGATCAGAACCCGAGCAAATTTGACATAGATCAAATTAAGTAAACCATGTAAGTAAAGTTTGACAGCTTTCCGATCGAAGCCTAACGCGACCCTACGAAACCAACCAGCTTGGGGCAATCGCTTTCTTCCCGCCTCAAGCCGCTAAAAACAGCGGGATTCGACATGATCGACATGGCAGTGGTGGAACTATCGCGGCTGCAGTTCGCCTTGACGGCGCTGTACCATTTTCTCTTCGTTCCCCTGACATTGGGCCTTTCCTTCATTCTTGTAATTACGGAAAGTGTTTATGTCATAACCGACCGTCCCATCTGGCGGGACGTGACCCGGTTCTGGGGCAAGCTCTTCGGAATCAATTTCGTGCTCGGCGTGGCCACCGGTCTCACCATGGAGTTCGAGTTCGGGACCAACTGGGCCTATTACTCGCACTACGTGGGAGACATCTTCGGCGCTCCGCTGGCGATCGAGGGCCTGATGGCCTTCTTCCTCGAGGCCACTTTCGTGGGCCTGATGTTCTTCGGCTGGGACCGCCTTTCCAAGCGCGGCCACTTGCTGACGACGATCATGGTCGCGGTCGGCTCGAACCTGTCGGCGCTGTGGATTCTCATCGCCAACGGCTGGATGCAGCACCCCACGGGCGCTGTCTTCAATCCCGAGACGATGCGCATGGAAGTGTCCAACTTCAAGGACGTGCTCTTCAACCCGGTGGCGCAGGCCAAGTTCGTCCACACCGTCAGCGCGGGCTATGTCTGCGCCAGCGTCTTCGTGCTGGGCGTGTCCTGCTACTACCTGCTGCGCGGCCGCCATATCGAACTGGCCAAGCGCAGCTTCACTGTGGCAGCGGCTTTCGGCCTTGCCTCCTCGCTCTCGGTCGTCGTGCTGGGTGACGAGAGCGGCTATGCCCTCACCGACAACCAGCAGATGAAGCTGGCCGCGATGGAAGGCATGTGGGAAACCGAGAAGGCGCCCGCCGGGCTGACGCTCTTCGGCATCCCCTCCAACTCCGCGCGCGAGACGGCTTACGAGATCAAGGTGCCCTATGTGCTGGGCCTGATCGCCACCCGCAGCCTTTCGGGCGAAGTGGCCGGTATCGTGCCGCTGGTGGAGCGGGCCGACTACCGCATCCGTCAGGGCGTGATCGCCTATGACGCGGTGGAAAAGCTCAAGGTCAACCGGGGCGACCTGGCCGCGCGTGAGGCCTGGGAACGTCACAAGAGCGACCTCGGCTATGCCCTGTTGCTCAAGCGCTTCGTGGCCGATCCGCGTCAGGCAGACGATGCGACGATCGCCAAGGCCGCCTGGAGCACCGTGCCCAACGTCCCGGCGCTGTTCTTCATGTTCCGCATCATGGCGGGGCTGGGCTTCTTCCTGATCGTGTTCTTCGCGACCGCCTTCGCTTTCTCGGTCCGCCGCCGGTTCGACCGCAAGTGGTTCCTGCGCACCGCCCTCATCGTGATGCCGGCGCCGTGGATCGCGATCGAAGTGGGCTGGGCCGTGGCCGAGTTCGGCCGCCAGCCCTGGGCGGTGGACGGCGTGCTGCCGACCTTCCTCGGCGCATCGAGCCTGACGACCACCCAGATCTGGGCGACGATCTTCGGCTTCACCGCGCTCTATAGCGTCCTGGCGGTGATCGAAGTGAAGCTCATGCTGCAGACCATCCGTCACGGGCCGGAGCCTTACGAACCCTATGAAGGCGAGCCCGCTTCCGAGCGCGCGCCTGCTGCCACCTTCACCGCCATCCCGGCCGAGTAAGACGGAGGCCACAATGTCCATACCCTTCGACTACGAAACGATGCGGCTGATCTGGTGGACGCTGATGGGCGTCCTGCTCATCGGCTTCGCCCTGACCGACGGCTTCGACCTCGGCTCGGCCGCGCTCCTGCCCTTCGTGGGACGTACCGATGCCGAGCGCCGCATGGTCATCAACGCCATCGGCCCGACCTGGGAAGGCAACCAGGTCTGGTTCATCCTCGGCGGCGGGGCGATCTTCGCGGCCTGGCCCTACGTCTATGCGGTGAGCTTCTCGGGCTTCTACCTTGCGATGTTCCTGGTGCTGGCCGCTTTCATCCTGCGTCCCGTAGGGTTCAAGTACCGGTCCAAGCGTCCCGATCCCGCCTGGCGCGCGCGTTGGGACTGGGCGCTCTTCGTCGGCGGCTTCGTCCCGGCGCTGGTCTTCGGCGTGGCGGTCGGCAATGTCCTCCAGGGCGTGCCCTTCCGGCTCGATACCGACATGCGCAGCTTCTACGAAGGTACGCTGCTCGGCCTGTTCAGCCCCTTCGCCTTGCTGGCCGGTCTCGTCTCGGTGGCGATGCTGGTCCTCCACGGCGCGGGTTGGTTGACGCTCAAGCTGGAGGACGGCCCGGTGCGCGACCGCGCCCAGCGCTACGGACAGATCGCCGCGCTTGTCGCCTTCGTGCTCTACGCTTTGGGCGGCGTGTGGCTGGCGATGGGCGATATCGGCTACCGTCTGGTCGGCGCGGTCGATCCGCTCGGTCCCTCGAACCCGCGCATGGCCGAGGCCGCCCACGCGGCGGGAGCATGGCTTGCCAACTACGGCGCGCATCCCTGGATGATCTTCGCCCCGGTGCTGGGCCTAGCCGGACCGCTGGTGGCGCTCATGGGCATCCGCGGACGCAAGGACACGCTGGTCTTCGCGGGTTCCTCCATGGCGAACCTCGGCATCATCGCCTCGGTCGGCCTGTCGATGTTCCCCTTCATCCTGCCCAGTTCGATCGACGCGCGTTCCAGCCTGCTCGTGTGGAATGCCTCGTCCAGCCACACGACCCTGTTCGTCATGCTGCTGGTGACGCTGATCCTGCTGCCGATCGTGCTTTTCTACACGGCCTGGGCCTACAAGGTGATGTTCGGCCGGATCACGACGCGCGACGTCAACCTCAACCCCGATTTCTACTGAGGAAACGACAATGTGGTATTTCACATGGATACTCGGCGTCGGCCTGGCCGTCGGCTTCGGCATCATCAACGGCGTGTGGGTGGAGTTCCACACCGATCCGGCGGATGAAAAGACCGTGCTCGACTGAAACGGTCGGCACAGGAAAAAGGGCAGGGGGCCGACGGCCTCCTGCCCTTTTCGCATCTGTAAGGTCGTCAGGCCGGCTTGATGCCCATGCAGAGGTACTTCACCTCCATGTAGTCATCGAGGCCGTAGTGCGATCCCTCGCGGCCGAGGCCGGACTGCTTGACCCCGCCGAACGGCGCAACTTCGGTGGAGATCAGCCCGGTGTTGATCCCGACCATGCCCGCCTCCAATGCCTCGGCCACGCGCCAGACGCGGCTGAGGTCGCTGGCATAGAAGTAGCTGGCCAGGCCGAATTCGGTATCGTTGGCCATGCGGATGGCGTCGGCCTCGTCGGTGAAGCGGATCACGCCCGCCAGCGGCCCAAAGGTCTCTTCCTTCGCCAGCTTCATGCCCGGCTTCACGCCCGAAACCACGGTGGGGTTGAAGAACGAACCGCCGCGTTCGTTGCGCTGGCCGCCCGCCAGAACTTTCGCTCCGCCGGCAAGCGCATCCTCAAGATGCTCCTCCACTTTCTCGACCGCCTTTTCGTCGATCAGCGGGCCGACTTCGGTGCCTGCATCCATGCCGTAGCCGACTTTCATGGCCGAGACCCGCTTCGCCAGCTTCTCCACGAACACGTCATAGACGCCGTCCTGCACATAGAAGCGATTGGTGCACACGCAGGTCTGGCCGCCGTTGCGGAACTTGGAGATCATCGCGCCGTCGATCGCGGCATCCACGTCGGCATCGTCGAACACCAGGAACGGTGCATTGCCGCCCAGCTCCATCGAGGTCTTCTTGATCGTCTCGGCGCACTCGCGCAGCAGGTCGCGGCCGATCTCGGTGGAGCCGGTGAAAGTCAGCTTGGCGACCTTGGGGCTGGCGGTCAGTGCCGAACCGATCTGCCCGGCGCTGCCGGTGACGACATTGACCACACCCGCCGGAATGCCCGCCAGTTCGCAGAGATGCGCGATGGCCAGCGCAGAATAGGGCGTGGCCGAGGCGGGTTTGATGACGATCGTGCAGCCCGCCGCCAGCGCCGGGCCTAGCTTGCGGGTAATCATCGCATTGGGGAAGTTCCAGGGCGTGATCGCGGCGACGACCCCGACGCCCTGCTTGATCACGACGATGCGGCGATCGGCGGCATGGCCGGGAATGGTGTCGCCATAGGCGCGCTTGGCCTCTTCGGCGAACCATTCGATGAAGCTGGCGCCATAGGCGATCTCGCCGCGCCCTTCGGCCAGCGGCTTGCCCTGCTCGCGGGTCAGCAGTTCGCCCAGATCGTCCTGATGCGCGATCATCAGGTCGAACAGCCTGCGCATCAGTTTCGAGCGTTCGCCCGCAGTCCTGGCGCGCCATGCGGGCAGGGCGCGTTCTGCGGCATCGATGGCGCGCCGGGTTTCGTCCGCGCCCATCTTCGGCACCGTGCCCAGCACCGTGCGGCTGCCGGGATCGGTGACTTCGAACGTGGCACCGGAATCGGCATCGCACCACTGGCCGTCGATATAGCACTGCTGACGGAGGAAATCGGTGAAAGCCATGGTCTAGCGGGTCCTCGCTCGTTTTGCGCGCGGCGGCGCAGGCTGCCGTGGAGATATGCAGCACCGGATAGCGAGGCAACCGCCGACCGATCGAGAGGTTCCAGCTAGCGCCGGCGCGATTGGTGAACGCGAGGGGCATTTTCCGCAGGCCGCATCTAGGCAAGCCCTTGGCCAAAATGTCAGGCTGACCGACGAAAACAAGAACGCAGGATGCCACCATGACGGTCCACTACCCGCCGCCCCCGCGCCAGACGGCCAATCCGGCCCCGGTGCGCTCTGCCCGTTCGCTGCGCCGCACGTCCAGCATAGACGTTGCATGGCCCGATGGCGTCGATGGTCCGCGCCTCTTCGTCGGCCGTGCGCGGGACTATCTGACCGGGCCGGACGGTCATGGCCGTACGCTGGCCATGGGCGAATTCTCGCTGCGGATGACCGAGGACAAGACCATCACCGAGATCGCCGCAGAACCTGCTCCGGCAACTATCGGCGGACTCGTGGGCGCCCGTGCGGGCGGGCATTTGCGCATGACCCTTCGCGAAATCATGCCCGAACTGATTGCGAAGGCCGATCCGCTCTACCTCGTGCTCGATGATCTTTCGGGCACGGCGCTCGTTTCCTCCTTCGCTTGGGGGCAGTGGTTTCCCGAACGGATGGAAATGCTCAGGAAGCGGCTTGGCGGCGGCAATGAGGACAACCCGGTGCTGGCGCAGCGCGCCAACGTCTGCTGGGGACTTCAGGAAGGCAACAGCGGCGTTACCGGCGGCGTGGCGCTGGAAAACGTGGCCGATGCGGACGCGGGGCACTTGCGCAATCCGGCCGATCCGGAAGGCTGGCATCCTTTCCTCGAACACGAAGGTCCCGGCTTCCGCCGCGCTCGCCGTATCGACGTAACATGCGGCGGCGGCCTGATCCGCATCGCTTCGGCCTTTCAGGACAGCGCGAAGCTGCGCGAAGGCGGCCGCGTCGCCATCCACGAGTACAACCTCGGGGCGACCGTCGATGCGGAGACGCTGGAGGTGCTGAGCCTCGAACCCGAAGCGCGCATCCTGCCGTTCCGCGAATGCCCCGGTGCCGTCCACAACGTTGCGCGGCTGGTCGGCCGGAACTTGGGCCAGGTGCGGGAGGATGTGCTGGACATGCTGCGCGGCCCGGAAGGCTGCACGCATCTCAACGACGCCCTGCGCGCGCTGGCCGATGTTCCGAGACTGGTGGAGGCGCTGCGGGAGACGGCTTGAAGGGAAACGGGGATTCTGGGGGATGATCCCCCAGACCCGCGGAATGTAGCCGTCGTGCTTGGGCCGGTCAGGCGTCCTTTTTCTTCAGCAGGACGCTGCGCAGGCAGGAAAGTGCCACTTCACCGCGCTGATTGGTCAGTTCGTGCCGGAACACCACGATCCCCTGCGACGGCCGTGACTTGCTCTCGCGCATTTCGACCACTTCGCTGGTGCAGGTCAGCGTATCGCCGATAAAGGTCGGTTTGGGCGTCACCACTTTGTCGAAGCCGAGATTGGCAACCAGGGTGCCCACCGTCGTATCCGCGATCGACAGGCCCACGGCGAGGCTGAAGGTGAAAGTGGAGTTGACCAGAATCTGCCCGAACTCGCTCTTCTTCGCGAATTCCGCATCGAGGTGCAGCGGCTGCATGTTGTGCGTCATCGCCGAGAACATCAGGTTGTCGGTCTCGGTGACGGTGCGGCTCGGCTGGTGGGTGATCCGGTCGCCCACCGTCCATTCGTCGAAGAAGCGGCCCGGCATTACTTGTCTCCCTGGTCGAGCATGAGCTTGAAGCCGGCATGGCTCTTGCTCCAGCCCAGTCGTTCGTAGAAGCGGTGCGCATCGGTGCGCGCATTGTTCGAGGTCAACTGGACGAGCTTGCAGCCCCGTTCGCGGCAGCGCTCGACCGCCCAATCGATCATCCGCGAGCCGAGGCCCTGGCCGCGTACCGAACTGTCGATCCGCACTGCCTCGATCTGGCCGCGCCAGGCACCGTGCATCAGCAGGCCGGGGATGAAGGTTAGCTGCAACGTGCCGACGATCCGCCCCTCGAACTCCGCGACCATCAGCAGCTGGTCCGGTGACCCGTCGATGGCGCGAAAGGCTTCGAGATAGGCTGGATCGAGCGGCGGGCCGGGATCGTCGGCATGGCCGATCTGGTCCTGCGCCAGCATGACGACGATGGCGGGAAGATCGTCTTCGCGTGCGCGGCGCATCACCAGTTCGTCGCTCATGCGGGAGCTTCCTCGATGACTTCCTCGATTCGGGCCAGCAGCGCATCGACCTGGACCTGCGCCCCGGCCACGGCATCGAGTTCGGCCACGACGCCGTCGAACGGAGCGGTGAGGGTGTGTTCCATCTTCATGGCTTCGAGCGTTAGCAGCTTCTGCCCTTTCGTGACCGCCTGTCCTGCCGAAACCTCGACCGCGATGACCTTGCCGGGCATCGGCGCCAGAATCGCGCCCGAGGCATCCGTGCCGCCATGCACGCCGTCGCGGCGCCAGGGGGTGAGCAGCCAGGCCTGTCCCTGCTCGGTGACGAGCACGGCTTCGTCGGGCTCTTCGCTGCCTTCGCCCGTCAGCGCGATTTCCACTTTCTCGCCGTCGAGCGAGAACCATGCTGCACGCGCCGGTGCCGCATTGAGACGGAAACCGGCAAGCGGGGTGATGGGCACGAGCGAATTGGCGGCGGCCTCCAGCACTTCGTCGGAAGGCATGGGGGCTTCGGCCATGGCCTCGCCGTCGCGGCCGATCAGGCCGGTATCGACTTTGCCCGCCGCGAAGTCGGGGTGCTGGAGAGCCTTCACAAGGAACGAGGCATTGGTGCGCACCGGCCAGACGGCAGTGTCTTCCAGCATCTCGCCCAGCCGTTCCCGCGCTTCATCGCGGTCTTCGCCCCAGGCGATTACTTTGGCGATCATCGGGTCGTAGAAGGGCGATACTTCCGCGCCTTCGTATACACCGGTATCGATGCGGCCGCCTTCCGCGTCACCGAATTCCAGCAGTTCGAGCTTGCCGATGCTGGGCAGGAAGCCTTTGGCCGGGTCCTCGGCATAGAGACGCGCTTCCATCGCCCAGCCGTCGATCGTGAGGTCTTCCTGCGACTTCGGCAATTTCCCGCCGCTCGCCACCAGCAGCTGCCATTCGACCAGATCGACGCCGGTGATCTCCTCGGTCACCGGATGCTCGACCTGGAGGCGGGTGTTCATTTCCATGAACCAGATGCGGTCTGCGGAGAGCTGGCCCGAGCCATCGGCGATGAACTCGATGGTGCCCGCACCGATGTAATCGACCGCCTTGGCCGCACGCACCGCCGCAGCACAAAGCGCCTCGCGCGTGGCGGGATCCATGCCGGGCGCGGGGGCTTCCTCGATCACCTTCTGGTGGCGGCGCTGGAGCGAGCAGTCGCGCTCGAACAGGTGCACGACATTGCCGTGGCTGTCGCCGAAGACCTGCACTTCGATGTGGCGCGGGCTGGCGATGTACTTCTCGATCAGCACATGGTCGTTGCCGAACGAGGAGGCCGCCTCGCGCTTGCACGATGCCAGCGCGTCCACGAAAGCCTCGGGCGCTTCGACCAGCCGCATGCCCTTGCCGCCGCCGCCTGCAACGGCCTTGATGAGCACGGGATAGCCGATCTTCTCGGCTTCATCGGCCAGGAAGACAGGCTCCTGATTCTCGCCCATGTAGCCCGGCGTTACCGGAACCCCGGCCTCGGCCATCAGCGTCTTGGCGGCGTCCTTGAGGCCCATTGCGGTGATCGAGGACGGGTTCGGTCCGACCCAGACCAGCCCGGCGTCCATCACCGCCTGCGCGAAGGCGGCGTTCTCGGACAGGAAGCCATAGCCGGGGTGGATTGCCTCGGCGCCTGTCTGCCTGGCGGCGGCGATGATCTTTTCGCCAACGAGGTAGGATTCGCGCACGGCCGAGGGGCCGATATGCACCGCCTCGTCCGCCTCGCGCACATGCAGGGCATCGGCGTCCGCATCGGAATAGACCGCGACGGTGCGGATGCCCATCTGGCGGGCGGTGCGGATGACGCGGCAGGCGATCTCGCCGCGATTGGCGATAAGGAGGGAACCTATCATTGATTTAACTCCCATTCGCGCAGTTCCTCCCCGAAACGGGGAGGGGGACCATGCGAAGCATGGTGGAGGGGCACAGGCCATGATCACCGGACCGAGAGGCACGCTCAAACTCGCCCGCAAGCTGCGCAGCGAAATGACCTTGCCCGAAGGTCTGCTCTGGCGCGAACTGCGGCTGCGACCGGGCGGTTTCAAGTTCCGCAGGCAGCATCCGGCAGGTGTCTACGTGCTCGATTTCTACTGCGCGGCGGCGCGGTTGGCGATCGAGGTGGATGGCTTTGCGCATGACTCGGGGTGCGTGATTCAACGGGACGCTGCTCGGTCGCACTTTCTGCGCTCGCAGAGGGTGGCGACCTTGCGGGTTCCCGCCAGGATCGTGCTGCGGGATATCTGCGCAGCGGTTGCCCGGATTGTGGAGGTTTGCGAGGGGAGAGCGAGAGGTCGGGAGAGCTTGCCCGTGCCCCTCCACCATCCTTCGGATGGTCCCCCTCCCCCGGTGGGGGAGGAATAGGCTTTTTCCGCTCACATCCGGAACACCCCGAAGCGGGGTGCCTCCGGAATCGGCGCTTCGAGGCAGGCCGCCAGCGCAAGGCCCAGTACGTCGCGGGTCTGTGCCGGGTCGATCACGCCGTCGTCCCACAGACGCGCGGTGGCGTAGTAGGGGTTGCCCTCGTCCTCGTATTTCTGGCGGATCGGCGCCTTGAAGGCTTCTGCCTCCTCGGGCGACCACTTGGCAGCGTCGCGGTGGACGGTGGCCAGCACCGAGGCGGCCTGCTCGCCGCCCATCACCGAGATGCGGGCATTGGGCCAGGTGAACAGGAAGCGCGGGTCGTAGGCGCGCCCGCACATGCCGTAGTTGCCCGCGCCGAACGAGCCGCCGATCAGCACGGTGATCTTGGGCACCGTGGCGGTGGCGACGGCGGTGACGAGCTTGGCGCCATGCTTGGCGATGCCTTCCGCCTCGTACTTGCCGCCGACCATGAAGCCGGAGATGTTCTGGAGGAACAGCAGCGGAATGCGGCGCTGGCAGGCCAGTTCGATGAAGTGCGCACCCTTCTGCGCGCTCTCGGAGAACAGCACGCCGTTGTTGGCGAGGATCGCCACCGGCTGCCCGTGGATATGCGCAAAACCGCAGACCAGCGTGCTGCCGTAGAGGGCCTTGAATTCGTGGAACTCGCTGCCGTCGACGATGCGGGCGATCACCTCATGCACATCGTAGGGTGCGCGCACGTCCTCCGGCACGATCGCGTAGAGTTCCTCGGGATCGTACTTGGGCGGGCGGGGCGCGCGCAGCGGCTGGTCGTGGTGATGCAGCGGGCCGAGGTGGCTGACGATATCGCGCACGATGGTCAGCGCGTGCTCGTCGTTGTCGGCAAGATGGTCGGTCACGCCGGACTTGCGGCTGTGGAGATCGCCGCCGCCGAGGTCTTCGGCCGAGATCACTTCGCCGGTTGCGGCCTGCACCAGCGGCGGCCCGGCAAGGAAGATCGTGCCCTGTTCCTTCACGATCACCGATTCGTCGCTCATCGCCGGGACATAGGCGCCGCCGGCGGTGCAGCTTCCCATGACGCAGGCCACTTGCGGGATGCCCTTCGCGGACATTTGCGCCTGGTTGAAGAAGATGCGGCCGAAGTGATCGCGGTCCGGGAAGACTTCGGCCTGATGCGGCAGGTTGGCGCCGCCGCTGTCGACCAGATAGATGCACGGGAGGTTGTTCTCCTGGGCGATCTCCTGCGCGCGGACGTGCTTCTTCACGGTGATCGGGTAATAGGTGCCGCCTTTCACGGTGGCATCGTTGCAGACGATCATGCACTGGCGGCCGGACACGGTGCCGATGGCGGTGATCAGGCCCGCGCCGGGAATGTCGTCCTCGTAGAGGCCCTCGGCCGCGAGTTGGCCCAGTTCCAACAGCGGCGAACCGGGATCGAGCAGCCGCTCAACCCGTTCGCGCGGCAGCAGCTTGCCGCGCGCGACATGACGTTCGCGGGATTTTTCGTTTCCGCCGAGCGCAGCCCTGGCGACTCTCTCGTGCAGTTCGGCCACGAGCGCCCGGTTGTGGCGATCGCGCGCCTGCGCTTCGGGACTGTCGGGATTCAGGCTGCTCTGGAGCACCGGTGCGCTCATGCTTGTTTCTCCGGTCCGGCCGTTTCGGCCTCTTCCCAAGTTCGAATGATTTGTCCTGCCTATGTAGACAAGCGCAAGCCTCAGCGGAAATTGAAAGTTTCCGCGCTTCGTAATAGATCGTGTCTATGATCGACCAATATCTGCTGCGCTATTTCCTTGCGGTGGCCGAAACCGGCAATTTCAGCCGCGCGGCGCGCAGCGTAGCGGTCACCCAGCCGACGCTTTCGGCGGGAATCGCCAAGCTGGAGCGCGAACTGGGCGCGCGGCTGTTCGACAGGGATCGCCAGCGCGTTGCCCTGACTCCGGCGGGCAGCCGCTTCCTCATCCGCGCGCGACGGATCGCCGCCGAATACGAGCAC
The DNA here is from genome assembly GCF_036820275.1 of Novosphingobium sp. Classification (GTDB taxonomy): domain Bacteria; phylum Pseudomonadota; class Alphaproteobacteria; order Sphingomonadales; family Sphingomonadaceae; genus Novosphingobium. The sequence goes on from NZ_DAISLT010000002.1 coordinate 51,908, forward strand.
GCCCTGGTCGAACTGGCCGAGCCTGCCGAGCCCAGCCTGCTGCGCGTGGGCGTGCTGAACACCATTCCCACTTCCCTGATCGGCCGCGCTCTGGCTGAGCATCACGCGCGTTCGGGCGAGGCGCTGGAACTGCTCGACGGCAGCGAGCGCGATCTTACCGAACGGCTGGAACGCGGCCGGATCGACGCGGCGCTGACCGTCGTGCGGCCGCACCACGCCCGCTATCGGCCCGAAGTGCTGTCCCGCGAGCGCTACATGATGGTCCTGCCGCCCGATCATCCCCTGGCCGGAGAGCGCGAGGTGCTTGCCGAACAGCTGGCGCAGGATCGCATGGCCTTGCGCCGCCATTGCGAGGCGCTGCCCGAGATCAACCGCTTCTTCACCCAGCGCGGCGTCCGCCCTCGCTTCGTGCTCAAGACCACCAGTGACGAACGTGTCCTCTCGGTGATTCGCAGCGGCGCCGGGGTCGGCATGATGCCGGAAGGTTTCGCGGATGGTTCGCTGCGCTTCGTTCCGGTGCGGGATTTCGAACTCGTGCGCGAAGTGGGGTTGCTCCATGCCGGAGCGGCACGGGAGAGCGCATTCCTGGACAGCCTGCGCCGGCAACTGGGCAGGCTCTAGTTCGCGAGCTGCTCGCTCAGCGAACGGGCGGACGAGGCGAGCACGGTCTTCAGGCTGGTCAGATCGCTGCGCAGGGCCGCGCCGATGCCGATGGCAACGAGGGCATGACTGGGCGTGCGGCCCGGCTCGCGGCCCGTCTTCCAGACCGGGGCGGCGATGACCGTGACCCCGGCGATATAGTGCCCGGCGTCGACGGCCACACCGCTCTCGCGCGCCTCCGCCACTTGGGCGCACCAGTCCGGCCATGACGGCGCCTCGTCCCAGCGCAGGGTGTCGAAACGGGGTTTGAGGTCCGCGATGTCGTGATCGCCGAACGCGGCGATGCAGCGCCCGGTGGCGGAAACCAGCGCGGGGAAGCGACTGCCGACTTGCGTCGAGAGCTGAAAGTTCTGTCCGGACTGAGACATCGCGGTGACGATGATGTGGTCCAGCCCGAAGATCTGGACGCCCAGCGTGGTCAGTCCGAATTCACGGGCCACACGATCGAGGATCGGCTGGGCAAGGTCGTTGAACTGGTCCCGCCGCAACCAGGCACGGGCAAGCGTCAACACCCCCGCATCGAGGGCATAACGCTTGGTGTCCGCGTCGAAAGCCACGAGATCCTCGGTAACCAGCGCCCGCAAGACGTAGAGACAGGTGCTGGGGACGAGGTTCAGTTCGCGGGCGATGGCCTGCACCCCCATCGGCGTTCCGCGCTTGCCGAGCAGGCGCAGCACTGCCGCCGCCCGGGCGATGGCGGGGGCCTTGCTGGCGCGCACGGCGTCTTCGAGAGGGACAATCTGGCTCATTGTTCAATATGTAGAATAACATTCAATATTTACAAAACAAGCCTGCCCCATCACATTTGTTGAACACAAGGACAAATGGTCGACGCGCTGAGTCGTGTCGGGGTGGAGTGGGATGAGCGATGGTTAGGCTGACCGAACTGACAAGCTATGCCGATGCGCAGGCACACGCCTCGTCGGCCGCGCTGTGGGAGCTGTTCGACGGCGACCGCGACGTGCTCAACATCGCCCACGAATGCGTGACCCGCCATGCTGATGGCTCTGGGCGGGCGGCGGTGCGTATCGCCCATGCCGACGGCCGGGATGAAATCCTCAGCTTCGATCTGATCGCCGCCGGTGCCGCGCGGTTCGCGCATTGGCTGGATGCGGAGGGTGTGAAGCCGGGCGAGCGCATCGCCTTCATGCTCGAACCGTCGCTGCCGTTCTACGTCTGCCTGTTCGGGGCGATGCAGACCGGCGCGATCTCGGTGCCGCTGTTCACGCTGTTCGGCCCCGATGCCCTGAAGCTGCGGATCGACGACTGCAAGCCCGCGATCCTGATCACCAATGCGGAGAAGGCGGAGCTCGCGCGCGGGGCGGTGACGGCCGAGAACGGACTGCGCGTGATCGTCGCCGACGATGGCCTGCTGGACGAGATCGCGAAGTTCCCCGCGACGTACGAGCCGAAGACCAGGGCCAGCGACCTCGCCGTGTTCCAGTACACCAGCGGCACCACGCGCGAACTGCCGGAGGCGGTGAAGCATACGCACAAGGCGCTGGTCACGCTGATGTTCGCGGCGCTCTATGGCACCGGGATTCGACCGGGGGATGAGTTCTTCTGCCCGTCCTCGCCTGCGTGGGGCCATGGCCTGTGGCACGGCACGCTGGCGCCGCTGGGGCTTGGCGTCACCACGGGCACTTTCGCCGGGCGCTTCGATCCGGTGCGGCTGATGAAGGCGCTGGACGACTACGGCATCACCAATATGTCGGCGGCGGCGACGCACTACCGGATTATGAAGAACAGCGGCGCGGCGGGGGACTTTGCGTTCCACTTCCGCAAGCTGTCCTACACCGGCGAGCCGATCGATCCGGCGACGCTGGAGTTCATCGACCGCGCGTTCAAGGTGCCGGTCTGTTCGATGTACGGCACCACCGAGATCGGCGTGGTGCTGGTGAACTACCCCGGCGCGAACGACTTCACCGTGAAGCCCGGCTCGCTGGGCAAGGCGGTTCCGGGGCAGAAGCTGGAAGTGCAGCGCCCCGATGGCACGCCCACCGCTCCCGGCGAGATCGGCGAGCTTATGCTCTGGCGGGGCGGCGGGTGGATGACCACCAAGGACCGCGCGAAGATCGATGAGGAAGGCTACTTCTACCACTGCGGCCGCGCGGATGACGTGATCATCTCGGCTGGCTGGACGATGTCCGCGGTCGAGATCGAGAACACTATGCTGCGTCATGAGAACGTCCTCGAATGCGGCGTGATCGGCGTGCCGGACGAACAGCGCGGGCAAGTGGTGAAGGCCTTCGTCGTCGCCAACCGCGCGGGCGACGATGCCTTCGTCAAGGAGCTTCAGGACTTCACCCGCGAACGCCTGGCCCAGCACGAATTCCCGCGCCTTGTGGAGTTCGTGGACGAGCTTCCCAAGAACCCGGCGGGCAAGGTCCACCGCAAGATGCTGCGCGATCGCGAGGCGGCGAAAGCTGCTGAAGCGGTCGGCTGAACCCTATCCAACGGATCCAGGCCAAAAAATTCAGGCCAGAAAATTCAGGAGAGTACCGAAATGGCAACCACAGCAGAGCCTACCACCAAGTTCCCCAAGATCACCGAGGCCGGTCTCGACGATCTGCGCGCCCGCATCGGCGTGAAGATCGAGAACACCGTCGAGCCGTGGAACTACGAGGCCACCCGCGACGCGATCCGCCACTATGCCCACGGCATCGGCGACGACAATCCGCTGTGGTGCGACCCGGAATATGCCGCGAAGACGAAGTACGGCTCGGTCGTCGCGCTGCCTTCGTTCCTGTTCACCACCAGCCGCATCGTCTCGGGTTACTGCGGCGGCCTTTCGGGCGTGCACGCCATGTGGGCGGGTGCGGACTGGACCTGGAACAAGCCGGTGCTGCGGGGCGACACCATCACCACGGTGGCCTACCTGAAGGATCTGGTCGAGCACCAGACCAAGTTCGCCGGTCGTTCGTTCCAGCAGATCTACCACGTCGACTTCTACAACCAGAACGGCGAGCAGGTTGCCGGGGCGGATTCGTGGGTGTTCCGCACCGACCGTGACGAGGCGCGCGAGCGTGGCACCAAGTACACCGAAGCGCGCGGCCGCGTGGAGCCGTTCACGCAGGAACAGCTGGACGAATTCTACGACATCTACGACCAGGAAGAGATCCGAGGCGCCACCCCGCGTTACTTCGAGGACGTGAATGTAGGCGACAAGCTGCCGCCGATGATGAAGGGCCCGATGACCGTCACCGGCTTCATCTGCTACGCGCAGGGCTGGGGCGGTCTCTACATCCGCGCCAACAAGCTGGCCTACAAGATGCAGAAGGCCCACCCGGGCCTGGGCATCCGCAACCGCTTCAACGTGCCGGACTGCCCCGAGCGCGTGCATTGGGACGAAGCCTTCGCTCTCGAAGTCGGTGCGCCGGGCGCTTACGACTACGGTCCGGAGCGCTGCTCGTGGCTGACGCACCACATGACCGACTGGATCGGCGACGATGGCTTCCTCACCAAGTCCGACTGCCAGATCCGCCGCCACAACCCGGATGGTGATGCCATCATCATCACCGGCGAAGTGACGCGCAAGTTCGAGGAAGGCGGCAAGAAGTTCGTCGAAGTGGCGCAGAAGGCGACCACCCATCGCGGCGAACTTTCGGCCTTCGGCACCGCCGTCGCGGAACTGCCCAGCAAGGGCTGATCCGGTGGAGGAGTGCGGGCGCATCGTCCCCGCGCTCCTCTGACGGCCCAGCTTGTGCGCAAAGGCGGCATGGCGCAGCATCGGAGCGAGCCGCTTGCAGCAAGAGAGAGCCACATGACCTCCGAATGGCCCGGCCCGCTTGCCGGCGTGCGGGTGATCGATTTCACCCGCGTCCTTGCCGGTCCCGCCGCCAGTCTCGCGTTGGCGGACATGGGGGCGGAGGTGTTCAAGATCGAACCGCCCGGCACCGGGGACGAGACACGCACGTTCCCGCCGGTGCGCGACGGGGAGAGCCACTATTACCTCGCGGTCAATCGCGGCAAGAAGTCCATCGTCGTCGACCTGAAGAGCGAGGAAGGGCTGGCGCTCGTCCGCGATCTGGCGGCGAAGTGCGACGTGCTGGTGGAGAACTACCGCCCCGGTGTGATGGACCGGCTGGGCCTGGGCTACGAGGCGATCTCGGCGATCAATCCGCGCCTCATCTACTGCTCGATCTCGGGCTATGGCCAGACCGGGCCGCTGAAGGACCGGCCCAGTTTCGACATCGTGCTTCAGGCGATGTCCGGCGCACTCTCCATGAACGGGGAGCCGGATGGACTGCCGACCAAGCTGGGTATCCCGCTGGGCGATCTGGTGGGCGGAATCAACGGACCGATCGGCATCCTCTCGGCGCTTTACGAGCGTGAGCGAACGGGCGTGGGGCGGCATATCGATGTCAGCCTGATGGACGGGCTGATCGGCATGCTCGGCTACATCGCGCAGCTCGCGTTCTTCAACGGCACCGATCCGAGCCGGGTGGGATCGCAGCATCCCAACCTCGTCCCCTATGGCATTTTCCCGGCGCGCGAAGGCTCGATCGTCGTCGCCTGCCTGACGCCGGGGTTCTGGAGCCGGATCTGCCGCTCCATCGAACGGCCCGAACTGATCGAGGATCCGCGCTATGACACGCTGGAAAAGCGCCGCGATGCGCGGGCCGAAGTGAACGCCATCGTTTCCGCTTTCACAGAGCGGTACACGGTGGACGAACTGGTCGCCATCTTCACCGCGCACGAAGTGCCGCACGCACCGATCCTCGGCATATCCGAAGCGCTGACGCAGCCGCAGGCGGTGGAGCGCGAGATGGTGGTGGAAACGCAGCACAAGACGCTGGGACGGATCCCTATCGTGGGCCGTCCGATCCGCTTCACCGACGCTCCCCAGCCGGTGCCGACCGCGCCGCCGGTGCTGGGCGAGCACACCGATTTCATTCTGGAAGACGTGCTCGATCTTTCGCCGGAGCGAATTGCGCAGTTGCGCGGTGCCGGAGTGGTTGCCTGAGCCGATGCATCGGGCAAGGCTTGCGGAAAGAACTTGAGAGGATTTCCAGATGGCCGACTTGCGTTTCGATAACCGTGTCGCCGTGATCACTGGCGGCGGGCGCGGGCTGGGCCGGGCCCATGCGCTGCTGCTCGCGAGCCGGGGCTGCAGGATCGTGGTCAACGATCCCGGCGTTTCGATGGCGGGTGACGCCACCGACGAAGGCCCCGCCGAAGCGCTGGCCGCCGAGATCCGAGCCTTGGGTGGCGAGGCGGTCGCCAACACCGACAGCGTCGCCACGCCGGAAGGCGGCAAGGCCATCATCCAGGCCGCGCTCGATGCCTTCGGGCGGATCGATATCCTGATCCACTCGGCTGGCAACGTGCGGCGCGGCAGGCTGACCGATCTGGCCTATGAGGATTTCACCGCCGTCCTCGATGTCCACCTGAAGGGCGCCTACCATGTCGTGCGCGAGGCGTTCCCGCACATGATGGCGCAAGGCTATGGCCGCATCGTGCTGACCAGTTCGATCAACGGGCTCTACGGCAAGTCGGACAATGTGACTTACGCGATGTGCAAGGCGGGGTTCATGGGCCTGTCCAACACCGCGGCGATCGAGGGCCAGCATGCCAACGTGAAATCCAACCTGATCGTGCCCGCCGCCGTCACCCGCATGTCGGAAGGGATCGACACCAGCCAGTTCCCGCCGATGGAGCCGGAGCAGGTGGCGCCGATGGTCGGCTATCTCTGCCACGAAAGCTGCGAGGCTTCGGGAGAGATGTTCGTTGCCATGGGCGGCCGTCTCGCGCGCGCGAAGATCGTCGAGAACGAGGGCGCCTTCCGCAACGACTGGTCGCTGGAACAGGTCGCCGCCGGGATCGGGACCATCCGTGATGGCGGCGAGACGCTGACCTTCCCGCCCGTTCCGGACGGACAGCTCGAACATCTGCTCTACGGCTTCGGCATGATCCGCGCCGCAACGGACGCCTGAACGGAAAAAGCCCGCCCGGTCTCGCGACCGGACGGGCTTTCCTGAATGACGGCCCCCAGGATGGGTGGAAGAGGCCGCCGTTCCTCCTGGATCAGAAATCCAAGCCGTTAGAAGTTGGCGGTGAAGCCGACGAAGATCGTGCGGCCCAGCGCGTCGTAGACGCCCGGATAGGTGTTGCCGTTGCCGAAGTTCTGCAACAGGCCCGAGTCGAGGATCGGCGGATCCTTGTCGAACATGTTGTTCACGCCTGCGCGCAGGGTGAAGCGCTTGTCGATCGCCTGGGTGAGCGACAGGTCGAAGTAGTTGTAGGCGCTGATCTTGCGGTTCACGACCGTGCGGTCCGCCGACAGCAGCGGGTTGTCGGTCAGGCTCGACAGCTTGGTGCCGCCGATGTGGCGCCAGGACAGCGAGACGGTGGTGTCGGTCGGAGCCATCCACGAGAGACGCGCGACGTGGCGCCATTCGGGGGTCGGCTGGCCGCAGGTGTAACCGAACAGGCCCTTGCAATCGTAGGAACCGCCGCCGGGAACCGGCTGGGCGACCTGTTCGATCAGGTAGGTGCCGACAAGGCCCAGGTTGATGCTGCCGAGGTTGCCGATGTCGAAGGTGTAGTCCGCATTGACGTCGAGACCCGAGGTCTTGAGGTAGCCCGTGTTCATCGTCGTGGAGATGATGTAGCCCGAGTTCTGGCCGAAGACCTGGCCCGAACGCGGATCGCGGACGAACAGGCCGCAGAAGTACGGATCACCCGTTTCGGCGCACTGGCCCATGATCAGCGAAGGCGCGATCGAGCCGATGTAGTCCTTCACCTTGATGTTGTAGTAATCGACCGAAACCGAGAAGCGGCGCAGCGCCTTCGGGGTGATGACGACGCCGAGGGTATAAGTGTCGGCGGTTTCGGGCTTGAGCGCGATGTTGCCGCCGCCAAGGCCGGAGCACTGGTCGGACGGGCAGTTCGGGATGCTGCCGTACATGGCCTGCGTCACGCCGGTGGCCTGGCAGATCTCGAACGACGCGCTGGGGTTGGCACCGGCGCAGGGATCGGTGCCGTTGACGTTGCCGACCGCCTGCGAGGCGAACAGTTCACCCACGTTGGGCGCGCGGATGGCGTGGTTGTAGCTGGCGCGGACGCGCAGGTCGTCGATCGGGGCCCAGGACAGTTCGCCCTTGTAGGTCCAGACATTGTAGCCCGACTTGATGCCGGTCGAGTTCTGCTTGTTGTCGTAGGACGAGTAACGCAGGCCGCCGTTGATCGTCAGCGATTTGAAGAACGGCTTGTTCTCGATCAGCGGGATTTCGATTTCGCCGAAGGCCTCGGTCACGGCGATGATGCCGTCGGAAGGCAGGGTGCCGTTCTGCTGCGCGACTTCGTCGGCCGTGAAGTTCAGCGTTTCGCGGCGGCGTTCGAGGCCCAGCGCGATGCCGACGCCCTTTTCGGCCCAGGGCAGGGTTACGCCCATCTGGCCGAGGTCACCGCTCAGCGATCCGGAGAACACGCTGAGCGAGTTGCGCGAGGCGGTGTTGCTTTGGCCGAAGATGTAGGCGGCCTGGTCCGCCGTCACGCCGCCGGGCGTGAAGACGTTGATCGGAATGCAGTTCGGGTCGGTACCGTCGATGACCGAGCGGCAGGTCGGCACGCCGTTGACGTTGACGGCATTGAGCGCGAGACCGGCCTTCGCCTGGTTCACGTCGTTCAGGTAGGTTTCCTTGAACTTGACCAGCGAATACATGTAGTTGACGTCGTAGCTGAAGCCGCTGCCGATATCGCCGCGCACGCCTGCCGAGTAGCGGTAGTCGTTGAAGCGCAGGTTGTCGCGGCGCGGCTGGCCGACCACGCGATAGCCGACGTTCGTGGGGGCCGTGGTGTCAGTGCCTGCTGCCGAGCCGCAGATGGCTGCAAGCTGGGATGCATTGGCGTAAGGGTTGTTGCACGATACGTCGAACGCCGTGCCGAACCAGACCGCCGAAGGCGCGACCTGCGAGAAGGTCTGGTCCTTCATGTACATGAAGCTGCCGTAGAGTTCGGCGGCCTTGCTGATCTCGAAGCGTGCGAAACCGCCCGCCGTGTAACGCTCGTCGGAGCGCTGGAAGTAGTTGTCCGGCGAGGTGTTGTAGGCATACGAAGGATCGTAAGGCACCAGCGTGCCGCTGCCGTTGTTGATCAGGGTCTGGCCCTTGTAGGGGCTGAGGTTCGAGAGCGGGATGAACGAGCCGTAGGGCGTGTTGCTCGAACCGCCGCAGAACAGCTGGTCGAAATTGCCGGAGCCGGCCACGGATTCGCGATCCTGCAGGGCGCAGGCGGAGACGTCGCGGCTGGACTGGCGGACCGGGCTGAACTTGCGATAGCCGCCGTAGACGGTGATGTTGCCGCGGCCGTCGGCGAAGTTCTTGCCCGCCGCGATGGTCACGTCCTGCTTACCGCCGTCGATGACCGAGGAGGGGGCCGTGTCGTAGCCCGAGGCGCGCTGAAGGGCACGGATCGAGCCGTTGTTGTTGTTGTGCTGCGAGAAGCCGGTCTGGGCGTCGATGCGGACGCCGTCGAGGTCCTTCTTGAGGACGAAGTTCACGACGCCGGAAAGGGCGTCCGAACCGTAGACGGCCGAAGCGCCGCCCGAAAGCACGTCGACGCGCTCGACCAGCGAACTGGGAATGAAGGTGAGGTTGATTGCCTGCGAGGGCATCAGGCGCTGCCCGTCGAGCAGGGTCAGCACGCGGTTCGAGCCGAGGTTGCGCAAGTTGATCTTGGAGGTGCCGTCGGAGCCGTTCGAGACGTTCTCGTTGGCGTCGGCGGTGAACTGCGGAAGGCGGTTCAGGACCTGTTCGACGGTGGTCGCGCCCTGGTAGCGGAACTCGTCCGATCCGACGACGGTCTGCGGGCTGTTGCTGTTCAGATCCGGCCGCTTGATGCGGGTGCCGGTGACGACGATGTCGCTGGCGACGCCGCTGTCGCTTTCCTGAGCCTGCGCCGTGCCCGCGACGATCGCGACCAGTGCAGCTGCGCAATAAAGTTTCTTATGATGACCCCTCATGGGCGTAACTCCCTTTTGATTACGCCGACCTTGCGTCACATTTCCTTCATTGTCAAATATAGTATACGAAATATCGTATTGAGATGAAAGTCCTGTAAACCACGGAAAACCGCGTAGAAGCGGGTGTTTGCAGCGGTCCGGCGAGGCCATTTAACGGCAGAAGTGATGCAAAGGTGTCACGGCGCGAGAATGCGCGGCGACGAATCGCCGTTCGTCCCGTCAGGCGGTTCAAACGGACGAATGTCCATTGTCCCGCGCAACGACGGGTCCGGGAGCTTGATGCTGTGAGGAAATGGTGGGCGGTGAGGGGCTCGAACCCCCGACCCTCTCGGTGTAAACGAGATGCTCTACCAACTGAGCTAACCGCCCTAAGCCCACCGTGTGAGGTGGCTTGGTGGAGGCCGCTTTACGGAAAATCGTGGCCGGGTCAACTGGCGCCGGTGCGATTTTAGGGGTTTGTCGTCGGTTCCCGGCTGGCCGCCGATCCTCGCTGGGGAGGATCGGCGGCGAAACCGCTTACCAGTCGAACCATCTGCGCTGGCGGCGGAGGGCCGGGATGCCGTCATGGGTGACGACGGTGCCGGGCGCCGTTTCGACATAAGCCGGTGTAGTCCGTTCCTCGGCAATGGCATCGGCACGGGCCTCCGCGCGGGCGGCGCGCAGTTCGGCGTCGCGAATGCGGTCCTCGGCATTGCGCGCTTCCACTTCGCCGCGGCGTTCGCGGGCGATGGCGTAGTAGTGGCTCCACATTTGGCTATGCGCGAAGGCAAGGCACAGGCCGCCGATGATCGCGACGTTCTTTAGCGCCATGATCTGCTGCATCGGATCGGTGAACTTGTTGTGGAAGAACAGGATCGTGGCGGCGACGAACCCTATGAGCAGCACCGATATCAGCCGCACCATGAAACCGGCCGCAAGGCAAAGACCGGCGATCAGTTCGAACAGGCCGGTCGGGATCGCAAGACCGCCCGGCAGGCCGGTGGCAACGATCATGGTCTCGGTAGAGGCGACGTCCATCAGCTTGGAGGCGCCGGAAATCACGAAGATCAGGGCGATCAGGAATCGCCCGACAATGGCTGCGATCTTGGACATGTCTTCTCTCCCGACATGGCTTTCATGCCGGGAGAAGCGGACGTATCGGGGAATTGTTCCTTAAAGCTTGGGCAAGGTGACGCCGAGCTGGCCCATGTACTTGCCCGCACGATCCGCATAGCTCGTCTCGCAAGGCTCGTTCCCTTTGAGGAACAGGAACTGGCAGGCGCCTTCGTTGGCATAGATCTTGGCGGGCAGCGGCGTCGTGTTGGAGAATTCCAGCGTGACGTGGCCTTCCCAGCCCGGCTCCAGCGGGGTGACGTTCACGATGATGCCGCAGCGGGCATAAGTGCTCTTGCCGAGACAGATGACCAAAACGTCGCGGGGCACGCGAAAATACTCGACCGTGCGGGCCAGTGCGAAGGAATTGGGCGGGATCACGCAGACGTCGGTTTCGCGGTCCACGAAGGAGTTGCTGGCGAAATCCTTGGGATCGACCACTGCCGAATCGACATTGGTGAAGATCTTGAACTCCCGCGCGACACGGGCGTCATAGCCGTAGGACGAGAGGCCGTAGGAAATGCAGCCGTCACGGCGCTGGGCCTCGACGAAAGGCTCGATCATGCCGTGTTCGAGCGCCTGCTCGCGGATCCACTTGTCGCTGAGAATAGACATGGCTGCGGTGATTGCCGATGGAAAGAGCGCGGGCAAGCCCCCTGACACGCCTTGTCACCAACGATCGCGCTTTTAACTTCGCTCTTACTCTCAGGCTGCTATGTCGGCCCGCATGACCGCTCCGACCAGTAGCACTCCGGCCCGCATTCTCGTCGTCTTCGGCACGCGCCCGGAAGCGATCAAGCTGTTTCCCGTGATCCATGCGCTGAAAGCCGATCCGCGCTTCGAATGCGTGGTCTGCGTCTCGGCGCAGCATCGCCAGATGCTCGATCAGGTGCTGGAGATCGCCGGGATCGTGCCGGATCACGATCTCGACGTGATGCAGCCGGACCAGACGCTCGACGCGCTGACTGCCAACCTGCTCACCGGGCTGGGCAAGGTGATGGATGCCGCAAGGCCGGACCGGGTGATCGTGCAGGGCGATACGGCCACCGCCATGGCGGGCGCGCTGGCGGCCTATTATCGCAAGCTGCCGGTCGATCACGTCGAGGCCGGGCTGCGTTCGGGCAATATTTACCACCCCTGGCCTGAGGAAGTGAATCGCAAGATCATCGGCGGCATGGCCAGCCTGCACTTCGCGCCCACCGAAACCTCGCGCAACGCTCTGGTGAACGAGAACGTCGATCCCGCGCGCGTCCATGTCACCGGCAATACCGTGATCGATGCGCTGCACTGGGTCACGGCCGAAATCGAGCGGGAGCCTTCGCTCGCCGCCGGGCTGGCCGAGCTTGAGGCGCGTTTCGCGGGTAAGCGGATCATTGGCGTCACCAGCCACCGGCGCGAGAACTTCGGCGAGGGCATGGAGCAGATCGCCACGGCCATCCGCACGATCGCCGAGCGGAGCGACACCGCGGTGATCTTCCCGGTCCATCTCAACCCCAACGTGCGCAAGGTGATGAACGAGCGCCTGTCCGGGCTGGACAATGTCGCCCTGATCGAGCCGCTGGACTATCCGCACTTCGCCCGTTTGCTGGCGATCGCCGAGATCATGCTGACCGATTCGGGCGGCGTGCAGGAGGAAGCCCCGGCGCTCGGCAAGCCGGTGCTGGTCATGCGCGAGACCACCGAGCGGCCCGAGGGCGTCGCCGCCGGCACCGCGAAGCTGGTCGGAACCTCTGCCGAGAAGATTGTTTCCGAAATATCAACCTTGCTGGATGATAGAGAGGCCTACGAGGCCATGGCGCGCGCCCACAATCCTTTCGGGGACGGGCAGACATCGCGCCGAATCGTGGAGTTGCTTGCGCATGAAATCCGACACCAAGCCTGACGTCTGCGTCGTGGGGCTGGGCTATATTGGCCTGCCCACCGCCGCCGTGATCGCCCGCGCCGGTTGCAGGGTGCTGGGTCTCGACGTTTCGCAAAGCGTCGTCGACACCATCAACCGGGGCGAGATTCATATCGAGGAAGTCGATCTCGACGGCCTCGTGCAGGGCGTCGTTTCGCGCGGGCTGCTTTCGGCCTCGACGCAGATCGCTCCGGCCGACATCTTCGTGATCGCGGTGCCGACGCCGTTCGAAAAGGGCGAGGGCGGCGAACACGCGCCGGACATCTCCTACGTGCTGGCTGCGGGCCGTTCTGTAGCCGCCGTGCTCAAGGCGGGCGACGTGGTGATCCTCGAGTCGACCTCGCCGGTCGGCACCACCGAACAGCTTCGCGACCTCATCGCCGAACTGCGGCCGGACCTGAAGATTCCCGGTCTCACCCGCGATACGCCCGACGTCTCGATCGCCTATTGCCCCGAGCGCGTGCTGCCCGGCCGCATCCTTGAGGAACTGACCAACAACGACCGCTCGATCGGCGGTATCACCCCGCGCTGCGCCCGCAAGGCTCTGGCCTTCTACAAGCGCTTCGTGCGCGGCGAATGCGTGACGACCGACGCCCGCTCGGCCGAAATGACCAAGCTGGTCGAGAACGCCTATCGCGATGTCAACATCGCCTTCGCCAACGAACTGTCGATGGTGGCGGACCGCATGGGGCTGGACGTGTGGGAAGTGATCCGCCTCGCCAACCGCCATCCGCGCGTCAATATCCTGACGCCGGGACCGGGGGTGGGCGGGCACTGCATCGCCGTCGACCCCTGGTTCATCGTCCACGGCGCGCCGGAGGAAACTCCGCTGATCCGCACCGCGCGCGGCGTCAACGACCGCAAGATGAGCCATGTCATCGCCCGCGCCGAAGCGCTGGTGGAGGCCGATCCGGAGGCGAAAGTCGCCTGCCTCGGCCTCGCGTTCAAGGCCAACATCGATGATTTCCGCGAGAGCCCGGCGCGCTTCGTTGCCAGCCGTCTCGCCCGCAAGTTCGGCAGCCGCATCCATGTGGTGGAGCCTTATGCGGCGCAGCTTCCGATCGAGTTCACCGATACCGGGGCAGTGCAGATCGACATCGACGATGCGCTGGAGACCTGTGAGATCCTGATCGTGCTCGTCGATCATGACGTGTTCCGCGTGGTGCCGCTGGCGGAACGCGCGAAAAAGCTGGTCTACGATACTCGCGGCATCTGGCCGGACCAGCCGCGCGTCGTGCGCGACGAGGAAGCCCGGCTGGCGCTCACCGCCTGACGGCGAACGCTGCTGTTTCCGGCCCCCGCGTGAGCAGGGGCCGGGAAAGCCTTACTTGCAGACCTTCACCTTGCGGCCGTGCTGCACGACATAGCGGCAGGTGACCTTCTTGTGCGCGGTCTTCTTGACCGTGGTCTTGCGCACGGTCGTCTTCTTTACGACCGCGGGCTTGTGAGCACCCGTGTGCGAAGCGCCGGTATGCGAGGTGCCCGGGTGTTGCTGGGCGAGGGCGGCCCCGGCGGGAACGAGCGCGGCGAGTGCGAGAGCGGAAAGCAGGGTGGCGGTCTTCTTCATTGTTCCTGTCCTTGAATTCGAAATTCAGACGGCCATGCGGCCACAGCGTCGCACCCGCTGTCCGGGGAGCAAAGCACGGGCGCGGCTGAAGTTTCGGTGAACGCGAACAGATTTTCGAAGCGGACTTCGCTCCTCAGCAGGCGACCACGTTGATGGCGAGGCCGCCTTGGCTGGTTTCCTTGTACTTGCTGGACATGTCGAGCCCGGTCTGGCGCATCGTCTCGATCACCTGATCGAGCGAGACGCGCGGGGTCTCGCCCGCGTGGAGGGCCAGCTTGGCGGCGTTGACCGCCTTGACCGAGGCGATGGCATTGCGTTCGATGCAGGGTATCTGCACCAGCCCGCCGACGGGGTCGCAGGTCAGGCCGAGATTGTGCTCCATGCCGATCTCCGCCGCCGCGCAGACTTGCTCGGGCGTGCCGCCCCATACCGCCGCGAGGCCCGCTGCCGCCATCGAGCAGGCCACGCCCACTTCGCCCTGGCAGCCCATCTCCGCGCCCGAGATCGAGGCGCGCTGCTTGTAGAGCAGGCCGATCCCGGCGGCGGTCAGCAGGTAGCGGCGGGCCTTGGCGGGAATCGCCTGGCGCCCCTCGCTGCAATATTGCCGCAGCAGCGAGGGCACGATGCCCGCCGCGCCGTTGGTGGGCGCGGTGACGACACGGCCGCCGCTGGCGTTCTCCTCGTTCACCGCCATGGCGTAGAGGTTGAGCCAGTCCATCAGGGTCTCGGCCTGGTTGTCCTGCGGGCGCGAGATCAGGTTCTGGTGGATGGCGCGGGCGCGGCGGCGCACCTTGAGTGCGCCCGGCAGCAGGCCCTCGCGTTCGAGGCCGCTGTCGATGCACTGGTTCATGGCGTCGGCGATCGCGTCCAGTCCGGCGGAAGTCTCCTCCTCCGGCCGCCGTGCCGCCTCGTTGGCGAGCATGACTCCGGCGATGTCGAGGCCGCTTGTCGCGCAGACTTCCAGCAGCTGCGCGCCCGATCCGAAAGGCCAGGCGACGGGCGGGCCATGCGTGACCTGATCGTCGGGCGCAGGCTGTTCGAGCTGGTGGCGGCTGGAGAAGAAGCCACCGCCGGTCGAGAAATATTCGTGCCGGGCGATTTCGCCGCCCTCGGCGTCGAAGGCGGTCAGGACCATGCCGTTGGGATGGAGATCCGGGATATGATCGAAGTCGAGCACGAGGTCGGTCTTGGGATCGAAGGCGATCTCGCGGCGGCCGAGCAGCGCGATTCGCCCGGAAGCGCGGACCTGGGCGGCGGCGGCGTGCGCTTCGCCGGGGTCTGCGGTTTCCGGCTGGAAGCCGATCAGGCCCATGAGGCAGGCGTCGGGCGTGCCGTGGCCTTCGCCGGTCAGGGCCAGCGAGCCTTGCAGTTCGACGAGAACGCGGGCGATCCGGTCGAATTGTCCGGAGTCGTCCAGAATCTGGAGAAAGCGCGCGGCGATTCGCATCGGCCCCACCGTGTGCGAACTCGAAGGGCCGAGGCCGATGCGGAACAGGTCGAGAGCGGAGATCAAAGGGCGGACTCACGCAGGACTGCGGGGAAGGGCACTGCAAACTCTCCGAATAACGACCTGACAGCGTGGATAGGCATCGCCGGGGCGGATGCAATGGCTCTGTGCGGCAAATCCGCCGCGACTTCGGCCGGTGCGGCAAAATCGCCGCAGGTCGGGTGTGGATCAGGCGCCGAGAAGATGCAGGGCTACCTGCCGCCGGTGCGCCATGCGGCGGTGCTCGGCCAGATAGATGCCCTGCCAGGTGCCGAGCGCCAGACGGCCGCCGATCACCGGAATCGACAGATTCACGCCGGTCAGCGTCGCCTTGAGATGCGCGGGCATGTCGTCCGGGCCTTCGTCGTCATGGGCGTAGCAATGGCTTTCCGGCGCGAGCCGGTCCAGCCAGTCGAGCAGGTCGCTGCGCACTTCGCGCGCGGCGTTTTCCTGGATCAGCAGCGAGGCGGACGTGTGGCGGCATAGCAGGGTGAGCAGGCCTTCCGCGATGCCGGTCTCCCGCTGCCACGTGGCGATTTCGCGGGTGATATCGGAAAGGCCCCGGCCGGGGGTATCGAAGGTAAGAATGGTGACAGCCTGTTTCATCTGGCCTTTCTGGACCGCTTGCGGAGAGTCATCAATGAAGGGAAATCGTGCCCCAAAGGCCACGAAAACCACCTTGACGTAATGGTAAGTGGGTGGAAAAAGCCTCTCTTCACCGCTTCCACCGATCTTTTGCGGGGGTGCCGATTGACCTGTCGGATTCGCGGATTTCTGCGCTTTTCAGCCCCCTCGCCGATAGCGGTGGGGCACTTTTTGCGCATGCCGGAGTGCACTGGCGATTGATCTACCCATATCTGCCGCGTATTGCCCCGCACTGCGGCGGGCCCGACAGGCCAGCGCGGAGCACGTCGCACACAGAGATCGTTCGGTCGCACGGGGCACAGGAAAACAGGCCCCGAACGCAGCGTCCGGAGGGTCCAACTGGCGAGCCCGGACTCACCGGGCCGCACGAGATTCACGCAAGGGTTCGTCATGAGTTGGCTTAGCAAGGTACGCAATTCCCTCGGGAGCCTGAAGAAACGGGACACGCCCGACAACCTGTGGACCAAGTGTCGCGGGTGCGGCGAAATGCTGTTCACCAAGGAGTTCGAGGACAACCTATCGGTCTGCCCGCGCTGCCAGTTCCATGGCCGTATCGGTGCGCAGGCCCGCTTCGACCAGCTGCTCGACGCCGGTTATTCGGTGCTGCCCGCCGCCAGGGTTCCGGAAAATCCCCTGAACTTCCGCGACAGCAAGAAGTATTCGGACCGCATCCGCGCCGCTCGCGCCGCCAATCCCTTCCCCGATGCGCTGACCAATGCGCTCGGTGCGATCGAGGGGAAGAAGGTGGTGCTGGGCGTGCAGGACTTCGCGTTCATGGGCGGCTCGATGGGCATGGCCGTGGGCGAAGCCTTCGTCGAGGCGGTCGAACGCGCCATTGCCGAGAACTGCGGCTATGTGATCTGCACGGCAGCCGGCGGCGCCCGCATGCAGGAGGGTATCCTCTCGCTGATGCAGATGCCCAAGGCGACCGTCGCCATCCGCCGCCTCGCGCGGGCGGGGCTTCCCTATATCGTCGTCCTGACCGATCCCACCACCGGCGGCGTCACCGCCAGCTACGCGATGCTGGGCGACGTCCAGATCGCCGAGCCGGGCGCGCTCATCGGCTTTGCCGGCCAGCGCGTGATCCAGGACACCATCCGCGAAAAACTCCCCGACGGCTTCCAGCGCGCCGAGTACCTCCATGCCCACGGCATGGTCGACATGGTGGTCCACCGCAAGGACCTCAAAGGCACGCTGGCCTCGCTGCTCGAATATCTTGAACGAAAGGAAGTTGCGTGAACATCGACAGCGCGCTGGTACGCGAGCTCGCCGAGCTCCTCGCTGAAACCGGTCTGACCGAAATCGAGGTCGAGGACGGCGAACGCAAGATCAAGGTCACCCGTCAGGTCGCGCAGCAGATCGTTGCCGCCGCACCGGCCTATGCCGCTGCTCCGGTCGCGGCGCCCTTCGCTGCCGCTCCGGCTGCCGAGGCTGCGCCTGCCGCTGCCCCGGTCGACGCCGTGAAGTCGCCGATGGTCGGCACCGTCTACCTCGCCCCCGAACCCACCGCGCCGAACTTCATCAGCGTGGGCCAGCAGGTGAAGGCCGGTGACGTTCTGCTGATCGTCGAGGCCATGAAGGTCATGAACCAGATCAACGCCCCCAAGAGCGGCACGATCCAGGCCATCCTCGTCGACAACCAGCAGCCGGTCGAATTCGACCAGCCGCTCGTCGTGATCGCCTGAGGACCGTAATTTCATGGCCATCAAGCGCCTCCTGATTGCCAACCGCGGCGAAATCGCGCTGCGCATCCATCGCGCCGCGCGCGAGATGGGCATCGAGACCGTCGCGGTGCATTCCACCGCCGACGCCGACGCCATGCATGTGCGCCTTGCCGACCACGCGGTCTGCATCGGCCCGCCGGCGGCCAAGGATTCGTACCTCAACGTCGCGGCGATCATCGCCGCGGCCGAGATCACCCATGCCGACGCGATCCACCCCGGCTACGGCTTCCTCTCGGAGAACGCCCAGTTCGCCGAGATCGTCGAGGCGCATGGCCTGATCTGGGTCGGCCCCAAGCCCGAGCACATCCGCACGATGGGCGACAAGGTGGAAGCCAAGCGCACTGCCGGTGCGCTCGGCCTGCCGCTGGTTCCGGGATCTGACGGCGCGATCGAGGACTTCGACGTCGCGCGCGAGCTGGCCGAGCAGATCGGCTATCCGGTGATCATCAAGGCCGCTTCGGGCGGCGGTGGTCGCGGCATGAAGGTCGTGAACTCGGCCGAGGAACTTGAAAGCCAGATGGGCCAGGCCCGTTCGGAGGCGAAGGCCGCCTTCGGCGATGCCACCGTCTACATGGAAAAGTACCTCGGCAATCCGCGCCACATCGAATTCCAGATCTTCGGCGACGGCAAGGGCGAAGCGGTTCACCTGGGTGAGCGCGACTGCTCGCTGCAGCGCCGCCACCAGAAGGTGCTGGAAGAAGCGCCCTCGCCGGTCATTACCCCCGAAGAGCGCGACCGCATGGGCGGCATCGTCTCGAAGGCCATGGCCGACATGGCCTATCGCGGTGCCGGCACGATCGAATTCCTCTGGGAAAACGGTGAGTTCTACTTCATCGAGATGAACACCCGCCTGCAGGTGGAACATCCGGTGACCGAAGCCATCACCGGCGTCGATCTCGTGCGCGAGCAGATCCGCATTGCCGACGGCCAGCCGCTCTCGTTCAAGCAGGACGAGATCGAGTTCAAGGGCCACGCCATCGAATGCCGCATCAACGCAGAAGACCCGTGGAACTTCACCCCCTCGCCGGGACAGGTGACGAACTACCACGCGGCGGGCGGCATGAACGTGCGCGTCGATTCGGGCCTCTACACGGGCTACCGCATCCCGCCGTACTACGATTCGATGATCGGCAAGCTGATCGTCTCGGGCCGCACACGCAAGGGCGCGATCATGCGCCTGAAGCGCGCGCTGGAGGAGATGGTGATCGACGGCGTCAAGACCTCGATCCCGCTGCACCAGGCCCTGCTCGAGGACCCCGAGTTCCAGAGCGGCGAATATACGATCAAGTGGCTGGAAGAATGGCTGGCCAAGCGCGCCTCCTGAGGCGCGCTGAAACCGGCAGGTAAACGGAAAGAGCATGATCTCGTTTCTTGAATTCGAAAAGCCGATCGCCGCGCTCGAAGCGCGCATTGCGGAGCTGCGCACGACGGCCAGCGACAGCGATCTCGACATCGCGGGCGAGATCGCGCGCCTCGAGAAGAAGAGCGCCGGCATGCTGGCGGCGACTTATGCCAAGCTGACGCCCTGGCAGAAGACGCAAGTGGCGCGGCATCCGCAGCGTCCGCACTTCGTGGACTACGTGCGGATGGGCTTCACCGACTTCATCCCGCTCGGCGGTGATCGTCTCTATGGCGAAGATGCCGCGATTATCGGCGGCTTCGCGCGCCTCAATGGCCGCAAGGTCATGGTGATGGGCCACGAGAAGGGCCACGACACCGCCACGCGCATCAAGCACAACTTCGGCATGGCCAAGCCCGAAGGCTACCGCAAGGCGATCCGCCTGATGGAGATGGCGGGCAAGTTCGGCCTGCCGGTCGTCACTCTGGTCGATACCGCCGGTGCTTTCCCCGGCGTCGAGGCCGAGGAACGCGGCCAGGCCGAAGCGATCGCCCGTTCGATCGAGGCCTGCCTTGCCGTGCCGGTGCCGATCGTTTCGGCGATCGTGGGTGAGGGCGGCTCGGGCGGCGCCGTGGCGCTGGCCGCGGCCGACCGCGTGCTGATGCTCGAACACTCGATCTACTCGGTGATTTCGCCGGAAGGTGCCTCCTCGATCCTCTGGCGCACCCCGGACAAGGCTCCGGACGCCGCCGAAGCCATGAAGGTGACGGCGCAGGACCTGCTCTCGCTGAACGTCGTCGAACGCGTCGTGGCAGAGCCGGTCGGCGGCGCTCACCGCGATGCGCAAGGCGCGGCGCAGGCGCTGTTTGGCGCCATCGAACAGGAACTCGACGTGCTCGAAGCTCTCCCGGCCCGCGACCTGCTCGCCCGCCGCGAGGAACGCTTCCTGGCCATCGGCCGCGCGTGATTTGAAAAAGGCGTCGGCTTCGGTCGGCGCCTTTTTCCTTGCGGGGCAACTGCGTCCGCAGCCATTGACCGCCTCAGTCCGCTGTGCCAGAGCGCGAGACGACTGATCGCGCCGGATTATCCGAGGCCGCCGATCCGCGGGTGTAGCTCAATGGTAGAGCAGCAGCTTCCCAAGCTGAATACGGGGGTTCGATTCCCCTCACCCGCTCCATTCCCTGACATTTGCGAACAGACCGTCACTTGTACTGGACAAGGCGACGCCCTTGGTGTGTCCTGAGCGGGTTTCCGTTTGGACTTAGGGGGATAGCGTGACACCGATCGAACGTGGGATGCAGGCTCTGGCAGTCTCTTTGGGGAGCGAAACGGAGACGCTGGATGCCGAAGCGCGCAGGAAGCTTGCGGTTGCGGTCCGTGCGGTTCTGGAAGCCGTTCGGGAACCGGACCAGCTCATGATGGAATCGGGCGCGGAAATCGTCCGCTATGTCGGGAACGGCGAGAGCGACGAGGCTTACCGCGACGATGCCGCCAATATCTGGCGCTCCATGATCGCTGCCGTTCTCGCCGAAGGCTGACAAGGCATCCGGGCAGAAAAAAGGGGCCGTGTTGCCACGGCCCCCTTCTTTCGTTCGGCTTGAAGCTGCCTTAGCGGGCGCCGCCGAACAGGTCGGCCAGCTTGACCTTGGCGCCCACGAAGACATAGCGGCCCACCGCGCTGATCGGGGTGTTCAGGCTGCCGATATCGGGCTTCTGGTCGAACAGGTTGTTCACGCCGCCGTAGATCGTGAACTGCTCGCCCACATCGTAGGTCACGCTGAGGTCGTGCGAGAAGCGTTCCTTCAGCTTGAGATATTCGGGGGCGACGATGTCCGGGTTCGCGGCGATCGTCTGGCGGTCGTAGCGATAGACGGCCGAGGCGTAATT
This sequence comes from Novosphingobium sp., assembly GCF_036820275.1. Lineage (GTDB taxonomy): Bacteria > Pseudomonadota > Alphaproteobacteria > Sphingomonadales > Sphingomonadaceae > Novosphingobium. Next base: position 73,173 of record NZ_DAISLT010000002.1, read on the forward strand.
GATCTGCCAGTCCAGCCCGAAGGCGCCGCTCTGCCAGGTGAGGTCGGCCGTGACCTGATACTTGGGCGCGCCCGCGACATAGGCGTTGTTGACCGTGGTGGCACCGGGGATCGGCACGGACGTCAGGCGGTGCAGGTAGTTCGCCATCACCCGCGCGCCGAAGGTCCCGGCCCTTGCGGTCGGCACCGAATAGGCCAGCGTGAGGTCGAGGCCGGACGTGCGGATCTGCGCGATGTTGAACGGGGTGAGCTGGAAGCTCGTGATGTTGCCCGCGGCGGCGCCGCCGTTCTGGCGGGTGATCGCGCCGCAATAGGGATTGTCGAGGCTGGCCTGGTCCACGCAGAGATCGGCGAGGCTCTGGGCGGAAACGACGTTGATCGCATTGCGGATGCGGATGTCGTACCAGTCGGCCGAAAGCGTCAGGCGCGGGAGGAAGCCGGGCTGGAGCACCGCACCGGCGGTCCAGGTCTTGGCGGTTTCTTCCTTGAGGTCCGGATTGCCGACGCCGAAGCCTGCAATGCCCTGGCCGACGACACCGTTGAACGCGGTCGGATCGGTGCCCAGGCCGGTGAGGAGGGCGCTGCAATTCGCGGCGCGGTACCGGGTGCCGTTCTGAACATTGGTGACGCCGCAGGGATCGTTGATCAGCTGCGCGGTCTGCGAGGCGCCGGTGTAGAGTTCGCTGATATTCGGTGCGCGCACGGACTTCGAATAGGAGCCGCGGAACGTTACGTCCCGCACCGGCGCCCATTCGCCGCCGAGCTTCCATGCGCTGGTCGAACCGACGCTGGAATAGTCGGAATAGCGGACGGCGCCGTTGACCGACAGGCGGTGCGCGAATGCCATGTCCGCCAGGATCGGCACGTTCACTTCGCCGAAGAGTTCCCAGACGTCGAACGAGCCCTTCGAATTGCCCAGCGCGCTGGTGAAGGTCAGGCCTTGCGAGACCAGTGGGTCGGGCACGAAGCTGCTCTTCTCGCTGCGGTATTCGCCGCCCGCCGCGAACGCGATCGGGCCGCCGGGAAGCTCCAGAAATCCATGGGTGTCACCGGTCACGGAGCCGCTGACGACATGCTGGGTCAGCGTCGTGCGATCGGTCGTGTCGGCCATGATCCAGTCCAGCGCGGCCTGGTTCGAGGCGTTATTCTCACCGAAGAGGTTGAGCGGCTGGCAGTCGCCGGCCGCGAAGGTCACCGGCGGGATCGGTGCGCGGTTGCGGTTGTAGGGCTGGAACGGCGTCCATCCGGCCTCGGTGTTGACGCGGCAGGTCACGCCGCCGTTACCGTCGCTCACCGCGTCGATCGCGGCAAGGTAGCGGTCGGTCAGCATGTTGTTGACGTAGCGCGATTTGATCCTGGTCTGGCCGAAGACGTAGGACAGATCGTAGCGCAAGTTCGGGCTGATCTCCCCGCGCGCGCCGACGACGCTGCGGACGGTCTCGCGCGTGATATCCTCTCCGCGTCGGCCGAAGTCGAAGTTGTCGCGGTTGACGAGCACGCCGCCCATCGCGGGATCGATGGCAGCCTGTACCGCAGCCGGGAGGTAGGGATTGTCCTGAGGGATGAACAGGTAATAGTCGAAGGTCGGCTGCCCCAGCGTGAAGGAGCGGCTGCGGGCGTACTTGCCCTCGGCATAGAGGGTCAGCGCGCTGCTGACGTCGAAGTGGGCCGAGGCGCTGACCACATCGCGCTTGATCCGGGGCAGGAGGTCGTTGCCGTAATCGGAAACCAGCGTGCCCGAGCCGCCCTGCTGATAGCCGGGGGCGATGATCGTGCCGTGATCGAAGAGCTGGCCGTCGCCGCCGACGAAGTCCGGAACGCGGTCGAAGTTGACGTCGATCGCGCCCGCGCGCGAGGTGTCGAAATAGCGGATGTTACGCAGGGGGATATTGTCGGGAATGCCGTCGTTGCTGACGAGCCCGGCTTCGGTGTCGGCGGGGTTGTGGTAGAAATCGACCTTGTTCTCGCCGTCGAGATAGCGCCGCGAATGGGCGCTGAGGCGGTCTTCCTCGCCATGCTCCCAGGCCACCGCGATATTGCCGCGACCGCCTGCGAAGTTGTGCCCGGCGGTCAGCGCGATCAGGCGCTGCCCGGCATCGCCATGGCCGGAAATGCCGGTCTGGACGCGTCCGGTCACGCCTTCGAAGTCCTGCTTCTGGATGAAGTTGACGACGCCCGAGACGCCATCCGCACCGTAGACGGCAGACGCGCCGCCGGTGAGCACTTCGACGCGCTCCACCAGGTCGAGCGGGATCGTGTTGATGTCCACCGACTGGGTGCCCGCGACGGAAGCGACCTGTCGGCGGCCGTCGATCAGCACCAGGGTGCGCTGCGTGCCCAGGTTACGCAAGTTGAGCAGGTTGAGGCCGGTGAAGCCAATCCCGGCGCGGTTGCCGCTGGTCTGGTAGGAATCGACAGAGTTCTGGAGCGCGGGAACGGTCTTGAGGAAGTCGGTCAGGTTCGTCGTGCCCGAATCCGAGATGTCCCTGGCCGTCACCACGGTGACCGGATTGGGCGTGTCGGCGGCCGGCTGGGCGATGCGAGAGCCGGTGACGACGATGGCTTCACCCGCTGCGGCATCCATCGCCGGAACGTCCTGCGCGAGGCCGTGCTGCGGAAACAGCAGGGCGAGGGCCGGCACGAGGGCGCCGCCGAGAAGGACCGTGTCCTTGCGGGTCATCATTTTCGCGTTCCTTAGACAGTCGCATCGACCCGGTCCGGCCGGGGACTGGCCGGGAGGGTTCGCGGCGGCGGTACGCGAAGAGATTTACGCAGCTGTTAACGGGAATTGTAATGACGCTTTGGCGGAAATATGGCGGATTTGCGTTGTAGTATTGCAACAGTGCTGTCGGGCGGGCCGCCGGGGACCGCTTTCGCGGTGATACCCCGGCTTTGCGCTAAGGTCAGGCCGGGTTCCAGCCGACCACCGACTTCACTTCGAGATAATCGGCAAAGCCGTGTTCGCCCCATTCACGGCCGTTGCCGGAGCGTTTGTAGCCGCCGAACGGTGCGTGGAAATCGAACCCGCCGTTGACCCAGATCGCCCCGGTGCGCATCCGGCGCGAGATGGCGCGCGCCGCGTCGAGATCCTCGCCCGAGACGTATCCGCCAAGGCCGAAGTTGGAATCGTTGGCGATTTCCACGGCGTGATCGACATCGTCGTAGCCGATGATGACGAGCACGGGGCCGAAGATTTCCTCGCGGGCGATCACCATGTCGTTGCTGCCGACGAACACGGTGGGCTTGACGTAGTAGCCCTTGTCCAGCCCTTCGGGTTTGCCGAGGCCGCCGGCGATGAGCTTGGCGCCTTCCTCCAGGCCCTTTTCGATGTAGCCCTGGATGATCTCGTACTGGCTCTTCGAGACGACCGGGCCCATCGCGAAGTTGCCCTTGGGGTCGCCCACGGTGACGCCGTTCGCAGCCTCGGTGGCGGCGGCAATGGCGTCGTCCATGCGGGCGCTGGGCACCAGCAGGCGCGAACCGGCGGAGCAGGTCTGGCCGGAATTGCCCATCATGCCCCCGGTGGCTGCAGCGACATTGGCAGTGAGCGAAGCGTCGTCGAGCACGATCCACGCAGACTTGCCGCCGAGTTCGAGGCCGACGCGCTTCACGGTATCGGCGGCGTCCTTCTGGATCTGCACGCCCACTGGCTCCGACCCGGTGAAGGAGATCATGTCCACATCCTCATGGGTGGAGAGCGCGGTGCCGATCTCGCTGCCCTTGCCTTGCACCATGTTGAAGACGCCTGCCGGAACGCCCGCGTCATGCAGGATTTCGGCCAGGATCTGGGCCGAATAGGGCGCGAGTTGCGGGGGCTTCAGGATCATCGTGCAACCGGCGGCGAGCGCCGGGAAAATCTTCACGCAGGTCTGGTTCATCGGCCAGTTCCACGGCGTGATCAGCCCGCAGACGCCTATCGGCTCCTTGCGGATCAGGGTGACGCCGCGCTGTTCCTCGAACTTGAAGTCCTTCAGCACTTCGATCGCGGTGGAGAGGTGGCCCTTGCCCAGCAGCGTATGGAACCCGCAGGCGAGCGACATCGGCGCGCCCATTTCCTCGCTGACGGCTTCACCCAGTTCGGTTTCGCGCTTCAGGTATTCGGCCAGGATCGCTTCGAGCAGTTCCAGACGCTCCTTGGCGCTCGTCTCGCCGAAAGTCGCGAAGGCGCGGCGGGCGGCGGCGACGGCCTTGTCGACATCGTCAGCCGAGCCGAGCGAGATCGTGCCGGAGACTTCCTCGGTGGCCGGATTGACGACTTGTGCGGTGCGCGGCGCGATGGGATCGACCCACTGACCGTCGATGTAGAACTGGGTGTAATTGCGCATCGTTCTCTCCCTTCCTCCCCGAAACGGGGAGGGGGACCGCCCGAAGGGTGGTGGAGGGGCACAGGCCGATTGCATGAGGTTCGCGTGAGCCTCTGGCGTTGTTCGAACCGCGCGTGCCCCTCCACCATGCTGCGCATGGTCCCCCTCCCCCTAGGGGGAGGACTTGTCGTTACTGGGTGCCTTCGGCGTACCAGGTGCGGAACTCCGAGTAGTTCGGCATTTCTTCCGAGTTCGCGGCCGGGTCGATCGGCACGTGGATCACGGTGCAGCCGCCACGCTCATAGGCGCGCTTGATGGCCGGGCCGATGTCTTCCGCCTTCTCGACATATTCGCCTGCTGCGCCGAAGCCTTCGGCGATCTTGTCGAAGCGGACCTTGTCGGACCAGTGCACGCCGGTTTCCTTGGTGCCCTTGCCGAAGGTGCGCTTGTAGACGCCCACTTCAAGGCCCCACTGGAAGTCAACGCCCACGATCACCACCAGCGGCAGGTTCTTGCGCACCGCCACTTCCAGCTCGCCCACATGGAACAGGAACGAGGAGTCCGAGGTGATCAGCATGCCCGGGCGCTGCTTGCCCGTCTCCGCCTGATCGGCGAGCATGGCGCCGGTCGCATAGGGCAGGCCGGTGCCGATGTGGCCGTAGTTCTGGTTCCAGATCACATCGTGCGGCTTGGCCTGCGAATAAGTCCACTGGAAGATCACCGTGGCGCCGCCGTCGCGGATCAGGATGCCGTCCTTCGGGAAGGCCTTGGTCGCTTCGGTGACGAACTGACTGGTGTGCATCTTCGCGGTGGAGCCATCGGGCTTGCCGGCGGCTTCCTCTGCCAGTTCGACAAGCTGGTCGGCATCACGCTGGATGTATTCGGCCAGCGACGGCGCGGCCTTGCGCGGCGTGTCCTCGAGGGCGCGGACCAGCTGCGGCACCACGGCGCGCACGTCGCCCACCAGCGGCACGTCGATCGGGCGGTTGACGCCGATCGCGGTCGGGTCCTGCTGGACGTAGATCCACTTGCGGTTGGCTTCGTTGTCTACCCAGTGACGCCAGCGGCCATAGTGGCTGGGCTCGCCCAGTTCGGTGGCGAGCGCCACGCAGCAGTCGCTTTCGACCACCGCGTCGATCGACGCTTCCGAGAAGCCATAGGGGAACGTACGGTCCTCAAGCCCCTCGATGAACGAGGTGCCGCCCGAGGTCTGGATCACCGGGCTCTGCATCAGCTCGGCCAGTTCCTTCACCGAGGCACCGGCCTTGGCGGTGTAGACGCCGTGGCCCACCAGCAGCACCGGGTTCTTGGCATTGCGGATGATCTCGGCCGCTTCGGCGATGCGATCGCCGTCCGCGCCCTGATTGGTCAGGCGGTAGCGGTGTGGCGGCAGCACCGGCGGCAAGTCCAGCTCTTCCAGAATGACGTGTGCGGGATACTCGATATAGGCCGGCCCCGGCGTGCCCGACATGGCGACGCGGATAGCTTCGCGAATGATCTCGTCGGTCTGGTCGGCATATTCGATCGAGCTGGAGAACTTCACCGAATCCTCGATCATCGGCTCCTGGCGGACGAACTGGATGCGTCCACGGCGCACGCGGCGTTCGGTGATGCGGGCGCGCTGGCCGCCCATGAAGATCACCGGATCGTTCTCGACCTTGGCGCACTGGATCGCGGGCATCATGTTCGCCATGCCCGGCCCGAGGGTGCCGATGCAGAGCGCGGGCTTGCCGGTGATGCGGGCGGCAGCGGCGGCCATGTGGCCGGCGGACGCTTCGTGGTGCGGCGAAACGACGGTCCAGCCGCGCGATTCGGCCTCAAGGAAAAGGTGGACGAAGTTGGGATCGGGGATGCCGAACAGGGTCTTGATGCCCTCGGCCTCGAACAGGTCGAGAATGCGCTTGTAAACCGGGGTGCCCTTGCGTGCCTTGGCAGGAGTTTCCGCTTGCGGTTGATCGTCGTACATCGTCTTGCCTTCCTCTCGATCCGTTTTCTGCCCGCGATGCTTGGCGGGTGGAATCAGGTTGCCGGTCTTTGTCCCAAGGCGCGGCTTGAACAGGTGGTTAGCCCAAGCCTCGGGACACTGTCAGGTGAAATCAACAGTACTGTTCACTTGGAATCGACTGCTATCGCCGGGGCGACGCTTGAGGCATCCGGCGCAAGTTCTCCCAGCACCGCTTCGTTGTCTTGCCCCAGCGTGGGCGCGGGTCCGCGAACCTTGCCGGGGGTGGTGGAAAACCACGTGGGCACGCCGGGAAAGCGTACCAGGCCCTGCTCGGTCTCGACCTCTTCGAAGAAGCCGATGGCGTTGAGGTGCTCGTTGTCGAACAGTTCGTCGGTGGAGCGTAGCGGCGCGCAGGGGATGTGCAGGCCCCGCAAGGTGTCGAGCCATTCCTGCGTGGTGCGCGTCAGGAAACTCTCCCCCAGTAGCCCGTAGACCCGGCCGATCTGGCGGGCCCGCTTTTCCAGCGTGGAGAATTCGTCAGTGGCCCATTCCGGCTGCACCGATTCGACGAAGGCGTTCCAGTGCTTGTCGTTGTAGACCAGCACGGCGACGTAGCCGTCCTTCGTGCGATAGGGTCGCCGGTTCGGCTCGACCGCGCGGTGGTAATGCGCGGGGGTGGTCGGCGGCGTGAACATCGCGCCGTTGGCGTGCTCCACCAGCATGAACGAGGTCATCGCCTCGAACATGGTGACTTCCACTTCCTGCCCCTCTCCGGTCCGCTCGCGGTGATAGAGCGCCATCATCGTGGCGTAGAGCGCATGGAGGCCAGCGACCTTGTCCGCCATGATCGTGGCGACATAGCCGGGCTCGCCGTTCATCAGGCCCTGCACATGCGGGATACCGCATTCGGCCTGGATCGTGTCGTCATAGGCGGGCTTGTCGCCTTCCGGCCCGCGCCGCGAATAGCCGTAGCAATTGGTGTAGATAATGTCCGGCCGGATCGCGCGCACCGCCTCGTAATCGAAGCCGAGCTTGCGGATCGCGCTGCCGCGCATCGAGTGGATGAAGACGTCCGCCGTGGCGATCAGCGCGCGCAGGTTCTCCCGATCCTGCTCCTGCCTGAGATCCAGCACGATCCCGCGCTTGCCGCGATTCACGTTGACGTAGATGCCGCCCATGCCCGGCACCGGCCCCTTGGTGATCCAGCGGGTATTATCGCCCTCCGGCGGTTCCACCTTGATCACTTCCGCGCCCATGTCCGCCATGATCTGCGTGGCATAGGGGCCGAAGACCACGCTGGTGAGGTCCACCACGCGCAGGCCTTGCAATGGTCCTGTATTCTCCTTGCTCGCGGTCAAGGCCCTCTCCTTCTCGTTGGCCTATGCCTACCGCACCGCCGGAGCGAAGACTATTCGTATTTGCGTTTGATGGGCGCATATCGGCACGATGATGGTTGTCTCGTACAAGCCCCGCTGTTAGTCCGGGGATCGGGAAGACAAGAGGAACGCCATGGATTTCGCCCTGACCGACGACCAGCAGAACATCCGCGAGGCCGTTCTCAAGCACTGTTCGCAGTTCTCTGACGAGTACTGGCTGGAAAAGGATCGCAGCGGCGAATTCCCGTATGAATTCCACAAGTCGATGGCGGAAGCCGGTTGGCTGGGCGTGGCCATGCCCGAAAGCGTCGGCGGCGCGGGGCTGGGGATTACCGAGGCGGCGGTGATGATGCAGGCCGTGGCCGAAAGCGGCGGCGGCATGACGGCGGCATCCACCATCCACTTGCCCGTCTTCGGGCTGGAGCCGGTGATGCTCTACGGCACCGAGGAGCAACAGCAGCGGATGATCCCGCCGATCCTTTCGGGCGAGGAGAAGATGTGCTTCGCCGTGACCGAGCCGAACACCGGGCTCGACACTACCAGCCTCAAGACCCGTGCCGAGAAGGTGCCCGGCGGCTACCGCGTCAATGGGGAGAAAGTGTGGATCACGCAGGCCCATGTGGCCGACCGGATGCTGATCATCGCCCGTACCACCCCGCTGGAAGAGGTGAAGAAGAAGACCGAAGGCCTCAGCCTGTTCTACACCAAGCTCGATCGCGAACATATCGAGACGCGGATCATCCCCAAGATGGGCCGCCACGCGGTCGGCTCCAACATGATGTTCATCACCGACCTGTTCATTCCGGACGAGGATCTGATTGGTGAGGAAGGCCAGGGTTTCCGCATCCTGCTCAAGGGCCTGAACCCGGAGCGCGTACTGCTGGGAGCGGAGGCGACTGGCCTCGGCCGCGTCGCGATCCAGCGCGCGTCCCGCTATGCACGGGAACGCGTGGTGTTCGGGCGGCCGATCGGCCAGAACCAGGGCATTCAGCACCCGCTTGCCAAGGCGTGGATGCAGGTGGAAGCGGCCAGTCTGATGCTCTTCAAGGCTGCCACCCTGTTCGACAAGGGGCTGGACTGCGGGGTAGAGGCAAACTCCGCCAAGTACCTCGCCGCCGAAGCCGGGTTCGAGGCGTGCCAGACCGCAGTGATGTCGATGGGCGGCATGGGCTATGCGCAGGAATACCACGTCGAGCGCTACCTGCGCGAAGTGATGATCCCGCGCATCGCGCCGGTCAGCCCGCACCAGATCATGAACTTCATCGCCGAGAGGGTTTTGGACCTCCCTAAAAGTTATTGAGGCGGCTCCACTTGAGAAACCCCGTCATCCCGGCGAAAGCTGGGATCGTAATCGGAAACGCGGGGCCTGACTGCCCGCGATCCCGGCTTTCACCGGGATGACGACTGGAGAGAACATGCCTGTAACGCACGAATCCCCGAAACATGGCCCTATCGCCGCCCGCTCCTGGCTTTTCGCACCGGGCGACAGCGAGAAGAAGATGACCAAGGCGATGGAGGGCGAGGCCGACATCGTCCTCATCGATCTGGAAGATGCCGTCGCGCCCGATGCCAAGGCCGCCGCGCGCCCGATGGTGCATGACTTCATTGCCGCGAACCCCGAACAGCGCGGCCGCCTCTGGGTACGTATCAACCCGCTCGACGGGCCGCATACGCTGGACGACCTCGTGGCGATCATGCCCGCGCGTCCCGGCGGGATCATGCTGCCCAAGGTCTATGGCCGGCAGGACGTGGAGACGCTGGACCGCTACCTCGAAGCATTGGAAGTGGCGAACGGCATCGAGCAGGGTTCGACCCCGGTGATCGTGCTGATCACCGAAACGGCCGAAGCAATGTTCCACACCGGCGACTACAAGGGCGCGCCCCGCGTGGTAGCGCTGACCTGGGGCGCGGAAGACCTGGCCGATTCGATCGGCGCCTCGTCCAACAAGGAAGCGGACGGCGCCTATTCCTTCACTTACGAACTGGCGCGCAGCCTCACCGTGCTGGGCGCGGCGACGGCGGGCGTGACCGCGATCGAGACGATCAGCGCCGACTTCAAGGACCTCGAAGCGCTCAAGGCCCGTGCCGAAAAGGTGCGCCGCGACGGCTATCGCGGGATGATGGCGATCCACCCGGCGCAGGTCCCGGTGATCAACGCAGCCTTCACCCCCACCGAGGCGGAAATCGCCGAGGCGCAGGAGATCGTCGACATCTTCGCCGCTAACCCCGGCGTCGGCGCGATCGGCTGGAAGGGCGGCATGCTCGACCGGCCCTACCTCGCCCGCGCCGAACGTCTGCTGCGGCAAGCGGGCAAGCTGTGACCATCGCGCTCGCCGCGGCCGACCTCGACCTCTCCCGGTTCCTGAAACCGGGAGATCGTATCGTCTTCGGTCAGGCCTGCGGTGAGCCGATCACGCTGGTGGAAGCGCTGATCGAACAGGGGGAGGCCATTGGCGGCCTCCACGCCTTCATCGCCACCAGCTTCTCCGGCCTGTTCACGCCGGAGAGCGCGCGATCCTTCCGCCTTTCCAGCATGGGCGCCATCGGCGCGCTGCGCAGCATGACCAAAGCGAATGCGCTGGATGTCATCCCCGTCCACGTCAGCCAGATCGCCTGCCTGATCGATGCGGGAATCATGCCCTGCGACGTGGCGATGATCCAGGTCAGCCCAGCCGACGCACAGGGCAACCACAGCTGCGGCCTGATCTCCGACTATGTGCGCGCGGCGGTGGACAAGGCGCGTATCGTCATCGCCGAAGTCAACGAGCAGGTGCCCTACGTTCCCGGCGAAACGATCCCCGGCGAACTGATCGACGTCGCAGTTCACGTCAGCCGCGCCCCCGTGGAAGTGGCGCCTGCGAAGATCGGCCCGACCGACGAGGCGATCGCCCGCCATTGCGCCGAATTCATCGGCGACGGCGCCGTGCTGCAAACCGGCGTGGGCGCAGTGCCTGACGCGATCCTGCGCCTGCTGCACGACCGCCGCGACCTTGGCGTCCACTCCGGGATGCTGGGCGACGGTCTGGTCGACCTTGCCGAAGCCGGGGTGCTGACCAATGCGCGCAAGGAGATCGACCGGGGCGTCTCGATCAACGGCGCGCTGATCGGCACGCGGCGGCTCTACGACTGGGCTGCGAACAACCCTGCGATCAGGATGATGCCCAGCAGCTATACCCACGGGGTCAAGCCGATCATCCAGCTTACGCGGCTGGTGACGATCAACTCCGCACTGGAAGTGGACCTGACCGGGCAGGTCAATGCCGAGCAATCGGGCACGACCTACCTTGGCGGCACCGGCGGACAGGTCGATTTCGTGCGCGCCGGATCGCGCGTGCCGGGCGGCGCCTCGCTGATCGTGCTGGCCTCCACCGCGAAGGGCGGCGCCTTGAGCAAGATCGTTCCAGCTCTCTCAGGCCCCGTTACAACCGCTCGGACGGAAGTGGACGTGATCGTCACCGAATACGGCGCGGCGCAATTGAAGGGCCAGACCTTGGCCGAACGCGCGAAGCGACTGGTCGCCATCGCCCATCCCGACTTCCGCGAGGACCTGTACCGCACCGCTTATGAGATCGAGAAAAGGGGCTTCTGACGTGACCCAAGCTGTCCTCTACGATGCCCATGACGACGGCATCGCGGTCATCACCATCAACCGCCCCGACCAGCGCAACTGCCTCAGCCGCGAAGTGCGCGAGGGGCTGCGTGAGGCTTGGGCGACTTTCGAGAGCGACGCTTCCGCCCGCATCGCCATCCTCACCGGCAGCGGCGACAAGGCCTTCTGCGCGGGCGGCGATCTCAAGGAGATGGTCGAAACCGGCATGGCCGTGCCGCCGCGCGATCTCTACGCATTGCCCTACGACACGATCGAACTGACCAAACCCACCATCGCCGCCGTCAATGGCCATGCCTTCGCCGGCGGCTGGATGATCGCGCAGGCCTGCGACCTCTGCGTCGCCAGCACGAATGCGAAGTTCGCGATTACCGAAGTGAAGGTCGGGCGCGGCAGCCCCTGGGCCTCGCCGCTGATCCACATGATCCCCCAGCGGATCATGATGGAGATCATGCTCACCGGAAAGCCGATCACCGCCCAGCGCGCTTACGAGATCGGTCTGGTCAACCGCATTGCCGAGCCCGGTGCGGTGCTGGACGCGGCGATCGAGCTGGCCCTGGAAGTGCTGGAAGGTGCTCCGCTATCGGTGAAGGCCGCGCGGGAAACGGTGATGCTTTCGACGGAAATGGGCCGCTCGGCTGCGCTTGCAGCCGCTCGGGCAGCACATGAGCACACCTACAACAGTGCCGATGCGCAGGAAGGTCCGCGCGCCTTTGCTGAAAAGCGCAAGCCCGTGTGGAACGGGCGATAGGCGAACCGCCTCTCCCGGCGGACAGGGAGAGGCGATCGGCGAGCTAATACTCTAGCGCTCCTCTACAACGCTTTCCGCATCGGCTCTCGTCAGGTGGGCGGGGGAAGCGTCCTCGAACTTCACGCCCTGATGCGTGTCGCTCTTGCGCCAGTCCCCCAGCATGTCGCGGAAGGCGTCCCAGCCGGGCAGATAGCCGCGGAACAGCGCCCACTTCAGTTCCTTGTCGCCCTCGTTGTTGAAGTAGCTGGGCGTGCAGTCGTTCTGGAAGCCGGACATGTCGACTTCGTTCTCCTTGCAGTGCGCGCAATAGCCCTCGACGCCTTCCCGGGTGGCGGCGACGGTGCTGGCGCCCCGGCGCTTGGTTTCGCCGATCATGAAGGCGATGTGTTCCGCCTGCCGTCCGAACTGCTCGGTGGTGGAAGAGTTCGTCGCGCCCTGGATGTAGCCCATGTAGAACATCGCCGGGAACTCGTCGGTGATCACGCCGTGGAACGTGCTCGCGCCATTGGTCCAGTGGTCGTAGATCGACTTGCCGCCGCGTCCTTCCACCGTGTCGATGCCCCAGCGGCGCTTGAGGTCGCTGGTCACTTCGAAACCGCTGGCGAAGATCACCAGATCGACCTCATGCTCCACGCCATCGGCCACGAAGCCCTTCTCGGTCATCCGTTCCACGCCCTGCGTGCCGGAAACGTCGATCAGCGTCACGTTGGGCTGGTTGAACGCGGGGTAGTAGTCGTTGTTGGACAGCGGCCGCTTGCACATGAAGCGGAAGTACGGCTTCAGCTTCTCGGCCGTGTCCTTGTCCTCGACGATGGATTCCACGCGGCGGCGCAGGCGTTCCATCACCTGGAAGTCCACGACTTCGCGGCGGTCCATGAATTCCAGCGGATCGAGCGCGGGCCAGCCTTCCTCGCCCAGTTCGATGGCGAGGTTGCGGCTGATCTCGGTCCAGATGTCGCAGATCAGGTCGGGCTCGCCGGGGATGAAGAACTGCTGCGCGGCGCGGTGGAAGTTGGCCATGCGCTCCTGCTGCCAGCCGGGCTGGAGCGATGCGGCCCACTCGGCATCGGTCGGCGGATTGGGCCGCTCATCGATGTTCGATGGCGTGCGCTGCAGCACGTAGAGGTGCTTGGCGTACTTGGCGAGATAGGGCACCGCCTGAACCGAGGTGGCCCCGGTGCCGATGATGGCGACGCGCTTGTCACGCAGCTTTTCCAGCTCCGGCGCGGTCCACGAACCGCCGGTATAGTCATGCTCCCACCGGCTGGTGTGGAACATCTTGCCCTTGAAGTCGTGAATGCCGGGGATGCCGGGCAGCTTCGGCATGTTCATCACGCCGCCTGCCATCACCACGAAGCGCGCGCGAATGTCGTCGCCGCGATTGGTGGTCACGTGCCAGCGCTTGATGCTCTCATCCCAGCGGATGCCGGTGACCAGCGTGTGGAACAGCGCCTTGTCGGCAAGATCGAACCGCTCGGCCATGTCCTGGCAGTACTGCTGGATTTCCCAGCCGTCGGAGAACTTCTTGCTGGGCATGAAGCCCGTTTCTTCCAGCAGCGGCAGGTAGCAGTAGGCATCGTTGTCGCACTGAACGCCGGGATAGCGGTTCCAGTACCAGACGCCGCCGAAACCGCCGGCATGGTCGATGTTGCGGACGTTGGAAACGCCCTGCTTGTGCAGGTGATAGCCCGCCAGAATGCCCGAGAATCCGGCGCCGAGGATGGCGACGTCGATATCCTCCACCAGCGCCTCACGCTCGGCCACCGGGGTGAAGGGATCGTGGGCGTAGTTATCGGAAAAGTCGTCGGTCGGCCGCACGTACTGCTCGCCGCCTTCGCGCCGCATGCGCTTGTCGCGCTCCTGACGATACTTGGCCTTGAGCGCCGGGATATCGAGTTCCTCGGGCGAGGGCACGTCGGACTTGAGGCAGGTCATTTCCATCGACTGGGCATCCTCTTGGCGGCGACTCTGCTCCGGTCGCCCTCTCACCGCTGAATCTGGCGTAGTGGTGCGTTAGTTGTCAACAGTGTTGTTCATTAAGCGTCCGCGCCGGCCGTCGCCATCTTGAAGCTGTACCCGATGTGATCGACATGCCCGTGCAGTCCGAAATCGATCAGTTCGCTCTTGTCGTGGAAAGCATCGGAGGCAGCGGCGACATCCTCGATCGTCCAGTGCGGGCGATAGACGCCGCGCGTTTCCGCCACGAACATGCGCGCCACGCGGCCGGCCATCGAGGCGATCAGCTCACCCGTCACCGGGCACTGCTCATGCGTCAGCCAGCCGACCACCGGGGCCACCAGTTCGGGCTCCATCGGCGGGTACTGCGAGATGTCGATCCCCTCGGCCATGCGCGTCACCGCGCCAGGCACGATCACGTTGCACTTCACGTTGTGCGCCTCCCCCTCGAGCGCGGTGATGTTGGAAAGCCCCAGCATCGCCGACTTCGAGATGCCGTAGTTCACGCAGTTCTCGTTGCCGTAGAGCCCGCCGACCGAGCTGGTCAGCACGATGCGGCCATATCCGGCATCGCACATCGGCCCGAATGCGGCCTGCACCACATGGAACGCGCCCAGCAGATGCACGTCGAGCACCGCGTGCAGGTCCGCGCTGGAAAGCTCGCGGATCGATCCGTAACGCACGTTGCCGGCATTGTGGACCAGCACGTCGATCCGGCCCCATTGGTCGAGCGCGGCCTGTACGATGGCCTTGCCGCCCTCCAGCGTGGCGACGGAATCAGTGTTGGCGATGGCTTCGCCGCCCGCCGCCACGATCTCGTTGACCACCTGCTGCGCCACGCTGACGTCGGCGCCCGGCGCATCGAGTTCGCCCCGGATCGCGCCGCCCAGATCGTTCACCACCACCTTGGCGCCGCGCTCGGCCAGCAAAAGGGCATAGGCCCGACCCAATCCGCGGCCGGCCCCGGTGATGACCGCTACACGGCCGTCAAAGCGCATCTCTTCCATGGTAAGCTCTCCGGGTTGGCCGCAAACGAAGCGGTCTCTTTTCCGTCTGACGGTCGAATATGCGCACGCAGCCAGCGGGGGCAATCGAACAAAGCCCCCTGAACGTCGCCGGGGCGATAGTGCATGTCCGAACGGCTCTCGGCCCGGTCCTCGCGTTGCCTGCCTCGGAAGCGCTGGATAGGCTCGGCCGGAAAAGAACGGCTGCAAGAGCGCCGGACGAGAGGACAATTTCACCGATGCTCGAACCCGCAGGACGTAATCACGGCGTCGTTTCCGCCCGCGCTTCCGAAGGCTGGATGCTGCACCGGCTGACCCCGCCCACGCGCCTCTACAGCGCCAATGGCCTGCGCACCGGCGCGGACGGGCGCATCTATGTCGCTCAGGTCGGCGGCAGCCAGATCAGCGCGGTCGATCCCGATACCGGCGCGGTGGAGATCATCAGCCCGATGGGCGGCGCGATCACCGCACCGGACGACCTTGCCTTCGACGAGGCAGGCAACCTCTACGCCACCGAGATTACCGAGGGCCGCGTGACCATGCTGCGCCCGGACGGCAGCAGCGAAGTGGTCTGCGGGGACCTGCCGGTGGCCAACCCCATCACCTATTCGCAAGGCCGCCTGATCGCGGCGGGCTGCCGCATGGGATCGCAGATCCTCGAACTGGACCGGAACGGCGGCGCGCCGCGTGTGATCGCGAGCGACGTGCCGATGCCGAACGCCTTCGAAGTCGGCCCGGACGGCAAACTCTACATCCCGGTGATGGGCGCCAACGCGATCTGGCGCATCGATCTGGATGGTAGTGGCGAGCCTGAAGTGGTCTGCGGCGATCTTGGCGTGCCGGATTCGGTGAAGTTCGACAGTGAGGGGATGATCGTCTCCACCCAGGTCGCCAGCGGGCAAGTGCTGCGCATTGATCCGCGCACCGGCGCGAAGACGGTGCTGGCCGATATCGGCGCCGGTCTCGACAACTGCACCTTCGTGGGCGACCGCCTGTTCATTTCGCACATCCTCGGCTCGATTCACGAGATCACCACGCCCAAGGCGGCGGGCGGTCTGGTGAAGCCGCTGATCGAGAAGGGCCTACAATGGCCGCTGGACGTCGCCATGGGCGAGGACGGCGTGCTGTGGATTGCCGATGGCGGCTTCGTGTTCTCGCTCCGCGCGGGGGAGGCGGTGAAGCTGGAAGGCATGCTGTTCAGTCCCAGCTTCCCCGGTTACTCGCGCGGCGTCGCGGCGGCGGGTGCGGGGACGATGATCGTCACCACCGCCAATGGCGAAGTTGCCAAGTTCCATCCTGCCGGGCCTTCCAGCGAGGTTTTGGCGAGCGGCTACGACCAGTTGATGGGCGTCGCGCTGGCTCCCTCCGGCGCGGTGGTCTTCGCGGAATATGGCACCGGCAAGGTACACTCCGTACACAATGGCAAAGTAGAGGAACTGGCCTCCGGGCTGGATCGGCCCAAGGGCGTGGCGGTGGCCGGGGACGGCACCGTCTACGTGGCCGAAAGCGGTGCGGGTCGGGTGGTGAAGCTGGTCGGCGGACGGACCGAGACGGTGCTGGACGATCTCATCCGCCCCGAAGGCCTCGCGATCCGCAATGGTACCGTGACCGTGCTCGACGTGAAGCGCCGCGAAGCGATCCAGTGCGACTTGTCCGGCGGCACACGCGAAGTGATCGCGGCCGGCCTGCCGGTCGGCGCGCCAGAGGGCACCGATCCCAAGCCGCTGGGCGGCGTGGGCGACATGTGCGGGCCGATGGGCAACATGACTGGGCTCGACGTGGGGCCGGACGGCACGGTGTGGATCTGTGGTGACCTTGAAGGCACCGTTCTCGCACTCAGGAGGGCGTAAGATGCTCAAGCAGATTTGCTTTTTCCGGAAACGCCCGGACATGACCATGGACGCGTTCATGGACTACTACGAGAACCAGCACTCGCAGCTTTCCAAGAAGATGGGCGCGCAGCCGGCGATCCCCGGCGCGGTGCGCTACGTGCGGCGTTATCTGGTGCCGGAAAAGAACCCGATCACCGGCGAAGTCCACGATCCCGGCTTCGATTGCGTGATGGAAATCTGGTGGAACAGCCGCGCCGACTTCGAACGCTCGCAGGCGATCATCAGCGATCCCGCGCGCCTGCCGATGACCAAGGCGGATGAGGAAAAGCTGTTCGCCAGCCACGCCAATCCGGTGTGCACCTGCATCGAATACGATTCGCCGATGGGGCCGAATGGCGAAGCGACGCAAGTTGAGCTGCGCTACGGTGACTGAACCAGCCTCAGCCCGGCAGGAGTGGCGGCAGTTCGGGCTGGTGCCGGTGGCGGCGGGGCTCGGCTACGCCACCAGCGTGATCCATATCTACGGCATCGGGCCCTATATCGGCCCGGTGGCGGAAGCGATGGGCTGGAGCCGCACCGAAGTGACATTCGGGCTGACCATCGCGACTTTGGTGCAGGCCATCGGCGGCGTTTTCATCGGCCTTGCGGTCGACCGCTTCGGCCCGCGTCGGTTCGGCGTGATCGGCATCGTGCTGCTGACGTTGGCCTTCGCGCTGCTCGGCACGACGGGCGCCAGCCTGTCGCAATGGTATTTGCTCTGGGGGCTGATCGCGATGGTCTCGCTGCCGGTGCAGGCCTCGGTCTGGACGAGCGCGGTGGCGTCCCGGTTCGAGCTTTCGCGCGGGATGGCCCTGGCGGTTACGCTTTGCGGTGCCTCGATCGCGGCGGGGCTGTTCCCGATTATCGGCACCTGGGCGATCAAGACCTTCGGCTGGCGCATGGCCTTCGCGGTGCACGGCGGGCTGTGGTTCGTGATCGCGGCGCCGGTGATCTTCCTGTTCTTTCGTGGTGCGCATGATCGGGGCCGGGCGAAGACGGAAGCCCCGGTGCGGGGCGACCTGCCCGGCGTTTCGTTGGGGCAGGGGTTGCGCTCCAGCGTCTATCACCGGCTCTTCGTGGCCAGCCTGCTGTTCACTTTCACGATCATCGCCATCGTCGTCCACTTCGTCTCGATCCTCGGTGATCGCGGCGCGGACCCGATGACGGCGGCGGCGATCGCCTCGTTCGTCGGCTGGTTCTCGTTGGCCGGGCGGCTGGGGACAGGCGTGCTGCTCGATCGCTTCCCCGCCTCGCTGGTCGGCGCGGCGGTGTTCATGCTGCCGGTGATCGGTTGCCTTTTGCTGCTGGGATCGGGCACTTCGTTGATGGCGTTGGCGCTTGCCTCCGGGCTGATCGGGCTGACCTTGGGGGCGGAGATCGACGTGGTGGTCTACCTGATCACCCGGCATTTCGGCCTCAGGAACTTCGGCGGGCTCTACGGCGGCGTGCTGGCGGCGCTGTCGATCGGCACGGCGGTCGGCCCGCTGGTGGCGGCGCTGATCCATGACCGGACGGGCAGCTACGAAATGTTCCTCTATCTGGCGATCGCCACCATGGCGGCCAGCAGCCTAGCCATCGGTACGCTGCCACGGCGCAGCCTGAAATTTGCCGCCGCCTAGCGCCCGGTAGCGCCACGGCGATTGGCCTCGCGTGCGAATAATGGGATAACGGCCGCAAATCGGCGCGATACGAAATTGGGAAGAGAGCAATGGGTGAGCAAGGTAAGATCGTACAGGCTCCCGAAGACCTGACCGTCCCGGTCCGCGTCCCGGCGGAAGCCTACATCTCGCCGGAATACGCCAAGGCGGAGCGCGACAAGCTCTGGCGCAAGGTCTGGCTGCAAGCCGGGCGACTGGAGGACATTCCGGAGGTGGGCGATTTCATCACCTTCGACATCATCGACGATTCGGTGATCGTGGTCCGCGCTTCCGACACCGAACTCCACGCTTTCCACAATGTCTGCCCGCACCGCGGCCGCAAGCTGGTCGATACCCCCACCGAAAAACGCAATGCGCGCGGCACCCGTCGCAGCTTCATCTGCGGTTATCACGGCTGGACCTTCGGGCTGGACGGCGCGAACACCTACATGGAGCATCAGGAGGACTGGCAGGGCCATCTCTGTGCCGGCAAGGCCGACTTAGGTGTCGTCAAGGTCGACACCTGGGGCGGCTGGATCTGGATCAATCTCGACCCCGACTCCATGCCGCTGGCGGACTATCTGCATCCGGCGGCGGGGATGCTCGACCCTTATGGCCTACAGAACATGCGCCCGCGCTGGCGCAAGTGGGTGGTGTTCGAATGCAACTGGAAGGTCGCGATGGAGGCCTTCTGCGAGACTTACCACGTCTCCACTACGCACCCGGAATTCATGGAGTTCGGCCAGTTTCGCGGCTGGGCGCGCAACCAGGGCCTCCATTCCAACATCGGCTACGATGCGCCCAAGGGGCAGGAGGAGGATTCCGGCAAGCTCCGCCTCGGCACCGGTGAAGACCCGCGCCTGACCACGGCGGAGATGCAGAACTTTACCTGGGCCAACGCCAATACTAACACCACGATGACGCTGGTCGGCGTCGCCAATCGCCTGAAGGACGAACTGCCCGAAGGCACCCCGGCGGCGGATGTTTCGGCCTACTGGATCGGCACTGCGCGCAAGGAAGACGCGGAACGCGGCGTGGTCTGGGCGCAAGTCGACCCGCAGCATACCGCGCAGGCGGGTACGGCCTGGCAGATCTTCCCGAATTTCCAGATCGGCCACGCGGTCAACAACATGCTCTGCTATCAGGCGCGGCCCCATGGCAGCGACCCGGACAAGTGCATTTTCGAGGCTGCCGTCTACGAACTCTGGCCGGAGGGCGAGGCGCCCGAGACGGAGTGGGACTACACAGCGCCCACCGACTGGCCGCCGGTGCTCCAGCAGGACTTCGCCAATATGGCCGCCGTCCAGCAGGGCATGAAGAATCTCGGTTTCCGGGGCGCGCAGCCTAATCCCTATATGGAGCGATCGGTGGCATCGCTGCACATGAACCTTGCGAAGTTCATGGGCACGGGCGCGCCGGAAACGTACTGAGCACGCTTGCCATGGACCCGATGCCGCTCGTCCACATAAGTTGGGCGCTGGCCGACAACGCTGCGCGACCGGCCTGCGACGCTTTCTTTCGCGAGGTGTTCGGCGCCGAAACCGCGCACGAAATCCTGATCACTCCTGAAACCGAAAGGCTGGGACTCGACCGCGAGGAGAGCCTGCTGATGATCGGCGATACGATGGTGATTCCCATCGCACCCGCCGGACGCGGGGCGGAGCCGGGCAGCCCGCTGGGCGACATGCTGCGCCGTTCGGCGGGACCGGGGCGCTGGATCGGCGTGGCGCTCAAGGTCCACGACCTCGCCGCTGCCGATGCCTGGTTCGCCGCGCGTGGCTTCAGGCGACATTACGATCCGGGGATGGAGGCGTTTTATTTCATCGTCCCGCGTGGAGAGGTCATGGGGCTGCGGCTGGAGATCGTGAAGCAGGACATGCCCGGCGATCCTCGCCGCGATCCGTCATGGCGACCGAAGAGCGATCACCCGCTCGGGATCGAGCACCTTCAAGCCATCGGAATCTCTGCCGACTCGCCGGAAGAGGCGCGCAAATTGTTCCACGGGAAACTTTCCTGGCCGGAACTGGGTAAGTGCGCATGGCCCGAGGCCGACGGCCTGGCCTTCGCGATGGGCGAAACCGTGCTCGAAGTGCAGTGCGACCGCGATGGGAACGGCCCCATCGCCCGCCACGCGCGCGATGTGAAGGGCATCTGCCACCTCGTCTTCCGGGTTCGCGATGCCCATGCCGCCGCGGATTATCTGCGCGGCAAGGGCTTGCCGCTGATCGGCGATGTCGAGGGCCGTTTCGCCATCGCCCCGGAAGCGGCGCATGGCCGGCTGATCTGGCTCACCGCGCATTCCCGCCCTTAAACGGGACGCGGGGAATTACTTCGCTTCGGCCAGCAGCTTGGCGGCTTCGGGCGAGGACCAGTCGTTGCCGCCGGTATAGCGCCAGACTTCGCGGCCCTGGCTGTCGAACAGCACCGTGACCGGCAGGTTGCCGCCGTACTGGAAGCCGAGGTCGCCGTTCTCGTCCACCCAGGGCTGGATGTTGTCGAGCTTGCGGCGGCGCAGGATCTCGACGACCTTGTAGGTATCGCCGGTATCCTCGGAGATCGGCAGGATCTGGACTTTGCCGTTCGGGTCCTTGGCCAGCGCCTCCAGCGTGGGCATCTCGGCGATGCAGGGCGCACACCAGGTTGCCCAGAGGTTGATGAGCAGCGGCTTGCCCTTCAGCGACATGAGATCGAGGCTCTCGCCGGTGTTGTCCACCAGGGTGACGTCGGGCATCGGGTCGCCCTTGTGCGAGCGATCGACCTTTCCGGTGGGCTTTTCGGCGGCCGGTGTTGCCGGAGCGGCGCTTTCGGAAGCCTTTTGTTGCGCGTCCTTGCCGCTTTGCCTATCGCAGCCCGCGATCAGGAGGGCGCCGGCCCCCGCGACGGAATACAGGACGAGCGACTTGAGCGATTTGGAAGACAGCAAGGCGGCGGGCTCCAACCAGATGTGGGGTGGACGGTTCGAAGGTGGACCGTCTGCGATCATGCGCGAGATAAATGCCTCGATCCCCTTCGACAAGGCATTGTGGCGGCAGGACATCGCGGCCAGCAAGGCACACGTCGCGATGCTGGGCGCCTGCGGCGTGGTTTCGGCCGAGGACGCGATCACGATTCGCGACGGTCTGGATCAGGTCGCGGCCGAGTACGAAGTCTCGGGAGTCCCGGAAAACTGGGACCTCGAAGACATCCACATGACCACCGAAGGCCGTCTGGCCGAGCTGATCGGCCCGGTTGCCGGACGCCTGCACACCGCCCGCTCGCGCAACGACCAGGTGGCGACCGATTTCCGCCTCTGGGTGCGCGATGCCGTCGATCAGGCCGATGCCGGGCTGGATGCGCTCCAGAAGGCGCTCGTCGCCCGCGCCGGTGAACATGCCGATTCGATCATGCCCGGCTTCACCCATCTCCAGACCGCGCAGCCGGTGACGCTGGGCCATCACCTGATGGCCTATTACGAGATGATCGGCCGCGACCGTTCGCGCTTCGCCGATGCGCGGCGGCGCATGAACCGCAGCCCGCTGGGCGCCGCGGCGCTGGCCGGCACCGGCTTCCCGATCGACCGCAAGATGACCGCGCAGGCGCTGGGCTTCGATGCGCCGACCGACAACAGCCTCGATTCGGTGTCGGACCGCGACTTCGCGCTCGATTACCTGATGGCCGCCGCGCAGTGCTCGCTGCACCTTTCGCGTCTGGCGGAAGAGTTCATCATCTGGGCCAGCCAGCCCTTCGGCTTCGTGGCGCTGCCCGATTCGCTGTCGACCGGCAGCTCGATCATGCCGCAGAAGAAGAACCCCGACGCGGCCGAACTGGTGCGCGGTCATTCGGGCCGGATCGTCGGCTGCCTCACCAGCCTGATGATCACGATGAAGGGCCTGCCGCTCGCCTATTCGAAGGACATGCAGGACGACAAGCCGCCGGTGTTCGAGGCGGCCAGCCTGCTGGCGCTGTCGATCGCGGCGATGACCGGCATGGTCGCCGAAACCCGCTTCCGCACCGATCGCATGCGCGGCGCCGCCGAACTCGGCTTCGCTACCGCCACCGATCTTGCCGACTGGCTGGTGCGCGAAGGCAACATTCCCTTCCGCGAGGCGCACCACATCACCGGTTCCGCCGTGAAGCTGGCCGAGCAGCGCGGCGTCGCGCTCGACCAATTGCCGCTGGAAGATCTCAAGGCCATCGACAGCCGCATCGACGAGCGCGTATTCAACGCGCTCTCGGTCGAGGCTTCGGTCGCCGCGCGCAAGTCGCACGGCGGCACTGCCCCCGATCAGGTACGCCTGCGCGTGGCCGAAGCCCGGCTCGCGCTCGGTCTGGAGTGAGCTTGATGCGCAAGACTGCCGCCCTGATCCTGCTTCTCGCGCTCTCGGCCTGCGGCCAGAGGGCGTCGCTGGCATTGAAACCGGGGCAGCAGCTTCCGCCCGCGCCTTACGGCCGCGCGCAGAAACCGGGCAGCGGCGAGCTGCTCCAGACGCCGACGCTGGCGATCCCCGAACGCAGCGTCGAACTGCGCACCCGCTCGGAACCACGGGACGACGATCCTTTCGATCTCCCGCCGCCCGAGTAAGTTTTTCAGGCTCAACAAGCCTCCCGGATACCGAGAAAACCATGGACCATTTTGCCCTGACCGACGGCGAGCTTTTCGCCGAAGACGTACCGCTGGCTGCGATCGCCCGCGAAGTCGGCACGCCCGTCTACGTCTATTCCCGCGCGACGATCAGCCGCCACGCCCGCGTCTTCCGCGAAGCGCTGGCCGAACTGCCCAGCGTCCACATCGCCTTCGCGGTGAAGTCCAACCCCAACCTTGCCGTGCTGCGCCTGCTGGCGAACGAGGGCTACGGCGCCGACGTGGTCTCCGAAGGCGAGATGAACCGCGCGCTGGCAGGAGGCATTCCGGCCGGTGACATCGTGTTCTCGGGCGTCGGCAAGACCCGCCGCGAACTGACCGCCGCGCTCAAGGCGGGAATCGGCCAGTTCAACCTCGAGAGCGAGGAAGAGGGCGTGGAACTGGCGGAAATCGCCGCTTCGCTCGGCCTGCGCGCGCCTTGCGCGCTCCGCGTCAATCCGGACGTCGATGCCCGCACCCACGCCAAGATCTCCACCGGCAAGGCGGACAACAAGTTCGGCGTGCCCTATGACCGCGCAGGCGGCATCTATGCCCGCCTCTCGGCCCTGCCGGGGCTGGATATGAAGGGCCTTGCGGTCCACATCGGCAGCCAGATTTCCGACCTCGAACCCTCGCGCCTCGCCTTCCTCAAGATGGGCGAACTGATGGCGGCGATCCGCGCCGAGGGCCATTCGGTGACGCACATGGACCTCGGCGGCGGCCTCGGCGTGCCCTACAAGGCGAGCGATTCGCTGCCGACCCCGCAGGACTACGGCGCGATGGTGGCCTCGGTCGCGAAGGACTGGGGCGTCACCTTGATGTTCGAGCCGGGCCGCGTGATCACCGGCAATTCCGGCGTGCTGGTCACCGAAGTCGTCCGCGTGAAGGAAGGCGTGGTGAATCCTTTCGTCGTCGTCGATGCGGCGATGAACGACCTTGCCCGCCCGGCGATGTACGATGCCTGGCACGATTTCGCGGCCGTGAAGCCCAATGGCCGGACGATGACCGCCAACATCGTCGGCCCGATCTGCGAAAGCTCGGACACTTTCGCGATGGGCCGCGAGATTGACGAAGTCGCCGCCGGGGATCTTGCGATCTTCCGGACCGCCGGTGCTTATGGCGCGACGATGGCCAACACCTACAACAGCCGCGCGCTGGTGCCCGAGGTCATGGTCGATGGTGACAAGTGGGCGGTGGTCGCCGCCCGCATCGAACCGGAAGCGATCCTCGCGGCCGAGACGGTGCCGGATTGGCTCGCCTGATCGGGCCTTCGACAAGCACGGTATGAACGGATAGGAACGGCGCGCTTCGCCGTTCCTTTTCGTTTGGGGTCCTGTTTCGATGATCGAGAGCCTGCCGCTGTTCCATCGCATCGCCGGTCGCCCGGTGATCGTCACCGGCAGCGGGGAGGCTGCCGAGGCCAAGCGCCGCCTCGTCGAGCGGGCAGGCGGGCAGGTCGTCGCCGATCTTTCGCAAGGCATTGCCCAAGGGGCACGGATCGCCTTCATCGCGGAGGAGGACGAGGCCGCCGCGCGCGCGGGAGTTGCACAGGCGCAGGTGGCCGGCCTGCTGGTCAATGCCCCCGACCGGCCCATGCTATGCGATTTCACCGTGCCCTCTATTCTCGACCGCACGCCGGTGCTCCTCGCCATCGGCACGGGTGGGGCTTCCGCAGGGCTGGCCAAGCAGTTGCGCCTGCGGCTGGAAGCGCTGCTGCCGCAGACGCTGGGCGCTCTGGCGCGCGCGCTGCTCGCGGCGCGGCCCGCTTTGCGCGCGCGTTTTTCCGATCCGGGCGAGCGGCGGCAGGCGCTGGATGCGGCTCTGGCGCAGGGCGGAGTGCTCGATCCGCTGACGGACGCCGGGCCGGAGCGTGTCGCCCGATGGCTTTCCGAGGCTGCCGATCCCGCGAGCGAGACGGTCGAGATCGTGCTGCGCAGTGCGGACCCCGATGACCTCACCTTGCGGGAGGCGCGACTTCTGGGTTCCGCAGACCTCATCCGCCACGAGGCCGAAGTGCCGGAGGCGATACTGGACCGCGCCCGCGCCGATGCGGGGCGCCGCGTGCTTGGCGAGCCGTATGAACAGCCACGCGGTCTACTGGTGATCCTGCGGGCGGCGCAGGACCATTAACTACGATCGGTTGCGCGCATTATACAACAATCTCGTCGACAGTTTTTGCTGGTTAAATTGAGGTTTACGGTTTCAGGGAATTAACTCATTCAAAAGTCAGGTGTGCTGCATCATCTTCCCGGGTGGCGGGGAATGGCCGAAAGGGAAAGTCTTGCAACTACCTGACGTGATGACTTCGGAATTGCCGCAGATCGCATTTACCAGCCTTCCGGACCTTGCCGGTTTCTCTCCGCATGAGCAGCCGACTGGACTCCATGGTCCGCGGCCGTGCCTGGACGATAACCATGCGTTGCTGATGCCCTGCCTCTACGAACTCCACCCCGGCACCTGAGGCACATCGCCGATGCAGGTGCATGAGGACCTGAAGGCGCTCGCGCGGGACGATGAGGCATGGGTGCTGGGGCAGCGCGAACTGGCGAAGACGATCGCGGAATGGCGAGCCTTGCCCCATGTCGCGCCGGTGCTCACGGCGTTGGAGCGCTTCGGCAGGGGGGCGGAACTGGAGGCTTGCGGGCCGCTCGCGGCGTTGTTCGACGGCAATGGAGACGCTGCGGCGGCGCTTGTTTCGGAGCTGGTCAGATGCGGCGTCGAGGCGATCGGGGCCTTTCCGCTTGGGCAATTGCCGCTCCGCCATGCCTGCCGCGAGACGATGAACACTGTGTTGCTGGCCCATGCGGGAACCGCGACGCTGGCGCTGGCGGTCTACGATGGGGAAGCGCTGGCGCGTCATCCGGCTCCCCGGACGGCTGAGTTCGCGCCCAAGCAGACCTGGTCCCGCGTGCTGGCCGGGAGCGGCCGGGGAGACCGGATTTTACGCGATTCGTCAGGCTCGCTGCATATCGAGCCGGTGGCACTGGAATCCGGAGATGCGCTTTATCGCAACGGCACGCGCGAGGCGTTCAAGCTCCAGCAGGTCGACGGGAGCCTCGTCGTGCTGCGGTTGCAACGGTTGTCCTCGCTGCATGGCCCGGTGCGCGCGTTTGCCATGGAGGACGGTGCCTTCCGGGGGCAGGTGGCGCTGACCGCCGAGTACAACCGGTTGGAAATGGCCATGGCGGTTCTGGCCGGTCTTGGGCGGCAGGATGCCGTGCCGGTGCTGTCGCGGATCGTCGACGGGACGGGTTCGGCAGCGCTGCGCTGGGAGGCGCTGCGCGCGATTCTCGCCATCGATACGCGTGCCGGGCTGGTGCTGCTGGGCACGGTGGCGGCGGGCGAGGACCGGGAACTGGCCGGTCCGGCGCGGGACCTTCATCGGTCCCTGATCGCGCAGTGGCCCGAATTGGAGAGAGTGGCGCAATGGCGCGGATAATGACCTTGCGCGATCCGACGTGCGCCTCGCTCGCGGAATTCGTCGATGCCCTGTCCTCCTGGGGTTTCGACCCGCGTGACGAGGTGAGCCTGTCCCATGCGGCCAATTGGCTGCAACGGCTCGGCAACGACCGGAACTTCCTGGGCGATCTGCTGGTGGACCTGATATCCGGGCTGGCGCCGGTTCCCGATGGGGCCGATGCGTTGGAAGGCGTCGGGCCGCAGTCGATCATGCTGGTGACGCCCGGGCAGGGGGACTTCTTTCTCAACGCCCGCATCTGGCCTTCCGAGCACGATGCGCTCTACCGCGCGAGCGGGCCGGAAGCGCTGGGTTATGGGCTGGCGCACGATCATACCGCCGATATTCTGGCGCTGGGCTACTTCGGGCCGGGCTATCGATCCGACGAATTCGAATACGATTACGAGGCCGTCGTCGGCCTGGCGGGGGAGCCGGTCGATCTGGTGCCGCAGGGCCGCCTCGTCCTCGAACCGGGGTGTACGGTCCACTACCGGGCGCGGCGCGATGTCCATGTCCAGCATCCGCCGACCTCGCTCTCGGTGGCGCTGAACCTCGTACATACGCAGGCGGTGCAGGGCTGGATGGACCGCTACGATTTCGACGTCGCGAAGGGCACCGTGACCCGGCTGCACGGCCATGGTCCCAGCGAGAGCTTCCTGCGCATTGCCGTCGCGCTCGGCGGCGAGGAAGCGCGTGAACTTGCCGCGTGCTTCGGCAAAGGGCATCCCAGCGATCGCATGAGGCTGGTCGCCTGGGAGGCCTTGGCGGCGCAGACGGGAAGCGCCGAGGCACGCGATGCGGTCTGGCGCGAGGCGGAAGGTTGCGGCAGTCGGCTGGTTTTGGCCGAAGCGCGGATGCGGCGGGCCGAGTCCTAGAACATCCCGCCGGCAAGGGCGTCGATGGCTCCTTGCAGGATCACCGCGGCGGCGGCGGAATCGATCCGGGTGGCGCGCTTGGCGCGGCTCATGTCCTGTTCCAGTAACCCGCGTTCGGCGCCGGTGGTCGACCAGCGCTCGTCCCAGAGCAGGATCGGCAGACCCAGCGCGCCGAGATTGCGGGCATAGGCGCGGCTGGACTGTGAGCGCGGGCCTTCGGAACCATCCATGTTGAGCGGCAGGCCGATGACGATGCCCTTGATCGAACGCTCGCGGATCAGGTCCAGCAGCAGTTCGCGGTCGGCACCGAACTTGCCGCGCTTCAGTGTCTTGCCCGGCGAGGCGAAGCGCCAGCCCGCGTCGCAAAAGGCGGTGCCGATGGTCTGGGTGCCGAGATCGAGGCCGAGCAGCGCCCCTCCGGATTCGGGCAAGGCGTCGCGATAGTCCAGCGCGCTGGTGGTGATCACTGTGCCTTCTGCCATGTCGCAACCCGTCCTTCGAAATCCGCGCGAAGGTTCGCCCAGAACAGGGTCACGTCATAGAGATGGTAGTTGTTTCCGGGAAGCACGTAAGGCCCCATGTTCAGCGCCGGAGGCGGTCCGATGTGGAGAAAGTGATCGGGACCGCAGCTTGCGGGCACCGTCGCCTTGGCCAGGGTGCCGCTGGCGGCGCGGGAATCGGGGCGGAACTCGGGAACCAGGGTGCCGAGGTTGGTCGCCGCATCGGCGCTGCCGCCCTCGCTGCCGGTCAGCGGATTGGTGCAGAGGAACGGGCTTTCCGCCACGCCCTGCCCGTCCAGCCCGGTGCGGCGGCCATAGGCGTTCAGCAGCATTTTCGTATCGGCGGGATCGGCGACCGAGAGCCAGCTGACCACGCAGCCGGTCTGCTTCGGATCGGCGCAGGCGGGCAGGCCCATCTTCGGCAGGTCATGCGCGAGAGAGACCGGCCAGCCGATCACGTAGGCGGCGATAATGCGCTTGGCGAGCGGCTTGTCCGCCACGCGGTCGCGCAGCACGCGGCGCAGTAGGAAGGCGCCCTGGCTGTGCCCGGCCACGACGATGGGGCGGCCGCGCGGCACGCTCTTCACGAACTGGTCGAAGGCGGCGAGCACGTCGGAATAGGCGAGGTCGATGGCCTGGTTGGCCTCCGGCGCGGCCGTGAGGAAGGCGCCGATCGCGGCCTGCCGGTAGCGCGGCGCCCAGACTTCGGCACGGTTGAACGGGCTGGCCATGCCCTTGACGAACAGCGCCGCGCGGTCCTGCGAAAAGGCGTCCGTCAGGTCCCCGTTCCAGGCGCTGCGCGCGACGAGGCTGGTGGGATGAACGAAGAACACCGCGACCTTGAGCCGCGTCTTCGGCTTGTCCACGCCAGGCGGCAGCCAGCGCGAGGGATCGTCCGGCATGTCCGGCCGGGCCAGCCACATCTTCGCATCGCGCCAGGCCTCGGGACCGAGCGCGTCCTTATGCGCGTATTCGACGTTCGGAACGAAGGCCAGTTCGGTCAGGTCCTCGGACCATATCCGCAGCGCCACGAAAAGGCCGATGACGAGGAGGACGAGAATGGCAATGACGTAGAGGAACTTGCGAGCCATGTTTCAGGGTCTCGCCTGCGGGGCGTTCCGGGTCAAGCGGGGCCGTCGGCGATTTGCGGCGTGGCATCGCCGTTGCGGTCGGCCTCGCGCTCGAGCCAGATCTTGATCATCGCCACCAGCGGATCGGCGAGCGCCAGGCCGAGCAGGCCGAACAGCACGCCCATGATGAGCTGGGCCGCCAATACCAGCGCCGGCGGCAGGTCCACCGTCTTGCGCGCGATCATCGGCACGATCAGATAGCCGTCGATCAGGTGGATCAGCACGTAGACCATGATCGTGTAGAGGCCCATCTCGTAGCCGCCGGAAAAGCCCACCAGGATCATGATCATCCCGGAAATCGGCGCGCCGATATTGGGCAGGAAGGCGAGAAGGCCGGTGATGAGGCCGAGCAGGGCGGCCATCGGCACCCCGTAGAACTGGAGCATGGCCCAGGTGAACAGGCCTTCCACGGTCATGCCGATCAGGCGGCCGAACAGCAGGCGGCGCAAGGCCTGGCCCATGATCGCGACCGTGCTTTCGAAGTGATCGCGGCGGTCGATCGGCAGCATCCAGCCGACGCCGCGCTGGTAGAGCCGGGGTTCGAGCGCGAAGTAGATGCCCAGCACCAGGATCAGGAACAGCGTGGTGAACACGCCGATGAGGCCGCCGACCACGCGCGTCACCTGGCTGATCCCGCCGACGGCCTCCTGGGCCATGCCGCGAAGGTCGGTGATGCGCGGCTGGATGCCGTGGGCATGGAGCCAGCTCAGGCCGTTGCGGAACTGGCTCTCGATCGTGGTGGGCAGTTCCGCCGCCTGCAAGGCGATCTGGCTGCCGGCGAAACGCGCGACCCAGAGCAGGAACAGCGCGGCCAGCAACAGCACAAGCACGACGCAGAGGCCGCGCGGCAGCCGCAGGACCTTGCGGATCACCCGCGCACCGCCGTCGATCAGGGCGCCGAAGACGATTCCGCCGAAGATCACCAGCAGCGATTGCGAGAGAAACACGGCCAGCGCCAGCAGCGCCGCCATGCCGATCCAGACGAAGGCCTTGCGCGCCTCCGTGCGGATCAGCGGATCGGAAATATCGGTGGGACCGGCGCGCCCGGTGAGGTCGGCGTCGTGCTCCGGCCCGCTGGCCATCAGTTCCAGGCTTTCGCGGGATCGACCGGCGGGCGCAGGCTGGTGAAGGCGCGGCCCGGACGCAGGGCGCTCCACCAAGTCAGCGGGTTCCAGCTCTGGGTGCCGTCGAGCGAGAAAGTGATGAATTCAGCACGTCCGCCGACGTCGTAGAGCGGCACCGGACCGCCGAGACCGCCACCGGGACGGCCGAACATGTCGGTCTCGAACGGGGCGCGGCTGTCGGCCGAGCGGTCGCGATCGTCGCCCATCAGGAAGATGTGGTCTTCGGGAACCGTGATCTCGGGATAATTGTCCAGCTCCTGGTTCAGGTAGTCGATCACCTGATAACTGGCGCCGTTGGGCAATGTTTCACGGTAGGTCGGCATTTCGTAGACGTCCTTGCCGCTCGGCAGACGGGTGCGGAACTCTCCGAAGCCATCGTAGCAGTGGCCGGGCTCGGAATCGCCCTCGCAGGTCAGCGAATCGTCGGCGGCGATGCGGACCGGGGGAATCATCTCGCGGGGCACAAACTTGCCGTTGAGGCGGATGCGGCCGTCGATCACGGCGATGCGGTCTCCGGGCAGGGCGACCACGCGCTTGATCAGGTCGGCCTTGCGATTGCCAGGCACGACGATGACGATATCGCCGTATTCCGGCGTCCGGCCCAGCAGCCGCCAGGTGCTGCGCGGCAGCAGGTGGAAGCTGATCGAGGACCAGTTCCAGCCGTAGGGATATTTCGAGACGACCAGCCGGTCGCCCACGAGCAGCCCCGGCATCATCGAGATCGAGGGGATGTAGAACGGCTTGGCGATGAACGAATGGAACGCCAGCACGCCCAGCAGCATCAGCGCAAGCCCGCGCAGTTCCTGGAACCAGTTGACCTTTTCCGCAGTGGGCGGGGCCTTGGCGGGCATCTGGTTCATGGTCGGCTTGGGCTGTTGGATCATGTCCCGGAAATACTCGGCGTCAGGATTGGGGAAGGGGGCGCGCTTCGATGACCACGAAGGCCTGGGCCCATGGATGATCGTCCGTGAGCGTAAGGTGAACCACGGCCTCGTGTCCGGCCGGAGTCAGGGCGTCCAGCCGCGTTTTCGCGCCGCCGGTCACGGCCAGGGTCGGCGCGCCGGAGGGCGCATTGACGACGCCGATGTCCTTCATGAACACGCCCGCCTTGAAGCCGGTGCCGACCGCCTTGGAAAAGGCTTCCTTGGCGGCGAAACGCTTGGCCAGCGTGCCCGCGACGGTATGCGGACGGCGTGCGGCCTTGGCCTGTTCGAGGTCGGTGAACACGCGCTGGAGGAAACGCTCGCCGAAGCGGTCGAGCGAGTTCTGGATCCGCTCGATGTTGCAGAGGTCCGAGCCGAGGCCGATAATCATGAAATTCCGGCTCCTTTCACCGAACCTCGTCCATCAACTGGCGCATCTTCTTCACGCTCGTTTCAAGCCCGCAGAATATCGCCTCGCCGATAAGGTAGTGGCCGATGTTGAGTTCCGCCAGTTGCGGAATGGCGGCGATCGGCTGCACGTTCTCGTAGGTGAGGCCGTGCCCGGCATGAGGCTCGATGCCGTTCTTGGCGGCCAGCGCGGCCATGTCGACGATGCGGCGCAGTTCGACGGCTACCTGCTCGCCCTCGGCATGGGCATATTCGCCCGTGTGGAATTCCACGACCGGCGCGCCCAGCTTCATCGCGGCTTCGATCTGGCGCGGTTCCGGGGCGATGAACAGGCTGACGCGGATGCCCGCGTCCGACAGGCGCGCGACGATCGGGGCGAGGCGGTTGTGCTGCCCCGCCGCGTCGAGGCCGCCCTCGGTCGTGCGCTCCTCGCGCCGCTCGGGCACGATGCAGGCGGCGTGCGGGCGATGGCGCAGCGCGATCTCCAGCATCTCGTCGGTTGCCGCCATTTCCAGGTTGATCGGCAGGCCGGTGGCCGAGGCCACCCGCTCCAGGTCCTCGTCGCGGATGTGGCGGCGATCCTCGCGCAAGTGCACGGTGATGCCGTCCCCCCCGGCCTGCGCCACGATCTGCGCCGCGCGGGCCGGATCGGGATGCTCGCCGCCGCGCGCGTTGCGGATGGTGGCGACGTGGTCGATATTGACGCCGAGACGCAGGCGCGCGGGGGTGAGGACGTTGGCCAAGTTTATGAAATCCCTATCTTCAGACTTCAGGCTTCAGGAAAATGCCTTAGGGGTTGGCGCGGCTGCCGGGCTTGACGGCCGGGGTGGCGGCCAGTTCGGCCGGCAGTTCGTCGGGCGCGTAAGTCGGGAAATTGAGCGCCACCAGCGGGAAGAACGGCACGCCGAGGTCGACCGCACCGGCCGAACGGTCGATCAGCGAGGCGGCCGCGATCACTTCGCCGCCGGCTTCCTCGATCGCCTTGATCGCTTCGCGGCTGGAGAGGCCGGTGGTCACCACGTCCTCGACCATCAGCACCTTGTCGCCGGGTTCGAGGCTGAAGCCGCGGCGCAGTTCGAAAGTGCCGGTCGGGCGCTCGACGAACATTGCGTCGACCTGGAGGGCGCGGCCCATTTCCTGGCCGATGATCACGCCGCCCATGGCCGGCGAGACGACCTTGGTGATGGCCTTGCGAATATCGTGGGGGAGTTTTGCCGCGATCGCG
The DNA here is from genome assembly GCF_036820275.1 of Novosphingobium sp. Lineage (GTDB taxonomy): Bacteria > Pseudomonadota > Alphaproteobacteria > Sphingomonadales > Sphingomonadaceae > Novosphingobium. The sequence continues at coordinate 105,865 of NZ_DAISLT010000002.1, forward strand.
ACAGCGAGTCGTCCGGCGCGGTCGGGGTTCATCAGAACCCGCGCGCACTGGAGGTAGTAAGCGCTGTGCCGACCCGAGGAAAGCAGGAAATGCCCTTCAAGCAAGGCCTTGCTGGCGCGGAACTCGGCGAGGACTTCTTCTTCCTGCATCGGGAGGTATTCCTTTGGTGCAATTTGCAATGTTCTGGCGGGGCAACATGGCCCCATGCGTCAAAAATCCCCTAGAGGCGCTTGAGACGGGCGGCAAGGCCGCGTATAGCCCCTTGTCAACGGGGGTAAAAAGCCTCCGCAATAGGGGTGCGCGCTTGGGAGGCGACTCACTTGCGCGATCAAAAGAAAACGGAAGCGCTGTAACCATGATATTGGGCAAAACCGTTCGTACTTTGGGCGAGGCTGCAAAGGCTCTCGGTCTATATTCCGTCACGGCCATGGCGTTTTCGTCCAGTCTGGCAATCTCTTCTGCAATCGCGGCGCCTGCCGCCGAAGCCGTTCCCGCAGCGGGCTACACGCCGATGAAGCCCACGCCGGGGATCGGCATGCCGGTGGAAGGCGGGATCGGCCTTCAGCAGCAATATTCCAAGCTCGGCGAATATGGCGAGTGGATCCACGACGGCGTGCTGATGCCGATCATCACCGTCATTACCCTGTTCGTGCTGCTGCTGATCATCATTATCGCGGTGCGCTACAACCGCCGCGCCAACCCGGTCGCTTCGAAGACCAGCCACAACACCATTCTCGAAGTGGTGTGGACGCTGGTTCCGGTGCTGATCCTGATCGGCATCGCGGTGCCCTCGATCGACCTCATCGCCAAGCAGTATAAGCCGGCTCCCAAGGGCGCGCTGACCATCAAGGTCACCGGAAACCAGTGGTTCTGGACTTACGGCTATCCCGATAACGGCGATTTCGAAGTCGTCTCGAACATGCTCAACCTGCCCGGCCAGCCGACCATCAACAACGGCGTGCGCGAAGTGGGCTCCAAGCCCTGGGACGGCCCCTCGCACCTCGAGGTGGACAACCGCATGGTCGTGCCGGTGGGTGAGCCGATCCGGCTCCAGATCACCGCGGCCGACGTGATCCACTCGTTCGCCGTGCCCTCGCTGTGGTTCAAGCTCGACGCTGTGCCCGGTCGCATCAATGAAAAGGTGCTGCTGGTCGAAAAGCCGGGCGTCTACTACGGCCAGTGCTCGGAACTGTGCGGCGCCAAGCACGGCTACATGCCGATCGCGGTCGAAGCGCTGCCCCGCGCGCAATACGATGCCTGGGTCCTGACCCACGCCGGCGGCGTGATCGACGGCCAGAAGCCCGCTGCCGCAGCAGCAACAGTCGCGGCCCCTGCCGCAGTCGCCACGGAAGCGGCATCGGAGGCTCCGGCCGCTGATGCCACTGCCGCAGCTACCGCCGAATAAGCGCGAATCGAAGGACAGGGCCCTACCATGGCAACCACCGTTCCCGACCATTTCCAGGGCAATGTGGATCACCACGCCCACGCCGATCACGACCATAAGCCGAGCTTCTTCGCGCGTTGGTTCATGTCCACCAACCACAAGGACATCGGCACGATGTACCTGATCTTCGCGATTTTCGCGGGGATCATCGGCGGCGCCTTTTCGGGCATGATGCGCGTCGAACTGGCCGAGCCGGGCATCCAGTACCTGGATATCTTCGCCCGCTGGTTCGGTGCGACCAACCCCGATTTCAACTCGACGCTCCATGTCTGGAACGTGCTGATCACCGCCCACGGCCTGATCATGGTGTTCTTCATGGTCATGCCGGCGATGATCGGCGGCTTCGGCAACTGGTTCGTGCCGCTGATGATCGGCGCGCCGGACATGGCCTTCCCGCGCATGAACAACATCTCGTTCTGGCTGACCGTGGCGGGCTTCATCTCGCTGCTGTGCTCCGCCTTCGTGCCCGGCGGCACGGGGCTTGGCGCGGGCACCGGCTGGACGGTCTATGCCCCGCTCTCGACCAGCGGCTCGCCCGGACCCGCGGTGGACTTCGGCATCTTCGCGCTGCACCTTGCCGGTGCCGGCTCGATCATGGGCGCGATCAACTTCATCACCACCATCTTCAACATGCGTGCCCCCGGCATGACCATGCACAAGATGCCGCTGTTCGTGTGGTCGGTGCTGGTCACCGCCTTCCTGCTGCTGCTCTCGCTGCCGGTCCTCGCCGCCGCGATCACCATGCTGCTGACCGACCGCAACTTCGGCACCACCTTCTTCGACCCCTCGGGCGGCGGCGATCCGGTGCTCTACCAGCACCTGTTCTGGTTCTTCGGCCACCCCGAAGTCTACATCATGATCCTGCCGGGCTTCGGCATCATCTCGCAGATCGTCTCGACGTTCTCGAAGAAGCCGGTGTTCGGCTATCTCGGCATGGCCTACGCCATGGTCGCGATCGGCGTGGTCGGCTTCATCGTCTGGGCGCACCACATGTACGCCACCGGCATGTCGGTGAACACGAAGATGTACTTCACCGCCGCCACCATGGTCATCGCGGTGCCCACCGGCATCAAGATTTTCTCGTGGATCGCGACGATGTGGGGCGGTTCGGTCGAGTTCAAGAGCCCGATGGTCTGGGCGATCGGCTTCATCTTCCTCTTCACCGTCGGCGGCGTGACCGGCGTGGTCCTGGCCAACGGCGGCGTGGACGATGTGCTCCACGACACCTACTACGTCGTGGCGCACTTCCACTACGTGCTCTCGCTGGGCGCGGTGACGGCGCTCTTCGCCGGGTTCTACTACTGGTTCCCGAAGATGAGCGGGCGGATGCACTCCGAGTTCCTCGCCCACGTCCATTTCTGGATCTTCTTCATCGGCGTGAACATGATCTTCTTCCCGATGCACTTCCTCGGGCTGCAGGGCATGCCGCGCCGCTATCCGGACTATGCCGAGGCGTACCAGCACTGGAACCATGTCGCGACGATCGGCTACATGGTCATGGCGACCAGCCTCGTCGTGTGGCTGGTCAACATGATCTACGCCTTCACGGCGGGCCGCAAGGCCGAGGACAGCTACTGGGGCGAAGGTGCGACCACGCTGGAATGGACGCTGTCCAGCCCGCCGCCGTTCCACCAGTTCGAGACGCTTCCGGTCATCGAGGAAGCCGCGCACCACTGATGCCGTGCACCGTCCCGGCGGATCGCCGGGGCGGCGCCCGATTCGCAAGGTCCTCGCTTTTCGGGGCCTCGTGGGTGTAAGGGGCCACCACCATGACGACAACGAGTCCCTCCCAAACCGCTTTCCTGCCTGCCGACTGGCGCGATCTTCTGGCGCTGACCAAGCCGCGGGTGATGAGCCTGGTGATCTTCACCGGCCTCTGCGGATTGCTCGCCGCACCTGAGCGAATTCATCCGGTTATCGCCTTCACCGCCATCCTCTGCATCGCCATGGGCGCGGGCGGCGCCGCCGCCCTCAACCAGTGGTGGGAGGCCGATCTCGACGCCGGGATGAAGCGAACCGCCAACCGCCCGCTGCCGCAGGGCCGACTCGACCGGACCACCGCGCGCGACTTCGCGGGCGTGCTCTGCGCCGTCTCGGTCTTCCTGATGGGCTTCGCGGTCGGCTGGCTGCCTGCCGCGATCCTGGCGATCTCGATCATCTACTACGCCGTGATCTATACGATCTGGCTCAAGCCGCGCACGCCGCAGAATATCGTCATCGGCGGCGGTGCGGGCGCTTTCCCGCCGCTGATCGGCTGGGTGGCGGTGACCGGCCATGTCACGCTGATGCCGGTCCTGCTCTTTGCCATCATCTTCTTCTGGACCCCGCCGCACTTCTGGGCGCTCGCGCTCTTCGTTAAGAGCGACTACGCCAAGGTCGGCATTCCGATGATGCCGGTCGTCGCGGGCGAGAAGGCGACGCGCAAGCAGATCTTGATCTACGCCGTGCTGCTGCTGCCGCTTTCGGTGCTGCCGTGGTGGATCGGCGGAACCGGTGCGATCTACGGCATCTCGGCGATCGTGCTCTCCGCGCTGTTCCTGGCGCTGTCCATCCGTGTCGGCCTGCGCGAGCGCAGCGGCGAGGAAGATAGCATGAAGCCGGAAAAGCAGCTTTTTGCCTATTCGGTGCTCTACCTCTTCGCGCTTTTCGCGGTGCTGGTGGTGGATCGCTTCATCATCCTTTGAAAGATCGCAGCATGAACGACGCCCAGCAGCCCGATCCCCGCACGCCCGAAGAAATTCGCCGCAGTCGCAATCGGGTGCTGGCGCTGAGCCTCGCGGGCTTCGTGGTGCTGGTGTTCTTCATCTCGATCGCGAAGATGGGCTGATGGCCGAGGCGGTCTCCCCAGCCGCGAGCCTTTCGCGCCGCAGCAACCGGCGCGTCGCTTTCATCGCCCTGTCGATGGCTCTGCTGATGCTGGGCCTCGGCTATGCCTCGGTCCCGCTTTATCGCATGTTCTGCCAGGTGACCGGCTACGGCGGCACCACCCAGCGCGCCGACGAAGCCAAGGCGGCAGGCGTGCAAGTGACCGACAAGACCATGTCGATCCGCTTCGACGCCAATGTCGAGCGCGGCATGCCCTGGGAGTTCAAGCCGCTCCAGCGCACCGACACGGTGACCATCGGCGAGCGCGACATGGCGCTTTTCTGGGCGAAAAACGACTCCGACAAGGTCATCACCGGCACTGCCAGCTTCAACGTCGAGCCGGAGCAGGCCGCGCGCTACTTCAACAAGATCCAGTGCTTCTGCTTCACCGAACAGACGCTCCAGCCGGGCGAAGCGGTGAAGATGCCGGTGATCTACTACGTCGATCCGGCGATCCTGAACGATCCCGACAACAAGGACGTGGAGCAGATCACGCTCAGCTATACCTTCCACGTCACCAGCGTCTCGGATGCAAAGACGCTGGACCACGGCGGCGCGGGCGGTTAAGTCCCGGTACGGGATACAAATCACGGGGGGAGCATTACCCCACCGGAAGAATCGAACACGGAAGTCGAGAACGGGGACGAAGGCACCATGGCCGGTACAAAGAATCACGATTATCACATTCTTCCGCCGGACATCGCGCCGCTGGCGACCACCATCGGTGCCCTGACCTTCACTTCGGGCATGGTCCTGTTCATGCACGACATGGCGGGCGGCAAGTTCGTGCCCTGGCTGGGCCTCGCGATCCTGCTGGCCTCGATGTTCATGTGGTTCTCCAAGATCATCAAGGAAGCCCATGCGGGCGACCACACGCCGGTCGTTCAGCTTCACCAGCGCTACGGCATGATCCTGTTCATCGCCTCCGAGGTGATGTTCTTCGTCGGCTGGTTCTGGGCCTTCTTCGATTTCTCGCTGTTCCCCTCGACCATCGCCGAGGTGGTCGGCGGACAGTGGCCGCCCAAGGCGATCGAGGCGGTGATGGACCCGTTCGACCTGCCGCTGCTCAACACCCTGATCCTGCTCTGCTCGGGCACCACCGTCACCTGGGCGCACCATGCGCTGATCCACGGCGATCGTGACGGGCTGAAGAAGGGCCTCTGGGCGACGATCCTGCTCGGCCTGCTGTTCTCCAGCATTCAGGCCTACGAGTACATCCACGCCCCGTTCCCCTTCGGCCAGAATACCTACGGCTCGGCGTTCTACATGGCGACGGGCTTCCACGGCTTCCACGTCATCGTCGGCACCATCATGCTGATCGTCTGCCTGAAGCGCGCCTACAACGGCGATTTCACGCCGCGCCAACACTTCGGCTTCGAGGCGGCGGCCTGGTATTGGCACTTCGTCGACGTGGTCTGGCTGTTCCTTTTCGTCGCCATCTACGTCTGGGGCGGCTGGGGTTATCCGACCCACTGAGCGCCGGACAGGCCTCGATATCGGAAGGTTCGAATAAGGGCAGCCGCGTAATCCGCGTCTGCCCTCTTTCGTTTTCAACGCCCCCCAGGAGCAGTCATGCGCCGAATTCCCGTTATCGCCACGCTGCTCGTCCTCGTCGCCGTGGGTTTCATGATCGCGCTCGGGTTCTGGCAGCTTGGCCGCCTTCGCGAGAAGGAAGCGCTGCTGGCGCACTATGCGGGGGCGCAGCATCAGGCAAAGGAAGTCGACTGGCCGCGTGACGCCAAGGGGCAGGCGGATTTGCTCTATCGCCACGCCCGGCTCGATTGCGCGGCGGTCACCGGCCATTCGAGCATCGCCGGGCGCAATGCCAAAGGCGAATCGGGTGCGGCGCAGACTGCCGACTGCACTCTGGCGGACGGCACCAAGGCGCTCGTCGTGCTCGGCTGGTCGCGGCTGCCGATGGCGGCGGGCGGCTGGTCGGGCGGCGAGGTCCAGGGCGTGATCGCCCCGGGACCGAGGCTGGTGGCTGCCCCGCCGCTTGCGGGGCTGGAGGCCAATGCCATTCCCGATCCCGCCGAAATTCCCAACAACCACTTCGCTTATGCGGTGCAATGGTTCGTCTTCGCGGCGACGGCACTGGTGATCTACGGGCTGGCGCTGAGGAAGCGGCGGGCGACTTGAGCCGCGATCCGGCATTTCGCTTCGCGGGGCTTTAGGAATTGTTCTTGCCAAACCCCAACGACAGGCTTTTCATTTCGCGCCCCTGCGGCTAACCGCGCGGGTTATGGACTACATCAGCACCCGCGGCAGCGCACCGGCGCTCGACTTCGAAGGCGCCACGCTCGCCGGTCTCGCATCCGACGGCGGCCTCTATGTGCCGCGTGAGTGGCCGCGCTTCTCGGCCGAAGAGATCGCCGCCATGGCGGGCCTGCCTTATGCCGAGCTGGCCGCGAAGATCATGTTCCCCTTCGTCGAGGGCAGCCTGACCTATGACCGCCTGCTGGAACTGACCACGCAGGCTTACGGCCGCTTCGCCCACAAGGCGGTGACCCCGCTCAAGCAACTCGACGAGCAGCAGTGGGTGCTGGAACTGTTCCACGGCCCGACGCTGGCGTTCAAGGATGTGGCGCTACAACTGCTGGGCCTGCTGTTCGAGGAATTCCTCGGCCGTTCGGAGCGTAACCTGACGATCGTTGGTGCGACTTCGGGCGACACCGGCTCGGCCGCGATCGACGCGGTGGCCGGGCGCGCCAAGGTCGATATCTTCATGCTGCACCCCAAGGGCCGCGTGTCCGACGTGCAGCGCCGGCAGATGACCACGGTGCTGGCGCCCAACGTCCACAACATCGCCATCGACGGCTCGTTCGACGACGCGCAGGCCACCGTGAAGCGCATGTTCAACGACAAGGCGATGACCGACCGCTTCGCCATCGGCGCGGTGAACTCGATCAACTGGGCGCGTCTGATGGCGCAGGTGGTCTATTACTTCGCCGCCGGACTCCAGCTGGGCGCGCCGCACCGCAAGGTCGCCTTCTCGGTGCCGACCGGCAACTTCGGCGACGTCTTCGCCGGCTATGTCGCCGCGCAGATGGGCCTGCCGGTCGAGAAGCTGATCGTCGCCACCAACGTCAACGACATCCTCCACCGCGCACTGGCCGAGGGCGACTATTCGCAGGGTACCGTCACGCCGACCGCCGCGCCGTCGATGGACATTCAGGTCTCGTCGAACTTCGAACGCCTGCTGTTCGACCTGAACGGCCGCGACGGCAAGGCGCTGGCCGAGCAGATGGCCGGGTTCGAAGCGACCAAGGCCATGCAGCTTACCAATGCGCAGCGGGAAGGCGCTTCGGCACTGTTCACCTCGGCCCGCACCGATGCCGACGAGATGGCACAGGCCATCCGCTGGGCCTGGGAAAACTGCGGCGAGCTTATCGATCCGCACACTGCCTGCGGCCTCTTCGCTGCCCGCACTGCCGGGATCGATGCAAGCATTCCGGTCGTCACGCTGGCAACCGCGCATCCCGCCAAGTTCCCCGATGCCGTCGAACGCGCCACCGGCCAGCGCTCGGGCCTGCCCGCGCGCGTCGGCGACCTGTTCGAGCGTGAAGAGAAGTGCGTCGACCTGACCGGCGACTACGATTCGATCGCCGAGTTCGTGGCCCAGCATGCGAGCCCGAAGATCTGATGGCACGTCTGGAAACCCAACCCGTCATCCTCGCCGGAGAGGGCTGGGACGATTACGGCCTTGTCGACTCGGGCCACGGCCGCAAGCTGGAGCGCTACGGCGACTATCGCTTCGTGCGCCCCGAACCGCAGGCGATGTGGACCCCGCGCCTCGAAAACTGGGACGCGCACGGTGAATTCGTGCCCGGCTCGGACGAGGACGGCGGCGGCAGGTGGCTGTTCGACAAGCCGGTGCCGCGCGAAGGCTGGCCGCTGGCGTGGAACGAAGTCAGCTTCACCGCGCAGTGCACCCCGTTCCGCCATCTCGGTTTCTTCCCGGACATGGCGCCGGTGTGGGACTGGATGCGTGAAATGCTCGCGGACAAAGCCGACGCCAATACGCTGAACCTGTTCGGCTATACCGGCGTCGGCACGCTGGCGCTCTCGGCGCATGGTCCGGTCACGCATGTCGATGCCTCGAAGAAGTCGGTCGGTCAGGCGCGCGAGAACGCAGCGCTTGCCGGGCTGGAGGATCGCCCGGTCCGCTGGTTGATCGACGATGCCGCCAAGTTCACTGCGCGCGAAGTGCGCCGGGGCAAGCGCTATGACGGCATCATCCTCGATCCGCCCAAGTTCGGCCGCGGTCCGACCGGCGAAACCTGGCGTCTGGAGGAGAATCTTCCCGCCCTGCTCGCCGATTGCCGCCAGCTTCTGGATGCTGACAGCAAGTTCCTGTTCCTCACCGTCTACGCCGTGCGCATGTCGTCGCTGGCGCTGGCCGGGCTGATGGAAGAGCTGTTCCGTGACCTGCCCGGCACCATCGAGCACGGCGACCTCTCGGTGCGGGAAGACGTCCTTCGACAAGCTCAGGATGAGCGGGAAGGCCGCCTGCTGCCGACAGCAATTTTCGCACGCTGGCGCAATAACGGCTAAAGGCGCGCTCCATGACCGATTCGCTCACTCTCGAAGTCGCCGATTTCGAACACGATGTTCTCACCGGGATCTACTCGGAAGAGACCGGCAAGCCGCAGCCGCTTCGCTTCACCATCCAGGTGGCGATGAAGCCGATCGACCGCTACACGCCCGATACGCCGCTGACCGAAAGCAAGAACTACATGGACCTCAAGTTCGCGGCCAGCGATGCGCTGCCGCAGGGTGTCCATTTCAAGCTGATCGAGGCGGTGGCCGATCACGTCTGCGAGACGCTGTTCCTCCAGGATGCGCGGATCACGGCGGTGACGGTGAAGATCGTCAAGCTTGCCATCGCCGAGGCGGGCGAGAAGATCGGCATCACGCTCACCCGCCAGCGCCGCTGAGCCATGATCCTGCGCGTCGGACCCTTGGCGGGAAACCCGCTCGACGCCGCCGCGCAGTTCCATGCTGAAGTGCTCCCGCAAGTGCGCGAGCTGCTGCGGGAGCAGGAAGACCTGACGCTCGTCTTCGCACCGGCCGATCACGAGCACCATGGCTGGCGTCTGGCCGTGGTCCAGGCGCTTGCGCGGGACCATGCTCCCTGCCGCGTCAATGCCGTTGCGGGCGTGTCCGAGGATGCCGTTGTCGCCGCCACCGACTGGCTGACCCTGGCCCCAGGCATGACCGGCCAATACCTTCGGCTTGATGGGCAGGGCGCGGGGACCGTGCTATAGCGGCAGCAATGAGCATCGCATCGCCCCTTGTGGATCAGTTCCGGCGCCGCATCTCCTATTTGCGGCTCTCGGTGACCGATCGGTGCGACTTGCGCTGTGCCTATTGCATGCCGGAACGCATGACCTTCCTGCCGAAGAAGGACGTGCTCACGCTGGACGAACTGCACCGGCTGTCGCTCGGCTTCATCGCGCGCGGCATCACCAAGTTGCGCCTTACCGGCGGCGAACCGCTCGTCCGGCGGGACATGATCGAACTCGTCCGCGCGCTTGGCCGCAAATTGGGGGCCAATGAAGGTGGGGGAGGTCTGGAAGAACTGACCCTCACCACCAACGGCACCCGGCTTGCAGAATTCGCCGATGACCTGTTCGCGGCCGGGGTCCGGCGCATCAACGTCTCGCTGGATACGCTCGATCGCGCGCGGTTCGAGACGCTGGCCCGGCGGGATTCGCTGCCGCAGGTCCTGGAAGGGCTGGCGGCGGCCAAGGCGGCGGGGCTGAAGGTCAAGATCAACACCGTGGCCCTGAAGGGTATCAACGAAGCCGAAATCCCCGAGATCGTTGCCTGGACCCATGCACAAGGGTTCGATGCGACGCTGATCGAGGTCATGCCGCTGGGCGAAGTGGAGGAAGATCGCTTCGATCATTACCTGCCGCTTTCGGCAGTGCGCGCGGATCTCGAAAGGCGCTGGCAGCTGACCCCGAGCGGGCATCGCACGGGAGGCCCCGCGCGCTACTTCGACGTGGCCGAGACCGGCGGCAGGCTGGGCCTCATCACGCCGCTCACGCAAAACTTCTGCGAGGGCTGCAATCGCATTCGGGTGACGGCCACCGGGCGGCTCTATGCATGCCTCGGCGGCGAGGAGCAGGTTGACCTGCGCGCCGCGCTGCGCAGCGAGGATCCCGAGGCGGCGCTCGACCGGGCGCTGGACACGGCGATGCGGATCAAGCCCGAACGGCACCATTTCGCCATAGACCGCGCGGGCGCGCAGCCTGCGCTGGCGCGGCATATGTCGATGACCGGCGGCTGATCGATGGCGCTCACCCTCGTTTTTCTGGGACGGCTGGAAGACATTGCCGGATCGGGCACACGCGCAGTGTTGCCCGCCCCATCGCTGGCGGCGGTCATCGCCGGGCTGGAGCCGGACCTTGCCAAGGCCCTTCGCGGGCCGCGCATTCGCTTTGCCGTGAATGGAACCCTGGTGCAGGGGGACCCACTGCTTGCCGATGGCGACGAGATCGCCTTTCTGCCCCCGGTTTCGGGAGGCTGAGGTGCCTGGCGACGTGCTCCTGCTCACCGAACCGTTCGACCCCGCCGAAGCCCTGCGGAGCTTTACCGCAGCCCTTCCGCAGGCGGGCGGCATCGTCAGCTTTCTGGGGCAAGTGCGCGAAGGCGGGGGCGTGGAGGCGCTCGAACTCAGCCACTATGCGCCGCTGACGCTGCCGGCGATGCAGGAACTGGCCGAGCGGGTGCGCGGGCGCTGGTCTCTCGACGGGCTGCTGGTGATCCACCGCAGCGGTCTGATGGTGCCGGGCGAGCCGATCGTGCTGGTCGCCGCTGCCGCACGGCATCGGCGCGATGCCTTTGCCGCCGCCGATTACGCGATGGACCATCTCAAGAGCGAATCGTGGTTCTGGAAGCGCGAGAAAGTCGCCGGGGAGTGGCGCTGGATCGAGCCGCGCACGCAGGATGTGGAAGACCTCGCCCGCTGGGCGTGAAAGGGAAGGGCGCAGCCGGTATCCCGGCCGCGCCCCTTATCCTCAGTTCGGCGTATCCAGCTCGTTGCCGGTCAGCGTCACGACATGCAGCAGGTTCGTCGACCCCGGCACGCCGAAGGGAACGCCTGCCAGCGCCACCAGACGGGTGCCCGCGGCGCCGAAGCCGTGGCGCAGCGCCATGCGCTTTCCCTTGGCAATCATCTCTTCGAAGCTGCCGATGTCCTTGGTGATGACATTGTGCGCGCCCCAGAGCAGGGCAAGGCGGCGGGCGGTATGCTGCGAAGGGGTGAGCACCAGCATCGGCGCGGCGGGACGCTCGCGGGCGACGCGGCGGGCCGAGCCGCCCGAGCCGGTGAAGACGATGATGCCCTCGATCGGCAGCGTATCCGCAATGGTCGCGCAGGAGGCCGAGAGCGCGTCGGCGGTCGTGGCGTCCGGCGGGGTCTGGGTGAGGTGGATGCGCTCGCGGTAGGTGGAGTCGGTTTCCACCTTCACGGCGATGCGGTCCATGATCGTCACGGCTTCCACCGGCCACTGGCCTGCCGCCGTTTCGGCCGAGAGCATCACCGCGTCGGCGCCGTCATAGACCGCATTGGCGACGTCGGAGACTTCGGCGCGGGTCGGCGAGGGGCTGGTGATCATCGATTCCAGCATCTGCGTGGCGACCACCACCGGCTTGCCGATGGCGCGGGTCTTGGCGATGATGTGCTTCTGGATCGGCGGCACTTCCTCGGGCAGGAGTTCCACGCCGAGATCGCCGCGCGCCACCATGATGCCGTCCGACAGTTCGATGATCCCGTCGATCGCATCGACGGCCGCCGGCTTCTCGATCTTCGACATCAGCGCGCAGGCCCCGCCGATCAGGCGGCGGGCTTCGGCGACGTCCTCGGGACGCTGGACGAAGGACAGGCCGATCCAGTCCGCGCCCTGCTCCACCGAGAAGGCGAGGTCACGGCGGTCCTTGTCGGTGAGGGCAGGCACCGGCACGATGGCGTCGGGCACGTTCACGCCCTTGCGGTCGGAGATGAAGCCGCCGACTTCGGCGGTGCAGAGGATCGAATCGGCTTCCGGCTTGATGACCACGAGGCGCAGCTTGCCGTCGTCGATCAGCAGGCGCTGGCCCTTCTGGAGAATGCCGAAGAGTTCCGGATGCGGCAGGCAGACGCGGTTTTCGTCACCCGGCGCGGGATCGCGATCGAGCGTGAAATGGGCGCCGTGGCGAATGAAGACCTTGCCTTCCGCAAAAGTGCCGACGCGCAGCTTGGGACCTTGCAAGTCGCAGAGGATCGCCACGGGACGCATCAGGTCCTTTTCGACCGCGCGGATGTTGGCGATGGTTTCGCGGTGGGTGTCGTGGTCGCCGTGGCTCATGTTGACGCGGAAGGCGTCGGCCCCGGCCTTGAGCAGCTTGGCGATCGTCTCCTTGTCGCGGCTGGCCGGACCGAGCGTGGCGAGGATTTTTACCTTGCGCTGGCGCTTGATCCCGCGGTGATGCGGCGAACGGCGAAACGGAGGGGTGGTTGCCAAAATCTGTCTGCCTCTCTTTCGATATTTCGCCGACATATGGCAAAGGCGGCATGACAAACCAAGGACGAACGGTAGAAAAATGAACGGAAACGACCAGATCGATCAGCTTGACGACGCCGTGGCCGCCGCAGCCTTCCGTCGGCTGGTGCGGCACCTGCAGAATCGCCACGACGCCCAGAACATCGACCTCATGGGCCTGGCCGGATTCTGCCGCAACTGCCTGGCCGACTGGATCCGCGACGCGGGCTTCGAAGGCGACAAGGCTGCCGCGCGCGAAGTGATCCACGGCATGCCCTTCGGCGAATGGAAGCAGGCCTATCAGGCCGAGGCTACTCCCGAGCAGATCGCGCGGATGGAGGAAAGCCTGAAGAAGAACGGCGGCGGGCACTGAAGCGCGCCGTGAAACGCGCGGGTATCAGGAACTCGCGAGCTTCATCAGCACCAGCCCCGCCAGGATCAGTCCGGCTGCGGCGAGGCGCATGGCGCCTGCCGTCTCGCCCAGCACGATGATTCCGAAGAGGAAGGCGCCCAGCGCGCCGATCCCGGTCCAGACCATGTAGGCGGTGCCCAGCGGCAGCACGCGCATCGACCAGGAAAGCAGGCCGAAGCTGGCTAGCATCGCCAGGATCGTGATCACGCTCGGCCAGAGCCGGGTGAAGCCGTGCGACTGCTTCATCGCCGAAGCCCAGACGACTTCGAACAGGCCGGCGATGACGAGAACGATCCAGGGCATGGCAGCAGACGGAACAGCAGGCATTCAAGGCAACCTTTTTCAAGCGGGTTGCCGGGCCGTCCCGGTCTTGAGGCTCCGCCATGCCTGATCCTGCGCGGCGGAGGCGGGAACGTGGTCGCCGCCCGGGCCTCATAGGAAAAGCGAGCGAAAGAGGCAATGCGCCGGGTTTTCCCGTTCTACGCACAGGATTTCCACAGGCGGCGGCTTTGCCCGAATCCGGGACTGCCGCTATCAGCGCCCGCCATACCGATTCACTAGATATTTTTCCGGAGCATTACCCGATGGCCGAAACCACCGACGATCGCCTGCGCCTGCTGATCGAGCGCGTCGAGCGCCTCGAAGAAGAAAAGAAGGGCATCTCGGACGATATCCGCGACGTCTACAACGAGGGCAAGGCGGTCGGCTACGACGTCAAGATCATGCGCCAGATCGTCCGCATCCGTAAGATGAAGCCGGACGACCGCCGCGAAATGGACATGCTGCTCGACACCTACAAGACCGCTCTCGGCATCGACTGAGAACGCGTTTCGGGAAATGCCTCTCGGGGCATTTCCCGGCGCCTGACCGCCCCTCACCGGGCGGTTGCCCTTGGGTGCCGCGCTGTTGTAAGGCGCGCTGCCGCCTTACCTGGCGCATATCATTCACCCGGACTCGCGAACCTGCGGCGCAGGCGCACGAGCGGAGCAAGAGCGGACCCATGGCAGGCCATTCCAAATTCAAGAACATCATGCACCGCAAGGGTGCACAGGATAAGAAGCGCTCGGCGCAGTTCAGCAAGCTCAGCCGCGAAATCACCGTGGCCGCCAAGATGGGCATGCCCGATCCGGACATGAACCCGCGCCTGCGCGCCGCCGTCAACGCGGCCAAGGCGCAGTCGATGCCCAAGGACAACATCCAGCGCGCCATCGACAAGGCGAGCAAGGGTGATGCCGAGAACTACGAGGAAGTGCGCTACGAGGGCTACGGTCCCGGCGGCGTCGCCCTCATCGTCGAGGCACTGACCGACAACCGCAACCGCACCGCCACCAACGTGCGCACCGCCTTCTCCAAGAACGGCGGCAACCTCGGCGCCTCGGGCGCGGTTTCGCACGGGTTCGAGCGTCTCGGCCTGATCGAGTACCCCGCCAGCGTGGGTGACGAGGACAAGGTCCTCGAAGCCGCCATCGAAGCCGGTGCCGACGATGTCGAGAGCGATATGGGCGACGGCGACGAGAACCCCGGCAGCCACCAGATCTGGGTCTCGGTCGATTCGCTACACGAAGTCGCCCGCGAGCTGGAAAAGGTCCTGGGCGAAGCCGAGGGCGTGAAGCTGGCTTGGAAGCCCAACCTCAGCGTCGATGTCGATGCCGACACCGCCGGCACGCTGATGAAGCTGGTCGACACCCTGGAAGACGACGACGACGTCCAGACCGTCTGGGGCAACTACGAGATCTCCGACGAAGTCATGGCAAAGCTCGGCTGAGCTGAAACGATGATCATCATCGGGCTCGATCCGGGCCTGACCTGTACGGGCTGGGGCGTGGTCGCCAAGAGCGGCAGCCGTCTCAGCCACGTCGCCAACGGGCAGATCCGCACCGATGCCAAGGCGGGCATGGCCGAGCGCCTGGTCGAACTCGACGCGGCGCTGACCGACGTGATCCTCCTCCACCGCCCCGATGCGGGTGCGGTGGAGGAAGTCTTCGTCAACGTGAACCCGCAGTCGACCTTGAAGCTCGGGCAGGCGCGCGGCGTCGCCATGCTGTCGATCGCGCGGGCCGGGTTGCCGGTGGCGGAGTATTCCACCAAGGTCATCAAGAAGGCGCTGGTCGGCACCGGCGGCGCCGACAAGAAGCAGATCCAGCACATGCTGAAAGTGCTGCTGCCCGGCGTGAAGCTGGCGGGCGAGGATGCCTCCGACGCGCTGGCCGTTGCCATCACCCATGCCAACATGCTCGGAAGCCACCGCTGATCCGGTGCCGAGGCGCGCATGCATCAACAGCCGATGATCTGACGGGGCTGGCGTGGCGCGACCGTTCCTGCCATAGGAACAAACCATGATCGCCAAGCTTACAGGTCTGCTCGACGACACCGGCCCGGACTGGGCCATCATCGACGTCAACGGCGTCGGTTATCTCGTCCATTGTTCGGCGCGCACGCTCGACCACCTCGGCATTCGGGGCGACAAGGTCGTCGTCCATACCGAGATGCAGGTTTCCGAGACCGACCAGCGCCTGATCGGATTCACCAGCGGGGCGGAGCGCAACTGGTTCCGCCTGCTGACGGCGGTTCAGGGGGTCGGCTCGAAAGTCGCGCTGGCGATCCTCTCGGCGCTGACGACCGAGGAATTGCAGCGCGCCTGCGCGGGCGGCGACAGCGCCATGGTCGCACGCGCCAACGGCGTCGGACCGAAACTGGCGAGCCGCATCGTCAACGAACTCAAGGACAAGGCGGGCGGCATGCCCACCGCACCGGGCGCGCCGGGCCTTGCTTCCGCTGCCGCACCGGTTGGATTTTCCAGCGCCGATGCGGTTTCCGCGCTCCAGAACCTCGGCTTCAAGCCTGCGGTCGCCAGCATGGCGGTGGGCAAGGCGGTGGAGGAACTGGGTGAGGATGCGGGGCTGAACGACCTCGTACGCGTCGCGCTGAAGAAGGCCGCGGGGTGAACCGTCCCTCCGCCCTGGCAAAACGTCATCCTGAACTTGTTTCAGGATCCATCCATCGGTTTGCCCGGAACCATCGACGGCAGGCCCAGCCCGGTCGCCAAATCCTTCCACTTCGGGTTTTCGGCATCGATGAGGTTGATCTTCCACTGCCGATGCCAGCGCTTCAACTGCTTCTCACGCAGGATGGCCCGTTCCATGTCGCCAAACAGTTCGAAATGGACGAGGCGGTGGACTTCGTATCGCTGCGTGAAACCGGGCAGGGTATCGTTTCGGTGCTGCCACAACCGACGGAGAAGGTTCGAAGTCACGCCGATGTAGATCGTGCCGTAGTGCCCGCTCGCGAGGATGTAGATGCAAGGCTGGCGTTCGTCCCGCATGGCGCAGAGTGTGCGGCGCGATGGATGCTGAAACAAGTTCAGCATGACGGGATTGCCAAGATTTCACCTACCATGCCCGCCAAACACCATCGTCACCCTGAACTCGTTTCAGGGTCCATTTCTCGCCAGATGCCGAACCTATGACCGACAACCCCATCCTTACCTCCACCCGCCAGCCCGAGGATGCCGACGCGGCGCTTCGGCCCAAGACGCTGGCCGAATTCGTCGGGCAGGCGGCGGCGAAGGACAATCTTCGCGTGTTCATCGAAAGCGCCAAGTCGCGGCGCGAGGCGATGGATCATACGCTGTTCTTCGGCCCTCCGGGCCTCGGCAAGACCACGTTGGCGCAGATCGTCGCGCGCGAACTGGGCGTGGGCTTCCGCGCCACCAGCGGGCCGGTGATCGCCAAGGCGGGCGATCTTGCCGCGCTGCTGACCAATCTCGAGCACGGCGACGTGCTGTTCATCGACGAGATCCACCGCCTCAATCCGGTGGTCGAGGAAGTGCTCTACCCGGCGATGGAGGACCGCGCGCTCGATCTCATCATCGGCGAGGGGCCGTCGGCGCGCTCGGTGCGGATCGATCTGCCGCCTTTCACGCTGGTCGGCGCGACGACGCGGCAGGGCCTGCTCCAGACTCCGCTGCGCGACCGTTTCGGCATTCCGGTGCGGCTTCAGTTCTACACCGTGGAGGAACTGGAAAAGGTCGTCACGCGCGGCGCCGGGCTGCTCGGTATCGGCATGGACAAGGGCGGGGCGACGGAGATCGCCCGCCGCGCGCGCGGCACGCCGCGCGTGGCGGGGCGCCTGATGCGCCGCGTGCGCGACTTTGCGCATGTCGCGGGCAGCGACGTCATCACCCGCGAGATCGCCGACGATGCGCTGACGCGGCTGGAAGTCGATTCCATCGGTCTCGACGCGCAGGACCGGCGTTACCTCAAGATGATCGCCGGAATCTACAAGGGCGGACCCGTGGGCGTGGAGACGCTGGCGGCCGGTCTGTCCGAACCGCGCGACACCATCGAGGAAGTGATCGAACCTTATCTGATCCAGCTCGGCCTGATCGCCCGCACCGCGCGGGGGCGTTGCCTCAACGATCACGGCTGGCAGCACCTCGGCATGACTCCGCCGAACGGAGGTCCTCAGGGCGGGCTTTTCGATTCGGACGGCGACTGAACGGGCGTGATTTTCGCGCAACAAACTGTCGGGCGCGTTTACAGATGGGCCGTCCGATAGTCCCGCTTCGGTACAGCTTGCGTTTGCCTTTCGAAAACCGGCGTTTTTTCTGCGTCGGAGCTGTCGAATTCCGGGAAAAGCCATTGTTCCTTTAACCGCTCTCTGCGTTTGTTCGATTCAAGTCGGCTCCGATGTTTCCAACCGGGAATTGGCCGAGCAGAACGAAGAGAGAAACGATCATGTCGGTTCGGATGGCCCTCGCTAAATTGTCTGCCTGCGCAGCGGGCTGCGCCATCATCGGCGGCGGCGCGGTTCATGTTGCCGAGACGCAGAGCAAGACCGTCGAGTATCGCAAGGTCAAAATGGCCAAAGTCGCCAAGCCGGTGCGTCCGGCCAAGCGCCTGATCCCCAAGGACCCGCCGCGCGAGGTGAAGCGCGCGCGCCGCATCATCGAGCGTCCCGACGTACCGCAGACGGCCTATGTCCCGCTGCCGCCTGCCTATGTTCCGCCCGCACCGGCCCCGGTCTACGCCGGTGGCGGCGGCGGCGCGCCGGCGGTGATCGGTGGTGGCGGCGGTGGTTTCGGCGGCTTCGGTGGGGGCTTCTTCGGAGGGTTCTTCGGCGGCGGCGGCTCGGGCGGCGGCAATGTCATCATTTCCTCGACTTCCAGCGGCGGCTCCACGTCGAGTTCGTCCTCGACCGGCGGCTTGACGACCACGGGCGGTTCGACCTCCACGTCCAGTTCCACGGGCGGTCTGACGACGACCACCACCGGCGGCTCGACCTCGACCTCCAGCTCGACCGGCGGCCTGACCACCACGACAACCACGGGCGGCATCACCTCGACGACGACATCTTCGAGTTCGGGTGACGTTTCGACGAGCACGAGTTCGTCGGGTTCCTCGTCGACGTCCTCCTCGACCTCGTCGAGCAGTTCCTCGTCGAGTTCGACGTCTTCCTCGACCTCCAGCTCTTCGTCGACGTCTACATCTTCGGGCGGCGATAATCCGCCGCCGCCACCACCTCCTCCGCCGACCGACGTTCCGGCGCCGCCGATGCTGATCCTGTTCGGCGCGGCAGCTGCGGCGGTGGTCGGCCGCCAGCGCCTTGCGCGCAGGAAGTCGGCTTAGAAACGCACCAACCCACGAGCCGCGCATGGCGGCTGGGTTGGAGAAAGGGGTGAGCGTCGGGGGGCGCTCACCCCTTTTTCGTGCGTGAGTCTCGCGGTGCCGATCACCCGCCCAAAGAAAAACCCCGCCCCGCGCGAACGCGGGACGGGGTTTTTTCCGAGCCTTTACGGCTGGCTTGTTAAGCGGCCAGCTTGCGCAGCACGTACTGCAGGATGCCGCCGTTGTTGAAGTATTCCACTTCGTTGGCGGTATCGATGCGGCAGAGTGCGGTGAAGGTGAAGGTCGAACCGTCCGGACGGGTCACTTCCACTTCCACGTCCTGGCGCGGCTTCAGGTTGGCAACGCCCTTGATCGTGAAGGCATCGTCGCCGGTCAGGCCCAGGGTCTGGCGGGTATCGCCATCCTTGAACTGCAGCGGCAGCACGCCCATGCCGACCAGGTTCGAACGGTGGATACGCTCGAAGCTCTCGACGATCACGGCGCGGACGCCCAGCAGGTTGGTGCCCTTGGCCGCCCAGTCGCGCGACGAACCGGTGCCGTACTCCTTGCCGGCCACGACCACCATCGGCGTGCCCTGCTCCTTGTACTTCTGCGCCACGTCGTAGACCGGCAGAACCTCTTCACCGAAGCGGCTCATGCCGCCTTCGATGCCGGGGACCATTTCGTTGCGGATGCGGATGTTGGCGAAAGTGCCGCGCATCATGACTTCGTGGTGACCACGGCGCGAACCGTAGGAGTTGAAGTCCGCCTTGGCGACCTGGTGCTCCATCAGCCACTGGCCTGCCGGGCTGTCGGCCTTGATCGAGCCGGCCGGCGAGATGTGGTCGGTGGTGATCGAATCGCCGAGGATCAGCAGGGGCTTCGCCTCGATGATGTCGTGCACCGGCGCCGGGGTCATTTCCAGGCCTTCGAAGTACGGCGGGTTGGCGACGTAAGTCGAACCGGCGCGCCACGAGTAGGTTTCCGAACCGACGACGTTGATCGCCTGCCAGTGCTTGTCGCCCTTGTAGACGTCGGCATAGCGCGCCTGGAACATCGGGCGGTCCATGCAGGTGGCCATGGTTTCGGCCACTTCGTTGTTGGTCGGCCAGATGTCCTTGAGGAACACGTCGGTGCCGTCCTTGCTGACGCCGATCGGGGTGGTGGTGAAGTCTTCCACCACGGTGCCCTTCAGGGCGTAGGCGACGACCAGCGGCGGCGAGGCCAGGAAGTTCGCGCGCACGTCCGGCGAGACGCGGCCTTCGAAGTTGCGGTTGCCCGAGATCACGGCGCTGGCGACCAGGCCGTTCTCGTTGATCGCCTTCGAGATCGGTTCGGCGAGCGGGCCCGAGTTACCGATGCAGGTGGTGCAGCCGTAACCGACCAGGTTGAAGCCGATGTTGTCGAGGTGCGACTGCAGACCGGCCTTGTTCAGGTAGTCGGTGACGACCTGCGAACCGGGGGCGAGCGAGGTCTTGACCCAGGGCTTGGGCTTCAGGCCCAGCTCGTCTGCCTTCTTGGCGACGAGGCCGGCGGCGACCAGCACGCTCGGGTTCGAGGTGTTGGTGCAGCTGGTGATGGCGGCGATCATGACGTCGCCGTCACCGATGTCGAAGTCCTTGCCTTCGACGGGAACGCGCTGGGCCGACTTCTTGTAGGTCTCGGCCATGTCCTTGTTGAACACGTCGTCGACGTCGGGAAGGGCAACCCAGTCCTGCGGACGCTTCGGACCGGCGAGCGAAGGCACGACGGTCGAGATGTCGAGTTCGAGGGTCGACGAGAAGATCGGATCGGCAGCGCCGGCTTCCATCCAGAAGCCCTGTTCCTTGGCGTATGCTTCGACGAGGGCGATCTGCTCTTCCTCGCGGCCGGTGAGGCGCAGGTAGTCGAGCGTCTTGTCGTCGATGCCGAAGAAGCCGCAGGTGGCGCCGTATTCGGGAGCCATGTTGGCCAGCGTCGCGCGGTCGGCCAGCGACAGCGAGGCCAGGCCGGGGCCGAAGTATTCGACGAAGCGGCCGACGACGCCGTGCTTGCGCAGCATCGAGGTGCAGGTGAGGACGAGGTCGGTGGCGGTGACGCCTTCCTTCAGCTCGCCGGTGAACTTGAAGCCGACGACTTCGGGGATCAGCATCGAGACCGGCTGGCCGAGCATCGCGGCTTCCGCCTCGATACCGCCGACGCCCCAGCCCAGCACGCCCAGGCCGTTGACCATGGTGGTGTGGCTGTCGGTGCCGACGCAAGTGTCGGGATAGGCAACGGTTTCACCGTTCTGGTCTTCGCTGGTCCACACCGACTTGGCGATGTTTTCCAGGTTCACCTGGTGGCAGATGCCGGTGCCCGGGGGAACCGCGTAGAAGTTGGCGAGCGACTTGGAGCCCCACTTGAGGAAGTCGTAGCGCTCCATGTTGCGCTGGTATTCGATCTCCACGTTCTCTTCGAACGCCTTGGGGTGACCGAATTCGTCGACCATGACCGAGTGGTCGATCACGAGGTTCACGGGGACCAGCGGGTTGATCTTGCTGGTGTCGCCGCCGAGCTTGGCGATCGCGTCGCGCATGGCGGCAAGGTCGACCACGCAGGGCACGCCGGTGAAGTCCTGAAGCAGCACGCGCGCGGGGCGGTACTGGATTTCCTCACCGGTGGTGGGGTTCTTCTGCCAATCGACCACCGCCTGAACGTGGTCGGTCGAGACGGTGAAGCCGCCGTCTTCGAAGCGCAGCAGGTTCTCCAGCAGCACCTTCATCGAGAAAGGCAGGCGGCTGATGTCGCCGAGCTTTTCGGAAGCCTTCTTGAGCGAGTAGTAGGCGACATCCTTGCCGCCGACGGTCATGGTGCTGCGGGTACCTAGCGTATCCTGTCCGACCTGGGTCATTTGGGTATTATCCCCTTCTGTATGAGCCTGAAACGAAGGAAGCGCGGCTATTCCGAAACCGTCTAGCCCTGGTCTCGGAAATCATCGCCGTGCTGCATCGCGACAAGCGGATTCTTCGGCCCCGCCGATGCGCGCTCGCGGCCCTCAGGTCAAGGGGGGCATACGTGGTGACTAGGACTCGATTTTTGCGTTTCTTGCACCTGTCCAACAGCCGATAACGATCAGTATCGTGCCAGCAACAGTCGCGAGATCGAGCCGTTCGCCGAACATCAGCCAACCCAGCAGCGCGGCCCAGAAGAAGCCGGTATATTCGATGGGCAGCAGTACCTGGGTCTCGGCGCGGGCATAGCCCCAGGACAGGAACAGCAGGGCGGCGGTCGCCAGCGCCGCTCCGGCCAGCACCAGCAGCAGGCTGTGCCGATCGGGCATGACCGCGAGCCATGGAGAAAAAACCAGGAAAATCAGTGTTACTAGCAAGTTCTGGAACTGGGCGATCTCGACCGGGCGGGCCAGCAGCGCCTGCTTGCGCTGGAGCACGAGGTTGATCGCATAGAACACGGCGGAGAGCAGGATGGCCGCGGTGCCCTCGATCGTCTGGCCCGAATAGGCTCCCGATCCGAAGCGTCCGGCGGCGATCACCAGCACGCCGCAGATGCCGAGCAGCGAGGCGACCACGGCGCGCGGCCGGATCTTTTCGCCGAGCAGGAGCGCCGCGAAATAGAGCGCGATGATCGGAGAAACGAAGGAAATCGCGATTCCCTCGGCCATAGGAATTCGCACGAGGCCATAGAAAAACAGTGCGGCCATGGCCGAAGTGATCGCGGCGCGCAGGGCATGGACCTTGAGCACGCCGCGCGAAGGCAGGGGCCTGCCCGCCATGAGCCAGAGCGGAAGCGTCAGAATCGTGCCGAAGAGATTGCGCAGCAGCAGCGCGGTATAGACGCCGATCGCGAGTCCGGCGCCCTTGATCGTCGCATCCATGGCGCTGAACGTGGCGATGCCCGCGATCACCGCCAGGATCGGCAGGACCGCCGGGGAAGCGTGCGGATGGGGGGCGGCGGCTGCGCTCATCAGACCCTGCCTCTCGCCGTCCGTGTGTCTGCGTGCAAGCATCAATGCAGGCAATTCATCGCAGGGACAGGCGAAATCCTTGAAACAGGCGCTATATGGGGGCAAAGCGGGGCGTCCCGGCTATGGCTTTTGCCGGCAGCCGATTTTTCGCGGCTGCGTTTCCTCCCGGAACGAATTCCAAGCACTGCGGTGCATTACCAAGGGCAGGTCCAGATCAAGATGGCAGGTTTCATGAGGTTCGGTTGCAGCATGCTGGCGGTCGTGGCGGCAACAGGTCTCGCGGCGCAGCCGGTTCTCGCCCAGAAGACGGACGCGACGAAGACCGAGGCTGCGAAGAAGGCGAAGACGGTTTCCACGCCGACTTCGATCCTGCCGACCCCGCAGGCGACGCCGACTGTGCAGGCTTCCTCCAAGCCTGCCAAAACCCCTGCGCGTCCGGCCGTTCAGCCCGTGGTCCAGCCCAGCGCCGTGCCGACCGCCATTCCCACCGTGTCGAAGCCGGTCGTGCAGGATGTCCTGCTGGCCGAGCCGGTCATGTCGTGGTCCGTGGCCGATGCCAAGTCGCTGCTCGGCACGATCGAATATATCGGCAAGGAAGGCCTGATCCCGGCCGACTACCAGCCTTCGGCCCTGCGCGCCGCCATCGCCAAGGGCGAGGGTGACGAACTCGACGCGCTGGCAAGCCGCCTGTTCGGCTGGCTGATCGAGGATCTTCGCGACGGCCGCACGCCGATGAAGGCGCGCGTGCAGTGGTTCGCGGTCGATCCCGACCAGGACCTCAACCCCACCGCGCAGATCATGGCCCAGGCCCTGTCCGAGCACGACGTGGCGGGCGTGGTCGCCAAGCTGGCGCCGACCAATCCGGATTATGCCGCGCTCAAGGCCGATCTCAACGCCACGCCGATGGCGAACAAGGCGCGCCGCGCGCTGATCCAGGCCAACATGGACCGCTGGCGCTGGCTCGCCCGCGACCTGGGCGACGTCTATCTGATGACCAATATTCCGGAGTTCCAGCTGCGTCTGGTGGTCCGGAACAAGATCATCCGCAGCTACAAGACCGTGGTCGGCAAGCCCGGCCGCACGGCGACCCCACAGCTGGCCGAAACGGTGAGCGCGGTCGTCTTCAATCCGACCTGGACGGTGCCGCAGTCGATCGTGAAGGGCGAGGGCCTCGGCGCCAAGGTGCTGAACAACCCTGCCTGGGCGAAGTCGGCGGGCTACAAGGCGACCAAGAATGGCGACGGCACGATCACCGTCGTCCAGCAGCCGGGCGCGACGAACTCGCTCGGCCTGATGAAGATCGACATGCCCAACCCCCACGCGATCTACCTGCACGACACCCCGTCGAAGCAGTATTTCAACTCGGAGGTGCGCGCTTTCAGCCACGGCTGCATCCGCACCGAGCGGGCAGTGGAACTGGGCATGACGATGGCGATCCTCGGCGCGCAGAAGACCGCCGCCGACGCAGCCGACATCTCGCGCTCGGGCAAGTACACCAAGGTCGAGATGACCCGGACTTTCCCGGTCTACCTGACCTATTTCACGTATGCCCGCTCGATCGACGGCCAGCTCAAGCCGTTCAACGACCTCTACGAGCGCGACAAGCCGGTGCTCGATAGCTTCGCCGCGCCGCGCCAGCTCAAGACCACCCAGCGCGCGAGCGAGGAAGAGATCATCAAGCTCGACAATCCGCTCTGACCCATGATCCAAGACCCCGGTTACCGCGAGAGCGATAGCCGGGGTCTTGTCTCTCCCGGCGCCGGTGGCCACTTAGTCCCGGGCATGGTCGGGAGGACGAAGTATGAGTGAGCAGACCGGCAATGAGGCCCGGATCGAGGAAGCCACCGCGCGCATCGTCGAACTGGAAGCCGAATTGGAAGCCTCCGGCACCACCACCCGCGAAGCCGCCGAACTGGCGCGGGTGAAAACCCTGCTGCATGACTGGGTGGAGAGCGTCGTCGCGGTGGTGGCGACGCCGGGCGTTGGTCGCGCCGTCCTGATTCACGACAATGGCACGGAATCGCGCATCGCCTCGCCCGAGCTGCCGTTCCGGCTGGCCGTGCCGGTTTCCTTCGAGCGTGGCGAAAGTTAGATCACATCATGCGCGGGCGGTGATCCCGAGCCTCGTCGGCTGGATCAGGCCGGAAACCGGCGCCGCAATCGCACCAGCGTCTCGTCGAGGCTGGAGAGGAAGCGCGAGCGGTCCGTCTTGCTGAACGGTGGCGGTCCGCCCACCACATCGCCGCCGGCCCGGAGGTCGGCCATGATCGCCCGCGTGGCGATGGCGCCGCCGATCGAGGCCGTGGTGAAGGGCTTGCCGTTCGGCGCCACGACTTCCGCGCCGAGCTTGAGGCAGCGGTCGGCCAGCAGGATATCGGCGGTGATGACCACGGTGCCGGGAGCGGTGTTGTCGACGATCCAGTCGTCGGCGGCATCGAAGGCGTCGCTCACCAGCTTGCGCGAGACCAGCGGCGACTGCGGTACGCGGATCGGGCTGTTGCTGACGACCACCACCGGCACCTTGTAGCGCGCGGCGACCTTGTAGGTCTCGTCCTTCACCGGGCAAGCGTCGGCATCGATCAATATGCGGAGCATGTGCAAATTCTCAGCTTTTCGGACGCACGAATGCCACGAAGCGCCCGCTGAATCGGCCCACCATCACGTGTTCGCACATCAGTTCCGACTCAGCTTCGATACGGGCACGCCCTTTACGCTCCAAGGTCCTGAAAAACATGGGCCAGGACGGTGGTGTAGCGATGAATCCCCGGGCGGTGAACGATCCCTCAATTGGCCGATCATAGTCCATCCGGTTAGACTGGATCACCACCTCGCACGGCAGTCCTGCTTCCAGGAGACGGACATGGACGATCGACCAAGCGGCGAGAATGCCCAGAGTGGAAGCGCTGCCGCCAAACACCGTGTGCTTGTGGTTTATGTTCGGTTCGAGAGGTGCGGAAAGAACTATCTCGTCCGAACTGGCGGTAACCACTGAGACCTGCATGGCGGCGGACAGAGGAATCTGCCTGTGGAGGTACGTTTCGAGGTCGCGCTCCCCGGTCATCGTTTTCAGTGCTGCCGCAGGACGCTGAGGAACGCCTCGCCATAGGCTTCCAGCTTGCGGGCGCCGATGCCGCCGATCTCGCCGAGTTCCGCCAGCGAAGAGGGGCGGGCGGCGGCCATTTCGCGCAAGGTGGCGTCGTGGAACACGACATAGGGCGGCACCCCGGCCTCCTGCGCGAGGTCGCGGCGCAGGGTGCGCAGGGCGTCGAACAGCGGATCGCCGACCGGGTTGGCGCCGCCGTCCGCCGCGCCGCGTCCGCTCCGGCGCTTCTTCTCGCGCTTGGGCGGAACGACGATCATGACCGAAGCCTCACCCTTGAGGATATCGCGGGCGTCGCCGCCGAGCGACAGGCCGCCGTGTTCGGTCGGCAAGAGGCTGCCGCGGGCCTGGAGTGCGCGGGCGAGGGGCTTCAGCAGCGGCTGTTCGTCGGCGGTGAGAATGCCGAAGACCGAAAGCTGGTCATGCCCACGCTGGAGCACGCGGTCGTCGCTGGTGCCGGTAAGCACTTTTTCGAGATGGCCGAGGCCGTAGCTCTGGCCGGTGCGATAGACGGTGGAAAGCAGCTTGCGCGCCAGTTCGGTCACGTCGATCACGCCTGCCGGTTCGAGGCAGTTGTCGCAATTGCCGCAAGTCTGCGCGGGCGTCTCGCCGAAGTGGCGCAACAGCACCGCGCGGCGGCATTCGGCGGTTTCCACCAGACCCGCCAGCGAATCGAGGCGCTGGCGTTCGCTTTGCAGCCGGTGCGGCTCTATCTCGGAGAGGCGTTGGCGGGCGCGGGCGAAATCGTCGGCGCCCCAGAACATCACTGCCACGGAGGGGTCGCCGTCACGCCCGGCGCGGCCGGTTTCCTGGTAATAGGCCTCGATCGACTTGGGGATACCGGCGTGGGCGACGAAGCGCACGTCGGGCTTGTCGATGCCCATGCCGAAGGCGACCGTGGCCACCATCACCATGTCTTCCGAAGCGACGAAGGCCGCCTGGTTGCGGGCGCGGACTTCGGGGTCAAGCCCGGCGTGGTAGGGCAGCACGCGGCGTCCGGTGGCCGAGGCAAGCGTTTCCGCCAGTTGTTCGACGCGGGCGCGGGTGGGGGCGTAGACGATGCCGGGGCCGGGGTTCTCGTCCATCACCGCCTTGATCTGGCGCATCGCGCTGTCGCGCGGGCGGATCGTGTAGCGGATGTTCGGGCGGTCGAACCCGGCGACGATCAGCCCTTCGTCGGGAATGCCGAGCTGGGCGAGGATGTCGCTGCGGGTGTGATGGTCCGCCGTCGCGGTGAGGGCGAGGCGCGGGACTTCGGGGAAGGTATCGAGTAGCGGCTTCAGCAGCCGGTAGTCGGGCCGGAAGTCGTGCCCCCATTCGGAAACGCAGTGCGCCTCGTCGATGGCGAAGAGAGCGACGCGCGACTGTTCCAGAAGTTCGCGGAAATGCGGCTGGCTGGCGCGTTCGGGGGCGATGTAGAGCAAGTCCAGCTCGCCCGCGCGGAAGCGGTCCATGGTCAGGCCGCGATCGGCATCGGCGCTGGTCAGCGTTGCGGCGCGGATGCCGTTGGCGGTGGCCGAGCGGAGCTGGTCGTGCATCAGCGCGATCAGCGGGGAGACGACCACGCAGGTCCCCTCCAGCATGACTGCCGGAAGCTGGTAGGTCAGCGACTTGCCCGCGCCCGTGGGCATGATCGCCAGGGTCGAGCGGCCCGAAAGCGCGCGGGTGACGACTTGTTCCTGCACCCCGCGAAAGGCGTTGAACCCGAATGTGGCGTGGAGCGCTTCGTGGGCGTCAGGCAGGAGATCGGCAGCTGGCACGGGGCGCTTATGGCAGAACCGGGACGGGTCTGAAAACCGCTGAACCGATGATTTCCTCCGTTTCCGCCCCAATCGCTTGCGATTTGGCCGCGTCGGTAGTCGAATTGGCGGCAACGAGAAGAGTGTGGAGAGTGATATGGCAAGCGTGGCGGTAGTGACGGGCGCGAGTTCGGGGATCGGGTTGGAAGCGGCGCGGGCTTTGGCGCAGCAGGGCTTTCGGGTGATCGGCGTCGGCCGCGATCCGGGGCGCTGCGCGGCGGCCGAGGCGGATCTCGCCGCGAGCGGGGCGCCGGTAGAGATGCTGCGCGCCGATCTCTCGCTGCTGAGCGAGGTAGACCGGCTGGCGGAGGAGATCGCCGGAAAGGTCGAGAGAATCGACGTGCTGGTCAACAATGCGGGCGGCATGGCGCGCGAGCAGGCCATGACGGCGGAAGGCTTCGAGGCGAATTATGCCGCCAATTTCCTCGGCCCCTTTGCATTGACCGCGCGCCTGCTTCCGCTTCTGCGCAAGGCGGCGGCCGATGCCCCGCAAGGCCGGGTCAGGATCGTCAACACCGCATCGGACGGCAGCGAGATGATCCCCGGCATCGATCTCGCCGACTTGCAGAACCTCGGCAATTGGAACGTGGGCGTGGCCTATTGCAGCGGCAAGCTGGCCAATGTGCTCCACGCGCGCGCGCTGGCACCCCGGCTGGCGGCGGACGGGATCGTCGCCCATTCGGTCCATCCCGGAACCGTGGGAACCAACTTCTTCTCGCATACGCCGGACAGCGTGCAGTCCGCTTACGGGAATGTTCCGAAGCTCAGCCCGGAGCAGGGCGCGGATACGGTGATCTGGCTCGCCACGGCGGAGGCGCCGGGCCGGTCGAGCGGCGGCTACTGGTTCGAGCGGGCACCGCGAAAGCCCAATCCGCTGGTCGAGGATCAGGCCTTCGTCGAGAAGTTCTGGCAGGCGGCGGAGAAGCTGGCGGGTAGAGCGGGCGTCTAGAGCAGTTTGCGATCTACCGCATTTTCCGGGTCATCGGGTGATTCCACCTTAGAAAATGCTCTAGGATGCCAGCTTCGCGAGGCGTGGCTTGACGATGGGCACGGTCAGCATCGTGCTCATCACCGCCATCAGCAGCAGGGCGGTGAAGGTTTCGGCGGTGATGATCTTCTTGTCGAACAGGACGTTGACGAAGATGATCATGATCAGCGCCTTGGTCTGGAGCATCCAGCCGATCACGTTGGCCTCGCCCTTCTTCCAGCCGAGCAGCTTTCCGGCGAGGTGAACCCCCGCCAGCTTGCCGATCACCGAGGCGGCGAGCAGCAGGAAGGCTGCTCCGATTACCGAGGCGCCGCCCATTCCCCAGTCCGTCTTCAGTCCGGTGCTGAGGAAATAGACCGGCATGACCGCCAGCAGCAGGAAGTCCCGAAGGCCGTCGAGCCGGGACATCGTGAACCACTTCGCATCGAGCACCACGCCGGCCAGGAAGGCGCCGACCATGAAGTGCAGGCCCGACCAGTCGGCGGCGAATCCCGCGAGCGCCAGCCAGATCAGCGAGACGTACCAGCGGTCCTGCTCGGAAATGCGCTTGAACAGGGCGCGGATCGTCAGCGATGCGGCGACGAAGCCGACGAGGAACAGGCCCTGTCGGCCCACGCGTTCCCAATCCACCAGGATCAGCGCGAGCACGCCCCAGATCGCCACGTCGTCGAGGCTGGCGTAGCGCAGCAGGCGCTGGCCCAGCGGTTGGCGGAAGATGCCGAGCTTTTCCATCAGCAGCACGAGAATGGGCAGGGCGGTGACGGCGCAGGACATGCCGATGCCCAGCACGGCTTGCAGGTAGGAGCCTTCGGTGCCGATCCAGCCCGGCGTGCGGAGCAGCAGCGCGGCAGCGGCGGCGCCGAGGGCCAGCGGGGTCAGCAGCGCGCAGGCGGCGGTCAGGCTGGTCTCGCCGCGATGCGCCCAGGCGTCCGCGAGGTCCAGCTCGATGCCGGTGACGAAGACGAACATCATCACCGCCCACCAGGCGACGCCGTTGAGGGCGGTCATGACCTGCGGGTTGAAGACGAAGGCGTGGAATTCCGGCGCAAGGTGCCCGAGCACGCCGGGGCCGAGCAGGATGCCGCTGATGATCTGGACGACGACCAGCGGCGCCCAGTGCTCGGTGCGGAGCAGCCGCCACACGAGGTAAGGCGCCGCGAGGATGATCGTCAGCGCAATCAGGAAAATTTCGGTCGTCCCCATCGGGTGCCCCGTCCCCAGTCATTCTTGTCGTTGGGGGCATGGATGCCGTGCCCGATGGCTTTGGGCAATCGGGCGTGGAGATATTTTCCGGGAGTTTTCCGGATTGTAATCGACCGGGAAGGATATGGAGGCTTCGCCGCGACCGGAATCGCGGCGAAGCCTTGTCCCGTCAGTCGAGGTTCGGACGCAGCCAGCGTTCGGCTTCGGCGAGGTCCACGTCGCGGCGCTCGGCATAGTCTTCGAGCTGGTCGCGGCCGATGCGGGCGACGCCGAAGTACTGGCTTTCCGGATGGCCGAAGTAGAAGCCCGAGACGGCGGCCGTGGGCAACATGGCCTGGCTTTCGGTCAGGGTGATCCCGGCATTGTCCGAGGCCTTGAGCAGGTCGAACAGGATCGGCTTCAGCGAGTGGTCGGGGCAGGCCGGATAGCCGGGAGCCGGACGGATGCCGCGATATTCCTCGCGGATCAGCGCTTCGTTGGTGAACTGCTCGTCCGGCGCATAGCCCCAGAGCTTGGTGCGGACGTGGCTGTGCAGGCGCTCGGCGAAAGCTTCGGCGAAGCGGTCGGCCAAGGCTTTCAGCAGGATGTCCGAATAGTCGTCGTGCGCGGCCTGGAAGCGCTCGAGGTGCGGTTCGATGCCGTGGATGCCCACCGCGAAGCCGCCCAGC
This sequence comes from Novosphingobium sp., assembly GCF_036820275.1. Taxonomy (GTDB): domain Bacteria; phylum Pseudomonadota; class Alphaproteobacteria; order Sphingomonadales; family Sphingomonadaceae; genus Novosphingobium. The sequence continues at coordinate 136,421 of NZ_DAISLT010000002.1, forward strand.
CAGTCGCCCGCCGGGTCGACGAAGTCGGAAAGGCAGTAGTTGGCGCGGCCGCGGCTCTTCTTGAACTGCTGGCGCAGGAAGGGCAGCTGGACGAAGTCCGGACCTTCGTGGACGCCCTGCTGGATGGCGTCATAGACGACCTGCGGGTCCATGGCGCCGGTGCCCAGGATCACGTCGTCGCCCTTGGTCGCGGCGGGCCAGAAGGCGCAGACGCCCTTGGCGGTCAGCCACTTTTCCTCGATGATCCTGGCCAGCATCGCCTTGGCGTCGGCGAAGAGGCTGCGGGCGCTTTCGCCCACCACGTCGTCGTCGAGGATGGCCGGGTAAGTGCCCGCGAGTTCCCAGGCGCGGAAGAACGGGGTCCAGTCGAAGGTCTCGACCAGTTCGTTCAGGTCCCAGTCCGCGAAGACATGGAGGCCGGGCTGGATCGGCGCGCCGGGCTTCTGCGTAAAATCGGCCGCAAAGCCGTTATCGCGGGCATCGGCGATGGAAAGCAGCTCGCTCTGGCCCTTGCCCTCGCGTGCGATGCGGACTTTCTCGTACTCGTCGGCGATCGAGGCGACGAAGGGTTCGGCCTGGGTGTCGGACAGGAGCTGCGAGGCGACGCCGACCGCGCGGCTGGCGTCGAGCACATGGACGACCGGCCCCTTGTAGGCAGGATCGATGCGCAGCGCGGTGTGGACCTTGGAGGTGGTGGCGCCCCCGATCAGCAGCGGGATGTTCATTTCCGCGCGCTGCATTTCCTCGGCCACGGTCACCATCTCGTCCAGCGAGGGGGTGATGAGGCCGGAGAGGCCGATGATGTCGGCATCGTTCTCGTTGGCGGATTCGAGGATCTTCGACCAGGGCACCATGACGCCGAGGTCGATCACTTCGTAGCCGTTGCACTGGAGCACGACGCCGACGATGTTCTTGCCGATGTCATGCACGTCGCCCTTGACGGTCGCCATGACGATGCGGCCCTTCGACTTGGTCTTGGCGTCCTTTTCCGCCTCGATGAAGGGGATGAGGTGGGCCACGGCCTTCTTCATCACGCGCGCGGACTTCACGACTTGCGGCAGGAACATCTTGCCCGAGCCGAACAGGTCGCCGACGACGTTCATGCCGCCCATCAGCGGTCCCTCGATCACTTCGATCGGGCGCCCGCCGCGTGCGGCGATCGCGGCGCGGGCTTCCTCGGTATCTTCCACCACATAGGCGTCGATGCCGCGCACCAGCGCATGTTCAATGCGCTTCACCACGTCCCAGCCGCGCCATTCCTCGGCGGCCTTCTCGGCGACGGTGTCCTTGCCCTTGAAGCTCTCGGCCAGTTCGATCAGACGTTCGGTCGAGGTCTTGCCGTCCTCACCCACGCCGGGGCGGCGCATCATGATGACGTCTTCGCAGGCCTCGCGCAGGGCGGGGTCGATCTGGTCGTAGACGTCGAGTTGCCCCGCGTTGACGATCGCCATGTCGAGCCCGGCGGGAATCGCGTGGTAGAGGAAGACCGAGTGCATCGCCCGGCGCACCGTCTCGTTGCCGCGGAACGAGAACGAGAGGTTGGAAAGGCCGCCCGAGAAGTGGACGTGCGGGCAGGCCTTGCGGATCTCTACCACGGCCTCGATGAAGTCCAGCCCGTAGCGGTCGTGTTCCTCGATGCCGGTGGCGACCGCGAAGACGTTCGGGTCGAAGATGATGTCCTCGGGCGGGAAGCCGATGCCGGTCAGCAGGTTGTAGGCGCGCGAGCAGATCTCGATCTTGCGTTCGCGGGTGTCGGCCTGGCCGGTCTCGTCGAAGGCCATGACGACCACGGCGGCGCCGTATTCCATGCACTTGCGCGCCTGGGCCAGGAACGGCTCGACGCCTTCCTTCATCGAGATCGAGTTGACGATCGGCTTGCCCGAAACGCACTTGAGCCCGGCTTCGATGACTTCCCACTTGGACGAGTCGATCATCACCGGCACGCGGGCGATATCCGGTTCGGCGGTGATAAGCTTGAGATAGGTCGTCATCGCGTGGACGGCGTCGAGCAGGCCTTCGTCCATGTTGACGTCGATCACCTGCGCGCCGTTCTCCACCTGCTGGCGGGCGACTTCGATGGCGGCGGGATAGTCGCCGGCCATGACCAGTTTCTTGAACCGGGCGGAGCCGGTGACGTTGGTGCGCTCGCCGATGTTGACGAAACGGGCGCCGGAATGAATCGAGGTCATGGTCTGTCGTTCTCGTTGAGTCAGTTGGCCAGCAATGTGTTCGCCAACTTCAGGGCGAGCACGTAATCGTCATAGGTCTTGCCGCCGACGTCGAAAGTCCGGGTGCCGATCGTCTCGAAGCCGTGCTTGGCGTAGAAGGCGAGGGCGCGGTGATTGTCGTTCTTCACGCCCAGAAGCAGGCGTTCGTGGCCGGCGGCGGCTGCCGCCTCGCGCACGATCCGCATCATCGTGCCCGCCATCATCGAACCCTGGAAGCGCGAGAGCAGATAGATGCGCTTCAGTTCCAGGTCGCCCGCCTGCGCGAGTTCCAGTTCAGGCGCGCAGATCAGCGCGTAGCCGACCGGGGCATGGCCAGGCTCGACTTCCGCCAGCCAGGCCTTCGCGCCTTTGGCGAGGTAGTCCCGATACTTGTCGGCAGAGTGCTGTTTCAGGCAGTGGGCGACGATCCCGCCCCCGTCGACCAGCCCCGCGAAACTTTCGAGGAAAGTCGCGGAGGCCACGAGCGACAGCGCATCGGCATCGTCTGCCGTGGCGGGGCGAATGCGCCAGATGGGGAATTCGGTCATCGACTCAGGCGACCATCGTGAAGGGTTCGAGCCCGGCGAGGCGCGTCACCGGCGTCAGTTCCGGCAAGCTGCGCGGCGGCAGGCCCGCGACCTTCTGCGCCATGGCGGCGATGTGATCCGGCGTCGAGCCGCAGCAGCCGCCCAGCACGTTGACATGCCCTGCGACCGCCCATTCGCCGACGAAGCCCGCGGTGGTCTCGGGCATCTCGTCGTAGGCGCCCAGTTCGTTGGGGAGGCCCGCGTTGGGATAGATCATGATCAGCGTGTCCGCGAGTTCGGACAGCGTCTTCACATGCGGGCGAAGCTGGGTGGCGCCGAACGAGCAGTTCAGCCCGATCGTCACCGGCTTCGCGTGACGCACGGCGTGCCAGAACGCCTCGACCGTGTGGCCCGAGAGATTGCGGCCCGACAGGTCGGTCAGCGTCATCGACATCATGATCGGCACTTCGCGGCCGAGGTCGGCTTCGAGCTGGCGCACGGCCATGATCCCGGCCTTGGCGTTGAGCGTGTCGAACACCGTCTCGATCAGGATGAAGTCGGCGCCGCCTTCGACGAGGGCCGCTGCCTGCTCCTTGTAGACGTCGACCAGTTCGTCCCAGTCGATCTCGCGGTAGCCCGGGTCGTTGACGTCGGGGCTGAGCGAGAGCGTCTTGTTGGTCGGCCCGATCGCGCCCGCCACGAAGCGGGGGCGACCGTCTTTCGCCTGGTATTCGTCAGCCAGCTTGCGGGCCAGCTTCGCCGATTCGATGTTGATCTCGCGCACGAGGTGCTCGGCGCCGTAATCGGCCTGGCTGATGCGGTTGGCCGAGAAGGTATTGGTCTCGGCGATATCGGCTCCGGCCTCGAAGTAAGCGCGGTGGATCGATTCCGGCACTTCGGGCTTGGTCAGCGCGAGAATGTCGTTGTTGCCCTTCTGGTCGTGGGAGAGGCCGAGGTTGCCTGCATAATCCTCTTCGCTGAGCTTCCAGCGCTGGATTTCGGTGCCGAAAGCGCCGTCCGTGATGAGGATGCGCTTGGCCGCTTCGGCGAGGAACTGTTCTCTGGCACTCATTGTCGTAATCCCCGATCAGCCCACAGGGCTAAGGTCATCGCTTGCTGACGGTTCGCGCGCCTTGCTGCACGAACCGTCCTTATACAAGTCCGCAAGTTCGTCCGCGTTCAGGCGTCCGTCTTCGGACGCAGGCCCAGAAGCTGGCAGATCGCATAGGCCTGCTCGGCGCGGTTGAGCGTGTAGAAATGGAAATCGCGCACCCCGCCCTCGTAGAGACGGCGGCAGAGATCGGCGGCGGCGACGGCGGCCACCAGCGCGCGCGGGCCGGGGCGATCGTCGAGGCCTTCGAACATCGTCTCCAGCCAGCCCGGGATCTCGGTATTGCCCGACATGCGGCGAATCGCGGCGAAGCTCGTCACCGGCATGATGCCCGGCAGGATCGGCGCGGTGATTCCTGCGGCCAGGACTTTGTCGAGGAAGCGGAAGTAGGCGTCGGTCGAGAAGAAGAACTGCGTGATCGCGCGGTTGGCGCCCGCGTCGAGCTTGCGCTTCAGGTTGTCGAGATCGGCTTCGAGGCTGGCCGCCTCGGGATGGATTTCGGGGTAGGCGGCCACCGAGATATCGAAGTCATGCCGCGTCTTCAGGCCCGCCACGAGATCGGCGGCACCGGTATAGCCCTGCGGGTGCGGCGTGAAGACGCCGCCGCTGCTCGGCGGCGGATCGCCGCGCAGGGCGACGATATGGCGCACGCCCGCTTCCCAGTACTGGTCGGCGATCTCGGCGATCTCGTCCTTGCTGGCGCCCACGCAGGTGAGGTGGGCGGCCGGAACCAGATCGGTCTCGCGCACGAGCCGGGACACGGTGGAATGGGTGCGCTCGCGAGTCGAGCCGCCCGCACCGTAAGTCACCGAAACGAAGCTGGGGGCCAGCGGCGCAAGCTGGGTGATCGCATCCCAGAGCTGCTCTTCCATCTTCTCCGTCTTGGGCGGGAAGAATTCGAAGGAGACGGAAATGTCGCCCGGCAGGTCCTCGAAGAGCGGGGCGGAGACCGGTCGTTCGGCAAAAGTCATGGGAGCTGGGTCTTTCTGTCTTGAATCTCGGTGGCTGGCAGGCGGCGGCCCGTCCAGATCTTCACGGTAAGCGGGTCGCCGGGCAGCGAGACGGAAGGCTCGGAGGCGAATCCGGCTTCGGTCAGCAGGGCATCCATCTGTTCGTCGGCAAAGCCGAGGCGGGCGTGGGCATGGCGTTCGCGCAAGTCCTCGCGGTCGTGCGCGGCGAGATCGACCACGGCGATGCGGCCGCCTTCGCGGGTGACGCGTGCCGCTTCGCCCAGAACCACGCCGGGGTCCTGGGCATAGTGCAGCACCTGGTGGAACAGGACGGTGTCGAAGCTGGCGGGCACGAAGGGCAGTGCGGTGAAGTCTCCCTGGAGCAGCGAGACCTTGTCCGCCGGCAAAGACTGCAAGCGTGCGCGCGCGATCCGCAACATGTCCGGGCTCTTGTCGAGCGCGGTGACATGGCCCGCTTTCGCGGCGAGCAGTTCCGCCATCCGGCCGGTGCCGGTGCCGACATCGAGCAGGGCGCCCAGCTTTTGACGGCCGAACGACGCCAGCAGGGCCGATTCGACCGGGCCGTCAGCGCCGTGAAGCTGGCGCAGCGTGTCCCATTCCTCGGCATGGCTGGCGAAATAGGCCTGGGCGCTGGCTTCGCGTGCCTCGCGAATCGCCGCGAGCTGGCGGCGATCCTCGCTGCAGCGTGTGGAAAAGGCCGGATCGTCGCGCTCAGCCACGGTCAAGAGCTGGGCAGCGGCGGCACCCATCGGCGGTTCGCTCTTTTCCTTCACGGCGGTGCGCAAAAATACCCAGCTGCCTTCCTTGCGGCGCTGCGCAAGGCCCGCGTCGCACAGGATCTTCACGTGCCGGGAGACTCGCGGCTGGCTCTGTCCGAGCACCTGGGCAAGCTCTCCGACCGCCAGTTCCATATGTGCGAGCAGGCGCATGATGCGCAGCCGCGTCGGCTCGGAAAGAGCCCTCAGGAGGGGGTCGATTTGCATGGGCGATCATATAAAGATATCTTTATATGTGTGCAAGCCCTAGGATTTCCGGGGGTTTACGACCCCTTACTTCCCATTTGCGTTGGCCCAATGTCTCGTCTAAAGAATGGCACCGCAGGCTTGCCTGCAAGCGTTGGCCTATGCGCCAAACAATGCAAGGGGATTCGCATGAAGAAGATTGCTTTTGCCGCGTTCGCGTCGGCTGCCGCTCTGTCGCTCGCTGCTTGCGGTGGCGAAAAGCCCACCGAAGCTGCTACCGAGTCGGTTGAGACCCTGCCCGAGGAAACTCTGGCTGCTACCACCGAAGCGGCTACCGAAGAAGCCACTGCGGCTGCCGAGTAATCCGGCCGGGGGCTGCGCACCGACCTTTCAGGTCTGCCGGCCCCCAGTTGCTTTCCGCCCCTCGGGGATCACGGAAAGTCCGTCCGAGACGGAAAAAGCCCTCCCCTCCGGGAGGGTTTTTTATTGCCCGGTTTCCGCGTCCGGTTCGAACCGCGCAAAAAAATGCTTCGGGAGCCTGCCGGGCAAGCCCCCGATTAGATCAAGCGCTCAGGGGCACTTGGTGAACTGGCCCTTCTTGGGGCCGGACGTGAAGCGGCATTTGCCGTCCTTGCCCTTGACGGTCATCGTCGTGACCTTGGTGGTGGTCTTCTTGGTCGTCACGGTCTTGCAGGGGATGAACTTGCCCTTGGCGTCGCGGCAGGGTGCCGCCATCGAGGGGGTAGCTGCCAGAAGCCCGGCGACTGCGGCAACGGCCATCAACTTGCGAATCATGATCGCTCTCCCGTTTAGCACCTTTGCATTGCCTCTTTGCTTGACTGCGCCGCAGGAGATTTCGCTGCGATGAACCCGGCGGAATGCCGTTTCCGGGCCGCTCGATCTCCGCGCGAACGCAGTATTCCGATAAACTTTCGAAACCCGTGAATGTTTCTCTTGTCAGATCGAAAAAGGCGATCTAGAGGGCTGCCTCCCACGCCGCAGTGCGCGGGGCCGGATCGCCCACCCAGGCGCGATCCGCTGAAATGGACGGGGCCTTAGCTCAGCTGGGAGAGCGCCTGCATGGCATGCAGGAGGTCAGCGGTTCGATCCCGCTAGGCTCCACCATTTCCACAACTCCTCATGATATTCCAGGCAGTTGCGCCGTCCCTTGAAAGTCGGCTCGCGCGAACGGCCTCGCTTTTCTCCCGGGTCCGGGAAGCGATTTCAACACCTTCCCATTCGCGGCAAACCTGCCCATAGCGCGGCGATGCTTTCCCGCCTTCCCCCGCTCGCTTCCTGGACTTCCGCGCTGATCGCCGCCCTCATCGGGTTCGGAGGAACCGTTGCGCTCGTGGTCCAGGCCATGCAGGCCCTCGGGGCTGAGGCGGGGCAAGTCGGCTCGGCGGTCACGGCGCTCTGCCTCGGAATTGCCGTGCCGGGAGCGATTCTCTCGCTGTGGATGCGTATGCCCGTGGTGCTGGCCTGGTCGACGCCCGGCGCGGCGCTGCTCGCGGCCAGTAGCGGCGCGATCGCCTGGCCGGTGGCGATCGGCGCTTTCGTCGCGGCTGCGGCCCTGATGTGCCTCCTCGGACTGATTCCCGCACTGGGACGGCTGGCCGCGCGAATCCCTGCCTCGGTCGCTTCGGCGATGCTGGCGGGAGTGCTGCTGCCGTTCTGCCTCCAGCTTTTCCGGACCTTGCAGGTCGACGCGCTGCTGGTGGTGGTCCTGCTGCTGGTCTTCGTGATCGCCCGCCAGCGCTTTCCGCTCTACGCGCTGCTGCTGGTGCTGGTTTCCGGCGTGGCGGTCATGCTGCTGCGCGGTGACGTGGCCGGATTCGCGCCCACCGCGCTGCTCGGCGGGTTGGCGCCGGTCACGCCTACGTTCGACCTCAAAGCCGTGGTGAGCATCGGCGTGCCGCTGTTCCTCGTCACGCTGGTCTCGCAGAACCTGCCCGGCCTCGTCGTGCTGCGGACCGCCGGATACGAGCCGAAGCCGCAGCCCCTGCTGCTGGGCACCGGCCTCGCGACGATGCTGCTCGCACCCTTCGGCGCGCACGGGGTCAATCTCGCGGCGATCACGGCGGCGATCTGCACGAGTTCGGACGCGCACCCCGATCAGGGGCGCCGCTGGACGGTCGGCCTGATCTATGCCGCGTTCTACCTGGCGCTGGCGCTGTTCTCGGCGCCGCTGGTGCAGTTCTTCCTGACGATGCCCAAGGCCTCGATCGCCGCCTTCACCGGAATCGCGCTGATCGCCCCGCTCTCCGGCGCGGTGGAGAACATGCTGATCGAGAAGACCGAGCGCGACGCCGCGATCCTGACGTTCGCCGCGACCGCCTCGGGCGTTTCGCTGCTGGGCATCGGCTCGGCTTTCTGGGGCCTGCTGGCGGGCTTCGCGGCGCTGGCGGCGAAGGCGGTTTTCGCGCGCCGAAATTGACCTCTCGCCCGCCCCGCCGTAACGCGCGGGGCATGACCGTAACGCGCTTCGCTCCCTCGCCCACCGGGCACCTCCACGTCGGCAATATTCGCACGGCGCTGCACAACTGGCTGCTCGCCAAACAGGCGGGCGGCAAGTTCCTGCTGCGCATCGACGATACCGACGCGGCGCGCTCGAAGGAGGAATATGTCGAGGGCATCCATGCCGACCTCGCCTGGCTCGGCATCGAATGGAGCGGGGAGGAGCGTCAGTCCGCCCGCTTCGCGCTCTACGAACGCGAATTCGAGCGCCTGAAGGCTGCGGGCCGCGTCTATCCCTGCTGGGAGACGCCGCAGGAACTGGAGCTGAAGCGCAAGGTCCTGCTCGGGCGTGGATTGCCGCCGATCTATGATCGCGGCGCGCTGAGGCTCACGGAAGAGGAAAAGGCGGCGAAGATCGCTGCCGGAGACCTGCCGCACTGGCGCTTCCTGCTCGACCATGAAGAGCCGATCGCCTGGGAAGACGGCATTCGCGGCGCGCAGAAGTTCGAGGCCGCGCAGATGAGCGACCCGGTGATTCGCCGCGCTGACGGCTCCTGGCTCTACATGCTGCCCTCGGCCATCGACGATGTGGACATGGGCGTGACGCAGATCCTGCGCGGTGAGGACCACGTCTCGAACACCGCCGCGCAAGTGCAGATGTTTACCGCGCTCGGCGCGCCGGTTCCGGTCTTCGCGCACGAGGCGCTGCTGGTTGGCACAGAGGGCAAGCTCTCCAAGCGCCTCGGCTCGCTCGGCGTCGCGCATTTCCGCGAGATCGGCATCGAGCCGCAGGCCGTCGTCGCGCTGCTCGGGCGCCTCGGCACCAGCGATCCGGTCGATCCCTCGCTGGATGCCGAAGCGCTGGCTACCGCCTTCGACCTCACCCGCTTCGGCCGCGCGCCCGCCCGATTCGACGAGGCGGAACTGGAGCGCGTCAATGCCGCCGTGGTCCACGCGCTGCCGTTCGCGGCGGTCGCGGGCCGCCTGCCCGAGGAAATGGACGAGGGCGCCTGGGAAACGATTCGTCCCAACCTCTCGCACGTTCACGAGGCGCATGACTGGTGGAGCGTGGTGATCGGCCCGATCGAGGCTCCCGCGCTGGCCGACGAGGACCGGGCCTATCTGGCTCAGGCCGTCGCGGTTCTGGCCGGGCTGGAATGGAGCGCGGGCGTCTGGAAGGCACTTACCGGCGCGCTCAAGGATGCGACGGGGCGCAAGGGCAAGGGGCTGTTCCTGCCGCTGCGTCTGGCGCTTACCGGGATGGAGCACGGGCCGGATATGGGCGCGCTGCTGCCGCTGATCGGGCGGGATGAGGCTCTGGCGCGGTTGAAGGTTTCGGCTGGGTAAGAAAAGGGAAGACCCGGGGGATGATCCCCCGGACCCTCGGAATGTCATCGTCGCGCGCAGAATATCGGTCGTGCGCTCCCTGCGGCGCAGCCAATTAGTCTACCGACGCAGCCATGGGTGCAAGACGCTGTTGGCCCGCGTGACCTGGACGGTAATTGGGGGTGCAGGGGGTGTTGACCCCCTGCTTCTACCTTACTCCATGAACCACCCATGGCTCGCCACCAGCGACTGCCCGGTCAGCGCGTTGGTCTGGAAGCCTGCAAAGAACAGCGCTACTTCGGCGATATCGTCTACGGTGGTGAATTCGCCGTCCACGGTCTGGCCGAGCATCACGCGGCTCACCACTTCCTCCTCGGAAATGCCTAGTTCCTTCGCCTGTTCGGGAATCTGCTTGTCCACCAGCGGGGTGCGCACGAAGCCGGGGCAGATCACGTTCGAGCGCACGCCTTTCTTGCCGCCTTCCTTGGCGATCACACGCGACAGGCCGAGGAGGCCGTGCTTGGCGGTGACGTAGGCAGACTTGAGCGGGCTGGCTTCCTTCGAGTGGACCGAGCCCATGAAGATGATCGAGCCGGATTTCTGCGCGTACATGTGCGGCAGCACGGCCTTGGAGGTGAGGAAGGCGCCGTCGAGGTGAATCGCCAGCATCTTCTTCCAGTCGGCATAGGCGAAATTTTCGACCGGGTTGACGATCTGGATGCCGGCGTTGGAGACCAGCACGTCCACCGTGCCCCAGGCTTCCACGACCTGGGCGACGCCTGCGTTCACCTGATCCTCGCTGGTCACGTCCATGGCGACGGCCAGGGCATCGGTGCCGTACTTGGCCTTGATGTCGTCGGCGGCCTTCTGCGCCGCTTCGAGGTTGAGGTCGGCAATCGCCACCTTGCCGCCTTCGGAGGCGTATTTATGCGCGATGGCATTGCCGATGCCGCTGGCGGCGCCGGTGACGATGCAGGCCTTGTCCTTCAGTTTCATTCACCTACTCCTCGTTGTCCGGCCTCTTCGCGCGCGTGCCCGCGAGGTCGAACGTCATGATTTCGTCGGGTTTCAGGCTCCGTCCGGTCCAGCGGCCGTCGCGCAGGGAGAAGTGCGCATCCGCCTTGCCCGCCTTCCAGTGCTCGGTCACGGTCATGCGCGAGAACTCGTAGTCCTTCGACATGGTCTCGTAGCCGCGCGGACGGTTGATGAGGTGCATCACCGCCACCGCGCCTGCCGGGCGGCAGCCGAGCAACTGGTGCAGGTCCGGATCGTCCCGCAGTTCGGGCGGCAGCTTGTGGGAGAGCCGCTGGGCGGCGGCGCGCATTTCCTGGAGGCGCTTGGACAAGTCGGTGTTGAGGCGCGTGCGGCTGGAGAAACGGATGTCCTTCTCGCGCTGGGCGATGTCGGACATCGTCTTGGGGATTGCCCCGCGTGAGGGGAACAGGTCCACCTGGAACACCGTCATCTCGCAAGGGCTGCGGTTGTCGAGCACATATTGCAGCGGGGTGTTGGAGACGAGGCCGCCGTCCCAGTACCACTCGCCGTCGATCTCGACCGGGGGGAAGCCGGGGGGCAGGGCGCCGCTGGCCATGATGTGCTCGGGGCCGATCCTGCGCTCGCTCTGGTTGTCGAAATAGACGAAATTGCCGGTCATCATGTTGACCGCGCCGACCGAGAAGCGGGTTTCGCCGCGGTTGATGCGATCGAAATCGACGAGGTCCAGCAGGGTCCGGCGCAATGGGGCGGTGTCGTAGAAGCTCAGGCGGCTGAGTTCGTCCGGCCATTCGGGCAGCGGCACCGGCAGGCGCGGGGTGAAGAAACCGGGCACGCCGAAGGTGGCGGCAAGGGCGGCGGACGTCTCGTTGAAGGCGCGGCGGGCGAAGCCGTTGCCCGCGTCGAGCCGGTAGAGCAGCTCGTGGCTGACCCCGTCCCAGAAGGCGCGCAGCTTCGCGACGCGTTCCTCGGGGGCATTGCCGGCGATGATCGCGGCGTTGATTGCGCCGATCGATATGCCCGCTACCCAGTCCGGCGCATGGCCCTCGGCGGCGAGGGCTTCGTAGACTCCGGCCTGGTAGGCGCCGAGCGCGCCTCCGCCCTGAAGGACGAGCACCGACTGCGGTGCGTTCGAAAGCGGGGACGAAACGGTAGCGTTTTCGGCAGTCATGGGCAGGGTCCTGCGCATGGGGATGTTGCGATGCAACAAGTGGGACCGTGCGCAGATCCTTTCAAGCCCTTAAAATGCTTTCTACGCGGCCACTTCCGTCAGGCTTCCTTCGCTCGCCGCTTCGAGCAGGCGGCGTTCCAGCGCCTTGATGCGGCTGGATGAGGTCAGCTTCTCGCCCAGCAGGTCGGTGACGTAGAAGGTATCCGCCGCGCGCTCGCCATACGTGGCGATATGGGCGGAGTGGACCATCAGCTTCGATTCGAACAGGGCGTGGGCCAGCCGGTTGAGCAGCGCCGGACGGTCGCGGGCGTTGACCTCGACCACGGTGAGGCGGTTCGAGGCCTTGTTGTCCACCAGCACGCGTGGGCGCACCTCGAAGGCGTCGGCGCGGGGGCGGGCATCGGGGCGGGCGACCAGCTGGGGCAGGATCTTGATGCGGTTGGCCAGCGCGTTCTCGATTGAGGAGCGCAGGCGGGCGAGCTGGGTTTCTTCCATGAAGGGCCGGCTCAGCGGGTCCTGCACCAGGAAGTTGTCCACCGCGCGCCCGGTCCGGGTCGTGTGGATGCGCGCGTCGATGATGTTGCCGCCGGCGAGATGGATGCCGCCGGCGATGCGGTAGAACAGGCCGGGATGGTCCGAGGCGATGACGGTGACGAGCGTGGCCCCGCGCGCCGGATAATACTCGGTCGCGATCGAGAGCGGCTCGTCCTGCGAGGCATGGAACTGCGCGAGGTTCTTGGCGATGACGTCTTCCGGCTCGGCGATCCAGTAGGCATCGGCGAACTGGGTGCCGAGTTCCTCGACGAGCGCGGCCGTTTCTGCGGTGCCCTCGGCGACGATGGCCTTCTTGGCCGCGACCCGCTTCTCGCGGCCGAATTCGACATGGCCGAGCCGCAGGCGTTCCTCGGCGGCGCCATAGAGTTCGCCGATGAGCTGGCGCTTCCATGAGTTCCAGGTGCCGGGGCCGACCGCGCGGATATCGACGATGGTCAGCAGCGTCAGTTGGCGCAGACGGTCCACCGATTGCACGAGTTCGACGAAGTCGGTGATCGTCTTGGCATCGGACAAATCGCGCTTGAAGGCGGTGGCCGAGAGCACCAGGTGGTGCAGCACCAGCCAGGAGACGAGTTCGGTCTCCTCCTCGTCCAGGCCGAAGCGCGGGCAGAGCTTGAGCGCGATCTCGGCGCCGAGTTCGGAATGATCGCCGCCGCGGCCCTTGGCGATGTCGTGGAGCAGCACCGAGGCATAGAGCGCGCGGCGCGAGCGGACCTTGTGGATGATCTCGTGGCTGAGCGGATGATCCTGCTTCAGCTCGCCCTTCTCGATGCGGGAGATCAGGCCGATGGCGCGGATGGTGTGCTCGTCCACCGTGTAGTGGTGGTACATGTCGAACTGCATCTGCGCGTTCACGCGACCGAATTCGGTGACGAAACGGCCGAACACGCCCGCTTCGTTGAACGAGCGCAGCGCCGTTTCCGGGTTGTTGCGGCTGGTGAGCAGTTCCATGAACAGCTCGTTGGCGCGCGGATCGCGGCGCACCTCGTCGCGGATGAGGGTGGCATCGCGCGAGACCAGGCGCATGGTCTCGGGGTGGATTTCCAGCCCCTCGCGGTCGGCGATGACGAAAATCTCGATCAGGCGCACCGGGTCCGCCTCGAACCAGTTCTCGCCGGGCGCCATGATGCGGCCGCCGAAGACCTTGTAGCCCTTGACCGAGCGCGGACGGGCACGGAAGCCCGCCAGCAGCCCGCGCGGTTGGCGCTTGGCGAACTGGTCGTCGAGCTGGGCAAGGAACACGCCGGTAAGCGTCCCCACGACTTTCGCCTGGAGGAAGAACATCTGCATGAACCGCTCGACCGCGCTCTTTCCGGGGCGGTCGGAATAGTTCATCCGCGCCGCGACCTCGCGCTGAAGGTCGAAAGTCAGGCGGTCCTCGGCGCGGCGGGTGATCGTGTGGAGGTGGCAGCGCACCGCCCAGAAGAAGTTCTCGGCGCGGCGGAAGGCGCGGTATTCCTTGTGGGTGAGCAGGCCCACGTCCACCAGTTCGCTGGGATCGCGGACCTTGTGGATATATTTGCCGATCCAGTAGAGCGTGTGGAGGTCGCGCAGGCCGCCCTTGCCCTCTTTCACGTTGGGTTCCACGACATAGCGGCTGTCGCCCATGCGCTTGTGGCGTTCCTCGCGCTCGGCCAGCTTCTCGACCACGAACTGGCGCTCGGTCCCGGCGACGACGTCCTTCCAGAACCGCGCGCGCACTTCCTCGTAGAGGTCCTGGTCGCCCCAGACGTAGCGGCCCTCCAGCATCGCGGTGCGGATAGTGAGGTCTGAACGGCTCATGCGGACCATGTCGTCCACCGAGCGGCTGGAATGGCCGATCTTGAGGCCGAGGTCCCAGAGGAAATAGAGCATCGCCTCGATCACCTGCTCGCACCAGGCGGTCTGCTTGATCGGGGTGACGAAGGCGAGGTCGACGTCGGAATGGGGCGCCATCTCGCCGCGTCCGTAGCCGCCGACGGCGACGATCGAGAGGCGCTCGCCCTTCGAACGATTCATCGCCGGATAGACGTGGGTGGAGACGTGATCGTGAATGATCCGCAGCAGCTGGTCGACCAGATAGGCCTGCGCTTCTGCCACTTCGTGCCCGGCGGAAGGCTTTTCCACGAGGCGGCGGGCGATCTCTGCACGGCCCTGTTCCAGCGCCTCGCGCAGGAGTTCGACCACCCGCTTGCGGCCCTTGGCGGCGCCGGTCTCGGCGACGACGGCTTCGATGGTCTCGACCAGCGCGCGGCGGTCGATCACGGAACGGGGCGAAGGGATGCGGATCACGCTCATGTCGAGCGATATCTAGACATTCAACGGCTTGAGGGGAACAGCGCGCTTGCTTCCGCCCGCCGATTTTGCGGGGCCTCGGCAAAATCCGGCCTACCATCGTCTCGCCGCCTATGCCAGAAGGCGCCGGACTATGCACCGCCGCGCCGTCCGGCCCGGCGACCTTACGAGATTTACGAGGTCCTGCCCTTGTCCCTGACAGCACTTGCCGCAGCCGCCGCCGCAGAGGCGCACCAGCCGATCTACTGGGTCAACCTCGGCCTCAAGAACTACCTGTTCCGGATCGGCAGCTTCGAACTGCGCTGGTATTCGCTGGCCTATCTGGCGGGCATCATGCTCGGCTACTGGCACCTCTCGCGCATGATCAAGGCGCCCGGCGCGCCGCTGGCGCAGCGCCATGCCGACGATCTGTTCTTCTACTGCACGATCGGCATCATCCTGGGCGGACGCCTGGGCTATGCGACGTTCTACACGGGCGGCGATACCGGCATTCCCAGCCTCTGGAGCGATCCGGGCGCGCTGGTTTCGCTCTGGCACGGCGGCATGAGCTTCCACGGCGGCCTGATCGGCGTGCTGCTGGCGATGAGCTGGGTGTCCTGGCGCGGGAACCTCGATTTCCTGCGGGTGACGGACTATGTCTCGGTCTGCGTGCCCTTCGGCATGTTGTTCGGCCGCCTCGCGAACTTCGTGAACGGCGAGCTTTGGGGGCGGGTGGTCACCAACCCGAACCTGCCCTGGGCCATGGTCTTCCCCGATGCCGGACCGCTGCCGCGCCACCCCAGCCAGCTCTACGAAGCGGGCCTCGAAGGCCTGCTGATGGTCGTGGTGATGCTCAGCCTGTTCTGGAAGACCCGCGCGCGGTTCCGTCCGGGCCTGCTGGTCGGTGTGTTCACCACGGGCATCGCCTGCGCGCGCTTCACCGTGGAGTTCTTCCGCCAGCCGGACGCCCAGCTTCAGGACTTCGCCGAACGCAGCGGCTTGTCGATGGGCCAGTGGCTGACGATCCCGCTGATCCTGCTCGGCCTGGTGCTGATCGCCCGGGCGCTGACCAAGCCGGCGCTGGCCACCGTCCGCCCGATCGCCGCGTAAACCCATGTCCCACGCCGAACCGCTCTCGGCCGTGTTCCAGCGGCTGATCGCGAACTACGGGCCGATCTCGCTGCTGCACTACATGGGCGAATCGAACGCCCGCTACTATGCCGACAAGGACCCGTTCGGCGCCGCCGGGGATTTCATCACCGCCCCCGAGATCAGCCAGATGTTCGGCGAACTCGTCGGGCTGTGGCTGGCCGATATCTGGGTGCGGGCGGGCAGCCCGGCGCCTGTCCACTACGTCGAGATGGGGCCGGGGCGCGGCACGCTGGCCCGCGATGCGTTGCGCTCCATGAAGCGGGTGGGACTCGAACCCCAGGTGCACTTCGTCGAAGGCTCGCAGGCGCTGCGGGCGCTCCAGGCAGAGGCCGTGCCGCAGGCGCAGTGGCACCACGATCTCGGCAGCGTGCCTACCGATGCGCCGCTGCTGGTGGTCGGCAACGAATTCCTCGACGCGCTGCCGGTGCGCCAGCTGGTGAAGACCGCCAAGGGCTGGCGCGAGCGCATGGTGGACTGGGCGGAGGACCGCTTCCGTCCCGTCGCCGGGGACAAGCCGATGGATGCCGCCGTGCCGGATACGCTCAAGGATGCGCCGGAAAGCACGCTGGTGGAAACCTGCCCCGGCGCTGCCGCGGTCATGCATGAACTTGCCGCAAGGCTCGCGGCGCAGGGCGGCGCGGCGCTGCTGATCGACTATGGCTATGCTCAGCCGCAGACCGGCTCCACTTTGCAGGCGCTGCGGGCGCATACCAAGGTCGATCCTTTCGCGATGCCGGGGGAGGCCGATCTCACCTGCCTCGTCGACTTCGCCATCCTGGCGGAGATTGCGACGGGCGAAGGCGCGAAATGGCAGGGCACGGTGACGCAGGGGGCGTTCCTGCGCGCGCTGGGGATCGAGATGCGCGCCGCCAACCTTGCCGCCGCTGCGCCGCAGCACGCGGATACTATCCAGCGGGCAAAAGATCGGCTTATCAATGACGATCAGATGGGAACCCTGTTCAAGGTCATGGGCGTGACCGGGCCGCAATGGCCGCAAGGCGCGGGGTTCTGACGACATAACAGGGGGCAGAATGAGCGAAGCAGCGATAGCGCCGTCGGGGGCGACGGCCACGGCCAGCAAGGGCATTACCGCGCAGGACTTGCGCGGCCCGGATCGGCTGGAGCGGGCGCTCGGGTTTCTCGCGCTCGTCATGCTGGGCTTCATCTTCGCGGCCCTGCTGCGCGGCCGGGCCGAGTGGGAGCATGTGCCGCCCGTCATCTGGGTCCATCTCGCGACGATCCTTGTGGCGCTGGTGCTGACGCCGGTGCTGCTCTGGCGCCGCCGGGGCGATACGCGGCACCGGGTCTACGGCTATGTCTGGAGCGGGGCGATGATGCTGACCGCGCTGGACAGCCTTTTCGTTCATGGCAACGGACCGGGGCGTTTCAGCCTGATCCACGTGCTTTCGCTGTTCACTCTCGTCATGGTGCCGGTGCTGGTACTGGCGGCGCGTCGGCACAATGCCGCCCGTCACCGCCGGACCGTGCGCGGCCTCATCATCGGCGCTCTGCTGATCGCGGGCTTCTTCACTTTCCCGTTCGACCGCCTGCTCGGCCACTGGCTGTTCGGCTGATCCAGCCTGCGACTTTTCTCGTCATTGCGAGGAGGCGTAGCCGACGAAGCAATCCAGAGCGGTGCAAGACTGCTCTGGATTGCTTCGCTACGCTCGCAATGACGAGGATAGGCTGAAGTCAGGCGGCCCTCATGCCATTCAACGCGTTTCCGGCGTCCGGTCCTCTTGCGGCAGCTGACGCAACGGCACCGCCGAGAGCCAGGCTTCCAGGGCATCGAGGTCGATGGCGCCGTGGACGCGGTTCGTGCCCTGGATGAAGCCGCTGAAGCCGTCGCCGCCTTCCGCCAGGAAGTTCACCACGCTGACGCGGTAGGTCGTGGCCGGGTCGAGCGGCTTGCCGTCCAGCGTCAGCGCCGTGATCCGCGCGCCCGAGGGGCGGCGCATGTCGAAGGCCACGCGCAGACCCTGGCTGGGTGCGAGGGCCTGCTTGTCGCCGCTGTCGTCGAGGCCCTGTTCCAGCGTCGCGCGGATCTGGGCGCCGGTCAGCGACAGCGTGACGATCTCGTTGTTGAACGGCTCGACCGCATAGATCTGGCCGAAGGTCACGGTGCCGTCCGCCGCAGGAATCAGCGAGGTGCGGATGCCGTAGGGATTGACGAAGGCGATCTCGGCCCCGGCCTTGCGGCTGGCGGCAAGCTGCGAATCCGCGATCAGGTTGCCGAGTTCGCCGCCCTTGCCGACGCCCTTTTCCTCGACTTTGCCCGCCGGGCCGGAAAGCTTGCCCACCGGCCGCGCGACGAGGTGCAGCGAGGCGTCCTTGTAGCGCTGGATATAGGCCGCCACGTCCGCGCGCGGCTGGAATTGCGGGAAGGCGGGCTGGTTCGGCACCTCGCCCTTGGCCGACTTGTAGGCAGGCGACTGGACGATCAGGTTGTTCGCCTGCTTGCCCAGTAGCTTGTGCGTCGCGGGATCGAACTTGAGGGTGATGTCCGTCACCAGCTTGCCGTAGACGCCCGCGCTCGTCAGCAGGATCGGACCTGCCTGCGTATTGGCGGTGTAATTGCAGACATAGGCCCAATGCGTGTGGCCCGAGACCACCACGTCGACGCCGGGGTTCAGCCGGTCGAGGATCGGCTGGATATCGCCCACCGCCTGGTCGCAGCCGTTGGGATCGGCGGCGCCGTTGGTGCGCAGGCCCTGGTGGATCAGCACGACCACGGCATCGGCGCCCGCGGCTTTCAGCTGCGGCACCGCGCGGTTGATCGTCTCCGCCTCGTCCGCGAATTTCAGGCCCGCGACCCGGTCCGGCGCGACGAGGGTAGGCACGCTGCTCAGCGAAAGGCCGACGAAGCCGATCGTGATCCGGTCCTTGCCGGTGCCGAAAGTCTTGAGGCCGGTGCCGGGGAACAGCGGCGTACCGTCGGCCAGCGTGGTGCTGGCGGCGAGGTACTTGTAATCGGCGCCCTTGAACGGTTCGAGCTGGCAGGGCTGCCCGCGCGTGTTCTTCTCGCAACCGCCGTTCTGGAGGCGGCGCAGTTCCTGCCAGCCCCGGTCGAACTCGTGGTTGCCCACCGCGTTGAATTCCACGCCGACGCGGTTCATCACGCCGACCGAGGGCTCGTCGAGGTAGAGCGAGGAAGCGAGCTGCGAGGCGCTCGTCAGGTCCCCCGCCGCCACTACGACATTGTTGGCGTGCCGGGCCTTCAGCGAATCCACCGCCGAAGCCAGCCAGGCCCCGCCGCCCGCCGGAACCGCGACTTCGCCGCCGTGTCCGTCCGGCGTGTCGACCGACTGGCTTGGCGGTTCGAGGGCGCCGTGGAAGTCGTTGATCGCGATAACGCCGACTTCGATGGGGGCGGCCTGTCGGGGCGAGGCGACCTGATGCGAGGTCGTCGTCGTCGCGCAGCCCGCGAGCAACGCGGCCATCAGCGAGGTGGAAAGCAGCGGGAAGCCGCGATGGAGGGGGAGAGTCATGGCCGCCGTCCTATCGGATGCTTCCCTGCCGGATCAATGGCTTTTCCTCCCCTATTCGAGGAGGCTAGGCGTCGTCTTCCAGCGCGTGCATGTCGTCGTCCGACAGGCCGAAGTGGTGGCCGACCTCGTGCACCACGACATGGGTGACGAGGTCCTCCAGCGTCACGTCCGTTTCGCACCATTCGGCGAGCAGCGGCTGGCGGTAGAGGGTGATGCGCGGGCGGAACTCGCCCGCCACCCAGACCGATTCCTCGTCGAGCGGGCGGCCATGGTAGAGGCCGGTCAGTTCCCAGGCATCCTCCAGACCGACCGCGCGCAGCGTCTCCGCGTCGGCGAACTCCTCGACGTGGACGGTCACGCCGACGAGGTGCTGCGCGAAAGGTTCGGGAATGCGCGAGAAGGCGGCGTGGGCGAGGGCCTCGAACACGTCCGGGCCGGGGGCATTGCCGAAGCGGGTCATGGCCGCGTTACTCCTGCGGGGCTTCCGGGGCGACGATGCGCGCGATCCCGGCGGCGGTGGAGGGGTGGTAGGTCGGCCTCGCCTCGGCGAAGAAGTCACGCGCCTTGCTCGTGCCCCAGTCCCCCTGCTTCATCAGGCCCTTGTAGAGCGGATAGACCAGCAGCCCGCGCCCGATCCGCGAGAGATAGGCGCGCAAATAGGGCACCGCCGGATCGTAGCGGTTGGCAATGGCGAGTTCGAACCAGGCTGACTGGATATAGGCATTGCCCGAGGCCGAAAGGCCCAGCGCCCCGTCGAGTTCCTTGAGGCGGCCGGGCGTCTGCTTCCGGTCGATACCGTTGAGGAAGCGCAGCCATTCCTGCGTGGTCCAGCCCTTGGGCTGCACGGCGGCGGCTGCTCCTCCGGCATTGAAGGCGGCGAGTTTTTCATCGACCCTGGCCAGAGTCGCGCTGCGCACCCGAACGGCGTTGTCGGGCAGACCCGCGCCGTAGGACCAGCGGTCGAGCTGGAGTTTCAGTTCGAGATCCGGCTGGTCCTTGAGCAGACGCTCGCGCAAGTCCGCGAGGAATCCGGCGGTGGTCTGCGGCTGGAAGGCGTGGCGGTCGAAGTAGGAGGTGAGATAGGCGTCCCACTTGTCGCGGCCCACGGTATATTCGATCATGCGCAGGAAGTTGGAGCCCTTGGTATAGTCCACTTCGCCCGCACCCGGTTCGCCGTTCAGGCGCGTGGCGGCGCCGGTCTGGCCGCCGCCCGCGGCGATCTCGCGCTGGAGCACGTCCCAGTCGAGATCGGCATACGTCGCGGCCTGCTCCTTGCCGTAGAGCGATTCCATGATGCGGTTTTCGAAGTAGGTGGTGAAGCCCTCGTTCAGCCACGAATCCGACCAGGTGGCATTGGTGACGAGGTTGCCCGACCACGAATGCGCCAGTTCATGCGCTACGACGTCGGTATTCGAGCGATCGCCGGTGACGATGGTCGGCGTCAGGAAGGTCAGCATCGGGTTTTCCATGCCGCCGTAGGGGAAGGCGGGCGGCAGCACGAGCATGTCGTAGCGGCCCCAGCGATAGGGGCCGTAGAGCTTGCTGGCGGCGTCGATCATCTTCTCGACGTCGACGAATTCCCGCGCCGCCTTGTCCAGCATCGGCGCTTCGGTCCAGACGCCGGAGCGCGGGCCGAGCGACTTGAACTTCAGGTCGCCCACCGCGAAGGCGATCAGGTAGGGCGGCACCGGCTTGTCCATGCGGAAGCGGAACTGGCGGCGGCCGTCGGGCAGCGCCTCGCCCTTGTCGCCCGAGAGTTTCTCGGCGCTCATCACCGCGACCATGTCGCCCGGTACGCGCAAGGTGGCTTCCCAGGTCTGGCGGATGCCGGGGCTATCCTGCGTGGGTACCCACGAGCGGTTGAGGATCGCCTGACCCTGGCTGAACAGGAAGGACTTCTTCTTGCCGAAGGTCATTTCCGGCGGCAGCCATTGCAGCGCGGTGGCGCCGGGTTTCGAGCGATAGACGATCCTGATCTTCGTCGCGCCGGCAAGCTGGACGGTGAGGGCCGAGCCGATGTCGGCGTTCGCCGTGTCCTTGGGGCCGAGCGCCCACTTGAGCGGCTTGCCCGCTGCGTCGGTGACCGCCGAGATATCCATGTCGTTGACGTCGAGCACCACCTGCCGGGCACCCGGCGCGGCCAGAATGTCGAGCACGGCGCTGCCGGACAGGGTCTTGGCGGTGAAATCGACGTCGAGATCGAGCGCCACATGCGTCACGCGCGCCACTTCCGGCTCGGCGTGAGTCCAGACGTCCCTGGCCTCGGGCGTGGTCAGGATCGGGGCGGGGGCCGTTTCCGCGAAGGCGGGGGTGAGGGCAGCGGTTCCGGCAAGCAGTGCGGCGGTCAGGAGAATACGCATAGGCGCGACTTATGGTCGCGCCTATGACCCGGTGCAAGGGGGCGGGTGCAAGGGTGCCTATAGACCCGAGGCGTAAACGTCGAACTTACGCGTTCCCCCCGCGCGGGCGATGGCGGCCTGCACGTCGGGGCGCTGCTTCAGGGCCGCCAGACCCGCCGCGAACGGCACGGGAGGCAGGTTTGCGGGCGGGGGCGCATAGTCGCTCAATTGTGCGAGGGCGCCGATCCGGCGTTCGGGATCGGCGAGGCGCGCGATCATCGTGGCGGCGGCGGCATCGAGCCGGTCCATGCAGATCTGCAGGTCGGTGACGGCCTCGGGATGATCCCCGGCATGGGCTTCCGCATAAGCGAGATCGGCCTGTGCGAGGTCGAGCTTGCCCGCGCCCTGCGCTGCGCAGCCGTGGGCCAGGCGGTACTCCATCGTTCCGTAGGGGCTTGCCGCCTTGTCGATCTCCGCGCCGAGCGGGGCGAGCGTTTCCAGCGCCGCGTCGTGGTGGCCGAAGCGGCTCTGCAGATAGGCGAGGTTCACGGTCTGGCTGATGTTCCCGCTGCCGTTCTCGCCATAGGCGATGGCCTGGCGGTAGGCGGCGACGGCATCCTCGTAACGGCCGAGTTGCTCGTAGGTGCGGGCAAGGCCGTCCCACCACCAGTTGAGCTTGCTCTCGCGGTCGGAGAACTGCTTTTCCAACACGCCGTAGGGGCGCGCGGCTTCGAGCGTGGCGTGTGCCTTCTCCGGCTCGCCGATCGCCCGCTGCGCGGCGGCGATCCGGATCGGCAGATCGAGCAGGCCGGGGCGGGTCAGGCTGCGGCGTTCGAGTTCGCCGATTTCCCGCTGATAGGCCGCGCGCAAGTCGAAGGCGGCGGGAAGGGTCTCGCGCAGATTGGCGTCGAGGCTGACGCTTCGCAGCAGGTCCGCGCTGTGAAGGGCGCCGATCTGCGCGGTGGCTTCCGTCCTGTCTCCGGAGGCGAGCAGCAGCCGCGCATAGGAAAGGCGGATTCCTTCGAAACGGACGTCATCCTGGGCACGGGGGGACGCGGTGAGCAGCGCCAGAAAGCGCCGGTAGGCCGGGTTGGCCTGATCGCCCGCGAACTTGCGGCCGAGCGCCATCAGCCAGTCGGTCTGGATGGCATCGATCCCGTCCGGCAGGGTCTTCTGCATGGCTTCGAGCGTGGCAACGGCATCGGCGGGCCGACCGCCGTCGAGTTCCAGGCCGAAGCGCAGGCTCCAGGCGACGCCGGGCGCACCGGTGATCGCGGTCATGGCGCGGGCATGGGCAAGGGCTGGGTCAATCCGGTTGCCGCGCGCCTCGCACAAGGTGGCGATCATCAGGAAGGGCACGCGCACGCGGTCGTCCAGCGTAGCGAAGCCCTTGTCGGCGACGATCGGCGAAACCTGACCGAGCGCGCCTTCGCAATTGTCGGTGGTCATGTAGCTCTGCGCCTTCGGAAGCGCGGCAGCGACCGCTTCGCCGATATCCTTGCGCGCCATGGCGGTATCCGGCGCGGCGGCCATGGCCAGACCTGCGAGTAAAACCGCGCGGAGCCGGGCTCCACGTCCGAAATTCATCATTCTATTCCCCGTTGCCTGTGTCGGACGCTAGGGCAGCGGACGGAGCTTGTCAGCGGGGCATGGCGTGAAAAACGTCGTCATGGGACGATCAGGCCGCGAAAATCACAGCTTTTTGAGCACTCCGGTTACCGGGATGGCGATGCTGGCACCGCCGATCACCGGATCGCCGTCGAAACTGGCCTGGGTGCCGTCTTCCGCCGCCACGTTCACGGTGCCGCCCGAGGCCGTGAAGGTCAGCGTGCCGCCGCCCAGCGTCGGGATCGCGACTTTGCCGTCCTTGCTGGCCTTGACGGCGGCGGCGATGTCCTGCGGCGTCATATAGCCGGTCAGCATGTGATCCTTGATGAGCGCGGCCAGGGCGGCGTGGTCGTCCGCCTCGGTCAGTTGCTTCGCCGGATCGCCGAGTTTCGCGAAAGCGTCGTCTTCGGGCGCGATCAGCGTGTAGCTGGCGTTCTCCCGGAACACCCCCTCGATGCCGGTTTCCTTGAGCGCTTCGGCGACGGTCTGGAGCTGCGCCGCATTGTCGAGCGCCTGGGGCAGGGTCTCGGACGCGGCAGGGGTGGCGGTTGCGGTCTGCCCCCCGGAACTGTCCTTGCCCGAACAGGCGGCAAGCGAGAGGGCGAGGGCACCCAGAAGCGTGAGAGCGAGATGGTCCTTGCGCATGTGTCCTTCCTGGCCCTTTCAGGAGAGTAGTTCGATGGCCGCCCGCACGCGGCGGGAAGCGGGGTCGAGCTGGTAGATGTAGCCGTCGCTGTAGCGATAGAGCGCTTCCGGTCCGTCGCGGTACTGGTCGCGCCAGGCGGCGGGGAGGTTGTAGACGTCATGGCCCTGCGGCATTGTCTGGCCGATCCGGATCGGGGCGCCGAGCAGGATTGCCGCGACCCCGGAGATCGCGCTGCCATCGGGCTTCATCCGGTAGATCGTCCTGTCGTAATAGCGCCAGGCGCCCTCGCCGCCGAGGCCGTAGTAGCGGGTGACGTAGGCTGGCAGAGGAACCGGCTTGTAGCTGCCGGGCCAAGGCTGCCCGACCGCGAGGCCGCCGCCGAGCAGCGGCACGTAGCCGACCACGCCGTTGCCGCTTTCGGTCCCGTCGGCAGCAGGGGCGTTCGCCGCGCCGAGGCGCAGCAGGTAGCCGCCCTCGAAGCGGGCCTGAGTGTCGTCGGCCCAGGTGGGGGAGAACCAGCCGGGATCATGCCAGGCCTTTTCCGGCGGACGGGTGCGCGGCGGCAGCACGCAGCCGGGATATGTCCCGGAGATCGCGGCAGGGCAGCCGGAGAAGGTCGGAGCGGCAGCGGGTGGGTTCCAGGCAATGTCCTGCTCACGGGTGAGCACATGCACGCGGTCGCTGGTGGGCACGCGGAATTCGCGACCGCCCGAATCCTTGAATGTGGTTACGGCTGCGTTTTCGCGGGCCTGTTCCTGCTGGCGCTGCTCGCGCGCGGCGGTGACGCGGTTCTGCGCTTTGGCCTGCTCGGATTGTTGCGCGCCGGATTGCTCGGCCGCCGCGATGCCGATCACCAGCGGGGCGATCAGGGTCAGGCCGGTCATCCCGGCGAGAAATGTCCACGTTTTCGGCATCGCCGCTTCTCCTTCGAGGGGCGCAACGCGGCGGGACGATAGCCGTTCCCGCGCAATTTGTCGCCAGGCGTCGCAGCGGGACGTCGCGCAAGAAGAGCAGGTTAGCCAACGAAAAGGGCGCCCGGATTGCTCCGGGCGCCCCACTCGGCGAACTGAGGCTCCTTCCCCGAAAGGAAGGAAGCGCGATCAGGCGCTGTAGTACATGTCGAACTCGACGGCCGACGGCGTGGTTTCCCAGCGCAGCACTTCCGGCCACTTCAGTTCGAGGTAGGATTCGATCTGGTCCACGGTGAACACGCCGCCTTCGAGAAGGAAGGCATGGTCGGCCTGGAGCGCGTCGAGCGCTTCACGCAGCGAACCGCAGACGGTCGGCACTTCGGCGAGTTCGGCCGGCGGCAGATCGTAGAGGTTCTTGTCCATGGCTTCGCCCGGGTGGATCTTGTTCTTGATCCCGTCGAGGCCGGCCATGAGCAGCGAGGCGTAGCAGAGGTAGGGATTGGCCATCGCGTCGGGGAAGCGGAATTCCACGCGCTTTGCCTTGTCGCCCGCACCGTAGGGGATGCGGCACGAGGCCGAGCGGTTGCGGGCCGAGTAGGCCAGCAGAACCGGGGCTTCGTAGCCCGGCACCAGGCGCTTGTAGCTGTTGGTGGTCGGGTTGGTGAAGGCGTTCAGGGCCTTGGCATGCTTGATGACGCCGCCGATGAAGTACAGGCACATGTCCGACAGACCGGCATAGCCGTTACCGGCGAACAGCGGGTTGCCCTTGTCCCAGATCGAGATGTGGGTGTGCATGCCCGAGCCGTTGTCCTTCATGATCGGCTTCGGCATGAACGTGGCGGTCTTGCCATAGGCCTGCGCGACCATGTGCACGACGTACTTGTAGATCTGCATGCGGTCGGCCGTGGTGACCAGCGTGCCGAAGGTCAGGCCGAGTTCGTGCTGGGCAGCCGCCACTTCGTGGTGGTGCTTGTCGCAGGGCAGGCCCATTTCGAGCATGGTGGTGACCATCTCGCCGCGGATGTCGACGGCCGAGTCGACCGGAGCGACCGGGAAGTAGCCGCCCTTGGCGCGCGGACGGTGGGCGAGGTTGCCCGTGTCGTAGTCCTTGTCCGAGTTGCCCGGCAGTTCGATGTCGTCGAGCTTGAAGCCGTTGCCTTCGTAGCCGTCATAGAACTTCACGTCGTCGAACATGAAGAATTCGGCTTCGGGGCCGACGTAGACGGTGTCGCCGAAACCGGCCGACTTGACGAAGGCCTCGGCGCGCTTCGCGGTCGAGCGCGGGTCGCGGGCGTAGAGATCGCCGGTCGAGGGTTCCACGATGTCGCAGAACAGGATGAGCATCGGGGTGGCCGAGAACGGATCGACGTAGACGGCGTCGAGGTCCGGCTTGAGGATCATGTCCGACTCGTTGATGGCCTTCCAGCCCTCGATCGACGAACCGTCGAACATCAGGCCGTCTTCCAGCTCGTCCTCGCCGAGGATCGAAGCGACCATGGTGAGGTGCTGCCACTTGCCCTTCGGGTCGGTGAAACGCAGGTCAACCCACTCGATCTCTTCGTCCTTGATGCGCTTGAGGACGTCCTTTGCACTCGCCATTAGAGTAGTCTCCAGTGATGCTCTTCCGATCCCGAAAGAGACTTTGATGTTCATTGTCTTCGGGCGTTCCCGGTCCCGCCGGTCCCTCCCGATCCGGCCGAAGCCGGGAAAATCGTTTCCGGCGCGGGCCGGGGGCGGATCTTACAGGGCGTCGTCGTCCCGCTCGCCGGTGCGGATGCGCACGGCGGTTTCGATGGGCACGACGAAGATCTTGCCGTCACCGATGCGGCCGGTCTGGGCGGCGTCGGCAATGGCTTCGACCACGCGTTCGGCCAGAGCGTCGGGAACGACCACTTCGAGCTTCACCTTGGGCAGGAAGTCCACCACGTATTCGGCGCCGCGATAGAGTTCGGTATGGCCCTTCTGGCGGCCGAAACCCTTCGCTTCGGTGACGGTGATGCCCGAGACGCCAACTTCGTGCAGTGCTTCCTTCACTTCGTCCAGCTTGAACGGCTTGATGATAGCTTCGATCTTTTTCACGCCAGTGTTGACCCCTGCATGGTCCCGGATTTTTTCCGAAGACAATTCCGGTCCGGGAACCGGATGCCTCGCGCGCGATTCCTATCAAGAATCGTGCCAGTGCGGTTGGCCCCCTCGTAGGCCAAGTGGCCAGCCGCGAAAAGACCGGAAACGCAGGTTTCGGCCTGCGAAATGCACGGAGTCGTGCATCCGATGCCTCCTTGGCGACATTATCTGATCAACATTCAGGCAGGGCCTGCCTTAAAATTGTGCAGAGGCATGTGACCTGCCTCTTTGAGGGCGTTCGCAGCATGAGGGGCGCGGCACGAGGGTCGATGCAAAAAGGCGCCGGAAACCGCATGGGCTTCCGGCGCCTTTTTTGCGCGAATGATATGTCGGGCCGGTGACAGCCCGTGGATCAGAGCCTCAGCCCGGCGGTCTCGGGAAGCCCGGCCATCAGGTTGAGGTTCTGCACGGCCGCGCCGCTGGCGCCCTTGCCCAGGTTGTCGAGCATGGCGACCATGCGCGCCTGCGAGCCGTCCGTCGCGCCGAGCACCCGCAGGGTCAGCGTATCGACCGGCGCCATCGAGGCGCGCAGCAGCAGTTCGCCGGGCTGGTCGTCGACGACCGTGACGATCTCGCTGTCCGCGTAGAAATCGGCCAGCGCGGCACGCAGCGCGGCCGGATCGCCCGCCTTGGGCATCATCGAGAGGTGCAGCGGCACCTCCACCAGCATGCCGCGGTGCGCGGGGACCACGGCCGGGGCGAAGATCGGCGCATGGGTCAGGCCGACATGCGCGGTCATCTCGGGCACGTGCTTGTGGCCGAGCGCCAGGCCGTAGGCGCGGAAGGCGATGTCGCGGTCTTCCTCGAAGTGCGCGATCAAGGCCTTGCCGCCGCCCGAATAGCCGGAGACGGCGTGGCAGACGTAAGGCCAGTCGGCCGGCAGCAGGCCCGCCTTCACCAGCGGCGCGACGAGGGCGATGAAGCCAGTCGGGTAGCAGCCGGGGTTGGAGACGAAGCGCGCGGCGGCCACGGCCTCGCGGCCGACGACTTCGGGGAAGCCGTAAGTCCAGTCCGGCGCCACGCGGTGCGCCGAGGAGGCGTCGATCACGCGGGTCGTCTGGTTGCGGATCATGCCGACGGCGGCCTTGGCGGCATCGTCGGGCAGGCAGAGGATCACGAAGTCCGCGGCATTCAGCGCTTCGGCGCGGGCAGCGTCGTCCTTGCGGCGGGCATCATCGAGGACGATCAGTTCGAACTCGGCGCGGCCCGCGAGCCGTTCGGCGATTTCCAGGCCGGTGGTGCCGGCGGCGCCGTCGATGAAGACCGTCTTCGTCATCAGTCCTGTGCCTCCAGAGTGTCGAGCGCGACATAGCCGACCTGGCCGTCCTCGCCGAGCTGGCCCCAAGCCCAGTTGCCAGCGATGTCGAGCACGTTGAACGTCTCGCCTGCCGGAAGCTCGCGAATCGCTTCGGCGTCGGCGCGGCTCATCACGCGCAGGATCGCGCCCGGCAGCAGCTTGCGGGGCATCGGCACCGCATAGTGCGGCACGAAGTAGAGCCCCGCCAGCTTGATATGCGCCAGATCGCCGCGCACGGGAAGGCATCCGGGATCCGCGGTCACGCTCGGTCCGGTCATGGCCAGAAGCCCATCGATCCGGGGAGGGCGGGTATAGGAATCCTCAGTGGCCAACGCGGGTGCTTCTCCAAATGCAAAGATGCGCGCGCTTAGCGGGGGCATGGCAAAGACGCAAGTTCAGCCGTGTTCGCCGGTGTAGCGCCGTTGCAACATCAGCCATGCCGCGCGCAGGCCGAGCGCGTCGCCGCCCTTGGGACGGCCGGGCTTGGCGGCGGGGCGCCAGGCGAACGTGTCGAAGTGGGCCCAGTCCAGGCCCTTCGGCACGAAGCGGTCCATGAACAGCGCCGCCGTGCTCGCCCCGGCAAAGCCGCTGGAACCGGCATTGTTGATGTCGGCAATGTCCGATTTCAGGTACTCGCGGTAGCCGTCGTAGAGCGGCAGGCGCCAGCAGGGGTCGTCCACCGCGAGACCGGCGTCGAGGATGTCCTGCGCGGTCCTGTCCTCGCGGGTGAACAGCGCGGGCAGGTCCGGACCGACCGCGACGCGGGCGGCGCCGGTGAGGGTGGCGAAGTCGATCAGGAGTTCCGGCTCCTTTTCGCCCGCTCGGGTCAGCGCGTCGCCGAGGATCAGGCGGCCTTCGGCGTCGGTATTGCCGATTTCCACGGTGATTCCCGCGCGGCTGCGCAGCACGTCGCCGGGGCGGAAGGAATTGCCCGAGATCGCATTCTCCACCGCCGGGATCACGAGATGGAGCCGCACCGGCAGCTTCGCGCCCATGATCAGGCGGGCGAGGCCCAGCGCATGGGCGGCGCCGCCCATGTCCTTCTTCATCAGCAACATGCCCGCGGCGGGCTTGATGTCCAGACCGCCCGAATCGAAGCAGACGCCCTTGCCGACGACGGCGATTTTCGGATGTTTCGGATCGCCCCATTCCAGTTCGATCAGGCGCGGCGCATGGGCGCGACCGGCGGCGCGACCGACGGCATGGACCATCGGATATTCGCGCTCAAGCATCTCACCGCGGGTGATCTTCACGTCGGCGCGGAAGGCCTTGGCCAGCGATTCCGCTTCGGATTCGAGCTGGCCCGGTCCCATGTCCTCGGCCGGGGTGTTGACGAGATCGCGCACGAGTTCGATCGCCTCGGCCTCGGCGATCACGGCGTTGATCGCCTTGACTTCGCCGGTGAGGAGAATGCGCGGGCCTTCCTCGGAAGGCTCGGAAAGATAGCGGTCGAAGCTGTACTGACCGACGATCCAGCCGAGCGCGGCCTTTCCGGGCTCTCCGTTCGCGCGGCGGTAGGTGCCGGCGGGGAGCACGTCGGCCAGCTTGGCAAGGCACCAGGTCGAAAGCGCGGCGGGATCGGCCACGCCCGCGGCGACGAACCAGCCGTCGCCATCGGGCAGGATCGCGTGACTGCCCGCGCTGCCGGTGAACTTCTGCGCTTCGAGCGCGGCACGCTGGGGAACCGACAGGCCCTTGATGAACTGTTCCAGCCCATCTTTTGCGACGAGGTGGATGGCGACGGCCTTCTGGCCGCGATCGGGCTGAATCAATGCGTTCTTGTCGGTCATGGTTCCATTCTCTAGCCTTGCTGCGAGCATGAGCCGAGAGGGAAAATGATGCGATCTGGTGCCTGGTATCTTGCCTCCATTGCAACGGCTGTAACAGCGGCGGCCCTGCTGGTAAGCGGCTGCAAGGGCGAGAAGCCCGCTCCCGCCGCTTCGGAAACCGCTGCGGGCGCGGTGGAGACCGCGAGCGAAGCCGCGACCGAGCCTGCGCCGGAAGCCAGCGAAGTCCCTGTGGGCGGCGGACGAGCGGAAAAGGCGGAGAACGACACTTACGAGTTCAGCTACGCCTATCCCGATGCCGCGGGCGCTATTCCGGGGCTGAAAGCCAATCTCGACAAGCAGCTTGAGACATCGCGGGCGGACCTCGTCAGCAGTGCGAAGGAAGGACAGGCGGAGTCGAAGCAGAACGACTTCCCCTATCACGCTTACAGTTACGGCGAGGAATGGAAGGTCGTCACCAATCTGCCGGGCTGGCTCTCGCTTTCCTCGGAGATCTATACCTATTCCGGGGGCGCGCACGGCATGACCACGTTCGACGCCCTGCTGTGGGATCGCCATGCCGAAGCGGCGCGCAAACCGATCGATCTCTTCACCAGCAAGGAAGCCCTGTCCAAGGCGATTCGCACCTCGTTCTGCGCAGCGCTCGACAAGGAGCGGGTAAAGAAGCGCGGCGGCCCGATCGACAAGAGCGACGAGATGTTCTCCGAATGCATCGATCCGGTCGAGCAGGTGGTGATTCTCGGCTCGACCAATCGCCAGACGTTCGATCGCATCGGCCTGCTGGTCCCGCCCTACAATGCCGGGCCTTATGCCGAGGGCAGCTACGAGGTGACGGTGCCGGTGACCGGCGCGGTCATGGCGGCGCTGAAGCCGCAGTACCGGGCGAGTTTCTCGGTCGCGAAGTAGGAGGATGCGCGCGAGGTCAGGCATGATCTCGCAATTTGCGCGCACAGTCGTTATGTAGGCATCATGACCGAATACCAGATCGTCGAACCCGGAAGCGAAACCGTCCTGCGCGACGGCACCATCAAGCTGCACGGCCCCGAGGGCTTCGAGGGCATGCGCAAGGCCGGACGCCTCGCCGCCATGATCCTCGACGAGATCGCCCCGATGGTGCAGCCCGGCGTGACCACGGCGGCGATCGACGACAAGGTGCGGGAACTGACGCTGGACGGCGGCGCGGTGCCTGCGACGCTCGGCTACCGGGGCTATGCGCATTCATGCTGCATCTCGATCAACCATGTCGTCTGCCACGGCATTCCGTCGGAAAAGACGATCAAGGACGGCGATATCGTCAATATCGACGTGACCCCGCTGCTGGACGGCTGGCACGGCGACACCAGCCGCATGTACCTGGCCGGTGACGTTTCGCTGAAGGCGCGCCGTCTGGTCGACGTGACCTACGAATGCCTGATGATCGGCATCGAGCAGGCCAAGCCCGGCAACCGCGTGGGCGACATCGGCGCGGCGATCCAGGCCTATGCCGAATCGTTCCGCTACGGCGTCGTCCGCGAATTCTGCGGCCACGGCCTGGGCCGTCTGTTCCATGATGCGCCCGAAGTGGTGCATGCCGGTCGCCCCGGCACTGGTCCACTGCTGAAGCCCGGCATGTTCATGACCATTGAGCCGATGATCAACCTCGGCAAGCCGCCGGTGAAGCTGCTGGCCGACGGCTGGACGGCGGTAACGCGCGACAAGTCGCTTTCCGCGCAGTTCGAGCACTCGATCGGCATTACCGAGACCGGCTGCGAGATCTTCACGACCAGCCTCAAGGGCCTGCACAAGCCGCCTTACGCCTGATGTTTGTGAAGGAGAGGCGTTCTTCTCCTGGTTTGCGCTTTCATCGGGCACTCCACCCCCGGCCTAACCGGCGGAAGAATGCTGAACCGCGCGTAAAGCGCCGCAGGCTATAAAGGTCGTTTCCCGCAAGGAGCGCACCCCGTTGCTGCGCGCGCAGGGTAGACCGTCTTGGGGGTGCAGGGGGGCTAAGCTCCCCTGCTTTTCTCTTTCTGCCCTTCAAGCCGCCAAGGCCGCAGACGGCTTACTCAGCAGCGCGAGCAGCGAAATGCGGTTGAAGAACCACATGCGTTGCAGTTCGAGACCGCTGTATTTCCGCAAGGTGTTGGCGAAAGTATAGGGCGTGTACCAGACGTTGTGGTCGGGATGGACGCCCTCGAGGAAGGTCTCGGTTTCCGGTACGTAGTCGAAGTGGCGGGCGCGGCACTGGAAGGCGTCGGGCACGGAAATGAGGAAGAGGCCGGCGTCCACGGCTTCGATCTGACCGAGGAAGTCGGAAACGTCGGGGACGTGCTCCATGACTTCGGGGACAAGCACCACGTCGTAGCGGTCGGTCACTTGCGCGAAGTCGGTGAAAAGCTGTCCTTTCACGAATGGTCGCAGCTGTTCGAGCGCCTCGCCGTGGGGATCCAGGCCGTCGAGCCGGGCGCAATGCGCTTCGAGGCGAACATGGAGCGACGTGCGGGGATCGGTGATCGGCCAGTCCGCACAGCCGACATGGAGCACCCGCTGGCCGGACAGCAGGCTGGCGAAGACTTCCATCCGGTCCAGCGAGGCGAGTTCCGATCCCACCGGCACGCGCTGGAGGAAATAGGGTGCATGGATACGTTCGAGCGGTGAGCTTGCGGGCGGTTCGGGGGTGGGCGGCGAAGGTGGCGGCGGAGGTGGTGGGACGGCGATCTCGCTCACATCGGCCTTGTGCATGTTCTCGTAGCTGTGCAGCGTCGAGCCCCAGAGCTGGTGCGCATAGACCGGATCGCGGCCTTCGTAGGTGACGCCGGTGAAATGGCGCGGGATGAACATGTGGCTGGGGTAGATTCGCAGCGGCGTGTAAGCGAACTTGCGGTAGCAGTCGGTCAGGCGCTGCGGCCCCACGGTTTTCCAGGCCATATCGCCGATCACCGAAGGGCTGGCGGCAATGTCCTCGACGATCTGCTTTACGAAAGCGTTGCCCGCCGCGCAGCCGAAGTAGCCCGCGGCGATCAGGCCCGGCCGGGCGATCTCGCTTTCCCAGCAGGCGAAGGCCTCGCAATCGAGCAAGTCGTCTTCGAGCGGGCGGAGGCAGACGGAATCGGCGTCGAAGACCAGTCCGCCGTGTTCGAGCAGGATTTCCCAGCGCATCAGGTCGGCCACGCCGTTGAGCTCGCGCGGAGCCATTTCGGCCATATGGCGGGCGTTGATCCAGTTACGTCCTTCGAGTTCGGCATTGCCCCAGAGGCGCAGCTCCCAATCGGGATGGGCTTCCTGCCAGGTCCGGATGCAATTGTCGGGGCGGCGGGTTTCGTCGCCGACCCAGATGAAATGGAAGCACTTCGGAATCATCGCGGCGGTTCCCGGCGGACGAGGGCAGTCCTGTCCGGGGCTAAGGCGACAGAGTGAAGCAAGTCCGAAGGCGGGCTAGGCATTCCCGCGTAAATGGGCCTGCTCACGGGGGTACGGAGCAGGCCCATCCCCCTCTGGGAGAGGGCGAAGCGATCAGCCGGAGCGGCACGCAAGTGCGGAAGTGTGCCGCTCCGGGCGGGCGACCTCCGGGGGTTTGAAGGTCAGTCCCGCGGGATGATCCAGCGGATCGTCCCCAGGTAATTGCCGGCGACCGGCTGGCCGTCGGCATTGGTGGCCGGTTCGAACCGGGCACGCCTGCTGACGTATTTGCAGGTGGCCTCGTCGAGGCCGGTATAGCCGCTCGACGCGACGATGCTGCACTGGCCGACGCGGCCGTTCGCATCGATGTCGAGCCGGAAACGAACGCTGCCCTGGTGTTCGGCGCGCAAATCTGCGGTGGGATAGTCCTGCGTCGTCACCCAGCCGGAAGCCGCGTTGCGCGGAAGGGCGCCCTTGGGCTGGAACCGGGCCGGCGTTTCGGTCGGCGTGGGCAGGGCGACTGCAACCCTTTCGGTCTCGAAAGCGGTCGGGGTGGCAGTGGGCACCGTCGTGGCGACCTGGACCGGATCGTTCACCGGGATCGGAATGCGCGGTGCGGGCGCGGTCAAGAGCGGCTGGTCCACCGGTTGATCGGGCTGGGCCTTGGGCTCGGGCGGCGGTGGCAGGGGAATGGGTTCGAGCTTGATCTGCGTGGCTTCGGTGCTTTTGGGCGGGTCGCTCTTGAACATCGTGACGGCAAAACCGTTGACGAGCGCGAGCACCAGCCCACCCTGGATCAAGGCCACTATGCCGCCGGTAAAGGCCTTCTGATGATTGTTGGAATGTCGATCGGCGTAGGACATCGGCAATCCTTTCCCATGGGTGCACCGCGTTCTTGCGACGCTGGCTTGCGGTTCGTCGCAAGTCCGGTGCACTTCATGGAAAGAAGATTATCATGAACCTGTACGATTCAAACGAAATTATACTAAACAGGACAAGTATTTAACCAAGCTAGGTGACTATCACCTTGTTTAGTTTTTCGTTCAGCGAACGGCGGCGATGGCTTTCTGTCTGCGGCGCTGCACCGAACTGCCAAGGCCGATGGCTTCGCGATACTTCGCCACCGTGCGGCGGGCGAGTTCGAAGCCCTTGCCCTTGAGCAGGTCCACCAGGGTATCGTCGGAGAGGATCGCCTTGGGGTCTTCGGCATCGATGAGTTGGCGGATCGCCGCCTTCACCGCTTCGGCCGAAGCCCCTTCGCCGCTGGCCGCCGCGACGCCCGAAGTGAAGAAGAACTTCAGCTCGTAGGTGCCGCGCGGGCAGTTCAGGTACTTGTTGGACGTCACCCGGCTCACGGTCGATTCGTGCATGCCGATGGCCTCGGCCACGGTGCGCAGGGTTAGCGGGCGAAGCTGCGAGATGCCCTGGCGGAAGAACGCTTCCTGTTGCTTCACCAGTTCGCTGGCGACCTTGAGGATGGTCTTCTGCCGCTGGTCCAGCGCCTTGATCAGCCAGTTGGCATCGGCCAGCTTGTCGGAAAGCCAGGCGCGAGAGCCCTTGTCGGTGCAATTGCCCTTGAGTTCGACATAGTAGCTGCGGTTGACGATCAGGCGGGGCAGGCTGGCCTGGTTTATCGCCACGTTCCAGCCGCCGCCGTCGCCGTCATCACTGCGGGCGGTGATGAGGATGTCGGGTGTCACCGCCGCGCTGGGTTCGCCGCCGAAGCGCAGGCCGGGCTTGGGATCGTAGCCGCGCAGTTCGGCCAGCATGTCGGCGAAGTCTTCGTCGTCCACGCCGCAGATGCGCTTGAGCCGGGCAAGATCGCCGCGTGCCAGCAGGTCGAGGTTCTCGATCAGGCGGGCCATGCAGGGGTCATGGCGGTCGGCCTCGCGGGCCTGGAGGGCGAGGCATTCGGACAAGGTGCGGGCGCCGACGCCGGTGGGATCGAGCGTCTGCACCACCGCGAGGGCGGCTTCGGCCTCGGCGCGCTCGATGCCGAGGCTCTGGGCCACTTCGACAAGGGTGATCGGCAGGTAGCCCGCTTCGTCGAGCTGGCCGATGATGTGACGGGCGATGGCGGCGATCAGCGGGTCGGCGGTGGCGGCGCCGACTTGCGCTTCCAGATGGGCCGCGAGCGAGCTTTCGCCGCTGCCGCGTTCGTCGATGCCGGGAAGGTTCTCGCCGGAACCGGATCGCAGCTCGGCGGACCATTCGCCGGTGTCGCGGTCGCGATCGAGCGCGGTGGTGTCGATATCGAGCGGTCGGTCGTCCTCGCCGCGCCCTTCGCCGATCAACCGGTCCACCGGCGAATCTTCAAGCGTGGTACGGCGGATCTCTTCCGGAGCTTCGCTCGCTTCGGGCGACGGTGGCGCGGGTTCGCCGCCCACGTCGAGCAGCGGGTTGGCTTCCAGCGACTCGCCGATGAAAGCCTCGATCTCTAGGTTGGACAGCGCCAGCAGCTTGATCGCCTGCTGGAGCTGCGGCGTCATGACCAGTGACTGACTTTGCCTGAGATCCAGGCGAGGTCCGAGCGCCACGGACTAGCAGGCCTGCGGACAGGAGCCTTTCGACAGGCGTAAGCCTGCCGCGAGGGTCACAGTGTGAAGCCTTCGCCGAGGTAGAGCCGGCGCACGTTCTCGTCGGCGACGAGGGCCTCCGGGCTGCCCGCAAAGAGCACCTGGCCGCCGTAGATGATGCAGGCACGGTCCACGATGTCGAGCGTTTCGCGCACGTTGTGGTCGGTGATGAGCACGCCGATGCCGCGCGTCTTGAGGTCCTTCACGAGGTCGCGGATGTCGGAGATCGAGAGCGGGTCGATACCGGCGAAAGGTTCGTCCAGCAGCATGATCGAAGGCTTCGCGGCCAAGGCGCGGGCGATCTCGCAGCGGCGGCGCTCACCGCCGGAGAGGGCCATGGCCGGGCTGGAGCGCAAGCGGGTAAGGCCGAATTCTTCGAGCAGGCGCTCCAGTTCGCTGGCGCGCACATGCTTGTCCGGCTCGTTGAGTTCGAGCACGGCGCCGATGTTCTGTTCCACCGTCAACCCGCGGAAGATCGAGGTTTCCTGCGGCAGGTAGCCAAGGCCGAGGATCGCGCGGCGGTACATGGGCAGGCGCGTCACGTCGACGCCGTCCATCAGGATGCGGCCCGAGTCCGGGCGCACCAGGCCCATGATCGAATAGAAGCAGGTGGTCTTGCCCGCGCCGTTGGGGCCGAGCAGGCCGAGAACCTCGCCCTTGGCGACCGAGAGCGAAATGTCGGTGAGGACTGCCCGCTTGTCGTAGCTCTTGGCGATCGAGATCACTTCGAGCCCACCCGCTTCGGCGACGGTGGGCACGTGATGGCCTGCCTGGGAAGGGCCTGCCTGTGCGGGAAGTTCGGTGGTTCCGGTCATCTTCAGAGCGGTTTAAGCATCCGTCGGTGCCTCGGCAAGTCGGCATTCGACGGATATCGAGCCGATTGGCAGGTTTCCTGCATGGTCCGGCCCGTTTGCGACGCTTTCGCAGTTCGCCCGAGGAACCGGGTAACAATCTTGCGGGTTCATGGGGTGAACTTGAAATCCTCGGCGTCAAGTGATCTACTGGATTTCGGGGACGGCGACCGGGGAACATTCCCAGGTACGGGCGCCGAATTCGGGGCCAAATTCGGGTACGGGAAAAAACCGGCCCGAAAAAGATTGGTGTCGCAAAGAGACGGGAAACAGCGATGGACAGGACCGGCAAACATGACGTGATGCCCGAACATCCAGGGGGCAGCTGGAGTTCAA
This sequence comes from Novosphingobium sp., assembly GCF_036820275.1. Lineage (GTDB taxonomy): Bacteria > Pseudomonadota > Alphaproteobacteria > Sphingomonadales > Sphingomonadaceae > Novosphingobium. The sequence continues at coordinate 173,447 of NZ_DAISLT010000002.1, forward strand.
CCGGCAGCCTGCCGGACAAGCCGGTGGCGCCAGAGGGCGGCTCCCTGAAAGACTGGGTGAAGGCCGACTGGCGGCGCAGGATGAGCGACAACATCGCCTATGCCCTGCTGGTCTACACCGCCTTGCAGATTTTCGTCACCGTCGGCGCGCTCAAGACTCATGGCGAGTCGTTGCTGCCCTATCTCGCGCTCGTCATCCTGGTCGTCGCGATCATTCCGGCCTGCCGCCGTTTCGAGGCGCGCTGGAACCGGCTAGACGACAGCCAGGCCCACGATCCCGCGATGGCGCCCTATTATCGCCGCGACCGGCTCGTGCTCTGGCTGCTGGCGATCGGCCTGCCGTTCGCCATTACCGGCCTGTTCAAGGGACTCTCGCTGCTGGTGAAGTGACCGGTTCTCACGCGGGATTTGCGCTCCGCCCTCGCGGCGTTTAGGGCTGCGCTCCCCCGACCCCATCGGGGAATTGGAGACCCGAAAAGATGCTCAGCCCGCAGGAAGCGCTCGACCGCGCACAGGACCTCGTCGACCGCGCGCGCAAGGCCGGCGCCGATGCCGCCGATGCCGTGTTCGGCGCCAGTTCGTCCGAGGGCATTCAGGTCCGGCTCGGCAAGCTCGAAGATGTCGAACGCTCCGAAAGCGAGCATATTTCGCTGCGGGTCTTCCTCGGCAAGCGTTCGGCCAGCATCGGCTCCTCCGATCTTTCCCCGCAGGCGCTGGACGAACTCGCGGCTCGCGCCATCGCCATGGCCGGCGCCGCGCCGGAAGACGCTTATGCCGGTCTCGCGCCCGAGGAATTTCTGAGCCGGGGACCCTGGCCGGAACTCGACCAGTTCGACCCCTCCGAACCCAGCCCGCACGATCTGCGCGCCGCCGCGCTGGAGGCCGAGGATGCGGCGCGCGCCGTGGCCCGCGTCAGCAATTCGGACGGCGCCACCGCCAGTGCCGGAACCGGGGTCTTCGCTCTTGCTACCAGCCACGGTTTCGCCGGGGCTTATGGTTCGACCAGCCATTCGCTCAGCGTCTCGATCGTCGCCGGAGAAGGCGCGGCCAAGCAGCGCGACTATGCCTGGCGCTCGGCGCATCACCGCGCCGACCTGCCGCCGCCTGCCGAGATTGGTGCGCTGGCGGCAGAGCGCGCGGTCGCCCGCCTCGAACCGGGCCGCATGGCGAGCGGCGCGATGCCGGTGGTCTTCGATCCGCGCGTCGGCGGCTCGCTGATCGGGCACTTCACCGGGGCCATTTCCGGCAGCGCCATCGCCCGTCGGTCCAGCTTCCTGCTGGACAAGCTGGGCGAACAGGTTTTCGCGCCGGGGATCGTTTTGGTGGAAGAACCGCACACCCTCCGCGGCCTGCGCTCGCGTCCTTTCGACGGCGAGGGTCTGCCGACCCGTTCGCGCAACTTGATCGAGGATGGCCGCCTGACCGGCTGGCTGCTCGACAGCGCCTCGGCCCGGCAGCTCGGCCTGGAGCCGACCGGCCATGCGGCGCGCGGCGGTGGCGGTGCGCCCGGCGTTTCGGTGGGCAACCTGCATCTCCAGCCCGGCACTGCCAGCCCGGCCGAACTGATCGCCGACATCGCGGACGGTGTCTACATCACCGAACTGATCGGCCACGGCGTCAACGGCGTGACCGGCGACTACAGCCGCGGCGCCTCGGGCTTCCGCATTGTGGGCGGCGAGATCGCGGGACCGATCGCCGAGTTCACCGTGGCGGGCAACCTCCTGGCGATGTTCGCCGGCCTCACCGCTGCCAGCGACCTCGAATGGCACCGCGCGATCAACGTGCCGACCTTGCGTGTCGACGGAATGACCGTGGCAGGGGATTGAGCAAGGCACCGAAAACGGAAAGAACCCCGGCCGTCCGGGGACGGGAGGCCGGGGTTCCATCGGGACGGGCGGCGACTGGCGCCCATCCTGTACAGCGGTTCAGTTCGCGCCGCTGCCCATCGGGATCGGCGTGCCCTGCTTGAGGTAGACCCGGTTTTCCTCGATGCGGTCGACATTGTCGAAGGCGATGAAGTGGTGGGCACCGTCCGAACTGTCCGAACGGGTCAGCTTGATCTGGTCGTCCTTCACCTCGTCCACCGTGCCGACATGCTGGCCGGTATGGTCGGTGACTTCCATGTGCTGGCGGATGCGCAGCTTTTCGAACATGAGGTTCTCTCCCGTTGAAGCGTCGATGCCTTTTCAACGGCGCGCCGCAGCGCTTCGTTCCGGCATTGGTCTCAGCGGGAAACCGGCTCGTGGAAGGGCCTCACGAAAAGTCGCTCAAGGCTCCGCGCCGAGCCCGAAAGTGGCGTCTCCGCGCGGGGACAGCAGGACCTTGTCGCCGTCTACCCCGTCGACTTCCGAGACCGCGACGAATGGCGAGCCTTCACCTTCCAGCACGATTTCCTGCCCGTCCAGATGATCGACCGTGCCGATCGTGAAGCCGTCCGCGTCGATGACCGTCATGCCCTTGCGGATCACCCCCGATTCGGTGGGCCAGGATGTCTGGACGGGATCGAAGGGGGATGGCGAAGACGACATGGCGGGTCCTCCGGTTGGGGCCGAGATGCGGCCCGGACAGAACAGGAATAGCCTGCAAACCGGCGTTGTTCCACGATTCGCATGAAATCGCCCCTTCCGGCTCTGGCCTACAATCCCTAGCGTCCCTATATTGCGGCAGGCGCTAGATATGCTTTTCTAAGCTGTGGGAAGTTTTCCCCAACCGGCTCCAAAAGCGATCAAATTTGGGTATCGTGGCGGGCATCGGCATCGCGGCTTGCCCCGTGCCCCTGAAATCATGTGCCGGGAATGGCGCGGAAGGCCGAGCTTCGGCCCTTCGAATCGCCCGGCGCGTCCTTAGAATCAGATAGTCATCGAACCCCCGGAGTTGTCCGCCCATGTCCCTTCTCGAAGCCCGCAAGACCTACAAGCCCTTCGAATATCCCTGGGCTTACGACTTCTGGAAGACGCAGCAGCAGATTCACTGGCTGCCCGAGGAAGTGCCGCTGGGCGAGGATTGCCGCGACTGGGCGCAGAACATCTCGGAGCATGAGCGCAACCTGCTCACCCAGATCTTCCGCTTCTTCACCCAGGCCGACGTGGAAGTGCAGGACTGCTACCACGAGAAGTACGCCCGCGTTTTCAAGCCCACCGAGATCAAGATGATGCTTGCCGCCTTCTCCAACATGGAGACGGTGCACATCGCCGCCTATTCGCACCTGCTCGACACCATCGGCATGCCCGAGAGCGAATACGGCATGTTCCTTGAATACGAGGAACTCAAGGCCAAGCACGATTACCTCCAGAAGTTCGGCGTCGACAATGACGAGGACATCGCGCGCACCCTGGCCATGTTCGGCGGCTTCACCGAAGGCGTGCAGCTCTTCGCCAGCTTCGCGATGCTGATGAACTTCCCGCGCTTCAACAAGATGAAGGGCATGGGCCAGATCGTCTCTTGGTCGGTGCGCGACGAATCGCTGCACTGCGAGGGCATCACCCGCCTGTTCCACGCCTTCGTGCAGGAGCGCGGCTGCCTCACCAAGGCGGTGAAGGACGACATCGCCGACCAGTGCCAGACCACGGTCCGCCTGGAAGACGCCTTCATCGACCTCGCCTTCGAGATGGGCCCGGTCCCCGGCATGACCGCCAAGGACATCAAGAAGTACATCCGCTACATCGCCGACTGGCGCATGAACCAGCTTGGCCTCAACCCGATCTACCTGATCGAGGATCACCCGCTGCCGTGGCTCCAGCCGCTGCTGAACGGCGTCGAGCATGCCAACTTCTTCGAGACGCGCGCCACCGAATATTCGAAGGGCGCGACGCGCGGCAACTGGAACGACGTCTGGTCGAACTTCGATTCGCGCCGCAAGGTGAAGGCCAACGACGAAGTGCTGATCGTGGAAGGCACCGAGCCGGACATGTTCGGCGCGACCGAGGCTGCCGAGTAACTCCAGGCCTTCGATCATGAAAAGGGCTCGGGAGCGATGCTTCCGAGCCCTTTTTCGTATCAGCACCAGGTGCCGCGGCGGCCTTTCCATTGTTCGGCAAGGCCCTCGTCCACCAGGGTCGTGCCGAGGCTGCGGCCCTCGCGGGTGACGATGCGCAGGGCGCGGCCGTAGCGGTCCTGGTCACGGCCGTCGCCGCCCGGCTGGAGCGAGAACGGCCCCTCGTTCAGTAGGGCGATAAGCCGCTCGGTCGCCTGGGCGCCGAGCCGGGCTTCATAGCTGCATTCCGGCTTGCTGGTTTCCGGCGTGTTGATGTCGGCGATGCGGATCTTGGTGCCGCGATACCAGAAGGTGTCGCCGTCGACGACGCAGGTCTTGCGCACCGGGCCGGAGCAGCGGGCGAAGCGGGCGCTTTCGGTATCCGGCGCGGTGAACAGGCCGCTGCCGGGGGCGCCGGTCCTTGCGCCATGCCAGTAATAGAGACCCGCGACGAGCACGAGGGGGAGAAGGATCCAGATCGGCGCGGAAATCGAGCGCCGATGGGTACGATTTGGCATGGAGAGAAAAAGGTCCTCAGGTTCCGTAGTCGCGTGCCTCTGGCGCGTCGAATTCTCCCCGGCAAGTGCGAATCAGCCGGTCCAGCTCGTGATGGTGAAAGGGCTGGATCAGCCGAAAGCCCAGCGTGCCGTTGCCGCTCCAGCGCACGAGCGCTTCGAAAGGCTCGGCGCCCTCCGGGGCGATCGCCAGCACATCGCCGTTGACGATGGGATCGGACAAGAGATCGACAGGCACGACGCAGCCGATCCGGCAGCCTTCCTGTGAAGTCTCGACCAGCAGACCGGTGCCGACGCAGCGGGTGCCGCGCAGGATGCGCGTCTCCCGGCGGACGGCGTAGCGCTGGTGCGCGCGTATTCTCAGCATGTTCACAGGCAGCGGCCCCCCGGCATCCTTTCCCAAAATCGACTTTACGGTCCCGGCCTTAGCATCCGGTTACCGTGGTTCAGATCAGCCAACTGCCCGGATTCGGCATCGGCGCATGCTTCTGCGCGTTGAGCAGGCTCATCACGCTGCGCACGATCACGAGGATGGAGACGGCGGCGAGCACGAGCAGGCCGATCGCCACGATCAGCAGCAGGAAGCCGACCACGGCTCCGGCAAGTCCGATCCAGAACGTGTTGATCAGGTATTGGTAGTGGGATTCTTCCCAGGCTTCCTTGGGCTCACCGCGCCAGACGAAAGCCAGCACGATGCCCACGATCGCCGTGATCCCGGTAAAATAGGACGCGAGATAGAGCAGGCTGATGATCGTCGGGTGATTGAATTCGAAGCCGGAAGTGGTGCCGGAACCCGTATTCGGGCGATTCAGGTCGTCCATGGCTTTCTCCATGCTGTTCCCGGACGGGGATGCTGCCCAATTTATGACAATTGTGCAAGCATCGGGCGCAAGCATGGGAGTCCGGGCCCTTCGAAAGGCTGCCGGAGGGCAATCAGATGTGTGAGCCGGGCGTTACAGCCCGGCGCGCAGAAACGTTGAAATCAGGCCGCCTGCTGGTCGGCCGGGCCGCCCTTGAGGACGAAGCGGCGGTCGCAGTAACCGCAATCGACGTAGCCCTTCTCGTCGATCTCCAGCCACACGCGCGGGTGGCCGAGTGCGGCAGCCTTGTAGGTGCCGTTCGAGCGGATTTCGGTGGCCCCGTCGCAGGAAACGCGGTGGGAATCGGTGAAGACGGTTTCGGGCTGCGTGCTCATGGATTGGCCGATTACCAAGCCTTGACGGGAATTTCCAGCGTGCAAATGGCCCCGGCGCGTATCGGGACGCGCTGGGGCCATTGCTGTTCTTCTATCAGGCCGGGACAGCCAGGGCACCCGCTTCGGCGAGGGCGTCGGCAAGAGCCTTCTCACGGACTTCGGGGCCGATGGCGATGCCTTCGGCGAGTACGAAGATCGGATCGGTGATGCCCACGAAGCCGAGCACGGCGCGCAGGTAGGTTTCGGCGTGTTCAACGGCGGCGCCGGGCTGGCCTTCGCCGTAGTAACCGCCGCGCGACAGGGCCACGTAGACCTTCTTGCCGCCGGCCAGACCCTGCGGGCCTTCGGCGGTGTACTGGAAGGTCTTGCCCGCCACGAGAACGCGGTCGAACCAGGCCTTGAGCTGGCTGGGGATGGTGAAGTTGTACATGCCCGCGCCGATCACGATCACGTCGGAGGCGAGGAATTCGGCCAGTTCGGGGGTGCCGTCCGGATTGCCGAGAACGTCGAGCGTCAGGTGCGGCAGGGCCTCGGCGGCGAGGTCGTGGTAGCTGACTTCGAGCGCGGGATCGGCCTTGGTCAGGTTCTGCACGATGGCGGCCGAAACGGCGCGGCTCACCGAGTTTTCGCCAAGGATGCTGGAATCGAGATGGAGAAGCTTCATGGGGAGAGAACCTCTAGGATAGTCTGGAAAAGGGTCTTGGTTTGAAATCGTGACCAGCCATAGCTATGTTGCACTGCGACGAACGCCAAGAGCGCATTTTTTCAGGACCAGGTAACATGGACGTGACCACCTTGGAGGCAACCGACCTTACTCCGGCAACCGCGCCCGAAGTCGTGCATTCGGCAGGCGCGTGCCGGGTGATCGGCGATATCCTCAGCCGGGTGGGCGACAAGTGGTCGATGCTGGTGGTCATGACCCTGCTGGAGGGCGACCTGCACTTCAACGAACTGAAGCGCGCGATCGGCGGGATTTCGCAGCAAATGCTGTCGCGCACCTTGCGGGCGCTGGAGCGTGACGGGCTGGTGGTGCGCACCGTCCACGCCAGCGTGCCGGTGCGCGTCGAATATGCGCTCAGCGATCTGGGCCGTTCGCTTTCGCTTCCGGTGAAGGAACTGGGCGCCTGGGCCTTCGCCAACCGCCCCGCGATCGAGGCGAGCCGTTCGGTGTTCGACAGCCGCGAGGGGCTGTAGGACAGTCGACATTCGGCGGGGGAGGGACACGCGCTCTTTACTGGCGCGCCGTCCTGCCCCACATGCGGGCCATGACCAGCTCGACTTCTGCCGCCATCTCGATCCGTGACCTCAAGAAGCGCTATGCCCCTGCCGGAAGCGGCGAAGGCAAGCTTGCGCTCAAGGGCGTATCCTTCGACGTGCCGGAAGGCGGCATCTTCGGCCTGCTCGGCCCGAACGGTGCAGGCAAGTCCACGCTCATCAACATCATGGCCGGTCTCGTCCGCAAGACTTCGGGTTCGATCGACATCTGGGGCTTCGACATCGACCGGGACCAGCGCAACGCCAAGCGCGCGATCGGCATCGTCCCGCAGGAGATCGTGTTCGACCCGTTCTTCACGCCATTCGAAGTGCTGGAGAACCAGGCCGGGCTCTACGGCATCACCAAGACCCTGCGCCGTTCGGAAGAGCTGCTGCGCGCCGTCCATCTCTCCGACAAGCGCGACGCCTATGCGCGCACGCTCTCGGGCGGGATGAAGCGCCGCCTGCTGATCGCCAAGGCGCTGGTCCACCAGCCGCCGGTGCTGGTGCTCGACGAACCGACGGCGGGCGTGGACGTGGAACTGCGCCGCCAGCTCTGGGAACTCGTCACCGAACTCAACCGCGAAGGCGCGACGATCGTGCTGACCACGCACTACCTCGAAGAAGCCGAGGAACTCTGCGACCGCATCGCCATCATCAACCACGGCGAGCTGATCGCCAACAAGCCGACCCGCGAGCTGGTCGGCATGGCGCGCGAGAAGATTCTCGTCCTCACGCTCGACCGCGACGTGACCGCGCTGCCCAGCCATCCCGGTTTCCTGAAGTGCGAAATGTCCGGCGAGCGGGTGCTCCAGATCACGTATGACAAGGACCGCAGCAACGCGGGCGAGATCCTCTCGGCCGTGCAGGCGCAGGGCTTCGCCATCGTCGACGTGACCACGCGCGAGGCGGATCTGGAAGACGTCTTCGTCAGCCTGACGAGTTCCGTCGCCGCATGAATTACCTCTACCTCGCGATCGCCATCGTGGCCGAGGTGATTGCCACGTCCTTCCTCAAGCAGTCGGAAGGATTCGCCCGGCCGGTGCCGACGGCGATCATGGCGGCGGGGTATATCGTGGCTTTCTATTGCCTCTCGTTGGCGCTGCGCGGCATTCCCACCGGGGTCGCCTATGCGATCTGGTCGGGCGTGGGGATCGTCCTGATCGCCGCGATCGCCTGGCTGTTCCAGGGGCAGAAGCTGGACACGCCCGCCATGGCCGGGATGGGTCTCATCATCGCCGGAGTGCTGGTGATGAACCTGTTCTCCAAAGTGGCGGGGCACTGACGGCCCTACCTCTCGTCGGGAATCCCTTTCCAGACCCGATGCGCATGGCGGCGGATCGGTGCGCGGCAGCAGCGGCAGGTGCCGGCATAGCGTGAACCGTCCCAGTGAACGCTGTCACGGTCGGGTTCGTGCCGGTCGAAGCGGCAGAACACGGCCTGGAATGGGCGTCTGGGCAAGGCGGACGGCACGGCACGCTCCCTACTGGGTTCAGTTGGAAAACAGTTTCGCCTGCTTTCCTGCGTGCGACCGCCCGGCAGCTCTGATGCGTTATCGTGTTATGAATGCAGGACAACCTTACCGAGTATAACGCTGCACTGCAACATGATTGCAGGGCAAGTAAGCATGCAAAGCTAATTATTGCGTCATCGTCATAGTCCCGGCATGGAGCCGCCATGGCTACGCATATCGATCCCGTTCCCGCGCATGATGTCCCCCAGCACGACGTGATCGTCGTCGGCTCCGGCGCCGCCGGTCTTACCGCCGCGCTGGCTCTGGCGGACAAGCTCAAGGTCCTCGTCCTCGCCAAGGGCACGCTGACCGGCGGCTCGACCGCTTGGGCGCAAGGCGGGATCGCGGCGGTGCTCGATGCGGGCGATACGTTCGAGGAGCATATCTCGGACACCATGGTTGCCGGCGCCGGACTCAACCGCCGCGACACCGTGGAGTTCGTGATCGAGCGCGCGCCCCATGCGATCGAGCGGCTGGTCGAGCTGGGCGTGCCGTTCAACACCGAGGGGAGCGAACTGCACCTCACCCGCGAGGGCGGCCATTCGCACCGCCGCATCGTCCATGTCGCCGACGCGACCGGCTGGGCGGTGCAGAGCGCGTTGCTCAAGGCGGCGGAGGACCATCCCAACATTACCCTGCTGCCGGGGCAATCGTGCATCGACCTCATCACCGGGCGACATGAGCTGCGCTATTCGGGATCGGGCCGGGTCTGGGGCGTCTATGCCCTCGACGAGAAAACCGGCCGGGTCGAGGCGCACACCGCCCGTGCGACGATCCTGGCTACCGGCGGGGCGGGGCGCGTCTACCAGTTCTCCACCGCGCCGCGCGGGGCCACCGGCGACGGCATCGCCATGGCCTGGCGTGCCGGTGCACGCGTCTCCAACATGGAGATGATGCAGTTCCACCCGACGTGCCTCTACAATCTGGAGGTCAAGAACTTCCTCATCACCGAGGCCGTGCGCGGGGAGGGCGGGCGGCTGCTCCATCCGGTCACCGGGCACCGTTTCATGCCCGACTACGATGCGCGCGCCGAACTCGCCCCGCGCGATGTCGTCGCCCGCGCCATCGACGACCAGATCAAGCGCTACGGTCTCGACTACGTCCACCTCGACATCAGCCACCAGCCCGAAGCCTTCATCCGCGAGCACTTCCCGAACATCTACGAGAAGCTGCTGGGCCTCGGCATCGACATGACGAAGGAGCCGATCCCGGTCGTGCCCGCGCAGCACTATACCTGCGGCGGCGTGCTCATCGACCTCGACGGCAAGACCGATTTGCCCGGACTCTATGCGGCGGGCGAATGCACCGAGAGCGGCCTCCACGGCGCCAACCGCCTGGCTTCGAATTCGCTGCTGGAATGTTTCGTCTTCGGCGAATCCTGCGCGGCGCATATCCTCGATCATTGGGACGCCTTCGACGCGCCGCCGCCCGTGCGGGCCTGGGACGAAAGCCGGGTGACCGACTCCGACGAGGAAGTCGTCATCAAGCAGAACTGGACCGAAATCCGCCGCTTCATGTGGAACTATGTCGGTATCGTGCGCACTACCAAGCGGCTGGAGCGCGCCATGCACCGCATCCAGATGCTCAACGGCGAGGTGGAGGAATATTACCGCCACTTCCGCGTCTCGACCGACCTGATCGAACTGCGCAACCTGCTTCAGACCGCCGAACTGATCGTCCGCTCGGCACTGCACCGGCACGAGAGCCGGGGGCTGCACTTCACGCTCGATTATCCGGAGACGAAGGGCGAACCGCACGATACCGTGCTGGTGCCCTGAAGGGGGCCCAAACTTCCATCATCCCCGGTCTTCGTCCCCCCCACCTTTCGTCATTGCGAGCGTAGCGAAGCAATCCAGAGTCGGTCTCAAGCTGCCCTGGATTGCTTCGCTACGCTCGCAATGACGAAGGATAGTTCAGGACGAAAGGTAGGTCAGGATGATGAGCTGACTCGCGGCTCGACCGGCGTTGTCGGCCGCAGTCTCTCCTTGAGCCGCTCTCAGCCCTCGACGGGCGCCGTCGTGACGCCGAGGTCCGGCAACCCGACCGAGCGCTTGCCGGAGAAATCGGTGCGGACCACGATCAGCCCGTCCTTTTCCAGATAGTCCAGCAAGCGCTGCACGCGGCGCGGGCTGCTGGTGCCGTAGACGCGGGCGAGCACCATGTCGTCGGGGCAGGGCTCGTCGTTCATCGCCGCGCGGGCGATCATGTAGAACGGCGCCAGCGCATCGTCGGGGACATGCTTGGCAAGGTTGATGAGATCGAACCAGCGCTCGTCGTCCGGGTCTTCGATCCCGGCGATGGCGGCGGCGAAACCGCGGCGGAACATCGTCGCGTCCAGACCGCGCACCGAAATGCCCTTCATGCGGCAACGGATCGTGAAATCCTGGAACAGCGTGGTCGCGGACTGGAACGTGCATTCCGGGTCCTGCGCCATGGCATTGAGGATTTCGAGCATCGCCGCGCGGTTTTCCTCCGGCTCCGGCTCGGGCCGTTCCGGGCGCGAGGGCGGCGCGGAAGGAGACGAGGGGCCGTGGGCGATCGATTCGCTCAGTTCCTCGATGTCCACGCTGGGGCGCGGGGCAGGACGCGGGAATTCCGGGCGCTCGGGTTCGACGTGGAGATTGTCGTGCAGCAGCTCGCGCAGTTCGTCGGTCGAGGCGGTGGGCAGGGGCATCAGGCCGGGCGTGACCGACTTGGCGCCGGTCAGCACCGAGCCGATGTTGACCGCCACCGGGCGGCGGCTGATCGCCGGGCCGAGGCCGAGGAACTGCCCGCGCGCGAGGTCGCGGATCGATTCGGCCTGGCGCCGCTCCATGCCGAGCAGGTCGGCGGCGCGCACCATGTCGATGTCGAGGAAAGTGCGGCCCATCAGGAAGTTGGAGGCTTCGGCAGCCACGTTCTTCGCCAGCTTGGCGAGGCGCTGCGTGGCGATCACCCCGGCGAGGCCGCGCTTGCGGCCACGGCACATGAGGTTGGTCATCGCCGCCAGGCTGACGCGGCGCGCCTCTTCGGAGACTTCACCGGCGGCGGCGGGCGCGAACATCTGCGCTTCGTCGACCACCACCAGCGCCGGATACCACTGTTCGCGCGGGGCATCGAACATGGCGTTGAGGAACTGCGCGGCGCACTTCATCTGCTGGTCGATTTCCAGCTCGTCGAGCGCGAGGACCACCGAGGCGCGATGCTCGCGGATGCGCGCGCCGAGGCGGACGATCTCGGTCTCGGCATAAGCGGCGCCGTCGATCACGACATGGCCGAATTCCTCGGCCAGGCTGACGAAATCGCCTTCCGGATCGATGACGACCTGCTGGACGACCGAGGCGCTCTCTTCGAGGAGGCGGCGCAGCAGGTGCGACTTGCCGGACCCGGAATTGCCCTGCACCAGCAGGCGGGTCGCGAGAAGTTCCTTGATGTCGATCTCGATCGACTCGCCCTGCGGGGTCTGGCCGATCACGATATTGGCGCTCACGGCTCTGCCTTGGGCAAGGCGCTCGCGAGAGGCAAGCCGAGGGCGCGCGTTATCCATAGCTTGAATTCGCGCAGGCGGGGATCGCTCCGCGAATCGCCAGTCACCGCGCTGTCACACGCAGGCGGCATAGGGTCTTGGATCATGGCTTCTCCGGTTTCTTCCGATAACGACGATAGCGAGTTCCGGCCGCTCAGGCTGGTGGTTCTGGCCGGACACGGTCTGGCGCCGGCGGATGTCGATGCCTTGGCCGAGCGTTTCGGGGAAAGGCATCGCTGCCTGATCCCGCTCGCCGGAAGGCCGCTCATTGCCCATGTGCTGCAAACCGCCGCGCAGCATCCACGCGTCGCAAGCCTGGCCGTCTGCGTCGAGCGCGAGGCGTTCGATCCGGTATGGGACGTGCTCACCCGCCTGCCGGGGCGCGGTTCGGTCGCCCTGGTGGAGGCCCGCGAGGATATTGCCGCCAGCGTCCGCGCGGCGGCGCAGGACTGGGACGGGCCGCTGCTCGTCACCACCGCCGACCATGCCCTGCTCAGCCCGGAATCGATCGATGCGATGGCCGATGCACTGGAAGGCTGCGATGTGACGTTCGCCCTCGCCCGGCGCGAGGCGGTGGAGGCGGCGCATCCAAACGCCTTGCGCAGCTATCTGACATTGCGCGACGGTGCCTTCGCCACATGCGATCTCTACGGCATGGCGCATACGCGCTTCGTCGATGCGGTGGAGGTGTTTCGCGGCGCCCGGATCGGCGGGCGCGAAAGTGCCCGGGTCCTGCGCGCCATCGGCTTCGTGGGGCTTGCGATGATGCGGTTGGGTTTGGAATCGCTCTCGGGCGCGGTCGTGCGTGCCTCGCGCCGGATGGGCCTCAGGGTCCGCGCCGTGATCCTGCCGGACGGGACGCAGGCGATCGACGTCGACAACGACCGCACTTATGCGATCGTGCGCGATCTGCTGGGCGATGTCTCGCCGGAGAAACGGGAAAAGGATGCCGCGCGCGCCGTGGCGTGAATCGCGAGCCGCTCTTCGAACTGCCGAAATCTTCGTACTGCTGAATTTTTCAGGAGCCCAAACGACTTTCGGGCCCCCTTGCGGGGGCCCGAAGGCTTTACTCTATCTCTTGCGAGAGTGATGGTGCGGTCAAGAAGACTCGAACTTCCACGGGCTTTCGCCCACAACGACCTCAACGTTGCGCGTCTACCAATTCCGCCATGACCGCTAAATCATCACCGGGGAGCTTTAAGGCCGCCCCGTGGTAGGAGCGCGCCACTAGCAAAGGGTTCCGGACCCGGCAAGAGGGGGCGGCCAATTATTTTCAAAAAGAGTGATTTTTTTTGGGAGAGCCTGAAAAATCGGCTGAATTCCGCCCGAATCCCAGAGCGATGCAAAAACGCGCCCGAGCCATTCGGCCGAGCGCGCTGGTTTCTCGGCAAGATTTTGCCGAGGTTTCGCGGGGGATTCTATTCGGGCTTCCAGCCGATCTCGGCGGCGGAGGCGGCCTTGGGAATGTCCGTCAGCGCTTCGTTGACGGTAATCGCCTCTCCGGGTGCGAGCTGGCGCTTGGAGGGCACGACTTCCTTTTCATAGACGATGCGATCGCGCTTGTCGCGCAGCACCACCAGCAGCGAGGGCACCTTGCGGCTCTGGCTGCCGATATTGCTGATCGTGCCGCTGACCGAGAAGAACTCGGTGCCGTCGGGCAGGGGCTTGCGGTCCTGCCGCTTGCGTGGGAAGTCGAGCTGGAGGTCGGGCTGGGCCTGCGAGAAAGTCTGGTGCGGGATCGGCAGCCAGTCCGGCAGCCCGCCCCAGGCGACCGCGCCGGTCAACCCGAGCGCGACGACGGCGAAGAGCGCGGAGCCGAAAGTTGCGATCCGCGTCCAGTTGCGGCGCGGACGGAACGGCGGGGCGAAGTCGAAGCTGGAATGGCCTTCGTCCGCATAGTGGACCGCCGTGGTGTCGTCATAGACGGGGGCGGGCTTGCGGGCGGCGCGTTCGGCCTGTGTCGCTATAGGCGCTGGTTCTGCCGGTATTGCGGCTTCCGTTGCTTCCGAAGCGGCGTGACGTCCGGGCACGCGGATGGCTTCGCGCGGAGGCGGGGCAGCCTGTTGAACCGGGTGCTGAACCGGAGCGGCCTGGACGGGCTGCGGCGGGGCAGGCTCGGCGGCCACTTCTTCATAGACAGGGGCGGCAGGTGCGGGTTCGGGCGCAGGAGCCGGAACTTCCGCCAGGTCCTCGGCGGACGGTGCCGCGAGGTCGGGGCCTTCCTGGTGCCAGCTGTGGCGGCACTTTGCGCAGCGCACGGTGCGGCCGTCCGCACCTATCGCGCTGTCCGGCACGGCATATCGTGTAGAGCAAGCTGGGCAGGCGATGATCATGATAGCAAGCTAAAGCACGAGTGACTCGCCTGCGACAAGGCATCGAGCTGTGGGCACAAGCCGGAACGCCCTTTTTTCCACATTCAATGCTCGCTATAGCCCTTTGCGTCGCCCGTTCGGACCCGACGCAGCACAGATATTATGAGCATGATCGCCGACGGGGAAATCGTTCATTTCGACAATGTCGGCCTGCGCTACGGCACGGAGCGCGAGGTCCTGTCGGATCTGACCTTCACGCTTTTCGCGGGCCGCTTCTATTTCCTGACCGGAGCCAGCGGCGCGGGCAAGACGTCGCTGCTGCGACTGCTCTACCTGGCGCAGCGTCCCTCGCGCGGCGCCATCCGCATGTTCGGAACCGATGCCATCACCCTGCCGCGCAGCCGCCTGCCGGGACTGCGCCGCCGGATCGGCGTGGTGTTCCAGGACTTCCGGCTGATCCCGCACCTTTCCGCCTTCGATAACGTCGCCCTGCCGCTGCGCGTCGCCGGCCATCAGGAGCGGGACATCGGCGGGCCGGTGCGCGACATTCTCGAATGGGTCGGCCTTGCGGACAAGATGGACGCTCGACCGGCCACGCTTTCCGGCGGCGAGCAGCAGCGCGTGGCCATCGCCCGCGCGGTGATCGCGCGCCCGGCGATCCTGGTGGCGGACGAGCCGACCGGCAACGTCGATGCGGACATGGCACTCAAACTGCTGCGCCTGTTCGAGATGCTCAACCGCCAGGGCACCACCGTCGTCGTCGCCACCCACGATCTCGACTTGCTGCGCAAAGTGCCCGACAGCCTGATCATGCGCCTCGACCGCGGCCGTCTGGCCGATCCCACCGGTGCCTTGCGCTATCCTCCGCGCAGGCCGGCATGAGCGAGGGCGGGGCCATCGTGCCGAGCGGGCAGGCGTCGGCCGGAAGTGCGTGGCGCAGGCGTTTTTCGGGCTGGCCCAAATTCGGCTGGCACAAACTTGGCTGGCGCAGATTGGGCGTGCGCGGCGCGGAATTGATCCCGCAGACCCGCATGTCCGGGCCAATGCCCTGGGTCATCGCGATCATGGTGGCCATGACCGCCATCGCGCTCGCCGCCGGTCTCGCACTCGGCAATGCCATTTCGCTGGCCCGCGCCGAGATCGAGGGCGGAGTGACCGTGCAGGTCATCGAGCCGCGCGACGATATCCGCGCGCGAGAGACCGCAGCGGGGGTGGAAGCGGTCAAGCGTCTGCCGCAGGTCGCCGGGCTGCGGCAGGTTCCGCAAGCCGAACTTGACGCGTTGATCGAACCCTGGCTCGGCACCGGCATCGCCGCCGCGACCGGCGCGGCCATTCCGGTGCCTTCGCTGATCGACGTGCGATTGAAGGGGCCGGCCACGCCGCAGCAACTCGCAGAGATCGAGAAGGTGCTGGCCAAAGTGGCGCCCTCGGCCAAAGTCGATGCGCAGTCCACCTGGCTGAAGCCGGTGTTCGACGCGATGGTCTCGCTTCAGGTGCTGTCGATCTCGCTGGTCGTGCTGCTGGCCTGCGCGCTGGCCGCTGCCGTACTGCTGGCGGCGCGCTCGGCGCTCGGCGCCAACCGCGACGTGATCGAGATCGTCCACCTCCTGGGCGGCACCGATACCCAGGTCGCGCGCGTCTTCCAGCGCTCGATCGGCTATGATGCGGCGGGCGGCGGCACCGTGGGACTGGCGCTGGCGCTGGTGGTGATCCTGTCGCTCGGCCGCCGTTTCGCGAGTCTGGGGGCGGGGCTGGTGGACAGCGGCGCGCTGGTCTGGACCGACTGGTTGCTGCTGGCGCTGGTGCCGCTGCTCTCGACCCTGCTGGCCATGCTGACGGCACGGCTGACAGTGCTTCATGCACTGCGCAAGATGCTATAGTACCCACAAGTCGCTATAGATCGTCCATGTTTCGTCGCACCGCCGCCTTTCTGCTGCTTATCTGGCTCTTCGGGTTCCTCTGGTTCGCGGTAACGCTGCCGGGGCCGCTCGACGATACTGTGCGCACCGATACGGTGATCGTGCTGACCGGCAGCAAGGGCCGCATCGAGCGGGCGCTTTCCGTGCTGGAGGCCGGACGGGCGCCGCGCCTGCTGATCTCGGGCGTCGACCGCGAGGTGAAGCCCGGCGAACTCGCCGCCGAGTTCCGCATCCCCGCCCGCCTCATGAAGTGCTGCATCACGCTGGGCTACGAGGCCTACGACACCCGCTCCAACGCGATCGAGGCGGCGGGCTGGGTGGCGCGGCGCAAGGCGCGCTCGGTGCGGCTGGTCACGGCCGACTGGCACATGCGCCGCGCCGCCTACGAGCTGGCGCGCGAGCTGCCCGATCACGTCACCGTGCTGGAGGACGGGGTGCCCTCACGCCCCAGCCTGAGCACGCTGTTCCTCGAATATCACAAGTTCTTCGGGCGCATGGCGCTCGATTTCTGGCAACGGCCACCCTGGAAGAAAGCTTGATGCGCACCACTCCGCTCGACGTCGTTCGCAGCATTCTCTTCTATCTGATGTTCTATCCCGGAACGCTGGTGTTCATCACCGGTGTCTGGCTGACCTCGCTGATCGGGCAGGAGCCGATGCGGCGCACCGTGCGCGGCTGGAGCCGTTTCCATCGCTGGTGCTGCCGCTGGCTGCTCGGCATCCGCCTGAAGATCGAGGGCGAGATGCCGGAAGAAGGCGTGCTGGTGGCGATGAAGCACGAGAGCTTCTTCGAGGCCATCGACCTGCCGGCGCAGATGAACTTCCCCGCGCCGTTTCCCAAGGCCGAACTGGTCGAACTGCCCGGCTGGGGCTGGGCTGCGCGGCAGTACGGCGTCGTCAAGGTGGAGCGCGAACAGGGTGCCCGGGCCTTGCGGGCGATGGTGGCGTCGGCCCGCGGGTTCTCGGCGCAGGGGCGGCCGTTGGCGATCTTCCCTGAAGGCACGCGGGTGCCCTCTGGTGAGCGGGCGCCGTTGCAGTCGGGCTTTGCGGGACTCTACAAGCTGCTGGCGCTGCCGGTGGTGCCGGTGGCGGTGGACAGCGGGCGGCTCTATCACCGCCTCTGGAAGAAGTCCGGGACGATCACCTTGCGCGTCGGCCCGCGCATCGAGGCGGGCCTCCCGCGCGAGGTTGTCGAGGCGCTGGTGCTGGAAGAGATCAACGCGTTGAACGGGTGAGTTCGGGAGGCGACGTTTCGTTTGCCCGCTCCGTCATCCTGAACTTGTTTCAGGATCCATCGTGCCGATCGACCTGCCGTCGATGGTCGGAAATGGATCCTGAAACAAGTTCAGGATGACGAGTGCTAGGTGGAGAGCAAGCGCGTGGACCTGTGCCCAGCTTACTCCGCCGCTTCCGCTCCCGCCTCATGGTCGCCGCGTCCGAAGTCGGGGCGGGAATCGTCCTGGCCTTCCTCGATGATCGAGCGGCGGATCGCGCGGGTGCGGGTGAACTGGTCGAACAGCGCCTGGCCGTCGCCTACGCGGATCGCGCGTTGCAGGGCGGTGAGGTCCTCGGTGAAGCGCTGGAGCATCGTCAGCACCGCGTCCTTGTTGGACAGGAAGACGTCGCGCCACATGGTCGGGTCCGAGGCGGCGATGCGGGTGAAGTCGCGGAAGCCGCCCGCCGAATACTTGATGACTTCGCCCTGGGTCACGTCCTCCAGGTCGGAGGCGGTGCCGACGATCGTATAGGCGATGAGGTGCGGCACATGGCTGGTGACGGCGAGCACGAGGTCGTGGTGCTCGGGCGTCATGATCTCGACATTGGCGCCGAGCGCTTCCCAGAACCCGACGAGTTCGCTGAGCTTGACGAGATCGGTCCGCGTTTCCGGGGTGACGATGCACCAGCGGTTGCGGAAGAGGTGGCCGAAACCGGCGTCCGGACCGGAGTTTTCGGTGCCCGCGACCGGGTGCGCGGGGATCACCATGTGGTCGGGCAGCGCATCGCCCAGCGCCTTGGAGATCGCCTGCTTGCTGGAGCCGACGTCGCTGACGAGGGCATGGGCGGGCAGGGCATCGCGCACTTGCTCGGCGGCGAGGCCCATGACGCCGGGCGGCACGCAGAAGATCACGAGATCGGCGTTCCGCACCGCTTCCGCCGGGGTCTCGCAGACCTCATGGACAAGGCCGCGCTCGGCGGCGCGGGCGCGGTGGGCGGGGCTGAGGTCGTAGCCGGTGGTCCGGGTGCCGGGCAGGCATTCCTGCACGGCGAGGCCGATGGAGCCGCCCTGGAGGCCGAGCCCGATGATCGCGACGTTTGTGAAGCTCATTGCGCCGCTTCCGCCATATCGCGCAGGGCCTCGGCGATCACGTCCATGTCCTTGGGCTTGCCGATGGTGATGCGCAGGGCCTGCGGCAGGCCCTGTCCCGGCAGCCAGCGGACGATATAGCCGCGGTCGGCCAGCCCGTCGAAGGCGGTTTCGGCGGTCAGCGCGCCTTCGAACAGCACCAGCACGAAGTTCGCCTGGCTCGGCAGGGCGCGCAGGCCGTGGTTGCCCAGGGCTTCCAGCTTCTCGACGAAGCGGGCGCGCTCGTCGCGGTTGTGGACGCGGCTGGCTTCGACGAAAGCCTCGTCGGCCAGTGCCGCCAGCGCCATGGCCTGCCCGGTGGCGGAGACGTTGAAGGGGCCGCGAATGCGGTTGAGCGTGGCGACGATGCCCGGCGCGCCGGTGGCCCAGCCGATGCGCTCGCCGGCGAGACCGAAGATCTTGGAGAAAGTGCGCGTGACCAGCACGTTGTCGTGTGCGGCGGCCAGCGCCAGCGATCCGTCGTCGTCCTCGGGCGCGACATATTCGCCGTAGGCCTGGTCGAGCACCAGCAGCACGTCGGACGGCAGGCCCGCGTGGAGGCGCGCGATCTCGCCGCCCGGCAGGTAGGAGCCGGTAGGGTTGTTGGGGTTGGCGACGAAGACCACGCGGGTCTTTTCGGTGACCAGCGCCAGCAGCGCATCGACATCGGTGCCGTAGTCGGCATCGGGCGCGACGACCGGGGTCGCGCCGCAGCGGCGGGCGGCGATGTCGTAGACCGAGAAGCCGTAGCGCACGTAGATCACATCGTCGCCCAGCCCGGCATAGCCCTGTGCGGCGAGGTTGAGCAGCTCGTCCGAGCCGGTGCCCATCACCACGCGCGCGGCGTCGAGACCGTGCTTCGCGGCGATCGCTGCGCGCAGGGCGGTGCTGTCGGGGTCGGGATAGAGCGCGGGCGCCTGGGCGCGGGCCTCCAGCGCGGCCGGGCTGGTGCCGAGCGGGTTCTCGTTGGCCGACAGCTTGATCAGCGGCTTTCCGTCCTTGCCCTTGGACTTGCCCGGAACATAGGCATGGATCGCGTCGATCCACGGCTTGGGCTGCGGGGCGCCGTGGGGGGCAGTGGTCGGGCGGAGGGTCTGGCTATCGGTCATGACGGGGCGGCCTTAGCTCAGCGAGGGCCTTATGCACAGGGGGCGATTTGGGTGGGAGCGACCGGATCTGCCCGATGAAACGACATCGCGGCACGGATGATTGACAGGCCCTCGCCGCTCCCCCACCTCCAGTCCTGCATCATGTCCATTTCGCCGAACTCCGACGCCACCCAGGTCCTGAACCTTGCGCAGCCGCTTCCGCTCGACGGCGGGCAGAGCCTGGCCGCTGTCCGCATCGCCTACGAGACGCACGGCACGCTGAACGCGGCGAAGGACAATGCGATCCTGATCTGCCACGCGCTGACCGGAGACCATCACGTCGTCTCCAACCACCCCAAGACCGGCAAGCCCGGCTGGTGGGTGCGCATGGTCGGCCCCGGCAAGCCGATCGACACCGACCGTTTCTTCGTGATCTGCGCCAACGTCATCGGCTCGTGCATGGGATCGACCGGCCCGGCCAGCCTGGCCGAGGACGGCAAGCCCTGGGGCATGCGCTTCCCGGTCATCACCGTGCGCGACATGGTGCGCGGCCACGTCGCCCTGCTCGACGCGCTGGGGATCGAGAGCCTCTATGCCGTCGTCGGCGGATCGATGGGCGGGATGCAGGCCCTGAGCCTTGCCGCCAACTTCGCCGACCGCACCCGCGCCGCGCTGGTGATCGCCTCCACCGCGCGGCATTCTGCGCAGAACATCGCCTTCCACGAAGTGGGCCGCCAGTCGATCATGGCCGATCCCGAATGGCGCGACGGGGATTACTATGCGCACGGAAAAGGCCCCGAAAAAGGCCTCTCCGTCGCGCGCATGGCCGCGCACATCACCTATCTGTCGGAAGCGGGACTCACCGAGAAGTTCGGCCGCCGCCTGCAGGACCGCGAGGAAAAGACCTTCGGTTTCGACGCCGATTTCCAGATCGAGTCCTACTTGCGCTATCAGGGCCTGGCCTTCACCGACCGCTTCGACGCGAACTCGTACCTCTACATCACCCGCGCGATGGACTACTTCGACCTTGCCGAGGAACATGGCGGGCTGCTCGCCAACGCCTTCGCCGGATCGAAGGCGCGCTTCTGCCTCGTCAGCTTCGATACCGACTGGCTCTATCCCACGGCGGATTCGCGGAACGTGGTCCATGCCCTCAATGCCGCCGGGCTGCCGGTGAGCTTCGTCGAATTGTCCGCGCCGTTCGGGCACGACTCGTTCCTGCTGGATGTGCCCGCGCTCGACCGCGTGGTCGAAGGTTTCCTTGGAGAAGGTCATTAGAATGCTCGGAATCGAACTGTCCGATGATGTTTCGCGGCTGGATATCGCGCGCATCCACGGCTGGCTGGCGTCGAGCTACTGGACGCCGGGAATAGAGCGCGAGCAGGTCGAGCGCCAGATCGCGGGTTCGCACTGCCTCGGCGCCTACCTGCCGGACGGCACGCTCGTTGCCTTCGCGCGCGTCATTTCCGATCGCGCCAGCTTCGCCTGGCTGGCTGACGTCTGGGTGGACGAGAGCGTGCGCGGGCAGGGCCTTGGCACCCGGCTGGCGCGCTGGTTCGTCGAGCATCCCGAATATGCCGGGGTGCGCCGTTTCGGCCTTGCCACAAAGGATGCCCACGGCGTCTACGCCAGGCTGGGCTTTGCCCCGCTTGCGCGCCCCGATCGGCTGATGGAACGGCTTTCCGGGCCCTTCGCGGCGATTCTGGAACAGGATTGATGAGCCTGCTGCGCCCGGACCTTGCGGTGATTGCCGCCAATGTCGCGCCGGGTTCCCGCGTGCTCGACGTCGGCTGCGGTGACGGCACGCTGATGCAGGCCCTGCGCGACGACAAGCGCTGTGACGCGCGCGGCATGGAACTCGATCCCGCCAACGTGGGCCTTTGTGTTGGCAAGGGGCTCTCGGTGATCCAGGGCGATGCCGACCGGGATCTTGCCTTCTACCCCGACCAGTCGGTGGACTATGCGATCCTCTCGCAGACGCTGCAGACGACGATGCGGCCGGATCTGGTGCTGGAAGAACTGCTGCGCATCGGTCGCCGCGCCTTCGTGAGCTTTCCGAATTTCGCCCACTGGCGCGTGCGGCTTTCGCTGCTCTGGCGCGGACGCATGCCGGTGACCCGCCTGCTGCCGATCGCCTGGTATGAGACGCCGAACATCCACCACCTCACCGTAAACGACTTCCGCGAACTCGTGGCGGGGCGCGGCATTGCGGTGGAGGGTGCGTGGTTCCTTTCCGGCGACCGGAACCGCAGCCCGGCGGCGGCCAACTTCCGCGCCGAGCATGCGGTGTTCCTGCTGACGCGGGAGTAGCCGGCTACCCCCGCATCCTGCGGGATCAGTCCTGCACGCGATACATCGCGCAGAGCTTGTTGTTCTGGGGATCGCGCAAGTAGGCGAGGTAGAGCTTGCCGAACGGGAATTCGCGCATGCCCGGCGCATCCTCGCAGCTCTGGCCGCCCGCGGCGCAACCGGCGGCGTGCCAGGAATCCACCGCCTCGGCGCTGTCCATCGAGAAGCCGATCGTGCCGCCATTGGCGAACGTGGCCGCATTGCCGTCCAGCGGGGAGACGACCATGAAGTTCGAGCCGTTGTGCCCATAGGCGAGGCGACCCGCGGCAGGGTCCGCCATCAGCGGCGTGGCGCCCATCGTGGCGAAGACCGCGTCATAGAATGTCTTGGCGGCGACGAGGTCGTTGCTGCCGACGCAGATGTGGCTGAACATTTCCGAAACTCCATGGGTGATGGTCGTGAGGGATGGATGGGCCGGGGTTTGCGGCCCCGGGCGATGGCGGTCAATCGGCGAGGCTCCGCCGCGACGATGATTTCCGGGCCGAAAATGCGGGGCCGGGAATGGGCGATGCGGCGAAGGCGCGACTTATCCACGCGTTTCGCCCCATGCCGGAAACGGGCCTTGCGGTTCGGGTGGACGCTAGGGGGCAGGTTTGGCATTCGAAAACGCCATGTGGCACATTTTCCAGTTTCCGCTCTGTCCCTTCAGCCGCAAGGTCCGGCTGCTCATGGCCGAGAAGGGCATCGCCTACGAACTCCAGACCGCACGGCCCTGGGAAGGCGAGGACCGGCTGTTCGAGATGAACCCGGCAGGCCGCACCCCGGTCGTGCGCGAGACCGAGCGCGGCACGGTGATCGTCGACAGCCGCGCGATCTGCGAATATTTCGAGGAAACCGTCGATCGCAATCCGCAGATCAGCGGGACTGCGGTCCAGCGTGCCGAGATTCGCCGCCTGATCGCGATGTTCGACGAGAACTTCTTCAACGACGTGTCCGGCCCGCTGCTGCATGAGCGGATGAAGAAGCGCCTCGTCCTGCGCCAGTCGCCGGACGCGAAGATCCTGCGCGAGTCGATGAAGCTGGCGCACGACTATCTCGACTACATCGACTACCTGATCGACAACCGGCCCTGGCTGGCGGGCGCGACGATGACGCTGGCCGATCTCGCCGCCGCCGCGCAGATCTCGGTGGCGGACTATCTCGGCGGGCTCGACTGGTCGAGCCACGAGCAGGCGCGCGGCTGGTATCTGGTGATGAAGTCGCGGCCCTCGTTCCGGCCGCTGCTGAGCGAGCGCATGGAAGTGATCCAGCCGCCCAGCCACTATGCCGAAGTGGATGCCTGAACGGCTGCTGCCAGCCGTCCTGAGCGCTTTCGTCCCCCGTTCTTTCGTCATTGCGAGCGGCGAAGCCGCGCGGCAATTCAGGGCGGTTTACGCGGCTCTGGATTGCTTCGCTTTGCTCGCAATGACGAGGCTTGGGCTTCGCCCGCAATGAAGAGGCAAGGCTGGCGCAAGACCGGCCTTGCCATTGACGTGCGGGCCTCTCAGCCCCCCGCGCGGTAGCTTTCCAGGATGTCGCGGCGCAGGGCCGCGCCGCTGTCGGTGCGCGAGTAGAACATGTGCCCGCCCGGATACATGTGCAGGCGCACGCGGTCGGGGCGACCGAACTCCGGCATCTGCGAGACGATCAGGCGCGAGCCGAAGTAGGGGCACGAGAGATCGTCCCAGCCGTGAACGATGTCGACCGTCATCTTCGGGTCGATCGAGATCGCCTGGCGCAGGTCCTTGACCGGGGTGTCGGTGTTGTCGCGGGTCCAGGCCTCATTCACCTCGAAGGACAGCGCGTTGTAGCGCGCATCGACCTTCCAGCCGACCTGGCGCGTCACGAAATCGACCATGGCCGAAGTGGTCGGCGCGATCAGCGTGGTCAGCAGCGGATCGCCGTATTGCGGGCGCGAGCTGGCCGGGAACGGGTCGAACGAAGTGAAGTTCGAATCGTAGACCGACCCGATCAGGCCCTGATCGCGGCGGATTTCGCGCAAGTACGTGCCGATGTCGACGCGGCCGTCCATGCGGCGCACGAGCGCCGGGTCGAGGCCGGTGATCTCGGCGACTTTGGCCGAAAGGCGGTCGGTCGCAGCCTTGTCCTTGGGACCGGCAAGGAAGTCGGCGACGAACTCGGTCTTCAGGTACTGTTCGACCGGGGCCATCGTGGCCTCGCTCAGGTTGCCCTGACGCTCGAAGTGACCGGCGGCCATGGCGGGCAGGTTGAGCATCCAGGGCAGCGGCGAGAGCGCATCGTCGTCGCCGATCGCCGGCGGGTCGAGATAGGGCGAAACCAGCGTCATGCCGTTGATGCCCACGCCCATCTGGGTCTGGAGGTAATAGGCCAGGCGCGGCACGCGGTAGCCACCGTAGCTCTCGCCCGCGAGGTACTTGCGGCTGGTCAGGCGGCCGTTCGCGTTCAGCCAGTCGTAGACGATGCGGCTGAGGTACTTGATGTCGTTCTCGGAGGTGTAGAACGCCTTCTTGGTCGCCTCGGCATCGACGCGGCTGCGCGAGAAGCCGGTGCCGATCGGGTCGATGAACACGAGGTCGGTGAAGTCCAGCCACGAGTTGGGATTGTCGCGCAGCACGGCCGGGTCGGACGGGGCGTCACCCTGGGCGCCGAACTGCACGCGCTTGGGGCCGATGGCGCCGAGGTTCAGGTAGACCGAGGCCGCGCCGGGGCCGCCGTTGAAGGCGAAAGTGACGGGGCGGTTGGTGGGGGCGCCGGGGACGGTATAGGCGGTGTAGACCACCTCGCCGATGGTCTTGCCCTTCTCGTCCTTGATCGGCAGCGCGCCGACGGTGGCGGTGTAGTTGACGGTCTTGCCGCCGATCACCGCGCTTTGCTTGATCGACTTGGGGGCGGGCAGCAGGGGAAGCTCGTCGCCCCCCTTTTCTTCCTTCTTCGCTTCCGCGCCGTCGGCGGGCTTGTCGGCCGCGAAGGATGGAACGGAAGCGGCGGCGAGGACCATGGCCAGACAGGCCAGCGAAACTTTGCGCATGGAAGGAACGACCCCTTTTGTCGATGCGTCCGAATGGACGTCAGGGGCGATAGGTAGAACCCGAAGATAGTATACGACAAGAGTTTGAGGAGCATTTTCTAATCAGGTGGAATCACCTGATGACTCGGAAAATGCGGCAAACCAGAAACTTGAAGCAGTTGATCCGATGCAGTCGGATCAACTGCTCAGGGAAAAAATGGTGCCTGACCCGTCCTGCCTTCCGGGGATTGGCCATGGGTTGAGCCATCGGAAGGCAGGGCAGGTCAGGCGTTCGGACGGCGCGGGGGTGCCGTCCGAATCTCGGTCGTCAGGGCAGCATCGATCCCGTCTCGATGAAGCGCTGGTGCCACGACAGCGCCTCGCCGGGCAGCGAGGGCGACTGGAGGCCGTAGGACCCCTTCAGTGCGCGGGCGTAATAGTCTTCCAGCAGCGGGCGATAGTCCGGGTGCGCGCAATTGGCGACGATGACCTGGGCGCGCTCCTTGGGGCTGAGGCCGCGCAGATCGGCGAGGCCCTGCTCGGTGACGATCACCTGCACGTCCTGATTGATGTGGTCGACGTGGCTTGCCTGCGGCACGATCGCCGAGATCTTGCCGCCCTTGGCAGTGGAGGGGGTCATGAAGATCGAGATATAGGCATTGCGCGCGAAGTCGCCGGAGCCGCCGATGCCGTTCTGGATGCGCGAACCCATGACGTGGGTGGAGTTCACCGCGCCGTAGATGTCGGCCTCGATCAACCCGTTCATGGCGATGCAGCCGAGACGGCGGATCAGTTCGGGGTGGTTCGAGATTTCCTGCGGGCGCAGGATCATCTTGTCGCGGTAGCGGTGCATGTCCGCGTTGACGCGCGCGGCGGCCTCGGGGCTGAGCGAGAAGGCAGTGGCCGAGGCCATGCGCAGCTTGCCCGAGTCCAGCAGGTCCAGCATGCCGTCCTGGATCACTTCGGTGTAGGAAGTCAGGCTGTCGAACGGCGCGTCGACCAGGCCGGTCAGCACGGCATTGGCGATGTTGCCCACGCCCGACTGGATCGGCAGCAGCGCCGAAGGCAGGCGGCCGAGCTTCACTTCGTGGCTCAGGAATTCGAGGATATGGCCGGCGATCGCCTTGGCCTTCTCGTCCGGCGGGCTGAACGGGGCGTTGCGGTCGGGACGGTCGGTCTCGACCACGGCAACGACCTTGGCGGGATCGACCTTGAGATAGGGTTCGCCGATGCGGTCGTCCGGCTTCACCAGCGGGATCGGCACGCGGCTGGGGGGCAGGGCGGTGCCGTAGTAGATGTCGTGCATCCCCTCCAGCGCCTCGTTCTGCCACGAGTTGACTTCGAGGATCACCTTGGAGGCGCGGTCCAGCCAGGTCTTGTTGTTGCCCACCGAGGAGGAGGGGATCAGGCTGCCATCGGCGCGGATGCCGGCCACTTCGATCACCGCCGTGTCGAGCGGGCCGAGGAAGCCCTGCCAGGCCATCGGCGCAACCTGCGAGAGGTGCATGTCGAAGTAGTTCATCTCGCCCTTGTTGATGCGTTCGCGGGCGATGGGGTCGGAATTGTAGGGCAGGCGGAATTCGATGCCGTCCGCCTTGGCCAGGGCGCCGTCGAGTTCCGGGCCGGTCGAGGCGCCGGTCCACATGCGGACCTTGAAGGCGCGACCGGCGGCGTGCTCGGCCTCGATCTGGGCGGCGAGAGCGAGGGGAACGGCCTTGGGGTAGCCCGAGCCGGTGAACCCGCTCATGCCCACGGCGGTGCCGCTTTCGATCAGGCGCGCGGCCTCCTCGGCGGGCATGACTTTCGAGCGAAGCTCGGCACTCTCGATACGCATGGCAACCTCATCCTTTCTGTCTGACCTTTGCAGCGCCAGTCGGCCTCCGCGCGCGAGGAATCCAGTGCAAAGTAAAACTGGACGGTTGCGGCAGATGCATGACAGCAGAAGGTGTTTTGAGGCCCCTTCTAACGCGAGACCATCTCTATCACCGTTCGGGCGATGGCGACGAGTTCGGCCTCGCGGTTGACCCCGCACTTCTGGAAGATCGTGCGCAATTGGGCGACCACGGTCTGGACGCTGACGCCGCGCATCCGCGCGGCGGTCTGGCGGGAATGCCCTTGCGCGAGCAGGGCGACGACTTCGGCTTCGGCGCTGGTCAGTCTCATCGCCTCGGCCAGGCGCCGGGCCGGGACGAGGTTGGGGGCCAGCGGCGTGCGCAGGGTGACGACGGCGCGGGGGGCGAAACCGAAGGTCCAGTCGTGGCGGGGCAGGGTGCGCACGTCGAGCAGGATGAGATGGTCCTCGGTCCGCAGCCAGAGGTCGGCGGGACCGATGCTCGAACCGTCGAGGGCGGCGGCGATGCGGCTCTGGAGCGAGAGATCGATGTCCTGTCGCACCGCATGGAGCGCGCCGGAACGGACCTGAAGCGTGGTGCGCCCGAGCAGGGCCTGTGCCGCCGGGGTCATCCCGCAGACCTTGCCGACCGCATCGAGCAGGATTGCCGCGCTGCTCATCGCTTCGAGCGAACCCTGGAGCAGGGCCGCGCCCTGATGCTCGATGGAATCTTGAAGCCGGATCGCGTCGAGCACGCTGGGACCGACTCGCCGGAAGACGTCGCGCTGGGCCTCGGTGGTCGGTCCATCGCGCTGGCCGTGCAGCGCCGCGAGGCCGAACATCACGCCGGGCCGCTGGCTCAGCACCATCTGCACGCCGAACTCCGCCTCGTGCCGCCGCACATAGTCGAGATAACGTTCATCGGTGGAGACCGCGCGCGCGGCGGCGTAATGCGCTTCCCAGGACAGTTCGAGCGGCGCCCGCGTCGCGGCGACGCGGTAGTTCACGTCGGGCCGGTAGCCGCCGATCGCCTCGAATTCGGAGAGGAATATCCGGTCGCCGTCAGTCACCCAGTTGAAGGCGGTATGGCGATCGCCCAGCGCGAGCAGTTGCGCCCGCGAGGAGCCGGTCATGCTCGCCAGCGCCTTGAGCGCCCGGTCCCAGCCCGCCTCCTCGAAAGGCGCGCGAGCGAACAGGGCGGCCAGCCGCTCCGTTTCGGATTCGTCCCCACTCTTGCCCACGAACCCAGTCATGAAGCCATGAAGAGTGCTTAACAAGTACTGTTATGAAGCGTGGCTGGGCGCGAAATACCATGAACGTGGTATGCTACTGATCCGAAACGGGTTCAGAACGGATTCGCGACCCGAGGGATCGGCGACAAGCCATCCTGACACTTGCCCGGGGCCTGTTTCGGCAGGTCTCGGGCATTTCTTTGTTGGCGTGTTGTAAAAGGTTTCGCTGTTCAGGCGGTCGCGTAAATAGCCGGACGATAACGGGGTTCGGGAATGGGCATACCGTTCTCGGTCGCAACTTCCAGCCAGCCTTCGATGGCGTTATCGACGTTGGCGAGTGCTTCGGCTCGGCTGCGGCCATGTGCGGAGCAGGGCTTGAGATCGGGAACGTCCGCGATCCAGCAAGCGTCCTCATCGGACCAGAACAGATTGATGTGGTAATGTGGCTCCATCACTCGATCATATATAGCGCGTGCTGCTCGACGAGTTCAAGGAACTCGCGAATCTGATAAGCCTTGGCCTCCTTCGCGTTCGGCTGAACCGGGAAGGGGCGGTCGAGTGCGGGGTGAGTCCAGATTTGATGGCTTCCCTTGGTTCGGACATGCGTAAACCCAAATGCCTTTAGTAACTTTTCGAAATCACGAAATAAGACTGTACCGCTTCGTGCTTCCAGGAGTTGCAAATAGAGCTTGGCAGGTTTGATCATCGACGCCTCGAGCGGTTTCAAGCGTCTTATCAATCAAAATACCGATGTCGCTCATTCATTCAATCAGATGCTGAGCTATTTGGGTGCATTTAAAATAAATAACGAAAAAACGTAGATTATTTGCCCCATTTCCGCTGCATCTTCCCATAACGCGTCTTCCGCGTCCCCGGCTTGCCCTCGTTGCTGCGGCCGACGATGGGCGCCTTCTTGTGGTCGTCGGGAATGCCGAGTTCGCTGGCTTCCAGGCGCCGGATCTCGTCGCGCAGACGACCGGCTTCCTCGAATTCGAGGTCGGCGGCGGCATTGCGCATCTTCTGTTCGAGTTCCTCGATATAGGCGCGCAAGTTGTGGCCGACGAGGTTGTTCTGGCCTTCCGCGTCGATGTCCACCAGCACGCCGTCGCGGCTGGCGGTATCGGCAACGATATCGGCGATGCGGCGCTTGATCGTCTGCGGGGTGATGCCGTGCTCGGCGTTGTATTCTTCCTGCCTGGCGCGGCGACGATCGGTTTCGGCGATGGCGCGTTCCATCGATCCGGTCATGCGGTCGGCGTAGAGGATCACGCGGCCGTCCACGTTACGCGCGGCGCGGCCGATGGTCTGGATCAGCGAGGTCTCGCTGCGCAGGAAGCCTTCCTTGTCGGCATCGAGGATGCAGAC
>NZ_DAISLT010000002.1:202817-291620 GCF_036820275.1 Novosphingobium sp.
ATGCAGACCAGCCCGCACTCGGGAATGTCGAGGCCCTCGCGCAGCAGGTTGATGCCCACCAGCACGTCGTAGACGCCCATGCGGAGGTCGCGGATCAGTTCGATACGCTCCAGCGTCTCCACATCGCTGTGCATGTAGCGCACGCGCACGCCCGCCTCGTGCATGAACTCGGTGAGGTCTTCGGCCATGCGCTTGGTGAGCGTGGTGACGAGGGTACGATAGCCCTTTTCCGCCACCGCCTTGCACTCGACGATGCAGTCCTGCACCTGATCCTCGACCGGGCGGATCTCCACCGGCGGGTCGATCAGGCCGGTGGGGCGGATCACCTGTTCGGCAAAGACGCCGCCCGCTTCGTCCATCTCCCAATGTCCCGGCGTGGCCGAGACGGCGATGGTCTGCGGTCGCATCGCGTCCCACTCGTTGAAGCGCAGCGGGCGGTTGTCGATGCAGCTCGGCAGGCGGAAGCCATATTCGGCAAGGGTGATCTTGCGGCGGTGGTCGCCTTTCGACATCGCGCCGATCTGCGGCACCGTCTGGTGGCTTTCGTCCACGAACAGCAGGGCATTGTCCGGCAGGTATTCGAACAGGGTCGGCGGCGGCTCGCCCGGCATGCGGCCGGTCAGGAAGCGTGAGTAGTTCTCGATGCCCGCGCAGGAGCCGGTAGCGGCAATCATCTCAAGGTCGAAATTGGTGCGCTGCTCCAGCCGCTGGGCTTCCAGCAGGCGCCCCTCGGTTTCCAGTTCCTTCAGGCGCTCGGTCAGTTCGAAGCGGATCGCCTCGCTCGCCTGCTTCATCGTCGGTCCCGGCGTCACGTAGTGCGAGTTCGCATAGACCCGCACCTTTTCGAGCGCCGAACCCTTCTTGCCGGTGAGCGGATCGAACTCGGCAATTTCCTCGATCTCGTCCCCGAAGAACGAGATGCGCCAGGCGGTGTCCTCAAGGTGGCTGGGGAAGAGTTCCAGGTTGTCCCCGCGCACGCGGAAGGTGCCGCGGGTGAACGCTGCGTCGTTGCGCTTGTACTGAAGCGCGACAAGCTTGCGGATGATCTCGCGCTGGTCCTGCGTGTCCCCGGTCTTGAGGTCGAAGATCATCGCCGAATAGGTCTCGACCGAGCCAATGCCGTAGAGGCACGAGACCGAGGCGACGATGATCACGTCGTCGCGCTCCAGCAGCGCCCGCGTGGCCGAGTGGCGCATGCGGTCGATCGCCTCGTTCACCGAGCTTTCCTTCTCGATGTAGGTGTCCGACCGGGCGACGTAGGCCTCCGGTTGGTAGTAGTCGTAGTAGGAGACGAAGTATTCGACCGCGTTCTCCGGGAAGAAGTCCTTCATCTCCGCATAGAGCTGGGCGGCGAGGATCTTGTTCGGCGCCAGGATCAGCGCCGGGCGTTGCAGTTCCTCGATCACCTTGGCCATGGTGAACGTCTTGCCGGAGCCGGTGACGCCCAGCAGCACCTGCGTCTTCTCGCCGTCTCCCGCCGTGGAGACGAGATCGGCGATGGCGGTCGGCTGGTCGCCGTTCGGTTCGTATTCCGAAACGACCTTGAACGGCCTGCCCGGCATCGACTTGTCGGGACGCTCGGGCTTGTGGGGGACGAACGTGCCCGAAGTATCCGGTTCCTCAAGGCCCCGGCGGATGATCAGCTCTGCCATGCGAGAACATATGGGGTATATCGCCCGCGCCCGCAATGACTCGAGGTGAGGACTCGCGGGAAGGGGCCGTCGATGGTACTTCGTCTGCCCTTCAACTTGGTGCGAAAGGTCTCGATTCTATGAAGCGGATCACGGCGGTTTCGGTGGTGTGTCTGGCGCTGGCTCTGGCGGCGTGCTCGAAGGAGCAGAAGAGCGGCGAAGCCAGGTCGATGGACGACGTGAAGCAGGAAGCCGCGCAGCTTCAGCGCCCGAAGCCGGGGCAGTACACGCAGAAGGTCGAGATCACGAAGATGGAAATGCCCGGCCTGTCCAGCGAGGCCGCCGAGCAGATGAAGACGGCGATGGCCAAGGGGCAGGTCAACACGTTCTGTCTGACCAAGGCCGAAGCCGAAAAGGGCTACCGCGACATGTTCGACGATATCGGCAAGGGGCGTGAGTGCACCTATTCGCGCTTCGATGTTGATGGCGGCAGGCTCGATGCCCAGATGGATTGCAAGTCCAACGAACAGGGGCAGGCGAGCATCAAGCTGGCCGGCACCGTGAGCGAGCAGGGCTCCGATATCAATGTGGACATGGACATGTCCGGCGGTCCCGCGCCGATGGGACAGATGAAGATGGCCATGCACCTGGTCACCTCGCGGTCAGGTGACTGCCCGTAGTATGATTGCTCGTAACCTGAAGGACTGAAGTGAACGGACCGGCCCCGCGACAGCTAGACATGATGCGCAGCGCAATCGCGCGCCGCGCGGCGCTGGCGCGCGAGCCGCATCCGGAAGGGGTGCGCAAGCCGCCCTTGCGCCTGTTCTTCGCCGAACTCGCTTCGCTGCGGCGCGGCGGCAGGAAGCTGCTGGGGATCGAGAAAGCGCTCCATCCCCAGCCGGTCATGCTGCTGCCGGGCTTCGGCGCGCATCCCAACCGGATGCGGCCAATGGCCGAGGCGCTGACGCAGGCCGGGCACGAGGTTCACGAATGGGGTCTCGGCTTCAATTTCGGGCCGAACCGGGAAAACTTCGAGTTCCTGATGCGCCGGGTCGGTTCGCTGGCGCGGCGACACCGGGTGCCGGTCACGCTGGTCGGATGGAGTCTCGGCGGCCTGTTTGCGCGCGAAATTGCGCGGCGACAGCCTGCCAGCGTCGGCAAAGTGGTGACGATGGGCACGCCGTTCTCCGGCGATCCGCGCGCCAACAACGCGTGGCGGGCCTATCAGGTCGTTACCGGTCACTCTGTGAATGCGCCGCCGATCGACTGCGATTTCTCCGAGAAGCCGCCGGTGCCGACGATCGCCTTGTGGAGCCCGCGCGACGGGGTGATCCATCCGCGCTCGGCTTGCGGCTGGCCGCATGAGCGCGACCGGGCAGTGGCGATCCGCTGCTCGCACCTCGGCTTCGCCAGCGATCCGCGGGTAATTGCGGAAGTGCTGCGACAGCTCGATATCGACGGCTAAGCCATCACATCGTCGCGGGCCTTGGCGACTGGGGCCTTGGCGCCGAGCGAGCAACCGGCGCTTGCCGCGATCATCATGGCCACGGCCAGCCATTGCAGCCCGGTGAGTCGCTCGTCCAGTACGAAGAAGCCGACGATCGCGCCGAGGGCGGGCGCCATCGAACTGAGCAGGCCGACGATCCGGCTGGAAAGCTGCGTCATCGCGCGCATTTCCAGCATATAGGGCAGGGCGCTTGACAGCAGCGCGACGACGAGACCGAGGGCGAGCGCATGGAGCGGCAGGCTTGCCGGGGCCGAGGCGATGCCGAACGGCACGGTGACGAGGCAGGCGACTGTCATTCCCACGGAAACCGCCGTCGTACTGCCCACTTCGGAGGCGCGCTTGCCGCAGAGGATATAGAGCGCCCAGCAGGCGGCCGCGGCGAGGGCGAAGGCGATCCCGGCAAGGTCCAGCGGCTGGGCGCGGCCCGGCCAGGGGATCAGCAGGGCAAGACCGCCCAGCGCGAGGGCGAGCCAGAGGAAGTCCCGCAGCGAACGCGAGGTGGCCAGGACCACGCCGAGCGGCCCGCAGATCTCGATGGCGACGCCGATGCCGATGGGAATGCGGCGGAAGGCCCAGTAGATCATCAGGTTCATGCCCCCCAGCACGAGACCGTAGACAAGCAGCCAGCGCAGTTGCCGCGCCGTGATCCGGCTGCGCCACGGGCGGGCGATGGCGAGCAGGATCACCGCCGAGATCGTCGTGCGCAGCGCCGCGACGCCCTCCGGACCAAGGAGCGGAAACAGGCTCTTGGCGAAAGCCGCGCCGAGATTGATCGAGGCCTGCGCCACGACGATGGAAAGACCGGCGAGGAGAGCGGTGCGGTCGTTCGTGGGGAATGTAGTCGGTGGGGCATGGGGCTTCGCGGTCATGCCATACGCGATGCCCTTGGCGGCGGTGAGGGGCAAGAGGCTAGGGAAAGTAAGCGCCCGCCTCCAAACGAGGCGATTTCCTAACCGCCCGGCAATAGCGGTGGGGAACCGCTGATAGGGCCGAGCCATAAGAAGCCGTCATAACGGGAGTCTGGTTGTTCTCCCGGAAAGGCGCCGAGCCCGATGAACGGCGTCCGTTTCAGATCGATCTCGCCCTTGGCGGGATGGTCGCCGCATTCGACGGCATCATTTGTGATCTTTTGTCCGGGATCTAAACGCAAACCCTTTTTGATTTGGCAGTACCACGCGGTTCCCGTTGCGTAACGGGTATCGAGACTGACCACCGGGGCATGTGAAGCGAGTCGAGCGGCCATGAAGTCAAAGCTTTCCGGTCCCTCTCCATAACGCGACTTTCTGGCATGGGCATTGCCGGTCAGAACCAGCACCCGATCGTAACTGCCGCGTGTTGCCGCCTCATGGATGTTTTCCGCCTGTACGGCTTCGCGAGGGCCATATCCGGCAAGATCGGAAAAACGCCTCTCCTGGGCGTCGTCGCTGTCGAATGCGATCACGGCGATAGAAAGGCCTGCTTCCTTCAACTTGTGCAGTCGAACCAGCAAGGCAAACATGGCCTGGCTGGCGACACCGTCCTGTCGCGCCTGCCAACCTGCGCGGACAAGGGCTTGCCCGAACTGACCGGGTGGCAGTTTCCAGGCGTCCTGCAAAGCGACATTGGCAGTAGGATCCAATTCGACACCGACGAGAATGCGTTGCTTTTGCGAGGCCAATGCGCAGGCTAGGTTGCCGATGAAGGCAGGACCCTGCTGCGTGCCATGCAGTTCCCCGAAGACG
Source organism: Novosphingobium sp. (assembly GCF_036820275.1). Lineage (GTDB taxonomy): Bacteria > Pseudomonadota > Alphaproteobacteria > Sphingomonadales > Sphingomonadaceae > Novosphingobium. Next base: position 207,677 of record NZ_DAISLT010000002.1, read on the forward strand.
ACGTATCGAGGCTGTCGGCTTGCGACTTCCGACCAGCCCTCGGGCAAGGCGCATGACTCCACGGCAGATGCCGAGGGCGAAGGCCCTTTTGCGACGGAGGTCGGGGCCGAAGTGGCGAGCAGGATCGAGGCCATCAAAAGCATGGCGCTATTCTTGTGTCATTATCGCGCCCGGACAAAGAACAGATCGGGCCGTTTCGGTGACGATTTCAGTCATTTAATGCAGCGCCTCCCGCAGCTTCGATCAGCCGCTTGGAGGGCGCCTGCGGTAACTCAGCGCCTCGGCGACGTGGAGGCGCGTGACTTGCTCCACTCCGGCGAGGTCGGCGATCGTACGGGCGACGCGTAGGATGCGGGTGTAGCCGCGGGCCGAGAGGTGCATCGCCTCCGCCGCCTGCATCAGCAGTTTCCGTCCCGCTTCGTCCGGTGTTGCATGGATTTCGAGAAGGTCGCCGTCGAGTTCGGCATTGGTCCGTTTCCGTGTGCCTTCCAGCCGGGCGGTCTGGATCAGGCGGGCGCGGGCGACACGGTCGGCGACTTCGGCGCTGCCCTCTTTGGGCGGCGGTAGCGCAAGATCGATGGCGCGCACCGGATCGACTTCGACGTGCAGGTCGATCCGGTCGAGCAGCGGGCCGGAAACCTTGCCCTGAGAATCCGCCGCGCACTTGGGTACGCGCGAGCACGCAAGGGCGGGATCGGCGAGGAAGCCGCAGCGGCACGGGTTCATCGCGGCGACCAGCTGGACTCGCGCAGGATAGGTCAGGTGGGCATTGGCGCGGGCCACGGTGACTTCGCCGGTCTCCAGCGGCTGGCGCAGCGAATCGAGGACGGCGCGCTGGAATTCCGGCAGTTCGTCGAGGAACAGCACGCCAAGGTGTGCCATCGAGACTTCGCCGGGCCGCACCTTGAGGCCGCCCCCGGTCAGCGCCGCCATCGAGGCGGAGTGATGCGGCGCGCGAAACGGGCGGGCGCGGCTGATCCGGCCTTCCTCCAGGGTTCCCGCGACCGACGCGATCATCGAGACTTCCAGCGCCTCGGCGGCGGTCAGTTCGGGCAGGATCCCGGGCAGGCACGAGGCGAGCAGCGATTTTCCGGCGCCGGGCGGCCCGCTCATCAGCAGGTTATGCGATCCGGCGGCGGCGATCTCCAGCGCGCGGCGGGCGACTTCCTGCCCCTTTACCTGCCGCAGGTCGGGGCCGCGTTCGGGTGGATCGGCGCGGCCCTGCTCGGGTGGAGGCAGGACTTGCGTGCCCTTCAGGTGATTGAGTAGGCTGATCAGGTTCGGCGTCGCCACCACCGGCACGCCGCTGGCCCAGCGTGCCTCGCTGCCTTGCGCGGCCGGGCAGATCAATCCGAGGTCGCGTTCGCTGGCATGGAGCGCGGCCAGCAGGACGCCGGGTGAGGGGATTACCCGGCCGTCCAGCGCCAGTTCGCCCACCGCGACGAAATCCGCCAGTTGCTCTGAATCGACGATCCCCATCGCCGCCAGCAGGGCTAGCGCGATCGGCAGGTCGTAATGCGAGCCTTCCTTCGGCAGGTCCGCCGGAGAGAGGTTGATTGTGATCCGCTTGGGCGGCAGTGCCAGACCCATGGCGGTTAGCGCGGCGCTTACCCGCTGGCGACTTTCCCCGACGGCCTTGTCCGGCAGGCCGACGAGCGCGAACCCCGGCATTCCGGGGGCGACCTGACACTGGACTTCAACCGTGCGCGCTTCCAATCCCAAGTAGGCGACAGTTGAAACGAGGGCGACCACGAAGGCTGTTCCTTGCCTATTCGAACTTATATTTGGATAGTTGCGTTATATAACCAAACTAAGCTGAAGTAATTCTCGTTGTCCAGAAGGTTAAAGTCTTTTAACCTTAGCTCTAACGACTTGTGTAAGCAGATAGGTCGCATTCCATGGATATGCGCTCGCTTGCCACTCTTCTCGCTCTGGCGACCCTGCTTCCGGTCCTGCCCGCGCAGGCTGCGGAGGGCAGGATTTCCTACGAGCTGGTGGAGACGGACTCGGGCCTCGTCGAAGGCGATCCGGGGCTGGCCGATCCCAGTTACGTGGAGCAGGCCGCGATCGAGAGCGATCGCGCCGGTCTGTCGCAGGCGGCTTTCTGGCAGAGCGGCCCGGCGGCCATTCCGCGCGGCATCGCCGCTTACGGTCCGTTTCGCGTGATCGATGCCGCCCATGCGGCGCTGGTCGATGCCACCGATTCGCGCAGCCCGGCGCAGTTCGCGGCGCTCCTGCGCGATTATCCGGGCATCGTGCAGCTTGAGATGATCGAGTGCCCCGGCACCGAGGACGATCTCGCCAACTTGCGTCTTGGGCGCCTGATTCGCGCGCGTGGCATCGCCACGCATGTGCCGACCGGCGGCTCGGTGCGCTCGGGCGCGGTCGAGCTGTTCCTTGCCGGAGTCCGTCGCTACGCCGATCCCGGCTCGGAGTTCGCGGTCCATGCCTGGCTGGATGATACCGGCCGTTCGCCGCGGGACTATGCGGCGAATTCGCCGGAGAATCGCCGCTATCTCGATTATTACCGGCAGATGGGCATGAGCGAGGCGGAAGCCTCGGCCTTCTACGGCATGACCAACGCGGTCCCGTTCGAATCGGCGCGCTGGTTCGACGGCGCCGAAATGGCGCGCTGGGTCTCGCTCGATCGGCGTGACGCCTGTGGGTCTATCCGAACAGCGATGCCAGCCAACTCCTGCGTTTTGGCGGTCGCTGCGCGCCGCTGACCTGCAGCAGGTGATTCGCCAGGAGCGTTGCCTGGTTCCGCGTCAGGAAGAATCGCGAAGTGTCGGGTTCCTCGCCGGCTTCCCAGCTATCCCGCTCGAAGGTCTGGAGTTCCAGCATCACGTTGGGGCCGAGGTCGCGCGAGGACCATCCCACCAGCACGCCGATTCGCTCGTCCTTCGTCATCGATTCGCCGTGTTCACCTTGAATGGCTCCTTCACCGCCGGAAACGGGCTTTCGCCGCAAGGTTAGCATGGACCGGGGGCAGGCCGCGTCGTCCGTTAGGGGCGCTTGGGTGGACGCGGCGGGGCATTGGGGGTACTCGCATGAGCAAGGGCAATCGGTTGAGTCCATTTCGCGGCAGGGAAAGCGTTTCCCGGGTGCTGCGAATGCGCCTTTCCCTTGACTCTCGCGCCCCGCTCTCGTAACGGCGCGCTTCAGTTTTGCGGTCGACCTCTTGGGGCGACCCTGTTTGTTCGGGTCCTCCGGGGCCGCATTTGAATTTCGAGGACCGTCATGAAGCGCACTTTCCAGCCCAGCCGCCTTGTCCGCGCCCGCCGTCACGGCTTCCGCGCCCGTACGGCGACTGTCGGTGGCCGCAAGGTGCTTCGTGCGCGCCGCGCTCGCGGCCGTTCGAAGCTTTCGGCCTAAGTCTTCCAAGCCCGAATCCCTAACCGGATTTGGGCTGGGATGCGGCACGCGGCCCGTGTCGCCATCCGAGTTCCCGTACCTCGGGGATTCGGGTGGCGGCACGGGCCGCCGCCGTTTGTGGTCCTGGCGCTCGTGACTTGCGATGTTTGCAGTCCGGGCCGCAGACCCTATCTCTGACGCGATGACCGCCAGCCCTTACTCCACGATGACGAAGCGGGCCGACTTCGTCGCCGCCAACGCCGGCCTGCGGGTCGCGCGGCCGGGATTCGTGCTGCTTGCCAAGGCGAACGGCGGGCAGGGCATGCGCGTCGGCATCACCGTCACCAAGAAGATCGGCAATGCCGTGGTGCGCAACCGCATGAAGCGGCGCTTCCGGGCGCTGCTGCGCGAGATGCTGCCGGAGCACGGGCTTGCCGATACCGATCACGTGCTGATCGGCCGCGAGAACGGCGTCGAGCGGGACTTCACCCTGCTGCGGGACGAGCTGCTGGCCGCGCTCGGCCGCGCCCAGGCGGGGAAGGGCGATCCGCCGCGCAGCCATCGCGGCCGCAAGCGTGGGCCGGGCGGCAAGAGCGGTTCTGCAAAGAATGGCGCGTCCAAGGTGGCAGGCCCAAAGGTTTCGGGGACGTGAAAAAGGCGCTCGCCTTCCTCGTCTCGCTGCCGGGGTTGCTGCTGATTCTGGTGGCGCGGGCCTGGCAGCTCGGTCCCTCGAAACTGATGCCGCCGACCTGCCGCTATGCCCCGTCCTGCTCGCAGTACGCCATCATAGCGGTCCGCAAGCACGGTGCGATTAAGGGTGGCTGGCTGGCGTTCAAGCGTATATTGCGCTGCCAACCATGGGGCGGGCACGGCTACGACCCGGTCCCCGACTGAATGAAATCGGGCAGCCAAGTCGCTGCCACTGACGCGAAATACGACAGGAAAAAGCCTTCGTGGATAAGCAGCGCAACATCATAATCGCGGTCGTTCTGACCGCGCTCGTGCTCTTCGGCTGGGAAGCCGGGGTCGGGTACTTCTATCCGCAGGCGAACAAGCCGCAGCCGGTCGAGCAGGCCGCTCCGGCATCGGGCAACTCGGGGGATTCCGCCGGCAAGCCCACCCGCGAAGGTGGTCTGCGCGACGCCGCCGATCTGGCGCTGGAGCAGAAGGACCTCAAGACCGCGCTTGCCGCCCCCGGCCGCATTCCCATCGTTGCGCCCGGCGTCTCCGGCTCGATCAACCTGACCGGCGCGCTGCTCGACGATCTCGTGCTCAACCGTCACCGCGAGACCGTGGAGAAGAACTCCGGCCCGGTCCGCATGTTCTCGCCCTCGGGCACCCCGGCGCAGCAGTACGCCCAGTTCGGCTGGGTCGGCGATGGCATCGCCGCGCCGACCGCGCAGACGGTCTGGACCGCGCCGCAGGGCGCGAAGCTCACGCCGTCCACGCCCGTCGTCCTCACCTGGGACAACGGCAAGGGCCAGATCTTCTCGATCACCTTCAAGGTCGACGACAACTACCTCGTCACGGCCGACCAGCAGATCCAGAACCGCGGCACCGGCGCGGTGGCGGTCCAGCCCTTCGCGCTGGTCAACCGCACCGACCGCACCGCCGCAGCCTATGCCTGGACGTTGCGCACCGGCGGTATCGGCGCCTTCGACGGCTCGGTCACTTTCGGCCCCAAGTACGATGCGCTCGCCAAGGACGGCACGATGCCGCAGCCGGGCAATGCCGACTGGATCGGCTTCACCGACGTCTACTGGATGTCGGCCGTCATCCCCGTCAATGCCAAGGCCCAGGGCGCGTTCCGCTCACAGGGTAACGGCATCTTCCGCGCCGATGTCGTCTACGACAAGTCGGTGGTCCAGCCGGGCCAGGCTCTGACCCGCGAGACCAAGCTCTTCGCCGGCGCCAAGGAGCACAAGGTGCTCGACGCCTATGAAGCGCAGGGCATCGCCAACTTCGGCCTCGCCATCGACTGGGGCTGGTTCCGCTGGTTCGAGAAGCCGATCTTCTGGCTGCTGACCAAGCTGTTCAGCCTCGTCGGCAACTTCGGCGTCGCCATCATCCTGCTGACCGCGATCGTGCGCGGCATCATGTTCCCGGTCGCCCAGCGCGGCTTCGCCTCGATGGCCGCGATGCGCGCGATCCAGCCGAAGATGAAGGCGATCCAGGAGCGCTACAAGGACGACAAGCAGAAGCAGCAGCTTGAGATCATGGCGCTCTACAAGCAGGAGAAGGTGAACCCGCTCGCCGGCTGCCTGCCGATGTTCCTCCAGATCCCGGTGTTCTTCGCGCTTTACAAGGTGCTGATGCTGGCGATCGAGATGCGCCACCAGCCCTTCGTGTTCTGGATCAAGGACCTTTCCGCTCCCGATCCGCTGCACATCCTGAACCTGTTCGGCCTGCTGCCGTTCACGCCGCCCAGCTTCCTGGCGATCGGCGTGCTGGCCCTGCTGCTCGGCGTGACGATGTACCTGCAGTTCAAGCTGAACCCGGCCCAGATGGACCCGGCGCAGCAGCAGGTCTTCGCGCTGATGCCCTGGTTCATGATGTTCATCATGGCGCCGTTCGCATCGGGCCTGCTGGTCTACTGGATCACCTCGAACCTGCTGACCATCGCCCAGCAGAAGTTCCTCTACAGCCGCCATCCGCAGCTCAAGGCGATGGCCGAGAAGGAAGCGCAGGACAAGGCACGCGCCGCCGAGCGCGGCAAGAGCAAGGCCTGAGACATATCATGACCGAAGAACAGGCCGCACAGGCTGAACTGGCCGAGCAGGCGCGCAAGCTCTTTTCAGGACCGGTGACGTTCCTGAAGAGCGCGCCTGCGCTCAAGTTCCTGCCCGATCCCGACGCGCCCGAGATCGCCTTCTGCGGTCGCTCGAATGTCGGCAAGTCGTCGCTGCTGAACGCGCTGACCGGCCGCAAGGCGATCGCGCGCACCTCGGTGACGCCGGGCCGCACGCAGGAACTGAACTTCTTCGAGGTGGGGGAGCCGATGCAGTTCCGCCTCGTCGACATGCCGGGCTACGGCTTCGCCAAGGCGCCGCCCAAGGTCGTGGAGACCTGGCGCCGCCTGGTGCGCGACTATCTGCGCGGCCGCGTCGTGCTGAAGCGCACGCTGCTGCTGGTCGATTCGCGCCACGGCGTGAAGGATGTCGATGCCGAGATGATGAAGATGCTCGACGAATCCGCCGTCGGCTACCGCATCGTCCTGACCAAGGCGGACAAGATCAAGGCGAGCGAACTGGAAAAGGTTCACGCCGAGACGATCGCCGAAGCCCGCAAGCATCCCGCGGCCTTCCCGGAAGTTCTCGTCACCTCGTCCGAGAAGGGCCTCGGTATCGCGGAACTGCGCGCGGCGGTCTTTGGTGATTCGCTGATCTAAGCTCTTTTGCAAAATGCCCGTATGGGCATTTTGCTGCGGCACCGGCCCACGCCCCCACCCTACCACCCATTGGTATTATCCTGCGGGTGGTAGGGTGGGGGCGTAGGCCGGTGCCGCGAAATTCGCCCTCAGCGAATTTTCAAACGGACTCTCAGCCCCGGATGCCTCCGGAATGATCGTTTTCCCTTTTGATATTCGCAGCTTGATGCGCAATCATGGCGCTGCTGCCCGGTTGCCGCCCGGAACATCCGGAAAACTGCGAATGTGACGATTGCGTGACGAGCGCGGTTCCCCTAGGGGCGCTCGGTCGCGCCAATGAGAAGAAAGGACTCTCGCCATGCGCCAGATCGCCGTTCTTCCCTATCGCACTATCGGCCCTGCCGTGGATGCGCCGATTCAGATCCTGCTGATCACGTCGCGCAGCACGCGGCGCTGGGTCATTCCCAAGGGCGGACTGATGAAGGGCTATCTGCCCCATGCCGCCGCCGCCGCCGAAGCGGAGGAGGAAGCGGGTGTGCTGGGTGCGGCCTGCCCGATCCCGCTGGGGTCCTATCGCTACCGCAAGCAGCGCGCTTCGGGCGCTTCGGTATGGGCGGATGTGGATGTATTCCCCTTCGCCGTCACCGAAGAGCTTGACTCGTGGGACGAACAGCATCAGCGCGAACGCCGCTGGTTCTCTCTCGCCGACGCCGCTAAGGCGGTCGACGAAGAGGATCTTCGCGCGCTCATCCGGTCCTTCGGTGCGCGCGAGTTCCGCGCTGCGGCCAGCCCCGCGCGCCTGATCGGCGCGATGGCTGACCGCATGGCCGACAAGACAGGGATCAATACAATGTTTGCCTGGTTCCAGAAGCTGCTTCCGCAGCAGGGCAATTTCTTCGATCTGTTCGAGCAGCAGGCTGCCACGCTGGTTGCCGGTGCCGACGCGCTCGCGCGTCTGGCGCAGGGCGGCCCCGGCCGCGGCCAGCACATCCGCGAGATCGAGGAACGCGAACACGACGCGGACAACATCACCCGCGAAGTGCTCCAGACCGTCCGCCGCACGTTCCTGACGCCGTTCGATCGCTCGTCGATCACCAGCCTCATCACCACGATGGACGATGCCATCGACGAGATGCAGCAGGTCGCGAGCGCGGTGAACCTTTACGAGGTCGCCGAGTTCGAGCCGGAAATGATCGACATGGCCGCCATCATCGTCGACGCCGCGCGCCTTACCGCCGAAATCATGCCGCTGCTGCGCAAGATCGCCGACAACGGCCACCGCCTGCACGAACTCACCGAGCGCCTCGTGCGCATGGAAGGTCATGCCGACGAGATCCACGCACGCGGCCTGAAGCGCGTGTTCAAGGCCGACACCGGCAGGGATGCGCTGCATTTCATCGTGCGGCAGGAAATGTTCAAGCGCCTCGAACGCGTGGTCGACCGCTTCGAGGACGTCGCGAACGAGATCGACGGTCTCGTGATCGATCACGCCTGACCGGCGGGCACTCGACATGGAGCATACCCTTGCCCTGCCGCTGCTGTTCGGCCTCGTCGCGCTGGCGCTCGCCTTCGACTTCCTGAACGGCCTTCACGACGCTGCCAACGCCATCGCCACCGTCGTCGCCACGCGCTTGCTGTCGCCGGTCGTCGCGGTGCTGTTCGCCGCCTTCGGCAACTTCGCCGCCTACTGGATCATGGGCCTCCACGTCGCCGAGACGGTGGGCAAGGGCATCATCGACAAGGACGCGGTGACGCCCGCCGTGGTGTTCGGCGCTCTGGTGGGCGCGATGTTCTGGAACGTGCTGACCTGGATCAAGGGCATCCCCTCGTCCTCCAGCCATGCGCTGATCGGCGGTCTCCTCGGCGCGGGTATCGCCGCCGCCGGGCCGGGCGTCGTCGAATACGAAGGCACCGTGAAGACGGTGATCGCCATCGTCGCCTCGCCGGTGCTCGGCTTCATCCTGGCGATGGCCATGATGCTGCTTACCTCCTGGGTGTTCAAGGGCACCACCCCGCGCGCCTCCAACGGCATCTTCAAGACGCTGCACCTGTTCTCCTCGGCAGCCTATTCGATCAGCCACGGCGGCAACGACGCGCAGAAGACCATGGGCATCATCGCGGTGCTGCTCTACTCGACAGGACACCTCCAAGGCGGCTTCCACGTTCCCGAATGGGTCGTGCTCGCCTGCTACACGGCGATTTCCATCGGTACGCTCTCGGGCGGGTGGAAGATCATCAAGACCATGGGGTCGAAGCTCACCAAGCTGAATCACCACTCCGGCTTCTGCGCTTCCACCGCAGGCTCGATCGTCGTCTTCGGCGCGAGCGCCATGGGCATCCCGGTCTCGACCACCCACGCCATCACCGGCGCCGTCGTCGGCACCGGTGCGGCTCGCCGTGCCAGCGCAGTGCGCTGGTCGGTGGCGAGCCGGGTGATCGTCGCGTGGTTCGTGACGATCCCGGCCAGCGCTATCGTCGGGGCGCTGTTCTTCTATCTGACGCGGCTTTTCTAAGTAGAGAGAAGTTCTGGGGGATGATCCCCCAGACCCTCGGAATGTCTACGCCGCGCGCTACCTATCCGGTGCGCGCTCCTTGCGGCGCAGCCATTAAGTCTCCCGACGCAGCCATGGGTGCAAGACGCTGTTGGCCCGCCTGACCTAGACGGTATTTGGGGTGCAGGGGGGCTTTGCTCCCCTGCTTTGATTCTTCCCTACTGCGACATCTTGCGACGCTGTTCATCCTCGACTTTGCCAGGCTGAACCGATAGGCCCGATACTCGGCCTACGGGGAACTGCGCAGTGAAGCTTATCATCGGCAACAAGAACTACTCGAGCTGGTCGCTGCGCGGCTGGCTGGCCTGCAAGCAGTCGGGTCTGGCCTTCGAGGAGATCACCGTCCCGCTGTTCGGCGACGACTGGGAAGCCGCCCGCAGTTCCGAGGATCTCGCGCCGAGCCACGGCAAAGTGCCGATCCTGTGGGACGGTGAGGCGGTGGTGTGGGACAGTCTCGCGATCATCGAGTATCTCGCCGACAAGGTCGGGCGCGACCGTTTCTGGCCCAAGGACGATGCCGCGCGCGCCATGGCCCGTTCGATGGTCGCGGAAATGCACTCCAGCTACATGCCGCTGCGCCGCGCCTGCCCGATGAACATCCGCAGCCGCGTGGAGGGTGTCGCGCTGGGCGAGGACGTGCGCGCGGACATCGTGCGCATCCTGACGCTTTGGGCCGAGGCCCGCGCCCGCTTCGGCAAGGGCGGACCGTTCCTGTTCGGCACCTTCGGCGCGGCTGACGTGATCTATGCGCCGGTCGTCAGCCGCTTCCTCACGTATGGCATCGGCGTTCCCGGCTTCGCGCAGGCCTATATGCAGGCCGTGTGGGAGCACGAGTGGATGCAGCAGTGGATCAACGCCGCCGAGTCCGAGGACTGGGTGATCGAGCAGTACGAAACCCCGATCCGGTAAACCTTATCCCGGCCGTCTGGAGGGGTAGGGCGTGCCGTCCTTGTGGGCATAGCCCTGCTCGTTCCAGAGCATGTCGATGTCGGGATAGGACCCGCCGGTATCCTTTCCGGCGGCGATGGCGATGAACGTGCAGTCGGTCTCCGTCTCGTTCACGAGGTGGTGGCCGTTCTCGGCGCCCTTCGGCCATGCGCAGACGTCGCCGGGGCGGATCGCGGTGCGCCCGCCGTCCTCGATCAGCACGGCCTCGCCGGAAAGCATCACCAGCAGCTCGTCCTCCCCGCGGTGCCAGTGGCGCTGGCTGGACCAGGCGCCGGGCTTCAACACGACATGGCTGGCGGTCAGTTCCGTCAGCCCGCCTGCGGGGGCGAGGCGCCGCCACCAGCGCCCCTCGACGGCGGCATCGAACGGCGGCGGATAGCCGGTGCGGTTGGACTGCGGGATCGCCTCGATATCCAGTCTGGGCATGGTTCGCTTCCTTGAAAGCCTGTGTCTCGGCTATGGTCTTGGGCGCGGACCTGTGCAATGGCCCGCCGCATGACCCAGCCCGTACTCGCGCTCGCCGAAGCCCTGCTTGCCTGCCCCAGCGTCACGCCCGCCACCGGCGCGGTGTTCGACTGTCTGGAAGGCCAGCTCGCCCCGCTCGGCTTCGCGGTTCACCGCTTCCTGGCGGGTGAGGCGCCCGACGGTCCGGTCGAGAACCTCTTCGCGATCCGCAAGGGCCCGGAAGGCTCGCGCCACTTCGCCTTCGCCGGCCACCTCGACGTGGTTCCGCCGGGCGAGGGCTGGTCGAGCGCGCCTTTCGCACCGGAAGTGCGCGGCGAATTGCTCTATGGTCGCGGTGCGGTCGACATGAAGGGCTCGATCGCCTGCATGGTCGCTGCCGCCGCGCAGATCCCGGCGGACCTGGGCACCATCAGCTTCATCATCACCGGCGACGAGGAAGGCCCGGCCCGCTTCGGCACCCTCGCGCTGATCGACCACATGCGCGCGGTGGGCGAAATCCCCGACCTTTGCCTCGTCGGCGAACCGACCTCGGTGCACCGCCTCGGCGACATGATGAAGATCGGCCGCCGCGGCTCGGTCAATATCTGGCTGGAAGTCGAGGGCGTGCAGGGCCACGTCGCCTATCCGCATCTGGCCGACAATCCGATTCCCCGGTTGGTCGCCATGCTGGCCGAACTCGACGCGATCGTGCTGGACGAGGGGACCGACTGGTTCCAGGCCAGCAACCTCGAAGTGACCGACCTCACCGTCGGCAATCCCGCGACGAACGTGATCCCGGCAAAGGCTTCGGCCCGCATCTCGATCCGCTTCAACGACCTGCACACCGGCGAGAGCCTGTCGCGCCGCGTCACCGAGATTGCCGAGCGCCACGGCGGCACCGCCCGCCCGGTGATCTCGGGCGAAGCCTTCCTCACCGAGCCGGGCGCTTTCTCGACGATGCTGGCGGAGGCGATCCGCGCGGAAACCGGCGTCGAACCGGAGCTTTCGACCAGCGGTGGCACGTCCGACGCGCGCTTCCTCAAGGACCTGTCGCCGGTGATCGAGTTCGGCCTCTCCAACGCGACGATGCACAAGCGCGACGAGGCCGTGGCGATTCCCGACCTCGACATGCTCGTGCGCATCTATCGCCGCGTGACCGAGGCGGCGCTCGCCCCCTCCTGATCGGCGCTCCGAACAGCATTCTGAACAGACGGATAAGTCCGGCGGACGACGTTGACCGGACCGGTCACGCTGTTAGTCTCGCCGGCAATTTTATTGCGAGGTGACAATGGGCAGGCGCCTGACGCTTTACATTCTTATCGGCATGGTGCTGGGCATCGCCGTGGGCTGGCTGCTGCATGCGACCATCCCGGCGGACGATCCGCGCCTTGTGCAATGGGCCGACTATTTCAGGCTGCTGCCCGACGTCTTCCTGAAGCTGATCAAGATGATCATCGCGCCGCTGGTCTTCGCGACGATCGTCACCGGCATCTCCGGCATGGGCGACAGCGCCGCGCTGGGCCGCATCGGCGGCAAGGCGCTGGGCTGGTTCATCACCGCCAGCCTGATCTCGCTGGGCCTCGGCCTCGTACTGGTCAACCTGTTCAAGCCGGGCGTCGGGGCGGGCCTCACCACCGGCTCGGACCTCGGCAAGCTGGAAACGGGTGAACTGACCTTGCGTCACTTCATCCTCGAAATCTTCCCGAGCAGTGCCATCGATGCGATGGCGCAGAACAACATCCTGCAGATCCTCGTTTTCTCGGTCTTCGTCGGCGTCGGCCTCACCGCCATCGGCGAGAAGGGCGCGATCATCGTCAAGGTGAGCGAGGCACTGTCCGAACTGATGCTGCAGATCACCGACTACGTGATGCGCTTCGCACCCTTCGCGGTGTTCGGCGCGCTCGCCAGCGTGATCGCCAAACAGGGCCTCGGCATCATCATCACTTACGGCGTGCTGGTCAGCGAGTTCTACTTCGCGATGCTGCTGCTCTGGGTCCTGCTGTTCCTGATCGGCGGCGTGTTCCTGCGCGGGCGGATCGTCACCCTGTTCCGCTACATCCGCGAGCCGCTGCTGCTCTCGTTCTCGACCGCCTCGTCGGAAGCGAGCCTGCCCAAGCTGTTCGAACAGCTCGACCGCTTCGGCGTGCCGCGCCGCATCTCGGGCTTCATCCTGCCGCTGGGCTACAGCTTCAACCTCGACGGCTCGATGATCTACATGAGCTTCGCGTCGATCTTCATCGCGCAGGCTTACGGCATCCACGTCCCCATCGGCACGCAGATCCTGATGCTGCTGACGCTGATGGTCAGCTCCAAGGGCATCGCCGGAGTGCCGCGCGCCAGCCTCGTGGTGATCGCGGCGACGCTGACGCAGTTCGGCCTGCCGGTCGAGGGCATCGCGCTGCTGCTGGGCATCGACACCTTCCTCGACATGGGCCGCTCGGCGACGAACGTGGTCGGCAATGCGGTGGCGACGGCAGTCATCACCCGCAGCGAAGGCATGCTCCAGCCGCTGGTCGATCCGGACGAGGAAATGCCGCATGCACCGTCGCATACCTCCTCGGAAGGTCGCCGCGGGCTGAATATCGATCCGGAGCAGTACGAAGGTTGAAGGGAACAAGCAGGGGAGCAAAGCCCCCCTGCACCCCCATTACCGTCCAGGTCAGGCGGACCAACTGCGTAGTGCGCCCATGGCGGCGTCGGGAGACTTATTGGCTGCGCCGCAGGGAGCGCACACCGGATAGGTCGGGCGCAACGCCGACATTCCGAGGGTCCGGGGGATCTCCTGAGCTTGTCGAAGGGCCCCCGGGTCTTCCTTTATTGCTTGAGCTTAACCGGCGTAAACGGCGCCAGCCCGCACCCGGTCCCTCGCTGAAATTCGCTACCCACGCGGTTGAGCGGATAGATGATATCCTGCTGGCAGAGCTGCGAGAGCGAGGTCGCGTAAGTGAAGCTGTCCGCCGATTTCAGCCCCGGACAGCGGTTCGGCAGAGTCACCCGCCAGACGCGGTTGCCTGCGCCGCCGATGAAGTCGATGGTCCAGTCGTCGCGGATGCGTGTGTTGGAGAATTGCGTGAGCGGCAGGCAGTCCTGAGCGGAGCCCACGGCTTCGGCGGCGGGACTGGGAGGTGGTGGCGGGGAAGGTTCGTGATCGGAGCAGGCGGCCAGCGCCAGCGGTGAGAGCATCAGGACAAAGCGACGGAGGGCCATGGGTAAACTCCCGATCAGGCGGCTTTCTTCGCACCCTTCTCCAGAACCTTGTCCTTGTAGTCGCACAAGTCAACCACCGGGCAGCGCCAGCATTCGGGCGTGCGCGCCTTGCAGATGTAGCGGCCGTGGAGGATCATCCAGTGGTGCGATCCCACCCGGAACGGCTGCGGCACCCGCTTTTCGAGCTGCTTCTCCACCGCCAGCGGAGTCTTGCCCTTGGCGATGCCGGTGCGGTTGCCGACGCGGAAGATATGCGTGTCCACCGCGAAGGTTTCGGCCCCGAAGGCGCAGTTCATCACGACGTTGGCGGTCTTGCGGCCGACGCCGGGGAGTTCGACCAGTGCGTCGCGGTCTTCCGGCACTTCGCCCTGGTAGCGTGCGACGAGGATTTCGGAGAGCGCGATGACGTTCTTGGCCTTGGAATTGAACAGGCCGATGGTCTTGATGTGCTGCTTGAGGCCTTCCTCGCCCAGTTCGACCATCTGCGCGGGCGTCTTCACCTCGCGGAACAGCGCCCGCGTGGCCTTGTTGACGCCCACGTCGGTCGACTGTGCGGACAGCACCACCGCGACGAGAAGCTGGTAGTTGTTGCCGAATTCCAGCTCCGTCTCGGGCGAGGGGTTAAGCTCGGCGAGACGGCGGAAGAATTCGAAAATCTCGGCCTTGTTCAAAGGTCCAGCACCTCGGGCATGGTGTAGCGGCCGGCGTGCTTGTGCTGGAGCCACTGGGCGGCCTTGACCGCGCCCTTGGCAAAGATCGTGCGGTTTTCGGCGAGGTGCGAGAACGAGAGGCGCTCGCTGTCGCCGAGGAAGTGCACGGTATGATCGCCCGCCACGGTGCCGCCGCGCAAAGCCGCGAAGCCGATGGTCCCGCTCTCGCGCTTGCCGGTGATGCCGTCGCGGCCGCGCACGGCGGTTTCGGCGAGGCTGACTTCGCGGCCCTTGGCAGCCGCTTCGCCCAGCAGCAGCGCGGTGCCGGAGGGAGCGTCCACCTTCATGCGGTGATGGGTCTCGACGATCTCGATGTCCCAGTCTTCGCCCAGCTTGCTGGCGGCTTCGCGCACGAGGTGGGCGAGCAGGGTGACGCCCAGCGAGGTATTGCCGGTCTGGAGCACGGGAATGTGCTGCGCGGCCGAATCGATCAGCCAGTGGTGGCGTTCCTCCAGCCCGGTCGTGCCGACGACGATGGGAATGCCCGCGTCCACCGCCGCATCGAGGTTGGCTTCGAGCGCGGTGGGGGTGGAGAAGTCGATCAGCACATCGGAATGCGCGGCCAGTGCGCCAAGGTCGCCGTCGCGGCCGATCCCGCCGGAAAGCTCTTCGCCTGCTGCCGTGATGGCCTGTGCGATGGCCTGTCCCATGCGCCCCGCGCTGCCGATAATTCCGATTCGTGCCACTTGCCGTCTCCGTTGAAGGCTGGTCTCATGGCCGGGATGAAGGACATCCGCAACATCGTCATCCTCACCGGCGCGGGCGTCAGCGCCGAAAGCGGCATCGATACCTTTCGGGATGCCAAAGATGGGGGAGGAGGGCTGTGGGAACAACACCGCGTCGAGGACGTGGCGACGCCCGAGGCGTTCGCCCGCGATCCCGATCTGGTGCTGCGCTTCTACGACATGCGGCGGGAAGCGATCCAGACCAAGGCGCCCAATGCCGCCCATCACGCGCTGGCAAGGCTGGACCGCGAATGGCCGGGAGAACTGCTGATCGTCACCCAGAACGTGGATGACCTGCACGAGCGGGCAGGGGCCAAACGGGTGCTCCACATGCACGGCGAGCACCTCAATGCCTGGTGCACCGCCTGCGACGAGCGCGTGCCGTGGACGGGGGCGCTGATCGACCGTCCGGCCTGCCCCGAATGCGGCGCTGCGGCGCTGCGGCCCGATATCGTCTGGTTCGGAGAGATGCCCTATCGCATGGACGAGATCTTCGAGGCCTTGGAGCGGGCGGACCTGTTCGTCTCCATCGGCACCTCGGGCGCGGTCTATCCGGCGGCGGGTTTCGTGCGCAATGCGCGGGAGTTCGGGGCGGAGACGCTGGAACTGAACCTCGAACCCTCGCAAGGCACGATCTGGTTCGACGAGGCACGCCATGGCCCGGCGACCGAACTGGTCACGGCATGGGTGGACGAGGTGCTCGGCGCATGATTCATCGGGGAAGCTGCCACTGCGGCGCGGTCACGCTGGAACTGGCGGATCAGCCGCGCGAGGTCTGCGACTGCAACTGCTCGGTCTGCCACCGGCTGGGCGCCTTGTGGTCCTATCACAGCCCGGCGAAAGTGCGGATCGAGGGCGAAGTCAGCGGCTACCAGACCGGCGACAAAATGCTGACCTTCTGGCACTGCCCTGATTGCGGGTGCACCACGCACTGGAGCTCGGTCGATCCGGCGCTGGACCGGATGGGCGTGAACATGCGCCTGTTCGCGCCGGAACTGCTCGCGGGACTCTCGGTCTACAGTTACGACGGCAGATCGGCCTGAACCGCGGCCTCTCCCGCGGTTGCCATGCCGCAGGCGGAGCAGCCGGGATCCTTGGCGATCCTGAGCGGGCGCATCGACGGGGCCATGCCGTCGATCAGGTGGAGCGTGCCGAACTGCGGCTCGCCCAGCGCGGACTTGCCCGCCAGCAGCACGCGCATGGCATGCATCGCCGCAAAAGTGCCGACCATGCCGACCATGGCCCCGAGCACGCCGTCCGCCGCGCAGGTATCGCAGTCCTGCGCATCGAAGGCATCGCCCACGAAACAGCGGTAGCAGGCCTGATTCGCCAGATGTCCGGCGAAATTGGCAACCTGGCCCTGGAAGCGACCAACCGCCGCGGACGTGAGGGGAATGCCGAGTTTCACACAGGAATCTGACACCATGAGCCGAGTCGCGAAGTTGTCACACCCGTCCAGTACCACGCTGGCGCCGGAGAGAATCTCTGCCGCGTTGTCACCCCCGAGACGCGTTACGCATGGCAGGATCTCAAGGCCAAGATCAAAGCGCCGCACCCATTCGGCCGCCGCTTCCGCCTTGGGCTTGCCGATATCCGATGGCGAATAAATCGTCTGGCGTTGCAGATTGCTGACGTCCACCGTGTCGTCGTCGATCAGCGTCAGCCGTCCTATGCCGGCTGCGGCGAGATATTGAAGGGCAGGACTGCCTATCCCGCCGCAGCCGACAAGCACCACATGGGCGTCCGCCAGGGCGACCTGGCCGACCCCGCCTACTTCGGGCAGCACGATATGGCGCGCGAAGCGCTGGAGGCGTTCGGGAGAGAGGTTCATCGGCTTTCGGTGTTCTCGGCTTCGACCGGCCTCGGCGAGGTGGCAGGCAGGGATGCCGATGGTGAGGCAGATGGCGATGCCGACTCTGGCCGCTCCTTGCGGAAACCATGCATGCCGAACCACCACTGCGTGGCGATGACCGCGCCCTTGGCGGGCTGGAGCATGCCGATCATCATCGCCACGGCGAGCGGGATCAGGATCGCGAACATGGCCGCCGGGCCGAGGTGGAAGTCCTTGGACAGGGCGATGATCAGCGGCGCCATCAGGTGGCCGGTGACGATCATGGCGATATAGGCCGGGAAGTCGTCGGCGCGCTGCGGGGTCAGGTCGAGCGTGCAGACCGGGCAGCGTTCCAGCGGTTTCAGCCACTTGCGGAACAGCCGTCCCTCGCCGCAGCGCGGGCAGCGGCAGCGAATGCCGCGCAGGGCGGCTTGCGAATAGGCGGCAGGAAGTGCGGCGGGAAGGGCAGCGCTCATGGCCATGACCTACAGCATAGCGCCCCCGAGGGGCAAGCGCGGTCGATCGGCCCTAGTCGTCGCGGGAAATCTGCACCCGGTTCCGCCCGCCGTTCCGGGCGGCGTAGAGCGCGCCGTCGGCATTGCGGGTGGCGCGATCGAGATGGGCGTAGCTGCGCACCGGGGCGAGGCCGCAGGAGAATGTCACCGGCCATTCGTCGCCCTGCAGGCTGGGGTCGAGGGCGATGCTGGCGCGCAGGCGCTCCATCACCATCCGGGCTTCTTCCAGCAGGGTATCGGGGAACAGGATCGCGAATTCCTCGCCGCCCCAGCGCCCGACCATGTCGGAGCGGCGCACCCCGTGCTCCAGCCGCAGCGCCACTTCGCGCAGGAGCGCATCGCCGGTGGCATGGCCGAAGCGGTCGTTGATCGCCTCGAAGCGGTCGATGTCGACCATGGCCAGAACGCCGTTGCTGTCGCCCACGAGCAGGCGGCGGGCGGAATCGAGGAAGCCGCGCCGGTTGCGCAGGCCGGTCAGTTCGTCGCGCTCGGTGGTTTCGACCAGAGGCTCGACCCGCGCCGCCGATTCGCTGGCCGCCACGGTGACGCCGTGGAGCAGGCGCCCGACCAGATCCGCCTGGCCGACCGGCACCGGTCCCACCCGCTCGCCCGCCTGGGCCGCGCGCAGCAATTGCGTGGCGGTCTCGATTGGGCGGAGCAGGGCGCGAATCGCCACGAGGCCGAGCGCTGCGCTCAGCAGGGCGGCGCCCAGCAGGACAAGCAGGATTTCCGGCTGCCACTGCCCGGTTGCGGCCTGATAGGCGGCGCAGGCGAGCGGGGGCAGCAGGACCGCAGCGAAGCAGACGAAGAGGATGCGCCATTCGTAACGGCGCGGAAACAGGAACGTCGTGGCCTGATAGAAGCGCATGCTTGGTGCCTCTTCCGCCGGACCGAACATGTCCGGATCGGCAGAAGACCTACACCACGAGGTTTATGCAATGGTTAAAATTTTGCATTCCCGTCTGACAGGCGCGCTTTTCGCAGGCGATCCACAAGCGGTTGCGATAAAGGCGAGATCGTCTCGCACCGGAACCGCCTGTGGAAAAGCCTGTCGATCTTCTGTGGATGCCTGGGTGTAGCCCTCAGGATTCCAGCTGGCGCAGCAGCGAGCGCACGTCGCCGTCCATGTCGGCATCGCGGGTGCGCAGTTCCTCGATCAGGCGCACCGCGTGGATGACCGTCGAGTGATCGCGGCCGCCGAACTTGCGGCCGATCTCGGGGTACGAGCGCGGCGTCAGCACCTTGGCAAGGTACATGGCCACCTGGCGCGGACGCACGACGGCGCGGGCACGGCGCTTCGAGCTCATTTCCGTGCGGTCGATGCGATAGAACTGGCAGACCGTGCGCTGGATCTCGTCGATGGTGATGCGGCGGCGGTTGGCCGAGAGGATGTCGGTCAGCTGCTCTTCGGCGAGCTGGAGCGACACGGCCTGACCGGTAAGCTGGGCATAGGCGATCAGCTTGTTGAGGCCGCCGACCAGTTCGCGCACGTTGCGGTTGATGGTGCGGGCAAGGAACTCGATCACGTCCGCCGGCACGTCCACCGAAGCGAAGCGGCCGAGGCGGTTTTCGAGAATCGAGCGGCGCAGTTCGATGTCGGCCGGCTGGATGTCGGCGACGAGACCCATCGACAGGCGCGAGAGCAGGCGCGGTTCGACACCGTCGAGCGCCTGGGGCGCGCGGTCGGCGGCAAAGACCAGGCGCTTGCCTTCCTGGAGCAGGGCATCGATCGTGTAGAGCAGTTCTTCCTGGGCCGAAGCCTTGCCGATGATGAACTGGATGTCGTCCACCAGCAGCAGGTCGAAGCCGCGCAGGCGGGCCTTGAACTCGATCATCTGGTTCTGGCGCAGCGCCTGGACGAATTCGACCATGAAGCGCTCGGCAGAGCAGTAGAAGATCCGCGCATGCGGATGGTTCGCGAGATAGGCGTGGCCGATCGCGTGCAGCAGGTGGGTCTTGCCCTGGCCGGTCGCGCCCTTGAGGTAGAGCGGCGAGAACTGCGGCGTTTCGGTGGCGGCCATGCGCTGGGCGGCATTGCAGGCGAGCACGTTGCTCTGGCCGGTCACGAAGGACGTGAAGGTCTGCGAGGCGTCGATGCCGACCGGACCCTGGCCGAGCGCGGCGAAAGCCTCGCCCTGGAGCACTGCGGCGATCGAATCGGCGGCGCCGTCCTTGGGCCAGCCCTGCGCCGAATCGTTGGCAGGCGCGCTTGACGGACGGCCGTTGCCGCCGCCCAGACGCAGCTCGGGCAGCTGGCGGCGACCGGGGTGCACGAGCACGCGGACATGGCGCACGTCGGGACGGGCGATCTTCCAGGCCAGCGACAGCCGGTCGGCAAAGCGATCCGCGACCCAGTTCGCCGAGAATTCGGTGGGGAGATAGAGGTCGAGCGTGCCCGTTTCCTTGCAGTAGTTGCCCGGCTGGATCGGCTTGATCCACTGGCTGTGCGCCTGCTGGCCGAGGTCCTTGCGCAGGCCCTGGCTGATGTCAGCCCAGTCTGCCGCCAGATTCACGGCTTCCTGATCCTCTTCCATCGCCACTCGTACCGCCTTCGATTTCTTAATCACGCCGTTTGCGCCCTGACTTGCCGGAGACCGGCCCGCTGTTGAACCTGACACTGCACCAACTCCCCTGCGTCGGCCGTTATCGAATGTGACCCAGCGGGCCGCGAAAGTTGAATGCCGTGCGTGGAACCGGTGCTCATCCGGGGCGAACCCCAGCGAAAGACAAGCCCCGGACGAGGCTAACCTCAGCCGGGACTGGGAATACGGAGACAAAAAATCCCCCAACTGCAAAGCGTGCCTTGCAGCAGGTTCTTCGTAGCTGTCGATGTTCCCCGGGCCGGTTCCGCACGGCCTGTGGACTTCTTTTAGGAACGGGTTTGACCGCGGTGCAAGACGATCCTCCCCAAATAAAAAAAATTATGGCTGTTGACTCGCCTTGAGTGCCCAATTTCCGTCATGATCGAATTTAATTGTTTAAATTCAATGTTTTGGAAGGTCGGCGTTTCACGCCTGCATGCGAATCGCAACATTTCCGCGAGTTTGCCCGGAGCGTGCCGAAGTCAGCCGCGTGTACTGTCCCGGCAGGCCGGGAAGGATGCGGGATTGCGTTCCCCTTCCGTACTCATTCGAGGGTTCCGGAAAAGCGAATCGGCTTTCGACTTGGGTCGAGAGATTCGCCTTCGGGCGAATCGGCGCCGCGATTCGGTTCCTTCGAGCCATGTCCGTTGGCGAATCGGCTTACCGATTCGGCACCTGCGCCTCTCGGTCGAGGCACTACGACGCCGGAGGACGCTTCGAAGGGTTGGGGGCGCAGGGGAAGGGCGGAAAAGCACAGGCCGGAGCAGAGGACTATCCCTCGGCGGCGGCTTTTCCAAAGCCCAAACGGGCGCGGCCCGCGTTGCCACCTGAAATCTCGCCGCTCGGGGCAAGGGTTCAGGTGGCAACGCGGGCCACTGCCGTACGGTCGGACGCGCCCGAAGGCGCGTCTGCCGGGTAATCAGCCGAGCGCGGAAACGCGCTTGGTGAGGCGCGACAGCTTGCGCGAAGCGGTGTTCTTGTGAAGCACGCCGCGAGCCACGCCGCGGGCCAGCTCGGGCTGGGCTTCCTTAAGAGCGGCCGAAGCGGCGCCCTTGTCACCACCGGCAATCGCGGTCTCGACCTTCTTGAGGAAGGTGCGGATGCGGCTGATGCGGTTCGTATTGATCTCCGCGCGGCGCTCGTTACGGCGGATGCGCTTGCGGGCTTGCGGCGTATTGGCCATCGAATTTCCTCTGTCTGGCCCCCCCACAGCGGTGATGGCGGCCCAATTGCCTGATCGAATCTCTAGGCGAGCGGACTCGCCGGAAAGCGCGCCCCTTAACGGTGCAGGGCTGTTTCGTCAACCCGGCAGAGGCGCATGAAACCGCCTATTTCTGGGTTTTCGGCCCCAGAGCGGCGACGCTCAAGCCCCGCGCGGGCTTACCCGCTACCTCTGGCAGCGGGAGCACCAGAACGTGCTCCGCCCACCTTGTACGAATCGCCTTACAGGCGCCCCGCAGGTGCAGTCCTGCCCCTCTCGCCCATAGACCTGCCAGGCGGTAGCGAAATAGCCCAGTTCCCCGTTGGGCTGGGCGTAATCGCGGATCGTCGAGCCGCCCGCCGCGATCGATTCGGACAGCACCTCGCGGATCGCCGGGACCAGCTTGCGCAAGGCGGGCAGGCTCACCAGCCCGGCTTCCTTGTCCGGCCGGATGCCTGAACGGAACAGCGCCTCGCAGACGTAGATATTGCCGAGCCCCGCCACCACCGACTGGTCCAGCAGCATCTGCTTGATCGGTGCGATTCGGCCCGCGAACGCCGCCTTGAGATGGGCCGGGGTCAGTCCTTCGCCCAGCGGCTCTGGCCCCAGCGTGGCGAACGCGCCCCACGAATCGAGCGTGGCCGTCGGCACGAGATCGACCGATCCGAAGCGCCGGGCATCGTTGAGCGCGAGAACATGGCCCGCGCCGGTTTCGATCACGAGATGGTCGTGCTTCTCGGGCTTCTCCGGCTCGATCCGCCAGCGCCCGGACATGCCGAGGTGGAACACCATCGTCTGGTCGCGGTCGGTATGGACGAGACCGTACTTGGCGCGGCGGCCCATCGTCGTGACCCGCGCGCCGGTGAGGACCTGCACGAGATCGGGCGGGAACGGGCGGCGCAAGTCCGGCCGGTTCAGGGTGACGCGGGCGATCCGCTCGCCCTCCAGGTAGCGGGCGAGGCCGCGGACGGTGGTTTCTACTTCGGGGAGTTCTGGCATCGTGGAAGGGAGATAGGGGGGCGGGAGGAGAAGAAAAAGGGGAAGACCCGGGGGATGATCCCCCGGACCCTCGGAATGTCGGCGTTGAGCACGACCTATCTGTTGGGCGCTCCTTGCGGCGCAGCCGGTTTGTCTCCCGACGCAAGGGGAGCGCCAACCTATAGTGCAGGGCGCGGCGCCGACAGTATCAGGGTGCAGGGGGGTGATCCCCCTGCATTTCTCCTTTCCTTCCCTCCCCTTCCGAAGCAATCGAAGCACATGGAAACCAACCGCTCACACACGCGCGCCTTTCTGATGCTGGGTCTGGTCATGCTGTTCTGGGCCGGCAATTCGATCACCGGTCGAGCGGTGCGTGACGACATTCCGCCGTTCACGCTGGCGCTCGGGCGTTGGGTGATCGCGGTGCTGGTCCTGCTGCCTTTCGCCGCGCGGCAGCTCTGGAGGGAGCGGGCGGAGGCCATGGCCGGGTGGCGCTGGGTGCTGGCGCTGGGCTTCCTCGGGATCGTCTGCTTCAACGGCTTTCTCTACAAGGGGCTGCACTATACGACGGCCGCCAATGCGCTGTTGCTGCAGGCGGCCATCCCGGCGGCAGTCATGACGCTGGATTTCGCCGTTTTCGGGGGACGGCCGGGACGGATGCATGTGCTCGGGGTTCTGGTTTCGACGCTCGGCGTTGTCGCCATCGTGTTCCGGGGCGATCCGGCGGCGCTGATGCAGTTGCAGTTCGGACCCGGCGACGGGCTGGTGTTCTGTGCGGTCGCGGCCTGGTCGCTCTACACGGTGTTTCTCCGCAAGCGGCCGCCGATCTCGGCCGCGAGCCTGCTTCTCCTGACCTTCACCATTGGCGCGCTGGCGATGGCGCCGCTGGCGGCCATGGAGGCGGCGCAGGGGCAGGTGGTCGTCTGGAGCCCGCAGGTCCTTGGCGCTTTCGCTTATGTCGGAGTGCTTCCTTCGGTGGTCGCCTATTTCATCTACAACCGGGCGACGGGCGAACTGGGCGCCGCGCGGGCGGGGCAGGCGATCACGCTGATGCCGCTGTTCGGGGCGCTGCTGTCGGCGTTGTTGCTGGGCGAGCGGCTGCAAGGCTATCATCTCGTGGGCATGGCGCTGATTCTGGGTGGGATCGTGCTTTCCGCATTCGCCGTGAGCCAGGGCGCGCGGGGAGCAAAATAACCGGATCAGCGGACTGGCGCAGGCGCGGCCGGGAGGCTAGAGGACTGCGCCATGAGCGAAACGGTTTCCTTCGGCTACGAAGAGGTCAGCCCCGAGGAGAAGGAAGGGCGCGTCGGCGCCGTCTTCTCCAGCGTTGCACGCAAGTACGACGTGATGAACGATGCCATGTCCGTGGGCATGCACCGGCTCTGGAAGGACAAGTTCGTCCGCCGCGTGAAGCCGCGCGAGGGCGAGCAGATCCTCGACATGGCAGGCGGCACCGGCGACATCGCTTTCCGCATGGCGGCGCAGGGCGCCTCGATCACCGTGTCGGACATCAATCAGGACATGCTGGACGTCGGCATCGAGCGGGCGATGGAGCAGGGCATCGATGGCCTCGTCTGGTCGCGCCAGAACGCCGAAGTGCTCTCGTTCGGGGATCGGTTCTTCGACGCCTACACGATCGCTTTCGGCATCCGCAACGTCACCCATATCGACAAGGCCCTGGCCGAGGCGCACCGCGTGCTCAAGTTCGGCGGACGCTTCTTCTGCCTTGAGTTCTCGACCACCGAATGGCCGGGCTTCAAGGAAGTCTACGATGCCTATTCGCACCACTTGGTGCCGAAGATCGGTCAGGCCATCGCCGGTGACGCCGAATCGTACCGCTACCTGATCGAATCGATCCGCCGCTTCCCGCCGATGCCGGAATTCGAGAAGATGATCCGCGCAGCCGGCTTCAAGCACACCAAGGTCGAGCCGATCATGGGCGGCCTCGTCGCGATCCACTCGGGCTGGAAGGTCTGAGAACTACACCGTGACCGGATCTACCACGCATATCCTGCGGCTCCTGAAATGGGGCCGTGTCCTCGCGCGCCATGGGGCGCTGCGCGGCATCGAGAACGACCGCAACGCCCCGGCGCAGGTCAAGCGCCTGTGCCGGATCGCCCGCTTCGGCGCGCGCCAGCCGGTCGAGCCGGACTATGCCGGTGCCTTCCAGGAAATCGGCCCGGCGGCGATCAAGCTCGGCCAGGCCCTTGCGACCCGGCCGGACCTGGTCGGCGAAGGCCCCGCACGCAATCTGCTGACCTTGCAGGACAGTCTGGCGCCGGTGGCCTTTTCCGAAATCCGCAAGGTGATCGAAGGTAGCTTCGGCCGCCCGCTGGAGCAGATCTTCGCCTCGATCGACGAGAACCCGGTGGGTGCGGCCTCGATCGCGCAAGTCCACAAGGCGGTCACGCCGGACGGCCAAACGGTTGCGGTCAAGGTGCAGCGCCCAGGTATTCGCGAGCAGTTCGCGCGCGACGTGGAGACTTACGAGTGGGCCGCGGCCCACCTCGAAGCGCTGGGCGGCGAGGCTTCGCGCCTGCGCCCGCGCGCGGTCGTCGCCAATCTCAAGCGCTGGACCCTGCGCGAGTTGGACCTTCGGCGCGAGGCGGCCTCGGCCTCCGAACTGTCCGACGCGATGAAGGGCATTCACGGCTACCGCGTGCCGCACATCGATTGGGACCGCACCAACGGTCAGGTGCTGACGATCGAGTGGATCGGCGCGACCAAGATGAGCGACATCGCCGGGCTGCGCGCGGCCGGGCATGACCTGCCCAAGCTGGCGCACAAGCTGGTGCTGACGTTCCTCACCCAGGCGATCTCCAGCGGCTTCTTCCATGCCGACATGCACCAGGGCAACCTGTTCGTGGAGGCGGACGGCACGATCGTCGCCATCGATTTCGGCATCATGGGGCGGATCAACCGGCAGGCACGGCTCTGGCTGGCGGAGATCCTCTACGGCCTCACCACCGGCAACTATCGCCGCGTCGCCGAGATCCACTTCGAGGCGCAGTACGTTCCGAGCTACCACACGGTGGAAGAGTTCGCGACCGCGCTGCGGGCCGTGGGCGAGCCGATGCGCGGCAAGCCGGTGTCCGAGCTTTCGGTCGGCCAGATGCTCGACGGGCTCTTCGCGATCACCCGCGATTTCGACATGCAGGTCCAGCCGCACCTGCTGCTGCTCCAGAAGACCATGGTCATGGTCGAGGGGCTGGCGACCGCGCTCGATCCCGACATCAACATGTGGGACGTTTCCGCGCCCTTCGTGAAAAGCTGGCTGCGCGACGAACTCGGCCCCGAGGCGGTTATCGCCGACCGCCTGCGCGAGGATCTCGGCACCCTGCTGCGCCTGCCCGCGCTGGTGCGGCGGATCGAGGAAAAGTTCCCGCCCAAGGGCGGCGCGCCCGAACAGGCGCCACTGCCGGAAGTCGATCTGATCTTCCCGCGCCGACCCGAGCCCAGCCAGTGGATCGGGCATGGTCTGGCCGCCTTGATCGGCGGTGCCGTGGCCTGGGGCGTGGCTTACTGGACATTGCTCGGATAACGGCGCCTATAGGGTGCGTTTCTCCAACTGACACACCACCCCGCTCAGGCTGAGCCTGTCGAAGCCCCCGGCGGCGAGGCGCCTTGCACGCCATCCTTCGACAAGCTCAGGATGAGCGGAGTGTTGGGCGCAGGCTGAGCGGGCTTTGACAGGCTCAGCCTGAGTGGGGTGGGGGATGCTCACGATGCGCTGATTTCGCAGGTGCTATCCCCGCCCGGCACATGCAAACAGATTGCGTGCGCCGTTCCGCTGTTGCACAAGCCCGCACCATGAGTGGACCACGCATTCTTCTGGTCGTCGGCGGCGGCATCGCGGCCTACAAGTCCTGTGAACTCGTCCGGCAGATCCGCAAGGAAGGCGGCGAAGTCACTTGCGTCCTGACTGAGGGCGGATCGCATTTCGTCACGCCGATGGCGCTGGCGGCGCTGTCTGAAAAGCCGGTCTACACCACGCTCTGGGACCTCAAGAACGAGGCCGAGATGGGGCATATCCAGCTCAGTCGCGAGGCCGATCTCGTGGTCGTCTGCCCGGCGACGGCGGACCTCATGGCCAAGATGGCCGCAGGCATCGCCGACGATCTGGCGACGACGATGCTGCTCGCCACCGACAAGCCGGTCATGGCGGTCCCGGCGATGAACGTGCGCATGTGGCAACACGCCGCCACCACCCGCAACGTCCAGACCCTGCGCGACGCGGGCGTGGACGTGATGGAGCCGGACGAAGGCACGATGGCCTGCGGCGAGTACGGCCCCGGCCGCCTGCCCGATCCGCTGGCGATCTGGCAGCGCATTGCCTGGGCGCTTGGCCTCGGGCCGGTGGAAGTGGCGCCGCTGCCGGGGAGCGATCCTTTCGCATCCGCGCGTTTCGACGAATCCGAACATCGTGATTCCGGCGATATCGACCTTGGCGGCCTGACCGGCGGCATGGTCTCGCAAGGGCGCAGCAAGAGCAGGCAGGCGATCACCTTCTGCGACGCTTCCTTCAGCCACGAAGATCTCGGCTTCACGCCGGAGGAAGCTGCGCTCGCCGCCCGCAAGGGCGAAGCGCGCAGCGCCCCCGCGACCGATCCCGATTCGCTTCACCCCCTGCGCGAGGCGTTCGAGGGGCCGCTCTCCGGCCGCCATGTTCTCATCACCGCCGGGCCGACCTGGGAGCCGATCGATCCGGTGCGCTACATCGCCAACCGCTCGTCCGGAAAGCAGGGCTTCGCAATTGCCGCCGCCGCCGCCGAGGCCGGGGCGCGGGTGACGCTCGTGTCCGGGCCGGTCCACCTGCCGACCCCGCCGGGCGTCGATCGCATCGACGTGGAAAGCGCCCTGCAGATGGCCGAGGCGGTCCGGCAGGCGCTGCCCGCCGATATCGCGGTGATGGTCGCCGCCGTCGCCGACTGGCGCGTCGCCCAGGCCGCCGACCAGAAGCTCAAGAAGCGCGGCTCGGCCCCCCCGGCGCTGCTGCTCACCGAAAATCCCGACATCCTCGCCACCCTCGCGACCGGGCCGAACCGCCCGCCGCTGGTGATCGGCTTTGCCGCCGAGACGCAGGATGTCATCCGCTACGCCACCGAAAAGCGCAAACGCAAGGGCGCCGACTGGATCATTGCCAACGACGTGTCGGGCGATGTGATGGGCGGGGACGTCAATGCGGTCCACATCGTGCGCGCGGACGATGTGATCAGTCTTCCGGAAATGCCCAAGGAGGACGTCGCGCGCGCCCTCGTCGAAAGGTTCGCAGATGCACTCCCCCGTTGATGTCCCCGTTCCCGTCAAGATCCTGCCCCACGGCGAAGGCCTGGACCTTCCCGCCTACGCCACCGACGGGGCTGCCGGCATGGACGTGGTCTCGGCCGAGGACGTGACTCTGGCACCGGGCGCGCGTCACGCGGTCGCCACCGGCCTCGCCATGGCGATTCCGCCGGGCTTCGAGATCCAGGTCCGCCCGCGCTCGGGCCTCGCGCTCAAGCACGGGATTTCGGTGCCCAACGCGCCGGGCACGATCGATTCCGACTATCGCGGCGAGTTGAAGGTGATCCTCATCAACCACGGCGCCAAGCCCTTCGAGATCCTGCGCGGCGACCGCGTGGCGCAGCTCGTGCTGGCACCGGTGACGCGGGCGGCCTGGCTGACCGTGGACGAACTGGAATCGACCGAGCGCGGTGAGGGCGGGTTCGGGTCTACCGGCGGGGTTGTTGCTTTGGGGAGTTAAGGGGGAAGTCCTGGGGGATGATCCCCCAGACCCTCGGAATGTCTACCTCGCGCGCGGCCTATCCGTCGCGCGCTCCTTGCGGCGCAGCCAATAAGTCTCCCGACGCATCCGTGGGTGCGCAACGGCGTTGGCCCGCGTAACCTGGACGGTAATGGGGTGCAGGGGTGTTAACCCCTGCTGCTTCCCTTTGACCTTCAATCCTTCCGCCCGATTCGCCCACGCCGCTCCCGCCGCCGCTTGAGCGAATACCAGCCCACGCCGCCAATCCCGACGATCGCCGCCAGCCCTTTGGCGAGCGTTGAAAAGGCTGCGGAAAGCGCGCCCACGGTCACGCCCCAGAAGAGCTGTGACAGGATGGCCATGAAAGTGTTCATTGGCGGCGAGCATTCCCCGTGCGGTTGGCCGGGGTCAACCGGAGCGCCCGCGATACGGGTCGGAACGGCAAAAAGAAAGGACGGGCCCGCATATTTCAGCGGACCCGCCCCTCGGTGCCTCCCTCTTTACAGGGGGAGCCAGTCGTCTCGTTTTTGTAACTACTTCTTTTCAGGCGCGACCGTAATGCGCACCGTCTCGCCCGAGTTCCCCGGGAAATTCGTGAACATCGATTCGACGAGGTTCGGAACGAGGTACTGGAGGTGGTTCGAGGTCGAAACGGCTTCGGCCTTGCCTTCGAACAGGCGCTGGTTGTCGGCCGCGCGGTCGATCTTCAGGGTGATGCCGCTGGTGTAGACGGTGTAGGAATCCACGCCGCCGTCGAAGAACGGATCATACCAGCCATAGCGCCACGGGCCACCCCAGCCCCAACCGCCGCCGCCCCAGCCACGGCCGAAGCCGCGACCGTAGAAACCACGGCCGCCCCAGCCGCCGCCATACCACGGGCCCCAGTAGCCGCCCATGCCGGGCGTCGAGCGAACGCGCTCGCGGCCGCTGTCGACGCCGTAGTCGAAGTGGGCGATCAGGGTGGCCTGCGCGGGATTGTCGACCGGGGTATAGCCGACCTTCTGGAGATGATCGCTCACCAGCCGGGCGTAAGTGGCGAATTCGAGGCCGCCAGCAAGCTTGGGATCGTCGGCGACGACGGCGACGGTCTGGCCGGACGGTGCCGGAAGCTGCGACTGGAAGCGCGAAACGTTGGCCTTGAAGGGCGTTGCGCAGGCGGCGAGGGCCATCAGCAGGGCGGCTGCGGCAACGAGCCTCAGCTTTCCGCGATGGGTTCCGGGATAATCTGTCATCGGTTTCACTCCACGAACCTGACAGGCCCGAAACGCCCTTCCCAAGCGTGGCCTGTGATTCCTTTGCGACTCTGCCTTAATATCAATGCCCTGAATAGCGGTTGAATGGAGGCAGGGCGGCGGCGAAACGATTCGCGAACCTTGGCGCCATTCAGCCGTAAGTCACGGCTTGAGATCAGGATTCTGATGTAGGAAGCCGCCTGGGTCTTGACCAGTTCCCCAGGCACACTTTCCGCTACGAATTTTTCCCTGCGTCAGCGAACCAGGCCGAGCGCCTCGTAAGCCTTTTCCAGCGTCGGCACGGCCAGCGCGCGGGCCTTTTCCGAGCCCTTGCGCAGGATGGCGTCGAGCGAGTCGCGGTCGCCGCGCAGGTCTACGAAGCGGGCATTGATCGGCGCCAGCTTCTCCACCAGCAGTTCGCCCAGCGCGGGCTTGAACTTGCCGAAGCCTTCGCCGCCGAAGTCCGAGAGCACCGCCTCGACCGTGGTTCCGGCCATCACCGCGTAAATGCCCACGAGGTTGCGCGCCTCGGCGCGGCCTTCGAGGCCTTCCTTCTCCGAAGGCAGCGGTTCGGGGTCGGTCTTGGCCTTCTTGACCTTTTGCATGATCGTGTCGGCATCGTCGGTGAGGTTGATGCGCGCCATGTCCGAGGGGTCGGACTTGCTCATCTTCGAGGAACCGTCGCGCAGGCTCATGATGCGGGCCGCTTCGGGCGGGATGATCGGCTCGGGCAGGGTGAAGATCGGGGTTTCTTCGCCGTTCTCGTTCTTGGGCGCGAAGTCGTTGTTGAACTTCTGCGCGATGTCGCGGGCGAGTTCGAGGTGCTGCTTCTGGTCCTCGCCCACGGGAACGTGGGTGGCCTGGTACAGCAGCACGTCGGCGGCCTGGAGCACCGGGTAGGTGAACAGCGCCACCGAGGCGCCTTCGCGGTTCTTGCCCGCCTTGTCCTTCCATTGGGTCATGCGGTTCAGCCAGCCCATGCGTGCGGTGCCGTTGAGCAGCCATTGCAGTTCGGCGTGCTGGGGCACCTGGGTCTGGTTGAACAGGATCGAGCGGTCGGGATCGACGCCGCAGGCGACCAGAGCGGCCACCATCTCGCGCGTGTTGGCGGAGAGCGTCGCCGGATCGTGCGGCATCGAGATCGCGTGGAGGTCGGCGAGGAAATAGAGACTGTCACCGCCCTCGGCGGCGACGTCGTCCTGCATCTTCACCCAATTGCGGATCGCACCGAGATAGTTGCCGAGATGCAGGTTGCCGGTAGGCTGAATGCCGGAGACGATACGCATGGATGCGTCCTTCGCGAGTTGTGAGTTGTCAGAAGTGTGGAGGCGGCGCCCCGAGAGGCGCGGATGCAGGTGCGGTCAGCGCGGCGTGCGCGCGGCGTTCCGCCATCGCCAGGTGCGGCGAGGAAAGGCAGACTTCGGGAGCGAAAGGTCCTGCATGGCTGGGCTCATACCACAAACGCATAGGGATGGAAGCCTCAGGACGCGGCGCGGCGGCGGCGCAGCAGGGCGAGGTCGGCACGGGTGAAGGCGCCGGTCACCAACGTCGCCGCGCCGTAGACCACGCCTCCCGCCGAGACGAGCCCGGCGAGGGCCAGTCCGCGCACCAGCCAGGTGCCGTGGAGGTAGGGCGTCAGCAGGTCCTGACCGAGCCACAGCACCACACCCATCGCCACGGCGGCCAGCGCCAGGCGCGGTGCGCGACGCTTGAGACGCGCATCGGCCTGGAAATGGCCGCGCTTCACCAGGGTCCAGTAGAGCATGGCGACATTGACCGAGGAGGCGATGGCGGTCGCCAGCGGAGGCCCCATGTGCTGGAGCGGCACGATCAGCGCGAGGTTGCCGATCAGGTTCACCGCCATCGAGATCATCGCGTAGCGCACCGGCGTCTTCGTGTCCTGTCGGGCGTAGAAGCCGGGGGTCAGCACTTTGACGAGGATGTAGCTGGGCAGGCCGATCGAAAAGGCGGCGAGCGCCTCGGCGGTGCGGGCGACGTCGCCCGCGTCGAACTTGCCGTAGCCGAACAGCGCGGCGGCGATCGGCTGGCCGCAGACGATCAGCGCGACCGAGGCGGGCAGGGTCAGCAGCAGGGCGAGTTCCATGCCGCGGTTCTGCGTGTCCATCGCCGCGGCGTGCTCGCCGCCGCCGAGCTGGCGCGAGATCGTCGGCAGCAGCACCGTGCCGAGGCCGATGCCGATCAGTCCGAGCGGAAGCTGGTTCAGGCGGTCGGCCATGTAGATATAGGTCACCGAGCCGTGCGCCAGCAGCGAGGCGGCGAGGGCGGTCGAGATCACGAGGTTGATCTGCACGGCCCCGGCTCCGGCGGCGGCGGGAAGGATCAGCTTCATCAGCTGCTTCACGTCCGCATTCCACACCGGCATGCGCAGGCGCATCGAGACGCCGTTGGCACGGCAGGCCCACATGAGCCAGAGCAGCTGGAGCGCGCCCGAGATCGAGACGCCGATGGCCTGGTTGCGCGCCGTCACCAGCGCGTCGCTCGAATGGAAGCCGAGCAGCGCCACGATCAGCGTGAGGTTGAGCAGGATCGGCGCGGCGGCATTGACCCAGAACTTGTTGAGCGAGTTGAGGATGCCGCCCAGCAAAGAGACGAGGCTGATGAGCGCCAGATAGGGGATCGTGATCCGGCTCAATTGCACGGCATAGGCGAACTGTTCGTGGCTGACGCCGTTGAACTTGCCCGAAAGCAGGAAGGTCACCGGCCACGCGAAGACTTCCAGCACCACCGTCATGGCGATCAGGATCGGCAGGAGCACGGCCAAGGCCTGCTCCGCGAACGTGATGCCCGCCGGAAGGCCCGGTCCGTCCTTGTCGGCCACCTTCTGGTTGAACATCGGGATGAAGGCCGAGGCGAAAGCCCCTTCCGCGAAGAGCGCGCGGAACATGTTCGGCAGGCGGAAGGCGATCAGGAAGGCGTCCGAGGCGAAACCGGCGCCGACGAAGCGGGCGAAGAGGCTGTCGCGGACCAGGCCGAGCACGCGGCTGGCAAGAGTGAGGCCGCCGACGCTGGCCAGCGCCTTGGTAAGGTTCATGCCCGCAAGTTCCCGATGATCGCCGTCATGGCATGCTGCTTCGAAAGGAGGTGGCCAGATAAGCCAACGGCCCACGCCTCCGGATGGGAGGCGTGGGCCGAGAGTGCCGGAACGCGCGTCATACGCGGTTCACGCAGGTCTTCTGGCGAGTGTTCAGGCGTGGCCGACCGGCTCGCCCTGGGTGGCGTCGGCCTGCTGCTGCGCCTGAAGCTGCTGGATGTAGAGACCGTTGAAGTCGATCGGTTCCAGCATCAGCGGCGGGAAGCCGGCATCGCGCACGGCATCGGCCACGACGCGGCGGGCGAAGGGGAACAGGATGCGCGGGGCTTCGGCGTAGAGGAAGGCGTGAGCCTGGCCTTCGTCGAGGTTGCGCATGCCGACGAGCGCGCCGTAGGCGAGTTCGACAGCGAACGCAGTGCCTTCCGCCGCCTTCGAGGCGCAAGTGATCTTCAGTTCGACTTCATGCACTTCGCCGTCGATCTGGCGGGCGCCGATGTTGAACTGCACTTCGATTTGCGGCTGGTCCTGCCACGAGAAGCTCTGCGGCGCGTTCGGATTCTCGACCGAGAGATCCTTCACGTACTGCGAGATGATGCCGGCGGCCGGCGCGGAATCCTCGCCGTTGCCGAGGTTGAGGTCGGAGATGACGTTGCCTTCGTCGGCCATTTGCTTCGTTCCCGTTAAAACACGCGGATGCCCCCGATCGGGACTTGCGCATGGAAAGTCTGGCCGCGCGCCTAAAGCATTTTGCGGGCCTGTGGAACTCCCTAGCAACCGTAAATTGTTCGAAAACGGCGCGCATCCCGGCAAGCGAAGGATCCGGTCCAGGTGATTCGTCGCGGCCGTTTGGCACCGGATGACGCAGGCGGAACAGCCCGGCATGTGAAGCGTTGCTGGTTTCAAGGCGGAAATCCGGCTGCGGATATCGGCCGAAAAACACCGGATAAAACGCGGTAATCGGCGCTCACGCGTTGTTCATTTGAAAACCGTACCTATCTGGGTCTATGATGGCGCCTTCGGGCGGATGGCGAAAACGCTCCACCCGTGCCCCTGAAGCGTCCAACACAAGGATGGACAAAGGAACGTGACACCGGAAATCGTGATCCTGGCCATGATCGCAGCCTTCCTCGGCCTGCGGCTCTATTCGGTACTCGGCCGCCGTGCCGAGCATGAGGAAGAGCCGATCCAAGGGCGCTTCGAAGGCCGCCAGGGCCAACCCGGTGCGCCGCGCGTCCCCGCTCCCAAGGCAGATGCCAAGGCTGAAGCAAAGAGCGACGAGCGCGGCCGTGTCGGTCAGCCCCAGCGCCTGCGCGAAATGCCGCTGGCGCCGCCCTCGGTCGAGCGCGGTCTCGCCGAAATCTCCAGCGCGGATCGTCGTTTCGACGCCTATGCCTTCCTCGAAGGTGCGCGCAGTGCCTATCGCCTGATTCTGGAATCGTTCTGGAAGGGCGACAAGGCGGAGCTTCGCGCGCTTTGCGATGGCGACGTCTACGACAGCTTCGCGGCTGCCATCGACGCCCGCGTCGCGGCGGGTGAAACCATGGACAACCGCCTCATCCGCATCGAGGACGTGGCGATCGTCTCGGCCGGCGCCGAAAACGGCTACGCCCGCATCACCCTGCGTTTCCGTTCGGATATCGCTGCGGTCACGCGCGATGCCGAAGGCCATGTGATCGCCGGTTCGCTGAACGATGCGATCGAGGCGGTGGATGTCTGGACCTTCAGCCGTCAGCTCAACTCGTCCGGTCCCGACTGGCTGCTCGACGAAACCGACGCCGGTTGACCGCTCCGCGCGGTTGATTTCGCACCCATGATCCCACAAGGGTCGACAGGCCGGGCCGAAAGGTCCGGCCTCGTTGTTATTGGCGCTGTTACCGGCGTTACAGACTTTCGGAGATCGATCTTGCGGGGAGCAAGCATGTCGCGGCGTCAGGGCCGGTGTTCGCCATGGCGCTTTCCATGGCGCCGATTGTCCGCTTTCATTCTGCCGGGTCTGCTGGCGGCCTGCGTGCAGGTCGTGCCCGGGCCCAAGGGGCCTTCGCGCCCACCGGCACGGCCACCTGTGCAAAGGCCGCAGCCCACGCAGCCGGCCCAGCCCCAGTCGACCAGCGCCGTCGCGGCGGGGGTGAAGGCCGGACCCGCGGTTTCCTCGCTCCCGCTTGGCGGTAGCGATGCCGCTGCCGCGCTTGCCTCGTTCCGTGAAAGCTGCCCGCGTGTCACCGTGCGGACCGACGCCAGCGGCCTCACCCGTCCCGCAGACTGGCGCGCGGCCTGCGCCGCCGCCGCAAGCTGGAGCGGCAAGCCCGCCGCGCAGTTCTTCGCCACCTATTTCGAGACCGCGCGCATCGGTAACGGCCAAGGCTTCGCCACCGGCTACTACGAACCGGAAATCGCCGGGTCCCGTCTGCCGGTGCCGGGCTATGCGGTTCCGGTCTATTCCATGCCGGACGACCTCGTGCGCGCGAAGCCGGGCGATGCCCCAGCGACGTCCAGCGGACGCATGCCGCTCGGACGCTACGACGTGAGCGGGGTCTTCGTGCCCTATTACGACCGCGCCGCGATCGAGCAGGGCGTGCTCTCCGGCAAGGGGCTGGAGATCGCCTGGGTCGCCGATCCGATCGAGTTCTTCTTCCTGCAGGTGCAGGGTTCGGGCCGCTTGCGTGCGCCGGACGGCAGCGTGATGCGGATCGGCTATGCCGGGCAGAACGGCTTGCCCTATACCGGCATCGGCGGGGTCATGCGCGATCGCGGCCTCGTCGGTCCGGGACGGGGACAGTATTCCGGCTCGATGCAGGGCATCATCCAGTACATCCACGACAATCCCAACGACGGCGCCGCGCTGATGCGTGAGAACAAGTCGTGGGTCTTCTTCAAGGAACTCAAGGGCGACGGCCCGCTCGGCGCGCTGGGCGTGCCGGTGCGTGCCCATGCCTCGGTCGCGGCGGATCCGCGCTTCGTGCCGCTGGGCGCGCCGGTCTGGCTGCGCCTCGACCGGCGCGAGGCGACCGGGCTGTGGGTGGCGCAGGATACCGGCGGCGCGATCAAGGGCGCCAACCGCTTCGACACCTTCTGGGGCTCGGGCGAGCAGGCGCGGCACACCGCAGGCGGCATGAGCGGCCGGGGCGAGGCGCTGATCCTGGTGCCCAAGGGCACGCTCGCGCGCCTCGGTGTAAGATAGGATGCGGCGACCGGGGCGGCGACTGACGGCGGAGGAAGCCGAAGTGTGGGCGCAAGTCGCCCGTACGGTGACGCCGCTCGAAAAGCGCCGTGCCGCCGTACAGGCCGCTGCATTGGTCACGGCCCCCAAGGCGGTCGTTTCGGCGCCGGTCTCGCCGCCGAAGAAAGTGACGGGCCGCATACCGGCGCCGCTTCCGCCCAAGCCGGTGGCAGCCAAGCCGAAAGCGGATGCGCCGCTCCATCTCGACGGGTCTTGGGAAAAGCGCATTTCCAAGGGCACGCTGGCGCCTGATTTCAGCCTCGACCTCCACGGCTCGAACCTCGACCAGGCCTATGTGCGGCTGATGCACGGTCTTACCCAGGCCAAGGCCATGGGCGCGCGCGTGGTGCTGATCGTGACGGGCAAACCCCGGCCGGTCGACGCGATGGACCGGGGCACCGCGCGCGGCGCCATCCGCGCCAAGATCACCGACTGGCTGGGCGCCAGCGATCATGCGCATGACATCGTCGCGATTCGCGGCGCGCATCGCCGCCACGGCGGTCAGGGTGCGATCTACGTGGTTCTCAAAAAGCGAAGGTAGGACAGGCATGGCACGCTCGGAAAAGCAGAAGATGCTCGCGGGCGAGCCTTATCATGCCAGCGATCCGGAGATTGCCGCGGACCAGCAGGCGGCAGCGGAATGGATGCACCGTTTCAACCACGCCGGACCGCTCCCTCCAGCGGAGCGCGAGGCTTTGCTACGCGAGCGTTTCGGCGCGGTCGGTGCGAATTGCGTGATCCGGCCGCCGTTCCATTGCGACTACGGGTTCAACATCAGCCTGGGCAGCGGCGTGTTCCTGAACTTCAACTGCGTCGTGCTCGATGTGGTGGAAGTCGTGATCGGTGACGGCACTCAGATCGGCCCCGGCGTGCAGATACTCACCGCCGACCACCCGCGCGATCCCGCCGAGCGCGCGACGGGTCGCGAATGGGGACGCCCGATCCGGATCGGGCGCAATGTCTGGATCGGCGGCGGTGCCATCGTCCTGCCCGGTGTCACGGTCGGCGACCATGCAGTGATCGGCGCGGGAAGCGTCGTCACGCGCGATGTGCCGGAAGGCGCCACGGTGGTCGGCAATCCGGCACGGGTGCGCAGCCTTCTGGACTGATCCCCGCAGCGAGAATCAGGACCGGATCAGCCGCATTGGCCGCGGTGCAGCAGCTTGTGGTCGGCCAGCACCAGCGCCATCATCGCTTCCACCACCGGCACGCCGCGAATGCCGACGCAGGGGTCGTGGCGGCCCTTGGTGAACAGCTCGGTCGCCTCGCCTTCGCGGTTGATCGTGGGCTGCGGTGTGAGGATCGAGCTGGTCGGCTTGAACGCCACGCGCACCAGCACCGGCTGTCCGGTCGAGATGCCGCCGGCGATGCCGCCCGCGTGGTTGGCGCTGAATTCGGGGCCATTCGCACCCGGGTGCATCGGATCGGCGTTCTGCTCGCCGGTCAGGCGCGCGGCGGCGAAACCGTCGCCGATTTCCACGCCCTTCACCGCGTTGATGCCCATCATCGCGGCGGCCAGATCGGCGTCGAGCTTGCCGTAGAGCGGTGCGCCCCAACCGGCGGGAACGCCGGTCGCCACGCATTCGACCACCGCGCCGACCGAGGAACCGGCCAGGCGTGCCTCGTCGACGATCTTCTCCCAGCGCTTCGCCGCTTCGGCGTCGGGGCAGAAGAACGGGTTGTTGCCGATCTCGGCCGGATCGAAGTTTGCCATGTCGATGGCGTCGCCGCCGATCTCGGAGACATAGGCCAGGATCGTCGCTTCCGGGATCACCAGCCGCGCCACGCCGCCTGCCGCCACGCGGCTGGCAGTCTCGCGCGCCGAGCTGCGCCCGCCGCCGCGATAGTCGCGGAAGCCGTACTTGGCGTCATAGGCATAGTCGGCATGACCGGGACGATAGGCCTTGGCGACGTCCGAGTAGTCCTTCGAGCGCTGGTCCACGTTCTCGATCATCAGGCTGATCGGCGTGCCGGTCGTTTTGCCTTCGAACACGCCCGAGAGGATGCGGACCTGGTCCGGCTCCTGCCGCTGGGTGGTGAACTTCGACTGGCCGGGGCGGCGCGCGTCGAGGAAGGGCTGGATCACGCTCTCATCGATGGCGAGGCCCGGCGGGCACCCGTCGACAACGGCGCCGATGGCAGGGCCATGGCTCTCGCCCCAGGTGGTGAATCGCAGAAGGCGGCCGAAAGTGTTCACGCTCATGCCCCGCGCCTTGGCGCGCAATCTTCGGATTGTCCAGCATGGGGGTGCGAGTCACATGCTTGCGGAACGATCCGCGAAGGCCCATGAGCGCGGCTATGTTCCTGGTAGTCTTCCGCAATCGCAAGCGCGCCGACATCGATGCGGCCGCCTACTCCGCCGATGCCGAGGCCATGGATGCGCTCGCCCGCGCGCAGCCCGGCTTCCTCTCCTTCAAGAGCTACACCAGCGAGGATGGCGAAGTGATCGCGCTGTCCGAGTGGCAGGACGAGGCCGCGGCCCTTGCATGGCGCCGCGTCGCCGCCCATGCCGAAGTTCAGGCCAAGGGGCGCGAGCACTACTACCAGAGCTACACCGCCTTCGCCTGCAACGAGCCGCGTGTGCGTCACTTCGAAAGGGAAACCGAATCGTGAGCCTTGAATTCTACGGCATCCCCAACTGCGACACCGTGAAGAAGGCGCGTAAGTGGCTGGAAGCGCGTGGCAGCGATTACACCTTCCACGACTACAAGAAGGAAGGCGCCGAGGCCGAGCGACTCGAAAAGTGGGTGGCGCAGGCCGGTTGGGAGAAAGTGCTCAACCACGCCGGGACAACCTTCAAGAAGCTGCCGGACGAGGACAAGGCCGATATCGACCCTGCCAAGGCGGTGGCGATCATGGCGGCCAACCCAAGCTGCATCAAGCGGCCGGTCGTCGAATATCCGGGCGGCCTGCTGGTCGGCTTCAAGGAGCCGGAATGGGAAGCCGCGCTCGGCTGACCGAAAGCGGATGAACGGGGGCACATGAACACGGTGGAATGGGTGGCGGCGGGCCTGGGCCTCGCCAATATCGCGCTTCTGGTGCGGCGCAGCGTGTGGAACTATCCGTTCGGCATGGCGATGGTGGCGCTCTACTTCGTCGTGTTCCGCGAGGCGAAGCTCTACGGCGAGGCCGGGCTGCAAGTGTTCTTCTTCGCCGCGCAAGTCTGGGGCTGGGCGCTCTGGGTGCGCGCGGGCGGCGGGGAAAGCCGGGTGCCGGTGCGGCGGCTCGGCAATTTCGCAAGGCTGCTCTGGCTGATGGGCACGGCGGCGCTGGCGCTCAATCTCGGCTGGGTGATGCACAAGTTCACCGACGCCTCGCTGCCTTACGCAGACTCCGCCATCGCCGGGGCCAGCATCGCCGCACAGATCCTGCTCGGCTTCCGCCGGATCGAGAACTGGGTTCTGTGGATCGCGATCGATGCGGCCTCGATCGGGGTCTATCTCTACAAGGAATTGTGGCCGACCGCCGCGCTCTACGTGGTGCTGCTGGCGATGTCGGTGCTCGGCCTGCGCGAATGGATCGCCGCGGAGAAGGCGCAGGAGGCGTGATCACCGTCTGCCTCCACGGCGCGGAAAGCACCGGAAAGTCGGTGCTGGCGGAGCGGCTGGGCTATCCCTGGGTGCCGGAGTACGGTCGGACCTACTGCGAGGAACACGGTACCGACCTGACGATGGCGGACCTGCTCGCGATTGCCGAGGGCCAAGCCGAGGAGAACCGCAAGGCCATGGCGGCGCGTCCGCCGATACTGCTCCTCGATACCGACCAGCTTATGACCGCCGCCTGGGCGCAGATGCTGTTCGGCGAAGTGCCGGACGTGCTGCTGAACTACCCCAAGGCAGACCACTACCTGCTCTTTGCACCCGACGTTCCCTGGCGGGAGGACGGTACGCGGTTCTTCGGAACGGACGAAAGGCGCGCGCGCTTTGCCGCTCTGGCTGAGGACATGCTGGTGCGGGCGGGAGTGCCGTTTTCGCGGGTCGGTGGTTCTTGGGAGGAGCGTGAGGCGCAGGTTCGGGCGGTGATTGAGAGTTTAGGAAAAAGAGGAAGTCCCGGGGGATGATCCCCCGGTCCCTCGGAATGTCTACGTAGCACCCTACCTATCGGTAGCGCACTCCTTGCGGCGCAGCCAATATGTCTCCCGGCGCAAGGGGTGCGCAGACGGATCGGTGGCGCGCGACATCGACAGTAATGGGGTGCAGGGGTGTTAACCCCTGCCTCATCCCTTACTTCTTCTTAGTAGCCGTCGCGATGAAGTTCAGCGAAAGGTCGTCCGAAAGGTGCAGCCCCGCCATGGGCGACCAGGCGATGCCCTTGGGTTCGCCCAGCACCAGCCCCGCGCCATCCGCGAGATCGCGCAGTTCGTCGGGTGTGGCGAAGGCGTTCCAGTCGTGCGTGCCGCGCGGCACTTTGCCGAGGCGTTCGGCGGCTTCGACCAGCAGCAGGCGCGAGGCCGGGGTGCGGTTGGGACAGGAGAGGAGCATCAGCCCGCCGTCGGCGAGCGTTTCGGCAAGCTGGCCGATGAACAGCGCCTTGTCGGTGACGTGCTCGATCACTTCCAGCGAGCAGACGAGGTCGAAGCCGGACAGGCCAAGCTGCCCGAGTTCGCCGTGGCGGTAGTCGATGGCGAGGCCCATCGCCTCGGCATGGGCGGAAGCCGCAGCGATGTTTTCCGCCGCCGCGTCCACGCCGGTCACGGCTGCGCCGAGGCGGGCGAGGGGTTCGCAGAGCAGGCCGGCGCCGCAACCCGCGTCGAGCGCGCGCCTGCCCGCAAGTGGGCGCAACATGCGCGAGTCGGTGGAGAAATGCCGGTCGATCTCGGCGCGGATAAAGCCGAGGCGCACCGGGTTCAGCTTGTGCAGCATGGCCGAGGAACCCTTGGGATCCCACCATTCCGCTGCCAGTGCACCGAAGTGAGCAGCCTCTTTCGGATCGATTGTTGCGCGAGAAGGCGTGTTCGAAGCAGTTGCATTGTCCATCGCTCCCCCCTAACAGCGCGCCCAACTCTTATCCACACGCGCATCTCTTCTTTGCGCAACAACCGACGGGGAGCAGTGGCACCTTGGCACGTATCGTGATGAAATTCGGCGGCACTTCCATGGCCGGAACCGAGCGAATCCGGCGCGTGGCGGGCATTGTCAAACGCCAGCAGGAAGCGGGCCACGAAGTCGCGGTCGTCGTATCGGCCATGGCCGGCGAGACCGACCGCCTCGTGAACTTCTGCCGCGAAGCCAATGCCCTCTACGATCCGGCGGAATATGACGTGGTCGTCGCCTCCGGCGAGCAGGTCACTTCGGGCCTTCTGGCGCTCACGCTTCAGGCGATGGGCTGCAAGGCGCGGTCGTGGCTCGGCTGGCAGCTGCCGATCAAGACCGACGACGCCCATGCCAAGGCCCGTATCGAGGACTTCGATTCGGAGGCCCTGCTGGCTTCGATGGCCGCCGGTGAAATCGCGGTGATCCCCGGTTTCCAGGGCGTTTCGCCCGACAACCGCATCACCACGCTGGGACGCGGCGGTTCGGACACCTCGGCGGTGGCCGTGGCGGCGGCGGTCAAGGCCGACCGCTGCGACATCTACACCGATGTCGATGGCGTCTACACTACCGACCCGCGCATCGTCGCCAAGGCGCGCAAGCTGCCGCTGGTGACCTATGAAGAAATGCTCGAACTGGCCTCGGTCGGTTCGAAGGTCCTGCAGACCCGCTCGGTCTCGCTGGCGATGAAGGAAAACGTGCGCGTCCAGGTGCTGTCGTCGTTCATCGACGAGAACGCCCCGGCCGCAGACACCCTGCCCGGCACGATGATCGTGAGCGATGAAGAACTCGAAGGAAGCGATATGGAACGCCAGCTGATCACCGGCATCGCCGCCGACAAGAACGAAGCCAAGGTTACCCTTACCCGCGTGCCGGACCGTCCGGGCGCAGTGGCCGCGATCTTTGCGCCGCTCGCGGAATCGAACATCAACGTCGACATGATCATCCAGAACGTCGCCAAGGACAAAGGCGAGACCGACGTCACCTTCACGGTGCCGCAGGCCGACCTCGTCCGCGCGCAGGCGCTGCTGGAAGAGCGCAAGGAAGCGATCGGCTACTACCGCATGATCGCCGACAGCAATGTCGCGAAGATCAGCGTCGTCGGCGTCGGCATGCGCAGCCACGCCGGTGTCGCTTCGACCATGTTCAAGACCCTGGCCGATCGCGGCATCAACATCATCGCCATCTCGACGAGCGAGATCAAGGTTTCGGTCCTGATCGACACCGACGAGACCGAACTGGCGGTGCGCGTGCTGCACACGGCTTACGGACTCGACGCTGCCGCCTGATCGGGCGTGATAGCGTGAATTACGGGAAGGCGGCGCGGTAAGCGCCGCCTTTTTCGTATCAGTCCTCGGCGCGCGGCTCTACGAGTTCGAGGACATGGTCCCTGATGTCGGTGGGCCAGGAGGCCAAGGCCTCGGCTAGTTCAGCCAGCCTGTCTGCGAAGAGCAGGCGCGAGGCTTCCTCGAAGCCGGGCAAGTCGCCGCCCAGCGCAGATAGAACGCGATAGGCGCGCTCCTGCGCCGTGCGCCGTGCCATGCGGCCGCCGTCGGCCTTGCGCGCTTCGTCTATCAGACGGCGCAGCACCTGCGAGGCGCCGCCCGGTTGCCGGGCGAGCCAATCCCATTGGCGCGGCAGCAGCGTCACTTCGCGGGCGGTGACGCCCAGTTTCGGTCGGCCCCGGCGCCGAGGTGCTTCGTCCTGAGGCAGCGAGGACACACCGTGCCAGTCGAGATCGACGGCCCTGCCATCCGCATCGTCGAATACGAGAACGCCGTCCGCGCGGCTCCGCAAGGCGGTGATGAGTTCATCCGGGGTGCCGCGCGCGATGCGGGTCATGCCGAGGAAGGCGGTGCAGGTCTGGGTCATCGGTTGGTCCTGAGAATATTTTTACCCGGATAAATTAAAATGGAACACAAGTCAAATTACCCGGGTAAAAATGTCTCAAGGAAATCGGAGCAGGGACCGCGCGCAACCTCGACATTCCGAGGGTCTGGGGGATCTCCTGAGTTTATCGAAGGGCCCCAGGACTTCTCTTGTTCTTCAAAAGAAAGATCCCGCCCCCTCGGGGGCAAGGGGGCGGGATCGAGGCCGTCGCGAGAGGGGGGAGGGGAGCGACGGCCGGAAGGTCAGTCGGCGGTTTCGGGTTCCGGCGAGAGCGCGGGGTTCACGCTCATGCCCAGTGCCTTGGCCACGCCTTCGCCGTAGGCCGGGTGGCAGCGGGTGCAGTTGTCGATGTGCCGCTGCTTGATGAAGTCCGGCGCGTCGCCCATGGCGCGGGCGGTGTTGTCGAACAGGCGCTGCTTTTGGTCGGCGTCGAACAGTTCGAACAGGGCGCGCGGCTGGCTGTAGTAGTCGTGGTCGTCCTCGCGGAAGTTCCAGAAGTCCGCATTGCCGTCGATCTTCATCGGCGGTTCGCGGAATTCCGGCTGGCCCTGCCATTGGCCGAACGAGTTCGGGTGATAGTGCGGCAGTCCGCCGTAGTTGCCGTCGACGCGGCCCTGGCCGTCGCGGTGGTTGTTGAAGACCGGGCAGCGCGCGGCGTTGACCGGGATCTGGTGGTGGTTGACGCCGAGGCGGTAACGCTGGGCGTCCGAATAGGCGAAGAGGCGCGCCTGGAGCATCTTGTCGGGCGAGACGCCGATGCCGGGGACGAGGTTCGAGGGCGAGAAGGCGCTCTGCTCGACGTCCGCGAAGAAGTTCTCCGGGTTGCGGTTCAGTTCCATCACGCCGACCTCGATCAGCGGGTAGGTCTTCTGCGACCAGACCTTGGTGAGGTCGAACGGGTGGAAGCCGCAAGTCGCCGCTTCTTCCTCGGCCATGATCTGGACCATGACCTTCCACTTCGGGAAATCGCCGCGCTCGATGGCGTCGTAGAGGTCGCGCTGGTGCGATTCGCGGTCACCGGCCACGACGGCGGCGGCTTCGGCGTCGGTCAGGTGGGCGTGGCCCTGCTGGGTCTTGAAGTGGAACTTCACCCAGAAGCGCTCGCCCGCCTCGTTGTAGAACGAGTAGGTATGGCTGGAGAAGCCGTC
This sequence comes from Novosphingobium sp., assembly GCF_036820275.1. Taxonomy (GTDB): domain Bacteria; phylum Pseudomonadota; class Alphaproteobacteria; order Sphingomonadales; family Sphingomonadaceae; genus Novosphingobium. Next base: position 251,403 of record NZ_DAISLT010000002.1, read on the forward strand.
CATGTGGCGATAGGACTTGGGAATGCCGCGGTCGCCCATGACGTAGGTGACCTGGTGGAAGGCTTCGGGCAGCAGGGTCCAGAAGTCCCAGTTGTTGGTGGCGCTGCGCATGTTGGTGCGCGGATCGCGCTTCACCGCCTTGTTGAGGTCGGCGAAGTGGCGGGGATCGCGCACGAAGAAGACCGGCGTGTTGTTGCCGACCATGTCCCAGTTGCCTTCCTCGGTGTAGAACTTCACCGCGAAGCCGCGAATGTCGCGCTCGGCGTCGGCGGCGCCGCGCTCGCCTGCCACCGTGGTGAAGCGGGCGAAGATCTCGGTCTGCTTGCCCGCTTCGCCGAGGAACCGGGCGCGGGTGTACTTCGAGACGTCACCGGTGACGGTGAAAGTGCCGAAGGCGCCGGAGCCCTTGGCGTGCATACGGCGCTCGGGGATCACTTCGCGGTTGAGGTTGGCCAGCTTCTCCAGAAGCCAGACGTCCTGCATCAGCAGCGGGCCGCGCGGACCGGCGGTCAGCGAGTTGGAAGCGTCGACGACCGGCGCGCCGAACGCAGTCGTGAGCGGGGTCGGAGTGAGCGAGGTCTCGCCGTGGGCGAAGGGGCACTTGCCGCCGCTGGGTGGGGTCTCGGTCATGGTCTCACTCCTTGTCTCTTCGGTATCGGAGCCGATTTCCTCGGCTATGCGAAAGGCTTAGCCGGAGGAAAGCGATCGGTGAAACTATACGAAGATGTAAGTGTGATCGGATCAGGCGATTAGTTAGTGGGAACAGGGCCGATGGCGGCGGCGCTTGTGCGCGGGGCTGCGCCCATCTATGGCGCACCCACATTTTCTCGAATTGCCGGCTATGGGAGCATCGATGGCCACCTCCAAGACTTCCGCACTGATGACGCGCGGACGCGAATTTCTCGGTACCGAATATGCGATCCTGTGCGGCGCCATGTCCTGGGTGTCGGAGCGTAACCTCGTCTCGGCGATCAGCAACGCCGGTGGCTTCGGCGTTATTGCCTGCGGTGCGATGAACCCCGAACTCCTCGACAAGGAGATCGCGGCCACGCGCGGGCTGACCGACAAGCCGTTCGGCGTGAACCTCATCACCATGCACCCGCAGCTGTTCGACCTGATCGCGGTCTGCGCGCAGCACAAGGTCGGCCATGTCGTGCTGGCCGGCGGCATTCCGCCCAAGGGCAGCGTCGAGGCGATCAAGGAATCGGGCGCCAAGGTGATCTGCTTCGCGCCGACGCTGGCGCTGGGCAAGAAGCTGCTGCGCTCGGGCGCGGACGCGCTGGTGATCGAGGGCATGGAAGCCGGCGGCCACATCGGCCCGGTCTCGACTTCGGTGCTGGCGCAGGAAATCCTGCCCGCGCTGGCCGAGGATCACCTGGTCTTCGTGGCAGGCGGCATCGGCCGCGGCGAGGCGATGGCCGGATACCTCGAAATGGGCGCATCGGGCGTGCAGCTCGGCACCCGTTTCGCCTGCGCCACCGAATCGATCGCGCACCCGGACTTCAAGAAGGCCTTCTTCCGCGCCAATGCCCGCGATGCCGTGGCCTCGGTGCAGGTCGACCCGCGCCTGCCGGTGATCCCGGTGCGTGCGCTCAAGAACAAGGGCACCGAGGAATTCACCGCGAAGCAGATCGAAGTGGCGCGCCTGCTGGACGCCGGTGAGGTCGACATGGGCGAGGCCCAGCTCAAGATCGAGCACTTCTGGGCCGGTGCCCTGCGCCGCGCGGTGATCGACGGCGATGTCGAGAACGGCTCGATCATGGCCGGCCAGTCGGTCGGCATGGTCAGCAAGGAAGAGCCGGTGACCGACATCATCGCCGCGCTCATGGCCGAATCCGAGGCCGCGCTTTCCAACCGCTCTGCTGCCTGAGGACCTGTCGATGGCTGAACCGCTGATCCTCGCGTTGTCTTGCGCCGACCGTCCCGGTATCGTCGCCCGGGTCACGGGCTATCTCGCGCAGGCGGGCGGCAATATCATCGAGGCGCAGCAGTTCAACGACCTCGAGGAAGACAAGTTCTTCATGCGGGTCGCCTTCGATCCGGGCACTTCTGAGCGCGAGGCGTTCAGTGAAGGCTTCGGCGCGATCGCCCACGAATACGGCATGGCCTGGTCGATGACGCGTCGCGACCGGCCGCGCCGCGTGCTGTTGCTGGTCAGCAAGTTCGACCATTGCCTGGCCGACCTGCTCTATCGCCAGCGCATCGGCGAGATGCCGATGGAAGTCGTCGGCATCGTCTCCAACCACCCGCGCGAGGCGATCAACTCGCTGATGATCGGGGACTTCCCGTTCCATCACCTGCCGATCACCAAGGATAGCAAGGCCGAGCAGGAAGCGCAGATTCGCGCGCTCGTCGAAGAGACGCGGGCGGAGCTGGTGGTGCTGGCGCGCTACATGCAAATCCTCTCGGACGAGATGGCGGCGTTCCTCTCGGGCCGCTGCATCAACATCCACCACTCGTTCCTGCCGGGCTTCAAGGGCGCCAAGCCTTATCACCAGGCTCATGCGCGCGGCGTGAAGATGATCGGCGCGACCGCGCACTACGTCACTGCCGACCTCGACGAAGGCCCGATCATCCATCAGGACGTCGAGGCCGTGACCCATTCGGACACGCCCGAGGACATGGTTCGCAAGGGCCGCGACATCGAGCGCCGCGTGCTGGCGGAAGCCGTGCGCCTGCATCTCGAAGACCGCGTGCTGCTGAACGGTTCGCGCACTGTGGTGTTCCGCAGCTGAGGCTTGTGGGGCTGGTGGATTGTCGCCAGCCTTTTTTCGTCATTGCGAGCGTAGCGAAGCAATCCAGGGCGGTTTAAGACCGACTCTGGATTGCTTCGCTACGCTCGCAATGACGAGTCTGTCATTCGGTTCTAACCATGGGAGAGCGGCCATGCCCGTCAACGGCGTCGATCACGTCAACATCCTCACCGACGACCTTGAGGCGACGGCCTCGTTCTACGAACAGGTCCTCGGCCTGACGCGCAGCGCGAATTCCACAATCGGCAAGGGCACGGCCGGGTACTGGATGCGCGATGCGGCGGGCAACGCCATCGTCCATCTCGTGGACCGCACCACCGCCGGAAACCGCTACGACGCCTACCGGCCCGGCCAGCCGACCAATGCGCTCCACCACTTTGCCCTGCGCTGCACGGGCTTTGCCGAGACCGCGGCGAAGATCGAGGAACTCGGGCTGGCCCACCGCGTGGCCGAGCATCCCACGCTGGGCCTGCGGCAGATTTTCCTGGTCGATCCCAATGCGGTGAATCTGGAACTGAACTTCGCGGGTAACTGAAAGGCTCGCCATCCTGCTTCCGGTCCGGTAGCCTTGCCCGCAACAAGCTGATTTTCCAGAGACCGGAGCGCCTTTCGATGTGCGATGACTTCACGGCGGAGGCCGAAGACGCCAACCTGGCCCGGCGCGGGCTCGACCGGCGGGCTTTCACGGCCCTCGGCGCCAGTGCTGCACTGGCCGGATGTGCCGGGATCATGAAGACGCACCCCGCCAATTCCGTGCAGGAGCGGATGGTCTCGATCACCACCGCCGACGGCGTGGCCGATGCCTTCTTCGTGCACCCCGCCAAGGGCGTCCATCCCGGCGTGATCCTCTGGCCGGACATCGCGGGCCTGCGTGAGGCCAAGAAGATCATGGCCCGCACCCTCGCGGCGGAGGGTTATGCGGTGCTGGTCGTCAATCCCTACTATCGCGGACAGCCCGCCCCGGTCTTCGAGAGCTTCGCCGGGTTCCGCACGCCGGAAGGGCAGGCCAAGGTCGAGCCCCTGCGCGCCGCACTCACGCCCGAGGCGATCACCCGCGACGCCAAGGCCTACGTGGCGTTCCTCGACGACCAGAAGGCCGTCGACACGAAGCGTGGGATCGGCTCGAACGGCTATTGCATGGGCGGCCCCTTCACCGTGCGCACGGCGGCGGCGGTGCCCGGCCGGGTGCGCGCGGCGGCCTCGTTCCACGGGGCAGGGCTGGTCACCGACCGTCCGGACAGCCCGCACCGCCTGCTCGCCGGCACCCAAGCCTCCTACCTCTTCGCCATCGCCCGAAATGACGATGCCAAGCAGCCCGCGCAGAAGACCGAGCTGAAAAGCGCCGCTGCCGCGGCCGGGCGCGCGGCCGAAGTGGAAGTCTATCCCGCCGACCACGGATGGTGCGTGCCCGATTCTCCCGCCTGGGACCCCGACGCCGCGGACAAGGCCTGGCAGCGGATGCTGGCGCTCTACGCGACGCTGTAGAGTGTCAGTGTGTCGCAACCGTCATTTCCCCGTTAACGCCGGGTTACAATAGCCGCGTCCACGGTGTAGGAAGCGCTCGGGCCGTTCGGCCTGTTAAAGGGATTTGTACCTAGAAAATGGCCAATGATTCCGGCCGGCGCCGCTCGACCAGCGGGCCTTCCTCTCCTGCCAAGAAGAAACCTCTCTGGCGCCGAATCGTGCGCGGCGTCCTGATCTGGGGCAGCGCACTTGTCGTTCTGGGCGTGATTTTCCTGGGCACCGCCGTCGTTTTCACGATGAGCGAGCTGCCGGAATACAATTCGCTCAAGAGCGGCGAGAACGGCCAGATGATCGTCGTGCGCGCGCGCGACGGCACCGAACTGGTTTCGCTCGGGCCGAGCTACGGCAAATGGCTGAGCTACGACCAGATTCCCGAAGTGATGAAGGGCGCGATGGTCTCGGTGGAAGACCGCCGATTCCGCGAGCACATCGGCGTCGATGCGCTGGGCCTGCTGCGCGCCGTCTACGTCTCGACGACGACGGGCGGCCGCGCCAAGGCGACTTCGACGATCACCCAGCAGCTGGCGCGCAACGTGTTCCTGAACAACAGCCGCTCCTTCACGCGCAAGGCGCGCGAGGCGGTGCTGGCGCTGGCGCTGGAGCGCAAGTTCAGCAAGGACCAGATCCTCGAACTCTATCTCAACAAGGTCTACTTCGGCGGCGGTGCCTATGGCATCGACGCAGCGAGCCGCAAGTTCTTCGGCCATCCGGCCACCGAGCTTTCGACCGGCGAGGCGGCGATCATCGCCGGTCTCGTGAAGGCGCCTTCGAACTATTCGCCGACCGCCGACGTCGAGGCGGCCAAGGATCGCGGCGCCGTCGTGCTGGGCCTGATGGTCAAGAACGGTGCGATTTCGCAGTCCGAAGCCGACCAGGCCGATATCGCCGACGTCAAGGTCGTGAAGGAAAAGGGCCAGAACGCGGTCCGCTACTTCACCGACTGGGCGCTGCCGCAGCTCGACATGCTGCTGCCCGACACCAACGAGCCGATCGAGGTCTGGACCACGCTCGACCCGAAGATGCAGCAGGCCGCGACCAATGCGATCACCGCCAATGCGCCCAAGGGCGCGCAGGGCGCACTCGTCAGCCTCGATCGCGACGGCGCAGTGCTGGCGATGGTCGGCGGCACGGACTACGTGAACTCGAACTACAACCGCGCCACCACCGCGCTGCGCCAGCCCGGCTCGGCGTGGAAGCTGTTCGTCTATCTCTCCGCGCTGGAGGCGGGATACACGCCTGACGACCGCGTGGTCGACGAGCCGGTGACGATCAACGGCTGGAGCCCGCAGAACGCCGGCCGCAACTTTGCCGGCCAGATCGATATCCGCACCGCCTTCGCCTATTCCAAGAACACCATCGCCGCGCAGCTCGGCAACGAAGTGGGCTTCGGCACCGTCGCCTCGATGGCGCGCCGCTTCGGCATCTCCACCCCGATCAACACCCAGCCGGCCATGGTGCTGGGCACTTCCGAAGTCCACGTCATCGACATGACCCGCGCTTTCGCGGCGATCTCGGCAGGCGGCACTTCGGTCGAGCCTTACGGTATCGTCAAGGTGACGGCGGCCTCGGGTGAAGTGCTCTACGAGCACAAGTCCACGCGTGGGCAGGTGCTGGTGCCGCCCAATGTTGCCGCCGGGATAACCGACCTGCTCCAGACCACCGTGGCCACCGGCACGGCGCGCGCCGCGCAGATCGGCCGTCCGGTCGCGGGCAAGACCGGCACGACCAGCTCGAACAAGGACGGCTGGTTCCTCGGCTTCTCCAGCGGCATCACCACCGGCGTGTGGATGGGCCGCGACGATGCGCGTCCGGTTCCCGGCCTCTCGGGCGGTCACGCCCCCGCGCGCGCCTTCTCGGACTACATGAAGGTCGCGGTGGCCAAGCGTCCGGTCGAGCAGTTCCAGACGGAAGTGAAGCTTCCCGAATGGCAGCTCGAACCCGACGACGAGGCGATGCAGGGCAATCCGAACGACTATTACTACGTCGATGAGAACGGCAACATCGTCCGGCCGGAAGACGGCGCGCAGGCGCCGGACGGCCAGCCGCGCTACGAGGACGGCTCGGTGGGGCCGGGCTCGGGTCCGGGCCAGCCGCAGATGCCGGACTACGGCCCAGCCCAGGCGCCCCCGGCGGCGAACGAGGACTTCCTCGACCGCGCTACCGGCCGCTCGCGCAGCGACGATCCCGGCCTCCGCGCCGGGCAGGGGCTGGGCAACGGTGCGGGGACGCGCCAGAACGCTCCCAATCCGCGCCCGACACCGACCCGCTCGCCTGCGGCGGTTCGCACGCCGGGCGACTGACGCCGGACACCCGATGAAAACGAAAACGCCCGCCGATGACCTCGGCGGGCGTTTTTCGTTGCAGGCTATCCGTCGTCCACGGGAGGGCGAGGATCCCGCTTTGTCGATCGAGCTTCGTAGCCCCCTCTTCGGCATTGCGAGCGACCGAAGGTCGCGTAGCAATCCAGGCGCGGTCTAAGCGGCTCTGGATCGCTTCTCCCGCTTTGCGGGCTCGCGATGACGAAAGGTTGGGTGAAAAGGACGCGAAAGCCGCCTTCGAAGAGCCACCACCGCAAAAGAAAACGCCCGCCGGATCGCTCCGGCGGGCGTTTCTCATGATCGCTTCTGGCTGAATATCAGCGCAGGCGAACCGGCATGTAGACCGCCTGCTGGCCGCGCGGCTGGATGCGCAGCAGGATCGCCGAGCGGCCGTCGGCCTTGGCTGCCTTGATCGCGTTCTCCAGGTCGGCCTGCGTCGTCACCGGCGCATTGTTGGCCGAGAGGATCACGAAGCCGCGGGTCAGGCCCTTCTGCCCGGCGTCCGAGCTGGGGTCGACGCCGACGATCACCAGACCGCGCGTACCTTCCGCCGCGCCGATCTGGCGGGCGATCTGCGGCGTCAGCGGCGTGACCGAGAGACCCAGGGCCTTCTGCACGGCGCTTTCGCCCTGCTGCTTGGGCGGGTTGTTGAAGGCATCGCCGTCCTGGTCGGTGCTGGGGTCGAAGCTTTGCTGAAGCTCGTCGTCGGAGGGACGCTTGGCGACGGTGGCCGTCAGCGTCTGGCGGCGGCCGTTGCGGATCAGCTCGATAGGGATGCGCGTGCCCGGCGCGGTGTTGGCGACGAGGAACGAGAGCGTCTGGTCGCGCGTCACTTCCTTGCCGTTCACCTTCACCACGACGTCGCCCGCCTGGATGCCGGCCTTGGCGCCGGCGCCGTCGGGAACGACGCTCTGGATGAACTCGCCCTTGTTGTGCTCCAGGCCCATCGAGTCCGCGAGGTCTTCGTTGAGCTGCTGGATGGTCACGCCGAGGTAGCCGCGCTCGATCGCCTGGCCCTTCATCAGTTTCTCGACGATCGGCGAGGCGATCTCGGCCGGAATCGAGAAGCCGATGCCGACGCTGCCGCCGGTGGGCGAGAAGATCGCGTTGTTGATGCCGATCACCTGGCCGTTCATGTCGAACATCGGGCCGCCCGAGTTGCCGCGGTTGATCGAGGCGTCGGTCTGGAGATAGCGGTCATAGGCGCCGCCTGCGCCGGTGTTGCGGTAGACGGCCGAGATGATGCCCGCCGTCACCGTGCCGCCAAGGCCGAAGGGATTGCCGATCGCCAGCACCCAGTCGCCCACGCGGGCCTTCGAGCTGTCGCCGAACTTCACGAAGGGCAGCGGCTTGGAGGCGGTGATCTTGAGCACCGCGAGGTCCGATTGCGCGTCCTTGCCGATCAGCTTGGCGGGGTACTCGGTGCCGTCGGGCATGATGACGGTGATCGATTCGATCTCGCCCTTGCCCTCGGCGGTGATGACGTGGTTGTTGGTGACGATGTAACCGTCCGCCGAGACGATGAAGCCCGAGCCGAGGGACTGGGCTTCGCGGGTCTGCGGGGTGCTGCCGCCGCCGCCGCCGAACAGGCCTTCGAACGGCGTCCCTGCGAAGGGATTGTTGCCGCCGCCGGCCACCTGCACGCGCTGGCGCGTCGAGATGTTGACCACCGCAGGCTGAAGCTGCTCGGTCAGGTCGGCGAAGCTGGCCGGGGCGCCGGCGCGGGGTGCCACGCGGGCCATCTGGCTGGCTTCGTTCTGGGCGACCTGGGCTCCGGCGGGGAAGCCTGTCACCAAAGTGGCGGTCGCGCCCCCCAGCAGGAGCGCTGTGGTCAGTCCATAAGCGTATCGCACGGGCTTCACGTCCTTTAATTCCTTCGTCTTGGCGGTGTGGCGTTACTGTCCGCCGACTGATGCCGATTGAACCCCGGAGAGCTTAACCGGATTTGAATAAGGCGGCGCATTCAGCGCTTGTCGCCGGTTACGGTTCCCTGAAATGGTTGAGATAGGCGTTATTGGGCGAGAGCAGGATCGTCTTTTCCGTATCGCCCTTGCCGAAGGTGACGGAGTAGCTCTGCATCGAGCGGTAGAAGTCGTAGAACTGCGGATCCTTGCCGAAGCTCTCGGCATAGATCTTGGCGGCCTGGGCCTCGGCCTCGGCCTGGATGATCTGCGCGTCCTTCTGGCCCTGTGCGGCGATCGTGCGTGATTCCTCGGTGCGCGCCGCCTGCATGCGGGTGAAGGCGCTTTCGAGGGCGCCTTCGGGAAGGTCGGCGCGCTTGATCCGCACGTCCACCACCTGGGCGCCGTATTCCCGCGCCTCGCGGTCGAGGCCGTCGCGGATGTTCTCCATCGCCTTGCCGCGCTCGGCGGTGAGGAGGGATTCGAACGTGCGCTTGCCCAGTTCCTGACGCAGGACCGAGGACAGGATCGGTTCGAGCTGCTCGGTCACGCGTTCGGTGGTTCCGGCGGTCTCGACCATCTTGATCGGATCGATGATGCGGTAGCGGGCATAGGCATCGACGTTCAGGCGCAGCTGGTCGGTGGAGAGCACCTGCTGCTGCTGCATGTCCAGCGAGAGCAGGCGCTTGTCGATGCGGATCACCCGGTCGAACACCGGAATGCGGAAATGCACGCCCGCGCCGGTGCTGCCGTAGTCGGCCTTGGGGTTGAACTGGTTGTAGACCGCCACCGGACGCCCGGTGCGCACCACGACGGCCTGCTCGGTTTCGGGAACGACGATGACGCTCAGCATGAGCGCGACCAGCGCGGCGCCGCCGAGGGCGAGGGGAACCCTGTAGTCCTGCCAGAAGCTGCTCATCTCACTGGCCTCCCTTGGCTGCGGGAGCCGTGTTGCCCGTCGCGGTGCCGGTAGCGGCACCGTTTCCGGCGGGCACGGTCACCACGGTCTCGTCGCTGGCGCGGGGGCGGCGTTTCACTTCGGGCAGGGGGAGGTAGGACGTCATGTTGCTGGAATCGCTGACGACCACATCGTTGTCGCGCAGCACGCTCTCCATCGTTTCGTAATACATGCGGCGGCGCGTCACTTCGGGCGCCAGCTTGTACTGTTCGTAGACCTTGTCGAACGAGGCCGAGGCGCCCTGGGCACGGGCCAGGGTCTGCTGCGCCCAGGCGCGTGCCTTGGAGCGGTCGCGGTCGGCTTCCTGCTGGGCCACGTTGACCTGGTCGAAGGCCTCGCGGGTCTTGGCCGGCGGATCCGCCTTCTTGATTTCCACGCCCTGGATCGAGACCCCGGCGTGATACTGGTCGAGAATGCGCTGGGTGCGCTCGCGCACGTCCTGCTCCACCGCGGCGCGACCGGCGCCGGAAAGTGCCTCGTTCAGCGTGATCTGCGCGATCGAGGCGCGCATCGCGGCTTCGGCCACTTCCCGCACCGTCTCGTCCGGATCGGCGAGGCGATAGCTGTATTCCTTCAGGTTCTTGATGTTCCAGCGGACCAGATAGCTGAGATCGACGAGGTTCTTGTCGCTCGTCAGCATCAGCTTCTCGCCTTCGCCGTCCGGGATCGAATAGACGTTGAAGCTGCGCACGTCGGTCACGTCCACGGATTCGATCGGCCAGGGCAGGGTCAGCGAGAGGCCGGAATCGATGGTTCGCGAATAGCCGCCGAGCCGGGTGACGATGCCCTGGTCCTTGGGGCCGAGCATGTGCACCATCGAAATGCCGAGCACCGCGACGACCGCCGCGCCGATGCCGAGCGGCAGCCATGACTTGCCGTCCGGGCGGCGGGGGATATTGGGAAAGCCGCCGCCGAAACCGCCGCCTCCGCCGCCGCCGCTGGGGCGGCGCGGATCGCGCGGGCGGAAGATATCGTCGAGACCGGCCGAACGGCGCGGCGGCGTGTCGCCGCTGGGAAGCCAGGGATTGCGGGGACCCTTGCGGTCGGCAGGCCGGTCTTCCGGCTTGCGATCCGGGCCTTCGCCCTTCGTGTCGCCGCTTTCCTGGCCGCTGCCGTCCTCTTCTCCCTGCTGTTCAGGGGCGGTTTTCTCTGGCTCGTCTCCCGAACCGCCGGAGTTTCCGTTGTCCGAGTTTCCGCCGTCCGAGTTTCCACCCCCCCAGGGGCTCTGACGCCCGCTCATGGCAAGACCTTCGGGCGAGATTGCATCACCAATTGCTTTCATATGTTCATCTATAGGTGCGCTATTCGCACAAAAACAGTGCCTCTCTTGCCCTTTTTCGCCCGGTGCTCCACCTGAACCGCAAATTCCCCCTCCCGATAGACAAGCTCTGGAAAAGGATCCGATGACAAGTCCCGAAGCCGATCGACTGAAAACGCTCCTGCCGGTCGAGGTGGCCCAAAGGGTGCAGTCGCTGCGGCTCAGCGAAGGCATGGCGAGCGTGGTGATCGATGCCACCGGCCTTTCCGTGCAGGACCGTGCGGCGCTGGAGCAGGTCGTTTCCGGCGCCTTCGAAGGCCAGCCGGGCATTGCCGACGTGCGCGTGGCGGTCATGGCGGAAAAGCCGGTGCGGCGCATCCTGGCGGTGGGATCGGGCAAGGGCGGGGTCGGCAAGTCGACGCTGGCGGCCAATCTTGCGGTGGCGCTCTCGCGCATGGGGCGCAAGGTCGGGCTGGTCGATGCGGACATCTACGGTCCTTCGCAGGCGCGCCTGCTCGGCACCGAGGGGCAGCGCCCGGTCGCGCATGAAAGCCGCCTGGTTCCCGTCGCCAGCAAGTTCGGCGTGCCGGTGCTGTCGATGGCCAACCTGCTGGAGCCGGGACAGGCGATCGCCTGGCGCGGGCCGATGGTGGCGGGCGCGCTTACCAAGATGCTCGAAGGGCACTGGGACAATGCCGAAGTCGTGGTGGTCGATCTGCCGCCCGGCACCGGCGACGTCCAGCTGACGATGCTCCAGAAGTTCAAGCCGGCCGGCGCGGTGATCGTCTCGACCCCGCAGGACCTTGCGCTGATGGACGCCACCCGCGCGGTCGAGCTGTTCCAGAAAAGCGGCGTGCCGGTGGTCGGCGTGGTCGAGAACATGGCCGGTTATGCCTGCCCCCATTGCGGCGAAGTGAGCGATCCCTTCGGTGCGGGCGGGGCCGAGGCGGCGGCGCGGGACATGGGACAGGACTTCCTCGGCCGCATCCCGCTCGACATCGTCATTCGCCGCGACAGCGATGCGGGCACGCCGCCGGCCGCCGGGGACGGCCCGCAGGCCGAGGCATTCGCTGCGATCGCCGCCAAGGTTTCGGACTGGCTGGACGCGCATTGATGGCGTTGGCGCGCCCCTCTATTTCCAGGAGGGGAGTCCTTGTCGGCGCGCTGGCGGGCGGCGGACTTGCGGTGGGTTATCTGCTGCGACCGCGCCATTTTCCGCTGCCGCTCGAACCCGGCCGCGACGAATATGCCTTCGGTGCCTGGATCAAGATCGCGGCGGACGGCGTGGTCAGCGTCGCGGTGCCGCAAGTCGAGATGGGGCAGGGGGTGACGACGCTCCTGCCGCAGATCGTCGCCCATGAACTCGGCGCGGACTGGCGGCAGGTGGCGGTCGAACCCGCGCCGGTAAGCGCGCTCTACGCCAATGCCGTGCTGGCCGCGAAATGGGCGCCGCTCTGGATGCCGGTCATGCCGGGTCTGGCCGAGGCGCCGGAGGGGATGATCGCGCGGCGCTGGGCCGAGGATCACCGCTTCAACGTCACGGCGGACGGGACCTCCCTTGCCGCTTACGAAGGCCCGGCCCGCGCCGCCGCCGCCTCGGCCCGCGCCCTGCTGGTCCAGGCCGCCGCCGCGCGCTGGAAGGTCGCGCCGGAAGAATGCGAAGTGGCGGGCGGCCTCGTGATCCACGGCGATAAGCGCCTGAACTTCGGCCCCTTGGCGGCGGAGGCATCCGCTTTCTCGCCGCCCGATCCGCCGCCGCTCCGGCCCGAGGCACCGGCCGAGAAACCCGGCGAGTTCCTGCCCGGTGCGCCCTTGCGCTACCCGCGCCTCGATCTGCCTTCGAAAGTGGACGGATCGTGGACGTTTGCAGGCGACGTGCGCCTGCCCGACATGCTGCGCGCGGCGATCCGTCATGCACCGATCGGCAAGGCCGAAGTCTCGGGTCTCGACGAGAACGCCGCCAAGGGCCTGCGCGGCTTTGTGCGTTTCGTCCGGGGACCGGACTGGGTGGCGGCGCTGGCGCAGGACTGGTGGACGGCCGAAACCGCGCTCACCCGCGCCGCACCGCGCTTTCGCGTCGCGCGCGGCGGTGACAGCGGCGAGATCGACGCCGCTCTGGATGAGGCCATGGCGCACGGCGTGCCCACCCGCATCCACCTTGCGGGCGATGCGAGCGCCATCGAAGGCGCCCTGCCGGTCCAGATCCGCTACGAGGTCGCTCCGGCCGTTCACGCCACGATAGAGACCGCTTCTGCCACCGCGCGCCTGGAGAACGGCCGCCTCGAACTCTGGATCGGCACCCAGGCGCCCGAAGCCGCGCGCGCGGCGGCAGCCAAGGCGCTGGGGATGCGCGCCGCCGATGTCGTGCTCTATCCGATGCCGATCGGCGGCAGTTTCGACCGGCGGCTGGAATGCGCCCATGCCGCGCAAGTGGCCGTCCTTGCGAGAGAGGCCGGGCGCCCGGTGCAGTTCACCTGTTCGCGGCGGCAGGAGCATTTCGCGACCTTCCCCCGCGCCCCCGCCGTCGCGGTCATGGCCGCCCGCCCCGATGCGGAGGGCAGGCCGACAAGCTGGCGCGCCCGCATCGCCGCGCCTGCCAGCGCGCGCGAATTCGCTCGCCGCTTCTTCTCGGGCGATGCCCCGTTCGACGCGCTCGACGCCGTGGCCGAGGCCGCCGATCCGATGGCGCTGGAAGGTGCGATCCCGGCCTATGCCGTGCCGAACATCGCCGTCGACCACATCCCCGCCGCGATCGGCCTGCCGACCGGGCGAATGCGCGGCAATGCCCATGGCTACACTGCCTTCTTCACCGAGAGCTTCGTGGACGAACTCGCGCACGAGGCCGGACGCGAGCCGCTGTCCTTCCGCATGGCCATGCTCGGCCACGACCCGCGCCTCGCCGAATGCCTCCAGCGCGCCGCCAGCCTCGCACAGTGGGGTGGCGGCGGCGACAACAGCGGCCAGGGCATCGCCTGCCATGTCATCGGTGAGGGCCGCATCGCCCTGGTCGCGAGCGCCCGCCGCGACGAGAACGGGGTGCGGGTGGACAAGCTGAGCGCGGTCGCCGACATCGGCCGCATCGTGAACTTCGACGTCGCCCGGCAGCAGATCGAGGGCGGGCTGGTCTTCGGCCTTGGCCTGGCCCTGGGATGCAGCCCCAACTACGCAGGCGGACGGCCGGACGGCGAGCGGCTGTCCGATCTTGCCCTGCCGACACTCGCGGATTGCCCGGAGATCGAGGTGGACTTCATCGAGAGTGCCGCCGATCCTGCCGATCCGGGGGAACTCGGCACGGCGGTCGTCGCACCCGCCGTCGCCAATGCGCTCTATTCGGCAACCGGACTTCGTTTCCGGCGTTTGCCGCTCTTTGCCGAGGATATGTAATGCCCGTCCGTGAACAGCCGTCCGCCCAAAGCGGCGGAGTCGGCATCCTTCTCGTCAATCTCGGCACGCCGGACGCGCCTACGGCTCCGGCGGTGCGGCGCTATCTTGCGGAATTCCTGTCCGACCCGCGCGTGGTGGAAATCCCGGCGATCGCCTGGAAGCCGATCCTCCACGGCGTGATCCTGCGCACCCGACCGGCCAAGTCCGCCCATGCCTATCAGCAAGTCTGGACCGACGCGGGTTCGCCGCTCGCCGCGATCACCCGCGCACAGGCGGCGCGCTTGCAGGAGCTTCTGGGCACGCGCGCCAAAGTGGATTGGGCGATGCGTTACGGCAATCCCTCGATCCCCTCGCGGCTCCAGGCGATGAAGGATGCCGGGTGCGACCGCATTCTCGTCGCGCCGCTCTATCCGCACTATTCGGGAGCGACGACGGCTTCGGTCATGGACAAGCTGGGCGATACGCTGGCCGGGATGCGCGCGCAGCCTGCGATCCGCACCCTGCCGCCTTACTACGACGACCCGGCCTTTATCGACGCGCTGGAGACCGATCTCCTGCGCCAGGTCGAGGCACTGGACTTCGTGCCCGAAGTGCTGCTGCTGTCCTATCACGGCATGCCCCAGCGCACGGCGGACCTCGGCGATCCCTATTACCGGCACTGCCTTGAGACCTCGCGCCTGTTGACCCAGCGCCTGGCGCAGGTGCGGCCCGATTTGCGAATCGAGACGAGTTTCCAGTCGCGCTTCGGCCGTGCCAAGTGGCTGGAACCCTCGACCGAGGACGTGTTGGCGCGCGAGGCCAAGGCCGGAACCCGCCGCATGGCGGTGGCGGCGCCGGGCTTTTCCGCGGACTGCGTCGAGACGCTGGAGGAACTCGCGATTCGCGGGGCGGAAGTCTTCGCGGAGGCAGGCGGAGAGCGCCTTGCCGTGCTCGCCTGCCTGAACGACGGCGCGGCGGGAATGGCGATGCTGCAAGCGCTTGTAACGCATGAACTGTCCGGATGGTAACAAGGATTTAACCATCGCCTCCGTTGACTCCCGCGGGCGTCGACCTACCCCTGAAGGCGGATATCGTAGCGGGGGCGAACGACCATGCAGCACTCGGAAATTGCCGATTTTTCCTATGGAGCGTCGCAGGACGGGCGTGGCGGCGGAACGGTCTCGCTGGCGATCTTCGCGGATCGGGCGCACGTCCGGGCCACGATGCGCGAGGATGCGGCAGGCGCCGGGCTGGAGGTGGCGCAGGCCGGACCGCTCGACGATCTCCTGCAACCGGACGGCAGGCCGCTGGCCGACGTGGTTCTGCTCGATTGCCCGATCGTCGATGCTGCCACGATGGCCGCGCTCGCCCGGCTGGACTTGCGGGCCTCGCAGCGCGGCACCCGGCTCATCGTCTCCACGTCGGAAGAGGGGCTGGATGATGTCTTCGCCTGCATGGACATGTCCGCGCCGCTGCTGCTGGTCGATCCGAACCGCGCCGATCGGGTGATCGCGCTGGGTCAGGTGCTGGGCGGTTTTCCGGCCGGGCGCCTGCGTGAACTCTCCGAAACGGATCGCCTGATGCTGCTGCGCCTGACCGAGCAGGTCGGCCAGATCGCAGGCCATATCGACCGGCTGGCCCCGTCCGAAACGAAGCCGTCCCCGCCGCCGCCTGCCAGAGCGATCCCGCTGGCGGCTGCCGCCACTCTGCCCGAGGCGCGGCTGATCCGCCGGATAATCCGCCAGCGCCAGTTGCGCTCGCGTTTCTTCGAAGACGATCTCTTCGCGGACCCTGCCTGGGACATGCTGCTGGACCTCGCGGCGGCGCGGGTGGAGGGCAAGCAGGTGTCGGTCACCTCGCTCTGCATCGCCTCGGGCGTCCCGCCGACGACGGCACTGCGCTGGATCGGAGTCCTCGTTCGGGCCGACCTGTTCCAGCGCGTCAGCGACGAAACCGACCGCCGCCGCGCTTTCATCGAACTGACGGACGACGCAGCAGCCCGCCTCGCGCGCTATTTCAACGAGATCGCCACGCTGGGCGTGAGCGCTCTCTGAGCGTCCGGATTCTATCGGGGAGTGGTGCCGGCTACAGGATTCGAACCCGTGGCCCCCTGATTACAAATCAGGTGCTCTACCAACTGAGCTAAGCCGGCCCGGCGCATCGCAAGTGTGATGCGCGAAACAAGTCCGGCGCCCTTACCGCGAGGAAGGGGCGCCGGTCCAGTTGCTTTTGTGAAATATCCGCTCAGAAAATCGCGTGGGGTGCATCTTCCTGCATCATCGCCTGTCGCACGAGCGGGATCGGCGGGCCGCCGTGGCTCAGGAACTGGTCGTGGAACGGCTTCCAGGCCGCGCGGCCGCCGCGGGAGGCGGTCCAGTCGTCGCGCAGTTTGCGGATCATCAGCTTGCCCAGCGTGTAGTTGAGGTAGGCCGGATCGTAAGTGCCGCGCGCGGCCTGCTGCTCTGCGGTGCCTTCGTCCTGGTAGCATTCGTCCATGAACATCCGCTTGGACTGTTCCTGCGTCATGCCGCGTGCATGGAGGCCGATCGCCGAGAGATAGCGGCAATTGCGCAGCAGGGCGTTAGAAAGCTGGCCGACATGGACACCGGCGTCGCCGTTCCCAAGACCCGCCTCCCACATCATTTCCTCGGCATAGTGCGCCCAGCCTTCGGCATAGGCATAGCCGACCCAGAGGCGGCCGACCCACGAAGGGGAGCGGTTCGAGTGAAGGAATTGCAGGAAGTGGCCCGGCATCACTTCGTGGACCGAAGTGAACAGGAGGTCGTTCTTGCCGGGGATGTAGTCCTGCTGCATTTGCTGCGACCACGAAGGGTCCGGCGGCGAGATGTAATAGACCGAGGGGATGCCTTTCTCCAGCGGCCCGGCGGGATCGATATAGGCCGAGTTCTGGCGGTTGTAGGGCGGGCTTTCCTCCACCAGCGCCTGCTCGGTGCCGGGGATCGTGGCGATGTCGTGCTGGCGTACGAAGGCGGTCAGGTCGGGGATCTGGAGACGGGCGGCGGCGACGGGACCGCCTTCCGGTTTGTCGGCGCGCATCTTGTCGAAGCAGCCCTGGATGTCCTTGCCCGGTGCATATTCGGCGCAGGCTGCCTTGAGCAGGTCCTGGTTGCGCTTGAGATCGGCGCGGCCCACGGCCTCCAGTTCGCTGAGCGGGGCATCGACGGCCTCGGTGGCGGCAAGCATGCGCGAGAAGCGCTCGGCCCCCATCGCGAAGTCCTGCGTCGGCGTGGCCTTGCCCAGCCAGTCCGAGAGGTCCTGCATGGCCTTGGCGGCGCTTTCCGAGCTGGCCTTGAACTCGGCCTGGAGCCTGGCATCCTTGACGTCGGCAAAGGCGGCGCGGGCATCGCCGCGATAATATTCCGCGAAGCCCGAGAAGCCTGCGGTGCCGAGCTTGATGAAGCTGGCGGGCATGGCGGTTTTCAGGTTGCCGCGAATCTGGGCGGCGGCGGCGGGCACGGCCTTGAAGAAGGCGATCATCGCCTTCATGCGCGTCGGCTTGTCGGCATAGGCGCGGCTGACGTAGACGTTCGGATCGAGGCCGTTCTCGATGTAGAAGCCGGGATTGGTGTGCGGCTTGTCGGCGTCTTCCAGCCAGAACAGCTGGCCCTTGGCGACTTGCACCAGATAGTCGCGCTCGAAGCGGTCCTCGGCGGTGAGGCCGGTGAAGGCGCCGGCTTCGGCGATGACTTTCTTCAGGAAGGTGCCGCGCGCCTTGAGGCCGGCGGGGCTCCAGTCGGGCAACTTGCCGTCGAACTGATGCGCGCCCTGATAGATGGCGAAGGCGGGGTCCTGCACCATCCAGGCTTCGATCGTGCGGTCGACGAAAGCCTTCCACGGCGTGGCCGGCTTGCCCAGTGCTACCGCCAGGGGGCTGGGCTGGGGCGCGGCGGGGGCTTTTGCGTTCGCGGTCTGGGCACCGAGGCTGAGGGCAAGGCAGGCGATCCCTGCCAGCAAGGCGTGTTTCATAAGTGGAACTGTCCCTGTCGATCATCTTGGGGGCGTCGTTCGTCGCCCCGATAACCGCAGGTTCTGGGCTATGCCGCGCCGAAGGTCCAGCCCTCGGTTCGGGCCAGTTCCGCTGTAAGATCAGCGGGTTTCCACAAGTCCGCGCGCGGGGCGGCGGTGCGCAGCCAGGCGGCGGTGAGCAGGGCGTCGGCGCTGTGGTCGTCGATGGGACCGATCCCCTCGACGGGGGGCGAGCCCAGCACGGCGAGAGCGTCGTTGAGCGCGGCATGGTCGGTCATTTTCGCCCGGCTGGCCGTGCGTCCGGCGGCGACGGCGGCGAGCGTCGTGTAGATCTCCGTCACTACCGGGCCGGTTTGCGGCAGGGGATCGATCGGCCAGACCGGAACCGCGCCGCCGAGGCGGTGTAGCAGCCGCATGCCGGTGAGGCTGGACTTGCCGACTTGCGCGGCGCCCACGAGGTTGAAGTTGGAGTAGGGCTTGCACCCGGCACGGGCCTGGGCCTCCTCGGTCACGCGCATGCGGCCCCGGCGGTGGGCTGCGCCGGGAAGATGGAAGCGCGCGCCTTCGCGGCCCCCGTGGCGGCGGAAGTAGGCGCTCAGTTCCAGGTGATCGACGAAGCTGGCCGCGGCGAGATGGTCGTCGTTTGCGCAGATCGTGTCGATCAGTGCCCAGAGCGCGCGGGCATCGGCGGGGCTGTCCGCCCATTCCGGAAAGAAGGCACCGGCATCCGCGAAAGGCAGCGAGATACCGAGGTCGAGGCCGACGAGGGTGTCCTCCGGCAGGCCGCGGCGCAGCAGATCCAGCACTTCCGCGCGCGACCAACAGGCATGGCCTTCCGGACGCAGCAGGCGCGGCGTCCCCTCAAGCCCGCAGAGCGCGACCGCGATCCCCTTCTGGCGCGGGCCGAGCGCGCCGGACCAGTCGATCGCCATGAAATGCCGGAAGCGGGGCATCCTCTGGCGCTATTCCTCGCGCCGCTCGGCCCGCTTGCGATCCCACCATTCGATGCGCTTGCGGATATCGCGTTCGAAGCCGCGCTCGACCGGCTCGTAGAAGGTCTCGGGCGCCATGTCGTCCGGCCAGTAGTTGTCGCCGGAGAAACCGTCCGGGGCGTCGTGGTCGTAGGCGTAGTCCTTGCCGTAGCCGATGTCCTTCATCAGCTTGGTCGGCGCATTGAGGATATTGGCGGGGGGAGAGAGCGAGCCGGTCTCGCGGGCGGAGCGGGCGGCGGCCTTGTACGCCTTGTAGGCCGCGTTCGATTTCGGCGCGGTGGCGACATAGAGGCAGGCCTGGGCGATCGCCAGTTCGCCCTCCGGCGAGCCGAGGAACTCGTAGGCCTGCTTGGCGGCGAGGCACTGCACGAGCGCTTGCGGATCGGCGAGGCCGATGTCCTCGCTGGCCATGCGCACGAGGCGGCGCAGCAGGAACAGCGGCTCCTCGCCCGCCGTCAGCATCCGCGAGAGGTAGTAGAGCGCCGCCTGCGGGTCCGAGCCGCGCACCGCCTTGTGGAGCGCCGAGATCAGGTTGTAGTGGCCGTCGCGGTCCTTGTCGTAGACCGCCACGCGGCGTTGCAGGAACTGGCCGAGCCCGGCGGGGTCGAGCGGCTCCGGAATCTGCGCGGCGTAGAGCGTCTCGGCCTGATTGAGCAGAAAGCGCCCGTCGCCGTCGGCCGAGGCGACCAGCGCGGCGCGGGCATCGGCATCGAGCGGCAGCGGGCCTTCCAGCGCCTCGGCCTTGTCCAGCAGGGTGCTCAGTGCCTCCGCGTCGAGGCGGTGCAGGATCAGCACCTGGGCGCGGCTGAGCAGGGCGGCGTTGAGCGCGAAGGAGGGGTTCTCGGTGGTCGCACCGACGAGGGTGACGGTGCCGCGCTCGACGAAAGGCAGGAAGCCGTCCTGCTGGGCGCGGTTGAAGCGGTGGATCTCGTCTACGAAGAGCAGTGTGCGCTGCCCGGCCCGGGCCGCGAGGTCGGCCTCGGCGAAGGCCTTCTTGAGGTCCGCCACGCCCGAGAACACGGCCGATACGGCGGTGAAGCGCATGCCCACCGCGTCGGCGAGGAGGCGCGCGGTGCTGGTCTTGCCGGTGCCGGGCGGTCCCCAGAGGATCATCGAGGAGAGGCGGCCCGCAGCCACCATGCGGCCGATCGGGCCTTCGGGGCCGGTCAGGTGTTCCTGCCCGACCACGTCGTCCAGCGTGCGCGGGCGCAAGCGGTCGGCCAGCGGGGCATCCTCGCGCGGCTCGCCGGGCGGAGGGGCAGGGGGAAGGTCGTCGGCAAAGAGGTCGGCCATGGGGCCTATCTAGCCATTGTTCCGGGGAATTGCATCGTTTTGGCCGCGGGCTTATTCTTGCCGGCTTGAAGGGAAGGTGGCCGATGATCGGAACTCTGGGGGTCAGAACCCCGCGTCACTTGTGGGCCGTCGGCGTGCTGACGCTCGTGTGGAATGCCTTCGGGTGCACCGATTTCACGATGACCGTGACGCGCAACCCCGAATGGCTTGCGCCGCTCTCTCCGGAAATGATCGACTGGCTGGACGCCGCGCCGAGCTGGACCGTGGCGACATGGGCGCTGGGCGTCTGGGGCGGGCTGGCGGGAGCGCTGCTGCTGCTCCTGCGCTCGCGCTGGGCGGTGGCGGCCTTCACGGCCTCGCTGCTGGGGCTGGCGGTGAACCAGATCTATCCGTTCATCTCCGAGGTGCCGGGGATGCTGACCAGTCCGGCCAGTATCGCCATCACCCTGGTGATCTGGATCGTTGCGGTGTTTTTGCTCTGGTATGCGCTTCGGATGCGCAACAGGGGCGTCCTGCGCTGATCCTTCAGCCCCGTGCGCGCTGGCGGATCAGGCGCAGATAGGTGTCAGCGACGGCCTGGTTGATGCGATCCCAGCTGAAGTCGAGCGCGCGGGCTTCCCCGGCAAGGCCGTGGGCGGCGCGGAGCTGCGGATTCTCGATATAGGCCTTCAGCGCTTCGGCGAACTGGTGGATGGCGCCGGGCGGGATCAGGCGCCCCGAGACGTGATCGTCGACGAGGCTCTGGCTGCCGGTGGCGGCAGCGGCGACGACCGGCAGGCGGCAGGCCATCGCTTCCAGAGTGACGTTGCCGAACGTCTCGGTGACCGAGGGGTTGAACAGCATGTCCATTCCGGCGACCGCGCGGGCGAGGTCGGCGCCTTGCTGGAAGCCGACGAAGGCGGCCTGCGGCAGGCGGGCCTGGAACCATTCGCGCGCCGGTCCCTCGCCGACGACGAGGACGCGGTGGGCGACGCCCCGGCGGGTGAGATCGTCGAGCGTGTCGGAAAAGACGTCGAGGCCTTTTTCCATGACGAGGCGGCCGAGGAAGCCGACCACCACTTCATGGTCGGCGATGCCCTGGGCGCGGCGCCAGGCGAGGTCGCGGCGGTCCGGGTGGAAGATTTCGCGGTCGACGCCGCGCGACCAGATCGACACGTCGTAGTTCATGCGCTGTTCGCGCAGGAGTTGGGCCATCGATTCCGAAGGCGCCACCAGCGCGTCGCAGCGGCGGTAGAAGCGGCGCAGGATCGCCTCGATCACCGGCTCGCCCCAGGCCATGTTGTAGTAGCGCAGATAGGTCTCGAACCGGGTGTGGACCGAGGCGAGCACAGGCAGCTTGCGCGCCCGCGCCCAGGTCACGGCCTGGTGGCCGACCGGGTCGGGCGAGGAGACGTGTACGACATGCGGCGCGAAGGCCTTGAGGTCGCGGCGCGCCTTTACCGAGATGGCGAGTGGGACGCGGTACTCGGGGCGGTTCGGGATCGGCAGCGAGTGGATGCCGATCAGGTCGCCGGTCGGCTCGAAGGCGGGGTTCTTCACGACGGGGGCATAGACCCGCACTTGCGCGCCCTGGCGCAGGAGGTAGCCGACGAGGCGGTTGAGCGCCTGGTTGGCGCCGTCACGGACATAGTTGTAGTTGCCCGAAAACAGGGCAATGCGCAGGTCGGCGGTTTCCATGGTGGGCGCCCCATAGCCTTCCCCGCCGCGATTGGCGAGTGGGCTTCACAGATGCGCGCCCGTTATTGCGGAAAACCGACAAGAGCGTTTGCCCTTTGCCGGGAAACGCTCTCGTCTTTTGACAGGTAAAACATTCCCGGCGCGCAGGCCGCGCGCCGGGAATCGGTGTCAGCGGCGCCAGTCGCGCCTGCGGTCGTCGCGCCAGTGGTCGCGGCCGCGATCCCAGCGGTTGCGGTCGCCACGCCAGCCGCGTCGATCGTCGCGCCAGCCACGGCGGTCGTCGCGCCAAGCATGGCGGCCATCGCGCCAGCGGTCACGCCCGCCCCAACGTTCGCGATAGTAGGGGGCGTAATAGCGGTCGTAATAGCGATCGCGGTAATAGCGGTTGGGGGCGCCGTCGTAATAGTAGTAGTAGCCCGGACGGTCGCGCACGGTCACGTAGCGACGACGATCGTAATAGTCGCGATCGTAATAGCGATCGTCGCCGCGATCGGCGATCGCCGCGCCCAGAGCCAGGCCGATCACCCCGGCACCGATGGCGATGGCCGCGTCGTTGCCGCCGCCGCGTCGGTCGTAGTAATCGCGCGCCATGGCCGGCGCGGAGGCCGTCAGGGCGGAGGCGGCCAGGGCCGTCGCGAGGCCCAGGGACTTCCAGTTCAGTTTCATGATATCGCACTCCTTTCCAAGCCAACCAAGTTACGGCGGAATCGGTGGGCACGTTGGACCTTCAAAATCCGCTTCCGGCCGTGAACTTGGCGTGAATTTGACGTTACCTTCGATGGACCGCCCGTCCGCGTCGTCGAAGTGAATGGGGCGCCCGACCGAGGAGGATGGCCGGGCGCCCGCTTGGGGATCGGAGAGGGGTTTATCCGACCCGCCTGGGTGGTTCAGTATCCGCGGCGGAAGTCACCGCGATCGTGGTCATAACCGCGGCGCCAGTCGCCGCGATCTCCACGCCATTCGTTCCGGCCGCGCTGATAGCGGTCGTAATCGTCGCGGCTGTGGCGGCCGCCGTCGCGGTCCCAGTACCAGCCGTCGCGATATTGCCAGCCGTTATCGTAGGCATAGCCGCTGTCGTAGTAGCGGTCGCGATCCCGATAGCGGTCGCGGTCGTTGCTGCTTGAGGCGATGATCGCGCCGAGTGCCAGACCGACCACGCCGGCACCGATGGCGACGGCAGCGGTATTGTCGTTGTGGCGGTAATAGTCGCGGGCCATGGCCGGGGTCGCACTGGCGAGAGCGGTGGCGGCGAGGGCAGTGGCGATCGTTGCGTTACGGAAGAATGCCATTGTTCGAAACTCCTTGCTGGGAAGGGGCTCCGGTGAGGCCGGGGTCTCGTCCCTGTATGCGTTTCTTCTAGCCGTGGCTGGCTTAACCGGATCGGAGCGAATCGAGCAGCTTTCGTTCAGGTTTGTCTCAAATTTTATGAACATTGAGGGCGCGCTGCTTCGGCCCGGCCTCGGCCTGTCTCCGATATTGTCTCGGCTCGTCGCAAGAAAGGAAACCAAATCCGTGGGTTAGACTTCGGGGAGGGCCAAACCCTAAAAACGACAGGGATCTTACAATGAAACTTGCCCCCCTCGCCACGACGGCCCTCGGCCTTGCCGCCGCCGCTTTGGCTTTCCCCGCCGGTGCCCAGGAAATCGCGACCTCCACGCCCGAGCGAGACGGCCACTTCAACGGCCCCTACATCCAGGCCTTCGGTGGTCTTTCGACGCGCGGCAACGATGGCGGCGACAGCCTGCGCTTCGATACCGATGGCGATGGCCGTTATGACAATACCGTCAATACCGCTGCCGGAGACAATGCCTTCAGCCCCGGCTTCTGCAACGGCCGCGCGCGCGGCGCCACGCCTGCCGACGGCTGCCGCAGCGACAGGGACGGCGCGGAATACGGCGTCCGCTTCGGTTACGACAAGCGCATGGGCAACTTCGTGGTCGGCGGCCTCGTCGAGGGCGTGAAGAGCGAGGCCAAGGATGCCACTTCCGGCTTCAGCACCACTCCGGCCAGCTACGTGATCCAGCGCAAGCTCGACTACGGCCTCTCGGGCCGTGTCCGCGCCGGTTACACCCCGAACGGCGGGGCGCTGTTCTATGTCACCGGCGGCGGCGGCGTGGCCAAGATTGACCACGACTTCCTGACCACCAACACAGCCAACTCGTTCGATCCGCAGCGGAACAACCGGCTGGCCTGGGGCTGGCAGGCGGGCGGCGGCGCCGAGATCATGGTGACCAACAAGGTCAGCCTCGGCCTCGAATACCTCTACAACCGCTACAGCGACAACAAGTACAATGTCGAGGTCGGACAGGGCACGGCGCCTGCAACCAATCCGTTCCTGATCGATTCGGGCTCGACCAGCATCAAGGGTTCGAACAAGAACTTCGACTATCACTCGCTGCGCGCGACGGTGGGCTACCGGTTCTAACCAAGTTTGGGAGAGGGCCGAAAACGGCTCCAAAGGTAAAGGGGCGGCAATCGCGAGATTGCCGCCCCTTTATTGTTTGCTGAGAAAGCCGAGGCTCCCGAAGGATCAGTCCTTCTTGCGGCTCTGCTTCTTGCGCTCGTTCGGGTCGAGGAAGGCCTTGCGCAGACGGATCGACTGCGGGGTCACTTCGACCATTTCGTCGTCGTCGATGTAGGCGATCGCCTGCTCCAGCGTCATGACGCGGGGCGGGGTGAGGCGGATGGCGTCGTCCTTGCCGGTCGAACGGAAGTTCGTCAGCTGCTTCGACTTCATCGGGTTCACTTCGAGATCGTCGGGCTTGGCGTTTTCGCCGATGATCATGCCCTCGTAGATCTTTTCCTGCGGCTTCACGAACAGGATGCCGCGATCTTCGAGGCTGTTCAGCGCGTAGCCGACGGCTTCACCGGTGCCGTTCGAGATCAGCACGCCGTTCTGGCGGCCTTCGATCGGACCCTTGTGAGCGTCGTACTTCTCGAACAGGCGGTTCATGATGCCGGTGCCGCGGGTGTCCGAAAGGAACTCGCCGTGGTAGCCGATCAGGCCGCGCGACGGGGCCGAGAAGGTGATGCGGGTCTTGCCGGCGCCCGAAGGACGCATGTCGGTAAGCTCGGCCTTGCGGCGCTGCATCTTCTCGACGACCGTGCCCGAGAACTCGTCGTCCACGTCGATCACGACGGTTTCGTACGGTTCGGTGCGGCCACCGTTTTCGTCCTTGCCGAACAGCACGCGCGGGCGGCTGATGCCCAG
Source organism: Novosphingobium sp. (assembly GCF_036820275.1). GTDB lineage: Bacteria > Pseudomonadota > Alphaproteobacteria > Sphingomonadales > Sphingomonadaceae > Novosphingobium. Next base: position 276,638 of record NZ_DAISLT010000002.1, read on the forward strand.
CTCGAAGCCTTCGCGGCGCATCGTTTCGATCACGACGCCCAGCTGAAGTTCGCCGCGACCGGCAACTTCGAAGCTGTCGCGGTCGGCCGATTCGGTGACGCGGATGGCGACGTTGGTTTCCGCTTCGCGCATCAGGCGGTCGCGGATCATGCGGCTCGTCACCTTGTCGCCTTCACGGCCCGCGAGCGGCGAGTCGTTGACGGCAAAGCGCATCGCCAGGGTCGGCGGATCGATCGGCTGGGCCTTGATCGGCACCGAAACCGAGGGATCGGCGATGGTGTTCGACACGGTGGCCTTTTCGAGACCGGCCAGCGCGATGATGTCACCGGCGCGGGCTTCTTCCACGGGAACGCGGTCGAGGCCACGGAACGACAGCACCTTGGTGGCGCGGCCGACTTCGATCACCTTGCCGTCGGCGTCGATGGCGCGGATCGGGTCGTTGACCTTGAGCTTGCCCGACTGGACGCGGCCGGTGAGGACGCGGCCCATGAAGTTGTCACGGTCAAGCAGGGTGGCGAGGAACGAGAACGGCGCGTCCTGGTCGAGGTCGGGCGCGGGGACGTGCTCGACGATCTTTTCGAACAGCGGGGTCAGGTTGCCTTCGCGGGCATCCGGATCGTAGCTGGCGTAGCCGTTGCGGCCCGAAGCGTAGAGGGTCGGGAAGTCGAGCTGTTCGTCGTTGGCGTCGAGGCTGACGAAGAGGTCGAACACTTCGTCCAGCACTTCGGCGTGACGGCCGTCGGGACGGTCGATCTTGTTGACGACGACGATCGGCTTCAGGCCGAGGCCGAGCGCCTTGCCGGTGACGAACTTCGTCTGCGGCATTGCGCCTTCCGACGAGTCCACCAGCAGGACGACGCCGTCGACCATCGAGAGGATGCGTTCCACTTCGGCGCCGAAGTCGGCGTGGCCCGGAGTGTCGACGATGTTGATGCGGTAGCCGTTCCACTCGATCGAAGTCGGCTTCGCAAGGATGGTGATCCCGCGTTCCTTTTCGAGGTCGTTCGAGTCCATCGCACGTTCTTCGATGCGCTGGTTGTCACGGAAGGTGCCGGACTGGCGGAAAAGCTGGTCGACGAGGGTGGTCTTGCCGTGGTCGACGTGCGCAATAATAGCGATATTGCGCAAGGGAAGCGGGGCTGACATGCAGTGCCTATCGGTTCGAGGAGTTGGCCAGCAGCGCATGCTGCGCCGCAAAATTGGCGCGCCCTTAACCGATCCCGGCAATTTCGGCAAGCGTGCAAGGCGTCTCATGCAATTGTGGCGCTTGTGTCACATCCGGACGGAGCCTTCACCTTGGCCGCATGAGTTATTGTTTTGGCCGCCTTATTCCCTTAGAGTCGGCTTCGTAATCAGAGCGAGACGGTGAATCGAAGAATGCACCGCCGCCGGGAGAGGATGCGCTAGGTTTTCCCAGATTGGGTTTTTCCCAGACGGGCGAAGCTTCGCCATCCCATGAAGACAGATCCAGCCGTGCCTCTACGGGTGCGGCGGCGCGTTACCGGCACACAGCCGGAGCGTGAAAAGCGGTGACGGCGCAGGGGAGGAGTCGCAGGCACCGCAAACTCAGCCAGGGACGCGCGGGCACGCCTGCGCGTCCCTTTTCCTTTGGCCTTTTCCTTTGGTCCGGCATCTTCCTTTCCGGCTTCTTCACCATGTCTCGCACTTGCTCCGCAGATTCCCGTCCTTATAACGCAAGGCCTTGAACACGAGGGGAAAGACATGCTCGACTATATGGTGATGCCGTTCAAGCGGTATGCAGACTTCAAGGGCCGTTCGCTTCGGATCGAATATTGGAGCTTCGCTCTGCTCAATTTCATCGTCTTTGCCGTGATTCTCGGCATTTCGATGGTCCTGGGCTTTTCCTTTGGCGCGTTTCAGCAAGTCGAACAGGGAGGCGATCCTTCGGCGCTGTTCGGCGCCGGTTTCTTCGCGCTCGTCGGGCTTGCCGGTCTCTACAGCCTTGCCGTGCTCATTCCGGGCATCGCCGTTGCGGTGCGCCGCTTCCACGACCGCGACATGAGCGGCTGGTGGTATCTCGGCTTCATCGTGCTCGGCGTGATTCCGCTGGTCGGCTGGATCGCCACGATCGCCTCGTTCGTGATCACCTGCCTGCCCGGCACGCCCGGCCCCAACCGTTTCGGTCCGGACCCGCTCGACCCGGCCGGCGCCGACGTCTTCGCCTGATTACAGCTCCCGTAGCGCGCTCGCCGGTTTCGCCCGCAGCAGCGGCAGCGAACCGGCGAGGGCGAACGTCAGGATCAGCACGATCCCGGCTCCGAGCACGGCCAGAATGCGGGGCCAGTCGGGCATCCATTCGAACGCGAAGAGCTTGACGATCACTGCCCAGGCCATGGCGCTGCCCGCTCCGAGCGCGACGACGGCGAGCACGGCCGCGATCAGACCGTACTCCGCCACCTGAAGCAGCAGGAGCTGGCCCCGGCTGGCGCCCAGCACGCGCAGGATCACGTTGTCGTAGGTGCGGCTGGCCCGCGCCGCCGCGATCGCGCCCAGCAGCACCGCAAGGCCCGCCAGCACCGCGACCGAGGCGGCGGCGAGAATCGCCAGCGTCATCTGGTCGAGCAGGTCGCGGGCATCGCGCAGCAGGGTGCCGGTCTCGATCACCGAACTCGACGGGAAGGCGCGGGCGAGGCGCGGCAGCAGCCCTGCCGTGGATTTTCCACGTGGAACCTCGATTGTCGCGGCGAGATTGTGCGGGGCATCGGCCAGCGCGTTCGGCGAGAACACCAGCACGAAGTTGAAGCCGAGCGTGTCCCAGTCGATCCGCCGCAGCGCCGCGACCCGCGCCGTGCGTTCCACACCGAGCAGGCCGACCGTCACATAGTCGCCGACCTTGAGGCCGACGGTCTGCGCGAACTTTTCGTCCACCGAGACCAGCGGCTCGCCGCGATGGAACTCCGGCCACCACCTTCCGGAAGTCACCGTGCTGCCCTGGGGCACGCCGACCGAATAAGTCAGCCCGCGCTCACCCTTCAGCGCCCAGGCGTCCTCGGGAATGTCCTTCAGGTCCGACACGCGGGTCATGCGGTCCTTCGGGCCATAGGCGAGGATGCGACCGCGCATGTTGGGCACCATTTGCAGGGTCGAACCCGGGGCCTCGCGGGCGACGACATCGCGGAATTCCCCGGCCTTGTCCTTGGGCACGTCGAGCACGAAGAAGTCCGGTGCGCGGGCGGGCACGGTCCTGCGGATATTGGCGTCGAGGCTGGTCTGGACGGCGGCGATCAGCACGAAGGCGGAGAGGCCGAAGCCCAGCGCCGTCACCAGCGCGCCGGTCTGGGCGCCGGGGCGGTGGAGGTTGGCGAGACCTGCGCGGAGCATGGGATCGCGCGGACGCGGCAGTCTGGCGGCAAGGCGGCGGATGCCGAGCCCGATCAGCGCCAACAGGGCGAGCATCAGCGCCGCCCCGCCGAGGAAGCCGAGCGTCACCAGCGGCTGCGCGGCATTGAGCAGGGCCAGCGCGGTCATGGCGGCAAGGCCGAGCCCGACCGGCAGCAGCCATGCCCGGCGTCTGGCCGCGAGGGGCGAGACTTGCGCGCGCATCAGCGCCATCGCCGGGAAGCTTCGCGCCTTGGCGAGCGGCGGCGCGGCGAAGATCAGGGCGACCAGCAGGCCATAGGCGGCCGCCGTCAGCAGCGCTCCGGGCGAGACGGTGAAGCCGGTATCGACCGGCAGCAGTGCGCCGAGGGCGCCCGCCAGCAGCGGTGTCACCAGAACGCCCGCCACGAGACCGGCGAGGCTGCCGACGAGCGCCGCTGCGCCCACCTGGAGCAGGTAGATGCGGGCAATGTCGCGGCTCGTGGCGCCGAGCACCTTGAGCGTGGCGATCGAGGTGCGCCGCGCTTCGAGATAGGACGAGACGCCGCCGCCGATGCCGATCCCGGCGATGACCAGCGCCGCCAAGCCCACGAGCGTCAGGAACTGGCCCATGCGGCTGACGAAGCGCTCGGTGGAAGGTGAGGCGGCCTTGCGGGTGCGGGTCTCGAAGGCATCGTCGCCGAAGCGCTTGTCGAGGGCCTTGATGGCGCCATCCGGATCGCGCGCGGGATCGGTGAACTTCACGCGGGTGGCGCTGCGGTACATGGCGCCGGGCTGGGTGAGACCGGCGCGTTCGGGCAGGTCCAGCGTGGAAATCGCCGCATCGCCGAGCGCGAAACCTTCGGAGAGTTTCTCCGGATCGCTGGCGATCAGGCCGCCGACCTTTTGATCCACACCGCCGAGCGAGACCGTGTCGCCGGGTTTCACGCCGAGGCGGGCGGCGGTGCCCTCGGAGAGCCAGACCACGCCTGCGGGCGGTGCGCCGACCTTGCGGCCGTCCTTGAGTTCGAGCTTTCCGTAGAGCGGCCAGTTCGCATCAACCGCCTTCAGCGCCACGGGGGCGGTGAGGTCGCCCTTGCGCGCGATGGCTTGCAGGCGCAGGCCGGGCGAGACCCTGCCGTAGCGGGCGAGGGCGCTCAGTTCCTCCTGCGAGAGGCTGCGCTGCCAGGTCCTGAGTTCGATGTCGCCGCCCAGCACTTCGCGGCCGCGTGTCGTCAGTTCGCGCTCGATCGAGCCGGTCAGCGTGCCGATTGCGGCCAGCGCGCCGACGCCGAGGAACAGGCAGACCAGCAGCAGGCGCAGGCCCCGGAACCGGGCGGAAAGATCGCGCCGGGCGAGTTTCCAGGCAGTGGTCCAGGGAAGGGCGGACGTCTCGCGGGGGTCAGGCAAGTCGGTCGCTCGCGATCCGCCCGTCGCCGAGGGTCACGACGCGCTCGCAGTGGTGGGCGAGGCTTTCGTCATGGGTGATGATGAGCAGGGTCGCGCCCGCCTCGGCGCGTCGGGCGAAGAGCAGGTCGACGATCGCGGCGCCGGTGGCGGCATCGAGATTGCCGGTCGGCTCGTCGGCGAAGACCAGCGAGGGGCGGGGGGCCAGCGCGCGGGCGATCGCCACGCGCTGCTGCTCGCCGCCGGAAAGCTGGGCCGGATAGTGTGAGAGCCGGTGGCCGAGACCGACGGCGACGAGTTCCGCCTCCGCACGCTCGCGGGCATTGTCCAGCCCGGCGAGTTCCAGCGGGGTCGCCACGTTTTCGAGCGCGGTCATCGTCGGCAGGAGATGGAAGGCCTGGAGCACCACGCCGATCCGGCCGCGCCGGGCGCGGGCCAGGGCATCCTCGTCCATCGCCGCGAAATCCTGACCGGCAACGCTGAGGCCGCCGGAACTCGCGCGTTCCAGGCCTGAGAGGACCGACATCAGCGAGGACTTGCCCGAGCCGGACGGGCCGAGCAGCGCCAGCGTCTGCCCTTGCGGCACCACAAGGTCGATCCCCTTGAGGATTTCGACCGCGCTTTCGCCGCTGCCGAGGGTGAGGCGCAGGTCCTGCGCATGAATTGACGGGGCGGGGGGCTGGGAAGGATCGCTCACTTGCCCCATATGGGTGCTCAAAGTCCCGTAGTTCAAGGAGAAAGCCTTGCGCGCCCACGCGAAAGTCCTGTTGGCCCCTGCGCTGTTGCTGCCGTTCCTGCTCGGCGCCTGCGATAAGGCCGCCTCTCCCGCGCCCGAGCAGACGCAGAGCGCCGTCGATGCCCCGCCCGCGATTCCGGTCATGGGACCGGAGCGACGAATCCTCGCCTTCGGGGATTCGCTGCTGGCGGGCTATGGTCTCGACGACGGCGAAAGCTATCCGGACCGGCTCGAACAGGCCCTGCGGGCGCGGGGCGTGAACGCGAAGATCGCCAATGCCGGGGTGTCGGGCGACACGACGGCGGCGGGGCTGGAGCGGCTGGACTTTACGCTGAACAGCCAGTCGCCGAAGCCCGAACTCGCGATCGTCAGCCTCGGCGGCAACGACATGCTGCGCTCGCTGCCTCCGGCCGAGACGCGCCGCAACCTGGAAGCGATCCTCAAGCGGCTGAAGGGCGACAATATCCGCGTCGTCCTGCTGGGCATGATGGCCGCGCCCAACCTCGGCAAGGACTATGCGGCGAAGTTCAACCCGATCTATCCGCAACTCGCGCAGGACTATGGCGCGACTCTGGTGCCGTTCTTCCTCCAGCCGGTGATCGACAAGCCGGATCTGATGCAGAAGGACCACGTCCATCCGACCGCGCTGGGCATCGATGCGATCGTGACCGCCACGGTGGACGATGTGGTGGAGGCTTTACCGAAGCAGGACGCGACCGCTAGCCCAGCCGCCGCACCGCCCCCGAACTGACTTCCCACACTGCCGCTTCATCCGCGATCGCGTCGAACGGGGCGAGTTCGGTGCCGGTCAGCCAGACTTGCGCGGAGCCTGCGCGCAGGCGGTCAAACAGGGCCTCGCGCCGCAGCGGATCGAGGTGGGCGGCCACTTCGTCGAGCAGCAGCAGGCGCGGGCGTTGCTCCGTCCCGCCTTCCAGAAGCTGTGAATGGGCGAGCGTGATCGCAATCAGCATCGCCTTCTGCTCGCCGGTCGAGCATTCGGCGGCGGCCTGCCCCTTGCCGGACATCGTCACGAGAATTTCGTCGCGGTGCGGGCCGGTCAGGGTGCGCTGGGCGGCGCGTTCGCGGGAACGGCCGTTGCGCAGGGCCTGGGCAAGCGCTTCCGCCGCGATCGGCCCGCCCGGCTGATAGGCGAGCGAGGGCCGCGCGAAGGGCGATTCCGGCAGGGCTGCCAGAGTTTCTTCCAGTCGCTCGACCAGTTCCGCCCGCGCCGTGGCGACCAGCGAACCGGTCTCGGCCAGCTGCATCTCGATCGCGTCGAGCCAGCGCGGGTCGGGCGGCCTGTCGTCCGACAGCAGGCGGTTGCGTTCGCGCAGGGCGTTTTCGAGGCGGGTGGCATTGCCGGCGTGGTCGGGGCGAACCGCCAGCACCAGCCGGTCGAGGAAGCGCCGCCGCGCGCCTGCGCCCTCGACGAAAAGGCGGTCCATCGCCGGGGTCAGCCAGCCGATCGACATCCATTCGGCCAGCCGCACCGCCGGAGCCTCGGCCCCGTTGATCTGGACGAGGCGCCGTCCGGGACGTTCGGGAAGGACCCCGGTGCCGAGCTGGACTGGCTCCTCATCCGCTACTGTCAGCGCGGCGCTGACCGCGAAGCCGCCGTCGAACTGCTGTCCCGGCATGTCGGCCAGGCTCGCGCGGCGCAGGCCCCGCCCCGGCGAGAGCAGCGAGATCGCTTCGAGCACATTGGTCTTGCCCGCGCCGTTCTCACCCACCAGCAGGTTGAACTGCGCCGTGCCTTCCACCGCGGTCTCGCGGTGGTTTCGGAAACGGGACAGGAGGATGCGGTCGAGCATGGCCTGACGGCGCCTACCGGGGCGGGCCGGTCCTGCCAAGCGCGAGGCGCGGTTTATTCCGGGGTCGCGGCTGCCTTGCGCGCTTTCGCGAAGGGCGAGAAATCGACATTGCTGTCGAACACGTCCACGCCTTCGCGCTTCTTGAGCCAGCCGACGACCCCATAGGTCACCGGGGTGAGCACGACTTCCCAGCCGGTCTTGATGAGCCATTGGGTCAGCGCCAGCAGGACGATCGAATGCGGGGTGAACCCGGCCACGCCGAGGAAGGCGAGGGGATAGAACAGCGCGCTATCCACGCCTTCGCCGAAGATCGTCGAACCGATGGTGCGGGTCCACAGGTGCTTGCCCTGCGTCCATACCTTCATCCGTGCCAGCACGAAGGAATTGACGAACTCACCCGCCCAGAACGCGCAGACCGAGGCGAAGACGATGCGGGGGGTCTGGCCGAAGATCGCATAGTAGGCCGCCTGGTTCGGCGCCGTCACCTGCTGCCCGGCGACGGTATAGGTTGCGGAGGCGAGCGCCCATTCGCGGTTGGCGGGGATCTCCACGACGACCACGCTCATCAGCACCATGAACAGCAGCGCGAAGAAGCCGACCCAGATGCAGCGGCGGGCATTGGCGTAGCCGTAGACCTCGGTCAGCACGTCGCCGATGATGTAGGACACCGGAAAGAACAGCACGCCCGCACCGAACGTCACCGGCCCGACTAAGGGGAACGAGACTTCCGCCTGCTTGGCCGCGCCGATCAGGTTGGAGAGCAGCAGGATGACCACGAAGGCGACCAGCATGTAGTCGAAATAGCGGAAATGACGCCGGGCACCGGCCATCCCGTCGATGCGGGAGAGGGCCTCGCTAGGGGAACGTGTGCCTTTGGAATGGTCTGCTTCGCTCATAGGCTGTGCGTAACCTGTTGCTGCAATGCCGCAAAGAACAACTTGCGACGTCCACGCGGTTTGCGTGAGCGGCGAACCGCGCTATGGGGAGCGCGACGCGCGCCCGTAGCTCAGCTGGATAGAGCACGAGCCTTCTAAGCTTGGGGTCGCAGGTTCGAACCCTGCCGGGCGCGCCAACTCTTTATCCTGTGACGGTAAGCCTGGCCTTTTGGGACACTCCAAAGGCCCGCTTTCGTCATAGCCATTCCATTCTTCGGCAAATGATCCCAAGAAATTGAGGATTATCGAAAAATGCCGAGAAAGAAGGCCGCAAGCACTGCGCTTGCGAAAGTTGGCGAACCCGCGCGCAACGTGATGCGCCCCCCGGACGACGAGCGCTCGGCGCTGGCCAACATGCATGGGTTCAAGGGCCTTGCCCGGCTTGAGGAGATCGCCGCGTTCACCCGCTTCCTGCTTTCGGACCGCGCATCCTTCATTACCGGCACCAAGGCAATCTAATCGGGTGGAAATGGATGGAGAAACGGATGACCGCCTTTCGCCATTACCGCCATGAACAGGTCAATGCCCTGGGGCGGGAACCCGGATAGCTGAAAAATGTGGGTGCGGTTGTGCGGATTACCGCACCCACAGCGCCATCAGGCAAGGGGCATGCCGACAGCGCGACCTCTGGATCAGAGGTGCGTTAAGGCCAACTGCAGCTGGTCTTCAGATTCGTTTCGACTGACGGCGGCCGCCATGCGTTCCCAGGCCTTCGGGTCGGCCAGGTCCACGCGCTCGATCGACAACAGGTTGCGGGTAATCTCCGCCTTCTCGCGCAGGCGCTGGAGCAAAGCGGGGAAGATGTCGCGCAGTTCGCGGCACTCATCGCCCGTGGCGCCTTCGCGCTCGGCCTGATCGAACCGGTGTTGAGCAAGTGCGATCAGTGCGTCATCCGAGATGGGCGCGGTCATAGTGCTGCCCAATCCAACTCGGCGTCATCGACAGCATCGAACATTTCCGGGTCTGCGCCCGTTTCGCCCAAGCGCTTACGCACCGCTTCAGGATTACCGTTCTTCGGGAAGCCCCGATCGGTTTTCGCTATGCTGGCAAGTTGGGCTATGAAACCGCCGCGCTCAGTCTGCTGAAGCACCCATTGCCCAAACGGCAATTGCGCCACGTTTGCGTCAGTGCCGATCATGTCGGCAAGGCTGCCCATTTTCAACATATCGGTCATCGAGAATCACCTTCGTGTTGGATTACATCCACACTATATGTTCTCGATATGTTCCACAACATGCTGTGTGCGATATTGCGACAGTAGGAACGTGATATAGGCGCCCCCGACTTGCTGCGGGCATCATGAACCATGCTGCGCCATCTGGCCGAGGGTTTCAAAATTAAGCCGCGATTTTCGCTGATCGAGCTTGAGTCCCTCCTTCCTATGCCCCAATCGATGGTAGTATATTGGAGGCAAGATTTTGATCTGAAGAAAATGAACAGAAACCTTAACCCGAAATCTCGCTGGACTGACCGAGCAGCCAATCCGGTCGAAGCGCGGCAATCGCCGGGTGTCGGGCGCCAAGCTATTGAAGGTAACCCGCTCACCGGTGACGAACTCGCAATGTTCGAGATGTTCGAGCGTGAGGGTTGGTCTCCAGAACAACGTCGGTCACATATCCTGTCGCTGATCATGGCAGTACCAGCGCGCTTGGCGTCATGATTGCCTATATCGACAAGGGAGCTATCCCTGACTGGGTATCGCAGATCAGCCAGTGGGTGGACAAACTAATCCAAGAGCAGATTCCCCTTTGGTCAACAAAGGACTACCTGAGTCTCGATCATCACGATCAAGTTCGCAGATCGGTCAGTTTGACATCTGCAAACTGTCGAGCAGCCCCTAAAGATCCTATACGCCTGCGTCATCTCTGGATTGAAATGTATAGCGACGCAGCCGCGTCGAAATAGTAATTTCAGAATTTCGATTTAATAGTACCTGTGGCATCAACGGGGCGGTTTTTGGTATTCTAAATCAATAATAAGATTTAATTTACGGTATCCAAGCGTGCAAAACGTTAACGGCTATCGCCAGTTGTCGTCCAAAATTGGGCCCGCCTTTATGTATCACTCCAACCACTTCATCGTTATTATTTAGAAGTGGCCCCCCTGACATTCCTTGCGTGAGCATCTGTTGAACCTCAACCATCTGCACGCCACTTTTAATCGGAAGTGAGGTTACGGGACCGGGCCTAACATTTAGCTTATCCCCTGGGCCGAAACCAGGATATCCGACGGCAGTAGTCGGGTCTCCTGTCGCAGCTGCCGCTACGGCGCTGTCAAATTCATAATATTCGTTTGCCGGAATGTTGTGGTCTAACACGGCAAGATCTCGATTAGGGCATCGATGCTTTACTGATCCTAAGAATTTATTTGCAGGCTTCGATGGGTGGTAAAGTTCCACTTGACCAGAAGGGGACACACAGTGTTCCGCCGTCACCAAGCCCACTCCTTTTAAAAAGAAGGCGGTGCCTTGGTCGCCCGTTCCTTCCCAATGCTCCACTAACCAAACGGAACGGTCGCGAATTTGATCTTGGGTAGGATGGATTTCGAATTTGAGGGCTGGAAATGCCTTATTGAATCGCGATGCTAAGATTCTGAACACCGGATCGCTTGGTCCCTTGATGTGGCCAAGCCATGCAAGTTTCCCTTGAAGGTGTGCTCCAATGGTTGATTTCCCGCCGTAAGAGGCATGATACTTAGCTTCCGCTGCGGTGACGCCGAGAGTTTCTACCGAGAACAGGGTCGCACGAAGGTTTCGCACGAACCTTCGATCCAAATTGAGGCCTTCATTGATCCGTATGCCTGTAACGGTGCGGCGGGAGTTTCGGTCAGCATAATGAGCCTTCGTGGGATTTACGAGGAAGCCATTACCGGCCAGAAGCAATTTGAGTCGGTTAGACAGAATATTTGGCGAAAAATGGCCCGATGAAGGCGGAGGGCCCTCAAATAAAGCCGTTAAAGGCTGATAGCTTGAGAAGCTCAGGTCATCGGCGTAGCGGGTGTAAATGCACCGCGCTTCCTTTGCGAGTTCCATCAATTTCCTGTCGAGCCGGAAGCACACCATGTTCGACAACAGCGGGCTGCTGGGCGCGCCTTGTGGCAGGACTCCGTTGAGGCAGCATATTGTGGCGATCGCGTCAGCAACATCACGATGAATGCCAAAAGACCGAAGGACACCTGCGACGCGTCCGTATGAAATCGAGCCGAAGAAATCCTGTAGATCGACGTTGACAATATATTTACTGCCAAGGTGGGATTTCGCGTTCGTTTTGACCGATCGCTCAGTAACGAAGCCATGAACGGGATTGCGTCGCCTGTAAAGTGGAGTAAGGAGGCGGGAAATTTTCGTCTGAAGTATCTTCAGTCTACGATCGGGAGCGTTGATAATTCTCGGCTTTCCGGACTTTTTCTGTATAGAAAAAGTGTGGTACATCTTTGCGGTGTACCAGCCTATCACTTTCAATTCTGCCGGTGTCATCCCGAGATAAGCTAATAGATTAGCTTGCGTAGCTAGCTCTGCCGGCAATTTAACGCGGGTAGCATTTCCACCAAAAATCGCCGGGGGTAGCACGGGGTCTCCCTTCCAGTCCGCCAAGTTACCGAAAGATCATGGCGGGCATGATGTGTGTAGACATTAACTCTTACGCCGCAGTTACTACAGCGCGTATGCGAGGGGAGAACCCCGTAAAACGCGATCTAGCAGGACTACTATCTCAAGCAATCAAAATTATATCATATCGCAAGAAGTTACCGACTTCCGCTTTGCCTCGCGATATGGAGCCCGACGTTCTGCTTCGCTTTGCATCGGGGCGACTAGGCTGAATGGGTTGCCGTCGGGCGACCCTGGGGACAGCAACGAACGCGTTACTCTGCTATCACTTGAGCTGACCGAAGTCGCAAAGCCCTTTGCCGCGAGTGGAGATGAGCAATGCTGATAGTGAAAGTTGAAGTCTGGCCAGGCGGCGAGGAGAACGAAGCCTTCGAAATCGGGCGGATGGAAATCGCCAACATCACCGCTTCCGGCCATGTCTGTGACTACTCGGCCCGCATCACCCAGGAGGAAGAGATCCTGCTCATGGTACCGGCCCTCGACAAGGCCATATCCGTCAAAGCTCATTCTCGCCGCGCAGGACCATGGAAGCTTGTAAAGCGGGTGCTCGACCAGGCTTTCCCTAGCAGCTAGGCTCAGGGCCTCTGTCGTCGCCGCCTGTGATGCAAGAGGTTACCGCCTCTCGCTTTGCCTGACGATATAGAGCTCGACGTTCAGTTTCGCTTTGCATCGGGGCGACCAGGTTGAATGGGTTGCCGCCTCTGAGTTCGCGACCGCGAGCGCTGTCTTCGAGCAGAAGCCCAATTACAACCTCCATGGGACGGCGCCTCAGTACAAATCGCCAAAGTCGAGTGGCGGCATTTTGCAGCTGCTGACGCTCGAGTCGATTAAGCGCCCTGGATATCAGCGTTGGATCCGAGAGGATCAAATCTGCATGTCGGCGAGCGTGCAGCAGGCTGAGCCGGTCGGAAACTTCATGGGCGTAGGGCTGACGATGTCCTCCCGTTTGTGGCGGCACCGTTGGCGGAAGTGGGGGGACGGGAAAGCCAGCAAGCTCTTCAATCCTCGCCGCCAGCTTGCGGACCGTTTCCACATCAAGGTTCATCTCGCGGACGAACGCTTCGCGTAATTCGGGGCGAACCTCCGTGAAAAAGGCAAAAACGGCGCCGTCCACTTCATCCGTGACGTGCTGTTCCAAGATTTTGTCGGCCAATTGCTGGGGGCTGTAGTCGAGGCCATAGGAGGCATTGACCGTCGTCATGAGCTTCCGCGCTATCGGGCGGAAATCCGGTGCCGTCTCAGAGCTATGGGCTTCATTCGGTGCAGGTGTTTTGGTCATTGTTTCGAAGGTCCGCCATTGGCGCCGTTCGTTCAAATCAGCATCATGCCTCAACCCCGGCGCTACATCTAGGCGGTTGATCGCCGCCGCGGGGTAAGGGCGGAGTCTCAGGCCCCGTGCGTTCGGGTCTCTCGTTCGAGGGTCATGGCAAAGGCGTTGGAATCAGGTGACGTCCAAGCCGTTAGAAAGCAGCTCAGACGTCACCTTGGGTACCAATTCTCTCACTCAGTGGGTAATCCCTTTCGCTGTGAAGCGCTGTTCAACATATAAGTCTGCGATCTTGTCGGACTTGCCGGCGCTACCCGCCGCCATTTCCATAAGAAGCTGACGAGCGGCTTGTGATAGGAGGGCGTTGGCGAAGGCATCATTTCCGTCGAAGCCTCGCCGGACTATAGCCTCTCGAGCCAGAAGCAGGCCGAATCGCCGACGCAGCCTGTCTCTGACGGTCGATTCGTTCGGCGCGATAATGGCGCAGAATGCCTGGACGTACCGGCCAAACCCCTCGCTTCCTTCAACGCAGCAAGAGTAAAGCCGTAGCGTGGGTGATCGACGTCGCTTCTCTTTGGCTTGTTTCGAACTTGCCGCCCGCCCACTTCCCAGTTCCGATTGTGCCATGGCAATGACATCTTCCGGATCGGCGTCCAAGTTCGGCGATGCGGCATGAAGAATGATGCCTTGGATGAACGGCTCCAAACTCTGGCAGGCCTCAAGTGGCCGTTTCCCAAGGAATATACGGCGGGGATTCAACATCCAAACGGCAGGATCCATCGCGATCTGATCGCGGGCAAATCGCGCTCCCACGTCACACGCAAGCATAGTGAGGCGTATCAACCGGCGCTCCGTAGTCTCGATGACTATGTCGCTATCTTCATCAGGTTGTAGAGGGTCAAAGGTGAACGATCGCTCACAATAATCTTCGATGCGAGGGGGCCGAGATTGCCCCAAGTCTGAAGCTAAATGCATATCTAACATCATCTCCATCACTATCTATGGCACTGACTTTATCGGTCGATGCTTCACAATCATGCGCGATTTAATCGAATAATTCAACAATTGATGAAATGATGGAATGTGGGCGAGAAGCTGCGACACTTCCCAGTCGGCAGCGATAAGCCTATAACTTCGGCGATGGGGAACACTGACCCCGTGAGAACGCTCGCTGCGCTAGCTCACGGCACACGTTTCGACGTTTACAAACTTCTGTCGTCTGCTGGCGATGAGGGGTTGGCGGCTGGCGAAATTGCTTCGCGGCTCCAAGTGGCTCCAACAGCACTTTCGAATCATTTAGGGATTCTTACCCGTGCAGGGGTGATTACGCAGGAGCGACAGGGCCGGTCATTGATATACCGAGCACAGCTCGACCATGTCCGAGATTTGGCGCGCCAACTCAGCGCATGATATCTAATCAATCCGGTATGGTATCCGAACGACCACCCGAATCGCACTGCTGACGTCTATGAGTCCCGATAGAAAGGGAAATCAAAATGCCTCAGGCATCGCGCTTGGCTATATCAATTGCGCGGGAGGATCCTTCAAGTGCTGGCGTTCGAACGTTCTCGAACATCGCCGAGTGCTGGTCGCTAAGCGTGCAACAGCAAATGGCGCTACTTGGCATAGGAAGTAAGTCTACGCTGTATCGCTGGAAGGCGCAGGCAAGAAAGCAGCGAAAGATCACGCTCAGGCGGGACACGCTTGAACGGATCAGCTACATCCTGGGCATCTTCAAAGCGATAAATATCCTCTTGCCGATCGAAGCACGCGCGGACTTGTGGCTACGTGCCGCGAATGATTGTCCGCTCTTTGGCGGCGGTAGCGCATTAGAGCGAATGACCGCTGGCAGAGTCTCGGATCTGTTCGTCGGATGGCGAGACCGCGTTACAAAAAACGACG
>NZ_DAISLT010000003.1:0-276540 GCF_036820275.1 Novosphingobium sp.
GACGGCGGCCATGACGACGACGTAGATCAGCAGTGTCTGGACGACGATCGGCGTGAGCAGCACGTTTTCCGGGTGCGGGGCGCGCACGCGCGAGATGATCCAGCTGCCGTTCTCGTCGGTGCGGACGCCGACGACGAGCAGGTTGGAGCGCATCAGCCGCTCGGTATCCTCGTGCGAAAGCGCATAGTCGGCGGCCCGATCCAGGGCATTGCGGCGGGCGACGCGGTCGCGCGCAACGTCGCGGTGGACCACGACGATCTCGCGGACCGGAAACTCCTGGTCGGTGAGGATCTTGGCGAGGCCCGCCTCGGCCTCTTCGTCGCGGATCTCGCCGGGGGCCGCGGGCGAGCGGGTGCTGTATTCGAGGTGGTAGCCCTTGGGGGGCGGCCCGGAAAGCGGCACGCGCGGGCCGTCGCGCTGACCCTCGCGGTGGCGCGACAGGGCACGGGGGCCGCGCGTTTCCATGATGAGGCGGAAGGCCGAGGCATTGAGCATGCTCGCCTCGTAGCCTTCGCGCTGGGCGCGGTAGACGAAGAACGCGCCGAGACCCTGCACGAGCATGAGCGCCACTGCCACTGCCAGCAGCATCTGGCCCATCAGGCTGTGAGGGCGCGGCATCTTCAGGTTCGACATGGCGAGGGCCCGGTCACTCCGCTTCCAGCGGCACGCGCCGGACGTCGGTGGCCAGCATGTAGCCGCCGCCCCAGACGGTCTGGATCAGTTGCGGATTGCGCGAATCGACCTCGATCTTGCGGCGCAGGCGGCTGACCTGGTTGTCCACCGCCCGGTCGAACAGATGCGCCTCGCGGCCCTGCACCATGTCGAGCAGGCGGTCGCGGTTGAGCACCTGACGCGGATGTTCGAGGAAGGCCATGAGCAGGCGGAACTCGACCGAGGAAATCGCCACCGTGGCGCCCTCGGCGTCGGTGAGGCGGCGCTTGAGCGGATCGAGCAGCCAGCCCTCGAAAGCGAAGGCCTCGTTCTCGGGGGCTTGCGTCGGAACGCGATTGGCGCGGCGCAGCACCGAGCGGATGCGGGCGACCAGTTCGCGCGGCTCGAAGGGCTTCACCACATAGTCGTCGGCGCCGATTTCAAGGCCGACGATGCGGTCGGTCGCCTCGCCGCGCGCGGTCAGGAAGATCACCGGGATGTCCTGGGCTTCCACCAGATGGCGGCAGAGCGAGAGGCCGTCCTCGCCGGGCATCATGATGTCGAGCAGGACGAGATCGGGCTTCTCGTCGCGCAGTCTGCTGCGGGCCTCGGCGGCGCTGCTCGCCGGCGTTACGGCAAACCCCTGGCGCGACAGATAGTCGGCCAGGGGCTCGCGGAGTGCAGCTTCGTCGTCGACCAGCAGGATGCGGGCGGGCGAGATATCGTTCATTCCAGTCCTTTTCCGACCGCTTCCGGAAGCGTCCCGTCAGTTCTTTGCAGGCGGGCGCGCGTCAGGTCCACCCCGTTCGCCTTTCCGGGCCTTCCATTCGCCGCGCATCTTCTCATGCGCGGCTCGGCGTTCCTCGGGGGTGACCTTGCCGTCCTTGTTGGCGTCCATGGCGTCGAAGCGCTGGAGCGCGGCGGCGACGAATTCCGCCTGGGTGACGCTGCGGTCGCCGTCGACATCGGCCTTTCCGAAGCCCATCATCGGGCCTTTCATGCCGTGGTGGGGACCGCGGCGTTCGGGATGGTCGCGGCCGGGCCGGTCCCCTTCCGGACCGCCGGGAGGCGGGGGCGGCATTGCGCCATCCGCGCCCGGAGGCGGCGGGGGCATGTCGCCCGGACGATCACCGTCTGGACGCGGGCCGCGATCGCCTTCGGGGCCGCGATCGGCGAGGAACTCGGCCCTGGAGATCGCGCCGTCCTTATTGGTGTCGAGCCGGTCGAACAGGGCCTCGCGCATCTGCTGGCGGCGGGCTTCGCGGTCGGCGCGATCGAGCTTGCCGTCCTTGTTGACGTCGAGACGGGCGAACATCGCTTCGGCGCGGGCCTGGGCCTCGGCGCGGGTTTCGGTACGATCACGGTCGCGTTCCGGGGCTGCCGCCGGACTTTGCGCGCAGGCCGCGCCGCCGATCGCCAGGGCGACGGCGGAAATGCCGATGGTGATCTTGCTGAAGCGGTTCATCCTCATGGCTCTCTTTTCTTGGCGAAATCGGCGAAAGCCGTTGGGCGGGGAAGGGAGGGGGAAGAAACGCCCCGCGGCTTTCTGATGCCCGGTCTAATCGCCGCTTGTCGCGCAGTTGTGTCGTCTTGCGGGTTTATTGTCGCCAATTGTCACAGACCCGGTGCTTCATTCAGCAGGGGGCAAGTCTCTTGTAGAATCATCTGGGGCGATGTCGCGTTCCCTCGCCCGCGGTAATGAACAGGGCGGTGGCGGGGCCGTCGACATCGGCGGTGTGCCAGGCGCCGGGCGGGTTGATCGCATATTCGCCGGGACCGAGGGTGACGGTGCGGGCGCTGCCGTCCGCGAGTTCCTGATGCAGCGTCAGGGCGCCGGAGAGGCAGACGACAAGCTCGTCGCCCGCCGGGTGCATCTCCCAGCTGTCCCAGCTTTCCGCGAAATCGTACATCGAGACGAGGCGGCCTTCGGCGCCGTCACCGGCGGTGCGCTCGATATAGCCGGCGTACCATTCCATGCCGGTGAAGGCGGGCTGCGCCTCGGCCACCGCGCCGAGGCCGAGATGGACCGGATGGGTCCTGAGATCGTGGACTGCCTGCGTCATCGCGCGACTCCTCCCGGCGGGCCTGCCGCCGGGAGGATGCTACGCCTGCGTTTGCAGGCTCACAACAGCAAGAGCGTCTGGATCAGAGAGGACGGCACTGCTCTTTGAGCCAGCTCTTCACTTCGCCGTCGAGCTGCGGGCCGATCACTTGCAGCACCTTGGCGTGATAGGCGTTCCACCATGCCGTTTCGTCGCGCGTGAGCAGGTCGGTATCGACGAGGCGGCGCTCGATCGGCGCGAGAGTGAGGGTCTCGAAGCCGAAGTATTCGCCGTCCGCACCTGCGAATGCGCGCGGTTCGACCAGCACGAGGTTCTCGATGCGGATGCCGTATTCGCCTGCCTTGTAGTAGCCCGGCTCGTCGCTGAGGATCATGCCCGCGAGCAGTTCCTGCGAGGTGCCCGACTGGCCGCCTGCGGGCTTGCCGATGCGCTGCGGTCCCTCGTGAACCGAGAGGAAGCTGCCGACGCCGTGGCCGGTGCCGTGGGCAAAGTCGAGACCGACCTGCCACAGGAACTGGCGCGCCAGCACGTCGAGCTGGCCGCCGTTGGTGCCCTTGGGGAACACCGCGCGGTCGATGGCCATCGTGCCCTTGAGCACGCGGGTGAAGCGGTCCTTCACTTCGGCGAACGGTTCACCGTTGCCGATCCAGACGGTGCGGGTGATGTCGGTGGTGCCGTAAGGATACTGGCCGCCGGAATCGAAGAGGTAGACGCTCTCTGGCGCGAGGGTCAGGCTCGATTCCTCGCTGACGCTGTAGTGCGGGCTGGCGCCGTTTGGCCCCGCGCCGGAGATCGTGTCGAACGAGAGATCGCGCAAGTCGCCGCAAAGCTGGCGGAATTCGAGCAGCTTGGCCGCCGCGCTCAGCTCGGTGACTTCGCCCTTCGGACCTTCGAGCGAGAGCCAGTGCAGGAAGCGCGTCACCGCTACGCCGTCGATCGCCTGGGCCTTGCGATGGCCCTGTTGCTCGACCGGATTCTTCACCGCCTTGGGCAGGATCGTCGGGTCGCGTTCCTCGACGATCGTGGCGCCGACGGTGCGCAGCGCCTCGAACACGGCGGCCACGGCATTATCGGGATCGACCGAGACGCGCTTGCCCGCCAGCTTGCCGAGGCCCGCGACGAAAGCATCACGCGGCTGAATGCGCACGGCATTGCCGAGGTGCTGGCGAAGCGCAGGCGTGACCTTCTCGTCGGGGATGTAGAAGTCGGCGGTGCCGTCGGCATGGGCGACGACATAGGAGAGCGTCACGGGGGTGCGCTTCACGTCGGTGCCGCGCACATTGAGCAGCCAGGCGATCGAATCGAGCGCCGAGATCACCGTGGCGTCGAGTCCGCGCGCGGTGAGCCATTCGGAGACGGCGGCGCGCTTGGCCTTGCTCGTCTCGCCCGCGAGGCCGTCGTCATGGACGAGGGCCGGGTCGGCCGAGGGGGCGGGCTGGTCGGCCCAGACCGCATCGATCGGATTGCCGTCCACCGCAACGAGCGTGCCGCCATTACGGGCGAGCGCGGCCTTCGCTGCTTCCACCCACTTCGAACCGTGGAGCCAGGCGTCGTAGCCGATCTTCGCACCCTTGGGCGCGTTGGCGCCCAGCCAAAGGGCGGGGCTGGTCTGCGGCACGCTTTCGTAGGCGTAGGCCTTGCCGTCCACCTGCTCGCGGACTTGTAGGGTATAGCGCCCGTCCACGAACATCGCGGCGGCGGGCGAGAGCGCGGGGTCGGTCAGCACCACGGCGGTTCCGGCCGAGCCGCCGAAGCCGGTCAGCCAGGCCAGGCGCTGGGCATAGGCGCCGACATATTCGCTCATGTGCTCGTCGGAGATCGGAATCACGAAGCCGTCGAGGCCGCGCGATTTCAGTTCCTGGCGCAGGGCATCGAGGCGCGCTTCATGGGTATTCATCAACATGGAAAGGGTATCCGGCTTGCGGGGGTCATGTGCGCAACATAGATGGTGCTCATGGCAGATTCCACCCAGACCCTAGCCGGTCCTCCACAGGCGGCGAAGAAGCCGCATGGCTTCACCCACCACGGCATCACCGTCGAAGACGACTACGCCTGGCTGCGCGACGCCGGTTATCCCGAAGTCACCGACAAGGCCGTGCTGGAGCACCTCGAAGCGGAAAACCGCTGGTTCGAGGCGCGCATGGCGGAGCAAAAGGCCCGGACCGATGCGCTGTTCACGGAAATGCGCGCCCGCATCAAGGAAGCCGACAAGTCGGTGCCGCAGAAGGACGGCGACTGGCTCTACTGGATCGAGTTCGAGGAAGGCGCCGAGTACAAGAAGTGGTGGCGCAGGCCCGTCGCAGCCAAAGATGACGCTTCTGCCGACGAACTGATCCTCGACGAAGTGGCGCTGGCCGAGGGCAAGGAATACTTCAACCTCGGCGCCATCGCGACCAGCAACGACGGCAAGCTGCTCGCCTATTCGGTGGACGACAACGGATCCGAACGCTTCACCGTCCGCATCAAGGTGCTGGCGACCGGAGAGCTTCTGGCGGATGAGATTCCCGGCACGCTGTCCGGTCTCGTCTGGGTCGCGGATGACAAGGGCCTCGTCTACTCGCTCGCCAACGAGCAGTGGCGCACCGACAACGCGCGCCTGCACTGGCTGGGCCAGCCGCTGGAAAACGACGTCGAACTCTATCACGAGGACGACGAGGGCTTCCGCGTCGGTTCCTCGCTCTCCTCCAACGAGAAGTGGCTGCTGATCGGCACCAGCGATCACGAGACCAGCGAATGCCGCATGGTCCTCGCCAGCGATCCGCTGGGCGAGCAGATCCTCGTGAAGCCGCGCGCGAAGGGCGTGGAATACGATGTCGATGAGCGCGACGGCGTGCTCTACATCCACACCAATGACACCCACGAGAACTTCCGCTTCGCCACCGCGCCGCTGGAAAACCCCGGCGAATGGACGACGCTGATCGCGGGCACCGATGCCTTCTACCTGACCGGTGCCGACCTGTTCCGCGACTTCTACGTGACCGAAGGCCGCAAGCTGGTGGGCCACGGCGCGGGGCTGGACCAGATCGAGGTCCGTTACTACGACGATCCCGCCCGCGTGGAGCCGATCACATTCCCGGAAGCCAGCTATTCGGCGGGCCTTTCGAACAACCCCGAATGGCACATGGACGTGCTGCGCCTGACCTACGAATCGATGGTCAGCCCTTCGTCGGTCATCGACTACGACGTGGCGGCGCGCACGATGGACGTGCTCAAGGTCCAGGAAATCCCCTATGGCTACGATGCTTCGCTCTATGCCACCGAGCGGCTGGAGATCGCGGCGCGCGACGGCACGATGATCCCGGTCTCGATCGTCTATCGGCGCGACCGGACGGGTGCCGGGCCGCTGCACCTCTACGGCTACGGTGCCTACGGCATTTCCATCGATCCCGGTTTCTCGACCACCCGGCTCAGCCTCGTCGATCGCGGTTTCGCGTATGCCATCGCGCATATCCGCGGCGGCGACGACCTCGGCCGGGCCTGGTACAAGGCGGGCAAGCTGGAGCAGCGGGCCAACACCTTCAACGACTTCGTGGACGTCGCCAAGGGCCTGATCGCGCGCGGTTTCACCGAGGCGGGCAGGATCTCGATCTCGGGCGGCTCGGCGGGCGGCGAACTGATGGGTGCGGTGGTCAACTCCGATCCCGAACTGTTCGGCGCGGTCGTGGCGCATGTGCCCTTCGTGGACGTGCTCAGTACCATGCTCGACGACACCCTGCCGCTGACGCCGGGCGAATGGCCGGAATGGGGTAATCCCATCGAGGACAAGGCCGCCTTCGAGCTGATCCTGAGCTATTCGCCTTACGATCAGGTCAAGGCCCAGGCCTATCCGCCGCTCATGGTGACGGCGGGCCTCAACGACCCGCGCGTGACGTACTGGGAACCCGCCAAGTGGGTGGCGAAGCTGCGTGAACTCAAGACCGACAGCAACGAGCTGATCCTCAAGACCAACATGGGCGCGGGCCACGGCGGCAAGTCGGGCCGGTTCGAGAGCCTGAAGGAAACGGCGGAGGAATTCGCCTTCATCCTCTGGCAGCTCGGCATCGAAGGGTGAAGCCGCCCTTTGCCCTGACCTTCACGGCGCAGGCCCATGACATCGACGTCATGGGCCACGTCAACAATGCGGTCTGGGTGCAGTGGATGGAAGCGATGGCCACCGCGCACTGGGAAGCAGTGGCGCCGCCGGAGCATCAGGCGAAGTACGCCTGGGTCGTGACCCGGCACGAGATCGACTATCGCGGCAATATCCGCGAAGGCGAGAGCGTGATCGGCGAGACCTTCATTCCCGAAGGCCCCTCGGGCGCGCGGTTCGTGCGCCGGGTGGATTTCCGCAATGCCGCGGGCAAGATTCTCGTTTCGGCTCGGACGACCTGGGCGATGATCGAGATCGCTTCGCAGCGCCTGATGCGCGTGCCGCCGGACGTGGCGGCACCGTTCTGGAGCGAGGCCGGATAGCCACTGGCTGCCCTACAGCACTTCGTCATCCTGAACTCGTTTCAGGGTCTATTCCTCAGCATGCGCTGCCATTGGGAAGGGGAACGCCGCAGCGTCCTCATCTGGAAACGGGCACCGGGGTATGTGGCAGGATGGACCCTGAAACGAGTTCAGGGTGACGGTGGTTTTTTGACGGGTGGGGGTGTCATCGTCGTCCCGGTTCTGACCGGGACGACGATAGAGCAAACTCAGGCCAGCACTTCGCTGACCGGCACGTAATCGTAGCCAAGCTCGGTTGCGACAGCCTCGAACGTCACTTTTCCGGCATGGACGTTGAGCCCCTCGGCGAGGTGCGGATCGGCCTTCAGCGCCGCCTTCCAGCCGAGGTTGGCGATCGCCAGCGCGTGCGGCAGGGTCACGTTGTTCAGCGCATAAGTGCTGGTACGCGCCACGGCGCCCGGCATGTTGGCGACGCAGTAGTGGACGATGCCGTCGACCACGAAAGTCGGTTCGGCGTGGGTGGTGGCATGGCTGGTCTCGAAGCAGCCGCCCTGGTCGATGGCGACGTCCACCAGTACCGCGCCGGGCTTCATGGTGCCCAGCATCTCGCGCGTCACCAGCTTGGGCGCGGCGGCGCCGGGGATCAGCACGGCGCCGATCACGAGGTCGGCCTCGGCCACGCTCTCGGCGAGGTTGGCGGTGCTGGAGAAGCGGGTCTTGGCGCGCGCCTCGAAATGGATGCCGAGGCGTTCGAGCACGTCGGGGCTGCGGTCGAGAATGGTCACGTCGGCACCGAGGCCCACGGCCATCTGCGCGGCGTTGAAGCCGACCACGCCGCCGCCGATCACCGCGACTTTGCCCGGCATAACGCCGGGAACGCCGCCCAGCAGCACGCCGCGGCCGCCGTGGGCCTTCTCCAGCGCGGTGGCACCGGCCTGGATCGACATGCGGCCCGCGACCTGGCTCATCGGCTTGAGCAGCGGCAGCTGCCCGCCGGGGCCGGTCACGGTCTCATAGGCGATGGCGGTGACGCCGGACTTCACGAGATCGGCGGTCTGCTCGGGATCGGGGGCGAGGTGGAGGTAGGTGTAGAGGATCTGGCCTTCGCGCAGCATCGCGCGTTCACCCGCCTGCGGTTCCTTGACCTTCACGACCATCTCGCAGCCGTCGAAGACCTCCTTCGCGGTGGCGACGATCCTGGCGCCCTGACGGGTGTAGTCGGCGTCGCTGGCGCCGATGCCGAGACCCGCGCCGCTTTCCACCCAGACTTCGTGCCCGTGGGCCACCAGTTCGCGGGCGCTCTCCGGCGTCAGGCCGACGCGATATTCGTGATTCTTGATTTCCCGGACCGTACCGACACGCATATTCTCGACTCCGCAAAAACTTTTCTGCCGCCCAGATACACCCGCGCTCCTGCAAAGTTTCACCGAATTGGGGCTTGTCAGAAAGCGGAACAGGAATATTTCCCACTCTTGAAACAAACGGCAAGAGAATTTTCCATGGACCGGGCGGACCGCGCACTTCTTGAAGCGTTGCAGGCAGACTCGTCGCGCTCGATCGCCGATCTGGCCGCGCTGGTGAACCTGTCGCCCTCGGCCTGCCACCGCCGCATCCGGGCGCTGGAGGAACAGGGCCTGATTTTGGGCTATGCCGCGCGGGTCGACGCGAAGCGGCTGGGACTGTCGGTGGAGGTTTTCGTGGAGATCACGCTGACCAGCCAGAG
This sequence comes from Novosphingobium sp., assembly GCF_036820275.1. Lineage (GTDB taxonomy): Bacteria > Pseudomonadota > Alphaproteobacteria > Sphingomonadales > Sphingomonadaceae > Novosphingobium. Next base: position 8,869 of record NZ_DAISLT010000003.1, read on the forward strand.
CCGCGAGGCCATGGAACGCTTCGAGCGCGCGGTCGGGGATTTCGATGATATTCTCGAATGCCACCTGATGTCGGGCGCGGCGGACTATCAGCTGCGCGTCGCCGCTGCCGACCTTGACCACTACGACCGCATTCACCGAGACTGCCTCGCCCGCCTGCCCGGCGTCTCCTCGATGCGGACGAGTTTCTCGCTGCGCCGAATCAAGCGGTTCGAGGGTTATTCGGTGCCCTGACCGGGCCGAGCCCGGCGGGTCTCAATGGGCGTCGCGCAGGTCCTGCGTGAGGATGCGGTCGCGGGCGGCGCGAAGGTCGCCGGTCTCGTACTGGATCGACAGGCGTTCCTTGTCGCTGGAACGGTACATGTCCTCGGCATTGTCGATCTGCTCGACCGAGAGGCCGAGCACTTCCAATGCCTCGCGCGCCATGACGACGGCCGATTCCATCACTTCGCGGACCATGAAGGTGACGGGCGCGTCCTTAAGGCGGATCATCGCGCGCCGGTCGTAGACGCGGGCGATGATCCGGGCATCGGGGAATGCCTCGTGGACGTTCTGGAGGAAGCTTTCGGAAAGCTGGTCGCCGTCGATGCAGAACACGATCATCTGCGCGCTGCCCGCTCCGGCCTGGCGCAGCAGGTCGATGCGGGTGCCGTCTCCGAACCAGACTTTCGCGCCGAAGCCGCTGGCCACGTCGATCATCTCGATATCGGTGTCGATCAGCGTCACCTGGATCTCGGCGGCGATCAGCACTTGCGCCACGGTCTGGCCGTAACGGCCGTAGCCGACGACGAGTGCGCTGGCGCCGTCCTTGCGTGGGCCTTCGCGGGTTTCCTTGCTCACCGGCATTTCGCGGATGCGCTTGGTCGCCATCATCAGGAACGGGGTGGTGACCATCGAAAGCGTGACGATGGCGCTGAACAGGCTGGCCGCCTTCGGCTCGATCAGCCAGGCGCTCTGGGCCTGGGCGAAGAGCACGAAGCCGAATTCGCCGCCCTGGCTCAGCAGCAGTCCGAGCGCCAGCGCGCTGCGCCAGTTCATCTTGAACAGCAGGCCGAGGCCGAAGATCACCGAGGCCTTCACCGCGATCAGCGCCAGCGCCATCAAGGCCACGAACATGGGCCGCTCGGCAATGGCCGATAGGTCCAGCATCATGCCCACCGACATAAAGAACAGGCCGAGCAGGATCGAGCGGAACGGCTCGACGTCGGCCTCCAGTTCGTGGCGATAGGGCGTGTCCGCCAGCATGACCCCGGCGATGAAGGCGCCGAGCGCGGTCGAAAGGCCCAGCGACTGCATCAGTGCCGCCGAGGCGATCACCGTGAACAGCGCTGCGAACACGAACATCTCGCGCTCGCCGAGGTTGCCGATCAGGCGGAACAGCGGCCGGATCACGAAGCGGCCCGCCAGGATCAGGCCGGCGATCGCGGCCAGCGTCTCCAGCACCAGGATCCAGCCCGGAGGACCTTCGGGCAAGTGCGGGTTGCGGTTCATCGCTGCGATGATCGTGATCAGCGGAATGATCGAAAGGTCCTGGAACAGCAGGATCGCGAAGGATCGCTCGCCGAACGGCGTGTTCAGGCGCCCCGCGCTCTGGAGCATCGGCAGGACCTGCGCCGTCGAGGAGAGGCCGAGCGGCAGGCCGAGCGCCAGGGCGGCCGCCAGGCTGAATCCGGCGGTGAAATAGATCACCGCCGAGACCGCGAGACCGCAGAGCGCCACTTGCAGGAACCCGAGGCCGAAGATTTCGCTGCGCATCCGCCAGAGCCGCCGCGGCGCCAGTTCAAGGCCGACGATGAACAGCAGCAGGGTGATCCCCAGCTCCGCGATGCCCAGCTTGTTCTCCGCATCGCCGACAAGGCCGAAGGCATAAGGCCCGAGAATGGCGCCCGCGAGCAGGTAGCCCAAGGTGGCACCCAGGCCGAGACGGCGGAACAGCAGGACGAAGGCAAGCGCCGTACCGAGCAGCAGGAAGCCGTCGTTCAGCAGGAATGCCTGGGAATGATCTTCCATCGGAGCCTTTCGGGCGGGAAGCGGGAAACGGGGAGGCGAACCGCTTTCTTAGGGCGTTCCGCAAGGGCGCGTAACCCCTCGATCGGGTGAGGGGCGGCAAAAGACCCCAATCAGCGTGGCAGGATCAGCGACCCTTTGCGGATTCGCCCGTTGGCACGTCCTTCGCCGGGATCACGCGGTCCTTGGCCGCCGACCAGGCCATCTGTCCGCCGATCCAGGTTTCGAGCACCTTGGTTGCGCGCAGCTTGTCGGGCGCGGCCAGCATCGGGTCGGCATCGACGAAGAGGAAGTCCGCGCGGTAGCCCTTGGCGATGCGGCCGAGACGGTCCTCGGCGAACATCGCGTAGGCCGCGCCGGTGGTATAGGCGCTGAGCGCGGCTTCGCGGCTGAGCGCTTCCTGCGGCTGCCAGCCATTGAAGGGCTGGCCGTCCGCACCCTGGCGGGTGATGGCCACGGCCAGGCCGACGAAAGGCTGGGCGGGCTCGACCGGCGTGTCCGAACCGAAGGCCAGCGGCGCGCCGGTGGCCGCGATCGACTTCCAGGCATAGGCGCCGCCCAGACGGTCGGGGCCGAGGCGGGCTTCGGCCATCGTCCTGTCCGAGGCTTCGTGCTGCGGCTGCATCGAGGCGATCGTGCCGAACTTGCCGAAGCGCGGCAGGTCGGCGGGATCGACGATCTGCGCATGTTCGATGCGCCAGCGGCGGTCGCCCTTGTAGGTGGCGGAAAGCTCCTCGATCGAATCGAGCACGGTGGCATTGGCCTTGTCGCCGATGGCGTGGACCGCGATCTGGAAGTTGTCCATCGCCGCGCGGCTCATCAGATTGTTGAGCTGCGTCTCGTTCATGCGCGGCAGGCCCCTGGTGCCTGCGGCGTCGGCGTAGGGCTGCTTGAGCCAGGCGCCGCGCGAACCGAGCGCGCCGTCGAGATAGAGCTTCACCCCGTTCATCTTGAGATGATCGTCGTAGAGCCACGGCGTCGGGCGAGGGCCGCCGATCAGCGTCATGTTGTCGATGCCGTCGGCATACGTGACGATGCGGATGCGCAGGCGGCCGGCGTCGGCGGTGCGGCGCATCGATTGCCAGTCCTCGATCGAGGTGCCCATGTCGGCGATCGCGGTCACGCCTTGGGCCAGCAGCGCAAGCTGCGCCTCGCCCAGCGCGGTGTCGCGATCTTCGGGGCGGGGCTTGGGCATCTTCGCTTCGATCAGCGTCATGGCACCGTCCACGAAGACGCCGGAAGGTTGCCCATTTCTACCCGGGGCGCTGCCGGCGATCCGCAAGATCTCCCCTCCGGCAGGCGCGGCGGTCGTCGCGGTAACCCCGGCGGCGGAGATCGCGGCGGAGTTGGCCCAGCCGGCATGGCCGTCGACGCGGGTGAGCCAGGCGGGCTTGCCGCCGGTCGCTCCGTCAAGTTCGGCGGCGGTGGGCATGCGGTCCAGCCCCCACTGCACCTGGTTCCAGCCGCTGCCGAGAATCCACGGCGCGTCGGGATGGGCGGCTGCCCAGGCCGAGATGCGCGACAGTGCCTCGTCGAGGGTCTTGGCCATCGACAGGTCGAGCGTCATTTTCGCGAAGCCGGTGCCCATGACGTGGCCGTGGGCATCGATCATCCCCGGCACGACCGCGCGGCCCTTGCCGTCCACCTGATAGTCGACCTTCTTGGGCCGCTTGTCACCGTGCCTGTAAACTTCGGCGATGCGTCCGTCATTGCCGATCAGGAAGCCCTCGAAGCGCTCGACGCCGCCCTTGCCGTCCGCCGTTACGCCGTCGACATTATCTACCAGAACGTCGGCAAAAGCGGCGGGCGCCAGCGCGGGGCTTGCCGCGATGGCGGTGGAAACGAGCAGCAGCGCGAAAGCTGCGCCATTCGTGGAATTCACTTGATACCCTTTTTCGGGAGACGCTTGATGATCGCGCTGGTGTCGAGGCGGCCGCCGCCCTGTGCCTGAATGTCCGCGAAGAACTGGTCGATCAGCGCGGCGACCGGCAGCGAGACGCCAAGTCCGCGCCCTTCATCGAGGCTGAGGCCGAGGTCCTTGCGCATCCAGTCGATCGCGAAGCCGAAGTCGAACTGGTCATCGTTCATCGTCTGCCAGCGGTTGTCCATCTGCCAGGACTGGGCGGCGCCGCCGGAGATCGCCTCATAGACCTTGTCCATGTCGAGGTGGGAAGCCTGGGCGAAGCGCACGGCTTCTGCCAGCGCGGCGACATTGCCGGCGATGCAGATCTGGTTGGCCATCTTGGCGATCTGGCCCGAACCCGCCTTGCCGACATGGACGATGCGGCTGGAATAGGCCTCCATCACCGGGTGCGCGGCTTCGATCGCCTCGTCACGGCCGCCGCACATGAGGGTGAGCGTGCCCTTCTCGGCGCCGATCTGCGACCCGGTCATCGGCGCATCGACGCAGTGGATGCGCAAGTCCCGCGCCTCGACCGAAATCTGGCGGGCGATGCGCGCCGAAACCGTCGTGTGGTCGATGAAGACGCCGCCCTTCTTGAGCATGCGGAAAACGCCGTTCGGGCCGAGCACGACTTCCGACAGGTCGTCGTCGTTGCCCACGCAAGTGATGACGACATCCGCGTCCTGGGCCGCATGGGCCGGGTTCGCGGCGATGCGATGCGCAAGGCCGGGGTTGTCCTGCGACCACTTGTGCGCCCGCTCCGGCGAGCGATTGAAGATGGTGAGTTCGTGACCGGCCAGCGCGATATGGCGCGCGATCGCGCCGCCCATGACACCCAGGCCGATGAAGGAAACCTTGCGTTTTTCGTTCATGCAAGCGTTCTAGCGCTTTTTGCACGAAAGCAAACCGCCTGGGGCAGGGAAATCTTTTCGTTCCGGCGCAGTCGGCGGACGATCCGACCGCAAGAGCCGATTTCGCAGCGGCCAATTCGAATAATAATATTACGGCGTTAAACGATGGGGGGAATTTTTCCTAACGTGCGGCTTTCCATTCGGCACGCTTTCCTTTAGGCGCGCCCCATGGAACAGCCATTGCTCAAGATCGCTGCGGAGCCCGAAGAGGCTACGCTGACTGCCGAAGACGTTCGTGCGGCGGCGGAGCGCATTATTGGCAAGATCGTCCGCACCCCGACGCTCTACTCCAAGACGCTCAGCGCGATCACCGGCGCGGATATCTGGCTCAAGTTCGAGAACCTTCAGTTCACCGCTGCCTATAAGGAGCGCGGCGCTCTCAATGCCCTGTTGCTGCTCGACGAGGAGCGCAAGTCGCGCGGCGTGATCGCCGCTTCGGCCGGAAATCATGCCCAGGGCCTGTCGTACCACGGCACCCGGCTGGGCGTGCCGGTGACGATCGTGATGCCGCGCACCACGCCGACCGTGAAGGTCATGCAGACCGAAAGCGTCGGCGGCAAAGTCGTGCTGGAGGGCGAGAGCTTCGATGAGGCCTATGCCCATGCCCGCAAGCTGGAAGCCGAACTGGGCCTGACCTTCATCCATCCCTTCGACCATCCGCACGTCGCGGCGGGGCAGGGCACCGTCGCGCTGGAAATGCTGGAGGATGTTCCCGATCTCGACACGCTGGTCCTGCCGATCGGCGGCGGCGGCCTTGCCACCGGCATGGGCACGGCGGCGCGCGCGATCAATCCGGACATCCGCCTCGTCGGCGTCGAGGCGCAGCTCTATCCCTCGATGTACAATCTGCTGAAGGGCACCAGCCTGCCGATCGGCGGCGATACCCTGGCGGAAGGCATCGCCGTGTTCTCGCCCGGCCAGTTCACCTCCTCGGTGCTGCGCAACCTGCTCGACGAGTTCCTGCTGGTCAGCGAATCGGGCATCGAGAGCGCGCTCGCGCTGTTGCTCCAGATCGAGAAGACGCTGGTCGAGGGTGCGGGCGCCACGGGCCTCGCGGCGGTCATGGCGAATCGCGAGCTGTTCGCGGGGCGGAAGGTCGGCATCGTGCTGTCGGGCGGCAATATCGACACTCGCCTGCTGGCGAACGTCCTGCTGCGCGATCTGGCGCGCTCCGGCCGTCTTGCCCGGTTGCGGATCGGTTTGCAGGACCGCGCCGGCGCACTGTTCAAGGTGGCCAAGGTGTTCCACGAGCACAACGTGAACATCATCGAGGTCTTCCACCAGCGCATCTTCACCCATCTGCCCGCCAAGGGACTGGTGACCGAGATCGAGTGCGAAGCGCGCGACAAGGATCAACTCGATGCCCTGGTGGCTGCGCTGCGGCGCGAGGGTTACGAGGTCAAGCAGGTCGAGACCGAGTAGACTTTCCTGCGAATCGCGAAAATTCTTCTACAATAAGGCGGCGGGAGGCAGCAGCTTCCCGCCGCCTTATTGCGAATCGGCCTTATTGCGAATCGGGCGGGGAGGTGCATAAGCGCGCTTTGGGGAGAGCGGCGGCATGAGGGGGCAAGTTCGGTGGTATCGAGTTGGGGCGTTAACTGCGCGCGCGCAATCTGCTAACTTCTCGGCACGAGAAAGAACCAATCCGGGACAACCGGGCGGAATCGCCACCCAATTGGTCTCGATTCCGGGGCAGGTGGGGCAGGTTTCGTGGTTAAAACGCTTTCAACCGGCGCATGGGCTATGCATATTCAGGGCTAACAAGGAGGAAGCGCCGGCGTCGCGGCGGACCTCCATCAGTCTAGAGGGTCAGTTTCGTCCGTGACGGCACCTGTTCGTTTTCCCCGGTTCTTCGTGACCAGCCCGGCGCCGTGCCCCTATCTGCCGGGCCGCAGCGAGCGGAAGGTCTTTACCGAACTCAAGGGGCCTCACGCCGATTCGCTTAACGACGCGCTGGGCCGCATCGGCTTCCGTCGCAGCCAGACCGTCGCCTATCGTCCCTCCTGCCTGGATTGCAACGCCTGCATTTCGGTCCGCGTCGTCGCCGGGGAATTCGCACCGTCCAGCACGCAGAAGCGCCTGCTGAAGCGCAACGACGATCTCGTCGCCACCGTCTGCCGTCCCTGGTCCACCAGCGAGCAGTTTGACCTGCTCCAGCGCTATCTCTCCGTCCGCCATCCCGAGGGCGGCATGACCTCGATGGACGAAGTCGATTTTGCCGACATGGTCGAGCATACCCCGGTCACCAGCTACGTGATCGAATATCGCGAGCCTTCGGAAGACGGCGAGACTCCCGGCCGTCTGGTCGGCGCCTGCCTCACCGATCGCCAGTGCGACGGGTTGTCGATGATCTACAGCTTCTACGATCCCCATCACGAGGATCGCCAGGGCCTCGGCACTTACATCATCCTCGACCACATCCGCCGCGCCACGGAGATGGAGCTTGCTTACGTCTACCTCGGCTACTGGGTCGAAGGCGCGCCGCGCATGCAGTACAAGGTCCGCTTCCGCCCGATGGAAAAGCTGGGCCGTGCGGGCTGGGAGCGCTTCTCGCCTGTCGAGCAGGACCGCCTGATCTCGGCGGCGGTCGCCAATCCGCGCAGCCGCGACGACGTGAACGAGGGTGCCCGCAAGGACGGCGTTCCCTCGATCACGCAGTAAGGCTTATTCCGAACTATCCGGCTGCATAGAGCGCAGCCTCTTCGGCGCGTCGCCGCTTCAGGCCCTCCAGAACCTTCCCGTCATTGTAGATCCACTTGCCGAACTCCGCTGCCGCCTCGGTGAAGCGGCCCTGGCGGTGCAGTTTCGTCAGCGTGGCCTTGGCGATGGCGCCGGTGTTGTAATGGAAGGACACGAGCGCATCGAACTGGTTCGGCGAAGTCGCGGCATTGCCGATCGCGGCGGCGACGTCGCGGACATAGTGGGTGATCTCGCTGTCGAAGCGGGCGTCGCACTGGGCCTGGGTCCAGATCGTTCCCGGCCCGATGTCGGCGCCGGTGGAGCCCCAACCGATCGTCCAGGGCTTGCCGTCCTTGCTGCCGGGATCGGGATAGGCTTCGAAAAGCCCATCGGCGCGGCGCCGGGCGCAGCCTTCCCATTTGCGGATCAGCGCCTGCCCTGCGGACCCGAGCGAGAGACCACCTCCGTCTACGGGATCCGTTGCCAGCGCCGCGTCGATCGCCCGATCGAGCTTGGAGACTTCCTGCGCCGTGAATCCGCGCCCGAGCAGCAGGCGCACTTCGTCGAAAATCGGCTTGCGATGGAACATCGGCCTCTCCTTGGTTGAGAAAGGCCGATCAAGTAAGCCGGATGCAGGGTTGTAGGAAAACGGTTTCTTTTCGCGAAACCGTTTTCCGAACAGGTCAGACGTCGAGGTTGGCGACGTTCAGCGCGTTTTCCTGGATGAAGTCGCGGCGCGGCTCCACTACGTCGCCCATCAGGCGGGTGAAGATCTCGTCGGTGACGTCGGCATCCTCGACCTTGACCTGGAGCAGCGCGCGGTTTTCCGGGTCCAGCGTGGTTTCCCAGAGCTGGTCGGCATTCATCTCGCCCAGACCCTTGTAGCGCTGGATCGACAGGCCCTTGCGGCCGGTGGCCAGCACCGCGTCGAGCAGCTGCGAGGGGCGGCTGATCGTGTCGCCGCCAGCGACCGGACGGGTCGCCGGGGTATCGTCTTCGCCCTCAGGGGCTTCGACTTCGACCGTCTCGGTGCCCGCGCGCACGAGGCGGGCGGCGCCGGAGTAGACGTCCGTGTTCTCGGAGGCGAGGCGGGCGAGCTTGCGGGCTTCGGCGCTGGCGACGAAACCGGCCTCGATCTTGTGGTGATCGGTGACGCCGCGCCACAGGCGCTCGACTTCGAGATTGCCCGCTTCGGTCAGGCGCGCGGTCCACCGGGCTTCCGGATCGCCGCGATCCAGCCATTCGGCCGCGCGATTCAGGGCCGCCATGCGATCGGCGGGCGAAAGGTCGGCGGCGAGCGCACCGGCGATCGCCAGCGCCTCGATGATGACCGGATCGAAGCGGCGCGGCACGAAGGCCATGATGTTGCGCATGCGGATCGCATGTTCGACCAGCGCTTCGAGATCGCTGCCCGTGCGGGCGCCGCCCGTGGTTTCGAGCACGCGACCGGCAAGACCGGCTTCGACCAGGTAGCGGTCGAGCGCGGCGTTGTCCTTCAGGTAGACTTCGCTGCGCCCCTTGGCGACCTTGTAGAGCGGCGGCTGGGCGATGAAGAGGTGTCCGGCGCGGATGATGTCCGGCATCTGGCGATGGAAGAACGTCAGCAGCAGGGTGCGGATGTGCGCGCCGTCGACGTCGGCGTCGGTCATGATGACGATCTTGTGGTAGCGCAGCTTTTCCAGGTTGAAGTCGTCGCGGATGCCCGTGCCCATGGCCTGGATCAGCGTGCCGACTTCCTTCGAGGAAATGATGCGGTCGAACCGCGCGCGCTCGACGTTGAGAATCTTGCCCTTGAGCGGCAGGATCGCCTGGATCTTGCGGTCGCGGCCCTGCTTGGCGGAGCCGCCTGCGGAGTCACCCTCGACCAGGAACAGTTCGCACTTGCTGGGATCGCGTTCCTGGCAGTCGGCCAGCTTGCCGGGCAGCGAGGCGATGTCCATCGCGCCCTTGCGGCGGGTGAGTTCACGGGCGCGCTTGGCGGCTTCGCGCGCGGCGGCGGCATCGACCACCTTCTGGATGATGGTCTTGGCGTGGCCGGGGTTTTCCTCCAGCCATTCGCTCATCTTGTCGGCCATCAGCGCTTCGAGCGGCTGGCGCACTTCCGAGGAGACCAGCTTGTCCTTGGTCTGCGACGAGAACTTGGGATCGGGCAGCTTGACCGAGACGATCGCGGTCAGGCCTTCGCGCATGTCCTCGCCCGAGAGCGAGACCTTTTCCTTCTTCAGCAGGCCCGAACGCTCGGCATAGCCGTTCAGCGTGCGGGTCAGCGCGGCGCGGAAGGCGGCGAGGTGGGTGCCGCCGTCACGCTGCGGGATGTTGTTCGTGAAGCACAGTACGTTCTCGTAATAGGAATCGTTCCATTCGAGCGCGACTTCCATGCCGATGCCGTCCTTGTCCGCGCCGATCGCGATCGGTTCGGGCATGAGCGCCTGCTTGTTGCGGTCGAGATACTTCACGAAGGCGCCGATGCCACCTTCGTAATAGAGATCGTGCTCGAGGGCTTCCTCATGGCGCTTGTCGCGCAGCTTGATGCGCACGCCGGAGTTGAGGAAGGCGAGTTCGCGGTAGCGGTGTTCCAGCTTGTCGAAATCGAATTCGGTGACGTTCTTGAACGTCTCGGTCGAGGCCAGGAAGGTCACGCGGGTGCCCTTCTTGAAGCCGTTGTCGTCCGGGTTCTCGCTCACCTTCGGCGCTGCGCCGCGCACTTCCAGCGGGGCCACGGCATCGCCGTGGGCGAACTTCATCCAGTGTTCCTTGCCCTCGCGCCAGATCGTGAGTTCCAGCCATTCGGACAGGGCGTTGACCACCGAGACGCCCACGCCGTGGAGGCCGCCCGAGACCTTGTAGGCATTGTCGTCCGAGGTATTCTCGAACTTGCCGCCCGCGTGGAGCTGGGTCATGATGACTTCGGCGGCGGAGACGCCTTCCTCGGCATGGATGCCGGTAGGAATGCCGCGTCCGTTGTCTTCCACCGAGACCGAGCCGTCGGCGTTGAGTTCGATCAGCACGAGGTCGCAGTGACCTGCCAGTGCCTCGTCGATGGCGTTGTCGGAGACTTCGAAGACCATGTGGTGCAGGCCCGAGCCATCGTCGGTATCGCCGATGTACATGCCGGGACGCTTGCGAACCGCGTCGAGGCCCTTGAGGACCTTGATCGAATCCGCGCCGTAGCTGTTCTGGTTCTTGCCGTTTTCAGGCACGGTGCCTTCAGTGCTTGCCATGCCGAGCATATAGGGTTTGACGGCCATAAACCCAAGCAAAACCGGGTCTCGCGTGGGGCTTTTCCACAGAGTCTGACGGGTTGTCCGAAGTGTCGTCGCCGGTCGGTTGCCTCGGCGCGTCCAGTTGCGCGCATCGCATCGCAGATGAACTGGGAATCGGGAAAGCCGATTGCTCCAGACGCAAAAAAGGCGGCCACTCGGGCCGCCCTTCTGTCTAGTCGGATTTACCGCGCCTCAGATGAGGGTGACGGCAAATGCCAGAGCGCTCACACCCAGCGCTGCGGCAAAACCGAACGTCTTTTCGACGATGGTCATTGAAATGCTCCTGCAAACATCTTGTTTTCTTTTTATCGCATGCATGGCTCTTCTTGTCGCTCATGCTGCAAGTGCGAGATAGGCTTCATTGGAATTTTCGCAACGTCAAAAGAAACAATCTTGCTTGCAAGTAATGCAACTCAAATCCGGTTCCGCGCCACGTCCCGCGCCCGTTACCGCAAGGGCTTGCGAAATCCGGCCCATCGTACTGGACACCTGCACTATCCCCCTATAGTGGCCGGCCATGACTAATCCGACTCCTGACCAGACTACGCAGACGTCCGATTCCATCCTAATTGTCGATTTCGGCAGTCAGGTAACGCAGCTGATCGCACGCCGCGTGCGCGAAGCCGGCGTCTATTCCGAAATCGCTCCGTTCAATGCCGCGAAGGAAGCCTTCGCCCGCATGAACCCGGCCGGCGTGATCCTGTCCGGATCGCCTGCCTCGGTGCTCGACGAGAACGGCCCGCGCATCCCTGCGGAGATTCTCGAGAGCGGGCTGCCGATGCTCGGCATCTGCTACGGTCAGCAGTCGTTGATGCACCAGCTCGGCGGTGAAGTGCTGTCCGGCGATTCGGGTGAATTCGGCCGCGCCTTCATCGAGATCGGTGACGATTGCGCGCTGTTCGACGGTCTCTGGGCCAAGGGCGAAAGCCACCAGGTGTGGATGAGCCACGGCGACAAGGTGACCAGCCTCGCCCCCGGCTTCCGCCCGGTGGCATCGAGCGCCGGCGCACCCTTTGCAGTGATCGCCAACGACGAGAAGCGCATCTACGCGATGCAGTTCCACCCCGAAGTCGTGCACACGCCCGACGGCGGAAAGCTGCTCAAGAACTTCGTCCGTCACGTCTGCGGCCTTGCCGGCGACTGGACCATGGCCGAGTTCCGCAAGACCAAGATCGACGAGATCCGCGCCCAAGTCGGCAACAAGCGCGTGATCTGCGGCCTGTCGGGCGGTGTTGATTCCGCGGTTGCCGCCCTGCTGATCCATGAAGCGATCGGCGACCAGCTGACGTGCGTCTTCGTCGACGGCGGTATCCTGCGTATGGGCGAGGCCGAGCAGGTCGTCAGCCTGTTCCGCGGCCACTACAATATCCCGCTGGTCCACGTCGATGCCTCGACGCTGTTCCTCAAGGGTCTTGAAGGCGTCACCGACCCCGAGGCCAAGCGCAAGTTCATCGGCAAGACCTTCATCGACGTCTTCGAGGACGAAGCGAAGAAGATCGGCGGCGCCGAGTTCTTGGCGCAGGGCACGCTCTATCCGGACGTGATCGAATCGGTCTCGTTCACCGGCGGTCCCTCGGTGACGATCAAGAGCCACCACAACGTCGGCGGCCTGCCCGAGCGCATGAACATGAAGCTCGTCGAGCCGCTGCGCGAACTGTTCAAGGACGAAGTTCGCGTGCTCGGCCGCGAACTGGGCCTGCCGGAAGTCTTCGTGGGTCGCCATCCGTTCCCCGGACCGGGTCTCGCGATCCGTATCCCCGGCGAAGTGACGCGCGAACGCTGCGACATCCTGCGCAAGGCCGACGCGATCTACCTTGAGGAAATCCGCAATGCCGGCCTCTACGACGCGATCTGGCAGGCCTTCGCAGTGCTGCTGCCGGTGAAGACCGTGGGCGTCATGGGCGACGGTCGCACATACGACAGCGTCTGCGGCCTGCGCGCGGTCACATCGACCGACGGCATGACCGCCGACATCTATCCCTTCGATGCCGCCTTCCTGTCGCGCGTGGCGACCCGCATCATCAACGAGGTGAAGGGCATCAACCGCGTGGTCTACGACTATACCTCGAAGCCGCCGGGCACGATCGAGTGGGAGTGATTTCCTCCGCATCATGAATTCGCGAAGAGCCGGTTTCCTTGGGGGGACCGGCTCTTTTCGTTTCAGAGCAGGAGTTTCGGGCCTTCCAGCTTCAGCAGAAACGCTTTGGTCTCCAGTCCTCCTGCAAATCCGGTGAGGGAGCCGCTGGCACCGACCACGCGGTGGCAGGGGGCGATGATCGAGATCGGGTTGCGGCCGTTCGCCGCACCGACCGCGCGGCTGGCGGTGGGGTTGCCGAGCGCTCGGGCGAGTTCGCCGTAGCTGCGGGTCTCGCCGAAGGGGATCGTCAGGAGTTGAGCCCAGACGCTTTTCTGGAAATCGGTGCCGCGGAAGTCGAGCGGGAGGTCGAACGCGCGGCGTTCTCCTGCGAAGTATTCGGCCAGTTGCGCGGCGGTGCGGGCGAGAACCGGGTGGTCGGCCATGTCCTGCACTTCGCCGAGCCGCACGCGGGCGGGATCGTCGTTTTCCCAGAGCACGGCGACGAGTCCGGCATCGCTGGCGATCAGGGTCAGTTCGCCGACGGGCGAAATCATCGTGCTGCGGGCGAGGGCCATGTGGGTGTCCTTGCGTGTTCGGCGCGTGTGTTCGGTATGGTCATGGCAGGTACACGGCAGGCCAGACGCTGCAAGGAATTCCTTGATTTCTGAGAGGCGTCCGGGATGAATGCTGGGGAAGGAGTTCACGGAATTGGAAATTTTCGAAGCGCGTGCCGGGGATCGCGAGGCCGTCATCGCGCTCTGGCGCGAGGCGGAACTGACGCGGCCGTGGAACGACCCGGTTGCGGATTTCGATCTGGCGCTGGCCAATTCGACCAGTACGGTGCTGATCGCCCGCGATGGTAGCGATGCGGCAGGCACGATCATGGTCGGTTTCGACGGGCATCGCGGCTGGGTCTATTACCTTGCCATTGCGGAGGCTCGCCGCCGTCGGGGGATTGCGCGGCTGCTCATGCAGCGCGCTGAAGGATGGCTGGCGGCGCTGGGGTGCCCGAAGACGCAACTGATGGTCCGGGGCGAGAATGCGGCGGCGTTGGGGTTCTACGCTGCGCTCGGTTACGAAGTGCAGGACGTGTTCACGCTGGGCCGACGGCTCGACGATCGGTGATGCCGGAAAAGCGGCCGTGGTTTGCGCCGCGGCCGCTTTCTCGGGATTGTCTCGAAAGCCCTATCTGGAGGCCGTGGCTTTGGGCTTCGTATAAGGCACGAAGTCCTGCAAGCCCACGAACCCGTTCCACATGCTCGTCATCGTCCGATCCCGAAGCTGGACGGTGTCGAGACGGCAGAGCTGGCTCGAATATAGCTTCGTGACCAGGATATCGTCCGAATCCAGCGTATCGGCATTGGTCGGTCGGTTCACGTAGTACGTGCTGCCAACCTTATAAACGATAGCCGTCTTGTCGATGATCTGCGTGCTCTGGGACTGGTTGAGCGGAATGCAGTTCACCGGCTTTCCGGCTACACGGCCATCGAGAATCTTGGCGAGTTGCTCCTCGCCGGTCAGTTTTTGTCGTGCGTACACGGTGGGCGCGGCAAGCAGGCTGGCCGCGATCAGCGTGGCGCCGACGACATGCTTCAGTAACATGGTCTTTACCTCACTTTCCCAACCCTAGATCGACGGTATGCCACGGTTCGTCTGAACCTGCGCTGAAATTTTTGGGTCGTTTGACGTCGCGGCGGACAAAAGACCCAAACGAATTACGCCGTGCCGCCGACGGTGATGCCTTCGATCAGCAGGGTGGGCTGGCCGACACCGGCGGGCACGCTCTGGCCGCCCTTGCCGCAGACGCCGACGCCGCGATCGAGTTCGAGGTCGTTGCCGATGCCGGTCACGCGGGTCAGCACCGAGGGGCCGTCGCCGATCAGCGTCGCGCCCTTGATCGGGGCGCCGAGCTTGCCGTTCTCGACCTTGTAGGCCTCGTTGCACGAGAACACGAACTTGCCCGAGACGATGTCGACCTGGCCGCCGCCCATCGACTTCACGAAGATGCCGTTCTTCATGCGCGAGAGCAGTTCGGCGGGATCGTCGTTGCCCGCTTTCATGAAGGTGTTGGTCATGCGGACCTGGGGGGCGTGGGCATAGTTCTCGCGGCGGCCGTTGCCGGTCGACTGGACGCCCATAAGGCGCGCGTTCATGCGGTCCTGCATGTAGCCCTTGAGGATGCCGTCCTCGATCAGCACGGTTTCCTGCGTCGGCGTGCCCTCGTCGTCGATCGAGAGCGAGCCGCGGCGGTCGGCGATCGAACCGTCGTCGACGATGGTGACGCCGGGCGCGGCGACGCGCTCGCCGATGCGGCCCGAGAAGGCGGATGTGCCCTTGCGGTTGAAATCGCCCTCAAGCCCGTGGCCGACGGCTTCGTGCAGGATGACGCCGGGCCAGCCGGGTGCGAGCAGCACGGTCATTTCGCCTGCGGGTGCATCCACGCTTTCGAGATTGACGAGCGCCTGGTTCAGGGCGGTATCGATCGCGCGGTTCCAGTTGGCCGGGTCGAACAGTGAATCGTAGAGGTGACGGCCGCCCATGCCGAAGGAGCCGGTCTCGCGGCGGCCGTTGCTTTCGGCGACGATCGAGACGCTGAGGCGCACCAGCGGGCGTACGTCGGTGGCGATGAAACCGTCGGGCCGGACGATCTCGATCACCGACCACTGGCCGGTCAGGCTGGCGCTGACTTGCGAGACGCGCGGGTCGCGGGCGCGGGCGGCAGCGTCGATCGTCTCCAGCAGCTTCACCTTCTCCTCGAAGGGCACGAGGTCGAGCGGCGAGACGTGGGTGTAGAGGTGGCGGTTGCTCTTTTGCGGCGCTGCGGCGCGCACGGCACCGGCGGGATCGAGCAGCTGCAGGGTCTCGCCCGCGCGGCGGATGGCGGCGGGGGAAATCTCGTTGGCGTGGGCGAAGCCGGTCATCTCACCGGTGACGCCGCGCAGGCCGAAACCGGCATCGCGCGAATAGTCGGCGGTTTTCAGGCGGCCGTCATCGAAGCCGAAGGCCTCGGTGGCCATGAACTGCATGTAGAGTTCGCCGTCCTCGCAGTTGCGCAAGGTCTCGGCGGCGAGCGCCTGGGCGTCCTCGGGCGAAAGCTGGCGGTAGAGGAGCGAGCGCGGATCGGTGATGGTCATGCCCCCCGATATAGGCCGCACGTGGCAGGAGGCAATAAAGGGAGTGGGGCCGGGCGCATGTTCCAGCTTGTCGCTGGGCGCCCGGCGCTAAGTCCGGATCAAGCCAGGCCGAGGAACAGGCCGGCCAGCGCGGCGCTCATCAGGTTCGAGAGGCTGCCCGCGCAGAGCGCGCGGACGCCGAGGCGGGCGATGATGGGGCGCTGGTTCGGAGCGAGGCTGCCGGTCACCGCCATCTGGATGGCGATCGACGAGAAGTTCGCAAACCCGCACAGGGCAAAGGTGACGACGGCAACGGTGCGCGGGGACAGCGCGGTCATCTGGCCGAGATCGATGAAGGCCACGAATTCGTTCAGCACGATCTTGCTGCCGAACAGGCTGCCGGCCTGCATCGCTTCGTGCCAGTCTGGCGTGGCGAGCAGATAGAAGACCGGGGCGAAGATATAGCCGAGCAGGCCCTGGAAGGTTACGCCGGCAAAGCCGAACAGGCCGCCGATCCAGCCGACGAGGCCGTTGGCCAGCGCGATCAGCGCCACGAAAGCGAGCACCATGGCGCCCACCGCCACCGCCAGCTTCACGCCGGTCTGGGCGCCCTGCGAGGCGGCCATGATGATGTTGGCGGGCTTTTCTTCCTCGTGCTCGACGGCTTCCGGCTCGTCGACGTGGACGCCGGGCAGGTGGGTGACGTCGGCGCGGTTCAGCGCGGCGGCGGCGGCGCCTGCCGGGGGCAGGGTGCCTTCGTGCACGTCCGCTTCCTCACCCGCGACGGTCTCGACGGGGACAGGTCGCGGATCGGGCATGATCATCTTCGCCATGAAGATGCCGCCCGGTGCCGACATGAAGGCGGCGGCGACGAGGTAGTCGATGCGGATGCCCATCGAGGCATAGGCGGCCAGGATCGTTCCGGCGACGCCTGCGAGGCCCACGCTCATCACGCAGAACAGCTGCGAGGGATTGAGTGCGGCGAGGTAGGGGCGGATCACCAAGGGCGCTTCGCTCTGGCCGACGAAGATGTTCGAGGCCGCGCAGAGGCTCTCGACCTTGCTAATGCCGGTCAGCTTCTCCAGCCCGCCGCCGATCCAGCGGACCACCAGCGGCATGATCTTGAGGTAGTAGAGGATCGAGATCAGCGAGGCGAAGAAGATGATCACCGGCAGGGCGGAGATGGCGAAGCTGTGGCCGCCGATCTCGGGACTGGCGAGCGGGCCGAACAGGAAGTCGACACCGGCGTGGGCATAGCCGAGCAGGCTTTCCACGCCCGAGGCAGCGCCGCCGAGCAGGTCCTTGCCCAGCGGAACGTAGAGCACGAGCGCGGCAAGACCCGCCTGAAGGGCAAAGGCCGCACCGACCACGCGCAGCCGGATCGCCCGGCGATCGGTGGAGAGCAGAAAGGCGGCGACCATGATGAGAACGATGCCGAGCAGGCTGTAGGCGACGTGCATCGTGCCCATTTCTCCGAAAATACGTGCTGAATCTGTGCGCAAACCTAAAGGGGCGCATTCGTGACGGCTAGTGCAATTGTTCCAAGCCCGTTAGAGCATCGCCATGGAACCGCAAGCCCCGGCAAGCGCGCAGTCACGCGCGATTCTCATTCCCCGCTCCATGTTCGTCTTCTCCACGCTCTATGGCGGGCTGGTCGTTCTGGCGGGCGTCCTGGGCATCAAGATCGCCTATCTCGGCAACTGGCCGGTGCTGGGCGACCTCGCCGTCGAATCCGGAATCTTCGCGTTTCTGCTGCTTGTCGTGCTGTCGAGCGCGGTGGCGGAACTGCACGGCACGAAGGTCGCCAATCGCCTCGTGCGCTTCGGGTTCATCCCGCTGATCGTCTCCATGTGCCTGTTGACGCTGGTGATCCACGTCGTCCCGCCTGCTCCGTTCTGGGACGACCAGGAGGCCTATGCCCGCCTGCTGGGCCAAGGTGCACGCATGCAGTTCGCGGGCCTCGTGTCCTACGGCGTGTCGCAGACCCTCAATGTCACGGTGTTCGCGCGGCTTTCCGCCGGAAGCGAAGGGCGGATGCTGATGCTGCGGGCCTGGATCGCCAGCCTGCTGTCGCAAGTCGTGGACACGCTGATCTTCATCACGATCTCCTTCGCGGGCGTCTTGCCGATCTGGGACATCATGGGCGGACAGATCATCGCCAAGCTGGTGCTCTCGACGATCATGGTGCCGCCGTTCATCTGGCTCTTCGTGAAGCTCGGCCGGAAACTCGACGGAGCGTGAAATAATTTGGCGGTCTTGTGCGGGAAACTGGCTTTAAATTCTGAGCAGGGGGGCTAATAGCGCCCCATGCCGATTCCGCACGATCCCGCCATGCTCTCGAAAGCCGAGACGCTCGTCGATGCGCTGCCCTATTTGCAGCGTTATGCCGGTCGCACGTTCGTCGTGAAGTACGGCGGCCATGCCATGGGCGATCCCGAACTGGCGCGCGATTTCGCGGAAGACGTGGTCCTGCTCAAGGCCGTGGGCATCAACCCCGTGGTCGTCCACGGCGGCGGCCCGCAGATCGGCGCCATGCTCAAGACCATGGGCGTCGAATCGCGCTTCGTGGATGGACTTCGCGTCACCGACAAGGAGACGGCGAAAGTCGCCGAGATGGTGCTCTCGGGCGTCATCAACAAGGAAATCGTCGGCTGGATCGCCGGAGCCGGCGGCAAGGCCATGGGCATTTCCGGCAAGGACGGCGGCCTCGTTACCGCGAGCAAGGTGCAGCGCACCGCCAAGGACCCGGACAGCAATATCGAGCGCGTCGTCGATCTCGGTTTCGTGGGCGAGCCCGCGAAGATCGACACCAGCGTGATCGAGACGATCTCGGCGGCGGGCATGATCCCGGTCATCGCTCCGATCGCGCCGGGCGAGGACGGCCAGACCTACAACATCAATGCCGATACGATGGCCGGTGCCGTCGCCGCGGCGCTCGGCGCCTCGCGCCTGTTCCTGCTCACCGACGTGCGCGGCGTGCTCGACAAGCAGGGCGAACTGCTGACCGACCTGACCCCTTCCGACATCGTCAAACTCCAGCAGGACGGCACGATCACGGGCGGCATGATCCCCAAGCTCGAAACCTGCATCCATGCGGTCGAGGCGGGCTGCGAAGCCGCCGTCGTGCTTGACGGGCGGGTTTCCCATGCCATGCTGTTGGAAATATTCACGCAGGAAGGTGCAGGCACGCTGATCCGGGCGGGCTGAACGACCTGCAAGAGGAACTATCCGGCTGAAAGGCGTTTCAAGCCCAATGCGTAATACCGTCGTCATCGCCAGTGCCGTTTCGGCCGTCGCCCTCCTGCTCGCCGCATGCAACCAGGAACCGATAGCCGAGCCCAGCAGCGATGCGACGGCAGCGGCAAGCGAGGCCATCGCCGCCTCGGAAGAGCCCAGCGGAGATGCGTCCGAAGCCGCCCAGAGCGGCCTCGCGGCCCAGCTCGACCAGACCGCGCTGGGCGAGCGCCGCGATCCCGAGCGGGTCCTGCGCTATTACATCAATGCCCTGCGCATCGGCGACTGGGACGATGCCGCCAAGGCCTGGACCCTCGACGCGCAGATGACGCCGAACCGTCTGGCCGAGGAATTCGGCGGCGATGCCGGGCCCCGGATCGCGCTGGGCCGGGGCGATACCAGCACGGCCGCCGGTTCGATCTACTACGAGGCGCCGGTCGTGCTCGATTTTGCCGATGGCCGACCGGCACGGCGCGGCAGCATCGTCCTGCGCCGCGTGAACGATGTGCCCGGCGCCAGCGAGCAGCAGCTGAACTGGCGTATCGAGCGGATGTCCACCGTCACGCGTTGATGGTTTGGAAAATGCCGTTTCTGGCATTTTCGTTGCGGCACCGGCCTTCTCGCCCTGCGGCTCTGTAACCGAGCGTTGCCGGAACTGTCCGGCTCCGTTCCCGCGCTTGCTCCACCCGCCTTGCCTCGGCTATCAGGCGCAGGCTTCATTCCTCAGAAAGGCCCCACGCCCATGCTCGGCGGTGTGATCAACGCCCTTATCTACCTCGTGCAGATCCTGACCACGCTCGTGCTCGTCCAGTTCGTGCTCAGCCTGCTGATCTCCTTCAACGTGGTGAACCTGCACAACCGCTTCGTCGAGGCGATCTGGCGCGCGCTCAATGCGCTGCTCGATCCGATCCTCGGCCCGATCCGGCGGATCATGCCCAATACCGGCGGAATCGACTTCTCGCCGATGGTGCTGATCATCAGCCTCAACGTGATCATCATGATCCTCCAGCCGATGGCCTATGCCTGACATGAGCGCCGCAAACATCATCGACGGAAAGGCCTTCGCCGAGGGCCTGCGCACCCGCATCGCCGCCGTCGCCGCCGATTTCGAAGCGAAGGCCGGCCGCAAGGCAGGGCTCGCGGTCGTGCTCGTGGGCGAGGACCCGGCCAGCCAGGTCTATGTCCGCAACAAGGGCAAGCAGACCCTGGCCGCAGGCATGGAGAGCTTCGAGCACAAGCTGCCCGCCGAGACTTCGGAAGCGGACCTGCTGGCCGTGGTCGAGCAGCTCAACGCCGACCCGGCGGTGGACGGCATCCTCGTCCAGCTGCCGCTGCCGTCGCACATGAACGAGCAGAAGGTCATCGCCACCATCAATCCCGACAAGGACGTGGACGGCTTCCATGTCGTCAATGTAGGGCGTCTCGCCACCGGCCTGCCGGGCTTCGTGCCCTGCACGCCGCTGGGCTGCGTGATGTTGCTGAAGGACAAGCTGGGTTCGCTGTCCGGCCTCGATGCCGTGGTGATCGGTCGCTCGAACATCGTCGGCAAGCCGATGGCGCAACTGCTGATCGCCGAGAGCTGCACCGTCACCGTTGCGCATAGCCGCACCAAGGACCTGCCCGAAGTCGTGCGCCGTGCCGATATCGTGGTGGCCGCCGTCGGCCGTCCGGAGATGGTCAAGGGTGACTGGCTCAAGCCCGGCGCGACTGTGATCGACGTGGGCATCAACCGCGTTCCCGCTGCTGAGGAAGGCAAGACCAGGCTGGTAGGCGATGTCGATTTCGCTTCGGCCGCCGCGGTCGCGGGCGCCATCACCCCGGTTCCGGGCGGTGTCGGGCCGATGACCATCGCCGTCCTGCTGCGCAACACGGTGGTCGCGGCCCATCGCAACGCCGGTCTTGCGCTGGACGAGACCGCGCTTTGAGCCGAGTTCCGGCCCGGCGCCTGACAGCCTTCGCCGGCGGGATCGCCATTCTGGCGCTTGCCGCCGGCCCGGCCGATGCCAGGCGCCGTCCGGAATATGCCCCCGGTGTCGGCACCGCCAATCCCAGCGCCCTTGTCGCGGCCGAGATCGCCTTTGCGCGGACGGCGCGCGAGAAGGGCCAGTGGAAGGCCTTCGACGAATTCGCCGACGATGAGGCGGTCATGTTCGTGCCCGAGCCGGTGCGCGCCAGGGACTGGCTCAGCGGCCGCAAGGAACCGGCTGCGCCGGTGCAGTGGCAGGCCTCGCAAGTCTGGATGAGCTGCGACGGCACTCTGGGTGTCACCAAGGGCGGCTGGCAGCAGCCGGACGGCTCGGTCGGCTATTTCACGACGATCTGGCAGCGGCGCAAGAAGGGCGACTATCGCTGGGTGCTCGACCAGGGCGACACACTGCCGCCGGCGCAGGCGGTGCCGAATTCCGACACGCTCTCCGCCTCGGTCGCCGATTGCGCCCGCCCCGGCGAACGGTCGGAGCCCGAGGCCCTGGTGGTCGAGGGCAAGGCCCCGAAGACGGCGCCGGGCATGGACGGCAAGGGGCGCTCGAAGGACGGCACCTTGCGCTGGAGCTATCACGTCAATGCGGACCATTCGCGTTCGCTGTCGGTCTCGCTGCTGAAGAACGGGACGATGACCGAAGTGCTACGTAGCGACGTAGCGGCGCCCAAGGCGCAATAAGGGGCCAAGGGGCAAAAACGCGCATGTATGAAATCTTCCTCAGCGCCTTCGTCACGCTGTTCGTGGTGATCGATCCGCCGGGCTGCGCACCGATCTATGCCGGGCTTTCGGCAGACGCGAGCCGCTCGCAGGCGATCTCCATGGCCGCGCGCGCCTGCATGATCGCGACCGCCATCCTCGTGGTCTTCGCGCTGTTCGGTGCGCGGCTGCTGGGCGCGCTGCATATCGAACTCAACGCCTTCCGCATTGCGGGCGGCATCATGCTGTTCATGATCGCCATCGACATGGTCTTCGAAAAGCGCACGCAGCGCCGCGAGGAACGGGCCGAGAAGATCATCGCCCACCATGCCGAGACGCCCGAAGTGGATGACGTCTCGGTGTTCCCGATGGCGATGCCGATGCTGGCCGGACCTGGCTCGATCGCGACGATCATGCTGCTGACCTCGCGCGCACACGGGATGGAGCAGACACTCGCGGTGCTGGCGGCGATGATCGCCGTGATGGCGCTGAGCTTCGCCGCGCTTGCCGCTGCCGGGCCGCTGATGCGGGTGCTGGGCGACAAGGTGGAGGCGGTGATCACGCGCCTTCTCGGTGTGCTGCTGGCGGCGCTGGCCGCGCAGTACGTGATCGACGGGGTGAAGACGGTCCTGCTGCAATAGCGGCGGAATTCATCGCAGGTTCAGCGGTTTGAGCCAGTCTCACCCTTCTCCGCCAGAGGAGGGTGCGATGCTCCGCTTGCTGTCTGCCTGTTCCGCCGGAGCACTGCTCCTCACCGTCACTGCCGCCAACGCCCAGATCGTCGGACCTCTTCCTTCCGGCGACAATGGCCTGCCTGACCATCACGCCCGAAGCGAGGCGGATGACGCGCGTTATCGGCTGGACTTGCGCCAGCCCGAGCGCACGATTCGCGAGGGGCGCAAATCCGGAAGACTTTCCCGGCAACAGGCCAAGGCATTGCGCAAGGAGGGGCGCATGATCCGCGCGATGGCAGCGCGCTACGGCAGCGACGGGCTTTCCGCGTCGGAAGCGCGCGAACTGGACATGCGCGCTCGCGCGCTCGACAGCCTTGCCGGTGCGCCCGGCGGCGGTCGCTGAGTTTATTGCAGGGTCACGCCGTCGTCATCGTCGTCCGAGTGGCGGCCGAAGAACTGCATGAGTTGCACCAGCAACTCGCAGCGGGCGGGCAGGCTTTCGGCTTCGAGCAGGGCCTGCTTGGCGGCGGCGTCGAACGGGGCGATCTGCGAGACGCCGTTGATCAGCGCCATGTCGTCGAGCCGGCCGACCTGGTCCCAGTCCACCGCATAGCCCTGCGCATCGGCGAAGCGCTTCGCCTCGCGCTCGAAGCTGGCGCGCTCGATGGGGGCGAGCACTTCATCCTCGCGCTCGATCAGGAGTTCGGCCTCGATCTGCCGGAACGGCGTCGTCACGTCGAGTTCGCGGGTCACGCGAAACCGTGATTCGCCGGTCAGCACGATGTTGAAGCGCCCGTCTTCGAGCGCCTCGACATCTCCGATGCGGCCGAGGCAGCCGATCGAGAACAGCGGCGCGCCCTCGACCGGGCGCTGCGGCTGGATCATGCCGATGCGCCGGTCGCGGGCGAGGGCATCGCTCACCATCGCCCGGTAGCGGGGCTCGAAGATATGGAGCGGCAATTGCAGCCCCGGATAGAGCACCGCGCCCGGGAGCGGAAAGATGGTGATTCGCGCCACGTCAGCCGAACAGGACGGTGGAGAGCTTGCGGCGGGTCGCCGAGACCCACGGGTCCTCCAGGCCGGTCGCCTCGAAGATCTGCAGAAGCTTGGCGCGCGCGGCGCCCTCGTTCCATTCGCGGTCGGCAGCGACCATGCGCAGCAGCGTGTCGGCGGCGGCATCGCGCTCACCCGCAGCGAAAGCGGCGTTGGCGAAAGCCAGCTGCGCGTCCATGTCGGCGGGACGTTCGGCGGCGGCGGCGCGCAGGGCGGCGAGTTCGCTGTCCTCCGGCTTGTCCTTGGCGAGCGTCAGCGCCGAACGGGCGCGTTCGACGAGCGGATCGGCGGCAAGCGCGGGTTCGAGGCCGGCGAGCACCTGCTCGGCTTCGTCAATGCGTCCGGCCAGCACCAGCGCGCGCACGAAGCCGGCAATGACTTCGGCGTTTTCCGGCGCCAGTTCGAGGATCTGCATGAAGATCGCGGCGGCGCGTTCGCCATCGCCTTCGGACAGGGCTTCCTCGCCCATGGCGATCAGCGGCGCGAGGTCCTGCTGCGGCTCGGCGCCGCCCGGCTGAATGGGAAGCTGCGAAAGCAGCTGGTCCAGCGTCTGCTTGAGCTGCGATTCGGTGCGGGCATTGGTCAGGTCGGCCACCGGCTGGCCCTGGAAGATCGCATAGACCGTAGGGATCGAGCGCACCTGGAACTGCGAGGCGATGAACTGCTCTTCATCGACATTGACCTTGGCGAGGATCACGCCCTTGTCGGCATATTCGGCGGCGACCTTTTCCAGCACCGGCGTCAGCGCCTTGCAGGGGCCGCACCATTCGGCCCAGAAATCGAGAATCACCAACTGCGTCATCGACGGTTCGGCCACCGTCTTGCGGAACCGGTCGACGGCCTTCTGTTCGTCGAGGTTGAGACCCATGCTGGCCAAGATACGTGCTCCCGTAAATCGAATGGCGTAAAAAACGAATGGCACCCTAGATCGTCCTTCGGGACGGGTTTGTGAAGGGTGGTTGTCGGTTTTGGTTCGCTTCCGCCGAGAAGGCCGGTGCGGCCCGCGCAGCTCCGCTCACCTGGAAAAACCCGATATTACGGGATTTTGAAAATTCTTTCGATTTTCCTCTTGCAGGCCCCAAAGGTCACTGCTAGTGGCGCGCCTCCACCCCGGACCTGCCGGACAAACCAGCAGGTCTCGAACGTCAGAGCGGGCGTAGCTCAGGGGTAGAGCACAACCTTGCCAAGGTTGGGGTCGAGGGTTCGAATCCCTTCGCCCGCTCCAGTTCACATAGGGACTCCCGGTTCGCCGGAAGTCTCCGAAACGCCAGAGCGGGCGTAGCTCAGGGGTAGAGCACAACCTTGCCAAGGTTGGGGTCGAGGGTTCGAATCCCTTCGCCCGCTCCAGTTTCCTTCCGTGGAAATCCAGACACACCGAAACCTGATATTCGCACTACGCGAATATCCAGAGGCGCGCGCTCTATCGCGAGGCGTTTTGCGTTTCCTGCGGCGCAGCCATCATGTCTCCCGACGCAGCCTTGGGGCGCGAGACGGAGTGTGCAGGGCGCGGCCTCGACAGCAACGGGATGCAGGGGCGATGGCCCCTGCTGTTCCCTTTGTTCTTAGAACGAAATCACCGCTTCCCCGATCGCATTCCACACCTGCCCGAGTTGATCGTCGGTGATGCAGTAGGGCGGCATGACATAGACGGTGTTCCCCAGCGGCCGCAGCAGCACATCCCGTTCGCGGAAGAACGCCATGAGGCGCGGCGCAAGGTCACTCATATAGCCGCTGGTGCCGCTGGTTCTGAGGTCCAGTGCCGCGATCGTGCCGATCGTGCGGGGATTGTCGAAGTGGCAGAACTTGCCGAGCTTCTCGATCCACGTCGCCTGCTTCCCGGCCAGCGCGGCGATGCGGTCCAGCACCGGTTCCTCGCGCCAGATCGCCAGGTTCGCGGCGGCGGCGGCGCAGGCGATCGGGTTGGCCGTGTAGCTGGAGGAATGGAAGAACATCCGCGCGCGGTCGGGGGAGTAGTGCGCCTCGAAGATCGGCTCGCTGGCCATGGTGACCGCGAGCGGCACCGCGCCGCCGGTCAGCCCCTTGGAGAGGCAGAGGATGTCCGGGACGATCCCGGCCTGCTCGCAGGCGAGCAGGGTGCCGGTGCGGCCCCAGGCGGTCATCACTTCGTCGGCGATGAACAGTACGCCGTACCGCGCGCAGATCGCGTGCATCGCCGCCAGCGTTTCGGGCGGATAGACCAGCATGCCGCCCGCTCCGAGGAGCAGCGGCTCGACGATCAATGCAGCGGTGTCCGGCTGGCGGCAGAGCGCTTCGAGTGCGTCCAGCGCGGCCTGCTCGGCGCCTGCTGCGGGGAAAGGAATGCGGCCGACATCGAACAGCAGCGGATCGTAGGGCTGGTTGAACACCCCGCG
Organism: Novosphingobium sp.; assembly: GCF_036820275.1. Lineage (GTDB taxonomy): Bacteria > Pseudomonadota > Alphaproteobacteria > Sphingomonadales > Sphingomonadaceae > Novosphingobium. The sequence continues at coordinate 34,830 of NZ_DAISLT010000003.1, forward strand.
CTCGCCCACGGACATCGCACCGATGGTGTCGCCGTGGTAGGAGTGCTCCATCACGACGATGCGGTGGCGATTTTCTCCTCGCCAGTGCCAGTAGCCGAGCGCCATTTTCAGCGCGACTTCCACGCTGGTCGATCCCGAATCGGAGAAGAAAACCCGTGTCAGGCTTTCCGGCATGATGGCGCGCAGGCCTGCGGCGACCTGTTCGGCGGGTTCGTGCGTCCATCCAGCGAAGATGATCTGGTCCAGCTTTTGCGCCTGTTCCGCAATTGCCGCCTTGATGCGCGGATGGGAATGGCCGTGCGTCGTCACCCACCACGAGGAAACGGCGTCCACCACGGCTCTGCCGTCTGCCGTGTGGAGCAAGGCGCCCTCGGCATGGGTGACGAGCGGAACCGGCTCCTTCAGGCCGTGCTGCGTGAAGGGGTGCCAGACCGATGATGTCATGCCCTGAAGTCCTCGATATGGAAGTTTTCGGCGAAGGCCCCGGCCAGGTTCTCGGGTGTCAGGGAGGCGAGGCGGGGCAGGCGGCCGAGGCGGCGGACCTGGCCCATGGCGCAGATCGTCGCTTCGCTGTCCTCCACCGGATCGCCGACGAAAGCCACGCCCAGTACTTCGACGCCGCGTGCGCGGAGCGCCTCGATGGAAAGCAGCGAATGGTTGATCGTGCCGAGCATCGTGCGCGCCACCAGCACGACCGGCGCGTTCCAGCGCGCGAACTGGTCGGCATAAGTCATCGTGCGGGTGAGCGGGACGAGGACGCCGCCTGCGCCTTCGACGACCAGCGGACCGTCGACTTGCGGCAGGGCGAGGCGCTCGGGATCGATATCAACCCCGTCGATCTCGGCGGCGAGGTGCGGTGAGCAGGGTGTGGTCAGCCTATAGGCCTCGGGCAGGATATGGCTGGCGGGCAGGCCGGACAGGCGGCCGACGCGGTCGCCATCGCCGCCGTCTTCCTCAAGGCCCGCCTGGACCGGCTTCCAGTAATGCGCGCCGAGGGCGCCCGCGAGCGCGGCGGCGAAGACGGTCTTGCCGATCTCGGTATCGGTTCCGGTGACGATAAGAGGTCTCATGAAGGGCTCGATTCTCGGTGTAAGTGGCAGGTGACGACTTCGTAAGTCACGTTGCATCCGCTTTGGGCGAATCTCGCCATGACGCGGCGAAGCTGGCCGGGGGAAAGCGGGCGGTGGCTGGCCTCGGCGGTCTGGGCGCCAATGGCCTTGAGCGCGTGGAGAAAGGCCAGCGGGTTTGCATGGTGCTCGACAAGGTTCTCGACCGCGTGGACGTGGTCTCCGAAGGCCGCGACGCCTGCGAAGCGGGGGGTGCCAGGTTCGAGACCTTCCGCCTCGTGCGCGGCGCGCCATTCGGCGAAGCTGTTGGGACCGAGTGTCGTCACCATCAGGTGTCCGCCCGGCGCTAGCCATTCCGCCATGCGCGAAAGGGCGGCGGGGGCATCGTCGAACCACTGCACGGCGAGGCTGGAGCAGATCAGGTCGAACGGCCCATCTTCGGGCTTGCCGTATTCGCCGTCGAGCACGGCAAAGCGGTGCTGCGCGCTGTCGCCCAGACGACTGCGGCAGCGTTCCAGCATTTCGGGCGAGAGATCGGTGACGAGCCAGTCGCCGCCAAGCCCGGCAAGGGCCTGCGTAAGGAAGCCGGTGCCGCAGCCGATCTCCAGCACGCGCGGCTTGTCGGGCAAGTCGAGCGCGGCGATCCGGGCCGCGAGGGCCTGCGCGACCTCGCGCTGGATGCGGGCGTGGCCGTCGTAGTCGGGAGCGGCGGCAAAGGCGCGGCTGACGCGCTCGCGAGGCGCGTTCATGCCAGAGCCTCGATTGTTTCGCGCACCGCCTGTGCGCAGAATTCCGGCGCTTCGAGCGGCAGCAGGTGGCTGCCCGTTGCGCACTCGATCCGGCGCACGGATGCATTCCGGAACGTCTGCGTTCGCATCGCGTCGGGCAGGAGCGGATCGTTCGCGGCTTGGAGCGAGACGATGGGAACGGAGGAAGTTGGCGCTTCCTCGTCGCGCAGCCGCACGAGGTCGCCGTGCAGCAGGGGGGCATCGATCTCGCCGAAATCCGCGTCTGCGCCGCATTGGCGGCGGAATTCCGCGAGCACGGCGCGCGGGTCTTCGCCGAAGCGCCGCAGCATGCGGTCGAGCACGCGGACCGGCACGCCGGGATGGCCCGGACGTGCGGAGAAACGCTCGAAACCGTTGATCGCGAGCACGCCGACGAGATCCTCGGGCGGGTCGGTGAGCACGCGCATGGTGCCGAAGGAATGGGTTATCGCGAGGCAGGGGCCTTCCACGGTCAGGGCCCTTGGCCTGCCGAAGTAGCCGCGATCGTCGATCTCCACCGGCAGGTCGGACAAGAGATCTGCCAGCGGCGTCCAGAATGTCCGGTCGAAGCCCCAGCCATGGGCGAAGAGCAGTTTCACCGGCAGGCCTCGATCGCGTTCAGCAGAGTGTCGATATCGCTCGGCGCATGGGTTGCCCGCAGCGCCAGGCGCAGGCGGCTGGTGCCGGGTGGTACCGTGGGCGGGCGGATCGCGGAGGCGAGCAGTCCGCGTTCCTCCAGCTTGCGCGAGAGGTCGAGCGCGGCGGTTTCCGCGCCGATCACGGCGGGGACGATCTGCGTGCTCGATGCGCCGTGATCGATGCCCAGCGTGGCGAGTCCGGAGCGCAGCCGCTCGCCCAGCGCGGCAAGGTGGGCACGCTCGGCGTCCATCCCCGGTACGAGATCGAGCGCGGCATCGATGGCGCCTAGCACGGCGGGCGGGGGCGCGGTGGTGAAGATGAAGCCGCTCGCCGCATTGACGAGGTAGTCGATCATGACCTGCGATCCGGCGACATAGGCGCCGAAACCGCCCAGCGCCTTGCTGAAGGTGCCCATGATCAGGTCGATCCCGCCGGGCACTTTCGCCGAGAGGCCCGCGCCGTCGGGGCCGAGCACGCCGGTGGCATGGGCCTCGTCGACGAAGAGGAAGGCGTCATGGCGGGCAGCGATCTCCGCCAGGCGGGCGATGTCGGCGCGGTCGCCGTCCATCGAGAACACGCTTTCGGTCAGGATCAGCCGGGCGGGGGCTTCGGCGCCCTTGGTGGAGAGCAGTTCCTCCAGATGATCGAGATCGTTGTGGCGGAAGCGGTGCTGGCGGGTGCCGGAAATGGCGAGGCCTGCATGCATGGAGGCGTGGATCAGCCGGTCGGTGAAGACGGCTGCGCCCTGAGAAGCGGAGTTGGGAGAAGCGGAGTTGGGCACGGCGGCAATCAGGGCAGGGATCACCGCTGCATTCGCCTGCCAGCCGCTGGCGAAGACGAGCGCGGCTTCGGCATGCTTGAACCGGGCAATGCGCGCTTCGATCGCGAGATGGGCCGCGCTGGTCCCCGTCACCAGCCGCGAGGCGCCGGAGCCGGTGCCGTGGGCCTCGGTCCAGGCGCGGGCGCGCTCGATCAGCAGGGGATGGCGGGCAAGGCCGAGATAGTCGTTGCTGGAAAAGTCGATCAATTCGCGTCCGTCGCGGCGGACGCGGCCCCCGTCTTGGAGTGCGGCGGGGCGCAAGGTGCGGCGTTGTCCGGCGCGGTCGATTCGATCGAGTGCCGCTGCGAAGAAGGAATCGAGCCTGCTCATCCCGCCAGCCGGTATGGCAAGCGGCCTGCCGGCACAATGGGGAGTGGGCAGAAGAAACCGTAACCCATCGATTTCACGGCGTGCGGGGAAGCCGCCGGGCCTTTCGTGCGTTGGAGGAGAAACGAAAAAATCGAAGGATGCCCGCCCGATGCGTTCCCTGCCGCTTTCCCTCGCTGCCGTCTTGCTGCTGTCCGCCTGCCATTCCGGCGAGAACGGCGCAGGAGAAGGGCAGGCGCCTGCGAAGTCGAGCGATCCCTTAGCCTTCGCGTCCGCGCCCGGCGGCGGGCAGGCCGAAGCAGCCGACAGTATCGTCTTGCGCGCGCAAGTCGCGCTGGACCGGCAGGGCTTCACTTCGGGCGTGATCGACGGGCGCGAGGGCGCGTCTTATGCACTGGCGTTGCGCGGCTTCCAGGAAGCGCGCGGGCTACCGACGAGCGGCAAGCTCGATCCGGCGACGCAGCAGGCGCTCCTTGCCGGCAAGGAGCCCGCCACGCGCCGTGTCGTCATTCCCGCTGCCTTCGCGCGCGGACCTCTCGTGCCCGACTTGCCCAAGGACATGGCGGGCCAGGCGAAGTTCGACCGTCTTGGCTATCGCACTTTGTCAGAGGCTTTGGCCGAACGCTTCCACACGACGCCGGAGACTCTGCTGGCGCTCAACGGGCCGGGAACGGTGCTCGGGGCGGGGCGCACGATCCGGGTGCCGAATATCCCCGACGCCGCTCTCGCCGACATTCCCGACGACAAGACCGGCTGGGCGAAGACCCTGCAAAGCCTTGGCGTTGCAGCCGAGCAGCCCAAGGCGGACCATATCGTCGTCGACAAGTCGGATGGTGCCCTCAGGGCCTACGACGCGGGCGGCAAGCTGATCGCGCAGTTCCCGGTCACCACCGGCAGCGGCCACGATCCGCTGCCGCTCGGCACCTGGAAGATCGTCGGCGAGGCGCGCAATCCGGACTATCACTTCAATCCCGACCTGTTCTGGGACGCAAAGAAGAACGCCAAGGACAAGTTGCTGCCGCCGGGGCCGAACGGCCCGGTCGGCGTGGTCTGGCTCGATCTTTCCAAGGAGCATTACGGCATCCACGGCACGCCCGAGCCGCAGAACATCGGCAAGACCGAGAGCCATGGCTGCGTACGTCTGACGAACTGGGACGCGGCACGACTGGCACAGATGGTCTCGGCGGGCACGAAGGTGGTGTTTCAGGCTTAGTCGCGAAATTCGCCTTCAGCGAATTTTCAAACGAACTCGACAAGCCTGGTAAACGCCGCGCTAAGGCTGGCGGGATGGACAGAGCCTTGGCCGGGACGGATCGAATCCGCCCATCTTGTGCTCTACCCCGCGGGAATCCTAGTCCTCGCTAGGCAAAATCCGCTGTCATAAATCAAGGACCTGCCATGAAATTCCGCCCCACCCTTGCCCTTGCGATCGTAGCCGTTCCGGCTGCTCTTTTCGCCGCCGCCGCACCGGCCGCCGCGCAAGTGACGGCCGAGGCCAATGTGGCACGGGCGGAAGGGGACTGGGGCGGTGAACTCGCGGTGGGCGTGCCGGTGATCTCGGACGGCGGCTTCAGCATCACGCCGGGCGCCGGCGTGTTCTTCCACCACCGCGACCACCCCGGCTATTTCAACCAGGATTCGCAGTGCTTCAGCAAGTCCAGCGGCGACCGCGTCTCGGACGGCAAGTGCGATAACTCGGGGACCAAGATCTTCGGCAAGGTGGAGGCGATGTACCGCCTGCCGACCTCGCTGGGCTTCGGCGTCGGTGCGCGCCTGATCGGCGATAACGTGCGGGCATACGGCACCGTATCGATGCCGCTGCTGCCCCGGATCGACGTGAAGGGCAATTTCGGCGACCACTATCTGGCCGCGGGTCTCCAGGCCCGGTTCTGATCGGTCGACGGCGGCGGCCTACCAGCCCTCTATGAGATCGAGGTAGGCCACCACGTCATTATCGGTGGCGATGAACAGGCCGTCCTGCACGTCTTCCGGCTGACGGGCGGCCATGTCCATCGCTTCCGACAGGGTGCCGTAGAACAGGGTGCTGGCTGCGCCCCCGTCCGGTCCGGAATCAAGGTGGTAGAGGCGCACGGTGGCGTCGAGATAGGTGGTGCGCATCAGTCTTGCCCTTCCGCTTCGGGATGCTCGCGTCTGGCGCCCTCTACCGTGCGGGTGAGGCGCGCGGCTTCGGCCTCGGTTGCGCTGCGCTCGGCTTTGGTGCGGCCATGGCGCGCGCGATTGGCGTCCGCCTGATGCTTGTCGGCATCGCGCGCCTTGGCCTTGCGGGCCATGCGGAGGTTGATGATCTCGGCCATGGCGGCCTTGTTACCCCGCCGGCTCTGTGAGTGGAAGAGCGCGGCTGTCAGTTACATTCCGATGCCGAGGGCACGCCCGATGAAGATCAGCGCGATGGCGCCGATGATCGAGGCCAGGCATCCGGCCCGCTGGAAGTCGCCCTGCCCGCGCGTGGTGACGAGACCGGCCAGAAGCGAGCCGCCGATGCCGAGCAGGATCGTCGCGATCCAGTTCATCGGCACGGCGCCGGGATAGATATAGCGCGCCAGCACGCCGATCAGGAAACCGCTGATGATGGCACTGATGATGTTGATCATGTCTTGTCGAAATCCTTCGGGCCGGACGGGAGCCGGGTAGGGGAGGCTGCGCGTCCTAAAGTCGTGAGCAGGGCGCGGGTTGCAATCGGGTCTCGTCGAAAGGCGTACCGTGCCCGACGGGAAGCGGGCCGGGATTCGCCGGATCGGCTTCCATCCGGAGAACCGGGGCCGAAGAATGGGGAAACGCCGATCAAGTGTCTCGACAGAGGGGGAATGTCCGCAAATCCGGCGACTCGTTTCGTCGTAAACGGGATTCGTTTCACCGCCGTTTTATGTGGAAAAATTTTTAGCATGGCTCTCGAAATAGCCCCTTGCGCAAGAGCGGGATGAAGGAGTTCCCACGCGTCGCGAGACCCCTTCGGCTGTAAAGGGGCAAGACTTGCCGGGCTCTTCCACAAGGCCTGCCCCCTTGCGTCAAATTTCAGAACAGGCACTATGGGTTGTGGCGCGTCGATCGCGGGGCATCTAGACCTAGAGAAATCGTCCTTGGGCAGTCAGGTGGCCCGAAAGGCGGTTTTCCGGTGTCCGGAGCATCTTGCGAGCAGCGCGCGCCAGGGTCGGTCAGGAATTTCGTGATCAGTTTTGGTGTCCGTCTGCGGTGCGTCGGTCGACGAATCGGGACGGGCGTCGAATGGTTGGGCCGGACCTGGTGCAATGCTGAACGCGCTTTTTGGCGCTTCGATGACATGATCCGGAAACGGGTCGGGAAAAACGGGCGGCTTTAAGCAGATTTCGAGCAATCGGGGGGCGCAATTGGATTTCAGGAACGGAAGCGACGCTGACGTGAACAGCTCCGACGTAATGCAGGCAGATATGATTCAGGATGATGGGCAGGTTGAAATGCCCGGTTTCGAGACGACGCCGCGGGCTCCGGCCCCTACGATTGAAACGGTTAAGCCTGAAAAGGTCGCCGAAAAGGCGAAAACCGTAAAAAAGGTAGCGGCGAAAAAGGAAAAGGAGGCGGGCGAGAGCCCGGCGATCGCGATGGACAAGACCGATACCGCTACGGCCGCTCTTGTGGCCGACGCCATGCTGGCGGCCGTTACTGCTGCTCCCGAAGCAAAGGCGCGTCCCGATTCGAAGACGATCAACGCGCGCCGCTTCACCATCGTCACCGACGATTCGCGTGATGCGCTGCTGACCGACTTCGGCAAGGAAACGCTCGACGACCGCTACCTGCTGCCCGGCGAGAAGTATCAGGACCTCTTCGCCCGCGTGGCCGATGCCTATGCGGACGATCAGGAGCACGCCCAGCGTCTCTACGACTACATCTCCAAGCTGTGGTTCATGCCTGCCACCCCCGTTCTCTCGAACGGCGGCACCGGGCGCGGTCTTCCCATCTCGTGCTACCTCAACTCGGTGGACGACAGCCTCGAAGGCATCGTCTCCACCTGGAACGAGAACGTCTGGCTCGCTTCGCGCGGCGGCGGCATCGGCACCTACTGGGGCAACGTGCGCGGCATCGGTGAGCCGGTCGGCCTCAACGGCAAGACCAGCGGCATCATCCCGTTCGTGCGCGTGATGGATTCGCTGACTCTCGCGATTTCGCAGGGTTCGCTGCGTCGCGGTTCGGCAGCCTGCTATCTCGACGTCTCGCACCCCGAGATCGAGGAGTTCCTCGAGATCCGCAAGACTTCGGGTGACTTCAACCGCAAGGCGCTCAACCTGCACCACGGCGTGCTGCTGACCGACGAGTTCATGGAAGCCGTCCGTGACGGCAAGGACTTCGACCTCAAGAGCCCCAAGGACGGTTCGGTGCGCGGCACCGTCCACGCCCGCTCGCTGTTCCAGAAACTGGTCGAGGTCCGCCTCGCCACCGGTGAGCCTTACCTGGTGTTCTCCGACACCGTGAACCGCACGATGCCCAAGCATCACCGCGATCTCGGCCTCAAGGTCTCGACCTCGAACCTTTGCTCGGAAATCACTCTGCCGACCGGCCGCGACCACCTCGGCAACGACCGTACCGCCGTGTGCTGCCTCTCCTCGCTCAACCTGGAAACCTGGGAAGAGTGGAAGGGCGAGAAGCGCTTCGTCGAAGACGTGCTGCGCTTTCTCGACAACGTCCTCCAGGACTATATCGACCGCGCGCCGGACGAGATGGCCCGCGCCCGCTATTCCGCCGCGCGTGAACGTTCGGTCGGCATGGGCGTCATGGGCTACCACTCGTACCTCCAGAAGCGCGGAATCGCCTTCGAGAGCGCGATGGCCAAGGCGCTGAACATGCAGATGTTCCAGCACATCGCCGCCAAGGCGGACGAGGCCTCGCTCATGCTCGCGCAGGAACGCGGTGCCTGCCCGGATGCGGCCGACATGGGCGTGATGCAGCGCTTCAGCTGCAAGATGGCGATCGCGCCCACCGCGTCGATCTCGATTATCTGCGGCGGCACTTCGGCCTGCATCGAGCCGATCCCGGCGAACATCTACACCCACAAGACGCTCTCGGGCTCGTTCGTGGTGAAGAACCCGTACCTGGAAAAGCTGCTTGCCTCGAAGAGCAAGGATTCCAACAACGTATGGAATTCGATCCTGGAGCACGGCGGCTCGGTCCAGCACCTCGACTTCCTGACGCCGGACGAGAAGGCGGTCTACAAGACCAGCTTCGAGATCGACCAGCGCTGGCTGCTCGAATTCGCGGCCGACCGCACGCCCTATATCGACCAGGCGCAGTCGCTGAACCTGTTCATTCCGGCCGACGTCGACAAGTGGGACCTGATGATGCTGCACTTCCAGGCCTGGGAGAAGGGCATCAAGTCGCTCTACTACCTGCGCTCGAAGTCGGTGCAGCGCGCGGGCTTCGCGGGCGGCGGCGGTGTCGAGGCGGACAACACCCCCGAAGCGCCCAAGTTCGAGATCGGCGAGACCACCGACTACGACGAGTGCCTGGCCTGTCAGTAACAGGCTGATTGGAAGTCACGATTTTACGGAGACCCCGGTGAGCCGAGCTTGCCGGGGTTTCTTCTTGCCTGCGCGGCATTCATTTTTCCGCGATTCCGCGCTAAGGGCCGCGCCATGCAAAATGGCTGTGCTCCCATGACCCCCACCGGCGATAGCGTCGGCCATGCCGCGATATGCGTCGCGGCACTCTATCAGTTCACCCGTTTCGCGGATTTCGCCGCGCTGCGCGCGCCGCTTCTGGCACTCTGCGAGGAAGAAGGCATCAAGGGCACCTTGCTGCTCGCGGCCGAGGGCATCAACGGCACGGTTGCCGGCAGCCACGAAGGCATCGCGCGCCTGCTCGCTCATGTCCGGGCATTGCCGGGCTGCGCCGACGTGGACGTGAAGCTTTCGGGCGCTCAGGATATGCCGTTCCACCGCATGAAAGTCCGCCTCAAGCGCGAGATCGTGACGATGGGGCAGCCCGATATCGATCCGCTCTCGGTGGTCGGCACCTATGTCGAGCCGCAGGACTGGAACGCGCTGATCTCCGATCCCGATACGATCGTGATCGACACCCGCAACGACTACGAAGTGGCGGTCGGCACGTTTGCTGGCGCCATCGACCCGCAAACCGCGACGTTCCGCGACTTCCCCGAGTGGTTCCGCACCGAGCGCGAGAAGCTGCTGGCGGCCGGGCGGGAAGGTGGAAAGCCGCCGAAAGTCGCGATGTTCTGCACCGGCGGCATTCGCTGCGAGAAGTCGACCGCGTTCCTCAAGCAGGAAGGCGTGGAGGAAGTCTTCCACCTCAAGGGCGGCATCCTCAAGTACCTGGAAACGGTGCCCGAGGAAGAGAGTCTGTGGCAAGGCGAGTGCTTCGTGTTCGACCAGCGCGTCACCATCGGTCACGGCCTGGTGCAGGGCAGCCATGCGCTGTGCCACGCCTGTCGCCGCCCGGTGAACGCCGAGGATCAGGTCTCGCCGCTCTACGAGGAAGGCGTCAGCTGCCCGGCTTGCCACCACGAGCGCAGCGACGAGCAGCGCGCCTCCTATCGCGAACGCCACCGCCAGGAAGCGCTCGCGGCAGCACGCGGAGAACTCCATGTCGGTGCAGCGCGCAGGCCGGAGAATGCCGCCGATACCGATGCCGACTGATCCCATCCTCTACAGCTTCCGCCGCTGCCCTTATGCAATGCGGGCGCGGCTGGCGCTGCTGGTGAGCGGCACGGCTTGCGAACTGCGCGAGGTGAAGCTCTCGGCCAAGCCGGCGGAGATGCTGGAAGCTTCGCCCAAGGGAACGGTGCCGGTTCTGGTGCTGCCCGATGGTACAGTGATAGACCAGAGCCTCGACATCATGCGTTGGGCCTTGGAACGCAACGATCCTGAAGACTGGCTCGCTCGCGACGACGCAGCGTTGATCGCGGCCAATGACGGTTCGTTCAAACACGATCTCGATCGCTACAAATACCCCGAGCGTCACGGCAGCGATGCCGTCGCCCACCGAGAGAGCGGCCTCGCCTTTCTACGCGAACTCGATGCGCGGCTGGGGGAGAGTCATCAGCTTTGCGGCGCGACACGTGGAATAACCGACGCGGCGATCATGCCCTTTGTTCGGCAGTTCGCCGCGACGGATCCAGACTGGTTTGCAGAACAGTGCTTGCCCCGCTTGCAAGGGTGGTTAACCGATCATCTGGCATCACCCTTGTTCCGGGCAATTATGTTCCGCACACCGTTGTGGCAGCATGGAAGCTGACTATTATAAATACGGACACAAGACGTTTTTGTACGTGATCTAATCGTCGTTGTCGAAGTCTGGGGTGTAGACGCGGCTCCAGGTCCCATCGCTTTCATACACCTCGTACCAGCCTTCGGTAAGATACGATTCTGCCATCATGGCATCCCTACTTTCATCCTCGGGCAGATGGAGAACGGGCGTGCCTCCAAATATGAATCCGCCCGATGGCAGCAACTTGTATTCGCATCCGTGGGGATCTGTAGACTCGTCAATCAGGTCAGCGAGCTCACTCTCAGAGCAACAGAACACTCCGACGGCAACCTTGTTTTCGATTACTCGGACGAACCAGGGCCCGTGGAGCTCAAGGGGCAGGATCTCGAACATACTTATCCTTTCCATTTAGAAGCTGCTTTTTTCGATTTGTCGAAAGTGACGATACGTTCAAAAGAGGTCCTTAAGGCCGAGCGCGCTTCCGGAGCGGCGCGGGAAATCAATCATTGGAATTGGATATCTGATTGTTCATCCATTGGGTGACGGCGCTCTCCCGCCAGCCGCAGCACCGCACAGCAATGCGGACCGGCGCCGGGAAGGTTCCGGTCTTGACCCGGCGGTAGAGCCGTGCGCGGGACAGGCCCGTGCGGTCGAGCACGGCATTGAGGCGCAGAAAACGATCTGGGGGCATCATGTTCATGTGGCACGTCCTCCGGTTTGATGAGGTGGACTGGCCGGCCGATGAACAAGATTGGGCTAAATTACACCTGTCGCAAGGGCGCTAATTGGCGTTTATTGGATATTGCCGGACAGAATTCCTCAGGATGAACCGCATGGGACATCACGGGACACTCGTGGACACAAAAAAATTTCTGCATCGGACCGGCGATTTCGGTGTTCGCGTCTCATGCCACCTCAGCGCATGCAGTGCTTCGCGATTTTCCCGCATTTAAGACGACCGAACGCTCGGGCGCGCTCCTCTGGCCGAGCCTTCGGTCGTCGTCGATCACCTGCGCCGAGGGCGAAGTCAGGACGGCATAACTCGCCGGCGCGAGGGGGCATGCCCGGTGACATGGCAGACGTGATCGACGAGCCCGCCGACCAGCATCCGCACCTCGTCGGGGGTGAAGCCGCCGTCGTCGGGATGCTTGCCGTCCATGAAGTGGCGGCGGTTCCATTTCCAATAGGGCGCCAGCACCTGAATCAGCCGCGCGGTCTCGGCGCAATCGTAGCCGAACGCGGTGACGTTGGCGTAAGCAAGCGAACGGTCGACATTGAGGCTGATGTAGCGGGCGCACCAGCTGTCCGGAAAACCGACATCGAGTAGATGCGCGGACAGCGCGAGCTGCACGACGATGCCGGTCGAATAGAGGAACTCGGGCCAGCCCCCGGGCGCATCGGGCGCCAGGCTGCCCATGAATTCCTCGGCGCGGGCGTATCGTGCGAGGCTGAGCTTGCGGCCTTCCTGGGTGCGGACCAGTCGCACTGGTTCGGCGCCGTAGATCTTCCACAGCGCTGCGAGCGCAGAATTGTCGCGGGGCAGGGAACTGAGCGCCGCCGCAACGGCGGCCGTTTCATCGGGTGAAGTCGCAGGAACAAGGCTGTTCATTTAGCACCTCCGGGTCCGCATCAGGGCGGGGTTGCGGAAGGCTAAAGGACCATGCGGACCGGTCCCGAACTCCCGCACGCTAACGCGCGGGAGCCGCCGGAGCTGGTAACATGCACACGTCATGCGCCGCCGCCTTTCACCCGAAGGTTTGGACATGCGCGACGGCACCCCGGAAAACCCTGTTTTCCGAGCTTGCTTCGTGTGCGGGATTACCAGTCCCGGCGCTGCCCTTTGCGCAGCGCCCTCACAGGATAACAGACGAGAATCCTTAGGCCAAGGACTGACTGGGCGGGGCGGATCGCGCGGCGCTTCGGCAGTGCGTTGTGGCGTGCCGACCTCGTAGCGGGCTTAGAACAGGAAGCGCGATCTCCGGCGATGCGAACGATGACCGGGATAGAGCTTGCAGGCGGTGCCGTCACCGTCGGCATCGAGCTCGGCGCGGTAGCCCGGCTCGGTGTCCTGGATCGGCGCTCGGCCTGCGGCGCGAGCCTGATCGTAATCGGCATAATAGACCCAGCTGTTGGCACCCGCCGAGAAGCTCTTGTCCGGCAGCAGGCGCGCCGTGAGTTCGCGGATGCTGCTACCTTGCACGCTGAGATAACCGGCACCCCCGCCGACGAGCGCAGCCAGGGCTAAACACATGCCAATACGGCCGATGGTTACGCGCCGGTCCCGGAGAAGTCGGCGCCGGCGGAACTGCCGACCGTGCTGGATCGGCACCGCGCGATACGGCCTGTCTTTGCGCATCGCTTTTTCCCTGGGCTGCCAGCACATCCTGAACATCGGCGTAGTGGACACTTTCGCGACCGGGTGGCTGCTTGAACGGCTCGAAGGCTTTACGGCCACTCATCCGCACATCGCCTTTTCCGTGTCGATTAATAACAACCGGGTCGATCTGGCAGGCGAGGCGCTTCTTTATTCAATTCGCTTCGGCGATGGCGCGTGGCATCGCGCTCATGCCGAACAGCTCATGCGCGCGCCGCTGACGCCGTTGTGCAGTCCATCGGTGGCGAGGCGCCTGAGAACGCCGCAGGATCTGCATCACGAAGTGTCGCTGCGGTCGTATGGTCCCGATGAGTGGCGCGCCTAGTTCGATCTCGCAGGTATCCCGTCACCCGTCCTGCGCGGGCCGATATTCGACAGCTCCGTATCGATGTGAGCGCGGCGATGGCGGGACTTGGTGAAGCTCTCGCGCCGGCGACCATGTTCATGCGCGAGATCGCGGGGGAGCGCCTGATCCAACCTTTTCGGTCGATGTCGATACGGGGTTCTACTGGCTGACCAAGCTGTATTCGCGCAAGATGGAGCCAGCGATGCAGTATTTTCGTGACCGGCTTGTCCGGCAGACCATGGAAGATCGGGTTGAGTAATGCTCGTTGGGCAATCGCTGGCAAAAACTTGAGTAGTGGACCGCGATTAAGAAGATTCCCGGGCGTGAGCGTTTGAGACGATCTGAGAGGGCAAGGTAGTGCGCTTACGTGACTCGAAAGTCATGTCTAACATGCTGAATAAAAATGATTTATATTTTAGGCTAGCCTAGTAAGCCCCCTGATAGGCCCCCAAAAAAATTTTTGTACAAATTGGCAGAAGTTCGAGTCCTGGAGCAAATTTCATACCTTGTTTTTGCATGCTTCAGGGCACTCGAAGGACCGGCGTGTGTTGACAACCGTTAGCCCTGGGGCGGGGGGACGATGCCCATCGAGACGAACAGTTTTCTGAGACCCACGTCGGACATGCCGATCTTGGTGGCAAGGTCGTGCATCGGTTCGGACCAGGCAAACCTGATGAGGTCTTCGGGCAGAACCTGGATACCGTTCCATGCAGGATAGTAGCGCGACATGGGTCGTCCTTCGTGGGCAGGGGCCTGAATTTGTATTGAGTGGATAATCCAGATTGAAGTCCGGCTGTCCCGCGCGCCGCGCGGCCGGGCTCTATTTCGCTGCGCTCAACCGAGCCGCCTTACGGCGTCTCGTCCCTGACGGGTGACGATCCCTGACAGGGGCGGCCTGGTGGGCCGGATGTTGTCGCCGTGCCTTGCGGCCCGGCGGCGTATGCCTCGGCTCCAGGGTGACGGGGGGCGTCACGGACCGATAGCCCCGCCATGGCGCGCCGCAACCTGGGCGTTGCCAGGTCCTCCTCTTCGTTCCGGCCCTTCGGGTGCACCCCGCCATCCTGGCGAGGCTCTTGGTCCGCTCCTGCCGCCCCCCGCCACCCCGGCGCCGGTCATTGGCGGTTGAAGAAAGGAGTAGGGTAATGAGCCAGATTCAGCGTCTTGGCCTGTATGAAGAGGTCACTTCCCGCATCATCGCCGAGCTTGAAGAGGGGCGGCTTCCCTGGGTGCGGCCGTGGGACAGCACGCGGTGTCCCTGCATGATGCCGCGCAATGCGGTGTCCGGGCGGATCTATTCCGGGATCAATGTCCTGATCCTGTGGTGCGAGGCGGTCGAACGCGAGTTCGCTTCGCAACGCTGGTTGACCTACCGGCAGGCACAGCAGGCTGGCGGGAATGTCCGGCGCGGCGAGAAGGGGACGGTCATTTGTTATGCCGATCGCTTCACGCCCCAGGACGAGGCGGACAAGGCGCGCGGCGAGGACCGGGAGGTAAGGACGATTGCCTTTCTCAAGCGCTTTGTCGTCTTCAATCTGGATCAGATCGACGGGCTGCCAGAGCGGTTCGAGGAGGCCGGTACGGTGCCGGATCCGATTCTTGCGATTGCCGAGGTCGACCGGCTGATTGCCGCTACCGGCGCAGATTTTCGGATTGGCGGGGATGAGGCCTATTACTCCCCCAAGCACGACTATGTGCAGGTTCCGCCGCAGGCTGCCTTCCATGAACCGGTTAACTGGTTTCGCACCGCACTGCATGAGCTGGGGCACTGGAGCGGGCATACCAGTCGTTTGAACCGGGATCATACCGGGCGGTTTGGATCGGCCTCGTACGCCAGGGAAGAACTGGTCGCGGAGATGACGGCGGCCTTCGCTTGCGCCTCGCTCGGGATCCATCCGACGGTGCGGCATTCGGACTATATCGGGTCCTGGCTTGAGGTTCTGCGTGCCGATGAAAAGGCGATCTTCCGGGCGGCCAGTGCCGCCAGCAAGGCGGCCGATTTCCTCCTCGCATTCGGGGAGGAAGCGGCATGAGAGGCCTTCGCTTTTCGCTGCGGTGGCGCAGGGGCAGGGGCGCTCTTCGCGTACCTCCTGCGCAGCCGATCTTGCCCCACGCCATCGATCTGGAAGCGTTGGGGGAGCCGCCGCCCGGACTGGTGGAGCGGCTGGAAGCGGTCATGGCAGCACTGCCTGCCGTGGATCGTGAAGTGTTCCTTGCCGTGCGTATCGACAACATGAGCTATGTGGAAATCGCCCGGCGCACCGGCCGTTCGGTGAAGGACATCGAGAAACGGATGAGCAGGGCCATTGGCGCCATCACCCGAATGCTGGAGGAGAGCGGCGGGGTTTAGCCCCGCCGTCTTTTCCTTGCACGTGCCACCCCTTACGCCCACAGTCGAGCCAAGCCCATGAAGACCGATCTCGACCATCTCCCCGACCGCAAGCGCCACGATCTCGAACGCGTGGTGCAGATCATCTTTTCGGAATTCGAGGATGCACGCGCGCTTTCCACCCAGAAGTGGAAGCGGGAAGGGCGGATCGCCCAGATCATTCTCTATGGCTCCTACGCCCGGGGAAACTGGATCGAGGATCACGAGGGCGGGTATTATTCCGATTACGATATCCTCGTGATCGTCAACGACGAGCGGCTGGCCGACCCGGAGTATTGGCACCGTGCGCAGGATCACTTGATGCGCGAATGGAGCATCGCCAAGCGCATCTCGGCGCCGGTGGGCATGGTGGTCCACAGCATGGCCGATGTGAATGGTCAGCTCTCGCGCAGCCGTCCCTTTTTCATGGATGTCGTGCGCGAGGGCGTGGTTCTCTACTCGCTCGAAGAGCAGCACTTCGAGATGCCCAAGCCGCTGGATACGGCGGTGGCATTCCTGGAGGCCGAGCATAACTACAAGCAGTGGTTTGGGAGTGCCGCCGAGTTCCTGGATCTTTCTCATGATGCAATAAAGAAAGGGTACAAGAATCGCGCGGCTTTCCTGCTCCATCAGGCGACAGAGCATGCCTATCACGCCGTCCTGTTGACGCTGACGCTTTACAGTCCGAAATCGCACAATATCGAGTTTCTGCGGAACAAGAGCGAGGACATCGCCCGCGATCTGATCCCGGTATGGCCGCGAGACACAAAGTTCGCTCGGCGATGTTTCGAGCTGCTCCAGCAAGCCTACGTCAAGGCAAGATACTCGCCTTACTACACGATCCGGGACGTCGAACTGGAGTGGGTCGTCCAGCGCGTGGAAATGCTCCATGCGCTGACGAAAGAGGTCTGCGAGACCCATCTGAGGAAGAACGGCAGCCACATCTAGGCGCGCTGGTTCCTTCAAATCGAGCGCCGAATCCAGGGCGTCGCCGTGACCGGCGACGCCGTTTCTCTGTCAGGTTTTCGTTGCGAAAATCGGCGTGATCCGATCGGTTCGCTGCTTGAAATTCTTCTCCTTTGGCGGCCTGGTTACACCCCGAAAGGAGTATGTGCGGCACCTGCGAGCGAGACCAAATCGGCGAGCTTTGACCCGATATCACCCAGCAGGCCCCGTCCGGCACCGCCGCTGAAAACCTGCAGACCTGTGGAAGTGGCAACAAGCAGGGTTCTTGATGTTGCCGTATGCTTGCCGTCGGAAGGCGGCCTGGCGCTTCGGAGAACATGGCAGAGGAGAGGGGGGGAGGACAGGAGAGGGTAAGAAGGGGGAGGGCAAGTTAAAAGGCGTCGTCTCGCGCAGCGACCCAACTTGTTGTCTGCACATCGTTTTTTGCGAGACTCGGGGTGTGGAATGGCTGAACCTTGCCTCCACCGGTGGAGGTTTTGCCACGGAAATGGCGCGATTCCAAGGGTTTGGGCTGCTACGGCGATGGAGGCCCTTGAAGCCAGGCGCGCGCAATCCTTCATCGAGGTCTTTGCCGGTGAGGTACGGGCGATGGATGATGACTTCCAGGTATGGCTAGGCCATGTCGGCAAGGAACGGCCTCTTCGGCATGACCTGCGCCGCGCTATCAATCAGGCCGGAGGGGCGCGGCGAACCTCGGGTGGCGGGAAGGGGCGTTTCACCGGCAGTCGGACTGGCCGTGGCGGCGTTACCGGAAAGTTGCTGGGAAGCGGCGATCGGTTTGGCGGGCCGCGCTCGCGCCGGGTCATCGTCAAGACCCGCTATGTGAAGCTGGCCGGAAAAGGCGCGAAGGCCGCCGCCGCGCATCTGCGTTACCTTCAGCGTGACGGCACCACCCGTGAGGGCGAGCGCGGCACGCTCTACGGTCCGGAAATCGAAGCTGCGGATGGCAAGGCCTTTCTCGAGCGCGGTGCCGGCGATCGCCACCAGTTCCGCTTCATCGTCTCGCCCGAGGACGGCCAGCACTACGAGGATTTGAAACACCTCACGCGCCGGCTGATGCAGCAGGTCGAAAAGGACCTCGATACCCGCCTCGAATGGGTGGCGGTCGATCACTACAACACCGGCCATCCCCATACCCACATCGTCGTGCGCGGCGTCGACGAGCGCGGCCAGGACCTGATCATCGCCCGCGACTATATCAGCAGCGGTATTGCCGCCCGTGCTTCGGAGATCGTCAGCCTCGATCTCGGCCCGCGCACCGAACTGGAAATACAGGAAGCGCGGCGCTCCGAGATTACTGCCGAACGCTTCACCCGCCTCGATCGAACTTTGCTGACATCGCTCGATGAGCAAGGACTGGCGCCCGCCTGGCACCGTGATCCTGTCGAGCAGGGCCTGCGCGCAGCGCGCCTTGGCACGCTCGTTCGCATGGGGCTCGCAATCGAAGAGGAGAAGGGCCGCTACCGCCTCGATCCCGATATCGAGAGTACCCTGCGGACGATGGGAAGGCGCGGCGACATCATCGCCACCATGCATGAGCGCCTGAAAGCACGTCCGGAACTGGCCCCCCACGACTACGCCATCTTCGAGCCCGGCACGGACCGCGCTATCGTCGGACGCATCGAGGCTCGCGGGCTCTCCGACGAGCACCGGGATCGCCATTACATGATCGTCGAGGCCACCGACGGCCGCACCCACTACGTCGACCTTGGACACGAACTGGCGGATGGTGCCATGCAGGGTCGGTTGGTCAGGATCGAGCAGGCGCGCTTCGGCACCCGCATTGCCGATCGCAACGTCGCCGAAATCGCCGCTGCCAATGGCGGGGCCTACAGCGCCGCGAAGCACCTTGCTCATGACCCTACGGCCACCCACGAATATGCCCAGGCCCATGTGCGGCGTCTTGAGGCCGTTCGGCGGGCGCAGGGCGGGGTGGAGCGGCATCTCGACGGCAGCTGGACAATTCCCGCAGATCATCTTGAGCGGGTTAAGCAGTACGAACAGCGCTTGAAGCAAAGCCGTCCGGTCACAGTGGAGGTTCTGGCCGAACGGCCCCTGGAGCAGTTGGTTCGCCATGATGGGCCGACCTGGCTCGACCGGCAATGCGTTGCGAAAGATCCCGAGCAGCTTCAGGGCCGAATGGGGGGCGAGGTACGCGGTGCGCTTCAGCAGCGCCGGCAATGGCTGATCGAGCAGGATCTCGCCGAGCAGGACGGCAACACGGTCCGCTTCAAGGCGAACCTCCTTGCCAATCTTCAGCAGCGCGAGCTTCGCCGCGTGGCTGGTCAGCTCTCGGAGGAACTGGGCATTCCCTTCGCGGAAAACCGGCATGCCCATATCGATGGCACCTATCGCCGGGCCGTGGAAATCGGCGGTGAGAAGTTTGCCCTGATCGAAAAATCGCGGGAATTTACGCTGGTGCCTTGGCGCCCCGAACTGGAGAGGAACCTGAACCAGCAGGTGTCGGGGATCATGCGCGAAGCGGGAATCACCTGGCGGCGCGGGCTCGATCGCGGTGGGCCCGAAATCTCATGATGGTCACGAGATGCCGCGGAAAGTACCCTGGGTGCACCAGAGAGTATCTTTCTCGGCGGCTGGCCGGCTGGCATCCTGGCGGGCATGCAGACGCGCAAGACCCGCCATCAGCTTTACCTGCCCGATCACCTCTCGGCGCGCCTCGACGCGCTGGCGGCGGCGCCGAACAATTCCAAGACCGCGATCATGACCGAGGCGCTTGGCACCTGGTTCGAGCGCCGTGAGGATGTCGACGCGGAGAGACAGTTCGGGAAGAAGCTGGCGCAGCAGGTGAGGGTGGTCGAGCGAATCGAGCGGAGGCTCGATTACCTCACCGAAGTGGTTGGGCTCTTCGTACGACATCAACTGACGCTGACGGCGCACCATCCGGGATTCGATGCGGTGACCCGAAAGCTGGGTCAGGCTCGATATGACGCCTTCGTCCGGCTGGTTGCGGAGCAGGCCGCTCGAAGCGGAGGCGAAAAGGCGGGTGAAGGTCGGATCCCGAACAAAGGAGCGAAATGATGGATGAAGAACGGGCACGAGCAACTAGCAGCAAGCACGTCCATCAGCCGCTGACCGAACCTCTGGCCGTTCGAATTCCCGAAGCTTGCCGCTTGACCGGGATCGGACGCTCGAAGCTCTATCAGATGATCGCCCGCGGTGACATCGAGACCATCAAGGTCGGAGCGATCACTCTGGTGCCAATGCGAACACTCCGGCGGTTGATCGAGCGTCCTTGATTGGGACATTCGCGACGGTCGGCTTACGGCGTTACTCTCGCCAAAGCTGTCATTCACTGGGCGCTGCTCCGCAACTCTATGATCCTGCCTAACGACGAGCTCCGGCGTTCCGCAGGCTGAACTCGTGGCTGCGTTCGGCTAGCCGGACTATCGCTTTGGATCAGATCAAAAGCTGGACATTGCATTCGGACCGATGACGTTTCACATTTGGCGACTACAGAGGACGTATCGCTATAATCTGGCGTGTTCCGCATTATATGAAAGTCGCAGCGGAGGGCGCGCAGGGGCAATGAGCACAGTCTTCTGGTCATGGCAAAGTGATCTCGAGCCTCGCGTCACGCGCAATTTGATCCGCGATGCTCTCGCGCTGGCCATTGATGATCTCGATGCTGAGCTGGAGGAGCGCCATGAGCTGACCTCGGACACGAAAGGCGTCGCCGGATCGCCTGATATCGTTACCACCATCCTCGCCAAAATCGAGTCGGCCAAGGTGTTCGTCGGCGATGTCACACCTATCGCCGTCGCAGCCAGCGGGAAGGCCCTGGCCAATCCGAATGTTCTGATCGAACTCGGCTATGCGAAGCGAGCGATCGGACTCGAGCGCGTGATCACGGTGTGGAATACGGCCTATCCGGGTGCGACGATTGAGCAGCTTCCGTTCGACATGCGTGGTCGGCGTGGTCCGATGAGTTTCCACTTGCCGGAACGCGCCGAGACGGCGGAACTACGTATTGAGCGCGAAAAGCTCCGCTATGCGTTGCGCGAGGCGCTCCGCGCGTCGATCGCGGTAGCGACTCCGGCCCTGCCGGAGCAGGGTGTGTCAGCATGGCAGGAAGCCCATCCTGCCGATCCGGCCCTATGGTTCGATCCCGCAAAGCCGCTCACGATCAACGAAGATGGCTCGCCAGGTACCAAGACTCTGGCCCCTGGCCCCTATGGTTATGTGCGGATCAAGCCCCGCCACTGGATCGCGCCGCGCGAGACAATCCATGACGGAGTGCGGCCTCAGATCATGGGTCCGACCCAAGGCTACAGCTGGGGCGCCACAAGAGGCGGGTTTATCGTCTACAGCGGGAGCCTGCGCGCATCCGGCGAGCGCCAGCTCACTAATTGCGTGATGCAATTTCGCAGTACGGGCGAACTCTGGGGCATCGATCCCTTCATTGCGGACCATGAGGATCGAGCCCTGTTCTTCGCTGACGCGCTCATTTCGCACATCAACGATTTTCTCGATGGAAATTTGAGCGTCCTCCAGGCTCAGGGGGCGAAGGGCCCCTATGACGTCATGATCGGCGCGACGGGCCTGGAGGGGCTCCACTGGATTTCGGACACCCGCTGGGGCGGCCGACCCATCGCTCTTGAGCCGAGCGCCCAGGCGCAGTTCAGCTTGAACGGTCTCGGCGAAGAGGAGCGTCTTAGCGCGCTCGATACTGCCTGGGGCGAGATCGCGGCCGTGTTTGGAGTGACCCAGCCACCCAGGCCGACGCTCGTCCAGCAGATCCGGGGGTTCTGATGCTGCGCTTCACCGATTTGCTGGAGCAGGCGAGCTTCGAGGCCGGCAAGGTGCGGCTGCTCCGCCACCAGACCAAGGCGCCGAATGGCCGAACACCCTATCTCCTGTGGCGCGACGATCTCCCGGCATTCGAGGAGTATCAAAGCGTCCAGACGGCGGGAAACCGCGCCGGGCTCGCGGCGGCCTTTTGGGCGAGCTTCGTCGCGCCAACCGGGGGGACTCTGTTCGTTGGTATCTACTCGGCCAGACGCATCGGCATGGCAGACCCATCGTGGATCGATCCCCTCCATGGGGTCTCGGGGGTTCATCTCACTCAGGACGCTCTCGACACTTACGAGACTGCCCGCATTGACGCGCTCGCCGACTATATCGGTCGGCTCTGGATCGAGTGGTGCGCGGGCGCGCGATCCTGGGTACAGCGCCCGGATAGGCAGAATAAGCCGATCGCCGAGCTGACCCGCACGTTTCAGGAGGACGCCTTTCCAGGCTATACCCACTTCGTCGCGAACGTGTCCGAAGTCCAATCCTTGCCTGCGACCTGGGTTTCGGCCCTGCGTGCTGCGCGTGGAGTCTATCTGCTCACATCGGCCAAAACCAGGGTGCAATATGTCGGATCGGCGACGGGCGACGGAGGCTTTTTCGGACGTTGGCAGAGCTACGCTCAGGATGGCCATGGCGGCAACATCGGTCTCAAGAGCAGCGAGCCGAGTGACTATCAGGTCAGCATCCTGGAAGCGAGCAGCTCGTCCGCGAGCTATGACGAGATCATCGCGGTCGAGCAGCTCTGGAAGCGGAAGCTCCAGAGCCGCGAGATGGGCCTCAACCGGAACTGACGATCCATGGCCAATGCCCTGACCCCTGACGAACTTGGTGAAGCCGGCGAGAATCTGTTCGCCAAGCTGTGCGCTCAGGCCAAGCTAATCTGCAGCCGAACTAGCCGTGACAGGGCGGGTTGGGACTTTCGGGTCGAGTTCCCGATGGAGACGTCAGCGGACGAGACGCTCGATCAGCGCGACCCGCGCGCCTGCATGGTGCAACTCAAATGCACGGCGGGCGAGAGCGGATCAGTGCGTGCCCGGCTATCCGCGATGGAACGCCTCGCCAAGGATCGCGGGCCCGCGGCAATCATCGTCTTTCGGATGCGTCCCGACGGCACCGAGTTGATGGGCTATGTTCTTCACCTGCTCAACAAGGATCTGGCCAAGATCCTGCGCCGCTTGCGGGTCGCCGAGGCCGATGGACGCACCGACATCAACCATATCTGGATGTCCTTCGACTATCGCAAAGGGCGAAAGTTCAAGCCCGACGCCGATGGTCTGCGCCAAGCGCTGGCTGCGATCTGTCCCGCCGATGTTGATGCCTATGTCGAGACGAAGCGCCATCAGCTTGCCACTCTTGGCTATGAGGATGGGGAGAGGCTGGAGGGCGACGCGCTGATCTGGATCGAGGACCAAGATCACTTCCTCAAGATCATCTCGGGCCAGGTGCCGCTCAAGCCTGTTCAGCTTCAGGCCTATGACCGCCGTTTCGGCATACGCGTACCCTATAAGGGCACGCTTCTCGAAAGCGTGGAAGAATTCCCGATCGACCTGCCGACCATCGGTCCTTGCACGATTATCGTGCGCGCCGGCCCGCTAACGCCGGCCGCCGTCTTCGAGTGCGAGACTGCTGTTCCGTTCCCGGTCCAAGGCGGTCCCATGCTCTCGATCCGGCATCCTGCCCTCAACTTCCTCTTCTTCGAGGGCAACTTCCACCTCGAGAGCGTTGGCAACTTCAAGACGGACCAGCATGATCTTGCGACCTGGATCCCGTTGCTGCGCGCTCTGACCTATCTTGCGAGCGGCGATGCTACCGTAGAGCTTGAATTCGGCGGCGCGCGAATACCCCGCATACCTACGCCCGAGGGGCTGGACGGCCCCTATCTCGACGAACTTCCTCGTCTCCTCGAATTTGTTGAGCGCTTCGGAAAGGCGCTCGAGATAGCCGGGATCGTAAACTCTCAACCCTTCAGCCTTGAGGACATCTGGGCGACTCTCGCTATGCAGATGTCGCTCGACATTATGTTCAACGTGCAGTCTGCGGCGTGCTTCGAATTCGATGCGATCGGCGGCGTCACTGATGAAGAGCGGCTCGAAGCGATCTATTTCAACACAGTAGAATTTGCAGGGCGCGGCATCACGTTCGCGACCAAAGTCATGCTGGAGCGCAGCGGTGAGCGATCGAATGCCTTCAAGTCAACCGGCTTCACGCTGCTCGATGTTCGACCCGCTGTGGTAGATCTCGACGAATATGGAGCCGAAATGGCGACGACGCATGGCGCCAATGTCGTCATAGATCCGAAGAACGTCACTATGGTCAGCCGACCGGCGAGCGGCAGATGAACAGTGCCAACGGCCAAGTCTGCCAAGCCCCGACCTGCACGGCAACCGACCTTTGCCGAGCACATATCGTACCGCAAGGTTTCGCGCGCGCGTTGAGCGGGCCGGGCGGCCACAATCGCGCGGTGCAAGCTGATGGCTCTAAGCCCGCCAATCAACCGAACGGACCGTTCGATACTGCGATCCTTTGCGCGCCGTGCGGCAAGCGGCTTGGCACCTATGACGAGTATGCCATCGCTTTCTGCGCGGGCTTGCAGCCCGGACGGAGCGAACCCACTGGCAGGCTCTTCATTCATGATACCTTTGATGGAGAGCGCTTTGCTCGGGCAATGCTTGCGATCCTGTGGCGAGCGTCGATCAGCCAACGAAACGAATGGGCAGGTGTAGCGCTGGGACCGCATGAGGATCGCGCCGCCGACTTGCTCTTCTGCGACACGCCCATGGCGGGGCAGCACTTGTTTGAATTTGCCCTTCTTCGCTACGCGTCGGTCGAGCTCGACACCCGCAAGTTCGTTTTCCTCCCGATCCGGATCCGGTCAGGTGCGATCAACATGTATGCGTTGGGCGTGGGTGGATTCATGGTGTTGGCGAAGGTGGACCAGCGGCCGTTCGATGCCCCGATGCGGCGTTTCGTGATCAATGGCGCGCGCCGTCTTGAGAGTGCCTATCTGCGCTTCGAGGAGACCGGTGAATTCGCCTTTTTCCGGGATGCAGCAGCGCAGGAGCGGGCGCGTCAGGGACTAGTACGATGATGCGGTAGGCTCGGGTGGCGATCATTTCGCGGAGAAGGGATATGACCGCTGGCGGCGTCCGCCGAACGGCCGACGGCGCCATCTGGGTCCGCTGCGTGCCGATGGGCGTGCTTCGCTAAGGGCCAGCCTCGATCAACTGCTGCAGCAACGCTGTCAGTTGAACGGCATGCCCGCGCCAACTCTGACCAAGCTCATATAATCGTGCCATTTTCGAACAGCCTCGGTCGAAATCTGCGGTTTCTGGCACGAAGCCGTCGTTCGCAATCACCTCCTTGATCGGCTGCTTTAGGCGATAGCGGACGCCTCCTCCGACGGTTGGGACCGGTCATCCGGTAAGGCCGACAACGGATGACGAGCCATAGACCATAGCGAGTCACGGAATGTTTCATTTAGCCAGTGATCACTGGTGTCGATCACCCTACACTGAAGCGGATACCTATAACCGAAACAGATCGCTTCTATGACTCAACTGACCAGAACCAATATCGAACTCGCTACCAAGGCTTATGGCGCCGCACGGGCGGCGGTCCAGAACTGCCATGCGCAGGTGAACGCCTACGCTGATGCGGATGAGAACCGCCCCGACGAATTCGACCCGGAGGAATATCTGCAGGATATGGCGGCACAGTTGGAGGACCTCAGCCGGAAGGCCATCGATGCACTGCGGATCCTGCTTGAGCTGCTCGGCCTCGATGCGACGCGCATCGACTTCGACGACCAAGTCGCTGTGTTCGAAGCGGCCGACTTCACGAAGGTCGGATACTTCGACGAATATTACGGTGCAAACAACGTCGTAGTGGACGCAGTGAGTCGGCGACTTGATCGCATCGCGCCGCTCCTCGAAATTCCGATGGATGTAAGGACCGAGAGACGCGTGCTCGCCCGGATGCTGCGGCAGACCGCGCACTACCTCGATGCGTTAAAGAATGTACCGACTAGGGAAAAAGACGTGCAGGACGCTCTTCAGCCGGCGCTACGGCTAGTGTTCCCCGACGTCATCCGCGAACCACCCATCCCCAAGCAGACCAAGACCTATCATCCGGACTTCGGCATTGACTCCATCGCGACGGCGGTCGAGGTAAAGTTCGCCGATGACAAGCAGAAAGCGAAGTCAGCGATTGGCGAGCTCTATGAAGATATGAAGGGCTACGCGGCCAGTGAATTCACGTTCTTTATCGGACTTGTCTACCTGACGGGCGCCTATCTTTCTCAGGATCAGGTCAATGCCGAGATGAAGAAGGTTGGCACTCCGAAGAACTGGCGCGTTTACTTGGTATTCGGCGACGGGAAGCCCAAACCCAAGCGTGGCCCGTCAGAATCCAAGAAGCCGCAGCCACGTGAGGGATGACGAGGTCGCGGCTGGCCTGCGCGAGCTTGACAGAAGGGGCCGAGCATCCGCAAAGGTCGCAGCCATTGACAAACCCTACCGACCATTCAGCAGTTCCGGCCCACTATGTATTCGGCCTCGGCAACAGTATCGCTGCATCGACGATAGGCCGGGGCAAACTTGCCGATCAGAGTCGCCGACCCTACAAGGCGCTCTCAACTTAGCACTACTTTCCCTCTCCACTTGACCTGATCGAGCCAACCGGTCCGACGTCAGACATTTCCCGCAGGCGCGGCAGCGCCCCCTGCCGAGGCGAGCGGCCGGAAGGCAAACTGGGACTCACACTTATCGTGTGCGCAGACCGGTTTGTTCAGACCGTACGGCCGCTGATATTTAGTGCGGCCACACACGCATTCGAATTGACCGCAGAATGCTTTGAATTCCTCCCAGCGCGTCTTCTCGTCTCCGATCGAGCCATCGCCATAGGGTGCGTCCTGGAAGTGGCTGCCGAAATTCTCGATGTCGCCTTTTACCAAGCTGGTGAGGAAGCGGTTGTTGACACCGGGCACGTCGGCCGGCGTCAATTTGATATCGCTGAGAAAGCCGCCGATCGCCGAGGCCAGTTCGGATCGTTCGTAGGAATAGGCCTTCTCAAGCGGGCGGATGCGCACGTTGACGCCGAAGCCGCGCCCAATGCTCAGCAGCCATTCCTCCTCGGCCTGACGCATCTCGTTGGCCGCAGATTCTCCCGCCGCCCAGCGATCGGCGATCATCTCGTCGGTCACCTTATGGTCGGCAAAGCGCGGGCCATAGGCCGGGTCCAGCCCGATGATGCGCGTAAACTGCCAGTCCTTCGCAGCGAGCTGATCCTTCAGGTGATTGAAGAACCGCTCGTCATGGGTAACAAGGATGATCTGGCAGTCGGTGAACATCTTTGCGAGCAGCGCGCCGATCGCGCGGCGATGATCGGCGTCATAGGAGGTGACGACGTCGTCGAGCGCGATTACCGGGGCGGCGCCGTTGAACTTCTTGATCGCCGCGAGGCGGAGCGCCAGCGCCACCGAGTGGATCTGGCTGTCGCTCAGATAGCCGCCCGGCGCGACGCCCTGACGATTGTCAGAGAAATCGATTACCAGCTGCATGCGCTGCTGATTAATATCATCCTCGCCGGGCAGTTCGAGCCGGATCGGCCTGGCCCTGTCGCCCTGTATCTCCTTGTAGATTTCGTTCATCGGCGCCTGGAGCGTGTCGAGCAGCGACTGGACCTTCTCCCTGATCTTGCCCGAGACGAGCGTGGCCTGTGTGCCGAGCGCCTCGTGCAGCGACGTGAGTTCCTCGGTCGTACGCGTCGCCAGCGCCATATCCGTCTTGAGCTTCAGCAGCCGGTCGATGCTCGCCTTGGCCTTCACCCAGGTATGTTCGCCCTGCTTGTCCTCGATGTCGGCGATGTCCTGGTCGAGACCGGCGAGGCGCGCCTCCAGCTCGGCGGTGATCGCGGCGGACGCGGGGGCGGCGGCGGCCGGCCATGCGGCAACCCCGGCCTGATACTCGATGAGTGCTGCCCTGAAGCCGTCGGGATCATCTTCAGACAGATGATCGATCATCGCGGGAAGCCGCGCGATCAGCTGGTTATGCGCCTTGGTGGCGGCTTTGTCGGCGTCGTCCAGCGCGGTCTTGGCGTCGTTGTAGCTTTGCAGATCGTCCAGGTGGGTCTTCAGAAGATCGCGGATCGCGAGGACGCTTCCAGCAGCGGTATCGCCGATCGCAGTCGCGCAGACCGGACATTCGTCCGGAGCCGCAGCATCGTCGGCAAACAGTTTTTCGGCTTCCTTCCACACCGACCGGAAGACCGTGCCCGCCGCTTTGTCTCGCTCGTCGGCTTCGGTGGCCGTGGCATCCGCCAGCACCGCCAGCGCTTCGTCGAAGGCGGCAATGGCGCCCGAATTTTCGGGGTCGCCGCCGTCCTCGAGCACAATCTTCTGCCACAGCGCGATAACCAAGTTGCGGACCTGTCTCAGCCCGGCGAGGCCGACGCTCTTCTCCTCGGTCGCGACGCGTTTGCCGATATTGACATAGCCGGCGTCCGCGGCATCGAGCGCCGCCATCGTCAGCGCGGGATCGAGCGGCGCAATGACGTTCGTGTTGACGAAGTCGAGCACGGCCGCATTGTCCCACGCCTGCACGGCCTGGGCGGTCTCGGTGCGTAGCTGCCCGGCGAGACGAACCTGCTCGGTCGTGCTCTCGGCAGCGGCCTTGACCTCGCGGCGCAGCAGCCGGAGATTCTTCTGGACCTCGACCAGCGGCGAGAGCTGCAGCCAGCTCACCACGTCGCTGTAGCGGGTCTCCGCCTTGTGCTCCTCGACGAAAGTCCGCAGCGTATAACCGCGGATGATCGGCGCGACGACGAACCCGGCCTTCATTGCGGTGGCTGCTGCATGGATCGGGCGGAGATTGCCCACCGCAGTGCGGCTTCCCGCAGTGGTGGTCTTGCCGGTGATGGTCGTGAACTTGACCACTGGCGCGATCCCTGCCGCCTGCGCGCCATTATGGACCAGCGCGGACGGGCCGGCCTGGTTATTGAGCGCACGCTGCCCGAGCCGATCGAGCGTGCCATGTTCGGAGAAGAGAAATTCGAGCGCATCGATGACACTCGACTTGCCAAGGCCATTGGGCGCGAAGATCGCCAAGCTCAGCTTCTTGCTGAAATCGAAGGTCTTGGGCTGGAGATAGGCGCGAAAGCCCTCAAGCGTCAGCGAGTGGAACAGCGTCGGATCAGCCATCGGCCTGCTCCTCGGTCGGAGCCGCGCGCTCGGCGGCCAACGTCAGGATCGCGGCCTTGGCATTGGCGATGACATTGTCGTGCGGCGTGATCGTCAGCAGATGATCCGACAGGATCGCAGCCAGTTCGGCGTCAACATCGTCGGAGGCCTTGAGCGCAGCTGCGACGCCGGTCAGAAACGCTTCGGGCGTTTCCAATACATCCGCTTCCGGAGCCGCAAGAGCCGCCATCATGTCGAGCGCCACCGCAATCTCAGGTGCTGCGTCCTCGTTCACCAATCCCCCTCCTCCAGCCCGTCCGCGAATCGGTCGCGCCAACGCCGTGCCGCCCGTTTACGTCAACCGGGAGACTAACAAAGTTCAACCGAAGCGAAAACGATCGAACGCGACATCAAGCCGGATCGTGCGGAATATCAGCACAATAATGACGATGGTGCACAACGGGCGCACAAGCACCTAAATCGGCGGAATGCCCGCATGGCTTAGCACGCGGTTCAAATCATCGAGGCAGCGCTGACGCAGGTCATCGAGATACCGCGCCAGGGCGGGTTGGCGTAGATCGAGGCAAGTGCCGACGGCAACGATCGTGCCGTCCTTCAAGCCCTGCTCGATCTGCGTGCGCAGGAGCTTCAGATTCTGGTCGACGTCGCGCAGGCCGTTCCGCGCTACCGCATCGTCGAGTTCATGATAGCCGCCGATCGCCTTGCGGATGACCTGGCGGCTTTCGCGATCAACCAGTTCGCCGGTGCGCAGCGCCTTCTGCGTGTCCTTCAACGCTTGGGAAAACTCGCTCGGAGTTTCGCAATGCAGCGGCACCTCGAAGGCCGGCCGGGCGAATGCCATTGCAATCGTGCGCAGGATGATCTCGTCGAGATCCTTGGGCGCGCGTACCTGGATGACGTCGCGATAATAGCGGCGCTGCAAGTCGGGATAGCTGTTGAGGTGGGAGATACACTCGTCCCAGGTCCAGACGATCGCGATCCGCTGGCGGCTCGCCTGTTCCCACTCGTCGTTGATCTCCTCAACCCAAGCCTGCACCTTGGTGTCGCGCCGTGCGGTGGTGGCAAGGATCCACAGGCTGAGGTCGGGCGTGAAGCCGAGCGCCGCGTCTGCTTCGTTGCGCAGGAACGCGCGCGAGATTGATCCGCCCGGATACGGATTTCCGTTCTGGTCGAGATCGGCGAGGCGTTTGCACTGGATGCCGACGCGGCCGTAGCGCCTCGAAGTGCCGAAGACATCGACGCCATGCTGCGCCTGCCCCGGTCGACCGACTTGCTGCGCATTAGGGACGTCATAGACTTCGGTCAGCAACGCCGCGCACAGGTCTTCGAACTGTTGCCAGTAGAGTGGTGGCTGGAAGAACTGCCAGATTCCCAAAATTCATCCCTCATCGCACGATTGCTGCACCGGGCGCGGTGGGCGCCACCGGCCGGTGGCGTCCCTTGCGCTATTTCTCCGTTGGAAAGCGGAGGTACTTCTTACCTGTCCAGCGGCGATAGACGAAGTCGCCATCGATCGCCGCGTTGATCGCCTTCAGGGTGGTCATCAAGGCGTGCTTGTCGAACCCATGATCGTACAGCCGATTATAAAGGATCGACCAAGCTAGACAGGAATCAGAAAAATGGACCTTCTCGGCGGTCGATCCGAACACCCAGCCGAAGACGACGTCGGCCGCAGTCAGCGCCTTGGTCAGCTGTTGATCGCCGCCGCCGCAGGTCGCCATCACAAGCGCCTTGTCAGGCCCAGCGGCAGGCTTGATGAGTTCGACGAATGCCTTCCAGCTAATGTTCTTTCTATTGGTCAGAATAACTCCCGTGCTGTTGCCGTGCGAGGAGAAGTGCAGGATCTGCGCCTTGCTTTTCGCTGCCTCGGTGATGGCACGCTCGACCAGCGGCTTGGTGAAGGCGATCCGATATTCCGTGGTGACGTCGAGGATTTTCAGGATCTCGTTCGCGGCATGGCCATCCAAGCGGCGCTCGTAGAAGTCCTTCGGGCTAAGCGTTTCTAGAATATAGACACTGTCGAGCATGGCATCCCCCGTTGATACCGGCAGCACCATATGCAAAACGTCGAGGTACGTATAGGAGTCGGGCCCGTGGCTGGCTCGCGTAACGCCTAGCCAGATCTGATGGCAACGTGCGGGATCTGTACTTAATTGACCTACAGTTTCGAGACTCTCTCCCCTGCTGATTTCGAGGATCTCGTACGCGATCTAATTGGTTGCGAACTCGGCGTCCGATTCGAAGCGTTCGGGCCAGGTCCGGATGGCGGCGTCGATGGCCGACATGCGACCGGCGGCGAGACGGTGATTCTCCAGGCTAAGCATTATCGCCTGTCGGACATGGCGGCGCTCGTTCGCGTAATGAAGAAGGAACGCGGCGCGATCGACCGGCTTGCTCCTGACCGATACATCCTCGCGACGTCGCGACCGCTGACTCCGGACAACAAGGCCGTCCTCGCAGAAATCGTCGGACCATCGTTAACATCGAGCGATGATATCTTCGGATGCGAAGATCTGAACGGCCTGCTCCGCAAATATCCCGACATTGAACGCAGTCACGTCAAGCTCTGGCTCTCCGGGGCCGGTGCGCTCGACCGTGTGCTTAATGCAGCGTCGCACAACTTCACGACGATTACGCGCCAGGAGATCGAGGCGAAGCTAAGGGTTTATGCCGAGAACCCGAGTTTCAAGTCCGGGCGAGACATTCTGGAAGATCAACGCGTCCTCATAGTTTCGGGTCCTCCGGGCGTGGGAAAGACAACGCTCGCCGAGATGCTGTGCTACGCGTACATCGCGGAAGAATGGGCACTTGTCTCAATCCGCAATCTCGAAGAAGGATTTTCGCGTATCGACGACAGCAAGCGGCAAATCTTCTTTTTCGATGATTTCCTCGGCAGGATCGCGCTCGACGAGCGAGCTTTGTCGACGCAGGACTCCGATCTCGCCCGCTTCATCAGCCGGGTTAGGCGAACGCCTAGTGCGCGATTCATCCTAACGACGCGTGCCTATATCTACGAACAGGCGCGGCTTCTTTCGGAAGCGCTTTCCGATACCAAGCTAAACGTGTCGCGCTACGTCCTTGACGTGGGAATCTACACACGACGCATTCGCGCGCGCATTCTCTACAACCATTTGGTGGTAGCGGGCGTGTCCGAAGCGCATATCGCTGCGCTGATCGAGCAGAAAGCGATCAAGAAGATCGTCGATCACAAGCACTACAATCCCCGCATCATTCAGTTCATGACCGAAGCGGACCGGATCGCCGACATCGATCCAGAAAGTTATCCCAAAGCGTTTCTCGATACGCTCACGGACCCCGATCTCATCTGGGACAAGGCGTTCCGCGCCCACATTACGCGGCGCTCGCAGCACCTGCTTATCACCCTGTTTCTGATGTCCGAATACGGCTCCGAGATCGAAGATCTTGAGGAAGTGTTCACTGGGATTCATCCGGTTCTGTGCGCGAAATTCGGTGTCCCATACGACCCAAAGGACTTCGACGGCGCGCTTCGGACGGTGGAAGGAAGCTTCATCGTGATTTCGGGAACGACGGTGCGCTACGTCAACCCCTCGGTTCGGGACTATCTCGCGCGCTATTTGAGTGACAAGGCATTGCTGTCCGTGCTTGCCGATGGCGTTCCCACGCTGCGAAGTGCGCGCAATCTCTTCGATCATTTCATAAAGCAGCCCAGAGCTACCAATGAAGGGATTGCCACCTTCATTTCCAGATTCGTTCGACTCTGCGAGCGCTTCGTCACGGTGGAGGTGTGGAAGCGCATCCCGGGCGAAACATATCGTGCGCGCATGTACGAGCTGTCGAACTCGGACCGCATGGACCTTCTCGTGAATTGGTGGCGGCTTTCAAACGCCGAGCCTTTCATCGAGGCAGCGCAGACGATCGCCGACAAGGGTCGTGCCGCCCTTTCCGCATGGGAGGACGGGAGGAAGCTGCCGGAGATTCTAGCGGGATTGCGTGCAGCCCAAGCTCTAGGCGAACCGACACCGCCCAAACTAATCGACGCTGTCCAGGCCGGGGTTTCTGGTCTGCTCGCGACCGATCTTGATCCGGACGACATAACACGCATTCTTGCGGCTGCCGACGACCATGAAGGTAGTCTGCCGCCCGAGCTTTTCGCCGAGATCGAAGGCGCCACGCAGCGGATGATAGAGGAACTGCCGGATAATCTCGGCCATATGGATTCGGAATCTACGCTGGAGGATTGGGGCAAGACGATCGAAAAGCTCGCCACCCGATTCCCTGCCGATCCGCGCATCGTCGAACGCGCCCATGCCGCCCTCAAGCAGCGAACTACGCAATTGCGCGAGACAGAGGCTGAGGACACTGAGGCGAGTTTTAAGGGGGCTGCGAACCTGCCGAGCGACAAATTCGACGATGCCGCACTGGCAAGTTTATTCGGATCGCTCGGTGCGTCGACCGCTGCCATGAGCGCGGCGGACGACGATGATCTGGGCGATCTCGACGATATACCGTTTTAGCGCCGCGAGACTGTAGAAAGACCGACTTGCCCATCTATTCCACAATAGACCCGGCGACCTCTGGCAAGGAGGACGGTCTCCTTGTCCGCCAAGACGCCTGAACTAACAGCGGCTGCCGGGTGCTCAGCATCCGGCGTCAAGTGTCTGGTCGTTGAGTGATCTTGCTGACGGTCCGCTTGGCGACTTCGGTCAAATGCAGACCTTCGCATCGGGACATGAACGACCGGCTCTGGTCGACCGCTGCCGGAAAAGCAGAACGTCTGCTGCCGGGGATCGAAAATCTGGCGCTGAGCGTCCGGCAAGGGTCGGATTGGCTGAATTGGGACAAACCCGTCATCTCCGATCATGCGAGGGAGCGGCAGGTTGCGCTTTAAGACGTCATTCCGGCGCCACGCGAAGATTGCCGCGATAGATCCAGCCCTCGACCGGAGCGTCTGACGCATAATCGTAGACCGCGACACGTGCCCAATCGCCCCGTGCATCCCGCACTTCCACCCATTGGTCCGGATAAACGATCCGGATGACCAAACCCTGCCGTTCGGGCGTTACCCGCAGATTGGCGCGGCCGTGGATGTAGCGGATGTACTTGTGGCTCCCTGCATCGCGCGACTCCGCAAGGTCCTCGCGAAGCGCTCTGATCTCTGCGGTTGCCGCCAGGATTTCTTTGTTGGGCTCAGCGTCGCCACGAAAAGGTACAAGGTCGGGATAAAGAGAGAGAATTGAAACGACGAGAGCGATCAACGCCACGACGCCGGCCTTCTGAATTTCAGATTTCGCCCAACCGCCCGCATCCCGGATAAGGTCGATCGCCGATTCTAGAACGGCAAGCCGGTCCTCCGGTGAAGCTTCGTCATCGTCCAGAGCCTCGATCGCATTGAGCACCGAGCTGAACAGCGGCGCTTCGCCCGTCCCCGCATCATATTGGTGAAGAAGGTCGGAGGCCGCACCAAGGGCAATCTCACCTTCCAGCGCAAGGGACGCCAGCGACTGATAGCCTGGGCGATACATCGCTGCGGCTTCGCGCTCGATCTGCGACATCATCGACGATGCCGTCAAACGCTGTGCGGCGGCAAGGACGGAACTAGAGATGCCGAGGCCGAGAATGCGGCTGGCCGAGGTCCAGCGCTCCTGGTCCATCTGGGTGAGGCCCAGAACCTTGGAGAGGTTACCGATCGTGTCGAGTTGTGAGCTGGCTGCAAACAACTTGCCGATCGTGGTCTGCTCGCGAAAGGCGCGGCCGAGTAGGTCGCCACGGGCAAAGTGTTCGAGGCGCGTTTGTCCGATCGTTCCCAAGTCTAGGCTGTCGAGACCGCGACTCAGCTGCATCAGCTTGTTGTGGCGGTTGAGCTCGCGCATAACGGAGCCGCCACCCAGCGTTTCGGTGATGCGACGCGCGGCATTCTTCTGGCCGGTCTCGAAATCAAGATAGTAGCCGCGCGCGCCTGCCAGAAGCCGTTCGCTCGGTTTTACCTGATCCCCGGCTTCCACCGGTTCGGGAGCGCTCAGTTTCTCGGCATCGCGCTTCCTGCTACCGCCGAGCGAGCGGAAAATC
Source organism: Novosphingobium sp. (assembly GCF_036820275.1). Lineage (GTDB taxonomy): Bacteria > Pseudomonadota > Alphaproteobacteria > Sphingomonadales > Sphingomonadaceae > Novosphingobium. Next base: position 69,768 of record NZ_DAISLT010000003.1, read on the forward strand.
GGGGTCGCCGCGACCAGCAGCTGCTCGGCAATTGCTTCAAGCTGATCTGAGTCCAGCGCGTCGACGACCGCGGAATCCAAGCCAGGCTTGTCCGCTTCCTCCACATCTTCGGGCGGCGCGACGCGCTCGCGCAACAAGATCCGCAGAAAGTCCGCCCCGTCTTTCCAGCGCCGCGTACGCTCGCCCCCGCCGAACCAATTAATGAATGAGACTGTACGGATGCGAACGGATACTTCGCCAATCCCCGGCAACATGGCCTTTGCTGGCTTCAGAGCTTGAGAGATATCGAAACCCTTGCGCGGTGGATCATCGGTCATCAGGATCGTCTAGCACCGGATTGCGGGCAACGAAGCCGGTTTTCATAGCAATGGCGGGAGAACGGGGCGTCAGCTGGGCGTGCCCCTGTGCCCAAGGAGCGCTTTTAGTCCGGCAGCTTCTGTATGATCCAGCCGGTCGCACCGCACTTTATGAACGACCGACTCTGCTAGAAAGCCGTCGGAAAAGCGGAAGGTCCGCTGCTGAGGATTGAAAATCGGGCGCGGGATGTCTGAGAAGGGTCGTTCAAGGTGATCTCCCTTTGGATAGATATATGCTGTAAGTGGGCAATATGCAGCATCTGCAACCAACTGATTTCGCGACCACGCAAACGGAGTTTCGCTCCGACTTGTTCAGCGTTCAGCTAAACCGGTTCCATCTGGCAGAGCCGATGGACGATGTGTTGCGCACGGGCGAAGGCTACAGGTTGGATTTAGCCCTCCACCCGCGACCGGGCAGCCCGCGCGGGCGTTATCGGGATCGTTGGGCATCGCACCGGTTCGAGCCTATCGGTCCGCTGTTCCTTGTCCGGCAAGGCGAACGAGTGCAGGCGCGGAGCGAGCCGGGCCATGGCGCGGCGGTCGTCTGCCATCTCGCTCCTTCCGCCGTTGCCAACTGGTTCGACGATGAAATGGAATGGACCGACCGGCGGCTGGAGGCGTGCCTTGACCTGCGCTCGCCGGAATTGAAGGCGCTGCTGCACCGCATGGCGTCTGAACTGCGCGAACCGGGTTTTGCCCATGGCCTGCTGTTGGAGGCTCTGGCCGTGCAGGCGGTGGTCGAGCTTCGCCGCCATTGCGTCGCGATCGAGAATGATCGTGCGCAGGGTGGCCTCGCGCCCTGGCGGTTGCGCTTGATCGAGGAGCGGCTGACCGAGCGGCTCGATACGCCGCGTCTCGAAGAGCTGGCGCAGCTGTGCGGCGTCTCGGTGCGCCAGCTGACGCGCGGGTTCCGGGCGAGCAGGGGTTGTTCCATAGCCGACCATGTCGCCGACGCACGGGTTGAGCATGCCCGGCGGATGATCGCCGAGGGGCAGAGCATCAAGGCGGTGGCCGCGCAGTTGGGTTTCGTCTCGCCGTCCAGCTTCACCCAGTCCTTCCGCCGCGCGACGGGGGTGACGCCCGGCCAGTTCCGCGAGAGCCTCGTGCGGGCATCCGTCTAGTCGAGGTCGCGCAGTGCCGCCGCGATCCACATGCGTTCCCACAGATTGCTGCCGCCGCTCTGCTCGAGCAGCCGTTCGAGCGCGGCCCGCTTCGCCTCCCGTCCATCCGCGCTGTCCGGTTCGGCCTCCAGCGCGATGTCGAGGAGGTGGAGCGCTTCCAGCGGTCTGCCTTCCTCGACGAAGTCCCGCGCCCGCGCCACGATGCGATCCGCACCGCCCGCCAGTTCGGCAAGGGCAGGAGCGACGCTGGCCGGGGGCACGGCATAGAGTTCGGTGGTGCTGCGTGCCGGGTCGAACCAGCCGCTATATTCATGCCAGATCGCGCGCACATTCCACGCAACCTTGCCATATTCCTCGGTGAGCGTGAGTTCCGGTGGCGTGCGTATCTCCCGCATCAGGGTTCGCAGGTCGATGCCTGCATTCATGCCCTCCATGGTGCGGTCCAGCACCCATTGAACGGCGTCGATGATGCGCGTCGTCTCCGTGCGGATGTGATCGCCCCCGATGATCGCCTCGTGCCCCGTCAGGATCATCTGCGGTTCCAGCGCGCGGACGATAGAGATGGAGGCGATGAATGCCTCCGCTGAACGAGGCTTGTCGCCGCGCATGGTATTCAAGTTCGGGTGGTTGCCGAACAAGGGGCCGAACAGATTGCCGACGATCGCCACCTTGTCGTCGGGCAGCCAGACGATAAGCGCGGAGCGGGTTTCGCCGCCCGGCGTCCAGATCAGCTCGAACCGACGGCCGCCCAGTGCAAAGGCATGATGCGCGTCGATGAGAAAGTCGGGCATGACCTCCTGAGTCGGCACGATGGCGTCGCTGCGCCCGGTGATCTGCCCGAAGATGCGCCGCGAGCCGCGCCGGTAATGCGCGTCCAGTGCCTTTGAATAGCGGCGGTCCTCTGGGTAGATATGATGTGCGATGACCTCATTGTCCGGCGTCTTGTAGACCTCCAGCCCGCCATATTGATTGGCGTGGCTCTGGGTCAGGACGATCTTGCGGATGGGCGCGGAGGAGACTTTGGCGAAGCGGTCCCTGCCGATACGCGCATCGCCCAGCGTGCCTGCGTTGACCAGCACATCACCCTCCGCCGTCGTCACCAGATAGCTGTTGCCCACGCCCCGGCTTTCGAAAATGCCATGTCCGCGATCGATGGCGGCTTCCTGTCCCTCGCCCGACTGGACGAAGTCGGCCACGCGCAGGCCCTTTGACGACAGCTTGTCTTCCTTGCTCATGTCCACCTTAATCCTCCGGGGTCGTCCCACGCTTCGGCAGGGCCGGCGTGAAGTGCAAGCGCAGGGATTGGGCCGGCGCAGCAATATGGCCGGACACAGACAAGGCTGGTGACTTGCCGACAAGCCGGGCCGTTGCTGGCCGGGACCGCGCGCTGCATCCGGGGCTTCATGATATGGGTGAGGAGATGAGGGCATGAGGTTCGAGGACATTGTCGAGGGCGCGCGACGCAAAGCGGGTTGTGCGGACCCGGATAGCGACAGCTGGCGCGAGGGGCTGGATATCCTCGTCCACGACCACAACCGGCAGGGCCGCCTGACCGAGCGCGGCCTCGCCAACACACAGGGGCGCTACGAGACGATCCTGGCCGCGCGCATGCAGGTCGACGACTATCTGCGCCGCAACCCGGCGATACTCGATACGCCGGTCAAGGCGCCCGTGTTCATTCTCGGCCTGCCACGCACCGGCACGACGATGCTCAGCTATATGCTGGACGCCGATCCGGCCAATCGCTCGATGCTACGGTGGGAAGCCTATAGTCCCGCGCCCCCGGCCGCGCCTGGCGCGCTGAAGACGGACCCGCGTTGCCTTGCCGAGATGGCGAAGGACGAGATGATTCAGAAGGCCGCCCCCCATGTCGCCGCCGCGCATTTCGAGCCCGGCGACGGCCCGACGGAATGTGTCCACCTCGTGGCGCAGGATTTCCGGTCGCTGATGCTGGCAGTGACGACGACGGTGCCCAGCTATCACGACTGGCTGTTGTTCACGGATATGGCGACGGCCTTCGAACACCGGAAGCGCGTGCTCCAGATTCTCCAGACGACCAATCCAGGGCGCTGGATTCTCAAGATGCCGTCGGACGCGCTGTTCATCCGCCAGATCTTTCGGACCTTTCCCGATGCGAAGGTGATCTGGACGCATCGCGACCCCTTTGCAGCGGTCGGTTCCTCCTTCGGCATGCGCGGCGGGTCGCGCCCTATGTTCGAGGTCGACGAGGGGCGTGACTATATGCGGCAGTATTTCCCGTTGCAGCTGGCGCTCCACGCTGCCCGCCCGCTGGAACTGTCCCACGAGCGGCCCGATGACATCTACCACCTCTATTATGACGACATGGTCGCCGATCCCATCGCGCAGGCCCGCAGGATTCATGACTGGCTCGGCTTCGAATGGACCCATGCCGGCGAGATGGGAATGCGTGGCTGGCTGACCGATAATCCCCAGAACAAACGCGGCAAGCACAGCTATTCCCTTGGAGAGTGGGGCCTGTCGAAGGAGGAACTGATGCCCTATTTCTCGGACTATCTGCGAGAACATCCCGTCGCCCGGAAGGAGGCGCTGGTATGAGCCGCGCCCTCTTCGACCTGTCGGGCCGCGTCGTCGTCGGCGTGGGCGCCAACAGTGGTATCGGCTTTGGCTTTTTGATGGGCTGCGCCAAGCAGGGCGCTGACGTCGTGGTGTGGGGACGCCGGGCGGATCGCAACGAGGCGGCGCTGGCCGAACTCAGGGATGCCGGTGCCGGGCGCACGCATCAGGAAGCGGTCGATGTGGGGGACGAGGCGGCCGTGGGGGCGGCCTTCGCGTCCACCCTCGCGGCGATGGGGCGGGTGGACACCCTGTTCGCCAATGCAGGCTTCAGTTCACGCGCGCCATCCTTCCCGGACATGACGAGTGAAATGTATCACGAACTGCTCAACGTGAACCTGCATGGCGCCTTCTACACCCTGCGCGAGGCGACGCGGCACATGCGCGCGCGGGCGCAGGCCGACGATCCCGGCGGCTCCATCGCCATCTGCGGCAGCCTGTCCATGTTCCACGGCCTGCAAGGGATGGAGCATTATGCAGGGGCCAAGGGTGCCCTCAACGCGATGATGAAGGGACTGGCCGTCGAGATGGGACAATATGGCGTGCGGGTGAATATGATTGCGCCCGGCTTCATCATGACGGAGATGACCGAGGCGAGCGACCAGCGCGACGCCATCATCCAGCGTTTCTCCTCCATCACGCCGCTGGGCCGTCCCGGCTACCCGCACGATATCGAGGGGCCGGGCGCCTACCTTGCGTCCGATGCATCGAAGTTCCACACGGGCGACGTCCTCGTCGTCGATGGCGGCCGTATGGTGAAGTCGCTATGACGGGAACGATGGATAGCGCGCCGGCGTGGCCGGTGGCGGGCTTTATCGGTCTCGGCAGCCAGGGCGCGCCGATCGCGCGGCGCATGGTCGACGCGGGCATGTCTACATGGCTGTGGGCGCGCCGGGCGGATACGCTGGAACCGTTCAGGCTCTCTGGCGCCCAATTCGCTGACAGCGTCGAGGAACTGGGCGCCACGGCCACCCATGTCGGCATCTGCGTCGTCGATGATGCTGGCGTGCGAGAGGTTTGCGCTCGGCTGTTCCCGGCCATGCGCCAGGGTTCCACTATCGCCATCCACTCGACCATTCACCCCGACACCTGCCGGGAGATGGAGGAGAGGGCTGCGGGCTTCGGCCTCTATTGTATCGATGCGCCCGTCAGCGGGGGCGAGCCTGCGGCTAGGGCCGGGACGTTGACCTTGATGCTCGGCGGTGACGAGGCAGTGGTCGAGCGAGCAATGCCGGTGTTCAGGACCTTCGGCCGCCTGATTGTGCATCTGGGGGATGTCGGCACGGGTCAGTACGCCAAGCTCATCAACAACACGCTGCTGGCAGCTAACATGGCCCTCGCGCACGCCGCCATTGAGGTGGGCCGAACCCTTGGCATCGAGAAGCATACGCTGGTGCGGCTTGTCGGAGAGAGCAGCGGCAACAGCTTCGGCCTCGGCGTCTGTGCACGCATGACTTCGCCTGCCGGCTTTGCCCATGGCGGGGCCTTGCTCGACAAGGATGTCACTCTGCTGGGGACGGTGGTGCCGGAGGGTGATAGTGCCTACCGAATCCTGAGTGAGGCGGCAAAGCCGTTCATTGCGCTGACGCGTAGCTCTTGAAAGGGCAGGGAAAGCGGAATGTCAGCTGTTGAGACGGAGATTAAAGCCGCTGAATGTCTTCAAAGGGTCGACGTCATCCTTTCGCGCCTGCTGCAAACCTGCGGATTTGTCGAGGTATGCGGGATGATGGAGCCTGCACCTACAGAGGCATATCAATCTGGGAAATCATAGGGGCGAGCAAATGAATTACGCTTTATGAACGGCGAAGTTTTCGTCGATATGCAACAGGCGATAGGCCGATCTCGCGGCGGAAAGCGGCATGGAAGGCGCTGTCGCTGAGGTAGCCTGCCTGTGCTGCCACCTCGCTGACGGTCGTCGTGCTTGCGGCAAGCTGGCGCGCGGCCACCCGCATTCGCCAATTGGTGGCATAGCTGACCGGCGGCATGCCTACGCGGCGCGCGAACCGCTCGGCAAAGGTCGATCGTGACAGACCCGCAAGCGAGGCGAGTTCGTCGAGCCGCCAATGGCGTGCCGGATTGGCATGGATGTCATGCAGCGCCCTTGCGACCGGAGGATCCGACAGGCCGCCAAGCCAGCTGGGGATTTCCGTCCTGGCACTGAGTTGGCTGCGAAGGGCCTGCACGAAGAGCAGGCGGATCATGTCGTCACACGCGGCTCGGGCGCCGGGCAGATTGCTTCGCCATTCGGCGTCGAGTTGGGCGATCAACCATCCCATCGGCGTTGCGGAGGCCTGCTCGGCATCGATCAGCAACAGGCCAGGTAGCAGCGGTAGCAGCAAGTCCGCCTGGGCGTCGTCGAAGTTCACGCTCCCGCCGAGGATCTCTGTTTCCGCAGCCGCTCCTACCTGGCCACGAGTGGCATCATCCTCGAACAGCAACGATGCATCGATCGGCTGCAATGTTGGATCGCTGGCCAGCACGAAGGGTGTGCGCGCGACCATGAAGCAATCGCCGGCCGACAACCGCCGGGCGGAGCCTTCAGCCAAAATCCAGCAGGTGCCGGAACGAATGACGTTGAACTTGACGTGCGTGGGCGAAAACCGCAGCGCCCATGCTCCGCCCGCGGTGAAGCAGACGGTGCATGCCGCGCTCGCTCGCACCAGACCAAGCACATCGGACAAGGGGTCTGCCGGGGGTTCCTGGACGATCACGACATGATTCCGGATTAATAAGGGTCGATCATCCGATCGGCTTACTTCAGAAATCGGCTGATGACGAGCTTGCAAGAACCCATCGGATCGCCCTTCGGCGCCGCCTCCACCGCTGGCGATGTAATCGCCGGCCTCGACCTTTCCGGCCGCACCGCCATTGTCACCGGCGGCTATTCCGGCCTCGGCCTTGTTACGACAAAAGCGCTCTCCAGTGCGGGCGCAGAGGTGATCGTGCCTGCGCGCGACCTTGAACGGGCCGAAGCCGCGCTGGCGGGTATTGAGCGGGTGGAAATCGCGACCATGGACCTGATCGACGCCGCATCGGTTGCCGATTTCGCCAGTGCCTTCATCGCTCGCAGGCAGCCGCTTCACCTGCTGATCAATAGCGCAGGCGTCATGGCCACACCCTTGCGGCGCGACGCAGCCGGCCATGAGGCGCAGTTCGCGACAAACCATCTCGGCCATTTCTTACTTACCTGCCATCTCTGGCCTGCCTTGGCGCGCGAGGGTGCCCGCGTCGTTGCCGTATCCTCGCGCGGACACCAGATTACCGGTGTCGATTTCGAGGACATCGATTTCGAACGCCGCGCCTATGACAAATGGGTAGCCTACGGACAATCCAAGACGGCTAACGTCCTGTTCGCCCGTGCTCTGGACCGGCGGGGCGAGGAGCAGGGAGTTCGCGCCTTCTCGCTGCACCCCGGACAGATCATAACCGATCTGGCACGGCATCTCTCGAAAGAGGAAATGGCAGGGTTCGACGCATTCGACGCGCAAGGCATGCCGATCATCGACCCTGCGCGCGGCATGAAGACCGTCGAGCAAGGCGCGGCAACGGCCCTTTGGTGCGCTACGAGCCCGCTTCTTGAGGGCATGGGCGGCGTCTATTGCGAGGATTGCGACATCGCCGGCATCAATGCCGAAGAAACCGGCCGCAAAGGCGTGGCGCCTTGGGCTATCGACGATGAAGCCGCTGAGCGCCTCTGGTCAGTCTCCTCGCGATGGACGGGTCGTTCCATCTAGATCATCGCAAAAAGATGCACGAAAGAATGGAAGAGCCGTCCGGCGCAGGGCGGATCTCACCCCAGCATCGTCACCTGGATCGTCTGTGCCTCATGCTCGCTGCGCACGTTTCCACGGCTCGTTCTCGCAGTGGGCCGCGCGTCGCGATCATCTTGTCGACGTCTCGCGGCGGTAGGCGCTGGGTGTCATCTTGGCGGACTTGCGGAAGCTGGCGCTAAACGCCGAGGGGGTCTCAAACCCCACCTCGAGCGCGATCGCGATGATCGGTAACTCGGTGTGGGCCAGCAGCTCCCGGGCGCGGTTCATGCGCAAGGACGTGAGCCATTCATGCGGCGTCATGCCGGTCGCCAGCCGGAACGAGGTGGCAAAATGGAAGCGGCTCAACTCTACGAGCCCGGCCAGTTCGTCGAGGCTGATCGCGTGGTCGAGATGGGCGATCATGTAATCGTTGATCCGCCGGATCTGCCAATCCGCCAACCCCCGTCGCGGCGCGACAGCCTGTGCGGCGCCGAAGCTGGAGTGCGCGCGAATCAGCTGGGTGCACAGAAGATCCACCGCTTGCTCCACGAAAAGCGAGGCCCCGGCATCGGACGAAGCTGCTTCCTTGCCGAGGATTGCCATGATCTGCGCCGACGTCGGATCGTCGAAGCAGTTTCGGCCGATCAGTTCGACGCGGTGTGGCACCGCCATCGCTTCCGCCGCCGACTGAAGCCGCCAGTCGGGCAGGTAAACGTGCGAAACCTCGATCGGCCCTTCGACATCCCAGCGCCCGTCCTCGCCCTCCGGAATGAGGGTGATCGATCCTCGGCGCGTGCGCGATTCCACCCGCTTGCTGCCCTGCCGCCAGGTCGCCTGCTGGGCAGTGCCGTAGTACGTCATGACAACGTGGGTATCCAAGCCCGGAAGCGCTGCGTGGAGCGCGCCGTGGGTCCAGGGCCGAGTGAGCCGGGTGCCGCCGCGCAAATCCTGGTCGGCCAGCACCGGCGGCGTATCGAGGATATGCTCCATCTCCGCGCGTGTGGACGCGCGTTCGCCTGCTGACGGAACATTCGCTGTCTCGGACGGGGAAGCGGCCATCGTTCATCCTCGGCGTGTCGCCTGACACTATCCGAACGCCGTTCTGCATCAACCGCAATCTGGCGACAGTCGCCGCAACCCCGCGACAGAAGCGAACCGGGCAATCCCGTACATCTCTTCTCACAGGAGGCGCATGCCGCGCCCGACAGGAGGACAAGATGGACAGGAAGAAGATCACGATCATCGGCGGCACCGGCCTTGTCGGGGCGAAGCTGGCCCGGCTGCTCGCGGTGGCAGGGCACGAGGTCGTCGCGGCCTCACCCGGCACCGGGGTCAACAGCGTCACCGGCCTAGGGCTCGACGAGGCGCTGGCCGGCGCCGACATCCTCGTGGACGTATCGAATGCCATGTCGTTCGATCCCGCCGAGGTGCGCGCTTTCTTCGACGCCTCCGGCCGGAACCTCATCCGCGCGGCCGCTGCTGCCGGCGTGAAGCACCATGTGGTTCTATCCATTGTCGGTGCCGACCGCATGCCCGGCAACGGCTATTTCGACGGCAAGCTCATCCAGGAGCGGATAGCCGCCGGTTCCGGGCTGCCTTACACCATCGTGCGCTCGGCCCAGTTCTTCGAATTCCTGGCCGCCATCGCCGACGGATACACCGCCGATGGTGTCGTAAAGGTGAGCGACGCGCAGTTTCAGCCGATCGCTGCCGACGATGTCGCCGCGAACCTCGCCTCGATCGCGCTGGAGGCACCTGTAAACGGCATCGTCGAGATCGCCGGGCCGGAACGCAGGCCCTTCGATCTCATCATCGGCCGCTATCTCAAGATGCGGGGCGATGCTCGCCGCGTCGAACGGGATCCCGATGCCGACTATTTCGGAAGCCGCGTCGACGATCTCTCGCTCGTCCCGCTCGGTCTCCATCGGCAGGGCAAGCAGGATCTCACCACCTGGATGAGCGCGCAGGCCATACCCACCGCCTGATGCCGCCCGAACTCTTCACAATCCGCTCGTGAAAGGACAGTCCCATGAAAACCCTGATTTCCACGCTCGCCATCGCCGCCGCCTTCGCGGCACTTACCCCAGTCGCCCACGCGCAGGCGCACGCCCACGATCACGCGGCGGCCCGGGAGACGGCTCCCTCACCATCGGGCGTCAAGGCGACGCTCGTCTACCAGCATGCGATCCCGGACGTCCCCGGCAAGAGCGTCAAGGGCGTACTCGTCGAGTATCAGCCGGGCGGCTCCAACGGATCGCATGTCCACGCGCGCTCGGCGCTCATCTATGCCACCGTCATCCAGGGCGCCGTCGTCAGTCAGGTGAATGGCGGGGAGATCCGCACCTTCAAGACCGGCGAGAACTTCACCGAACTGCCCGGCGACTTCCACAACATCAGCGCCAACGCCAGCAAGACCGAGCCGGCCAAGCTGCTCGCGGTCTTCATCGTCGACACTGACGATGCCGTCCTGACGACACCAGCAAAGCAGAACTGACCCGCACTCCCACCATCACGACATCGAGACATAGAAAGGATATGTCATGAACCGCCTGAACTGGTTTGAAATCGCTCCCGACGGCGCAAAGGCCTTGATGGGCGTCCACCACTATATCACCAAAAGCACCAGCCTGCCGGAGGAGCTCATCCACCTCGTGTTCCTGCGCGTATCTCAGATCAACGGCTGCGCCCACTGCATCGATCTGCATACCCGTGATTTGCTCAAGACCATGCCTATCGACAAAGTGGTGCTGGTGCCGGTGTGGGACGAGGTTCCTCATCTCTTCAGCGACCAGTATCGCGCCGCACTGGCGTGGGCCGAGGAAGTGACCAACCTCAGCGAAACCCATGCATCGGATGAGGCTTATGCAGCAGTCGCGGAGGTGTTTGAGCCGAAGGATCTCGTCGATCTTACGTTAGTGATTGCCGCTATGAATGCCTTCAATCGGCTGGGCGCGCCGTTTCGCCTTCCCGTCGCCGCGAGGCAATAATCCTGAGAGACGGTTCAAGCCTTCGTATTGACTGACAGCAGTTTAATCGAAGCACGAGAAGTTGAATGGTGGGAGGCAAGCCGCTCCTCCACCACTTCCTCTGAATCGGCGCACATGTCGAGCAAGGTTTTGTCAAAGAAGCTTGATCAACAGGTTCCGGTAGGGATGGGATAGCTATCGGCGCCAGGCAATAGCCTACTCGGGCCGGCTGCCTCGCATAGCTGACGGTCTGGTGTTGGAGAGCGCAAGTCTGGCGCTGAACGACCGGGAAGGGTCGCTCTGGTGGCTGAACACGCTTAGCTGCGACGGTTAACCGCCTCAGCTTGCCCGCCGAGGTAATCTACTACGTCGACAAGCGTAAGATCGAGATTATCATTGGCGAGGGTAGCGCTTGGATCGCCGTAAGTGCAGATGCGACATGGGGCGCCCTTTTCCATCCTGTTGACTATGTTGCGGCTCTCAGGCCACCTCCGGTACATGGCCACCAGATCCGCTGAACGTTTCAAACGTCCCGTTATTGCTCTCCTCGCAAAAAGGGCCGCGCATCGTTGCTCGAATCCTGATTGTCGCGCCATCACCACCGGAGCTGCAGTGAAGGCATCGGGCATAGTTAACGTGGGAGAAGCGGCGCATATCTATGGAGCTCATCCTGGTTCAGCACGTTACGATCCAAAGATGGCATCGGCCGCACGATCCGACATCGCGAATGCAATTTGGTTGTGCAGTAACTGCCATAAGCAGGTTGATGACGATGAAGCCAAATTCCCGGCTGGCCTTTTATTCGAGTGGGTTAAGGAACATGAACTGGAGGTGGGACGGATGGTTGGTAAGGCTGGGGCAGAAGTTCGACGAAAATATGAGGATCGGTATCTCGAAGAGTTTGGAAAGCTGAGCTATCGAGCAGAACGCCTGCTAATCCAGAAGACGGATTTTTGGGAATATCGTCTGACAAGCGAAATGCTTCGATACGAAATGGCGCCAATATTGCAGCGATGGAGAGCTCTTGAACGGGGTCTTTATATGCGCCCACTTAACCGCATTTTGAATGAGGATTTTCTTCGATGGATAGACCTTAGAATAAAAGAGATCCTTCATATCGTCTCGGCGTTCGGTGAGTTGTTTAATGTAGAGTTCGCAAGATCTTGGGGAATTCCTGGTGTCGCAGGAGATGCGGGGGAGATCGTCGCTACGACCAGGTTGTATGCTGAGATGTGCCGCTGTGCTCTCGAATGGGAAGAGATGGTTCGCTTCGCCAGCGTCGATGAAATCTTTGATGAAGTGTTATCACTTTTTCCGGGCATTGCGGGATATCTAATTGACGAGGCGGCGAAGGCTCCCGCCTTCCTTTCTGAGATCTTGTTGCAGCCTAACCCTGCCGGCGAGTTCAATCTCAAGATCGTATTGGAACTGCCGGAAGGCTGGCCCGAACAAGTTGCTGATGCTCAAAATCGGGCGATCGAAGCATATTTAGCGGAAAAGGAGGCAGTGGCGTTCGACTAAGATGGCATGGATACTCATAATGTGCGTGTTCAGTTTTAGCGTGGCCTGAGACCATGGATTTCCACCAGATAAGGCAAGAATTCGGCCATTGACGGAGTCGGATGAATGACGCTGACGATATTTGACACTACGGCTCACTTAATTGCCGCCATGATGGTTCTGTGAATTTTCCGCCCATAGCCTTTCCGCTCAATTAATTGACGCTTATGTCCAGTCCAGCGAGGTGGATCATGGACGAGAATACAAGGCGCACTCTGGCTCAGAGCATCGAAACTGCTCGGCGGCTATCACGCACGGTCGAAATCGGCGAAACGGTCCGCAAAATGGACGAGGCCGGCAAGCTGGCGAGGACTTCAGAAGTTGGCGAAGCCATGAGCCGACTTCGCTCCGTCACGGCGACAAACGAATTCATGGAAAAAATCGCCGCCGCCCGACGCACGTTCAATTTCGTTGAACCTAAGGCGATGAAAGCGATGCAAGCCGCCCCGCGCTTCTTCCTTCCACCATCACCGGTCGGTGCGCACCTCCAGCAGCTCGCCGAGAATACCGCCAAGATAGCACAGGCTTGGAAGTCAGTCCTTGTCCCACTCCAGCCCGTCTTCAACAGGTTTTCCGAACAGTCTGCAAAAGCTAAGTTGGTGGAAGCAAGCGGATGGCTACCCCATTCCAGTACACCGTTTCATCTTATCGATGAGGATCAATCAACTGAGGAAGTCGATGCGGCGATCGCTAGCTTCTATGAAGAGAACTGGTCGAACATTGAAACGGATTTTCTTGAAGCTGTATCGGACCACGAGATCGATGCTGAAGCAAAGGAATGTTTCGCAGAGGCTATCAAGGCACATAAACTAGGCCTGTATCGCACAGTTCCGCGGACGCTATTCCCAGAGGTTGAACGTGTAGCTGCTGTTGAATTTTACGACGGTAAGCGAAAAGTCAAAACCAAGGATGGCAAGACGGTAGGCATCACTAGCCTACCTACAATCCGACAAGATATTGGCAGCCTCCCAGCTGGAGAGGTGACTACATACGATTATGGCTACCACCTTTTCAAAAAAATGGAATCGCATTTGTATGAAAAGGTCGGTGAGGATCCAGATACAATCGCTGGTTTTGAAGCTGATCCAGTTCCTAATCGCCACGCCAGCCTGCATGGTATCATCGTCTATAACACCGCAAAGAGCAGTCTGAACGCCCTCATCATGACGGAATTCCTGTTCCATATGATGTCGCGAGTGAAAACATACCTCATCGAAGAAGCCGATGAGAATAACGAATAACGAGCGTGAACAAGGCCCACGTCCTATAGCTGGAAGCGAAAAGCCCAATTTCATACCCTGAAAAGCCGCAGAAATCGGGGGTTTCGCAAGCCAAGAAATAGCAGAGGCCCTGCAGTTCAAGATTCTTTCAGGGTTACGCTATTCAGCAATCCATCGTCAATCACGCGCAGCTGACGGACCAGCACTGCGCGCTGATTGGCGTATGCCGCCCGCAGATCGCGAGTAGCGGCAGAAACAGCATCTACAGCGGCCGCAAGCTGGTTCTCAGCACCCTCAGCCTTTGCATTACGCTCTGCCAACTCCTGCTCAGTCCACTCGTATTCCGTGACGTGGATGGTTGCGTAGATTGGCTGACAGATATCTGAGAGCGTAGCGGCCAACTTCTCAGCCGCCTCCAAAAGTGCGTCCTTGCTTCTCTCGACAATCTCAGCGTCCTGCGATTGGATGAACAGCGAACGCAGGTGGCGAAACAGCCCATTCGCTTTGCTATGAGCAGCGGAGTACCATTCATGAATTGACGGAGGTGGACCGTACTGCTCGTGGTACTCGATATCGCCGTCAATCTCAGACAGCGGCTTGGCGATAATCTCGTTCATACTGGCGCGCTGAGCGTCTAGAGCTACCACCATGTGCCCGATGGTTTCGCGCACCATGACGTTATTTTGGGTCCGCATCAGGGCAAGCTGTTTCAACACGGGGCGTGCGGCCAACCCAGCAGCGACCAGAGCCATAACGCCGGTAATAAACGTCTGCCAGTTATAGAACCACGTGATGACCGCTGGTAGCCAAGTCAACTCGATGCCGCAATGGCACATTCAAAATCCCCCATCGATACTCAGCCTCCCAACTGTCCTAGCATTAGCAAAAGCGGACTCAAGACGGACGCATCTATCGCCAACCCTGCCATCACATGCTGGGACCAAACACCTACCAGACCGTCGGCAACTGGGGATCAAAAATTGGCGACTGAGAGTCTGCAATGGGTCGACCACGGAAGAGGCTGCTACGCGCCCATGCACGAACCCGCTTCGCGGGAGGGTCGCTTGGCTGCGGTGTCGCGTGATATTCATAGGTTTTGGGCGAAGGGAAGCCGCCGCCTGACCATGCAAGCCTCTTCAACGAGAGGAACTTGCCATGGCTACCTTGTCTACTCCCGCACCGATCTCGCCCCTGCGTCAGCGCATGCTCGACGATATGCTCATGCGCGGCTTGGGCCCTCATACTCGTCAGGACTATGTACGGCACGTCCGGCGCTTTGCCGCGTTCCTGAAGCGGCCTCCCGATACGGCAACGCCTGAGGATATCCGTCGCTTCCAACTTCACCAGCACGAGAGCGGGATTGGTCCAGCAACGATCAACGGCGCGGTCTCGGCATTGCGCTTCCTGTTTACCGTGACGCTCCGGCGAGCTGACCTGGCGCGCGCTCTGGTGGTATTCCGTTATCAACGCAAATTGCCCGAAGTGCTCAGCGTCGAAGAAGCCGGCCGCTTGCTCGAGGCAGCGCGAGGGCTCAAGTACAAAGCTGCACTCGGCATCGCCTACGGCGCGGGTCTTCGCGTTTCCGAAGTCGCCCATCTCAAGGTCGACGATATCGACAGCACGCGCATGTTGTTGCGGGTCGAACAGGGCAAGGGACGCAAGGACCGCAACGCGATGCTCTCCCCGCAATTGCTCGAACTGCTGCGGTTGTGGTGGTGTGAGGGCAGACGGCGCGGCGTCATGCTGCCCCATGGCTGGCTGTTCCCCGGGCAGAGCCGTACCGACCCGATTTCGTCGCGCCAGTTGCATCGTGCCGTTCAGGAGGCTGCCGAGGTCGCCGGTATCAGGAAGCGTGTGAGCCCGCACACCTTACGCCACAGCTTCGCCACGCACCTACTGGAACAGGACGTCGATATTCGCGTCATCCAGGTGCTTCTCGGCCATAGCAAGCTCGATACCACCGCGCTCTACACCAAGGTCTCCACCCGTACGATCAATGCCGTCACTGGACCGCTCGATCGGCTGATGGCGCTGATGGAAGGCAAGACGCCGTCCGGCTGAGCCGGTGTACGCTGGGCTTGAGGTTGCAGACATCTTCCGCACAGTGGGCCCCGCATATCGCGAGGCCCATGCCGGTCACTTGAGCCTCGCACAGCTCAAGGTCATGTCAGCGATCGAGCATTGCCGCACCGCTGCGCTGGGCGGCCATGTCGAAGGCTGCGAGGACTGCGGTCACTTGCGTATCGCCTACAATTCATGCCGCAACCGGCATTGTCCGAAGTGTCAGGGCGCCGCCGCGCGCAGTTGGTTGGCCGAGCGCGAGGCCGACCTGCTGCCGGTCGGCTACTTCCACGTCGTCTTCACGGTGCCGGTCGAGGTCGCCGAGGTTGCCTTCCAGAACAAGGCTCTCGTCTACGACCTGCTGTTCCGGGCCGCGTCGGAGACGATGATGACTATCGCTGCCGATCCCCGCCATCTCGGAGCTCGCATCGGCATCACCGCGGTTCTGCACACCTGGGGATCGGCCATGACGCATCATCCCCACATCCACATGATCGTGCCGGGTGGCGGCATCGCGCGGGACTCGAGCCGCTGGATCGCCTCGCGTCCCGCATTCCTCCTGCCGGTGCGCGTGCTGGGCAAGTTGTTCCGCCGCCAATTCCTTACCCGGCTGAACCAGTTCCACGATGCCGGCAAGCTCTCCTTCTTCGGATCGATGAAGCACCTGACGGAACGTCACGCCTTCCGGCGCCATCTGAAGCCGGCCCGCAGCAAACGCTGGGTGGTCTACGCCAAGCCTCCCTTTGCCGGGCCCGCAGCCGTACTCGCCTATCTCTCGCGTTACACTCACCGCGTTGCCATCTCGAACCGGCGTATCCTCGCCTTCGACGAGACCGGAGTGACATTCCGCTTCAAGGATTATCGCCGCAACGGCCTTGAGCGTCAGTGCATCATGACGCTTGCACCCTACGAGTTCATCCGCCGCTTCCTGCTCCATGTCTTGCCGCGCGGCTTTCATCGCATCCGACATTATGGCCTGCTTGCCGGATCCGCGCGGCAGGCCAATCTGGCGCTCGCACGGGCGTTGCTACAGGTCGCGCCTCCACCAGAACGTAGCCACGCAGACGACGTCCAAGACCTGCGTCCGCCATGCCCTTGCTGCGGCGGTCGTATGCACGTCATTGAGACCTTCGAGCGGTGGCAACGCGCTCGGGCACCGCCCATGCGAACCTTGCAGATCCGGGAACCTTGTCCATGACCCGGCGTGGATCGCCCTTACATTCTCCTCCCGCATCAGCCTCGCAGGAGACGGACAAAGTCGCGCCTGGAAAGGCCGAGCGGCAAACAGCCAGGCCGGGACGAGGGGCGCACCACGCTCAAAGCCATCGTCAGCCGCAAGCCCGGCCCTGCATAACCCTGCGCTCCGGCCGCTGGGGCGTCATCACCCCATCGCCGAACACCTCCGCAAACTCGAAATCCCCATAGACACCGTAATAGGCCCGCGGGTTCCTGCATGAGAGGCTTTCGTACGCCTGACGGCGCCCGAAACCCTTCACCATTCTTGCCGTTCGAGGCGCTGTCCGAGGATCCCGAAAGCGGTCTTTCAACTTCATTCGGAATTTGAACCAGGCGAAGAACAAGGAGCAAGCAGCCATGCTTACCCATCGCTCGCCGAAAATATCAATGGCGGCCGCAAACAGCATGGCACTGGCTGTCCTGCCGATGACTGCACCATAATTAAGAAAATCACGGCCCTTTGACTGTTAGTTTGCAAGATTTCACATACGGCCTAACGGTACTTCCTTCAGCAGCTGCCTGATAAACGAGGGTGGACTCGGGCTTATGAAACACCCATGAGGCTCGGCGAGCTTGTCCAGTCCGCAGTTTGAGTTTTCGTTCCGTGAAGCCGCTTACCCGCCTCCTCCCCCGGCGCTTTCGCGTCCTCCTGCGTCGCCATGGTCCGGAAGCGCTGATCTGGCGACGGCGTGTGGCCATTCTGGGCGGCGCGGTGCTGGTCGGGCTGGTGGCCCTGGTTTTCGCCGACATGGCGGATCGAGCCAATATGCTCTTTCATTCGGTTTACCGCCGATACTGGTGGCTGCCGCTTTTCATGACGCCTCTAGGCTTCGCGGGCATCGTATGGGTGACCAATCGCCTTGCGCCGCTGGCGAGAGGCTCGGGCATCCCGCAAGTCATGGCCGCGACCCGCAATCCCGAAGCTGCTCTTTCGACCTTCGTGTCGGCGCGCGCGGCTATCGCCAAGTTCTTTCTGACGGCGGCGGCACTCGTCTTCGGCGCGTCGGTCGGCCGCGAGGGGCCGACGGTGCAGATCGCGGCGGCGATCATGGGGCGCATGCACCGGCTGATGCGCATTCCCATCCGCTCGTCGGTCTATATCGCAGGCGGTGCGGCCGGCGTGGCGGCGGCGTTCAACACGCCTCTGGCCGGCGTGGCCTTCGCGATAGAGGAACTGGCCGCGGCGTATGAGCAGCGCATGACGCTGCTGGTGATGGCGGCTGTCCTGATCGCGGGCATGGTGAGTCTCGGGCTGGCCGGGGATTACATCTACTTCGGGGAAATGCGTCAGACACTTCGCGTGACGCAGGCGATCATCGCTGCTCCCGTCGCCGGGATCGTCGGGGGCATTGCGGGCGGTATCTTCTCAAGGCTGATGCTGGCCGCAGGCGCGACGTCCTTCGCGCCCATGGCTTGGCTCCGGGCGCGGCCGGTGACGTTCGCACTTGGATGCGGCGTGGTCGTGGCGGTGATCGGGGCCTTCACCGGGCTGACCTGGGGCACGGGCTATGAGACCGCTCACGGGATCATCGAAGGCCGCGCTGTGCCGGCATGGTTCGGTGCGGCGAAGTTCGTGACGACGCTGGCGACGGCCGTCTCGGGTCTGCCGGGCGGCATCTTTGCGCCGTCGCTGTCGATCGGCGCGGGCATTGGCGACCTTCTGCGCACGGTCTTTCCGGATTACTCGCCCGGTGCCATCGTGCTGCTCGGCATGGTGGCCTATTTCACCGGCGTGGTGAGAGCTCCGCTCACTGCGGTCATCATCATCTCGGAGACGACCGCGAGCCGGGGACTGATGATGCCGCTGGTAGCCTCGGCGCTCGTGGCGGATTTCGCCGCGCAGTTCGTCTGCCAGGAAAAGCTTTATCATGGACTCTCCCAGCGTTTCCTGAAGGTGGCAGGCTGAGCAGCCTCAAGACCGAGCTACCGGGCATGCCCCCACAGCCAGTCAGGCAAATGAGCATTGCCGCCGAATTTAACTGACTACCCGAACGTGGGACTGGAGACAGGTGAGCGCGAAATCGCTCACGATAATCAAACGGATTGATCGCAGATTCCGGCTAGATCAAGGCCTTGGCAAGTCAGACTGGGGTTGCGGCCCCAGGTGCGGGCTGCCAAGGGTAGGGCGGGTGTTCGCCGTGTGGCGGGCAGGTTTCGCAGCATCGGTCGGGCCGCCGGTGCCCGACGATCTTTGCCCGGAGTTCCCGATGGTCCTCGCACGCCTCAAGTCCCCCAGCGCCCTTCGCCGTTTCCTACATGGGCAGTCCTCTGCGGGTCTTTTTCTGATGGCGATGGCTGCCATCGCCCTCGGGCTCGCCAACTCACCCGCCGCAGGGACCTACGACGCCCTCCTGCACAGTCATCTCGGGCCGCTCTCGATCGCGCACTGGATAAACGACGCGCTGATGGCGGTGTTCTTCCTGCTCGTTGGCCTTGAGATCAAACGTGAGATGCTCGACGGCCAACTTTCCACATGGCCACGCCGCATGCTCCCGGGCGTTGCGGCTCTTGGTGGCATGGCGGTTCCGGCACTGCTCTTTTACGCATTCAATACAGGGGAAACGGCCAGGGGTTGGGCAATTCCAGCGGCGACCGACATCGCATTCGCCCTTGGCGTAATATCATTGCTCGGCGACCGCGTGCCTGCGTCTCTGCGCGTGTTCCTGGCTGCCTTGGCGATCATCGACGATCTGGGTGCGGTGATCATCATCGCAGTGTTCTACACCGCCCAGGTTTCGTGGCCCGACTTGCTTGGCGCGGTGCTGGCCGTCGCGGGTCTCATGGCGATGAATCGTTTACGAATTCGCCGGCTGACACCCTACTTGCTGTTGGGCGTGGTGCTGTGGATCTTCGTGTTCCGCTCTGGAATCCATGCGACGCTGGCCGGTGTGTTGCTCGCGTTGACCATACCCATGGACGTGACGCCAAGTCGCTCGGACGGCGACGCCACCAGCCCTCTCCATCGCCTGGAACACGCCCTGCATATCCCGGTAGGCTTTCTCATCGTTCCGCTGTTTGCACTGGCCAATGCCGGGGTGCCCTTTCTCAGCCTGCCGGTGAATGCTTTGCTCGCGCCGGTGACGCTTGGCGTCGCGGCAGGTCTGGTCCTCGGCAAGCCGGTCGGCGTGTTTGGCTTGTCGCTGTTGGCCACCAAGCTGGGGTTGGCGGATGCTCCGGCGCATGCCAGCCGGATGCAGATGTTGGGGGTAGCCCTGCTCTGTGGGATCGGCTTCACGATGAGCCTTTTCATCGCCCTCCTGGCGTTCCCGGGCGACGCGATCCTTCAGTCCGAA
This sequence comes from Novosphingobium sp., assembly GCF_036820275.1. Classification (GTDB taxonomy): domain Bacteria; phylum Pseudomonadota; class Alphaproteobacteria; order Sphingomonadales; family Sphingomonadaceae; genus Novosphingobium. The sequence goes on from NZ_DAISLT010000003.1 coordinate 89,928, forward strand.
GCCAAAGTCGGCATTCTCGTCGGTTCATTGATTTCCGGCATTCTGGGCTTCTTGGTGCTGCGCATCGCGCACCGTGAAGTCCCGTTCAGCCATACAGCAGCGTCAGCGTAATCGCCGTACAGGCTACCACAGCCACGACCAGCGGCGCGCCCATCCGGGCATAATCGCTGAATCGGTAGCCGCCCGGACCCATGACCAGAAGATTGTTCTGATGACCGATCGGAGTCAGAAAATCGGAAGACGCGCCGATGAGCACTGCCAGCAACGCGGCGTCTGGACTGACGTGGAGAAAGTTGGCGGCGTCGATAGCGAGCGGGCCCATGATGATCGCCGTCGCCACATTGTTGAGGAAGATGGATAGCACCAGGGTGACCGAGCACAGTGCGGCCAGAACGACGGCCAGCGGCAGACCCGTCAGCGTCTCACCCAGCCACTGCGCCGCGATCGCGGCTGCGCCGCTGTCCTCGAAGCTCTGCCCCACCGGGATCATGGCTGCGAGCAGGACGATCACGCTCCAGTCGATAGAGCGGTAGATTTCCTCTGGCGGCAGTAGCCGCAACGCCGCGATCAGGACGGCGGCACCGGTGAAAGCTAGTGCGGGGGAGAGCCCGAGCCCGACAATGCAGGCAATCGCCGCTGCGAAAATCGCGAGAATACCGGCTGCGCGGCCGTGAGCCGTCGGGACGGGATCGTGCCGGTCGATTTCCAGGACACGGGCACTGGCGCTGAAGGCGCCAAGCTCTGACTGAGGACCGCGGATATAGAGCTGGTCGCCAGCCCGTATGCGCATGTCCACCAACTGCCGCCGTTCCCTCGCCACGCGAGGGCCTACCGCGACGACCTGCAGCTGCTGCCGGCTACGGGTTCGCACTTCGTCGTATCCAAGCCCGATGAGCGGAGAGCCGTGTGCCACCGCGACGCGGACGGTGACGGCGTCCCGCACATGGTCTGCGGGAACATCGCTGGCAAGGCCGGTCGTGGCAGCAACGGACCACTGGTTCTTGCGCGACACGACCAGAAGGCGGTCCCGCGCCTGAAAATATTCGATCCCGGCTATCGGCGCGATGTCCCGGAACGAGGCGAGCATCCGCGCTCCGGCAGCCCGAAGGCGACTACGCAGTTCCCCGGCGTCCAGACGCTCATCCAGGACCGACAACTCATACACCCGCCACGGCGGCTTTCCATCGCTGGAACTGCCCGTCCGCACCGGCAGCAGACGCCAACCCACCACGCACAGGTAGACAAGACCGACGACCGTCACCGCCACCCCGACGGGCGTCATCGTGAAGAAGCCGAAGGGCGTACCCAATCTCGCTTCCCGCACGGAAGACAGAATGAGGTTGGCCGGCGTGCCGATCAGCGTCGTCATTCCGCCCAGAATCGTTGCAAACGCGAGCGGCATCAAGGTGGCGGCCGGCGATCGCCGGGCCGTGCGCGCGATCTCGGCCGCGATCGGCATGGTGATGACCAGAGCGGCGATATTGTTCATGAAGGCCGACAACATGGCACCGACGACCAGAAGTCCGGCCAGGCGCATCGCGAACGGCGCATCGACCGGGATGACGCGGTTGGCGACGAGACCCGCCGCTCCGCTAAGCTCGATGGCACGCCCGACCACAAGCACCGCTGCGACCGCCATCACGGCAGGATCGGCAAATCCGGCAAAGGCGTCAGCCGGCGCGACAAGACCCGTCATCAGACAGGCGATGAGCGCAAGGAACGCGACCAGATCATGCCGCACGCGCTCGGATACGAACAGGACTAGCGTACCCAGCAGGATCACGGCGCTGACAAGGGCCGGGCTCAAGGCTGTTCCCCGCCTCCTTCAACTTCTCTTAGGGCAAAACGGCTTCCTGCGGCCGGAGCGGGCACCGCTTCGACGCCGTTCTCACGTAGCAGTGCGGCAATGCCGATAGCCCGCCGCTGGACAAGCGTGGGAGATTGCGGCGCATCGGCTGGAAGGCCCGGAACGGCGAGGACACGCACATTCCAGCGCCTGGCGGCCCATGCCGTCACCAGAACGGCCTCCCGCGCGGGAAGTTCGAGCGCATCCTGAGACCCTGTGAAGCTGATCGACGGGTATGCTATCTGCGGCGGAGTGAGCACCACGTCCCACCCATCGGCCTGAGCAGCAGCCCGCCGCTCCAGGGTGCGGTATGTCGCAAGGGTTGCGCCGGGGAGCGGCGCGGCGCTGGCCATTGCACGATGGTGATCGCGATCAATCGTCACGCTGTCGGACGATATGCCAGCGGTCAGGGCGAGCATCTGTGAAAGGCTCGCGATGCGCTGAGTCTCGATGGCGGCGGCATCGCCTGCCTGCCGGATTTCCTCACGCTGGGCCTCGATCGCACCGGCACCCGGTTCGAGCAGAACCTGATCCAGCCGCAGCTTGATCGGCTGCCCGAGCCGTGCGGTGAGATCGTCCTGCAAAGCCGCGGTGCGCTTCATCTTGTCGCGAGGGGTGATGACCACAGCGCGAACCACTGCCGGCTGCGCATCGAAGTCAATGTCGAGCTGGGTCACACGTGCATCGGCGCCGAAGCGTTCGGAGAGGAACGAGCGGGTCTGGTTGAGCGTCACAGCTTCCCCGGCGATCTGCTTGAGGGAGATGCCAAGCGGAATGGCCATTGCGACGAAGACGAACAACAGGACAAAGGTCTGTGTCCAGGTCTGCTGACTGGAGAGGTAATGCCCGAACCCGTAGAACCGCGCCATGATCATCGCCGACAAGGCGATCGTCACGAAGTTGGTAACGAACAGCGCGAAAGCGCCGCCAAGGACCGGCATGTTCCAGGTCGCAAGGCCAAAGCCCACCACCGCCAGAGGGGGCATCAACGCCGTTGCGATGGCGACGCCGACGATCGTGTCGCCACGCCCGCGAATGATCGCGAAAGTCCCGGCAAGCGCCGCGAAGAGCGCCACGGCGAGGTCGAACAGATTGGGCCGCGTGCGCGCGATGATCTCGCTGGTCGGTGCCTGGAGCGGCGAGAGTGCGACGATCAGCGCCGTGAACAGCACCGCCGCACCTGCACCGACCGCGAGCGCCGTCAGCGCCCGCCGCACCTCCTTGAAATCGAACAGGGCAAGACTGAACCCCAACCCAAGGATCGGACTCATGAGCGGAGAGATCAGCATCGCGCCGATCACCACCGCCGGGGAGGACAGCAGCAGGCCGAGGACCGCAATACCAGCCGACATCATCACCATGAACGCGTAGCGCGTTGTCCAGCCGCTATCCTCGACGATACGCGCCATCACCGCCTCGTGATCGACCCGCGCGACGATCGCACGGCGCCACCAACGGTAGAGCGCGACATGCTCCAGCCTGTCATGAATGGCGCCATCAGGCGGCGTCGCTGCCGATGGAAAAACCGTCATTCCTGCCCCGTCCCCGTAACCTTCAAAATGTTGGTGGAATAAGCCCCGTCATCGCGTGCGGTTGCAGGTACCCAGCGACGAGACGACCATGCGATAATCGTTCAGCGCCTGTTCCTGCTTTGCGCTGCTGCGCGATACGTTCGCGGCTGTGGGCGGATAGGCGGGCAGGAAGCATGCCAGGCTATACCATGCCAGGCTGTCCTGCGGCGGCGGCGCTTTGGTTCCGGCAGCCACCTGTGAGAAGGACACGCCCCAACTCGGCGCCGATCCCGGTTGATGGCGCACGGTGATCGCCGCGCTGCCCCCACCATTGGTATCGAGGAAGATTTGTGTTTGCCCTTGCCCGGCAAGGTTGCCCGGTACGAACATCAGCTCCCGCACCCGGGTGACCGGTGAAGGTGCGCCGGGCACCACAAGTTCCGTCAGGATGGACCGCACACGGGCTTCCTGAACCGGCGACCACAAGACCTGCGCGGTCGGATCGACGAGCTTGATGTCACCGGTCTTGTCCGGCACGCGCCAGGCAAACAGCAGCACGTCGCGGCCGGAAAGCTCCGGCCGGTCTGGCGGCAGATCGACGAGGTAACGTAGCGAAGCGCCAATGCCCTGCCGCCCGTAGATCAAGGCCTCGGTCTGCGCTTCCGCGTAGAAACGATCATGCAGCGCCGTCGGATTGCGGACCTGAGCTGGGTCGAGGCGCGATACCGTCTGAACTCGGGCCTTGATGACCATGCCGGCACGCTTCGACAACTCTACCAGGTCCGGGTAGCTCGGCGCCGCCGAAGTTTGGGCATGGGCAGGCACCACCGAAATGAGGGTTGCGACTCCCAGCGCTGCAAGTAACCTGAAGCGGAGGGCTTTGTCGGAAAATTCAGGCACCGACTGGATCTTTCTGCTGGACTGCCGCTTCCGGCCGCCCCGATGAACACACATCAGAGCCATGCGTGACGAGGCCCATAAGGTCCAGACCCGTCGGCCTCTGGAAAAGGCGTAGCCCGAATTCCGGCATGATCGCGATGAGATGGTCGAAAATATCGGCCTGTGTGTCCTCGTAGCTGGCCCAGACGGTCGTCGATGCGAACGCATAGATCTGCAGGGGCAGGCCATGCTCGCCGGGTTCCAGCTGCCGGACCAGCATGGTCTTGTCCTCGGCTATGGCGGGGAGACTGCGCAGATAGGCGAGGACATAGGCGCGAAAGGTTCCGATGTTGGTCAGACGGCGCGCATTGAGCCCGTCACTACCGGCATGACGACGGTTCCACGCCGATACCCTGCCCTGCCGATCATCAAGATAGGCGCGAAGCACGGCAAAACGCGACAGTCGCCCGATATCCGCATCGCCAAGGAACCGCACGCTGTTCTGGTCGATCATCAACGAACGCATGATCCGCCTGCCGCCCGATTCCGACATCCCGCGCCAGTTGCGGAAGCTGTCCGTGATCAGGCGGTGCGTGGGTATGGTGGTGATCGTCTTGTCGAAGTTCTGCACTTTCACGGTATGTAGGGCGATGTCGATGACGTCACCGTTGGCATCGAGTTTGGGCATCTCGATCCAGTCTCCCACCCGTATCATGTCGTTCGACGTGATCTGGACGGATGCGACCAGCGACAGGATCGTATCCTTGAACACCAGCATGAGCACCGCCGCCATCGCGCCAAGACCCGAAAGCAGCAGCAAGGGGGACTGGTCCATCAGCGCGGCGATGACCAGGATCGCGGTCGCACCGTAGACGAGCAGCTTGGCCACCTGGACATAGCCCTTGATCGGTCGGTTGCCCGCTTCCGGGCGTCGCTGGTACAACTCGTTGGCCAGCGTCAGAACGCCCGTCAGCGACAGCGCGAGACTGACGATGATGATTGCGGCGCAAATGCTGTGGACCAGATCCGGGAGTGCGGGCGGCAATTCCGGGATGGTTCCGATCCCGCCTTGCACGATAATTGCGGGCAGGACGTTGGACAGCCGCGAGACGATTGAACCGATATGGCCAGCACCGACCTCGAACGGCGTGCGCTGAAGCAGGCGTATCATCCCGTTCAGGACGATGCGCCGCGCAATCCAGTTGGCGAACCACGCCGAACTCGCAAGGACGAGCAGCCCGAGCACGGTACGCGCCCAAGGTTCTTGCGCCCAATCGCCCGCAAATCGGGCAAGGGCATTGCTGGCATCGATTGACACGAAAAGTCCCCCAGAATTCATGTCAGGCAGCCTGCAGTGGCTTGCCCGCAGTCTCGTCGGTAAATCGCAAGGCGATGAGGCCGAACACGCATGCGGCGATCATCACGTAGGCAGGCATCAGCGGATCGCCCGTCCGGTCGATAAGCCAGGCGTTGACGGCCGGTGCAGTACCGCCGAACAGCGAGGTCGAGAGGTTGTAGGCGATCGCAAAGCCCGCAAAGCGTACCGGCGTCGGGAAGAATGCCGGAAACGTTGCCGAGATCGTCGCGAGTTGCGGGACATAGAGCATTCCCAGAACGGCATAGCCGATGACCGCGCTCGTCTGTCCTGCATCCATCACATGATAGAGCGGAACCACGGCAAGCATGAGTCCGATCAGCGAGGCCATCCACATCGGTTTCCTGCCGATGCGATCGGAAAGTGCGCCCGCAAACGGGAGCAGCACCATCATGAACAGCATCCCTGCAAGCGGCACGGCAAGGGCCGCGTCGGTCGACAGCCCGAGGCGGCGCTCAAGATAGGTCGGCATGTAGCTGAGCAGCGTATAGTTCACGACGTTGAGCGCGATCACGAGGCCGCTCATCGCCAGCAGCGATCGACGGTGACGGGTGAGCAGATCGCGCAAGGGGGATGCGACAGCGGCGGAATCCTGTCGCTCCACCTCCCGGAAAAGCGGGGTCTCTTCCATGCGCGAACGCAAGTAGACGCCCACGAGACCGAGCGGCCCGGCAAGCAGGAACGGCAGACGCCATGCCCACTCGCGCATCGCTGCATCGCCCAGCAGCAGCGAGAACCCGAGCATGAGTATTGCCCCCGCACAGAAGCCTGCCAGCGTGCCGACTTCGAGAAAGCTGCCGTAGAAGCCCCGCTTCGCATCGGGTGCATATTCGGCCATGAAGATCGCCGCGCCGCCGTATTCGCCGCCCGTCGAAAACCCTTGCACCATGCGCAGGATTACCAGCAGTGCCGGTGCCCACATGCCGATCGCGGCGTATGACGGGATGAGGCCGACCAGGACCGTCGCGCCCGCCATCATCACGATCGTCACCCCGAGCACCGCCTTGCGCCCGTAACGATCTCCCAATGGACCCCAGAAGAACCCTCCGAGCGGGCGGATCAGGAACGAGATCGCGAAGGTCGCCAGCGCGAACAGCGTCGCTTCCGCCGTTTCCCCCGGGAAAAGCGCGGCGGAGATATACGTCACGCCATATGCGTAGATGCCGTAGTCGAACCATTCGGTGGCGTTGCCGATAGCCGAGGCGGCAATCGCGCGGTGGAGGACGGTGGGCGAGGTCGGTTCGGTCATGAAGTTGTGCTTTCGTCGGCGGCGTCAGGCGTGGCCGACATTTCGATTGAAAGGGGCGTGGTTCGCGGCAGCACGACGTAGGTTTCCTGAAGATGGGTCGGCACCGGCTCGGAACGGGCCTGCCGCCACAAGCCGAAGACGAGCGCCGTGCCCGCGCAGGCTGCAACGAACAGGAACAGCCCCGAAGTTCCCAGAAAAGTCATCGCGATAGCCGCCATCGAGGGCCCGATCGCCGCGCCGAGCGAGTAGAGAAGCACCAGCCCCCCACTGGCAGCAATCCGCTGATCCGAGGTCAAGTGATCGTTGGTGTGAGCGACACACAAAGGGTACAAAGCGAAACTCAAGCCGCCAAACGCCGCACCGAACGCCATCAGCGGCGCAGTGCCGCTCGTCAGCGCGATGGCAAGGCTGGCAATGAGCGTTCCGGCAAAACCCATCACGATCACCTTGCGCCGGTCCATGCGGTCCGACAGGCGACCCAGAGGCCACTGCAGCGCGACGCCGCCCATGATGACCACGCTCATGAACAGAGCCGTCGCAGACAGGTCCAGCCCGGATCGCCGCGCATAGACCGCACCCATCGCGTAGAACGCTCCGAGCATCACGCCCGTCAGAAACGCGCCGACAATGCCAAGAGGAGAAACCGCGTAGAGTTGGCAGAAGCGCAATGACGCGCCTTCACTCGGGGCGGGGGCGGCAATGCGGGTCAGCACAACAGGTACGGCGGCAAGCGAGATCAGGATCGATCCCGCCAGTAGCGGCAGGGTCGAGCCGCCACCGCCAAGGTTCAGCGTGAACTGCCCGATCGCCTGCCCGCCGTAGAGCGCGATCATGTAACCCGCGAGGACGCTGCCTCGTCCGGCTCCTTCGGCCCGCTCGCCCAGCCAGCTTTCGAGGCAGACGTAGATACCTGCAAGGCAAAGGCCGTCGGCAAAGCGCAACGCGCCCCATAACAGCACATCGCGGTGGATCGCATAAGCGAGCGTGCTGGCGCTCAGAACGGCGACGAAGGCGGCGAAGGCGCGGATATGGCCGATCCGGCGCAGCAATGCGGGCGCGCGCAGCGATCCGGCGACGAGCCCCGCGAAATAGGCGGTGCCGACAAGACCGATCGCCAGCGTGCCACTTCCTGCGCGTTCCAGCCGCACGCTGACGAGCGTGTTCATGAACCCGCCGCCCGCCATCAGCATGAAGATGGCCAGCAGCAGGCTGCGCACGGGAAGGATGGCGTTCAGCATCGACGAAGTGTAACCGGCGTCAGGCCGCCGCGCGTTCGTGGGACGCCGTCGCGCCTTCAACCAGCGCCTTGTGCAGCACACGCACGGCCGGGTCGAAGTCCTCGACGCCGACGATGAACTGCACGTCCACGTTGCGGATCTGGTGCTGCATCGCGACCATGCCGATGCCCGCTTCCGCCAGCGCCATGAGCGCGCGGGGGACGAGACCCGGCTCGCCCAGATCGCTGCCGATCACCGAGACCATCGCCACCGGCTGCTCCGTCACCGCCGCGCCCGGCCACTTCACCTCGATGTCCGCCACGATCGCAGCCATCTGCGCGGTGTCGGTACCCGACAGGTAGTGGGTGATGGTGTTGGCGTTGGAGCTCTTGCTGACGATCCAGGCGCCGTGCCGGGTCAGGGTGTCAAGGATCGCGGCGTCGTAGCCTTTCTCCCCCACCATGTCCTGCTCGAACACCTGCAACGCCTGGACCGAAGACAGGCCGGTAACGATCTCCACGCGCGGGGCTTCGGAGACGTAGTTGCCGCAAATCAGCGTGCCGCCGTCATGCCGGTCGAAAGTGTTGCGCACCCTGAGCGGAATGCCCGACTGGCGCAGCCCTCGCCCGGCGCGCGGATGGATCGCCTCCATGCCGAGATTGGCGAGCTGATCGGCCACGTCGTAGTTGGTCCGCCCGATCTTGCGCGCCACCGTCTCGCCGACAAGGCGCGGGTCGGCGCTGGAGAGGTGAAATTCCTTGTGAATGATCGCCTCGCGCGCCTCGGTAAGCACGGCGATGCGCGAGAACGTCATCTCCGAGTATCCGCGCGCATAACGGCGCACCATGCCGCCCTCGCACCCGGCATAGCCGGTGATGATCGGCATCTGCGTGGCAAGGTCAATCGGCGCCAGCGCCTCCTCGATCCGCGCGTCGAGGCTGCGCATGTCCTCGTGGTTCCACAAGGTCAGGTCGACGAAGACCGCGTTCACGCCCCGGTCGCGCAGCATCAGGGCGGTCGAGTGCGCCGAATGCGCCTCGCCCAGACCCGCCAGCATCTCGCGCACGGTGGTCATCTGCTCCTTCAGGCAGAAGCGGCCGTGTGCGCGCAGCCGGTCGAGATCGTCGAGGCAGGTCTCCAGAGCGGCGATGCGCCTTGCCACGAAGGCGTCGGCCTCCTCGCGGCTTTCGGCGCGCGCAAACATCTCGGAATTGCGCGCCCACATCGCGCCCGTCACGTCGGCCAGCGCCGAGCGCCAGGCGCCGGGCACTTCGTTGCGGATGAAGTGGGCATGGACGCCGGGCCGGCCCGACTTCTTGTGCTCCAGCAGCAGGTCGGTCATCCCGGCATAGGCCGAGACGACGAAGATACGGTTGTAGAGATCCGCGCCTTTGCGTCCGGCGATCAGCACATTGTCGAACACCGTCGAGGTGGCAGCCATCGAAGTGCCGCCGATCTTTTCCACGGAATGGGCCCCGGTGGTCAGGGTCTTCATGCGGCTACTCCTTCGAAGGTTCCGGATACCGGCGTCACCGGCTTGACCTCGCGCGCGGCGATGAAATCCGGGCGCGGGGTGGCAGCGGCGAACGGCGCCTCCAGCCGGTTGCTCACCGCGTTGTAGACGAGGAAGGCATTGGCGCGCGGGAACGGGGTGATGTTGCCGTTGGAACCATGCATCGTGTTGCAGTCGAACACGATCACCGTGCCCGGCTTGCCGGTGGGCGCGACGATGCCCTGCCGGTGCGCCAGTTCGGCCAGCGTGTCCTCGTCGGGCACGCCGTATTCCTGATTACGCAAGGACGCCCTGTAATGGTCGTCCGGTGTTTCGCCGACGCAGGCGATGAACACGTGCTGCGATCCGGGGATCACCATCAGCGGGCCGTTGTTTGGGGTATTCTCCGCCAGCAGCACCGACATCGACAGCGCGCGCATGCGCGGCATGCCGTCCTCGGCGTGCCAGGTTTCGAAGTCGGAGTGCCAGTAGAACTCCCGGCCCTTGAACCCCGGCTTGTAGTTTAGCCGGGACTGGTGGACGTAGACCTCGTCGTCGAGCAGATAGCCGGCCACGCCCGCCAGCCGTTCGTCGGCGGCAAGGCGCGCCATCGTGTCGCTCTGTTCGTGAATCTCGAAGATCGAGCGGATCTCGCGGCTGCCGGGTTCGGCGATCACTGTCTCGTCCTTCAGGCCCTCGGGATCACCGAGCATGCGCCCGGTTTCTGCCTGTAGCGCGGCCATCTCCGTTTCGGAGAAGACATCCTTCAGCACGAGATAGCCGTCGCGGTCGAACTGGGCGATCTGCTCTGCGGTCAACGGCGCGCCCGGCTGCCAGGCGCGGCGGGCGACAGGTTCGCTGCGCGGGAACAGCTGGGGTTCGGCCGCGCTGCGGGTAGGATAGTGGTCGTGCATCTTGTGCCCCTTTCTCCTTAGTCCGCGAGTGCGGGTTCGCTGGTATCGGCGGGGTAGGCGCCGTTCTCGTCATGCACCTCGCGGCCCGTCACCGGCGGGTTGAAGACGCAGGCGCACACGATATCCTTCACCGGGCGCACGATGTGCCTGTCGTTGGCGTTGAGGGCATACATCACGCCCGGCTTCAATTCGTGCGTCAGGCCGGTGCCGAGGTCCTCGATCGTACCCTCGCCCTGCATAACCAGCACCGCTTCGAGATGGTTCTGATAATGCATGTGCAGCTCCTCGCCCGCGAACATCGTGGTGACGTGGAACGAGAAGCCCATCTTGTCGTCCTTGAGCAGCAGGCGGTCAGAGTGCCAGCCATTGGATTCGACGTGACGGTCGGACTTGCGGATGTCGTTGAGATTGCGAACGATCATATGGGTATTCCTTTGAATTCGGGGGAAGGTTCAAGCGGCGACCAGAGGCCGCTTCACCGGGGCGATCGCGTCTGCGACCGCCTCTTCCAGAATGTCGAGCCCGGCTTCGAGCACCGCATCCTCGATGGTCAGCGGGGCCAGTACCTTGACGATCTCGTCATGCGCGCCGCTGGTCTCTATGATCAGGCCCTCGTCGAAGCAGGCCGACGTGATCTGCGATGCGACCTCGCCGCTGCCGACATTGATGCCGCGCATCATGCCGCGCCCGCGCGTGTTCAGGCCATGGCGCTCGGCCATGCGTTCAAGCCGCCGTTCGAGGATGCCGCCGCGCCGCGCCACTGCGTCGATGAAGGCTGGGTCGGCCCAGAACTCGCGCAGCGCTGCGGTGGCGGTGACGAAGGCGTGGTTGTTGCCGCGAAACGTGCCGTTGTGTTCGCCGGGGCTCCAGACATCAAGGTCGGGGCGCATGAGCGTCAGCGCGAAAGGCAGGCCCATGCCCGAAAGCGACTTCGCCAGCGTGACGATATCGGGCGTGAAGCCCATGTTCTCGAAGCTGAAGAACCCGCCGGAGCGGCCGCAGCCGGCTTGGATGTCGTCGACAATCATCAGCGCGCCGTGCTTCTTCGCCAGCGCCGCGATGCGCCGCAGCCACGCAGGGCTTGCAGCGTTGAGCCCGCCTTCGCCCTGGACCGTCTCGACGAGGAAGGCGGCCGGGGCATCGAGACCGCTAGAGGGGTCGGAAAGACGCTGTTCTAGCAGGTCCGCCGTATCGACCTCGTCCCCATAATAGCCGTCGAACGGCTCATGGCTGACGTGGCTGAGAGGAACGCCCGCGCCGCCGCGCTTGCCGGCGTTGCCGGTGCAGGCCAGCGCGCCCAGTGTCATGCCGTGGAAGCCGTTGGTGAAGGCGACCACCAGCTCGCGGCTCGTGACCTTGCGCGCCAACTTGATCGCGGCTTCCACTGCGTTGGTGCCGGTCGGCCCGGTGAACATCGCGCGATAGTCCAGCCCGCGCGGCTCAAGGATCACGTCCTCGAATGTGCGCAGGAAAGCGGCCTTGGCGTCGGTGTGCAAATCGAGTGCGTGGGTCACGCCGTCGCTGGCGATGTAATCCATCAGCGCCGCCTTCAGCACCGGATGATTGTGCCCGTAGTTCAGCGAGGAGCAGCCCGACAGGAAATCGAGATAACGCCCGCCCTCGTTGTCGTGCAGCCAGGGCCCTTGCGCCTTGCCGAACTGGCGAGGCATCGCACGCGAATAGCTGCGCACCCTGGATTCGCGGCGGTCATAGATCTTCGTATCCGGCGCGGTGGCGCTCGGCATGGGAGTCTTCGTCATTTCGGGAGTTCCCCTGTTCAGGTATGGACGGACGGCAGCGGCGCGATGGTCGCCTGCCATTCCGTGTCGTGTGCCCCCGCGAAGTGCGCGGCGCGCTCGAAGCGCTCGGATTTCGAGAGGCTGGCGCCATGGCGGCGCGCGAAGGCGCCGAACAGCGCCCAGGAAGCCGGATTGGCCTCGGTGATCGTGGTGGTCAGCGCGGTCGCGCCCTGTACGGCGGGCAGCGAGACCAGTTCGTCGAGCATGCGCCCGCCCAGCCCTTCACCGCGCGCGGAGGCCGCGACGGCAACCTGCCACACGAAGATGCGCTCCGGATGCGAAGGCGGACGGTAGGCGGAAATCCACCCGAGAACCTCGCCGTCGCGCTCCGCGAGCACGCAGGTGTCGGCGAAGTCGCTGCACTGAAGCAGATTGCAATAGGCCGAGTTGGGATCGAGCGGCTCGGACGCCGCGATCAGCGCAGTGACGGCAGGCCCGTCTTCGGCAGTGGGCCGGCGCAGGACCGGCGAGGTAGTCTTATACATCGGAATTGTGCCCTCGGGATTCGTCCAGAAGGCGGCTTTACTCATGACTTCATCAAAGATTACTTCACCCTCCGAAGCACATTGGCGTGCTTGGCATTTGCCTCGTTATGACTGCTTCTGCGCGATAACATACGGATCGTGCGGTTCATTGCAACCACCTTTCGCGAGATATGTTCCCTTAATGCGCGTCTCTGAAATGAAATATTTCGGATTTGGAAGTATCTTGCAGCTTGGCGCAAAGCCGCAGGAAAGCTAGCTGTCGGGGCATGGACAGCGATCTCACTCCAGCAGCACTTTCGGCCCTGAGAAAAATTCTCGACGCTGCGGATCTGGAAAATCGGAGGATGGCCGCGGCAACCGGACTGACCCCGTCGCAGGCCCTGGTTTTGCGACAGATCGGATCCGGAAAAAGCGTGACGCCCAGCGCTGTCGCAGCCGCGCTCCGGTTCGGACAGGCGACGATAACCAACATCGTCGACAAGCTGGTTGCAGCCGGTCTCGTCACTCGCACCCGCAGCGAGAACGACAAGCGCCAGATCCTCGTCCAGGCGACCGAAGAAGGCCTTCAGCGGTTAAACAGCATGCCTTTTCCATTGCAGATGCGCTTTGGGCGAGGGTTCGACAGGTTGCCGCGCTGGGAACAGGCAATGATCCTCGCCATGCTCGAACGGATCGAGGCTCTGATTTCAGAAGACAGCAGTCTGGGCTAGGATACGGTGTATCGCCTCAAACCTCTTACATCACGGCCTATATGTCGTTCCCGAAGCAGGCAGAATTACACCGTCTGTACACAACCGCCAAGGCGCTAGTCTCTGCCTTGGTAAAGGCCCATGGCGAAGGTCGCCTGCAAGAGCGACTGCCTTTCCTTGCCAAACCTGAGCTGCTGATCGTTGATGAGCTTGGCTATCTGCCTTTCGACGCTGCTTACCCGTTCTTCCAGCTGGTATCTCGCGCTACGAGCGAAGTGCCATGCTGATCACGTCCAACCGCAGCGTGGGAGAATGGGGAACGGTCTTTGGCGACCCCGCCGTCACTACCGCCCTTCTCGACCGTCTCCTGCACCACAGCCACGTCATCACCATCCGGGGCGACAGCTCTAGTTTGCGGTTGATTCCGTTAACGTTTGAGTATGAAAAGGGGGCCCAGTTTTACGTGTTGCCCCCGGCCCAATTCCCGGCGTCGTTTGACACCACTGCCAGCGACGGAACGACTGCATTGCGGGACGCGTCGCTGCCTACAGTATTCCACGAACCACAGGTCGCATGCACCCTTCCACCGCTTATGCAGACAGGCGGTTACCACCCGCTCGGGTTATGCTGGCGATGGTGAGCACACCCCCGAAGCCGAGTGGCAGCCTTGCAAGCATTGAACCCGAAAGGCGCCGGCGGCAAATGCCACGGCGCCCATTGCAACCTTCGCCTCGCTGCAGCACTTGACCCTTTATTCAGCGAACGCGGATGCGGAGAACTCATTTTGAGCCGGATAAAATTGGTCGGCGGGCCATGCGATGGGAAAGGCCTCAACGGTGAATTCGGCGACGAATTGAGGATGGTGCGGACCCATGATGGCTATGTTCGGTGGTCACTGCCCAATGAGCCGCTGATACCGAATGAACTTTATCGACGGTCGCTTCGGAGCCGCGACAAGTTTGTGTGGCAACCCTGATTCGCCGCGAGCGGAACATCGCGCATATCCGCCTCCGGGTGCTAGCTCTCGGACACCTTTTGCTAGTAAGCAGGCGCAAGCAGCGGTCTCCTTTATTTCAAGTGAATCAAGACAAAATGCGCCCTTTCGCTGACCGTGGTCTTGGGAATAATGATTGGATCATACCCTAGGTGCCGGTATGCGTTCAGCAGGCGCTCGTATTAAGCGATCGCTTCGTCCATATCTTGTTGACGCTCCCGATCTTCAATGAAGATCTCGGGCCACGTAGGGGTCAGAAGACTCGTCGATGATAAGGTGGAAACGCGGCGAGCGTGACCGACGCCGCTCGACTTGTCGCGTGTTGAAGGGCCACTGCCGCGTCGACCAGGCCACGGTCGAAGAATGTCCAGCCCCTCTCTTCCCGGGCAACTCGAAGATGCTCGGCGGCCACGTTGATGGCACGCCTTGCAGAAGCCGCGAGATCTACCCAAGGCAATGCGGTGCCATCACCGCGCAATGCCTCGTCGACGATGCGGCGACCGGGCTCGGGAATTGTCCTGAAACCCACATCCGCAAGTTTAGCGAGAAGGGTGGATTTACTCCCGCCTGAGCAGCCAGAGAGGACTACACGAAGGGAAGGCCTTTCCATATTTGTCATGTCTGCTTTCTGATAGCACAAATGTTCATTGGAACGCCTTAGTTGGGGCGGCTAACAACCGGCAGCTATCCTCCACTGATCAGACGAAACCCGCCTTTCCGGAATCGGCCAGTGCTGGGCGCTGAAATTGGGAAAGCTGCCGGTCTGCACCTCGCGAGTGAAAGTCGACCTTTGGGCAGTCGACGAGGGTCGTTGTCGGCATTTCCCTACTAGGCGCCCGTTGATCATCCAGCGTCTTGAAGTTGGCCGCCAACGCCCGCTCATTCCTATCAGAGTAATGTTGGCCGGCGTCTCGGATGGCAGTCATGAGAAAATCTGGGCCCGTTTCATGTGCGCCCTCTTATTGCGAACGACTATTACAAACTCGTTCAGGAAGGCCTGATGCCTGCCAGCATGACGCCGCCGAATGCCCCGCCCAGACCGCCGACCGCGACGAGGTGATAGGCAGGCTCCCGCATCGCCAGCGACAGCACGATGACCGCCAGCGACAGCGCGACGATCGCCGCTCCCACCGCACGTCCGCGCCAACCGCCATGGAAGCGCTCTTCTCCGGCCTTGGAGGCGCCGGCCGCTAGACTTGTCTGCCAAAGTCGCAGCCCGGTCCGGAATTCGTCGTGGAGGCGCCTGCGAGCGGGAGCATCCTGAGCCACGATGACCAGCGTCGGTCCTTTCTTGCGACCGAGCCTCAGATAGTCCTCCGCGCTCCATCCGGATATTGCCGCGAACGAAACCGGCCCGCGCCGTGCGAACTCCAGCCCCAGCGAATCGATGGTCAGACTGTCGCGGGTCGGAAAGCCGAGGCCTGCGACCATCGGCGGGATAACGATACCCAAGAGCGCCAGGCCCATGGCGCCGAACACCAAATGGTACTGATAAACCGCGAAGATTGCTATGAAAATGCCCAGGGAAAAGCCCAACGGAACGGCGAGCTGATGCCACCGCGTGTAGACGCGCACCGAGTGACTTGCTTCGGGAGCCCTGTTTTCTACCATGTCTTGGTCCATGTATTCTTCCGAGCGCCGCCCGACCGTCATCGGTGCCGTGGGTCTCAGGCTTGCAAACATTTCATGACTTTACAATCTGCAGCCGGAGAAGTGCTTGTGACCGAACGCCGCGCGGTGCCGGTCGTTGCAATTGTGGAGATCCCGAACCCATCAGACTTTGTGCGGGCAGCTTTACCTCATTGAAAAGTTTACGGTCGTGCCTTCAGCCGACGTCCGAAACCGACCATTGGCTCCGCCATGTGTTGGACTGAAAACCGTGGTCGTCATCCTCACCGAAGATGCGCTCGGCTTGGAAACGTGCCTCCATTCCGTCGAGCGAGAGCATGGCTTCTCGCCGCAATATCTCAGCGCGAACCCACGGCACGAAAGTGGAGACGCGGCCGTGTTCCGGCTTTGCCTCCATTCGTGACAGGCTTTGCTCCAGCGATCGCAGCCTCTCCAGCCGCGCCATATCCTCAAGCAGACCGTCGAGACACGCGCGTCGCCGCTCGGCGACGAACTCCTCGCGAAAGGGCCGCTCTCGCTCTCGCTGGGCTGCCCGCCGCGCCAACTCCTCTTCGGCACGGCGCTCGCGTCCTTCACGCTTTACTACGGCAAGGACTGCAAGAGCGACGGCAATGTCGCTTGCGAGGGTCTCCAGTTTCTGGACCTTACCGTCTCGAAAGGTCTTGCGGGGCTCCTGACCGCTGGCGACATAGGTACCTTCCATCTCGATGCCGAGTTGCCCGGTGCAGATGTAATCCCACTCGGGAACAGTCGGGTATGGCACGTGCTCCCAGTCCCAAAGGTTTCCCCGCCGGCGCTCCGTTTTTCGCCTCCAGGCCGCTTCCGCTGCCTCCTCCTCCGCCGTCGGCTTATGCTTTTCGCGCTTGAAGGTTTCGGTGACTGACAGCCCGATCGTTTCGCCATCTCCATGGAAGCGAGCACGCCGCTCGCCAACTTCGAGATGAAAGTCCTGCTGCTCCACCGCCGCCATGATCCGCTTGAGGATCTCACCCAGGCGATCGATCGAGGCTGGAGAAATCTCGCAATGAATGACGTCAGGGCCTTCAACGCTCACGAGGCCCCTGTGCGAGGGCGAAGCGGCACGAAGTCCCGCAAGGGTTCTCTCAATAATGGGGTGCGATACTGCGCCGACAGGCTCGTCACTGGCGCGCACGCGAGCCGTTTCTCGGGCCACTGCTACCGCAGCTGTTTCACCGCGCAACTCGGGAGCAGCGATCGTGATGTTGTCGGGTGTGAATCGCGACGCCTTCGGCAACTTGGTTTGCACAGCCGCCTTGCCTGCATTCTTCTTGGCCCAATAGCCGGGTGGCGGTGTCGGTATCTCGTGCTTGCGACAGATCTTGTGGATCGCAACATCCGAAAGCGCGAAATCCTTCGCGATGTGAGTGATGGGCTTGGACCAGACTAGATCGTAGAACTCACGCCGAGAGTAGGTACGGGCCATCCAGGGTTTCCTGCTGCTGATCCCTGCCCATCCTAGCCAGCGATGCGCAAAGAAAAAGCCGCTGCGGTACTACCCCACCGAAGCGCACCAGCCATCAATGAAGGATCTTCGCTCGCTGACCAGCAAGCTTGCGATCACGTACCGAACTTGAGGTGCAGAACCTCGGCGCCGTCCCTGAGCTCCACGAGATGGTCGGACCACCATTGCGCCATCCGGACTCGCTCCTCCCAATGAGCACCGCGGTGATATGCACCGCGCACCTGATCGCGTTCTCGGTGTGCAAGGGACCGCTCGATCGCATCCGGGTGCCAGAGCCCGCATTCATTGAGCAATGTGCTCGCAGTCGCGCGAAAACCGTGCGAGGTCATCTGGTCGCCGGTGTAGCCCAACCGACGGAGCGCAACATTGAGGGTATTTTCGCAGATAGGCTTCAAAAAGGTCTTGTTCGCAGGGAATAGAAAGGTGCCGGAATTCCCGAAAGCCCTAAGCTGTCTCAGGAGGGCGAGAGCCTGAGTTGAGAGCGGCACGGTGTGCAGCTTGCGCATCTTCGTCCTCTCGGCAGGCACGCGCCACACCGCAGCTTCAAAATCGATCTCCGGCCACTCAGCCTTCCTGAGTTCCCCCGGGCGAAGGTAGACATGTGGCAGCAACTGTAGTGCCAGCTTGGTCTCGATCTTTCCGCCATACCCATCAATTGCGCGCAAGAGCTCGCCAAACTGAGCCGGCTCCAGAATCGCGGCGTGATGCTTTACCCTGGGGTTAATCAGAGCTCCGCGAAGGATGTCGGCGGGATTGTGCTGAGCTCGCAGGGTCGCGACTGCATATCGAAAAATGCGTCCCGCGAACGATCGGGCGCGGATAGCCGATTCATGATGCCCCTTCCGTTCGAGCCTCTTAAGAGCCTTGAGTAGCTCATGTGCAGTTATGTCGGCGATTGGGCGGTTGCCAATGGCCGGGCCCAGGACATCCACGAACCAACGGGCCTTCTTGAGTGTCGAGGCGGCCTTACCCTCCAACTCCATCTTTTCGATCAGTTCGTCGGCCACCAGACGGAATGTGGTGCGAGCGGCGATCTCCGCTTCCACCCTAGCCTGCGTCCGGGCCGCGACAGGGTCGATGCCACTTTCGAGTTGCTCGCGGGCTTCATCTCGCTTTTCCCGGGCCTCCTTGAGGCCGACATCCGGATAGCGTCCAAGCGCCATCTTCTTTTCAATCCCGTGGAACCGGAATTTGACCCGCCAGAGCAGCGAGCCGTTGGGATTGACGAGGACGTAAAGCCCTTTGCTATCCGCGACTTTGTAAGCTTTTTCGCGGGGTTTGAGGGCGTTGATCTGGGTTGTGGTCAGCATCTGGGGGCCCCGAATCGAGAGGATCGAAAAGGCCCCCGATTCGAGGCCCCCAATTCATCTGGATGGAGATGGACAGAGGGGGACGCCACCGGAAAGCCGATGTCGTATTATACTTGATTTTCGGGGGTTTTTTGAGCGAAAAAACGCTTGACAAAGGGGAATTCTGGTGCCGCTTACGTGACTCGAACACGTGACCCCATCATTACGAATGATGTGCTCTACCAACTGAGCTAAAGCGGCATGCCTTGTATGAACCGGCAAGCCGGTCATGGGCAGGGGCGCCTTTAACGAGCGCCGCAGGATCGCGCAAGGGGCTTTGCAACCACTGACCATGAACATTCTCGGATTTCTCTCCCGTCACAGGTCGTAGCGCTGTTTGATCGCGCGATATCGCTCCCGCAGCATGATCGCACGGGCGTTGGGATCGGCCTTTACGGTGGATTTCGACAGGTGATCGGGCAAGTCCGCCGCCTTTACCAGATGCGTGCGGAATGTCGCCGGCTGCTGGCTCATCAGGTTGCGATAGGTGAGGTTGCCATCCGAAAAGCCTTGCGTGTCCAGCCAGTTGTGAAGGCCCGGATCCCGGTGCGACAGAATCAGGCGGACTACGCCATCATCATCCACTGTCGTTCGCGCAGGGGTGTAGCTTACGGGGCGATAGAGGAAGTCCATCGATCCCATTAGCGCACCGCCCATGCCGAAGAGCCAGAAGCCTTCATGCCAGTCCATCTCGACGATCAGCGCCTCATCGGCTTCGAGGTGCCAGACCATGTGCGCGGCCATGCGCCCGCGCTTGGCATCGCTGGCGTCGTTGGCAGCCTTGTCCGCGGGAAAGGCATTCACGCTGGCAGGATCGCAGACCCCGCGGGAGGTGAGCCAGGCATGTTCGGGCCAGTCGCGCATCAGGCCTGTGACGAACTGGCCGGCCCAGTCCATCGCTTCCGCCATCATGGCGAGCGAGGGGAGGGGCGGCGGCGTGGTCATGCCGATCCGCTCTATGGAGAGGGTGGTTGGCGTCTCCCCCCAGGCATCGAAGGCTTCGCGAATGAAAAGCTTGCGCGTGCCCGGTGTGGTGGGGAGCCAGTTCCTGTCCTGCGGCGGGCCGCCAATCGTCACTTCGAAGCGGCCATCGGCATCGGTTTGGATCTGGTGGCCGAACAGGTTGGCTTCCGGGATGTCCCCGAAGGGTTCGTGCAGGCTGGGCCAGTCGGTGCCGGGGATTGTCTCCGGGCGCGGACCTTGCGCCGTCACGTTGAGCCAGCGGGCGGTGCCGCGCTTGCCGCTGAGGCGGTAGACGTGGTCGCCGGAGATCCATGCCTGCCGGTAAGTGAAGTCGGCCAGGTCGCCGCCCAGCTTCATCGTCGGCGTAGTGAACCAGTGGATCTGTGGGAACGCCGGATCGCGGGTTTCCAGCGCGAGATCGAAGGCCTGGCCGAGGTTCTGCGTGAGAAAGCGGAAGGCGTCGGCGCGCTGAAGCGGATTGGCTGGGTTCGCGTCCTTGAAGGCGGACATGCCGGCGTGCTTCAATTGTTCGCAAAACGTGTCCCACGCTGTCTTGAGCGCTGCGTCGTCGGGTCCATCGCCATAGGCCATCGTGTCAGGCTCCCAGTCGGGTGAGGAGGTTGGAAAGCGTGCGCGCCGCGCGGGTGCAGGCTTGGGCGGCGCCTTCCGCCTCGATACGCTGGCCGACCAGCTCTAGGTCGAACAGGCCGGTGTAGCCAAGGTCCAGCACGTCGCGCAGGATCGCTTCCAAGGGAACGGCGCCATCCCCCGGTACGGCGCGGCAGGGCGTGGTGCGGTCGCCGGGGACGTGGTCGCTCACTTGCAGGAGGCCGGTGAGTGGCAAGACTTCGGCCAGCTTTTCACGGAGGTCTGCCTCGACCCAGCAGGCGTGGAGGTCCACGCAGAGGCCGATCTGCGCAAGCCGGGCAAGGCGGAGGGCATCGGGCAAGGTGTGGGCGATGTGGATGTCCACCGTCAGCGGCGAGGCGTTCTCGACCAGCAGCGCAATGCCCTGCCGCGCCGCATGGTCGCGGCAGGGGGCGAGCAGTTCGGAGAAGCGCTCGGCCGCCTGCTCCCACGACAGCATGCCGCGTCCGCCGGTGATGAGATAGATCGAAGGCGCGCCGAGGTCTGCGGCGATGTCGATCACCCGCATCAGGTCGCGCGCGGCGGTGCCGGTGGCGCGCGCGAGGTCGGGATGGAGCGCGAAGGGATGGTTGATGCAGCCGATCCTTATGCGGCCATGCTGCACGGCTTCGCGTGCAGCACGGCGCTCGCCCGCCTGGAGCAGTCGTGGCGAAACGAGGGTGGCATGCTGCACCCCGATCTCGCAGCAAAAGTCCAGAAATGGGCCGGTTTCCCGGTCCACCATCGCCACCTGGTGCAGACTGACGCGGCGGTGCATCAGCGCCGCTCGATCTCGACGCCGAAGCGTTCGCGGAACGGGGCGAACTCGGCGTTCAGCGCGTCGATATCGTAGCCGGCGTCGACCAGCACTTGCGTCGAGTAGTGGAACTTGCCGTGGCGATCGCCTTTGTTCTCGGTAAGGTAGTGCCGCATCGCACCTTCCGCCTCAGGCGTGAATGGGCGGCCGGCGAAGGCGTAGTAGTCGCGGATCACGCCGATGGGATCGGCCACGAAATCGCGGTAACGGACGTGATGGATGCGCGGATCGCTCGCCAGCGGATGGGCCATCGTATTGCCGATCGACCAGCGCACACGCTCCAGATGGGCGCGGGCTTCCTTCACCAGATCGATCTTGCCGACGATACCGTCCATGATGTCCGCCATCATCATCGTCGAACTGGCGGCCACCATCACCGGATCGCGGTGCAGCCACACCAGCGAGGCATCGGGATAGGCATCGAAGAAGGCGTCCAGCCGCGTGGTGTGGAAGCCCTTCAGCACCCAGTGACGCGTGTGGCGCTTGTATTGCAGTGCTTGCAGCATGGCCTTGTGGATGCGGTACTGCGCAGGCGGATCGGTGGGCAGGCCGAAGGAAAGGTTCTGCATCGGCACGCGCCACCATGCGGTGGGCGTCATCACCCGGAAGTCGAAAGCCCAGGTGCGCTCGTCCTCCGGCAGGCCGTCACCCAGCATGTCGTTGTAAGGGTGGCAGTGCAGCCAGCGCGGCATCTTGGCATTGATCTCGCGCCATTCGGCGTCAGCGCGCGGGATGCGGGGATCGGTGCCCTTGACAGTGCAAGGTGGAGGCGAGGGATGCATGACCTCCCAGAACCGCAGCGCGCGCGCGCCGGGATCGACCGCTAGCAGGGCGTGCATCAAGGTCGTGCCCGAACGTGGTTCGCCGCTGACGAACATGGGGCGGTCGATCACTTCGTCGGCCAGCGGGTAGAGCTTGCGATCCTCGAAGAAGCGCAGGCGGTCGGTCAGCAGCCAGAGCACGTTTTCCGCAGCCGCCGTGCGGCCTGCCTCGTCCATGGCGATGCCGTTGATGTGGCTCACGGCTAGGGCGAAGCGTTCCGGGAAACCATCGTCGCACCAGTCGGACAGGCCGGTGCGCTGCTGCGCTTCCTCCAACAACTGCCGCGCGTTCAGATCGGCCATGCTCAAGCCTCCACCAGACGGGCGATTTCATCCTCGGTCTCGCGGACTTTGGCGGCGCTGGTGGCGGAGAACTTCATGCCGCCCATCGCGCCATATTCCATCAGCTTGTAGACGCGCATCCCGGCATCGGCGAAGCCCTTGATCTTCCGTGCCACTTCCTTCGGCGTGCCGGTGGGCAGCACGTCGCGGATCGCCTGCGGGTTCATCTCGTCGCAGAACTTCAGCATCTTCTCACGGCTCAGGCGCACTGGATCGAAGTCCATGATGCCGCGCCAATCCGGACCCATCGGATGCTCATAGCCGAACTGGGCAAGGTCCTTGGCGGTCATCATCAGGATGATCGATTTCACCATCGGCGCGCGCAGCATTTCGTCGATCTCTTCGGGCTCGCCAATCAGGCACATCTGCGTGATGGCGGGGGTGAAGTGGCTCATGTCGCGGCCCGCCGCGTCGCCCGCGTCCAGGATGACCTTCAGCTTGGCCGCATAGTCCTCCGGCGTCCACGATCCCGCCGGCCACCAGCCATCCGCCTCTCGCCCGGTGATGGAGAGCATCCTTGGGCCCGCCGCGCCCAGCCAGATCGGCGGCGCCTTGCCCTCGTAGAACTCGGTATCCATTCGCGCGTGGTGGAGGTGGAAGAACTGCCCATCGAAATCGACGGGGCCGTCCGCATGCCACAGCAGCTTGATGACCTTGATCGCCTCTTCCAGCCGTCCGACCGGCTTGTCGAAATCGAAGCCGTAGGGAACGGTGTTTTCCAACTCGCCCGAGCCGAGGCCAAGGATGAAGCGCCCCTTCGACAAATGGCTGATCGTCAGCGCCGTTTGCGCCAGCAGCGAAGGGTGGCGGCGCACGGTATCGACCACGGTGGTCGCCAGCGGGGTGTTTTTGGTCAGCACCGCGGTCGCGGCCGCCACAGCCAGTCCGTCGAGATGGCGATGCGGGCTGGGCGATGCCTTGGCAAGGTCGGTGAATTCGGGCGTCCAGATCGAATCGGGCCAGAAGCTGACCATGTGATCGGGCAGCCAGATCGAGTGATAGCGACCCGAATCGTAGTCCTGCGCCATGTCGATGCCGAGTGGCAGGGTGGTTCGCAGGAAGGCTGCGGGCTGCACTTTCATTGGCTCATCCCTCTCAGGCAGCGTCCGCACCGCTGGGGTGATGGTTCGGCGCCGCTCGTTGTCTCCAAGGCCGGTTGTGGGTTAGCCGTCGGCCAAGGCAAATTCCCATTTGGGGATCACGAACATGCTGCATGGAGAGGACGCGGCGCTGCTGGTGCCGCTGATCGAGGGACTGGTGGAAGACCCGCCGTGGCGGCGTTTCCTGGACGACTTGCGCGCGCGAGGTGCGGCGGACTATGCCAGCCTGGTGTTCCGCCCGCTGCCGCTGGGCACGCCCGAGGCAAGGGTGATTCACCTCTATTCCGGCCAGCCCTCTCCGCCGCCGATCTCGCGGCTTTATCGAGAGAGCCTCTATCTGCGCGATCCGATGCCCTATCACGCGATGCAGGAGGGGCGGGCTTATGCGCTGCACGAATTGCTGCGCTTTGGCGATCCGCGCCACGATGCTTACCTTGACCAGCTTCTCGCGCCGTCGGGCATGAATCACATGCGGATGATCCGCTTTGCCGAGGCGGGCGGGGTGAACGGCTGGATCACGATCACCCGGCGCGATGGCGAGTTCGCCGCCGATATCGACGCCCTGCTGGAAGGCCTCGCTCCCTATCTGCGCGCCGCGCTGGGCAGCTTCGTAGCGCTGGAGCGCGAGCGCATGGGCGCGGAGATCGAGCGCGAGGCGGTGCGGCGGATGAACTTTGGCTGGGTGACGCTGGATGGCGATGGGCGGGTGCTCGATGCCGATCCGCTGGGCACGCGGATGCTGGCGGGTTCGAACGGGCTAACGCGGACGCGCGATGGCAAGCTGAGCGCGCATGACACCAAACTGCGGCGGCAATTGGCAGAGACGATCGGCGACCTCGCACGCGATCCTGACGCCCGCCCGCGCGCGCTGGTGCTGTGCCGGGAGCCTTGGCTCGATCTGCTGCTGGTGCCTTCCGGCCGCCGCATGGGCACGACGCGCGCGGCCCCGGCGGTGCTTTGCTACCTCCATGCCGATCACTGGTCCTCCGCCGACCGCTGCGGGCAACTGGCGCAACTGTTCGACCTTACCGTCAGCGAGGCGCGGCTGGCTTTGGCCTTGAGCCGGGGCTTGTCGATTGCCGAGGCCGGGCCGGAAGTGGGGCTGACGGTGGAATCGGCGCGGACCTATTCGAAGCGGATCTACGCCAAGACCGGGGCGCGGGGACAGGCGGATCTGGTGCGGTTCATCCACCGCAGCGTGTTGGCAATCGCTTGAAGGGAAAGGAGGGAAGTCCCGGGGGGGATGATTCCCCAAGACCCTCGAAATGTCTGCCTCCATCCTGCTTTTGCTCTTACTTCCGGCCCACTTAAAACAATCCAGTCGTCCTGCCACGGCGATTTGAACATGTGTTCAGCATTTTTCGTTGACTTGGCATCCTCCAGCCTTCAGCCAAGGGGGACGAAAGCGGTCGCAAGGTGCCGCGCGGTGGAGTGGAGAAGGCATGTCGGGCCAGCTTGCAGGAAAAGTCGCGCTTGTTACCGGCGCGTCGTCGGGGATCGGGGAGGCGGCGGCATTGTGCCTTGCCGAGGCGGGGGCGATGGTCGTCGTGTGCGCGCGCCGGTATGATCGGCTGTCGGGGCTGGTCGCCCAGATCGAGGCAGCGGGCGCCAAGGCGCTGGCAATCCCGGGTGACATGACCGTGGAGGACGATGCGCGCGGGGCAGTGGACAAGACTGTCACCGCGTTCGGGCGGATCGACATCCTCATCAACTCGGCCGGGATCATGGAAGCGGGAGGGATCGAGAACTGCGATACCGCGATCTATCGCCGGGTGATCGACATCAATTTGATGGGCACCGTCTATGCCAGCGCCGCTGCCGTGCCGCATATGCTGGAGCAGGGCGGCGGCGACATCATCACGATCTCGTCGCTCGCCGGGCGCAAGGGCGGACCTATGACCAGCGCCTATTCTGCCAGCAAGCATGCGGTCAACATGATGACCGACGGCATGCGGCAGGAACTGGGCGGCCGGAACATCCGCGTCACCACGCTGATGCCTGGCGCGACCGAGACCGAAGTGGCGGATTCGATCTCCGACCCGCAGTGGCGCACCGCGATCAAGGCACATGTCAGCAAGGAAGGGGCCGTGAAGCCGCGCGATATCGGCGAGGCTATCGTCTTCATCCTTGCCATGCCGCGCCGGACGAACATCTCCGAGATCTCCATCCGTCCGACCATCGACACGAGCGCCTGAGGAGGGAGCGGCCATGGGAAGGCTTCAGGATAAAGTGTGCATCGTCACCGGTGCGGGTTCGGGCATGGGCCGGGCGATGGCGGAACTGTTCCATGCCGAGGGGGCGAGGCTGGTGCTGGCCGATATCTCGGGCAAGCAGGACGAAGTGGCGGCATCGCTGGGCGGCGACGCGGTGGGGGTGCTCTGCGATGTCTCCGACGAGGGGCAAGTGCAGGCGATGATCGCCACTGCCGAGGATCGCTTCGGGCGGCTCGACGTGCTGTGCAACAACGCCGGTTTCGGCGGGCCGATGGCGCCGCTGCACACGCAGTCGCTGGAGACGTGGGACCGTGTCCACGAAACCAACTTGCGCGGCGCCTTCCTCGGCATGAAGTACGGTATCATTTCCATGCTGAAGACCGGCGGCGGGGCGATCGTGAACACCACTTCAGCCTCGGCGGTGGTCGGCTGGAAGCACCATTCGGTCTACGGTGCGGCCAAGGCAGGGGTGAACCAGCTGACCAAAGTGGCGGCGCTCGATTATTCGGATCAGGGCATTCGCGTCAACGCCATCGCGCCGGGCACGATGTGGACGGGACTTGTGGAAGCCTCCCGCGCCCATGCCGAGCCGCCGGCGGAGTTTCCGGTGCTCGCAGGGATACCGATGGGGCGCTGGGGGCTGGCGAAGGACATTGCGCAGGCGGCGCTCTATCTCGCCAGCGACGAGGCGGCTTACGTGACCGGCGTGGTCCTGCCGGTGGACGGCGGCTATTCAATCGGATTTTCCGGCATGGGGGCGGAGCGTCCCGGCATTGCCAGCGCCTGTTGAGAGGCGCGGTGCCGGTTCACGAAAATCGCCAGACCTCGGTGAGGAGGTCACCCCCTTCGCGATAACTCCCCCCCGGGATTATCGCATTCTGGGCGAACGTGAACCGGCACCGCGATCCGGTCGCGGCCGGATTGGAAACCGTACAAAGTCGCGGCAGTCTCCAGACGAACTGGTTCCAGAGAGGACTGGTTCGGCCGATACCGGCCAGACTGCCGCCGAGTTATGCGAAAATCGCCTGCCGAAAAGGTCTTGCCGTGGGGTCGCATCACGGGTCGGCCGGTCTCGGCAGTGTCCGCACCGGTTGCGTTGCGGCTTCCGATTCGAACAAGGCGGTTATGGCAGGTTCGCGCCGGGCGGGCCGTGAGGCAGATCACGCTTCGTCGAGGCGGCGGCACAAAATGCGGTCATGCGTGACAACAGCGTTTCCACTGGACTGCAAAAGGCTCTAGCACCGCCGCCATGACAGCCCCCCAGATCGCGCAAGTAGACCCGTTCCATGCCATGGCTATCGGCCGCCTCGCCTATGAACTGGCGGGGCAGGGGCGCGATGTGATCCACATGGAGTACGGCCAGCCTTCCACCGGTGCACCGGCCGCCGCGATCGCCGCCGCGCATCGCGTGCTAGACAGCGATCCCGGCGGTTACTGGGAAAGCACCGCATTGCTGGATCGTATCGCCCGGCACTACCGCGAGGTCTACGGCGTCGAGGTCGACCGCGAGCAGGTGATCCTCACTTGCGGCGCCTCGCCGGCTTTCGTGCTGGCGCTTTCCAGCCTTTTCGTGCCCGGCGCTCGGGTGGCGCTGGCCCGGCCGGGCTACGTGGCCTATCGCAATACGCTGAAGACGCTGTACCTCGAACCCGTGGAGATGGCCTGCGGCCCGGCCGAGCGCTATCAGGTCACGGCTGCCGCGCTCGATGCGCTCGATCCCGCGCCCGATGGGCTGATCCTCGCCAGCCCCGCCAATCCCACCGGCACCGTGATCGCGCCCGAGGAACTTGCGGCGATTGCCGAGGTTTGCCGCCGGAAGAATATCCGCGTGGTTTCGGACGAGATCTATCACGGCCTCACCTATGACGGCACGGCCCCGTCCACCTTGCAGCATCTGCCCGAGGCGGTGGTGGTGAACAGCTTCTCCAAGTATTACTCGATGGCCGGTTGGCGGCTCGGCTGGCTGGTGGTGCCTCGCGACCTCGTCGTCCCGGCGCGGGCGCGGATGAGCAACCTCTTCCTGACGCCCTCGGTGCTCGCTCAGCACGCAGGCCTGATCGCCATGGACGAGACGGTTGAACTGGAAGGCCATGTCGAGAACTATGCCCGCAACCGCGAGCTACTGCTGGCGGCGCTGCCCCGTCTCGGGCTCGACCGGATCGCACCGCCGGACGGGGCCTTCTACATCTATGCCGATATCGGCCACCTGACCGAAGACAGTCTTGGCTTCTGTCGGCAATTGCTGCGCGACACCGGCGTTGCCACGGCGCCGGGGATCGATTTCGATCCGGTCGACGGCCACCGCTTCATCCGTTTCAGTTTCGCGGTTTCGACGGCACTGGTGGAAGAGGCGATCGCGCGCATGGAACCCTGGTTCGCGGCGCGCAAGGCAAGCGGGAAGGTCGAATCGGGCACGTGACACTCAGGCTGGGCAGTCGCCGATCCGTGCGCCTGTTATGCGTCTGCGATACCGCGTTTTGGTGGACCCGCTTTCGCTGATTATCGACAGGGCGGTGTCCATCGTCTCGCCGTTCACCTTGCCGTGGAGATCGTAGCCCAGATTTCCGTTATTGAAGCTACAGGTCTTCCCGCCGGTCACTTTGCCGTTTTTTACGCGGATGTTCGACATCGTGCAGAAGCCATCGGTCGACGGGTCGATCACGGCGGAGAGGAGCTTTTCCAGCGCTGTGTCACGACTCTCGTAAGCAATGCAGACGGTGTAGACCCTCCCCGGAAGAGGCTGGAATTTGGGACCGGGGGTCTCGCTGAATGTCGAGGACTGGTCGATTCGCCAGAGACCCGGCGTGACATGCGGCCTTCCGACGGCCACGACGATCTCCGTATCGGCTGGTTCTGCCGGCACTATCGGGGAAGGTAGGGCGACGGGGGACGAGGGTGCGATATCTCCCGGTTCGTTCGCCGCAGGGGGCCATCGCGGCGGTCGGTAGGCGACCGAAGCGATCCGCTCGTCCAGGCAGGCCTTGGCCGAAACCGCGTCGCGAAACCCGTCTTTGATACAGGCATTCAGAACTGCGCAGACGAACCTGTCGATATGCTCGTCTCCGCTGGAAATCTCGACCCCGCAGCGTTTCATGTGCGACCCCCAAAGGGCGTAGTTCAGCCTGACCTTGCGTATCTTGCGGCCGATCACGACGATGTCTTCGCTCTCGGCTGCCGGTGTCTGCGTCTGCGTCTGCGTCTGTGCCGGGGCAAGGGAGACGGCGGAAGGCAGCGCCGCGGCGAGCGTTCCGACCATCAGAAAGCGGACGGCGGCACCTCTTGCTATCCTGTCTCCCATGGCGGAAGGATATGCCAATCGGACCGGGGGGCAAGCATACCGATGTCCGTTTAACCTCGCCTTTCAGGGTTTTAATCGGAACGAGCGGTTTTTCCGGGCGGCGGGAGCTGCCGGTCGAGGGTGTTTCACCAAGTCCGGCGGGGTGTCGCAAGGCGGGACGCGGCGGGAGTCTCGCGGTTCATGCGGATTGACAGTCCGCCCGGCTTGAGGACTTTGGCGGATGTCAATCAATGAGACGGTGGCGAGTCCCGTGGATCAGGTCGGTTTCGATATTGCGGCATGGACCGTGCAATTGCGCAATTTCCTGGAGAATTGTGCGGGCAGCGCGCCTTGCGAGGAAATCGATCGCGTGCGCGAGGCGATGCGCCTGCTGCGGCCCGGTGCGGCCAGACCGGCGCGGGAAGGTTTCGACCCTGCCGGCATCGATGCCATGCTCGCTTGCGGCGCAACCGAGAGCGCAGTGCTCGCCCTGATCGGCGAGGACGAGGTTTTCATCTGGTCCCGCGGTCTCGGTGGGAACTGCCTTGCCACGCTGGTCATGCCGGATGGATCGGAAGAGCTGATGTGCGAGGCTGCAACGCTTTCGCTGGCCCTGCTTTCGGCCTATGTGTCGAAGCTGCTGGTCCGGCTGGAGCGCAGGGAGCAGCAGGACGCGGCGCGGCCGGCATCGGCCTTGGGCATTCGGCTGCATTGAGCGAACGACCGGCATGACCGGTTCAATGCACCAAGGCGGCCTCGATGGCGATGCGGATCGCGTCCGACGTGTGGTTCGCGCCAAGCTTGTTGAGCATGTTCGCCCGGTGAATTTCCACCGTGCGCGGGCTTATCGACAGGCGCTCGCCGATAAGACGGTTGGACAATCCGCTGGCGACGCCGCCGAGAACCTCTCGCTCGCGGCGCGTCAGGCGGTCGATCCGGGCGCGGGCCATGACTTCGCGCAGGCGGGCATTGCCGACATGCTCGGCGCGTTCGATGGCCTCGGTGAGGGTGGCATTGAGTTCCTCTGCCGCGATGGGCCAGGCGATTTAGCCGATCCCGCCTTCCAGCACGGCGAACGATGCGGTTCATGCTCCGATGCTCGCTGAAGCCGATGACGGGGAACCATTCGCCGTGCCGGGCCATGCCCTCGATCAGGTCTTCGATCGCACCGGCGCCGGGCGTCCATGCCGTTCCGCTACTTAGGGCAAGGCAATGGCGAACGCGAGCGGAGCGATGACTTCCGGCCTTTCTCGCAGCGAACGCAAGACGCGCGGGAGGACGTTGACGCGGTAGAACAGGTCGGAGCGGACGCGCCTCGCGATCTCCTCGGGCAAGGGCGATGACCGATAGCGGCGCGATGCAGTTGGAAGAGGCGACGTCATCCGGCACGATCGATGACATCAGCACGCAAATAATTTTTAATGATCACATTATTTTAGTCACTACCGGCAGCGACGTGACGTTCGACATTCAGACCGGCGCGAACTCGGGCGAGACCGTCACGCTGACCTCGAAGACGATCGACGGAGCCAACCTCAATGCCTCGGCGCTCGACGTCTCGACCGCTTCTGCGGCCTCCGACACGCTCGACAGCATCGATGATGCGTTGGAAGACGTGAATCAGGCTCGCGCCTCGCTCGGTGCCGGTCAGAACCGGCTCGAATCGGCGATCAACAATCTGACCAACAACGTCACCAAGCTGTCCGACGCCCGTTCGCGGATCGAGGATGCCGATTATGCGGCGGAAACGACGCAGATGGCCAAGGCACAGATCCTCAGCCAGGCCTCTACGGCGATGCTCGCCCAGGCGAACCAGAGCCAGCAGAACGTGCTTTCGCTGCTGCGTTAAGTCGTACTGACAAGGCGGCGGGCTGACGCCTGCCGCATGGACCCGGCGCCATTCCCCCTGAGCGCCGGGTCCTTTTTGCATGTTCCGAAAGCAGGCCTGGCCATCAGCGAATACTGTGAGGACACGAACAGGAAACGGCCGGTTCATAAAAGAACATATCCGTTTCCTCATTCTGGATTCCCATGCGCCGCGTTCTTGCTTGCTGCCTCGCTTTCGCCTCGATCTTCAGTGCTCACGCCGCCTCGGCGGAAACCCGCGAGGACGAGCAGGTCTGGGTCAACCTCACGGCCATGGGGCCGATCGCCGGAGACGTCGTCTATTTCGCCGAACTTCAGCCGCGCATGGGGGACGGCGTCTCGCGGCTCGACCAGCTGCTCCTGCGCGGCGCGGTGGGGCTGAAGCTCTCGCCCGCGGTCACCCTCTACCAGGGCTATGCCCATGTCGTGGTGCCGGTGGACGGCGGCAGGGACGTGAACGAGGAGCGCAGTTTCCAGCAGCTAAACTGGTTCATGGCCAAGCCCTGGGGCGGCGAACTGACCTCGCGCACGCGCCTAGAACAGCGCTGGCGCTCGGACGGCAGCGACACCGGCTGGCGCCTGCGCGAGATGCTGCGCTACGAAAAGCCGCTGAAACCCGGCAGCAATGCGGTCAACGCGCTGGTCTATGCCGAGGGCTTCGTGGCGCTCAACGATACCGACTGGGGCGCGCGGGGCGGCTTCGACCAGTTACGCTCCTTCGTCGGTGTCGAACTGGGCGTGAAGGACGCAACGACGGTGGAACTTGGCTATCTCAATCAGGTGATCGACCAGACCCGTGGGCGGACGCGGGTGAATCACGTGGCCTCGGTCTCGCTATTCTTCCGGCACTGAGCAAAGAAAAAGGGACGGTAAGTCTCGCGACTCCCGCCCCCTTTTCCATTTCATTCCATCGAGATCAGGCGGCTTCGGCAGCCTCGACGATCTCTTCGGGTGCCGAGTTGCGGATCAGGTAGTCGAAGGCCGACAGGGCCGCCTTCGAGCCTTCGCCCATGGCGATGATGATCTGCTTGTAGGGCACCGTGGTCACGTCGCCCGCGGCGAAAATGCCGGGCAGGTTGGTGGCGGCTTTGTCGTCGATCACGATCTCGCCGCGACCCGTGAGTTCGACGCCGGAGTCCTTGAGCCATTCGGTGTTGGGCACCAGACCGATCTGGACGAACACGCCTTCCAGCTCGACCTTGTGTTCCTCGCCGGTCTCGCGGTTCTTGTAGACCAAGGCGTTGACCTTGTCGCCGTCGCCTTCGACCTCGGTGGTCTGGGCGCTGGTGAGGATCACCACGTTCTTCATCGACTTGAGCTTGTCGACCAGGACCTGGTCGGCGCGCAGCTGGGAGTCGAATTCGATCAGGGTGACATGGCCGACGATATTGGCCAGGTCGATCGCCGCTTCCACGCCAGAGTTGCCGCCGCCGATCACTGCCACGCGCTTGCCCTTGAACAGCGGGCCGTCGCAGTGCGGGCAATAGGCCACGCCCTTGTTCTTGTACTCGGCTTCGCCCGGCACGCCCAGGTTCCGCCAGCGGGCGCCGGTGGTGAGCACCAGCGAACGCGCCTTGAGCGAAGCGCCGTTGGCGAAGACGACCTCGTGATAGCCGCCGAGTTCCTTGGCAGGGATCAGCTTCTCGGCGCGCTGGAGGTTCATCACGTCGATGTCGTATTCGCCGACATGCGATTCCAGCGCGGCGGCCAGCTTCGGGCCTTCGGTATAGGGAACCGAGATGAAGTTCTCGATGCCCATGGTGTCCTGCACCTGGCCGCCGAAGCGTTCGGCGACCACGCCGGTCGAGAAGCCCTTGCGCGCGGTATAGATCGCGGCCGAGGCTCCGGCGGGTCCGCCGCCGACGACGAGCACTTCGAAGGGCTTCTTGCCGGCCAGCACGGCGGCGGCCTTGGCATCGGCACCGGTGTCGAGCTTGGCGAGGATTTCCTCGATGCTCATCTTGCCCGAACCCCACATCTTGCCGTTCAGGAAGACGGCGGGGACGGCCATGACGCCGCGTTCCTCGACTTCCGCCTGGAAAGTGCCGCCCTCGATCAGGGTGGCGTTCACATGCGGGTTGTTGAGCGCGAGCAGGGTCAGCGCCTGCACGACGTCGGGGCAGTTGTGGCAGGAGAGCGAGAAGTACATCTCGAACTCGTGCTCGCCCTCGATGGCGCGGGCGATTTCGAGCGCCTCGTCGGAAACCTTGGGCGGATGGCCGCCGGCCCAGAGCAGGGCGAGGACCAGCGAGGTGAATTCATGGCCGAGCGGCAGACCGGCGAAGCGCACCCAGGCGCTTGCGTCGCTTGCGCGGCGAATGATGAAACTGGGGCGGCGCTTGTCGTCGCCGTCGAAAGTGGCGGTGACCTTGTCCGAGAGCGAGGCGATCGTGGTCAGCAACTCGCGGGTCTCGACCGACTTCTGGTCGTCGCCAAGGGAGGCGACCAGCTCGATCGGCTCGCGCAGCATGCCGAGATATTGCGAGAGCTGTTGCTTCAGGTTGGCGTCGAGCATTGTCTGGGGTCCTTTGGAATTTCGTTGGTAAAGGGGCGGCCGGGGATTTCTGTTCCGCGTGAGGGCGCGGCTCGGGACGAGGGAAATCCCCGAGCCGCGCACCTTCAGCACGCGACCCGGAAGATCGCGGTAGTCTTAGAGCTTGCCGACGAGGTCGAGCGAGGGAGCGAGGGTCTCTTCACCCTCTTCCCACTTGGCCGGGCAGACCTGGCCGGGGTGCTCGCGCCAGTACTTGGCGGCCTTGATCTTGCGGACGAGTTCGGCGGCGTTGCGGCCCACGCCCTCGGGGGTGATTTCGACCAGCTGGATCACGCCGTCCGGATCGACCACGAAGGTGGCGCGGTCGGCCAGGCCAACGCCTTCGCGCAGAACGCCGAAGTTGTTGGTCAGGTTGTGGTTCTGGTCACCAAGGAAGGCGTACTTGATCTTGCCGATCTTGTCCGAGGTGTCGTGCCAGGCCTTGTGGCTGAAGTGCGTGTCGGTCGAAACGCCGTAGACTTCGACGCCGAGGCCCTGGAGCGTTGCGTACTGCTCGCCGAGGTCTTCCAGCTCCGTCGGGCAGACGAAGGTGAAGTCGGCGGGGTAGAAGAAGAACACGGCCCACTTGCCGGCGATGTCTGCTTCGGTGACGTCGAAAAAGTCCTTGCCTGCCTGGAAGGCGGTGTTCTTGAACGGCTTGATCTGGCTGCCGACGATACCCATGGATGTAAGCTCCCTCGATTGGGTGTTGAAGTTCGAGGACGGAGATAGGGCCCTCGTGTGACGATGTGTAGGGCGTTGATCCGATTGGCTTGATCGGAATGGCCGATCAGTCGCGGCGGACTGAACGTTTCTGTCGATAAAATGCTCGCAGGTGCGAAAAGCCGTGCGGCGGCGCAGTGAATCGGGCAACAGCGGCGGCATGAAGACGATACGACTTGCGCTGCTGCTGGCAGCCTGCGCGTCGCTCGGCGCCTGCAACGGCTGGCCGACCTCGCTGGACAATCGTGCCTCGGGCGATGTGCGGTTCCGCTATCATCATCGCCTTTACGAGGAATGGTCGGTCTGGGCGCCGGTGTCGCAGGGGCAGGCGGTGCTCTTCGCCCACGAGCATCGAGTGCGCGACATGTCCGGGCTGGAGATCACCCAGGGCGGCTTGACCTATCGCTATGGCACGCGGGCGCTGGCCCCGGTGCAGCAGTTCTGTGCGGGCAGTTCGAGCTGCGCGCTGGTCTATCGCGGTGCGGGGCGACTGGAAGCGCGCACTTCGGCGCTGCCGGATGCGAAGCTGCGGTAGGGAAGCTCAAGGCCGAGGACGGTTTCGCTGCCTATGCGAAAATGCGGGCAAGTAGGCGATGGTCGATCTGATCTAACGCGCCAAGCCTATGTCGCGCAGGATGGGTGAGCGCCGTCGTCGATGCGAAGGCAAGTAAGCTGAATTTGCGGGTCGCTCGGCGGCGAACCATTGCCGCATGAACTGGCGGACGCCGGGGCATGGCGAAGGAGGAACGCGCCCCCTCGAGTGATCCGAGTCCGCCATTCAAAGCCTATCTAGCCCAGAACACGGCCTTCGCCGACGACCGGCCGGACAGCCATGCCCTGCTTGCCGACGAGGAATTGCGCGGGGCGGTGGTGGAGGCGGTCACCGAACTGCCGGACAGGCTGAAGCTGGTGGTGCAGCTCTACTTCGTCGAGGAGTTGAACCTCGCGGAAATCGCGCAAGTGCTCCAGGTCTCGATCCCGCGCGTCCACCAGTTGAAGGCGCAGGCGTTGGGCAGGCTGCGTGAAGGACTGGAGGGCGTGGCGGATATCCTGTGAAAGGGCGCTCCACCATATCGTCCATCCTCCCGTTCATTGCGAGGAGGCGAAGCTGACGCGGCAATCCAGAGCGGTTTACGCCGCTCCGGATTGTTTCGCTTCGCTCGCAGTGACGAGAGGTCGGTACGAGAGATGGCCTCAATCAGCCGAGGTAGATGCCTGCCGGATTGCCGGTGACGCCGGACTCGACCTCGAACAGCGCGCCGTCGAATTCGGATTCGGGCAGGCCCGTCGCAGCCGAAGTCACGAACATGCGGTCCAGCTTGTCACCCGCGAAGGCGATGTTGGTGATGCGCTTGGCGGGCAGTTCGATCGAACGCTCACGGGTGCCGTCGGGGGCGAAGCGGCTGATCTTGCCGCCGTCCCAGTGCGCGGTCCAGAGGTAGCCCTCGGCATCCGTGGTCATGCCGTCGGGGTAGCCGTCTTCCTCGGAGAAGCGGATGAATTCCTCGCGATCACGCGCACCGTTCTCGTCCACCGCGAAGCGGTAGATCACGCGGCGGCCTGAATCGGCGTGGTACATCCAGTTGCCGCAAGGCGAGAAGGCCGGGCCGTTGGGCACCGTATAGTCGGTGTCGATCACCTGCCATTCGCCCGAAGGCGCGAGGCGGTAGAGCGAGCCGGTCACCTCTTCCTCGGCCATGTCCATGGTGCCGCACCAGATCGCACCGTGGCGGTCGGCCTTGCCGTCGTTCATGCGGTTGCCGGGCAGATGCGGTTCGGGATCGTTGCGGTCCGAGATCGTCAGCGGATCGAGCGTAATGTTCGCCACACCGTCCTGGAAGCCGCCGATCAGGCCGCCTTCGGCGCGCGGGGCGACCCAGCCGAGGCGGGCAGGCATGTCCCAGCGGGTGACGGTGTTGTCGGCCAGGCTGAGGCGGTTGAGCGCGGGGGCGAGGATGTCGACCCAGTAGAAGGCATTGTCACGCGCGCTCCAGAGCGCGCCTTCACCCAGGGTATCGCGGACGTCGCGATCGATCTTGCGCCAAAGCGTCATCAAAACTCTCCCTAAAAGTAAATCGGCCCCCGCCCCGTCCTTTCCCTTGAGGGAACAGGAAGGGACGAGGGCCGAAAGGTCATCCGACGGCTAGATCGGACAGGATCAGTGCCAGACCTTAGTGGTTATCGCGCGGCAGGCCCATGGTCTGGGCGATACGCTGGTACTTCTCGGCGCCTTCGAGGATCGCGCCGGTGTCCATCTGGCCGACGACCGAGCGCTGGATTTCCTGCCACGGCGTCTGCGAGGCCGGGAAGGCGTAACCGCCCTTGGCTTCGAGAGCGGCACGGCGGGTCGCCAGTTCCTCGTCGGAGATCAGCACGTCCACGCGGCCCTTCTTGAGGTCCATGCGCACGCGGTCGCCGGTTTCCAGCAGGGCGAGGCCGCCCATGGCCGCGGCTTCAGGCGAAGCGTTGAGGATCGAGGGGCTGCCCGAAGTGCCCGACTGGCGACCGTCACCGATGCACGGCAGCGAGTGCACGCCTTCGGTGATGAGGTACGAAGGCGGACGCATGTTGACGACTTCCGCCGCACCCGGATAGCCGATCGGACCGGCGCCGCGCATGAACAGCAGGGTGTCGGGGGTGATGCCGGTCGCCGGATCGTCGATGCGGTGGTGGTAGTCCTCGGGACCGTCGAACACCACGGCATTGCCTTCGAAGGCGTCCGGGTCGGCGGGGTTCGAGAGATAGCGGTCGCGGAACTCCTTGGAGATCACGCTGGTCTTCATGATCGCGGCGTCGAACAGGTTGCCCGACAGGACCAGGAAGCCGGCTTCTTCCACCAGCGGCTGGTCGAAGGGCTTGATGACCTTCTCGTCCTCGATCGTGGCGTCGCGGCAGTTGTCGCCCATGGTCTGGCCGTTCACCGTCATCGCGCCCTCATGGATGAGGCCCTGCTTGATGAGCTGCGCGACCACGGCGGGGACGCCGCCGGCACGGTAGTAGTCTTCGCCCAGGTATTCACCGGCGGGCTGGAGGTTCACCAGCAGCGGGATCTTGTGGCCGATGCGTTCCCAGTCCTTCAGCGGCAGGTCGACGCCGATGTGGCGGGCGATCGCGGCGAGGTGGATCGGGGCATTGGTCGAGCCGCCGATGGCGGCGTTGACGGCGATGGCGTTATGGAACGCGTCGAGCGTCAGGATGTCCGAGGGCTTGAGGTCCTCGTGTACCATGTCGACGATACGCTTGCCGGTGCGCCATGCGCATTCCTGGCGGTCGCGGTAAGGCGCCGGGATCGCTGCCGAGCCGGGCAGCATCATGCCCAGCGCTTCGGCGAGCGAGTTCATCGTCGTCGCCGTGCCCATGGTGTTGCAGTAGCCGGTCGACGGGGCCGAGGAGGCAACGAGCTTGATGAAACCGTCGGCGTCGAGTTCGCCTGCGGCCATCATCTCGCGGCCCTTCCAGACGATCGTGCCCGAACCGGTACGCTCGCCCTTGTGCCAGCCGTTGAGCATCGGGCCGACCGAAAGTGCGATCGCCGGGATGTTCACGGTCGCGGCGGCCATCAGCAGCGCCGGGGTGGTCTTGTCGCAGCCGGTGGTCAGCACCACGCCGTCGAGCGGGTAGCCGTAGATCGCTTCGACCAGGCCGAGGTAGGCCAGGTTGCGGTCGAGACCTGCGGTCGGGCGCTTGCCGGTTTCCTGGATCGGGTGGACCGGGAATTCCAGCGCGATGCCGCCGGCTTCGCGAATGCCCTCGCGAATGCGCTCGGCCAGCACGATGTGGTGGCGGTTGCAGGGCGACAGGTCGCTGCCGGTCTGGGCGATACCGATGATCGGCTTGCCCGAGCGAAGCTCTTCAAGGCTGATGCCGAAGTTGAGGTATCGCTCCAGATAGAGCGAGGTCATGTCGATGTTGTCGGGATTGTCGAACCAGGCGCGCGAGCGCAGCTTCGGTGCAGTCTTGTTGTCGGTCATGGGCGATCGTTTCTTTTCGAGGTCAGCGCGAAGAAGTGGAAACGCGGTAGATCATGACATGCTTGTAGGGCTTGCCGGGATCGACGCGGGTGGACGGGAAGTTCGCGTGGTTCGGCGAATCCGGGAACTTCTGGGGTTCCAGTGCGATGCCGTCGCCCATGCGGTAGAGGTGGCCGTTCTTGCCGATGAACGTGCCGTCGAGGAAGTTGCCTGCGTAGAACTGCACGCCGGGTTCGGTCGTCAGCAGTTCCAGCACGCGGCCGGAGACGGGGTCTTCGAGGCGCGCGGCCAGTTCGGGGGTCTTCGTCACGCCCTTGTCGAGCGCGAAGTTGTGGTCGTAGCCGCGGCCCATGACGATCTGCTCGTCCTTGCCGTCGCGAATGCCTTCGCCGACCAGACGGCCCTTGCGGAAGTCGAACACGGTGCCGGTGACGTCGCGCAGTTCGCCCGTGGGGATCAGCTTGTCGTTGACCGGGGTATAGTGGCCAGCGGGGATCGTCAGCACTTCCTGCATGGCGTCGCGAGGCGAGCCTTCACCGGCCATGTTGAAGATGGCGTGGTTGGTCAGGTTGAGCACGGTCGGCTTGTCGGTGGTGGCCTCGAACACGACTTGAAGGTTGCCCTTCTCGTCCAGCGAGTAGGTGACCTTGGCCTTCACGGTGCCGGGGTAGCCCGAATCGCCGTCGGGGCTGACGAGCGAGAACACCGCCGTTGCCACCGCGCCGGACTTGATCGATTCGACCTTCCAGTTCTGCACGTCCCAGCCCTTGCCGCCGCCGTGCAGCGACTGGCCGTGGTCGTTCTGGGGAAGCTGGTAGCTCTTGCCGTCGAGCGTGAACTTGCCGTCGGCGATGCGGTTGCCGTAGCGGCCGATGGTGGCGCCCCAGTAGTTCGGGCGCTTTTCGTAGCTGGCGACGTCGTCGTAGCCGAGCAGGATGTCGGCGGACTTGCCGTCACGATCCGGGGCCATCATCTTCCACAGCGTGGCGCCGTAAGTCAGGATCGTCGCCGAGACGCCGTTGGCGGCCTTCAGCGTGACTGCGCCTACCGGCGTACCGTCGGCAAGCGTGCCTGCCGGGGCCTGTGAGGCATCGGCGGCAAGTGCGGGATTGGAAAGAGCCAAGGCCGGGGCGGATATCGCCATTGCCATCAACGCCTTGCGCAGTTTCCTCATTATCCTGGCTCCCATATCTATCCTGTAAGTCGTTTCCGCATCGTGTTACCGGACGCTGTCAGACGACGACGCCCATTGACGATATTGCTTCCCGCATATAGTCCGACAAATAGAAAGAGCGCAAGCCGGTTTGCCGCAGGGCACGGCGCGGTTCTCTGGTTTAGAGAGGATAGTCATGCCCCCAGTGGTTTCATCTGGAGATGCTCCAGTGCTTCACGCGCAGCCAGCGGGCGTCCGCTACGGCCCGGCGCTGACGCTGCTTGCCAGCCTGTTTTTCATGTGGGGCTTCATCACCGTCATCAACAACACGCTGCTGCCGCACCTGCGCAGCGTGTTCGATCTTAGCTACACCCAGACGACGCTGATCGAATCGGTTTGGTTCATCGCCTACTTCGTTGCGTCGATTCCCTCGGCCAAGCTGATCGAGCGAGTCGGCTACCAGAAGTCGCTGGTCATCGGCCTGCTGATCATGGCGGCCGGCGCGCTGGGCATGATGCTGGCCGCCAGCATCCCGTCCTACGGTGTCACGCTGGTCATGCTCTTCGTGATCGCCAGCGGCATCACCCTGCTTCAGGTTGCGGCGAATCCCTATGTCGCCGTCGTCGGCAAGCCCGAGACCGCGTCCTCGCGCCTCAACCTGGTGCAGGCGCTCAACTCGGCCGGTACGATGCTGGCCCCGCTCTT
Organism: Novosphingobium sp.; assembly: GCF_036820275.1. GTDB lineage: Bacteria > Pseudomonadota > Alphaproteobacteria > Sphingomonadales > Sphingomonadaceae > Novosphingobium. The sequence continues at coordinate 129,950 of NZ_DAISLT010000003.1, forward strand.
CGGCGCCTATCTGATTCTCGGCCGTTCCAAGAGCGGTACCTCGGCTGCCGGCACGGTTCTGACCGATGCCGAGCGTCTGGCTGACGCCCACTCGGTGATCCTGCCCTACGCGCTCGTTGCCGTGGTGCTGGTGATCCTCGCCGTGGTGATCGCCAAGTTCCCGCTGCCCTCGATGGGGTCCGCGAACTCGCGTCTCGCCAAGGAGCAGCGCAAGGGTCTGTCGCTGTGGAACCACCGCAACCTCGTGTTCGGTATTCCCGCGATCTTCATCTACCTGATCGCCGAGATCGGCGTGGCGAACCTCTTCGTGAACTTCGTCAGCCAGCCGGACATCGCCAACCTGACGCATGAGCAGGCAGGCAAGTACCTGACCTTCCTGTGGGGCGGCATGATGGTCGGCCGTTTCGCCGGTTCCGCGATCATGCAGCGCTTCGACGCGGGCAAGGTTCTGGCGTTCTTCTCGGTCGGCGCCTTCGCGGTGATGGTCGTGACGATCTTCGCCCACGGCCCCGTCGCCATGTGGTCGCTGATCCTCGTGGGCCTGTTCCACTCGATCATGTTCCCGACCATCTTCACCCTCGGCATCAAGGGCCTCGGCCCGCTGACCGAGGAAGGCTCGGGCCTGCTGGTCATGGCGATTGCGGGCGGTGCGCTGGTGATCGTGCAGGGCTGGCTGGCTGACAACTACGGCCTCCAGAACTCGTTCATCCTGACGGCTGTTTGCGAACTCTATGTGCTGTTCTACGCTCTGTGGGGCAGCAAGACGACCAACGCGGAGCCGGATCTCGTTCCGGAACCTGCCGAGTAATCGGACGGTCCAGCGTCTACGAAAAAGGCCCCGGCGAGCGATCGCCGGGGCCTTTTCTGTTTATGACTTTGTCGTCCCGATCAATTCCGGGGCGAGGATGGTTACTTCTTCACCATCGCGCTGCGGGTGTCTTCCAGGGCCAGATCGACGAGTACGTTCATGGCCTCGGCCGCCGCGGCGGCATCGCCGGCGGCGATTGCATCGTAAACGCGCACGTGATCGGGAATCGGGTTGCGGGGCAGGGCGCGGGCGCGCTGCTTGAACTGGGTGGTCCAGTTCACCGCCGCGCCGATCGAGGCGCTGAGCACCAGCAGGGCGTCGTTGCGCGTCGCCTGGAGAATCGCATTGTGGAAATCGCGGTCCGCCGCGCGCCCGGCCTCGGTGGTGAGGGTGTGCCTGCGCATGGCTGCCAGCGCCTCCTTCATCGCCTTGAGGTCGTCCTTGTCGCGGCGCTGCGCGGCAAGGCGCGCAGCGGCGGGTTCGACGATGGCGCGAAGTTCGAACAGGCTGCGCACGAACTCGATGTCCGGTTCTCCGGCGAAGGCCCAGCCGAGCACTTCGGGGTCCAGCAGGTTCCAGCGATCGCGCGGTAGCACGCGCGTTCCGGCCTTGGGTCGACTGGCGACAAGGCCCTTCGCGCTCAGGACCTGAATGGCCTCGCGATAGGCGCTGCGCGAGACCTGCAACTCCTCGGCGAAAGCGACTTCTCCAGAAAGAATGTCTCCGGGTGCATATTTGCCGGACAAGATGGCCGTTCCCAGTTTATGGGCGATGGCGCCGTGCAGGCGTCGTCCGGGACCCCGGGCCTCGTCGGCGGGTCTCGCACTTTCTTCTTCGTTCACAAAATTGGCTTCTGACACTGTTATTGGCACCTCTCCGATGGAACCTAACAGTCCTTCTCATGCGAAGGAACGACAAACATTGCGTTTCTGATGCGCTGGGAATATGTCGGAGTAAATAGGGAGATCCCAAATGACCGAATTCCGTTCCATCGTGGCCGCAACCGGCGAACCCCAGGGTGAACCGCTGGCCGTGAACGGCGCTGCCGACGTCGCTGCCGCCTGCGCCGCAGCGGCTGCCGCTTTCGATACCTACCGTGCCACTGACCGTGAAACCCGCGCCGCGTTCCTCGAGCGAATCGCGGACGAGATCATGGCCATCGGTGATTCGCTGGTCGAAGCCTACATCGCCGAGAGCGGCCTGCCCCGCGGTCGCGGCGAAGGCGAGCGCGGCCGTACCGTCGGCCAGCTGCGTCTGTTCGCCGATGTCGTCCGCAAGGGCCAGTGGCAGCAGCTGCGCATCGATCCGGCCCTGCCGGACCGCGCCCCGCTGCCCCGTCCTGACCTGCGCCTGCGCATGATCCCGGTCGGCCCGGTTGCCGTGTTCGGTGCCTCCAACTTCCCGCTGGCCTTCTCGACCGCCGGTGGTGACACCGCGTCGGCGCTGGCCGCCGGTTGCCCTGTCGTCGTCAAGGGCCACCCGGCCCACCCGATCACCGGCAGCCTGATTGCCGCCGCGATCACCAAGGCCGTCAAGGACGCCGGTCTTCCCGAAGGCGTGTTCCAGCACCTCGTCGGCCCGTCGAACGAACTCGGCGCCGCCCTCGTACAGGACCCGCGTATCATGGCGGTCGGCTTCACCGGCTCGCGTGGTGGCGGTCTCGCCCTCGCCAAGCTGGCCCAGGCCCGCGAAGTGCCGATCCCGGTCTATGCCGAAATGTCGAGCATCAACCCGGTCCTGCTGCTTCCCGAAGCGCTCAAGGCCCGCGGCGAAGCCCTCGGCACTGCCTTCGTCGGTTCGCTGACGATGGGCGCAGGCCAGTTCTGCACCAATCCCGGCCTGATCCTGGCCGTCGAGGGCGAAGGCCTGGACGCCTTCGTCGCTGCCGCCACCGGCGGCGTCTCGGAAGCCAAGTCGCAGACCATGCTGACCACCGGCATCGCCGCCGCTTATGCCAAGGGCGTGGAAGCGCTTGAAGGTAACTCGGGCGTCGAAACCCTCGCCAAGGGCGAAGAAGGCAGCAAGACCACCGGCGGTGCGATCCTGTTCCAGACCACGGCTGCGCAGTTCCTCGCCGACAAGGCGATCGGCCACGAAGTGTTCGGCGCTGCATCGATCGTCGTGCGCTGCAAGGACGAAGCCGAACTCGCCAGCCTGCTCGAAGGCCTGGAAGGCCAGCTGACCGCCACCCTGCACATGGACGCCGCCGACGAAGCCGCTGCTTCGCGTCTGCTGCCCGTGCTGGAGCGCAAGGTCGGCCGCATCCTCGTCAACGGTTGGCCGACCGGCGTCGAAGTGTGCCACGCGATGGTCCACGGCGGCCCGTTCCCCTCGACCTCCGATCCGCGCACCACGTCGGTCGGCAGCATGGCGATCGACCGCTTCCTGCGTCCGGTCAGCTACCAGAACTTCGCCCAGGGCCTGCTTCCGGCAGAACTGCGCGACGCAGCCTTCGGTGACGGCGCTCCCCGCCTGATCGACGGCGCGCTTACCCTCTAACCAGTCCAACCCCATCCCCGCGGCGCGTCCCCAAGAAGGCGCGCCGCGGTCCGGGCCAAGTCCCCTCCGGGAGAGATCCATGACCTACCTTCGCCTGCTCCAGCATCGCGCGCCCGACGGCGTGCGCTCCGTCATCCTTGCCGAGGGCGATGCCGCCCACTTCCTCAAGGGTGTCACCACCACGCGTGAACTCGCGCAGCGTGCGATCGCCGAAGGCGTGACGCTGGCCGATGCCGCCAAGGCTGCCGGGCAGGGCGAAGCGGTCGACATCAAGGCCGAATTCGCGGCGGGCAACCTGCTCGCCCCGATCGACCACGACGATTCCGCCCACCTGCTGATGACCGGCACGGGCCTTACGCACCTCGGTTCGGCCGAAGGCCGCAACAAGATGCACCAGGCCGCCGCCTCGGGTGAGCACGTCACCGATTCCATGCGCATGTTCCTGGAAGGCCTCGAAGGCGGCAAGCCCGCCGCAGGCACCGAAGGCCAGCAGCCGGAATGGTTCTACAAGGGCGACGGCCAGCTGCTCGTCGGCCCCGGCGAAGCGCTGACCATGCCTGCCTTCGCCAAGGACGGCGGCGAAGAGCCCGAACTGGCCGGCATCTACCTCGTCGGTGAAGACGGTAACGTCTACCGCCTCGGCCTCGCGCTCGCCAACGAGTTCTCGGACCACATCACCGAGCGCCACAACTATCTCTGGCTCGCCCACTCGAAGCTGCGCCAGGCCGCCCTCGGCCCGGAACTGCTGCTCGGCACCCCGCCGGAGAAGATCGAAGGCACCAGCAAGATCGTGCGCAATGGCGAAACGATCTGGGAAAAGCCCTTCCTCTCGGGCGAAGGCAACATGTCGCACACCTTTGCGAACCTGGAGCACCATCACTTCAAGTACGACCTGTTCCGCCGGGCCGGCGACGTGCACGTGCACTTCTTCGGCACCGCCACGCTTTCGTTCGCGGACGGCGTGACGACGCAGGAAGGCGACGTGTTCGAGATCGACGCCGCGCCCTTCACCCTGCCGGTTTCGAACCCGCTCGCCCGCGCTGCCGCTTCGGCAGAGGCGACCACGACCGTAAAGGCGCTCTGAGCCATGGATCCGATCCGCATCGCCATCGTCGGCGTGGGCAAGATTGCCCGCGACCAGCACATCCCCGCGATCGAGGGCAACCCGAACTTCAGCATCGGCGCCACGGTCAGCCCGAATCATCGCGGCCCTGAAGGCATCCCGCACTTCAGCAGCCTTGAAGAGCTGATCGAGAGCGGTCCGGCGATCGACGCCGTGGCCCTCTGCACCCCGCCGCAGGTCCGTTACGATCTGGCCGCGCTCGCGCTGTCGAAGGGCATGCACGTGTTCCTCGAAAAGCCGCCGGGCGCCACGCTGGCCGAAGTGGCCGCGCTGGAAAGCCGCGCCGACAAGGTGGGCGTCACCCTGTTCGCCTCGTGGCACTCGCGCTACGCCGCCGGTGTCGCTCCGGCTCGCGCCTGGCTGGCCGAGCGCCAGATCAAGAGCGCGAAGATCGTCTGGCGCGAGGACGTGCGCGTCTGGCATCCGGGTCAGGACTGGATCTGGGAGCCGGGCGGCCTTGGCGTGTTCGATCCGGGCATCAATGCCCTTTCGATCGCTACCCACATCATGCCGCGCCCGTTCTTCCTCAAGGAAGCGACGCTCAGCCTGCCCGCAAATCGCGCCGCGCCGATCGCTGCCGACATCGAGTTCCGCGACACCGCCGGGGCCGAAATCCACATGGACCTCGACTGGCGCCAGACCGGCCCGCAGTCGTGGGACATCATCGTCGAGACCGATGCGGGAACGCTGAAGCTCTCGAACGGCGGCGCCGTGCTCACCCTGCCGACCGGCACCGAGCACAATGAAGACCTTGAGTATCCGGGTCTCTATGCGCGCTTCGCCAATCTGATCCGCGGCGGCCGCAGCGATGTGGACATCGCGCCGCTGCGTCTCGTTGCCGACGCATTCCTGCGCGGCAAGCGCGACCTCGTTGAAGAATTCCACGACTGATATCCCAGGGAGGGGACTGACAATGCTGAAGGCGCTTCGCCTTACCACTGCTGCCGTCCTGCTGAGCGCCACCGCGCTCGCAGGCATGGCGCAGGCTGACACCAACGGCCAGCCGACCACCGCGACGATCGAAGCCGACAAGCCCGGCCCGGTCTATCACAAGGAAGTGTTCACCCAGTTCGCCGAGCATCTCGGCACGGGCATCTACGGCGGCCTGTGGGTCGGCAAGAACAGCAAGATTCCGAACACCAACGGCTTCCGCAACGACGTCATCGGTGCGCTCAAGGACCTCTCGGTTCCCGTGATCCGCTGGCCCGGCGGCTGCTTTGCCGACGAATACAACTGGCGCGAGGGCATCGGCCCGCAGAATAAGCGCCCGGTCAAGGTCAACACCCACTGGGGCGGCGTGACCGAGCCGAACACCGTCGGCACCCACGAATTCTTCGAGCTGATCCGCCAGGTCGGCGCGGAAGCCTATATCGCCGGAAACGTCGGTGACGGCACCCCGCGCGAAATGGCCGAATGGGTCGAATACATGACCGCGCCTGCCGGTTCGCTGGCCGAACTGCGCGCCAAGAACGGCCACAAGGAGCCGTGGAAGGTCAAGTACTTCGGCGTCGGTAACGAGCTTTGGGGCTGCGGTGGCAACATGCGTCCCGAGTTCGCCGCGGATGAGACTCGCCGCTATGCCACCTTCGTCAAGGCGCCTGCGGGCACCAAGATCCTGAAGGTTGCCGCGGGTGCCAATGTCGACGACTATAACTGGACCGAGACGATGATGCGCGTCGCGGCTCCGCAGCTCGACGGCGTTTCGCTGCACTACTACGTCCACCCCGCCGGTGGCTGGCCGCCGCGCGCGCCTGCCGTCGATTTCGACGAGCACGGCTGGGCCGACGCGCTGAACGGCGCGCGCAAGATGGATGAGCTGATCACCAAGCACTCGGCGATCATGGACAAGTACGATCCCGAAAAGCGGGTCTTCCTGGCCGTGGACGAATGGGGTTCGTGGTATGCACAGGATCCGGGCACGCATCCGGGCTTCCTGCGCCAGCAGAACACCCTGCGCGACGCGTTGATCGCTTCCGTCCACCTGGACATCTTCGCCAAGCACGCCGACCGCGTGCGCATGACCGCCATCGCGCAGATGGTGAACGTGCTCCAGGCGATGATCTTCGCCGACGGCAACAAGATGGTGCTCACGCCCACCTACCACGTCTTCGAAATGTACAAGCCGTGGCAGGACGCCACCGTGCTGCCGATCGATATCAAGTCGCCGTGGTATGCGAAGGACGAGTTCAACATGCCGGCGGTGAGCGGCTCGGCGGTGAAGGCGAAGGACGGCAAGATCCATGTCGGCCTGTCCAACCTCGATCCGAACCAGTCGAACACGGTGACGATCAAGCTCGAAGGCGTGAGCGCTTCGGCGGTTACCGGCCGTATCCTGACGGCACCGGCGATCAATTCGCACAACACGTTCGACACCCCGAACGCGGTCAAGCCCGAGGCCTTCTCCGGTGCGACCGTGCAGGGCGGCAACCTCGTCGTCACCCTGCCGGCCAAGTCGGTCGTGGTGCTCGAACTGCAATGAGCGTGAACCACGTCCTCGGTGATTGGGGTACGACCCGGCTTCGGTTGTTCCGCCTCGACGGCGAGGACGTGGTCGCCCGGCTCAACGGGCCGGGCGCGCTCGAAGGCAATGCCGACGCGGCTCTGGCCGAGAGGCTGGAGACCTGGAAGGCCGAAGGGCCGCTTTCCGAAGTCGTGCTTTGCGGCATGGCGGGGGCGCCCGGAGCGCTCGTCGCGGCAGGCTATGCAGCCTGCCCGGCGGACGCTGCCAAGTGGCTGTCCTCGCGTGCGCGGCTCGAAGTGTCCGGCATCCCGGTCTCGGTTCTGCCGGGGCTGAGCTGCAAGGATTCCGAAGGTGTGCCCGAAGTGATGCGGGGCGAGGAGGCGCAAGTCTTCGGCGCCCTCGCGCTTCATCCCGAACTCGGTTCGGGCGAGCACCTGATCGCGCTGCCGGGTACTCACTGCAAGTGGGTCTCGGTGGTGAACGGCACCATCGTCGGTTTCCGCACCCACCCGACCGGCGAACTGTTTGCGCTGCTGGCAGGCCAGTCGACGCTGACCGGGCCGGATACGCCGGGTGAGGGCACGTTCGACGAAGGTTTCGCGCGCGGTCTTGACCGCTGCGAGGATTCGCTGACCGGCGCCCTGTTCGAAGCCCGCGCCGCGCGCATGCTCGATGGGCGCTCGAAAGACTGGTCGCGCGGCTATATCTCGGGCCTGCTGATCGGGGGCGAAGTGGCCGCGCAAGTGCCGAACGGAATTTCGGTGGTGTTGATCGGCGACCCGGCGCTTTCCGCGCTCTATGTTCGTGCGCTGGCAGCCCGTGGCTGCACCTCGCGCAAGATCGACGGCGATGCGGCGGTCCTCGCCGGACTCGCCATCGCGAAAGGACAGAAGGCATGAAGATCGAAGACGTTCTGGCCGCAGGCCATGCACCCGTTGTGGCGATCCTGCGCGGCATCCAGACCCATGAGGCGGTCGAGATCGGCGAGGCGCTGGTCGAGGCCGGCGTGTGCATCATCGAGGTTCCGTTCAACTCGCCCGATCCGGCCGGTTCGATCGGCGCCATGGCGGAAGCGTTGGGCGACCGTGCGGCCATCGGCGGCGGCACCGTGATCGGCACCGATCTGGCCGAGACGCTCGCGGGCGTCGGCGGCACTTTCATGGTTTCGCCCAATGTCGATCCGGCCGTCATCAAGCGCTCGATCGAACTCGGCATGGATGTGCTTCCCGGCTTCCTGACGCCGACCGAGGCTTTCGCCGCCGTCGCGGCGGGCGCCAGCGACCTCAAGCTGTTCCCCGGCTCGGTGCTGGGCAGCAGCTACATCAAGGCGATCCGCGAAGTCCTGCCCAAGCACAGCCGCGTCTGGGCCGTGGGCGGCGTCGGCGCCGCCAATGTCGCGGAATACCGCGCAGCGGGCGTCTTCGGCATCGGCGTGGGCGGCAGCCTCTACAAGCCCGGCTTCGATGCCGCGACGGTCGGCGCCAAGGCGGCCGAGATCGTCGCCGCGTGGAATGCCTGCGCAGCATAAAAACGAATTTTGGAGAGTTAACGTGTTCAGGAAATTCCTCGCCGCTGCCAGCCTTGCCGTTCTGGCCGTCGCCGGAACGGCGGATGCGCAAGTGCAGGTGGGTGAAAAGGGGGCGGGCACGCTCAATTCCCAGCTGACCGGCGACCTCACCGTGCATGACCCGGTGATCATCCGGGAAGGCGATACCTACTACGTCTTCAGCACCGTGGGCCGCTATATCGGCATCAAGACCTCGAAGGACCTGAAGACCTGGAAGGATGCCGGCTCGGTCTTCGCCGAGATTCCGGCCTGGGCCAAGCAGGCGGTCCCCGGCACCGAAGGCATCTGGGCGCCCGACATCTCCTATGTGAACGGCGAATACCGGCTTTACTACTCGATCTCGACGTTCGGTTCCAACCGCTCCGCCATCGGTCTGGCCACGAGCAAGACGCTCGATCCCAAGGCCAAGGGCTACGGCTGGAAGGACCAGGGCCTCGTCGTCATGTCGACGCATGACGACGACTTCAACGCCATCGATCCCAACTTCGTCGAGGATGCGCAGGGCCGCCAGTGGCTTTCGCTCGGCAGTTTCTGGACCGGCCTGAAGCTGTTTCCGCTAGATGCCAAGACCGGCAAGGTCGCCCCCGGCACCGAGCCCTATTCGATCGCGCGCCGCCTCGCTCCCGCAGGCGGTCCGGCACCGGTCGAGGCGCCGTTCATCATCCCGCACGGCGGTTACTACTACCTGCTCGCCAGCTACGACTATTGCTGCAAGGGTGTGAACAGCACCTATTACACCGTGGTCGGGCGCTCGAAGAAGATCACCGGGCCTTACCTCGGCAAGGACGGCAGCTCGATGATGGAAGGGCGCGGCACGATCTTCCTGCGCGCCGATCTCGAGGAACAGCAGCGCTTCCGCGGCCCTGGCCATGCCGGCGCCTTCACCGACAAGGACGGCACCACCTACGTCGTCTACCACGCTTACGACAAGCAGGCCAACGGCGCGCCCACGCTGCGCATCGCGCCGATCCGCTGGGATGCGGACGGCTGGCCTATTGCCGAATACTGAACCCACCTGACGGCACCTCGGTCCCCCGACCGAGGTGCCCTTTTTTCCTACCGCCGGACAGAACTCCGGCGCCACGAATCAAGAATCTCGGAGAGGATGACATGAACTTTTCCCTTTCGCGCCGCGCCTTCGCCGCCAGCGCCGCCCTGCTTCCCATCGCCTGCTCCAAGGCAGGAGACGCCGTTTCGGAATCCGGAAAGGACAGCGCCGCCGCAGCGCCCACCCCGATCAATCCGCTGGTGCAGCAGCGCGCCGACCCCTACGTCGTGAGGGCCGAAGACGGCTGGTACTACATGACCGGCTCGGTGCCCGAGTACGATCGCCTCGTCCTGCGCCGCTCAAAGACCATCGCCGGTCTCGCCGATGCCGAGGAGCGGGTGCTCTGGCGCCATGAGAAGAGCGGCCCGATGTCCGGCTACCTCTGGGCGCCCGAGCTGCACTATGTCGATGGCCGCTGGATCGTCTACTTCGCCGCAGGCCCGAGCGGCGGCGGTGCCGACGTCTTCCGCATCCGTACCTATGCCGTGGTCTGCGACGGGCAGGACCCGATGGCGGGCAAGTGGTCCGTGCTGGGCGAACTGAAGACGCCGTGGGACAGCTTCAACCTCGATTCGACCTCGTTCCACCACAAGGGCGTGCGCTACATGGCCTGGGCGCAGCGCGAGCCGGGGATCGAGACCAATTCGAACCTCTATCTCGCGCCGATGAAGGACGCGCTGACTCCCGCGGCCAAGGCGATCCGCCTGACCATTCCGACGCTTGACTGGGAAATCCAGCAGTACAAGGTTGCCGAAGGTCCTTCCGTGATCGTCCGCAACGGGCAGGTGCTGATGACCTATTCGGCCAGCGGCACCGGCGCGGTCTATTGCATGGGCCTGCTCAGCGCCGCCGACGACGCCGACCTCATGGACCCGCGCGCCTGGACCAAGTCGCAGAAGCCGGTCTTCACCACCAACGTCGCAACCTCGGTCTACGGTCCGGGACACAACAGCTTCACGGTGGACGAGAAGGGCCGCGACCTGCTGGTTTACCACGGCCGCGACTACGAGAAGATCGAAGGCGACCCGCTGCTCAACCCGGACCGCCATGCCCGCGTGCAGCGCCTCTATTACGATGCGCAGGGCCGCCCCGATTTCGGCGTTCCGGTCGGCAACGGCGCGCTGCCCGAGCGTTTCAGCCCGGCTGTGCGCAAGGACGTGATGCTTGGCCATGACGGTACGAAGCTGGTGCTGGCCAAGGGCACGCCGCTGCCGCAGACCCAGTTCCGCCAGATCGCCGGGGCCGACGGCGCAGTGCAGCTTTCGCCGATTCTCCAGCGTGACCATGGCTTCAAGGTCGGTCAGGACGGAGCGGTCGCTCTCGCCGCACTCGGCGGCGCTGATCTGTTCCTGCGCGAGGCGGGCGAGGTCAAGGACACCGTCCGCTTCGTCTCCAAGGCCGACTCGACGAAGGCGCTGGCCTTCTCCGGCGATACCATCAAGCTGGCCGACAAGACTGATCCGGCGACGAGCTGGCTGGTCGACTGATCGGCAACAAGTCCGACAAGAATCCTTACAGGCCGGCCGGAAAGCAAGCTTTTCGGCCGGTTCTGCGTCCATTCTGCCACACCTATTTCAGCTTTTTGACAGCCCTCCCGCTTTTCCACTTGCAACGCATTAGTCAGACTAATAATTAGTCCGAGTAATTGAAGGGGCATGGTATGGGCCAGCCCCAATGGGAGGGTTGATCCATGGCGCTCAAGCCATTCGCTTTCTGCACAGCATCCATTTTTGCTCTCAGCCTCGCCTCCGTTGCGCAGGCGCAGGAAGCAGCTCCGCAGTCGGCTGACGACACGGAAACCACGGCCGAGGACATCATCGTCACCGGCGTGCGCGCATCGATCGTCGGTGCCATCAACAGCCGCAAGGACAACATCCAGATCGTTGATTCGATCGTGGCTGAAGACGTCGGCAAGCTGCCCGACAACAACGTGGTCGAAGCGCTCCAGCGCGTCACCGGCATCCAGGTGACCGACCGTGCCGGCGGTGAAGCGGCCACGATTACCATTCGCGGCCTGACCGATCCGCTCACCACGCTGAACGGCCGCAACATCTTCACCGCTGCGGGCACTTCGTTCGCGCTTCAGGATATCTCGGCGAACCTGGTCAAGAAGGTCGATGTCTACAAGACCCGCTCGGCCGACCAGCTCGAAACCGGCCTTGCCGGTCAGATCGACGTGCAGACCCGTCGTCCGCTCGACTTCGATGGGTTCACCATCTCCGGCCTGGCGCGCGGCGTCTATTCGGAACTGCGCGACAAGGCGAACCCGAACGTCGCCCTGCTCGTGGCGGACAAGTGGGATACCGGCATCGGCGAGATCGGCTTCCTCGTGAATGCCAGCTATACCCGCGCCGAATACCGCAACCAGAACCTTCAGTCCGGCGCCATGGTGCCGTTCCTGACGGTCGACGGTGCGCGTCCTTCCGTGACGACCAGCACTTTACCCGGTGCGTGCCCGGGCGGCCCGGCCTTCGGTGCCCTGGAACGCCTGTTCACCACCGACTGCCGCGCGGTGACCGCTTCGAACCCGCAGGGCAACCTGTGGACGCCCGGCCTCGATGCCGGTCTGCCGACCGCAGCGGGTTCGACGCTCAACATCAACGGCGTCGAAGTTCCCTATTACCTTTCGCGCGATGCCGTGATTGCCTCGGACTTCTACGGCAAGCGCACGCGTCCTTCGGTCAATGCTGCGCTTCAGTGGGCGCCCAACGATCGCTCGGTCTACACCGCCGAAGTGTTCTACAGCGGCTTCCGCGGCAAGACCTTCAACAGCCTGAACTTCAGCTTCGTGGACTGGTGGGGCAATCTCCCGGCCGACGCTGCGAACAGCTTCGAGCTGTACGACGGCACCAATATCGTCAAGTCGCGTCAGGTCGGCGCGGTCTCGGGCTTCAACAGCGGCGACTATTCGACCAACAAGACCGACAGCTACGTCTACGCCTTCAATGCGAAGTGGGATGTAGCCGATCGCGGCAAGATCACCGCCGATGTCACCTATCAGGACAGCAAGAACGAGACCTCGTTCTTCGCCATGCGCACCGATCGCGCTCCGCAGGACATTTCGGTGGACTTCAATGCTGGCGGCGGCCTGCCTTCGTACCACTTTGCCAACGAGGCGTTCCTGACCGACGCGTCGCAGTGGACCGTCGGCAACCTGTTCGACAGCGGTACGAAGAACACCGGTAACGCGTTCACCGCGATGCTCGACGGCGAGTACGAGTGGGACAGCGGCTTCCTGCGTCGCATCAAGGCGGGCTTCCGCTACGACAACCGCAAGGCCGACAGCTACGTTCGTGACCAGGGCGCTCGTGGTCTGGGCATTACCCTCGACCAGCTTGGCGAGGGCACGCCGTTCACGAACAGCGGCTTCTTCGACGGCAAGGCCGATATCCCGACCAGCTGGGTCCTCGCCGATCCGCGTACCATGGACAAGGATGCGATCCGCAAGCTCTACCAGGTTGCCGATCCAGCCGCGAACCTTCTGCTGTCGAACCAGCTGAGCTTCGGCCACGTCTTCGGCATCAACGAGATCAACACCGCCGCGTACATCATGGCGGATGGCGAGATCGAGCTGTTCGGTCGTCCGCTCCAGGTTCAGGGCGGTGTTCGCTTCGTGGCGATCGATACCGACTACGACTACTTCGATCGCGGTGCCAACTTCGCCCGTACCTCGGTTTCGACCGGTTCGTCGAAGTTCCTGCCTTCGTTCACCCTGCGCTACGGCATCACCGACAAGCTGCGCGTCCGCTTCAACTACGGCGAGACGCTGCGTCGTCCGGCCTTCGGCGATCTCAACCCGAACGTCACGCTGACGGGCGATCTCTCGCGGATCGGCTTCGGCACCGGCAGCGCGGGCAATGCCAATCTCGGCGCTACGCACTCGAAGAACTTCGACCTCGCGCTGGAATGGTATTTCGAGCGCAACAGCGCGATCTATGCGACGGCCTTCCGCCGCGAGATCAACGGCCTGGTGGTTCCGCTCGTCGCCCGCGAAATCATCCCGAACAACTACCTGCCGCGCAACGAGCAGTACACCGAGACGTTCAACATCACGCGTCCCGTCAATGCCTCGAACGGCGTTCTCAAGGGCATCGAACTGGGTCTGACCTACTTCCCGACGTACCTGCCCGGTCCGCTCAACGGCCTTGGCTTCACCGGCAGCGCCACGATCCTCGACTCCTCGCAGACCATTCCGGTCGTGAACACCGAGGGCGAGATCACCGGCAGCACCAAGTCGGCGTTCTTCGGCGTGTCGAAGCTCTCGTACAACGCCACGCTGGCTTACGACAACGGCCCGATCGGCGCCCGTCTGTCGTACATCTGGCGCAAGGGCTTCCTCCAGAGCAACGAGGGTCGCTCCTTCGCGAACCCGATCGGCTTCTGGCGCGCTCCTGAAAAGAGCCTCGACCTCCAGCTGACCTGGAACGTGAACGACGATATCGGCGTGACCTTCGATGCGGTGAACCTCACCAAGGCGAAGCAGCAGAACTACTACAAGTTCGGCGATGTCGGTAACCCGACCCAGTTCAACTCGAGCACGCTGCTGATCGACCGTACTTTCGCAGTCGGCGTTCGCTTCAAGTTCGACTGACACCTGACAAGACAGGCCGCGACACACGCCATTCCGTGTCGCGGCCTGTCACGGGCGGCCGTTTCTCCGGGTTCCTCTCCCAACAAAGGCCCGGAGGACGGCCGCCTCTTTATTTCTACATCTGCTGACGCTCGCCAGACCATAGAAGGGGTAACGATGCGCGGAAACATCCGGACGATCCTCGCCACCGCGGCACTTCTTGCGAGCGGGGCCAGCCTGCCGCTTGCCGCATCTTCCCAGAAGGCCCCGTCTTCCAGGACCTCTGTCGCTCCGGCATCCCCGAGGCTCGACGCCGCTGCCATCGCCAAGGCCCGCTTCGGCAACGATGCCGCCTGGTACGAACAGCGCATCCCCTTCTTCGAGAGCGCCGATCCGAAGATCGATGCGGTCTACTATTACCGCTGGGGCCTGTTCCGCGCGCACCAGCGCGATCTCGGCGCGCAGGGCTACGTCACCACCGAATTCGCCGACGACGTGGACTGGCAGCGCGAGCCTTTCGCCAGCCTCAACGACGCCAGCGGCTTCCATATCGCCGAGGGACGCTGGCTGAACGATCGCCGCTTCACCGACGACTACATCAATTTCATGTACGAAGGCGGCAACGACCGTCACTTCACCGATCACATGGCGGACTCTGTCTGGGGCCGCTATCTCGTCGACGGCGACCGCGAGGCGGTGCTCGCGCATCTCAAGACAATGCGGCACATCTACCGCCTGTGGGACGAGAAGTTCGACTTCACCAAGGGTCTCTACTTCGTCGAACCGCTGCTCGATGCCACCGAGTACACGGTGTCTTCGATCGACGCCTCCGGCGGCAAGGACGGGTTCCGGGGCGGCGATTCCTTCCGGCCCTCGGTCAACAGCTACATGTTCGCCAATGCCCGCGCGCTTTCGCGCATGGCGCAGATGGCCGGCGACACCGCCATGGCCAAAGAATACGCGGACCGCGCCGAAGCGCTGCGTACGCGCGTGCTGGAAGACCTGTGGAGCCCGAAGCTCGGCCACTTCGTCGATCGCTATCAGGTCAATAACGAGCATGTGAAATACTGGGACCAGATCCGTAACCGCGAACTCGTCGGCTATCTGCCGTGGATGTTCGATCTCGTCCCGGACGATGCGAAGTATTCCGGCGCCTGGTCCCATCTGCTCGATCCGAACTCGCTCGCGGGCAAGGCAGGCATGCGGACGGTCGAACAGGGCTACGAATACTACATGCGGCAATACCGCTATCTCGGCACGGCGCCCGAGTGCCAGTGGAACGGCCCGATCTGGCCTTACCAGACCACGCAGGTGCTGACCGGCATGGCCAACCTGCTCGACCACTACGATCGCAAGGGGCCTGTGACGCGCAGCGACTACATGCGCCTGCTGCGTCAGTATACGACGATGCATTATCAGGGTGAGGGCAAGAATGCCCGCCTCGACCTGGAAGAGGACTATCATCCCGAGACCGGCAAGCCGATCGTCGGACTGGACCGCAGCCATCACTACTTCCACTCGGGCTATCTCGACCTGATCCTGACCGGACTCGTCGGCATCCGCCCGCGCGCGGACGACGTGCTGGAAGTGAATCCGCTGCTCCCGGCGGCGGGCGACCCGCAGGCGCTGGGCTGGTTCCACATCGAGCGCGTGCCCTACCATGGCCACGAGGTCTCCGTGACCTGGGACGCGGACGGCAAGCGCTATGGCCGCAAGGGGCTGACGATCGCCGTGGACGGCAGCGAAGTCGCGCACCGCGACGACCTCGGCCGCATCGAATTGCCGCTGGCCCGCAAGGCCAATGCGCCGGTTGCGCGGGAGACCAACCTTGCCGTGCAACTCGTGCGCGGCAATTTCCCCAAGGCCAGCGCCTCGTCAGGCACAGAGGCGGAAAACCTCCACGACGGCATCGACGGCCGCGCGTGGTTCTATCCCGAACTGCCCAACGGCTGGGACTCGGCATCCAGCGGCGCTGAGCAGTGGTACGCCGTGGACTTCGGCAAGACCGTCACGCTTGGTGCGACAGAACTCGCGTTCTTCGCCGATGGCGGCAAGTTCGCCGCTCCGCGCAAGGTTCGTATCGAGGCATGGCGCGATGGCGGCTGGCAGGTGGTGGCAAGGCCCGCCGCCGCGCCGCTCGCCAATGGCGTCACCCGCCTGAGCTGGACGCCGGTTCAGGCCGAGCGCGTTCGCGTGGTCATGACGCCTGCCGGCAAGAAGGCGATCCGGCTGGCCGAACTCAAGGCTTTTGCGCGTTGAGCATTGCGGGGGTGGCTTCGGCCACCCCCGCAATGACGAAATAGTGGGCGGAAGAGGGTCCCCTCAGCCTCCGGCCTTACCTGCCAGCAGTTCGGGCGTGAGAACTTGCGGCAATTGCTCGGGCTTTCCTGATCCGCCTGCATACCACACGTAGAGCGGCACCCCGGCTGCCCCTTGGGCGGTGAGGTAACGGGTGATCTCGGGATCGCGCCGTGTCCAGTCGCCGCGAAGCACCACGACGCCTGCCTTCTCGAAAGCGGCGCGGGTGTCTTCACGCTCGATGGCAACTTGCTCGTTGACCTTGCAGGTCAGGCACCAGTCGGCGGTCATCCATACGAAGACCGGCTTGCCCGAGGCGCGGGCCTCGGCGAGCGCCTTCTCGCTGAAGGGCTTGGCGGCCAGCAGGGAATCGGTGCTGGCGGCGGGAGGCGCCGGTTCCGGCAGCAGGGGGAGCGCCAGCAGCGCGACCGCGGCGGCGATCAGGGCGGCAGGTCTGGCGGATCGGCCCCGGCGCTGCGCCCGGCCAGCCGCGAAGAGCGCCGCAAAAACGAGCAGCAGCCCGACCAGAGCCGCCAGCGCGAAGCCGGTCCCGCCGACCTTCCACGTCAGCCATGCGAGGGCGAGAACGGTGAGACCCATGGGCAGGGCCATCCAGTGCCGGAAGGTGACCATCCAGCGACCCGGCTTGGGCAGGCGCTTGCGCAGTGCCGGAATGAAGGCGACCGCCAGGAAGGGCAGGGCGATGCCGATGCCGAGCGCCGCGAACAGGCTCATGGCGGGGAGCACCGGCAGCAGCAGCGCCGCGCCCATGGCGCTCGCCATGAACGGGCCGGTGCAGGGCGTCGCCACGAAGGCGGCCAGCAATCCGGTGGCGAAAGCGCCCCGGGTGAAGCTGGAAGGCGAACCGCTCGATGCGAAGCCCGGCACGGTGAATTCGAACAGGCCCAGCAGGTTGGCGGTGATTGCCGCCGCCAGGAACAGCAGGGAGACGACAACTAGCGGCTCCTGCAACTGGAAGGCCCAGCCGACCTGCTCGCCGCCTGCGCGCAGGACAAGCAGCAGGGCACCGAGGCCGAGGCAGGCCAGAATGACACCTGCCGCATAGGCCAGTCCCTCGATCCGGGCATGGGCCTCGCTCTCGCCCGCGCGGGCGAGGCTCAGCGCCTTGAGGCTCAGGATCGGGAAGACGCAGGGCATCACGTTCAGCAGCAATCCGCCCGCCAGTGCGGCCAGCAGCAGCAGAGGCAATGCCGGTAATTCGGGCGCGGCAGCGTCGCTCGCTATCGGCGTTCCTCCCGCCGGAACCGTGCCGGGGCGGGCCGTGAAGGCGATGCCGTCACCGGCGCCGTTCAGGCGCAGCACGCCGGTCAGGGTGTCCGATCCGCGCGGGTCCAGTTTGACGCGGGGCAGGGTGACGATCAGTCTGTCGCCTTGCCAGGCGAATTGCTGGGCACCGGCGTAGTCGATCAGCTTGTCCTCGCCCACGAAGACATGGGGTGCTTCGAGCGGCGTCGAGGCGGGTAGGGGAATGGCCAGACGCACGGCGTTGCCGTCGAGGCTGAAGGTGCCTGCCGCGTCGAGCGGGGCGGGCAGGCGGCGCTGCCATTCCGCGAAGCGCGGGTCGCGATCGGGCGAGGCCGTCGCGGCGATCGGCACTTCTACGGCGAGGTCGGCCTGTTCCGGCACGCAGATCTGCTCGGTGCAGGCCAGCCACTGGGCGCGGAGATGGACCGGGATCCGGCTGCCCTGCACTGCATTCGCCGGAGCCGTGAACGGCACCAGGACGGCGTAGTCGCTTTCGTAGACATGGTTCATGAGCCCGGAGACGACCAGCGTCTGCGGCACCGGGTAGCGTGGGCTTCCGGCCTTGGCGCCGTCCGGCAGCGTCCAGTCAAGCTGCATGCCCAGGCCCGCGTCGCCCGGATTGGACCAATAGCCGTGCCAGCCCTTCTCGGGCGTCATGTGGATGGCGATGGTCGTCTCGCCGCCCGGCGTCGTCGCGGGACCGGCCACCAGTTCGGCAGCGATATGCGCGGGCGCGGCCTGCGCCGCGAGGGGCATCAGCAGGAGCGCCAGCAATTGACACATGAGTGCCATAAACAGGCGGTAGCGGCGCTTTTCCATGAGACTCCCGTGCGTTGGGTGGCGCTTGCGTCACAGGCGCATTCCAGACATCGCTGCATCTGCGCCGATTGTACCCAGATTTCAAGGAAGACCCCCGATGCGCCTTCGCTCCCTGTCGCTTGCTCCGCTGGCTCTTGTCGCCGCACTCGCTGCTGCGGCCCCTGCCATGGCGCAGGAAGCCCCTACCGCAGCGGCGCCTGCAACCGCACCTCAGGGCGAACCCAAGCTGATCGTCGCCATCTCGGTGGACCAGTTCTCCGCAGACCTCTTCGCCCAGTATCGCCAGCACTTCACCAAGGGCTTCCCGCGCCTGCTGCAAGGCGCGGTCTTCGCTTCGGGCTTCCAGTCGCACGCCGCGACCGAGACTTGCCCAGGCCACTCGACGCTGCTGACCGGCGTGCACCCCTCGCGCACCGGCATCACTGCGAACTCGTGGTATCAGCCCGGCATCGCCCGTGCCGAAAAGGAAGTCTACTGCGTCGAGGACGAGACCAACCCGAAGTCCACGCCGGACAATCCGGTGGTCAGCCCCGCGCACCTCAAGGCGCCGACGCTGGGCGACCTGATGAAGAAGAAGAACCCCAAGACCATCAACGCCGCCGTTTCCGCCAAGGACCGCGCCGCCGTGATGATGAGCGGGCACGATACCGATGCCGTCTACTGGATCGGTGCCAAGGGCTTCACGACTTTCGAGAACCGCAGGATCAGCAAGGCGGTGGAGGCCGAGAACGCGGTGATGGCGAAGCGCGTCGCCGCCGGTGACGGCGCCCTGCCGGTGCCGGGCTGGTGTGGCAACGTGGACCGGGCGACGCCGATCAAGGACTTCACGATCGGCACCTATCGCTTCCCGCTGGCCGCCGGTGACTTCAAGTCCTATTCGAACGGCCCGCGCATCGACACGGCCACCGCCGAGATGGCCGTGCGCATGGTGGACGAACTGGGCATGGGCAAGGATGCAGTGCCCGATATCCTGTCGGTCAGCTTCTCCGCCACCGACAAGGTCGGCCATGCCTTCGGCAATGAGGGCGTGGAGATGTGCATCCAGATGAACGTGCTGGACGAGGCGATCGGCACCCTGCTGGACGGCTTCGACGCGCGCGGGATCGACTATGAAGTCGTGCTCAGCGCCGACCACGGCGGCTTCGATGCACCCGAGCGCCAGAAGCTGCGCGGCAACCCCGATGCCACCCGCATCGATCCTGTGCTGGAGGCCAAGGCGCTTGCCGCTGCCGTTTCGCAGGAGACCGGCGTGACCGTGAAGGACGGCCCGCTGTTCTACGGCGCGGGCGAATCGGGCAGTGTCTGGTTCTCGTCCGAACTGACCGCCGAGCAGAAGCAGAAGGTCATGGCCGCACTCGTCGCGCGCCTGAAGGCCAACCCGCAGATCGCCGCCGTCTATACGCAGGACCAGATCATGCAGTGGCCCGCGCCCAAGGGTAACCCGCAGGACTGGACCATGGAACAGAAGGTCCGCGCTTCCTTCGTGCCGGGCCGTTCGGGCGAAGTGCAGATGCTGACCGTGCGCGGTGTGGTGCCCGGCGAGGCCAAGCCGTTCAAGGTCGCCTCGCACGGCAGCCCCTGGGACTACGACCGCCGCGTGCCGATGCTGTTCTGGCGCAAGGGCATGGTCGGCTTCGAGCAGCCGACCCCGGTGGAGACGGTGGATATCGCCCCGACCCTCGCCGCGACGGTGGGCCTGACCGCGCCTGTCGGCACCTGGGACGGAAGGTGTCTCGACATCGACGCCGGAGAGGCCGATAGCTGCGGTCGATGAACGACTCTGTAGCGAAGCAAGACCAAAAGGCGGAATACCGCGACCTGATCATCCTGGGCGGCGGCCTCGTCGGCATGACGCTGGCGCTTGCCGCTGCCCGGGCGGGTATTACCAGCCATGTCATCGATCGCGCCGATCCGGCCGATCTCACGGCCGAGGGCGCGGACGGCCGCGCCTCGGCCATCTCGACGGCGAGCTGGAACCTCTTCACCAATATCGGCCTCGCGCCCGCGCTGAAGGATCTGGGCTGCCCGATCGATTCGATCGCCGTCACCGATTCGATGAAGCCGGGCCGGATCGACTTCACGCCCAAGCCGGAGGAAGGCTCGCTGGGCCGCATGTTCGCCAACCGCGACTTGCGCCTCGCCCTCTTCGCCGCCGCGCGGGAAGAGCAGAACATCGCCTGGCATGTCCGCACCGAAGCCGTCCGCCGGGATCGCGGCCCGCACGGTGTCGAGGTGGAGCTTTCCGACGGGCGCGTGCTCAAGGCGAGCCTGCTGGTCGCAGCCGAGGGCCGCCAGTCGCCCACCCGTGACGAGGCCCGCTTCGCCCTCGCCAAGTGGGACTACAAGCACCGCGCCATGGTGACCGGGTTGTTCCACGAGAAACCGCACGACAACACCGCCTGGGAAATCTTCTATCCGGCGGGGCCTTTCGCACTGCTGCCGCTGCTCGACGATGCTCAGGGCCGTCACCGCAGCGCGCTTGTCTGGACGGTGGCGGAAAAGGATGCCGCGGGCATCATCGCCATGCCTGATACGATGTTCCTGCATGAGGTCGAGAGCCGGATGCACGGCGTACTCGGCAAGATCACGCTTTCCGCGCCGCGCATGAGCTATCCGCTGCGCTTCCACCATGCCGGGCATGTGATCGACGAACGCCTCGCGGTGATCGGCGATGCGGCCCACGGCATGCACCCGATCGCCGGGCAAGGCCTCAACCTGGGCCTGCGCGATGTGGGGGCGCTTGTGGACGTGCTGACCGAAGGCATGCGGCTCGGCCTCGAACCGGGCGATGCACAGCTTCTGGCGCGCTACGAGAAGTGGCGCAGCCTCGATACGTTCATGGTCATGTCGGTGACGGACGGGCTGACCCGCCTGTTCGGCATTCCCGGCCGCCTGCCCAGCGCGGCGCGCCGTCTCGGCATGGGCGCGGTGCAGCGCCTGCCCAGCCTCAAGCGCTTCTTCATGGACGAGGCGCGCGGGATGTCGGGGAAGCTGCCCGAGCTTTTGCAGGGGTAAGGGCGCGCGCGCCTGCTGGACGACCTCTCCCTTTCGTCATTGCGAGCGTAGCGAAGCAATCCAGAGTCGGTCTCATGCCGCTCTGGATTGCTTCGCTACGCTCGCAATGACGGGGGCGTTGTGACGCAGAGGGTGGAGCTGAAAATCCACGTCATCCTGAACTTGTTTCAGGATCGATTTATGACCATCAGCGGTGGCCTGAGCGGCGAAATGGATCCTGAAACAAGTTCAGGATGACGATGGTGTATGCGCACAGCGTGGGCGCGCAGGGCACGCCGCCCGACAGTTCCGGGAGCGCGAGGGTGTTAACCCTCGCATTCACCCTTAACCTTACTCGGAAGGAACCGCCTCCGAAGCATCTGCCGAGGGCAGGTCGGTCGGCAGCACGCCGGGCGTCGCCAGCGGGCTCGGCTGATCGACGACATGCCCTTCGGCATCCGTCAGCTTGCGCGGTTCCAGCATGGCGGTGGTTTCGAGCAGGTTGAGCGAATCCTGCACGTCCTGAAAACGGCGGGCGTCGGCGATCCAGGTCTGCGCGGCCTGCGCGTTGGGCAGGCGTTCGACTTCGCTGATGGCATTGCCGATACGGCGCGCGGTCAGCATCAGGCGGGCGCGGTCGATGCGCGCGATCGGGGTCAGCAGCGTCGAGGATTCGCGGCGTACCACGAAGAGGTTGGAGAGTTCGCGGCGGGCTTTCTGCCACAGGCTCTCGTTGCTCTGGTTCTCGCTGAGTTCGGGGGAGAGCGCTTCGAGGCGGGCGGAAAGTTCGTCGATGGTGACAGGATTCTTCGAGAATTCGATCACCGTTTGCACCGCGCGCGGCTGGGCATTGGTGAAGCGCAGGCGCAGCTGGTCGGCGACGTAGCTGAGCGGCTCGCCGCGATCGACCATGCGGCGCGCGGCGAAGGCGATCAGCAGGCCTTCGGCGCGGGCGGCATTGCCCGAAGCCGCGTCGGTCTGGAAATCGATCCGCGAGAGACGGTCCTCCAGCAGCGCGAGCCGTCCCTCGACCGAACTGAGCGAGGAAAGCTGCTCCGGAGAGGCGGGGGCAGTGGCGGCGGGAAGTACCGGCTGGGGTGTGGGAGCCTGTTCGGCTTCCGGTTGCTCCGCACTGGAGGCCTGTTCGTCCGCGCGCTGGGGCAGGAGCTTGGCGAGCAGCCCGTCCTGCGCCGCCCAGACGACGAGAGCGCCGCCGAGCAGGAAGGCGATGAAGGCGACGAAGAACACCCCCCCGCGTGAACGAGAGCCGGTAGCCGAAATGGAGGCCGAAGGATTTTGCGGCGAGGTGAAGTCCTGCATCAAGTCTGGTTCTGTCAGTTTACGATCCCGAGGGGAAGTCTTTGCACATCTCGGCGGCCAAGGCCAGCAGCGCGGTATCGTCCGGCGTCTGGGCGCTGCGCGTGGAAATCCAATGGCTTCCGGCCTTCTGCGCCACGCGCGGGCCGATGCAGGCGAGGGCGATCCGGCGCCGGTCGACCGAGAGCCGCGTGCATTCGGCGGCGAAATGGGCGGCAGCCTCGCCGGAATGGAGCAGCACGACCGCCGGTTCCTTCAGCAGCGCAGTCAATTCGGCGGGCATGGCAAGCGAAGTGCTGGCGTAGATCTCGCGGGTCGTCATCTCGTGGCCGCGGGGCAGCGCAAGTTCGATCCGTTCACGCCCGGCAAGGCGCAGCAGGCGTCGGTGTTCAGGCGCGAGGTACGCCATGACCGCTTGCAGGCCTCCGTGGGCGATCCTCAGGACCTCCAGCCCCGCCTCGTGCGCGGCCTCGGCGGTCTTGGTGCCGACGACATAGGCCGGAAGGCCGCGATAGCGGGCGAGTTCCGCGCCGCCATGGCGCAGGGCATTGGCGCTGCCCAGCAGCACTGCGTCCACCTCCTCGCGCGGGACCGGCTCCCATGGCAGCGGCGCCACTGCGAACAGCGGAAAGCCGTAAGCCTGTAGCCCGAGCTTTTCCGCTGAAGCCACCGTTGCCGAAGTTCCCGGTTCGGGGCGGATGACGATGACCGGCGGCATGAAGGGCCTCAGGCGGCGCCGGTGAAGTGCACCGCGATGGCCGGAACCGCGCGGGCAAGCAGGTCTACGGCGAGGCGGGCCGGGCCTGCGGGATCGTTCGCGGCGAAGCGGGCCTCGCCCTCGACCTTTTCCGCGCCGTCCGGGCTGTAGAGCGCCGCGCGTATGGTCAGCGCTTCGCCCTCGTGGGATGTGAGGACGGCGATCGGGCTGTGGCAATTGCCGCCCAGCCCCGCCAGCAGCGCGCGTTCGGCGAGGACCGAGGCGCGGCTCTCCGCGTGATCGACAGCCTTCAGGAAGGAGAGCGTGCGTTCGTCATCGGCGCGGCATTCGACCATGATCGCGGCCTGCGCAGGGGCGGGAAGCCAGTCCTGTGCATCCAGCGGATGGCCGGTTCCGGTCTCGCCGAGGCGTTTGAGTCCGGCGGCGGCGAGGAAGGTCGCATCGGCTTCCCCGGCGGCCAGCTTGGCGAGGCGGGTGGCGACATTGCCCCGGAAGGTCACGACCTTGCAGTCCGGACGGGCGTGGAGAAGCTGCGCGGCGCGGCGCGGGGCGCTGGTGCCGACCACGGCGCCCTGCGGCAGGGCGCGGATGCTCTCGGCCCCGATCAGCACGTCGCGCACGTCCTCGCGCGGGAGAATCGCGCCGATGGCAAAGGCTTCGGGGCGAATCGTCTCGACATCCTTCGCCGAATGGACGGCGAAATCGATTTCACCCGCCGCCAGCCAGGCGTCGAGTTCCTTCGTCCACAGCGCCTTTCCACCGATTTCCGCCAATGCGCGGTCCTGAATGCGATCGCCGCTGGCGGTCACGGCCACGATCTCTATATGCGCGGAATCGATTCCGTGTGCGGCGGCCAGCCGGTCGCGCGTTTCCTCGGCCTGGGCCATCGCCAGCGGCGAACGGCGGGTGCCGAGGCGGAACCTTTGTTTTTGCGTGTCTGTTTGCGTCGTCATCGGCGGGTTGTGCTACCCGCCATTGTCGTCCAGTGGAAGGGTCGTTCAGGGAAAGTTGGAATGCGGACGGTACTGGGCATCGAAAGCTCGTGCGACGAGACGGCAGCGGCGTTGGTCACCAGCGACCGCACGATTCTCGCCCAGCGCATCGCTTCGCAGGACGAGGCGCATCGCCCCTATGGCGGCGTCGTGCCCGAAATCGCCGCGCGCGCGCATTCCGAGAAGATCGCGCCGCTGATCGAGGCGACCCTGGCCGACGCCGGGATGACGCTCGACGATGTCGACGCGATCGCCGCCACCGCCGGTCCCGGCCTGATCGGCGGGGTCATGGTCGGCCTCGTCACCGCCAAGGCGCTGGCCATGGCGACCGGCAAGCCGCTGATCGCGGTGAATCACCTCGAAGGTCACGCGCTGTCGCCGCGCCTTGCCGATGGCGATCTGCAATATCCCTATCTTCTGCTGCTGGTTTCCGGCGGGCACTGCCAGATCCTGCTGGTGGAGGGCGTCGGCAAGTTCCGCCGTCTCGCCACGACCATCGACGATGCGCTGGGCGAGGCTTTCGACAAGTCCGCCAAGCTGCTGGGCCTCGGCTATCCGGGCGGTCCGGCGATGGAGCGGCTGGCGCTGGAGGGCAATCCCAAGGCCGTGCCGCTGCCCCGCCCGCTGAAGGGTTCCGAAGAGCCGCATTTCTCCTTCGCAGGGCTCAAGAGCGCGGTCATGCGCGCCAAGCAGTCGGGCCAGTACGCCGATGCCGATATCGCGGCGTCGTTCCAGCAGGCGGCGATCGATTGCCTGATCGACCGTGCGCGGCGCGCGCTTGATTCGGTGGGTAAGGTCAACGCGCTTGTCGTTGCCGGGGGCGTCGCGGCCAACAAGGCGATTCGCGGCGCGCTCGAAGCGCTGGCGGCCGATCATGACCTTGATTTCGTGGCGCCGCCGCTGGGGCTCTGCACCGACAACGCGGCGATGATCGCCTGGGCGGGCGTGGAGCGCTTCGCCATGGGCCAGTCCGACCCGCTCGACGTCGCCGCACGTCCGCGCTGGCCGCTCGATCCCGAAGCAGAGACCGTGCGCGGCGCGGGGGTGAAGGCATGAACGCTCAGATTGGCGTGATCGGCGCCGGTGCCTGGGGCACCGCGCTGGCGCAGTCGCTTGCGGGCGACGGCAGCGAAGTCCTGCTCTGGGCGCGCGAGCCGGAGCTTGTGGAGCGGATCAACGCCGATCGCCGCAATGCGACTTATCTGCCGAGCGCCGCACTGGCCGAGACGGTGCGGGCGACGACCGACCTTGCCGAACTGGCGGCGCTGCCGGTGCTGCTGGCGGTGGTCCCCGCGCAGTTCCTCGGCGGCGTGCTGGCGCAGCTTCCGGCACTCGGCTTTGCGGGCGATCTGGTGCTCTGCGCCAAGGGGATCGAGGCCGGTAGCGGCCGCCTCATGGCCGAAGTCGCGACCGGCGCCGTGCCGGGCGCCGAGATCGCGGTACTCTCCGGCCCGACTTTCGCCCATGAAGTGGCGGCAGGGCTGCCCACGGCGGTGACGCTGGCCTGCTCGGGCGGCAAGACGCAGTGGCAGCGGCTCTCGCCGGTCATCGCGCGGCCTGCGCTGCGCCCTTATTATTCCGACGACGTGATCGGGGCCGAGATCGGCGGCGCGGTGAAGAACGTGCTGGCCATCGCCTGCGGCGTCGTCGACGGCCTGAAGCTCGGCCAGAACGCCCGCGCGGCGCTGATCGCGCGCGGCTATGCCGAGATGCTGCGTTTCGGCCTTGCGCGCGGCGCCCGCGCGGAAACGCTGTCGGGCCTCTGCGGCCTTGGAGACCTCGTGCTGACCTGTTCCTCTACGTCGAGCCGCAATTTCTCGCTCGGCCTCGCGCTCGGGCAGGGCTTGACCGCCGCCGAAGCGCTTTCGGGCAAGAATTCCGTGGCCGAAGGCGCCGCGACCGCGCCGGTCCTGGCCGAGATCGCCCGCCGCGATGCCATCGAGATGCCGATCGCCGAAGCGGTCTGCCGCCTGCTGGAAGGCAAGGCCCCGGCCGGAGACGTCGTCGCCCAGATTCTCGCCCGACCGCTGCGTGCCGAGCAGGAGCCGCTTTCTTGACCGATGCCATCGTAAGCCGCACCGCAGCGGAGCAGGCCAAGAAGGAACACGACGATATCGCGGCGCTCGCCAAGGGCGGCCGCACCAATCTCTTCGGGTTCTTCCTGCGGCTTGCCGCGCGTATCCCGTTCCTGTTCATCGCCGGTCGCGCCTCGGTCTACGGCCCGGCGGCGCTCGGGCGCTTCGCCTCGGCGCTGGTGGTGATCGAACTGACCTCGATGATCTGCACGATGGGCGAAAAGCGCGGCCTCGCGCAGCGCCTGTCGGACAGCGAGGGGCAGGTGCATCCGGCCAACGTGATCGCCGACGGCATGATCATCGCCCTGATCGCTTCGAGCGTGGCGGCGCTGTTCTTCTGGTGCGTGCCCGCGCCGATGTTCCCCGGCGGGCACTATACCCAGATCGACCGGCTGATGGTGATCGCCATCCTGCCGCTGACGATGACCGAGATCTGGCTGGCGGCGCTGGCTTACCGGCTGCGGGTGACGCCGACGGTCTGGTCGCGCGCGATCGTGGAGCCATGGACGATCTCGATCCTGGCCGGAGCGATGATCTGGGTCGCGCCCGAGAGCGGGTTGTCGATCGCCTATATCGGCTCGATATGCGCGGCTGCCGTCACGGCCTTCATTCCGTTCTTCCGCGAATACGGCCTGCCGCAGGGCTGGCGTCCGCGTCTGGGCGACATGCGCAGGCTCGCGCTGCGCTCTACCCCGATCGCGCTGGCCGATACGATCGAATGGGCGACCCGCCGCGTCGATATCTTCCTGCTCGGCTTCCTGGCGCCGTCCTCGGCGGTCGGCGTCTATTATGCGGCGCAGCAGGTCGCGAGCCTGCCGCAGAAGCTCAAGACCAGCTTCGAGCCGGTGCTCGGCCCGGTCATCACCCGCAATCTCAAGCAGAAGGACTATGCGGCGATCGCCCGGCAGGTCTGCCAGGTCGGCTTCTGGATCACTGCCGCGCAGGCGGGCATCGCTCTGGCCTTGGGCATTCCGGGCGAGGGCGTGATGGGCCTCGTCGGCCGCGAGTTCGTGGGCGGCACCGGGGCGCTGGCCTTCCTGCTCGCCGCCGAAGTGGTGGCCGCCACGGCCGTCGTCAGCGAGGCGGCGCTTGTCTACGTGGCGCGCATGCGCAACCTCGTGGTCTCGGTGGTGACGATCGCGCTTCAGGCGGTGCTGACGCTGGGCGGCATTCTGGCGATGCAGAAGCTGGGCTACAATACGCTGTTCCAGGCCGCCACGGCGGCGGCGGCGCTGATGGTCTCGCTCGGCTTTGCATCGCTGGTGAAATCGAAGATGCTGGCGCGCTACCTCAAGGAGCCGATCAACAATTGGCGCTGGGCGCTGGTCTGGGCGGCCGTCCCGGCGGTGGTTCTGGGCTATCTCGCCACCCGGTTCCTGCCGGAATGGGCCGCGCTGGCCTTCGGTATTCCGGCGATTCTCGGCTCCTATTTCCTGGTGATCTGGAAGAAGGCCTTCGGTCCGGAGGACCGCAAGCTGTTCCAGAAGACCAAAACCGCGTGATTTCCGTCGTTCAGGTGGTTTCGCAGGGGAGAGCCTTGCTCTAGGCTCCTCCGCATGAATCCCCGCCGCGCTTCCATCGTTGCCGCCGGTGCCGCGTTTTGTCTGGCACTTTCCTTCGTCTCGACCCGCATGCAAGGCCCGGTCTTCATCGGCCGCCTGCAACACAATGCTGAGGCGGCGCGCGACGGAGCGGGCGGCAAGGGCGTCTCGCTCGCCTTTCGCGACCGCTATGGCTGGCTGACCCGCCACCCGGTGCTGTCTGGCGGCAAGGACCTCGATGCCGAGACGCGCACCCGGGTCGCCGCTGCCGTGGACGCGGTGCCCGGCATCGGCGGCATCCGCTGGATCCGCGATGGCGAGGGTCAGGTGGCCAAGCTGCGCTGCCAGAACGACGTGGAGGCCATCCTCGCCTCGCGCACGATCCGCTTTACCGAGGCAAGCGCCCGGATCGATCCGGTCAGCGAGCGCCTGCTCGACGAAGTGGCCAAGGCTCTGCGTCCCTGCCTCGGCAGCATCATCGCGGTGACCGGCCATACCGACGCCACCGGCAATCCCGAGGCGAACAAGGCGCTTTCGCTGGCGCGGGCGGAATCGGTGCGCTGGGCCTTGATCGGGCGCGGCATTCCCGCCGACGGGTTGCGGGCCGCGGGGCTGGGATCGAAGACGCCGATCGAGGGACTGGATCCGCTCGACCCTGCCAATCGCCGCATCGAGTTTTCCGTGATCGCCTCGGCGCCGATCAAGCCGACGCCGATCGATACGCCCGGACCCGAATGAGGATGTGCGGAGTGAAGGGCGGGAAAATGCAAATTACGATGAAAGGAGCCGCCGATGCCGCTATGGCTTGAGATGGCCGTTTCGGTGCTGCTGACCTATATGGCCGGCTTCGGCATCGGCTGGGTCGTGTGGAACCGGAAGGGATAAGTTGTGGTGGAAATGATTTCAGCCAATTGGCTGATATTCGTCGTTGCGTTGCTGGTCGGCATCGCGATTGCCTATTGGCTGTTCGCGCGTGCCTCCAAGCCTGCGCCGCGCCAGCATCGTCCCGACGTGCTGGACGAGGGTGCCGCCCCGGCGCAGCGCAACCAGGCGCTGATAGACGATGCCCCGCCCGCTGCGCAGTTCACCGCGCCCGTCCACATCGATCCGCCGGCCATGGCCGGGACGATGGCCGGTATCGGCGAAGTGATCGCGGTGGCCGCGCAGGAGGAAGTGGACGCGGCCAAGACCCCGCCGCAGACGATTGCGGCAGAGTCGCAGGCCCAGTCGCAGGTCCAGCCTCAGGCGGAACCCGAAGCAGCGCCTGTCGTCGCTTCCGAAGGCGATGACTTGCGCAAGATCAAGGGCCTAGGCCCCAAGATGCTGACTCTGCTCCATTCGCTGGGGATTACCCGCTTCGAGCAGATCGCGGCCTGGACCGAGGCCGATCTCGACGAACTCGACGGCAAGCTGGGCGCCTTTGCCGGTCGTCCCCGCCGCGACAGCTGGGTGGAACAGGCGAGCCTGCTCGCAGGCGGCGATACCGGCGCCTACGAAGGCAAGTTCGGCAAGCTCTGAACCAGAGATCCGAGCGCCAACGAAAAAGGGGCGGGAAGTTCGAACTTCCCGCCCCTTTTTCTGTTTCTTCGCCGAAAAGGCTCAGGCTCAGGCTGCGGCCTTGGTGCCGAAGCGGCCGTGATTGCGGAACGGCATCATCCAGCGGTCGAGGAACAGTTCCAGCGGACGCGGCGCGATTCCGAGGTCGGTCAGGCCGGGGAGGGTGCCGCCGGCGACGTTGCCTGCCTTGAGCAGCTTGAGCTGGTCGCCGCTGATCGGCGTGCCCGGCAGCGCGGCGATCAGGCCGGAGATGCCGTCGGACAGTTCCACGAAGCTGCGGTCGCGCTGGGCGGCGGCGGCGATGCGCTTGTTGAGGTCGATCATCGAGATCACTTCGGGACCGGCGATCTCGAAGGTCTTGCCGCCGTGCACTTCGGGCGCGCTCAGCGTTTCCGCGACGGCGAGTGCGACGTCATCCACGAAGATCGGCTGGAGCTGCGCCTGCGGGGCGAAGACCGGCAGGACGGGCATGCGCGAGACGAGGTTGCCGAACATCATCACGAAGTTGTCGTCCGGGCCGAACATCACCGAGGGGCGCAGGATCGTCGCGGTCGGGAAGGCGGCGAGGACGGCCTTTTCGCCTTCGGCCTTGGTACGGGCATAGGCGACGCTCGACGAGGCATCGGCGCCGATGGCCGAGATGTGCACGAAAGCAGTGGCACCGGCGGCCTTGGCGGCGGCGGCGATGCGGCCTGCGCCTTCACCCTGCACGGCGTCGAGGTTGCCGGTGAAGGCACCCACGAGGTTCACCACGGCATCCGAACCGGCCAGCACTTCGGCCAGCGATTCGGGCTTGGTCACGTCGACGCCCGCGAACTGCACCTGTCCGAGGTTGCCGAGCGGCTTCAGGGCATAGGACTTCTTGGGATTGCGGCTGGCGATGCGCAGGCGCGCGCCGCGGGCGAGCAGTTCCTGGGCAACGTGCTTGCCGACGAAGCCGCTGCCGCCCAGCAGCGTGACGATCTTGCCGTAGAGAGGGTCGGTGGCTTGGCTCATGATCAGAACGGGTCCTTCAGCGTGGCGCAGGCGCGGCTGAAGGAGAATATAGCCGCCTGCGCCGGTTTCGCGCATGATAAGCGCCCTTGGCACAAGCCCGGTTCCCGAGCAACCGGCGGCAGGCGCTGGACCGGGATTTTGCCTTTTTTCGCGTGATTTGAAAAAAGTTGAGGGAGGGCCGTTGACACGAATCGAGGACCCGCTTAGAGGCGCCCTCCTACCCGGCGAGGACGGCACCAACGGCCCCCTCGCTTCCGTGCCCAGATGGCGGAATTGGTAGACGCACCAGCTTCAGGTGCTGGCGCTCGCAAGGGCGTGGAGGTTCGAGTCCTCTTCTGGGCACCATTTCTCAGGTGACTGAGAAACGGCAGGGGCCGCCGCAAGGCGGCCCCTAGTCGTATGTGGCCACCACATCTGCCACGGGCTTTTTCCGAAAAAATCTCCGGCGAGGTAATCCCATCGGGATGTTCCCGATCCTTTGGGGTGATCGCCGACCCGCACGCCATGCCGATAAAGACATGAGATTCCGGAAGCTTGGACCATTGGGATGATGGTGCCGCTCCGGCAGCGTGGCTAGGCTGCGGTCGTCGGCATTCTCCGCCGCCGTAAGCAGCTTCGAAAGGGCGCGCTCTTGAAGGCATGGGCAAAGCAGTGGGTCACGACCGCCTTGCCTCGTCCCTTGGCGGTGCGTCTCTGGAGCGGGCGGCAATATCGCCGTCGCACGCGGGACTTTCCGCAGGGAATGCCGCGCGCGCATGGGCTGCCCGGCGAACTCGTCGTTTCGCTGACGTCCTATCCGCCCCGCTATCCGACTCTGCATCTGACGCTGCTGGGGCTGTTACGCCAGGATATCGCTGCCGACCGCATCGTCCTGTGGCTGGCGCGCGGCGATGAGGTTTCCTTGCCGAAAGCGGTCCGCAAGCTGCTAGGGCAGGGGGTGGAGCTTCGCCTTGTCGAGGATCTGCGCAGCTACAAGAAACTGGTTTTCGCGCTGGCCGCGTTCCCGGATGCCTGGGTGGCGACGGCGGACGACGACGTCTTCTACAAGCCGGATTGGCTGACCTGGCTTGTCGAAGGGCAGGGCGGCGAGCAGGATTCCATCACCTGCCACCGCGCGCATCGCCTGACGCAGGACGCGCAAGGCCGGATCGCACCCTATCGCGACTGGGTCTGGGACGTGGAGGACGCGGCATCGCGGCGCCCGAGCGTGGATGTGATGCCCACCGGCGTCGGCGGTATCCTCTATCCGCCCGGCACGCTGCATCCCGATGTCGCCCGGCGGGACCTGTTCGAGCGCTATGCACCGTCTGCGGACGATCTCTGGTTCTACTGGTGCGCGCGGCGGGCGGGGACGACCTATCGCAAGGTCGGCCCCACTTTCGTGCAGATGGGCTGGTGGTCGTCGCAGCAAGTGCGGCTGTTCGACGACAATATCGTGCAGAACGATGCGCAGATCGCCATGCTGGCGGAGCAATTCGGAAACCCCCTCGCAATGCCCCGCCGGACCGGTCCGGCCGCATCGGGAGACTAGGCGGAGATGGCCAGGACCGAGGACATGGGCCGCCGTGCCACCCGAGGTGTGGCATCGACCGCCGTCGCCCAGCTCGTGAAGGTCTTTGCGACGATGGCGACGACGATCGTGGTCGCCCGCATTCTCTCGCCTTCGGACTACGGCGTGGCGGCGATGGTGGCGCCGCTGACCGGCCTTATCATGACCTTCCAGAACCTCGGTTTTGCGCAGGCCGTTGTACAGGCCCGCGAACTCGATCCGGAGCATTCGAACGCGTTGTTCTGGCTCAATGTGCTCGTCTCGGTCGTGGCCGCGCTTGTCATGGTCGCGCTGGCGCCTGCGGTGGGCGCGTTCTACGGCGATGCACGGGCGGGATATGTCACGGCGGCGACCGGGCTGACGATCCTGATCACCGGTCTCAAGCTGCAACACCAGGCCCTGCTCAACCGCGAGATGCGGTTCCATGCGCTGAGCGTGAACGACGTGGTCGTTGCCATCGGCACGTTCGTCCTGACTGCCGCGGCGGCGCTGGCGCTGAAAAGTTACTGGGCGATCTGGCTCGGCACGCTGCTCAACGCGGCGATCAGCACGGCGATGATGTGGCGGGCCTGCGCCTGGCGCCCGCGGCTGGGCGCGTCCTTCTCCGGGGTGCGCAAGCTGGTCGTGTTCGGTGCCAACCTGACGGGCTTCAACCTCGTCAACTTCTTCGCCCGCAATCTCGACAACGTCATTATCGCCAAGGCCGAGGGTGCGGATGCGGTGGGCCTCTACGACCGCAGCTACAAGCTAATGCTGTTCCCCTTGCAGAACATCAACCAGCCGCTCAGCCGGGTCATGCTGCCGGTGCTGAGCCGGGTGCGCGACGAGCCCGAGCGCTATCGCCGTGTCTACGAACTGGCCCTGCGCGCCTTGGCACTCGTGTCGATGCCGGGGATACTGGCAGCGGCTATCTGTAGCGAGCAGCTCGTGCCCTTCCTGCTGGGCGAGCGCTGGGCGGCGGCGAGTCCGATCTTCTTCTGGCTGAGCCTGACCGCGATCGTGCAATGCGTGCCCAACACCACCGGCTGGCTCTATATCAGCAGCGGGAACACCCGGCGGATGATGTACTGGGGCGTGTTCTCGAGCGCGGTGTCGATCGCCAGTTTCTTCATCGGGGTGCGCTGGGGAGCAGTGGGCGTGGCCTGTGCCTATTTCATCGGACAGCTTGCCTCGCTGCCTCCGCTCTATCATTTCGCGACGCGGGATACCCCGATCTCCCAGGGCTTCATGTATTTCGTGCAGTTGCCCTCGCTTCTGGGCGGGCTGTTCGCCTGGGGGATCGTCGCGGCCGTGGGCCAGGGGCTGCCGACCGTCGGATTGCTCGCGCTTGCCGTGGCCTCCAGTTACCTCGGCGCGGTGGCGGCGCAGGCCGCTACGCCGGGCGGGCGGCAGGCCATGGCGGAGATGCTGCGCCTTGCCGGAAATCTCTTGCCTGACCGGTTGCGGCGGCGAAAGGCAGCAACCTAGGGCTTCGTCGCCCAGGAGACGGCCCGGCGATAGGTTTCCAGACCCAGCACGGCAGCGCCGAGCCGGGGCAGGCGCGAGCCCATGGGCAGCGAGCCGCCCAGTTCCACCGCGCGCTGCCGGGCGCGGCGACCCTGCTCGCGGTCGCCGCGGCGGAAGGCGCTGTCAGCCAGCCAGTAGAAGTAGTCGCCCAGGATCTTGCGTCGCCGGGCTTCCTCGACGGCTTCGGTCGGCTGCTCCAGCAGGCTATCCGCCACCGCGATCAGGTCTCCGAAGGTGGAGCGGGCCTGAGAGATCCGGTGCGGGGAATCGTGCTGGACATAGACCCCGCAGCCCCGCGCCGAATGGCCCGGTCGTGCGCCTGCGAGCAGGGCGCGGCAGACCACTTCACCGTCCTGGTTGCGGCGGACGCTTTCCTTCCAGCCGCCGATCCGGCGGAGGAACGCCGTGCGCCAGAGCACCGCGCAGGGCGGCGTCCATTGCCGCCGCACCAGCCAGCGGTCGAGCAGGTCGGCAGCGTCGGCATAGCGCTCCTGGTGCCGCTCGGCCCGGCCCCGGCTCTCGTCGAGCAGCAACCAGGGGCCGAAGGCGACATCGGTGCCCTGTTCCAGCGCCTGGACGAGGCTCGGCAGCAGGTCGCCCATGATGAAATCGTCGCTGTCGAGAAACATGACCCAGTCGCTTTCCACGGCAGCCAGGCCCCGGTTCCGGCTTTTCTGCGCGCCCATGTTGCCGGGGTTGGTCAGGACCGTCAGCCGCTCGTCGGCGAGGGCGGCGAGGGCGGCGAGGGCGGCTTCGGTGGTGCCTTCCTCATCGTCGACCACCACGATTACCCGGCATGAGACGCCGGGCTGGGCGAAGGCCGACAATACGGCCCGCTCGATGGACTCGGCGGCGCGATAGGCGGGGATCACGACCGTCACCTGTTCCTGCGGCATCGTGATGGCTCCTGCCCTCCGGGAAGGTGAGGGTTCCGCCTTTGGTATCCGAGCGTGGGCGGCACATGAAGTTGAACTTCAGGGGTAATCAATGAGTCAGGTCGCCCCTGGATGCATCGCGGTCTTGCGATTTTCGCAGGAGCACTTGAGCGCAGCCACGCTGTTTCTCGCGCGTTGCATCGGCTATGCCGAAAAGGCGAAAAGGATCAGGGCCGGAAAGGCGAAAAGGAATCAGGGTCATGGCCGAAAATCACACTGCGGACGGCAATCTCGAGGGCATCGGCGACTACAAGGGCCCGGCGGGCGGCTGGGGCGCGCTGGGTGCCGTGGCGCGCACGGTGCGCGAGCAGATGAAGGCCAGCCCGGACACCCGCGCGCTGCTCCAGATGAACCAGCCCGACGGGTTCGACTGTCCCGGTTGCGCCTGGCCGGACCCCAAGCACACTTCTTCCTTCGAATTCTGCGAGAACGGCGCCAAGGCGGTGACCTGGGAAGCGACCGTCAAGCGCGTCGATCCCGAATTCTTCGCGAAGCACAGCGTCAGCGAACTGTGGACCTGGAGCGATCACCGGCTGGAAGATGCCGGGCGCCTCACCGAGCCGCTGCGCTACGATCCCGAGACCGACCATTTCGTGGCCGTAAGCTGGGACGAGGCATTTGCCCGTGCCGGTGCGGTGCTGCGCGAACTGGACGATCCCCACGCTTGCGAATTCTACTGCTCGGGCCGCGCCTCCAACGAGGCGGCGTTCCTTTACCAGCTCTTCGCGCGCGAGTTCGGCACCAACAACTTCCCCGACTGCTCCAACATGTGCCACGAGGCGACGAGCGTGGGGCTGCCCAAGTCGATCGGTATCGGCAAGGGCACGGTGACGCTGGAAGACTTCGACCATGCCGATGCCATCTTCTGCATCGGCCACAATCCCGGCACCAACCATCCGCGCATGCTCTCCACCTTGGCCGCCGCGTCCAAGCGGGGTGTGCCGATCGTCGTCGCCAATCCCATGCGCGAGCGCGGGCTGGAGCGCTTCAAGTCGCCGCAGCACCCAACCGAGATGCTGTCGACCCACGCGACGCCGCTGGCCTCGGCCTACCATCAGGTGCGCATCGGCGGCGACATGGCGATGCTCAAGGGCATGATGAAGCTGGTGATCGCGGCCGATGCGATCGACCACGCCTTCATCGCTGAGCATACGGAGGGGATCGAGGCGCTCCGGGCCGATCTCGAAGCGACGTCGTGGGACTGGATCGAGACAGCGTCCGGCCTGACGCGCGATGCCATCGAGTCGATGGCCAAAGTCTACATCAATGCCGAGCGGGTTATCGTCTGCTACGGCATGGGCATCACCCAGCACCGCCACGGCACGCAGAACGTGCAGTCGATCGCCAACCTGCTGCTGCTGCGCGGCAACTTCGGCAAGGCGGGGGCGGGGATCTGCCCGCTGCGCGGCCACAGCAACGTGCAGGGCGACCGCACCGTGGGCATTACCGAGATTCCGGCCGAGGCGATGCTCGAACGGCTCGATGCCACCTACGGGATCACTTCGCCGCGCGAGCACGGGCACAATGCGGTGGAGGCGCTGGAGGCCATGCGCGACGGGCGCTCGAAGGCGCTGATCGGCCTCGGCGGCAACCTCGCCGTCGCCATGCCCGACCCGGAAGCCTGCTTCGCTGCCGTGCGGAAGCTCGATCTTTCGGTCAGTATCCTCACCAAGTTCAACCGCACCTGCCTACTGACCGCGAAGGAGACGCTGGTGCTCCCCTGCCTCGGCCGCACCGAGCTGGACGAGCAGGCCACGGGCGCGCAGTTCGTGACCGTGGAGGACAGCATGTCGATGGTCCACGCCTCGCGCGGGAAGCTGAAGGCGCCGGGGCCGCTGGTGCGCTCGGAACCGGCGATCGTCGCGGGGCTGGCCAAGGCGGCGATGCCGCGCAGCCTGGTCGACTGGGACGCGCTCGTTGCCGACTACGACCGCATCCGCGAGGGGATCGAGCAGGTCTATCCGGACTTCCACGATTTCAACCGCCGCGTCCGCGAGCCGGGCGGCTTCCGCCTGACCATCGCGCCGGATCACCGCGTCTGGAACACCCCCAGCGGCAAGGCGCAGTTCATCGCCCATCCAGTGGAAGCGATGGAAGGCGCGCGGCCGCTGCTACTCACCACGATCCGCAGCCACGACCAGTACAACACCACGATCTACAGCCTCGACGACCGCTACCGGGGCGTGACCGGCCGCCGCGACGTGATCTTCGCCAATGAGGTGGACCTCGACATGCTGGGTCTCGCGCATGGCGATGTGGTCGATGTGGTCACCGCCGCGGGGCGTTCGCTCAAGGGTTTCACGGTGGTCAAGCACGCGATCGCGCGCGGATCGCTGGCGGCCTACTATCCCGAGGCGAACTGTCTGGTGCCGCTGGAGGATTTCGATCCGGTCAGCGGAACCCCGGCCTACAAGTCGATCCCGGTGCAAATCGCCCGCGCCGCGTGATTCCTCCCCGAAACGGGGAGGGGGACCATGCGAAGCATGGTGGAGGGGCACCGTCGGTTTAAGCGGAGCTATCCGGCGAGCGCGGGCCGCCGCCGGTTTTCCGCTTGCCGTCACGGTCACGTAACGCGCCTGTGCCCCTCCACCACCCTGCGGGTGGTCCCCCTCCCCCGTCGGGGGAGGAACGTCAGAACGACCGCCTTAGCGACACCCCTGCCGAAGTCGTGTTCCCCGCCAGCGCATCGAAGCTTCGCGAGGCGTAGAGATCGAGGTGGAGCCGGTCCGTCAGCTTCATGTTGGCGCTCACGCCCACTTCCCACCAAGCGTCCGCAGTGTGCTGCGAATCAAGCAGGCCGGAGCGGGGAATGTCGTTCAGGTCCTCGAACTGGCCGCCGGTGACTTGCGAGACGGCATTGCTGGTCCAGTTGCGGGAGACCGAAAGCCCGACATAGTGATCGGCGTTCCGGCCGAAGGCATGGTCGACGCGCACGGTGCTGCCGAGCGTCCAGGTCGGCTCGCGGGTTTCGAGATCGACGAGCCCGGTGAAGTCCGGGGCCGGGCGCAGCAGGCGGCCCAGCGCATAGGAGCCGACGACGGTCGGCGTCACGAACCAGCGCGGCGACAGCGGGAAGATTCGCCCGAAATCGCCGCCCATCGCGTAGTAGGCGCTGCTTCTGGCGCCGGTGCTCTCGCGGCTGCCGCCCCATTCCCTGGTGATCCGGCCGTAGTCCTGGCGGCCGTAGCTGGCCCAGCCGTCCACCACCCAGTTGTCGAAGTTGCCGCCGGCGCCGAGCGTGCCGACATAGTAGTCGGAAGGCAGCGCCGTATAGGCCTGGATCAGCGTGCCGTGGTAGCGCATCAGCCCGCCGCGCACATAGCCGCGCCCGACCTGCCGCGTCAGCGAGAGCGCCTGCCATGATCCGTCGGGGCCGTCGTCGCGATTGCTGACGCCTGCCGAGGCAGTGACGGTCCAGGGCGTGGGCTTCGGAGCTTCGGGAGGAGTCTCGGACTTCGGCTCTTCCGTGGCTTCGACCTCGGAGGCCGGTTCAGCAGGAGCCTCCTGCGCCCTTGCGGCGGGAGCGGCGGGCAGGGCGGCCATGCCCGCCATGAGCAGGCATGCCGGTATCATACGCGGCATCAGGCTGCCTTTCGCAGGGTCGGATCGAAGGCGGCCGGAACCGTCACGCGCGCCGCGAAACCGTCTCCGCCGTGCACGAAGTTGACGTCGCCGCCATGGGCGCGGGCGATCGAGCGGCAGACCGCGA
The DNA here is from genome assembly GCF_036820275.1 of Novosphingobium sp. Taxonomy (GTDB): domain Bacteria; phylum Pseudomonadota; class Alphaproteobacteria; order Sphingomonadales; family Sphingomonadaceae; genus Novosphingobium. The sequence continues at coordinate 168,298 of NZ_DAISLT010000003.1, forward strand.
GGCCGAGTCCGGTGCCCTTCTGGCCCGACTTGCGTGCGGTTTCGGAACGGTAGAACGGCTCGAACGCGCGGTCGAACTCGTCTTCGGGAATGCCGGGACCGGCATCGACGATCTCGGCAACCGCCTCGCCGTCCAGCAGGCTGACGCGGACCTTGGCGCTTTCGCCGTACTTGATGGCGTTCTCCAGCAGGTTGCCGAGCAGGCGGCGGATGCCGACCGGGTCCACCTCGACGGGGATGTGGACATTGTGCTCGATCGTCACCTTGCCGCCCACGAGCTGGGCATCGGCGACGCTGCCGGCGATGAGATCGGCGAAGTCCACACGCTTGCGCGGCCCCGGCGTGGAGGCATCGCGGATGAAGGCGATGACCTGGCTGATCATCGCTTCCATTTCGCTCACTTCCTTCAGCAGCCCTTCGCGCTGGTCGTCGGGCACGTCCTCGATGCGGAAGCGCAGGCGGGTGAGCGGCGTGCGCAAGTCGTGGCTGATGGCGCCGACCATCGCCGTGCGGTCGTCCACGAAGGCGCGCAGGCGGAAGCGCATCTGGTTGAAGGCATTGGCGGCGCGGCCGATCTCGGCCGGGCCGGAAAGCGGCAGGATAGTCGCCGAAGGGTCGCGGCCGAGCTGTTCGGCGGCCTGGGCGAAGTCCTTGAGCGGCACGACGATGCGGCGGGCGAAGAGCCAGGCCAGCGGGCTGATGATCGCCAGCGACAGCGCGAACCACAGCATCACCCGCTTCTGCCAGGCGTTCGGGAAAGGCTCCGCGCGCGGGGCGACGGCCAGCCATTGCCCGTCCGGCTGGCGGGTCGCGGCGACGAAATCGCCCTCGATGAACGGCGGCGAGGTCAGCGCGAAGAAGCTGCCGCCCGAATGACGGAAGGGAATCGGCTGCGGCTTGCCCGGCACCGCGGGCAGCGGCGTGGAAGGGCTCGCCGCCGTGCTTTCTGCGGGGTGGATGGCGGCCGTGGCGGTGGGGGTGGCCGTCGGGGAGGCCAGCGTTATCGGCGGCAGGGGAATGGACACGGTGACCGGTCGGCTGCTGAGAGTCGGACTGGCGATCGGTTCGGGTGTGGCGATCGGCAAAGTCGCACGCGGGATATCGTTCATGCTCGGCATGACCGGGGCCAGCATGCCCGAACCGATGGCGCCCCCGCCGACCGGACCGAGCATTCCACCCGGACGCATGCCCGGGGCCATGATCCGGCCCGGCTGGCCGTCCTGATTCGGGATGCCGTTGGCAGGATAGCCGGTGGAACCGCCGGGCGCTCCGGTCTGTCCGCCCTGAGCGTTTCCGGGGCGCTGCGGACCGGATTGACCGCCCGGACCTTGAGCACCGGGGCGTCCGCCCGGCGTTACGGCGGGAGAACCCGGGACCTTGCCGCCAGGCATGGCCGCATTCGACACATGTGCGCCGGGGCGTCCGCCGCCCGGTATCGAAGGATGGGGCATCGAGGGCACGCGCGGCATTGTTCCGCCCGGAGGCATGCCGCCGGGGAAGTGTCCGCCGGGCATGCCGCCGGGGCCAGCCGGGCCGCCGGGCGGGGGACCGCCGGGGATCGATTGGGCATCGGCGGAGCCGACTAGCAGCGAGGAAACTTCGGTTGGGCGGGCGCTCTTGGTTTTCAGGCTGGCCAGCGGCGAGCGGGCATTGCTGGGCACTGCGACGCCGCCGACCGGAAGCTGGGTGTAGAAAGCGAGGACAACGTCCCTGCGGTCTCGTCCGAGACGTTCGGCAAGGGCATCGCGCGAGGATTCGGAAACCAGCCAGCCCTGACCGCTCACGTCAGGCGGACCGACCATCGGCTTGCGCTCGAGTCGGTCGGGCAGATCGCTGGTGGTGAGCGCGCTGGCGACTTCGTCCATGTTCCAGCGCGCAGTCGGGCTGGGCGGGAGGATCACCGTGAGGGCAAGCGTCACCAGCTGGGCGCCGATCAGCGCGCAGACGAGGATGACGATCATCTGCATCGCCAGCGGCAGGCCGAGTCGACTGTTGAGACGGGGCATGATGGGGCGGGGCAGGCTCATGTTCCCGCCATTGCCACGATTCTGTGGCCAATTCGAGCCATGTGCGTCGAGAGAAGGCGTAAGGGCAAAGCGAGGTTTTGCGGCGCGGGCTCGGAAGAGAGGGACACGTCCCTTCCGAACCCGCTCCGCGCCCGCGCCCGACAGCTTGAAGCTGCCCGGCGAGGACGGTCACCTCGGGTCCTTTCCGGCAGACCTGTCCCCTGTGGTGCCGGAAGGTAAACTCTGTCGTACCGGCCGGGGCCGGTGGGTCGCTGAGCCGGGTAACACCGATATGTGTCAGTATCGGGTAGGGCTGTGGGCGATCTGCTTGAGGATATAGTTCCGGGGCCGTCGCAGGACAGGGCGGGTGCGACTACGTGACCTGTCGCTGCGACGGACCCGGCGCCGTTCGGCGCCTTGGCGGTGGCTAACCGAACGGCGGTTCCGGCCGTTCCGGAGGAATGCAGCATGGCGGCGAGGGCGACGGGGGATGTCGCTCGATCCGCGCTGCAGTCCATCCAGGACGGAACCTGACGAACTTGAATGTCCATGGCGCTGCTTCTTGCGGTGCGAGTTTGCCTGCGGATTTCATCCAGATTGCAATGCGGCTGCGATCTTGTCGCAAGCTGTATCCCGGCTGAAATCCGGCTGGAACACGGGGTTTCTATTGGCGTGCAATGATCCTAGAACGCGCACCGATGGACCTTGAAACCCGCATCCTCATTGTCGACGACGATGACGGCATCCGCTCGCTCATCAGCGAGTTCCTGGGCAAGCACGGCTATGCCACCGAAACGGCCGCCGATCCCACCGAGATGCGCGAGCATCTGGCGCGCGCGGATTTCGACCTCATCGTGCTCGACGTGATGATGCCGCGCGAGGACGGGCTGACCGCTTTGCGTGCGCTCGGTCCCGGTGCCCCGCCGGTCATCATGCTCTCGGCCGTCGGTAGCGATGTCGATCGGATCGTCGGGCTGGAGATGGGCGCGGACGACTATCTGGCCAAGCCCTGCAATCCGCGCGAACTGCTCGCCCGCATTCGCACCGTGCTGCGGCGCCGGGCGAATATGGGGCCGGTGGAGCGGATCGTCTCGCCATCTTCCGTTCCCGAGCAGCGCCCGGTCAACGACATCCACTCGGGCGAGTGCCTCCATTTCGCCGGCTGGCGCATGGACCTGGGTCTGCGCCTGCTGTTCGATCCGGCCAATCGCCTGATCTCGCTGTCGGACGGCGAGTTCCGCCTGCTCAAGGCCTTTGCCGAGCACCCGCGCCGCGTGCTCACCCGCGACCAGTTGCTCGACTGGTCGCGCGGCGAGGACAGCGATCATTACGATCGTGCCATCGACGTCCAGCTTTCCCGCCTGCGCCGCAAGCTGGCGGAAGGCGAGGGCGGCGGCGACATCATCCGCACCGTACGCAATGAGGGCTACCTGTTCGTCCCGTCCGTTTCGGGCGACATTTCACCTGCGTGACAGCGCGCGCGCCAGCGGTGAGTCGTGGCGCGACAGAGATGAAATGCCTGTGAAATCCGATCGCAAAAGCGCTCTTCCACTCCTCGTCGTGACCTGATCCGCGACGCCGGTCTCCCGGCCCGTCGCGCGAAATGCGACACGAGGGGAGATTCAAGATGGAAGACCATGACCATGATGGCGGCCTCGCCCACGACCTGAAGACGATCAGTAAAAACCTGATAGGACGCCGCCGGGCGCTGGCCGTCCTGGCCAGTGCGGGCGGCTTTGCCGCGGTGACGGCCTGCGGCGGCGATGACGGTTCCTCATCCTCGGGCACCAGCGGATCGACCGGCTCGACGGGTTCCTCGTCGACATCGAGCACGAGCTCGACAAGCACGTCTTCCACCAGTTCGTCCACGACGACTTCGGGCGGGACCTCCAGCAGCAGCTGCATTGCCGATCCGACCGAGACCAACGGCCCCTATCCGGCCGACGGCACCAACAGCGCGAGCGGATCGACCTCCAACGTGCTGACCGTCAGCGGCGTGGTTCGTTCCGACATCCGGTCCAGCTTCATCAACTCCACCACTACGGCGGACGGCGTGCAACTGGAGCTGACGCTGCAACTGGTGGACGTGAACAACGGCTGCGCCGCCATCGAGGGCGCGGCGATATATATCTGGCAGTGCGATGCCGCGGGCAAATACTCGCTCTATTCCAGCGGCGTGACCACCGAGAGCTATCTGCGCGGCGTGCAGGTGACCGATGCCGAGGGCAAGGTGACGTTCACGACGATCTACCCCGCCTGCTATTCCGGACGCTGGCCGCATATCCATTTCGAGATCTTCACCGGTGGCCTGACTTCCGCGAGCACCGGCCGCACTGCCAGCCTGATCTCGCAGCTGGCCCTGCCTGCCGCGACCAATACCGCCGTTTTCACCGGCGACACGCGCTACACCGCCAGCATCGCCAACTACAATGCGATCTCGCTCTCCTCCGACAATGTCTTTGGAGACAACAGCTCGGCGCAGATCGCGCAGATGACGCCCACGCTGAGCGGCAGCCTGACCGCCGGATATACCGGCACTGCGCTCATCGGCATCGCTGCCTGACCGGCGGCAAACTGAAATCGTCGCCTGACTGAAATTCCAGCAGGACCTGAACCTCCCGGTCCTGCCTGATGCCCTGCGCTCACCAAGAGACCCATCATCATGAACTCGCTGCACACGTCTTCCAGCATCGGCGCGCTCGTTCTCGCGCTTTCCGCCGCACCTTCGCTTGCGGCTACGACCATTTCCACTTCCACGACCAAGGCGCTCGTCACCTCCAGTGCGGGTGACGTGACCGTGACCGAGGACGGTACGATCACCTTGCCCAGCGGCAGCGCGATCACCGTCGACAGCAACAATGCCGTCGACCTCGAAGGCGCGCTCGTCCTCGACGATGCCGATGGCGCCACCGGCATTACCATCAATGCCGGCACCACTTCGACCATCACCGTGGGCGAGGACGCCACGCTCACCGTGACCGAGGACTTCGTTCCCGCGGACACCGATTCCAACGGCATTGCCGACGGCGCGATCGCCTCGGCCAGCAACCGCTACGGCATCCATGTCCTGTCCGGCACGACCACCAGCGGCTCGATCCTCAACGAGGGCACGATCACGGTCGAAGGCCTGAACTCGGGCGGTATCGTCGTCGATTCGGACTATGTGGGCGACATCAGGAACACCGGCACGATCAACGTCATCGGCGACAACTCCGTCGGCATCTCGACCAGGAACGTCGATGGCGACGTGACGGTGGAAGGCACCGTCTACGCCACCGGCGCGGGTGCCCAGGGGCTGGTCGTGGACGGCGACGTCAGCGGCACCGTGACCATCCAGGGCACCGTCTCGCAGCGGGCCTCCTATACCGATGACGACAGCGCAACGATGGTCCTTTCGCGCGCCGCCCTGCGTTCGGGCGCGGCGACCGTGGAGATCACCGGCAACGTCGCTGGCGGCATCTATGTAGCGGCGCCCCCGGTCGACAACGACAGTACCAACGACGACGAGGACGGCGACGGGGTCGACGATGACGAGGAAGGCACCGGCGCGGTCGCGGCCTATGGCAACGGCCCGGCGATCCAGGTCGGCGGCACCAGCGACATCACCGTGGGCGGGGTGTCGAGCAATTCGGGCACCTACTCGATCGCCATCGACGGTTCGGTCACCTCCAATGCCTATTACAGCAATACCGATGCCTATGGTCTGGTGATCGGCGGTCAGGGTGGCAACGTCACCCTGACCGACGGCATCGGCGTGACCGGAACCCTCAGCGCCACGACCTACGATTCGGCGGCGACCGCATTGCTCATCAATGCGGGCAGCACCGTGACGAGCCTCTACAACAGCGGCTCGATCGCGGCCTCGATCACCTCGCAAGGGGAGGGTTCTTCCACCGCGATCCGCGACCTGTCCGGCACGCTGACGACGATCGAGAACACCGGCTACATCGCCGCAAGCGGATCGAGCACCGATACCCGCACGGCGATCGACCTGTCCGCCAACACCACCGGCGTCACCATCAACCAATACCTCAACGACGCCGATGCCGAGACCAGTGCCGACTATCTCGACGACAACGATACCGACACCGATCCGACCGTCTACACCGCGATCACCGGCAATATCCTGCTGGGTTCGGGCAACGACACCCTCAATGCCTCGTCGGGCACGATCACCGGCAACACCCTTTTCGGAGACGGCGACGACACGCTGAACCTCTCGGGCAATACGGTCTACACCGGCGATGTGTACTTCGGCAGCGGCATCGGCACGGCCACTCTGGCCGGAACCTCCAGCTTCGTCGGGACGATGGACTTCGACGGAAACGTCGGCACGCTTACCCTGTCGGGCAGCTCGGTCTATTCGGGCAACTTCGGCAATGCCGACAACCTGACAGTCACGGTGGGCAGCGGCGCCAAGCTGACCGCCAGCGATTCCGACAGCATCAGCTTCGGCAGCCTGATCGTGAAGTCGGGCGGCTCGCTGGGCGTCTATGTCGACACGGCCGAGGGCACCAGCTCGCTCTACACCGTAGCCAACGCCACGCTGGAGGAGGGCGCCAAGATCACCGCTACCGTCACCGATCTCGGCGATGCGGAAGGCACGTACACGGTGCTCACCGCCAGCAGCCTCGACGTGCAGGGCACGCTGAGCGCGACCGACACCGACTTGCCGTTCATCTACAACGGCGAAGTCTCGACCGATGCGAACAGCATCTATCTCACCATCGCGCGCAAGACGACCGACGAACTGGGCCTCACCCGCAGCGAGGCCTCGGCCTGGGACGCGATCTACGCGACGGCGCAGAACGACGACAGCCTGACTTCCAGCCTGCTCCAGGTCGAGAATTCGGCGACTCTCCAGAGCCAGGTCTCCGGCCTGCTGCCCGACCATTCGGGCGGTGTCTTCGATGCCGTGACCCACGGCGACCGCATGGCCTCGCGCCACCTTTCGGACGAGACTTCGCTGTTCACGATCTCCGACGTGGGCGGCTGGTTCGAGCCGGTCTACTGGCGCACCGCCAAGGATGCCGGTTCGACGGCGGGCTACAAGGCAAGCGGTTGGGGTCTCTCCGCCGGTGTCGAGAGGCGGACCGATCTCGGCTATTTCGGCGTGTCCTATGCCTGGCTCCATGGCACGGTGACCGATAACGGCGGCACCGGCGATCTGGGTGTCGGGCAGCACGACCTCGGCTTGTTCTGGCGCACCGGCAAGGGACCGTTCATGGCCTGGGCGCGCATCGGGGCCTCGAAGATCTCGGTCGATTCGACCCGCACGTTCACCGGCACGATCGACGACACCGATTTCACCTATTCGGCCGACGGCAAGTGGAGCGGCTGGATGTTCTCCGGCCTTGCGGGTGCGTCCTACCGCTTCCAGATGTCGCGCCGCTTCAACCTGAAGCCCAAGGTCGAACTGGAACAGTTCTGGCTGAAGGAGAACGGCTACAGCGAAACCGCCGACAGCGACGCGATCGCGCTAAGCGTGGCCAGCCGCACCAGCAAGATGACCACGGTGACGCCGACGCTGATCGCGTCCTACTCGCTGGGCACGATCTCGCCCGACTGGCGCCCGCTGACATTCCAGCTTGAAGCCGGTCGCCGGGAAGTGGTTTCGGGCAAGCTTGGCAGCACGACCGCTTACTTCAACGGCGGCGATACCTATGACGCGGGCGAGGCCTTCACGATCACGCCCGAGAGCCTGAAGGGCGCCTGGGTCAGCGAAGTCTCGATGCTGGCCGGCGGCTACGACTTTACCTGGAAGATCACCGCCCGCGCCGAGCGGACCCAGGATGCCACTGATCTCTCGGCCCGCGCTTCGCTGAGCGTGGCTTTCTAACGCAGGTTACATACCGTTCCGGAGGGCATCCGGAACGGTATTATTCCGGAGGGCAGCGTTACTCGGCCCGCAATTCGGTCAGGCGGCGCTCCCAGGCCAAGGCATGTTCGACGATCGTGCCGAGGTCGGCATACTTCGGCTGCCACGGCAGCGTCGCCTTGATCCGGCGATTGTCCGAGATCAGCGAATCGGGATCGCCCGCGCGGCGGCCCTGCAGGCGTCGGTCGATCGTGCGGTTGGTGACGCGGTCCACCGCGTCCAGCACGTCGAGCACCGAGAAGCCCTGGCCATAGCCGCAGTTCATCGTCAGCGACTCACTAGGCGCGGCGATCAGCGCCTCAAGCGCCAGGACGTGGGCACTGGCGAGGTCCGAGACGTGGATATAGTCGCGTACCCCGGTGCCGTCCGGCGTATTGAAATCGGTGCCGAACACGCCGACATGCTCGCGTTTGCCCAGTGCCGCTTCCACCGCCACCTTGATGAGGTGCGTGGCGCCTGCCGTCGACTGGCCGGTGCGGGCCTCGGGATCGGCCCCGGCGACGTTGAAGTAGCGCAGCGCGCAATAGTTGAAGGCATGGGCGCGGGATACGTCGCCCAGCATGATCTCGGTCATCAGCTTGGACATGCCGTAAGGATTGATCGGCAGCTTCGGGCTGTCCTCGGTCACCGGGGAGACTTCCGGGATGCCGTAAGTTGCCGCGGTCGAGCTGAAGATGAAGTGCGGCACGCCCGTCTTCACCGCGGCGTCGATCAGGGCGCGGCTCTTGGCGGTGTTGTTGTGATAGTATTTGAGCGGGTTCTCGACCGATTCCGGCACGATGATCGAACCGGCGAAATGCATCACCGCCTTGATCCCCTGTTCGCGGAAGATCCGCGCCAGCAGCGCCGCGTCCTCGATATCGCCTTCGTAGAGGGGAACGCCATCGGGGATGGCGAAGCGGAAGCCGGTGGTCAGGTTGTCGATCACGGAGACCGGCCAACCGGCATCCTTGAGGGCGAGAACGGCGTGGCTGCCGATATAACCGGCACCGCCGGTTACGAGGACGGGAATCTTGGCGCTCATGGTCTCGCTCTGCTGGGCGGCAACCCGGTTGGCGGGTCTGTGCCGGGTGGCTTTCGATATCCTGTTGGACGGCCGGTTCCGTCCGCGCAAGAGGGCAGGTGAGCGTGGTCGTTTCAACCGGTTAGAGGAATAGGCGGTCGTGCTGCGGTGCGTCAAATCGAACCGCCTCCATTGCGGTGCTATCCTTTCGCAAGTGCTAACCAATCGAAGGCGCGCTTTTAGGAGAAATACTGATATTCAACTGATGTCGCACGGTCCGGATCAGTTGAACGTCACATGAATGACGGTCGATCCGGCTGTCATCGATTGTGGCGCCATCGCGGATTCGCTGCCGAATGGCGGCCGAACCTCTCGCGACCCGATCGATTTCGCACTTGCGGAAGAGTTTTGCGACGTGCCGTTTTAGGAGTGGGTCTCGCCGTTTTTGAACAGGGCTCAAGCACTTGCACCCCTATGCTCCGCCGATTACCCGAATAGGTGATTGACTTAGGCCTTATGGAGACGACCGTAAGTGCACGGCACAAGAACGCTTCTCGGGCTCGCTGTCCTTTTTTCCGGCACGCTTCTGGCGGGTTGTACGTCGACGATGACACGCAACCCGAATGTTCCGGTCGGCGAGGCTGCTTATAGGACCATTCCGGCGACGATTCCCGCGCCGACCGTCTATGCGATCGCGCCGAAGGACGTTCTTCAGGTGCGCGTCTTCGGCGAACCCGATCTCTCGGTGGAGAAGGCGCGCGTGGACGAGGCCGGTTTCATCCAGCTTCCCTTCGCAGGGCAGGTCAAGGCGGCCGGCCGCAGCGCGCCGGAGGTCAAGGACGAGATCACCGGCATTCTCGCGCGCAAGTACCTGAAAGACCCGCAAGTCGCCGTCGCCGTGGATGAAGCCGCACCGCGCTTCGTGACGGTCGAGGGCGAGGTCAAGGTCCCCGGTTCCTTCGAGCTGAACAGCGATACCACGCTGCTGGGCGCTCTGGCGAAGGCGCAGAGTCCGTCGCCCACCGCAAAGCTCGATCAGGTGGTGATCTTCCGGACCATCGACGGGCAGCGCATGGTCGCGCGTTTCGACGTGAAGGACATTCGCGGCGGCGTCAGTCCCGATCCGATCATCATGGACGGTGATCTCGTCGTGGTCGGCAATTCGAAGATCAAGACGCTCTGGCAGGACTTCCTGAAGACGGCGCCGCTCTTCAATGCCTTCGCGGTGATGGCCCGCTGACGGTGGCGGCGATCCTTTCGCGGCGAAGGCGGTCCTCGCGGCCATGGCGGCGCAGCGAAAGGACAAGCGATGTTGTATCCTGAAAAATGGCGGGACTGATCCTATGAACTATCGAGTCGCCTTCCTGTCCCCGGTGTCCTTCTTCAAGGGCGGGGCGGAGCGGTCGCTGTTCGACCTGATGGCGAATCCCCATGTGGACCCGCTGCTGGTCGTTCCGGCGCAAGGTCCGGTGTCCGAACAGGCGGCGAGCCGGGGCATTCCGGTCGAAGTCGTGGATTTCGGCCAGGTCGCCGCGATCCGGCGGCCGGTGCGGCCGTCCAGCGTCAGCGCCGCGGTGGGTGACTGGATCGGCGCCGCGCGCCGGCTCAAGGACGTGACCAAGCGCCACGGCGCGCAGATCGTCCACAGCAATGGACTGAAGGCGCACTGCATCGCCGGTCTCGCGCGCAAGCTGGGCGGTGAGGCCTGCGTGTTCCACGTCCGCGACATCGCCGTGCGCGGGTCCGAGCGGCTGATCTGGAAGGGGCTGGCCCGCAGTTCCGACCACACCGTACTGGTCAGCCGGGCCTGCTGGCCAGGCGAGGCGCTGCCGCAGAACGTCTCGGTGGTGTTCAACGGCGTCAAGCGCGACGATGTGCCCCAATCTTTCCATGCCCGCGCTGGGGAAAGCGGGCTGGTCGTCGGCATCTGCGGGCGCATCCATCCGTTCAAGGGCCACCATGTCGCGCTCGACTGGCTCGGCGCCGCGCATCGGCGCGGACAGCGCATCACCCTGCTGGTGCGCGGCGAGGCGGAAGCGGAGGACCGGCCCTATCTCGAAAGCCTGAAGCGTCAGGCCGAGGCGCTGGGCCTCACGGACTTCGTCCGTTTCGAGGGGCGCTTCGAGGGTCTGGCCGCGATCTACAACGGCCTCGATGCGGTACTGGTGCCTTCCGAGACGCCCGATCCGCTGCCGCGTTCGGTGATGGAGGCGATGTCGATGGGCCTGCCGGTGGTCGGCTATCCGGCGGGCGGTATTGTCGAGATGATCGACCACCGCGAGAACGGCTGGCTGGCGGGCGACGCCGAGGCATTCTGCACGGCGATGGAGGAAATCTCCAGCCTCGGCCCGATGCTGGTCGAGCTTCAGAAGCGTGCCGCGCGCACGGTGGCCGAGCGCTTCGGCATGGAGCGCATGCACCGGCAGGTGAACGCGGTCTATTCGGCGGTGCTGGGCCGGTGATACGCTGGCAGCAGAGTAGCGGTGGACTTGGTTCCGCACGCCGCCGCGCGAGGCGTGCGCGCCTGCGCAACGGCATGCTGGCCGGGGTGCTGCTGCTCTGCCCGGGTGCCTTGTTGGCCGCCCTGCTGCTCCAGCCTGCCGCCGTTCGCTCCGAAAGCCATGTCGCCGCGCCGGTGGGGCAAGTGGTGGGCATTGCCGGCAACAACCTGACGCCCGCCGATCTTGATCGGGTGGCAGGACTGGGCCTGCGCTACGTGCGCAGCGACTTCAGCTGGGCCGGTACGGAGCGCAAGCCGGGCACTTACGACTTCGGCACTTATCTGGAGTTCGCGCGGGAAGTGCATGCGCGCGGGATGCGGCCGCTGTTCATTCTCGACTACGGCAACCCGGTCCACACGCCTTTCACCAAGATCCAGTGGCGCGGCCGCGACGAACGGCGCACTTCGCCGCCGGTCGCGCCGGAGCAAATCAAGGCTTACAGCGACTGGGCCGCTGCCGCCGCCAAGGCCTTCGCCCCCTACGACCCGATCTGGGAAGTCTGGAACGAGCCGGACCACCCCCGTTTCTGGCCGCCGAAACCGGACGCCGCCGCCTATGGCCGCATGGCGCTCGCCGCCTGCCAGGCGATCCGCGGTGCCGACGGTTCCGCCGAAGTCTACGGCCCCGCCGCCTCGAAGTGGGTGGACGGTGCGTTTCTCACGGCCTTGGCCGGTTCCAAGGCGGTGACCTGCTTCAGCCGGATCAGCGTTCATCCCTATCAGATGACCGGCGACGTCACCCGCGACGCGGCGCTCTGGGGCGGCCTGCGCCGCCGGATCGTGGCGGGCGGACAAGTGAAGGCCCCGAAGATCGCCAATTCCGAATGGGGCCGCCCGATCATCGGCCGCGTCGATGGCGAAGCCCAGGCGCGCTACCTCGTTCGCACGCTGGTCTCCGCGCTGGCCGCGGATGTGGCGCCGAACGTCTGGTATTCGTGGAAGGACGCGGGCAGCAATCCCGATTACGACCAGCACAATTTCGGCCTGCTGCAGGCGAACGGCACGCCCAAGCCCTCCTATTTCGCCTTGCAGACGCTGCTGAAGGAACTCGGCGCGATGCGCTATGTCTGCCCGGTCCAGCGCGCCGGAGTGGAAGGGGCGATCTTCTCGGGCGGGAACGGCGCCGCGGCGCTGGTCTGGGCCAAGGCCGGAGCGGCCCTGCTCGAACCGGCGAAACTGGTGCCTTCCGGCTGGAAGCTCGCGGGCTTGGTGGACATGACCGGCAAGGCCCTTCCCGGCGGCGAACAGCGGCTGGGCAATGCCCCCGTCTACTTGCGCCTGCGCCCCGCCGCCGGTGGCGCGCGACCGGCGCTGACCTGCCCCAAACCCGCATGAGCACGAGCGATATGAGCACTGCACCCTGCAACGGAGACAGTACGTCCATGACGTCCCGACGAATTCTCTTCATCATCCGCTCCTACCGGCCCGATCAGGTGGGCGGCGGCGCCAAGTCCGTGCAGACGCTGGCCGAGGGCCTCGTCGAGCGCGGCCACGACGTCCACATCCTGCGCCTCGCCCCGCGCGGCGAGGAAGCCGCCACCTTGCGCGCCGGGATGGAAGCTGGGGTGACCGGACCGGGCAAGCCGACGCTCCACGTCCTGCCGATCCGCAACATCTATTGGCCCTACGACAAGCGCCGCCGTTCCCCGGCGATGAAGGCGGTGTGGCACACGCTCGATCTCTGGAACTTCCGCGCCGCGCGCGACGTGCGGCAGATGCTGGACATCATCCGCCCCGATGTGGTCAACACCAGCATCATCGACGGCTTCTCCACCGCGATCCTGCGCGAGGCCAAGCGCAGCGGCGCGCGGCTGATCCACACGATGCGCGACTACTACCTGATCTGCAGCCGCTCCGGCATGTACCGCGCTGGTGAGAACTGCACCTCGCTCTGCTCGGGCTGCAAGGTGGTGGCCGGCGTCAATCGCCGCCAGACGCGCAATGTCGACATGTTCCTGTCCAACAGCGCCTTCGTGGCCGAGACTCATCGCCGCCACGGCGCTTTCGGGGACGACAAGCCCTGCGCGGTGCAGTGGAACGTCAACGACCGGCCGCTGGTGCCCGAGGCACGGGCACTGGCCGACGGCGCGCCGATGGTCTTCGGCTATATCGGCCGCCTCGCCCCGACCAAGGGCGTGGAGAAGCTGATCGAGGCGGTCCGCCAGTTGCCGCAGGGCGGGCGTCCCTGGTCGCTGGTGATCGCCGGCGACGGCGAACCCGGCTATGTCGAGGGGCTGAAGGCGCAGGCGGCAGGCGATCCGCGCGTCAAGTTCCTCGGCTGGCAGGCGGCGGAAGACTTCTACGGCGCGGTCGACGTGGTGATCTGCCCCTCGGTCTACAACGAGCCGCTGCCCCGCGTGATCTACGAGGCCTATGGCTTCGCGCTGCCGGTCGTCGCCTCGCGCGTCGGCGGCAATCCCGAAGTCGTGACTCCCGGAGAGACCGGCGAGCTTTACGAGGGCGAGGACGCGGCCGAACTGGCCGAGAAGATCCAGCACTTCCGCACTCTCCCGGCCGAGACTTACGCGCATTACAGCGCAGGGGCGCTCGACATGGGCGGCGTCTTCACCTCGGGCGCTGTGATCGATCGCTACGAGAGCCATCTGGAGAAGCTGTTCGATGCGGCCTGAGCGCGAAATGGCCGTGACGTTCGGAGAAGTGCCGCCGCTTCTTCCCGTGCCGACACGCCTGCCGGTGGGCCGCATGAGCCCCAGCAGCGGCGTGCTGCGCGCCTGGCAGCGCATGAGCGCGCTATGGGCCTCGGGGCCGGCGGGGCGCGTGCTCGCGCGGGCGATCCGCGGGCATATCCGCCGCGCCTACGGCTGCTACATCGCGCCGACGACGAAAGTGGGCGAGGCGGTCTACCTGCCGCACCCCGTGGGCGTGGTGATCGGCGACAATGCCGTGATCGCGGACGGCGTGACGATCTACCAGAACGTCACCATCGGTCAGGACGGCGCAGCCGGGCGCTGCCCGCGCATCGGCGCCGGGGCGACGATCTTCGCGGGCGCCACGGTGATCGGCGATATCGAGATCGGCGCGGGTGCAGTGATCGGCGCCAATGCCGTGGTCAAGACGTCGGTTCCGGCCGGGCACATCGCCGTGGGCGTTCCCGCGCGCATCCTGCCGCCGCGACCGGCGGCGCGCGTGGAGGCAGTGCGATGAGCGGCCCCCGCGCGATGGAAGGCGCGGGCCTCGTCTCGCTGTGGCTGCGCATGTGCCGCCTCCACCGACGCGGCGGCATAAGCCGGGTCATGGCGACGGCGATCCGGCGCTACATCCACTGGCGCTATGCCTGCCATATCTCCCCGCTCTCGCGCCCGGCGGGCTGGATCAACCTGCCCCATCCGGTGAGCATCGTGGTTGGCCATAATGTCGAGATCGGCGAGAACGCCACGATCTACCAGAACGTCACACTCGGCCAGTCCGGGCGTGGGGAGGGGTATCCGGTGATCGGCGCGGATGCGGTGATCTATGCCGGCGCCGTAGTCGTTGGGCCGCTCCGCATCGGCCGGGGAAGCCGGATCGGCGCCAACTCCGTGGTCCTGAGCGACGTGCCGGAAGGCGCCACTTCGGTCGGCGCCCCGGCGCGGATCGTGACGCCGAAGCGCAAGGATCGCCTCTCCGCATGAAGCTCGGGCGCATGAAACTTTCCAAGGGCGCGATCACCACGGCGGCGCTCGGCATTTCCAGCGGGCTGAACTTCCTCTCGCTGATCGTCTGGACGCACCTGCTCAGCCCCGCCGAGTTCGGCACTTACGCGCTGGTCTCGGCGACGGTGCTGTTCCTCAACGCCGCGATCTTCGAGTGGCTGCGCCTCACCGCCTCGCGGCTGCTCTACGATCCCGAGGCCGAGCACCAGCTCAATCCCGACATCGCCAATGCGCTCTCCATGGTCGGCCTCGGGCTGATCCTGCTGCTGCTGCCAGTGGCGCTGTCGCTGCGCGCGTTCCAGATTCATTTCCTCGGCGTCGCGCCGGACTGGTGGCCGGCCATGTGGCTCTGGCTGTTCTCGGAAATGCTCTTCGCGATCAGCACCGTCACCGCGCGCCTGCGCCTGCTGGGCTGGCGCTTCTTCGCGATGATGACGCTGCGCTCCTCGCTCTCGCTGGCGGTGGGCGCGGTGCTCGTGTGGTTCTTCGACATGGGCGCGCTGGGCGTGGCCTTGGGCATCCTCGGCGCCCAGATCGGCTGCGCGGTGCTCGGCAACCTGACCGATGCCGCCTGGCGAGAGCTTCGGCCCTTCCGCGCCCGCCGCGCCGATCTCAAGGAAATCATGCGCTACGGCGCGCCGCTGATCGTCAGTTCCGGTCTCGGCTATGCCAGCGCCGTAGCGGACCGCTACATCGTCTCCTCCACGCTCGGCAAGGCGGCGGTCGGCCAATATTCGGTCTCGGTGGACGTCGTGCCAAAAACAGTCATCTTCCTGATGCTGGCGGTCAACTTGTCCGCCTATCCCGCCATCGTCCGCGCTTTCGAGAAGGACGGGCGCGAGGCGGGCGAGAAGATCCTGGCCGAGAACTTCATCATCTACCTGATGATCGGTGCCCCGGCGGCGGCGATCCTCGCGGCGCTCTCGCCCGGCGTGGCGCGGCTCTTCGTTGGTCCTTCGTTCCGCGACACGGTGGCCATGCTGCTGCCTTATGTGGCGATCGCGGCGATCCTGAAGGCGCTGACGACCTTCCACCTCTCGGTCGCGCTGCAACTCGTCAAGAAGACCCGGCTGCTGATCATCTCGCCTGCCGTCAATCTGGCGCTGCTGGTGCCGAGTGGGATCATCGGCGTGAAGCTGGCGGGTCTCACCGGCATGGCGATCGGCATCGCCATCTCGCAGATCGGCAGCTTCGCGCTGTTCTACCTGGTGGTGAGCCGCCATGTCCGCACCCCGTTGCTGACGCGGTCCTCGCTGTTCGTGGTCGTGCTCTCGCTGGCGCTTGGCGCAGCGCTGGTGCCGCTGCGGGGCTTCAGCGAGCCGGTCGCCTGCCTCGGTCTGCTGGGCGCGGCAGGCCTCGTCTACTGCCTGGTGATCTGGCGCGGTCGCGGATGGATCATGCGCAACAGCCAGAGCTGGAGCATGGCATGAAGGCGGACGCCCAGCCCAGATACACTCCACCGCGACCCGTTTCGCGTGAACCCGGCAAGCGCAGCTTCGCCACGCTTCTGACCGGACTGACCGGCGCCGCCGTGCTGCTCATCATGGCGCGCGAGGTCTTCGGCGGGGCGGCGCGCTATTACTTCGACCGTTTCGGCCTCGGCCCGCTCTGGTTCGTTCCCGATCTCGCGGTCATTGCGGTGGTGCTGATGCGGATGCTGCTCGCCGCCGTGACCCTGCGCCTGCCGACGCCGCTGATCTGGCTTTTCGCCGCAACCATCGTCCAGATGGCGGTCGGCATGGTGGTCTATCACAACCCGGTCGCGGTGTTTTCCGGCTTCAAGCTGCTCTGCCCGGTGATCGCCGTGCTCATGCTGCCGCCGAGCTACATCAACGCCAAGTGGTGGCGCACGGCCTGTCTCGTGCTGCTGGTGCTGGGCATTGCGGGCATCGCCGCCGATACGCGCATGACAATGCCCTGGACCGGCTATTCGGTCTCGCAGTTCGGCGTCGAGCGTGAGGCGGGCCGCGAATGGTGGATTCACGGGCAGGAGCGCATCGCCGGACTCGGCGCGGCGAGCAGTGCCTCGGCCAGTATCCTGCTGTTGCTCGCCCTGATCGTGCTGCGACAGGCCCGCGCCTGGCATGTGCGCCTGCTGATCTATGTCGCGACGCTCTGGGCGCTGAACACCACGACTTCGCGCACCAACCTCATTGCGCTCGCCGTGGCCATGGCGGTCGACTTCTGGCCCTGGCACTGGTTCCAGAACCTCGGGCCGGGCCGCAAGTCGCTGGGCGGGCTGCTCTCGATCTGCTTCTTCCTGCCCGCGGTCGCGGGATTGTGGTTGCTGGCGATCGACGGCGTGGGCGAAATTTCCGTGGGCATGAGCAGCACGGTCGTGCGCCTCCACGTCACCTGGCCGGGCGTCTGGGACATGATCGTGGACGGCGGTCCCGCCACCGCGCTGCTCGGCCATGGCTTTGGCTCGGTCGGTCCGGCGGCGTTTTACACCGGGGTCTATGTCTCGCCGTTCAGCGCCGTGGACAACCTGTTCCTCTACATCCTCTACCAGTTCGGTTTGTTCGGCCTGCTGATGGGCGTGGAACTGATCCGGCGACTGGTGCGCATTCCCCGGCCGGACCGCCACATCGGTTTCGTGATCGCGATCCTTTCGGCCACGATCAATTGCCAGGGCGCCGCGCCGCTGGTGCTGATCGGCCTCGCCGCCTCGCTCGGAGCCTACCCGGCGCTGGCGAACACCGCGAGGCATACGGCGCGCAAGGCGATCCGCATGCTCCCGAAACCGCGCCCGGCTGCGGGCGCGTGGCAGCCCCGGACGCTGTGATGACTTACCCGAGGAAGTCATGAGAATTAAGGGTCTGGACGCCGCGCGCGGCGCCGCGATCGTCTTCGTCGTGTTCGGCCACGTTTGGCGCGGGCTGGACGGTCAGGGACTGGTCGATCCGCATCTGTTCGAGACGATCGACAGGGCGGTCTACCTGTTCCATATGCCGGTGTTCTTCCTGATCTCGGGCATGCTGTTCAAGGTGCCGGAGAAGCTGCTCGGCGGGTTCTCGCGGATATCGGTGAACCTGCTCTGGCCGATGTGCCTCTGGGCCTGGGTCGAGGGCTGCGTTCATCTCGTCACGGGCGCGGGCAACAAGGGCCGCATCTCGCCTTTCGAAGTGCTGACCTACCCTTTCCCGCCCAAGAGCGTGTTCTGGTTCCTGCTGGCGCTGTTCCTGTTCCAGGCGGCGGCGATGGTCCTGCGCGGCCGGGTCGCGGCGACCGTGATCACGGTGGGCAGCGTGGCGGTGGTCGTGCTGGCGCAGCCGCAGGGGCTGACTGGCCAGATCGTCCAGCACGCGCCGTTCTTCTTCGTCGGATTGCTGGCCGGTACGCGCTGGCTGGAGAAGGGCCTCCCGATCGCGGCCTGCCTCGCGGCATTTGTGCTGGCGGAGGCGGTGGCCTGGGCGCTTGCCGTCTCGCCCTTCGAGAGCGTGCCTGCCTACCTCTGCGGCTTCGTGGCCTGTGTCGGCTTCCTCGGCATTTGCCTCAAGGGCTCGGCGCTCGTGCGCAAACTCGGCGAACGGACGATGCCGATCTACCTCACGCATATCATCTTCGCCGCGGGCATGCGGGTCGTGCTGACGCGGCTTGGGCTGAAGGACGTGGCCACGGTCGTGCTAGTTTCGACCGCGGCAGGCGTGATGTTGCCGCTGATCCTCTTCGATTTGTCCCAGCGTCTCGGACTTGCGGGCGTGCTCGGCTTCGAACCGCTGCGAAAGCGCCGTGTGGCGGTAGCGGTTCCGGCGACGGCGGGCTGATCCCGGCACAAAAAAGGCCGCCCGATGAGGCGGCCTTTTTCGTTTCCAGCGGCGCGGATCAGACCTGATAGTAATCCCGATACCAGTCCACGAAGTTCGCCACGCCTTCCTTCACCGAAGTCGTCGGGCGGTAGCCGGTAAGCTGCTGGAGCAGCGAGGCATCGGCCCAGGTCGCGGGCACGTCACCGGGCTGCATCGGCATCATGTTGATCTCGGCCTTCACGCCGGTCGCCGTCTCGATGGCACGGACGAAGTCCATGAGCTGCACCGAATCCGAGTTGCCGATATTGACCGCGCGCCACGGCGCCACCGGCGAGAGACTGTCGTGCTCGGCAATGTCCTCGGCGCTTTCGGGGCGGACCGGGGCGCTGTCGATCAGCAGGCGGATGCCCTGCACGAGGTCTTCCACATAAGTGAAGTCGCGCTTCATGTCGCCGTGGTTGTAGACGTCGATCGGCTTGCCGGCGAGGATGTTCTTGGTGAACTTGAACAGCGCCATGTCCGGGCGGCCCCAGGGACCGTAGACCGTGAAGAAGCGGAACATCGTGATCGGCAGGCCGTAGAGATGGGCATAGGAATGCGCCATCGCTTCATTGGCCTTCTTCGTCGCCGCATAGAACGACATCTGCGTGTCGACCTTGTGCGTCTCCGCATAAGGCATCTCGGTATTGGCGCCGTAGACCGATGACGTGGACGCCATCAGCATGTGCTGCGGCGGATAGGCACGCGCGGCTTCCAGCAATTCGAACACGCCGATCAGGTTCGCCTCGACATAGGCGCGCGGATTGTCGATCGAATAGCGCACGCCCGCCTGGGCGGCGAGGTTGACGACGATGTCTGGCTGCTCGTCCGCGAAAAGCTGCATCAGCCGGTCGGGATCTTCCAGCTTGCCCTTGATGAAGCGGAAATGCTCGTTCTGGCTGAGCATCGCCAGGCGGCGCTCTTTAAGGGCTACTTCGTAGTAATCGTTGAGGCTGTCGAGGCCGATCACGCGAAAACCGTCATCCAGCAGTCTGCGACAGAGGTAGTACCCAATAAAACCCGCGGCGCCCGTAATCAAAGCCGTGCGGGGGGCTGCCTTGCCGACGACGTCATCAGTCATGCTAAAGTCCAGATTTTGTGGAGATGTCCGCACTTTGTGAAGGGGCGATGAAGTCTTGGCAAGTGACCTTTAGGGGCAGGCGTCCGAAGTGGGGAACGGGTGGCCGACAGTTTGCAGACCGGTTGTTTGCAGTCGAGCGTGTTTCGACCGCGGCCATGCCATCCTACAAAACGGATCGGGCGGGAGAGCGTCCGACGATCGAATCATTTTGCGCCGCAGCATTCTGTCGCCGAACATGATCGCTCACGACCATGGCCTGACCGTTTCGTCCTGTCGGGCGAGCGCATGCGGTGAGCCGTTGGTAAATTATGCTGAAACTATTATTTTCTATCAGTAAGATGTCTGCAAGATGAACGGCGATGCCGATGCCTTCGGGTTGGCCATGATGCGAATCGGCAAGATGCTCGGAGAGTACCCGGCATCGCTTTGAACTGACCGCTTGTCTCCTTTTCGAGGTGCTCTTGGGTGCGGCGCAGCATCCTTCAGGGCGTCGATTTGCGGTGGCAAATGGATTCCGTCGCGTTACTGCACCCGATTATCCCATATTTCCGTGAAGCGCTTGAACAGTCAGGCGATCCTCGGCAGAGCTTGCTTGCCCATTGGTAGCAGTTTCAGCGGCCGGAACTTTCCGATATGCCCCCTTCGGAAGTTCCGGTCGCTGTTACCGGCACGAAATTGCCGAACCTGCCCGCCGGGCCGGTCAGAGGAGCAGAAATGAAGATCGCTGTTGCAGGCGTTGGTTATGTCGGTCTGTCGAATGCGCTGCTGCTGGCGCAGAACCACGAAGTCGTGGCGAAGGACGTCGTTCCTACCAAGGTGGACATGATAAATGCCGGTCGCTCGCCGATCGTCGATGCCGAGTGCGAGGAATTCCTCCGCCGCGACGACCTGAATCTGCGCGCGACGCTTGATCCTGTCGAGGCCTACACGGGCGCCGATTACGTGATCATCGCCGCGCCGACCAACTATGACGAAGTGACCAATCGCTTCGACACCACGCTGGTCGAGGCCGTGATCCGTGAAGTCATGGAACATGCGCCCGACGCGGTCATGGTCATCAAGTCGACCATCCCCGTCGGCTTCACTACTGCGACCGCGCAGGCGATGGGAACGCGGAACCTGATCTTCAGCCCGGAGTTCCTGCGCGAGGGCCGGGCGCTTCACGACAACCTCCATCCCAGTCGTATCGTAGTCGGTGAACAGTCGGAGCGGGCGAAAGTCTTCGCTGAACTGCTGCTGGAAGGCGCGATCAAAAAAGACGTGCCGGTTCTTTTCACCGATCCTTCCGAAGCGGAAGCGATCAAGCTATTTGCCAATACCTATCTCGCAATGCGCGTCGCCTACTTCAACGAGCTGGACAGCTACGCCCTGTCGCGCGGACTGGAAGCGCGGCAGATCATCGAAGGCATCGGCCTCGATCCGCGCATCGGCACGCACTACAACAATCCTTCCTTCGGTTACGGCGGATACTGCCTGCCCAAGGATACGAAGCAGTTGCTGGCCAATTACCACGACGTGCCGCAGACCATCATCGGTGCCATCGTCGAGGCCAACCGCACCCGCAAGGACTTCATTTCCGATGCGGTCCTGGCGCGCAAGCCCAAGGTGGTCGGCTTCTACCGCCTCGTCATGAAGGCCGGTTCCGACAACTTCCGCCAGAGTTCGATCCAGGGCATCATGAAGCGGATCAAGGCAAAGGGCATCGAAACGGTGCTCTACGAGCCGAGCTTCCCCGAGGCGAGCTTCTTCAACACGCCGGTCGAATCCGATCTGGAAACCTTCAAGCGGCGGGCCGACGTGATCGTCACCAACCGCATTCTGCCCGAACTGGACGACGTGAAGGACAAGGTGTTCTCGCGCGACCTGTTCGGGTCCGACTAGCCTATCGAGTAACTGCAAATCGGTTCAACGCGGGCAAGGAAGAGGCAGGACTTATGTCTATCTTTCAAGGCTTCCGGGTTCAGCGTTGGACCATTTCGGTTGAGTCTCCTCGGGACGCTCGGTTGGCCTCCCTCCATAACCGACGTGGCGCCGGACCGGCGGGAGCACAGTCTCCCGGCGGTCCTATGGCCGCGCGCTGAACGCGCCATGATCCCATTCGAAGGACCACCAGCCTCATGAAACACAGTGTTCCTGTCGCTCAGGCCCCCGTAGCAGCTTCGGAAGCGGTGATCCGCGGCGAACGCATCGCTCTAGTCCACGACTGGCTACCGGTGGTCGCCGGGGGCGAGCGGGTGCTCCAGCAGATGGCGCGGTGCACGCCGGGAAGCGATATCTACACCCTGTTCAACTTCCTGCCGGAGGAGGTCACGCGGGATGTCTTCGGCGCGGATCACAAGATCCATACGTCCGGGTTGAACGATCTGCCGCTGGTCGAGCAGTATTACCGCTTCCTTCTTCTGCAATCGACACGCGCCATCGAAGGCTTCGACTTGTCCGAACACGATGTGGTGCTCAGTTCCTCGGCCGCGCTGGCCAAGGGGGTGATTACCGGGCCGGGGCAGTTGCATGTCAGTTACGTGCACAGTCCCGCCCGTTACGCCTGGGACCTGACTCACGAATACATCGCCACGGTCGGCGGGAAACTGGGCGGCCTGAAGCGCGCGGTCGCGC
Organism: Novosphingobium sp.; assembly: GCF_036820275.1. Classification (GTDB taxonomy): domain Bacteria; phylum Pseudomonadota; class Alphaproteobacteria; order Sphingomonadales; family Sphingomonadaceae; genus Novosphingobium. The sequence goes on from NZ_DAISLT010000003.1 coordinate 190,819, forward strand.
GCGAGATGATGCACCGCTTCCGCCTCTGGGACATGCGCACGGCGCAGAGCGTCGATCACTACCTCGCGAACTCGCAGTTCATCGCCCGGCGCATCTGGAAGATCTACCGCCGCGAGGCGCAAGTGATCTATCCGCCGGTCAATACCGGCAACTTCGTGCCCGGCACCGCCGCGCGCGGCGATCACTTCGTCACCGCCTCGCGTCTCGTGCCTTACAAGCGGGTGGAAATGATCGTCGAGGCCTTCAATCGCCGTCCCGACCTTCGCCTGCGGGTGATCGGCGACGGGCCGGACATGAAGAAGGTCGGCCAGATCGCGGGGCCGAATATCGAGATTCTGGGGCACATTCCGTTCGAGCAACTGATCGCGGAATTCCAGACCGCGCGGGCCTTCGTCTTCGCAGCGCTGGAAGATTTCGGCATCGTTCCGGTCGAGGCACAGGCCTGCGGAACGCCGGTGATCTGTCTTGGCAAGGGCGGTACGGCGGAGACCGTGCGGCCACTCGGCGGCAGCGCGGCAACCGGCGTCTGGTTCGAGGAGCAGACGCCCGAGAGCCTCGTTGCGGCGATCGACCGCTTCGTGGAAGGCGAGAGCGATATTCGGTCCGAGGATTGCATCGCCAATGCCGCCAGCTTCGGTGAGGAACGGTTCCGCCAGCAGTATTCGGACTGTGTGAATAGTCTTATTAGCTGATGTACTTTACTTCCCTATGTGGGGCTTGAAGCGGATCGATCGATGCAATCGGTTTTATCGGTTGCACAATTCGGACCTCTCCTCTGCGGCATGGACGGAAGAGTTTGAAAGTACGACGAGAGGGGGCAGATCGAAGATCAATGCCCCCGCGCGGATTTGCCCTTCATTGTGCAGCGCGGTATAGTCCAGGCCAGACGAATGACCTGTATAGCGCAGTTCCAGGAGGACTCATGAAGCAGAGAAACGTGCCGGTTTCGGCGATCGCCGTCAGCGCTCCTTTTGCTCCGGTCGCCGGTCGTTAGGCCTCCTGTACGACAGTCTTTCTTTATCGAATACTGGAACAGGTCTGAATTAGTCCTGCCATGGCGGGCAGGGTTTCTGTCCGTATGAACGGATAGGCCGAGAAGTTTCCGATACCTGCCGAGCGAAACGATCGAGGGCAGGGGTCTTGCATCCCGAACTGCAATCAAAAGGAAAAAGCTCTGTCTGGGTCGTTAGCTGAGAAACGCGGTGCCATCGTGCCGAAAATCCGACCGGGCAACCCTGCGGTGCAGGCCGGATTCCTGGTGCTGGTCGCGCTGCTGTTCGGCGGCGGCGGTTCGGCGATGGGCCTTGCCAATCTCGTGGTGCAGCTGGCGGGATTTGCCGTGCTGGCCTGCAACGGCCCGGCCGTCTTCGCCTTCTTCCGCACCGCGCCCCGCGCGCTGGTCGTTCTGGTTACGGCGACGTTGCTGCTGCCGCTCTTGCAGGTGGTTCCCTTGCCGCCGGCGATCTGGCAGGCGCTGCCCGGCCGCGAGTTTGCGGTGCAATCGCTTGAACTGACCGGCGGCAGCCAGGTCTGGAAGCCCTTCTCGCTGGACCCCAACCGCACCGCGATCGCCTTCTTTGCCCTCGTTCCGGCACTGGCCATCCTCGTGACGGCCTGGCAGCTTTCGCGTGAGGACAAGCGCGGGCTGCTCATCCTCGTCGTGGCTTGTGGATTGGCAGTCGTCCTGTTGGGGGCACAGCAGCTGGCGACCGGCAACCGCCATCTCGTTTTCTATGCGCAGACTTACGGTTCGGCTGACCTTCAGGGTACGTTCGCCAACCGCAATACCGGCGGGCTGATGCTCAATGTCGCGCTGGTGACGCTGGTGGCGGTGTTCCCCTTGCGGCAGATCCGCGCGATCTGGACCCTTGGCGGCGCGGCCACGGTACTATTGCTGGTCGTCGGCGTGGTGCTCACCCGTTCGCGTTCGAGCATGGCGCTGCTGCTGGTGCCCGCCGCGCTCGCGCTGTGGCGCTGGCTGCGCTGGCGCCGTCCGGCGCTCAACCGGCGCACGGTACTGCTGGCAGGCGCTCTGGTGCTGGTGCTGGCAGGCGGTGCCAGTCTGCTTGCGAGCAACCAGCGGGTGCAGAGCGCCTTCGGCCGCTTCGATACGGTGGAGGACGAGCAGCGTCCGCTGATCTGGAAGGATACTGTGGTCGCCGCCGGGCGCTATTGGCCGGTCGGCAGCGGTATCGGCTCGTTCGACGACGTGTTCCAGCCGGACGAAGCGCTCGAAAACCTCAGCTATGGCCGTGCCCAGCGCGCGCATGACGATTTCCTGGAGGCGACGCTGGAGACCGGCGTGGTCGGCATCGCGCTGGTGCTGGGCTGGGCGGTCGTGCTCGGGCGCTTCGGCTTGCAGGCGCTGCGCCGCGGCAGCACCGGGCTGGCGGCGGCCGGAACGTTCGCTCTGGTCGCGCTCCAGTCGATCACCGATTACCCCCTGCGCAGCCAGACCATGCTCTGCCTTTTCGCGCTCATGCTGTCGCTGTTGGCCGATGCGGGCCGGGAGGAACCCGAAGCCCGCCGCACGCCGCGCAGCGAAGCACGGCGACAGGGACAGAAGGACGGCAGCCGTCCTTCCGCCCATCTTTAGGGATTCCCTGAACTTATGAACGAACTTCGGGTCAATCACCGCTCGCGTGGAAACAACAGGATGGCGGGACATATCTTGAACGATGCTTTTCTCGATCGGGTCGAACTGGAACGCCCCACCCAGGGCGATCCCTATGGTGAGGAGTCCGGCCCGGACCTGACGGCGCTGCTCAAGACCATCATGGGCATGGTGCGCCGTAATCTGGCGCTGATCGCGGCCATTGTCGCGGCGACGCTGGTGCTCGGCGTGATCGCCACCCTGCTGATCGCCCCGCGCTACAGCGCGCAGGTGCGCGTCATGATCGAAGACCAGACGGACCAGATCATCGAGGGCAGCGAACTTCAGAAAGCCACCAATGTCCAGGACGCCGAGCGCTTCCTGCAGACCCAGCTCGGCATCATCCAGAGCCGCTCGCTGGCGGAAAGCGTGGTGGAGAGCGGCCGTCTCGACCGCGATCCGGCCTTCTACGAAGCGATGGGCAAGGACATGCCGACGCAGGAGGACGTGCTCAAGTCCGGCGGCACCAAGAAGCTCGACCAGATCCGCAAGGAAGCCGCGATCGAGGCGCTGCTGGGCAATCTCACCGTGGCGCTGCCGCCGGACAGCCGCATCGCCAGCATCAGCATGAGCAGCCGCAGCGCGGTCTATTCCGCCAAGCTGGCCCAGCTTTACGGCGAGCGCTACATCGAGCGGAACCTCAACCAGAAGTACGACAGTTCTTCCTACGCCCGCCGCTTCCTGGCCGACCAGCTCGACGAGGCGCGCGCCAAGGTCACCCAGTCCGAGCGCGATCTCAACCAGTACGCCAGCGCCGCCGGGCTGATCCGGGTGACCAGCCAGGGGCAGGACGGCAACCAGGAATCTGTTCTCTCCGTCACCAACAACAGCCTCGTCCAGCTTAACGACGCGGCGTCCAAGGCGACCGCAGACCGGATTGCGACGCAGGATCGCTGGCTGACCCTGGCCAAGGCCGCACCGCTCGCCATTCCAGAGGTCAACGCGAATCCTGCGGTGTCGAACCTGCTGGCCGAGAAGGCCAAGGTCGAGGCCAGCCTTGCGGAAGAGCGCACCCGCCACCTCGACGACTTCGCCACGGTCAAGTCGAAGCAGGCCGAGATCGCCGAATACGACAGCCGGATCGCCGCCATCTCGGATTCGATCAAGAAGTCCGCCTATCTCGAATACCAGGCGGCGATGGAGCGCGAGAAGTCGTTCACCGGGCAAGTGAACTCGCTGCGCGGCGAGGCGCTGAAGGAGCAGGATCGCGGCGTCCAGCTGGCGGTGCTCAAGCGCATCGCCGATACCAACAAGACGCTCTACGACACGCTGCTTTCGCGCTTCAACCAGCTCAATGCGACGGCGGGCGCCTCGTCGAACAACCTGACCCTGGTGGACCGCGCGGAAGTGCCGGCCAAGCCCTATTCGCCGCGCCTGCTGGTCAATATCGTCGCTTCGCTGGTGCTGGGCCTGATCCTTGCCGCCGGGGCCGTGCTGCTGCGCGAGATCTTCGACGACGCGATCCGCTCGCCCGAGGATGTCGAGCGCAAGCTGGGCATGCCGCTGCTGGGCCTGATCCCGCTGGAGAAGGGCGGCGACGTGTCGAACCAGTTCGACGACCGCCGCTCGCGCGTCAGCGAGGCTTATCGCTCGCTCGTCACCAACTTGCGCTACTCGACCGCCAGCGGGCTGCCGGAAGTGCTGATGGTCACAAGTTCGCGCCAGTCCGAAGGCAAGTCGACCACCGCCCGCGCCGTCGCCCACGACATCGCCGTGCTCGGCAAGCGGGTGCTGCTGGTGGACGCGGACTTGCGGCGGCCGACGCTGCACAACTTCCTGAGCGACCGTCAGGCGACCGGGCTGACCGACGTGTTGACCGGTGAAAAGACTTTCGATGCCGCGCTCCAGCCAGCCGAAGTCGCGACGCTCAGCTACATGTCGGCGCTGCCTGCACCGCCCGATCCGGCGCTGATCCTCTCGGGCGAAGGCGTGGGCCACTTCATCGAGGAGGCGCGCCGCAAGTTCGACGTGGTGGTGATCGATGCGCCGCCGCTGCTGGGTCTTTCGGACGCGGCGCTGCTGGCCAACCATGCCGACGGGGTGCTGTTCATGGTCGATGCCTCCAACTTCCATCGCGGCGCGGTGAAGTCGGCGCTGCGCCGTCTGGCTCTCATCAAGGCTAACATGCTGGGTGTCGTGCTCAACCGCTTCGCACCGAAGGTCGGCAGCGAGGACTACGATTACTACGCGGCCAATTATTACAGCTACGGCGAAAAGGACTGAGCCGGGATGACCTCGCTCTTCGGCCGCTTGGCATGGTTCGCGATTCTGGTTCTGGCCGCCTTGCTGGCGATCGGCGTCGAACTGGACCGCGAAGGACGCCGCAATCCGAGCGCCGCCATGCTGGTTCCCCCGCCGCTCCGCTCGTCCTCGCTGCAACCGTTCGCTCAGGCAGCTTACGGCGGCAAGCATGTCGATCAGGGCCTGGCGTTTGCCAAGGCGATGGTGCGCCGTCGTCCGGTGCCTGCCGAGGGCCTGGGGCTGCTCGCCTATGGCCAGCTTCAGAAGGGCGACAAGGACGCGGCGCTGCGATCGCTGATCCTGTCCGGCGACCGGGGCTGGCGCGACCGCTTTACGCAGGAGATGCTGGTGATGCTGGCGCTCCAGGCGGGCAAGTGGGATGTCGCGGCGCAGCGCACCGTCGCGCTCTGGCGGATCGGTATCAGCGACGACCGGCTCCGGGCGATGACCGCCGAACTGCTCTCACGCCCCCAAGGCGCTGATGCCTTCGCGGCGCAAGTGGGCCGCGAGAAGTACTGGGCCAATGCCTTCCTGCCCTGGTCCGGCCTGGCGATCGGGCCTGATGCGTTGCGGAAAGTGGCCGACTCCATGGCCCGCAAGGGCGCGCGGGTGGACTGCGCGGCGCTGTCGCCGCGGACGCTGGCTCTGGTCCGCATGGGACGCGCCGAGGCCGCCTCGATCCTGTGGCGGGACCTCTGCGCGAACGGCCGCTTCACCGAGCCGACCGCCTTGGCCTTCCGCGAAGACCTCGGCGACGACGCGCCGATCGGCCCGTTCGACTGGCAATATCCCGAGGAGCCGGGTCTGGAGCGGACCTTCACCCAGGCCAAGAGCGGCATCGTGCTGCACTATCGCAACCGCGAACCGCTGCGCAGCGTTGTCGCCAAGCGCAACGCGCTGTTGAAGCCGGGCAACTATGCGGCGCATCTCGACGGCGCGGCGCGGGCCGAGGCGGGCTTCCGGCCCATCGTGTTCCAGATCATCTGTTATGCGAAGGACGGCAGCGGGCGGCGGCTGGGCGACGGGGAAATGAACGCGGGCGCCACCGCCTTCTTCATTCCGGACACGCTCTGCGAAAGCCAGGAACTGATCTTCCTCTCCGGCCGGGGCGAAGGCGAGATCGGCAACCTGCAGATCGTGCCGCGTTAAGCGGGGATCTCCGATGGGCCGCTCCGGCGGGAACGCGAGAGATTTCGGCTAAGGCCCTGCCCGAATGGCTGACTTGCCGAGCGTGCGGGGGACAGGGATACCTTCCCTCCGTTCATCTCCTCGTTCGGAAGGACTGGAAGCGCCATGAAGATTGCGATGGTAGGCTCGGGCTATGTCGGCCTCGTTTCGGGTGCCTGTTTCGCCGATTTCGGCCATGAAGTCGTCTGCATCGACAAGGACGAGAGCAAGATCCGGCGCCTGCTCCACGGCATGATGCCCATCTACGAGCCCGGACTGGCCGAACTGGTGGAATCCAACGTCGCGGCGAAGCGTCTGTCCTTCACCACCGACCTTGCCGAGGGTATTGCCGGGGCGCAGGCGATCTTCATCGCCGTGGGCACCCCTTCGCGGCGCGGGGACGGCCATGCGGATCTGTCCTACGTCTACGCGGTGGCGCAGGAACTGGGCGAGCATCTGTCGGGCGACGCGGTGGTCGTCACCAAGTCGACCGTGCCGGTCGGCACCGGCGACGAGGTGGAGCGGATCATCCGCGCCTGCAATCCGGCGCACCGGGTCTCGGTCGTCTCCAACCCGGAATTCCTGCGCGAGGGCGCGGCGATCGGCGACTTCAAGCGGCCCGACCGCATCGTCATCGGCGCCGAGGACGATTTCGGCCGCGAGGTCATGCGTGAGGTCTACCGCCCGCTGTTCCTCAACGAATCGCCGATCCTTTTTGTCAGCCGCCGCTCCTCGGAACTGACCAAGTACGCAGCCAACGCCTTCCTCGCGGTGAAGATCACCTTCATCAACGAGATGGCCGATCTCTGCGAGAAAGTCGGCGGCAATGTGCAGGACGTGGCGCGCGGGATCGGCCTCGACAACCGTATCGGCTCGAAATTCCTCCATGCCGGGCCGGGCTATGGCGGCTCCTGCTTCCCCAAGGACACTTTGGCCCTGCTCAAGACGGCGGAGGACTATGACAGCCCGGTCCGCATCGTCGAGGCGGTGGTCAAGGTCAACGATGCTCGCAAGCGCGCCATGGGGCGCAAGGTCGTCGATGCGCTCGGCGGCGCCGAGGAGGCGCGCGGCAAGCGGGTCGCCATGCTGGGGCTGACCTTCAAGCCCAATACCGACGACATGCGCGATTCGCCCGCGATTGCAATCGCCCAGACCCTGGCCGATGCCGGGGTGAAAGTTGCCGCCTACGACCCCGAGGGCATGGAGCAGGCCAAGCCACTGATGCCCGAGGTGGAGATGAAGCCGGATACCTATGCCGCGATCGAGGGTGCCGATGCCGTCGTCCTCGTGACCGAGTGGGATGCTTTCCGTGCGCTCGATCTCGCCCGCATCAAGGCCATCGCCAAGGCGCCGGTGCTCATCGATCTGCGCAACGTCTACAAGCCCGAACATCTGCGCGAGGCCGGTTTCACCTACCTGTCGGTAGGGCGCGGCACGTCGGCGAAGGAAAGGGTGCGCGGGGCAGGGCCGGTTCTGGCCTGAAACGCTATCGTCGGGAATGTGGATTGGAAGGCCCGCCCATCGGCGGGCCTTCCTGTATCATGCGAGGGAAAAATGCTGGACGATCTGGCTGTCCAGCGGTTCGGCAAAGCGAACGGCGAGCCTGCGTGCGCCCTTGCGGATTGCGGTCGCGGCAAAGGGGCCGACGGCGCCGATCCACAAGGTCAGGTCGCCTTCGATCGCCGTAGCGGGTGCATCGGTTTCCACCGCGCAGCCGAGGCTGGCGAGGTCGGAAATGCGGACCGAGGTCGATCCGCCAGCACTCACGCATTCGCCATAGAGGGTCGTGCTCATAATCTTTCAAAAGCCTGTTCTTGGCAGGCCCGGTTTTCCGGGCACTGCCTGGTCATCCTGCGGCCCGCGGCTTTGCCGCGTGACCTTGCGGAGTGTTACTTCCGCATTTCCCTTCTTAGCGACGTTAGAGGTCAGATTGGTGGCAGGCGAGTGACATTTTGCGAATAACGGACGTTTTCATGGGGGTTTTCCTGATGAACGCGCTCTCTTTCGAGGTAACGTGAGAGAGGCCCGCAGGGAATCCGGACAAATACTGTCCGGACTGCGAATCAGGCAGCTTCGTTATGCTTTGTTGCGCCCGCCTTGTTGGATGCCTTCCCCTCAAGCGCCGTCACGAAGTCTTCGCGCCAGCGCTGTACGTCGTTTTCCCTCACCGAGGCGAGCAGTCTGGCGTGGCGCTTTCGGCGTTCCGCCAGCGGCATGTCGAGCGCCTTGCGGATGGTTTCGGCAACGTGCTCGATCGAGTGCGGATTGACCTGGAGCGCGTCCTTGAGCTGGTGCGCGGCGCCGGCGAACTGCGAGAGAATCAGCACGCCCGGATTTTCCGGATCCTGCGCCGCAACATATTCCTTGGCGACGAGGTTCATCCCGTCGCGCAGCGGGGTGATGAGGCCGATGTCCGCCGCGCGATAGAAGCCTGCGAGTTGCGCGCGCGGATAGCCGCGGTTGACGTAGCGGATCGGCACGAAGGCGACATCGGCATGGGCGCCGTTGATATGGCCGGTCTTGCGTTCGAGATCCTCGCGAATCTGTTGGTAGCTGGCGACGTCCCCGCGAGAGGGCGGGGCGATCTGGAGCAACACGGCCTTGCCCGAATCCTCGGGATTGTCGGCCAGGAAGCGACCGAAGGCCTCGAAGCGTTCGCCGAGGCCCTTCGAATAGTCGAGCCGGTCCACCCCGATCAGGATCTTGCGGCCGCGAACGCTGGACTTCAGGCGGTCGTGCGCTTCCTTGGCTTCGGCGCCCTGCGCGGCTTCGGTGAACTCCGCGAAGTCGATGCCGATCGGGAAGGCGCGGGCGATCACATTGCGGCCCTTGTATTCGATCGAATTGTCGAGACCCACCTTCAGGCCCATTTCCTTCTGCACATAGTGCAGGAAGCTCTCCAGCCACTCGGTGTTCTGGAAACCGATCACGTCGTATTCCAGCATCGAGGCGACGAGCCGCTCGTGGAACGGCAGCGATACCAGCAGGCGAGTCGGCGGCCAGGGGGTGTGGAGGAACAGGCCCATGCGGTTCTTCACGCCCTTTTCGCGGAGCTGCGAGCCGAGCGGGAGCAGGTGGTAGTCGTGCACCCAGACGAGGTCCTCGGGCTCGATCAGCGGCAGCACCGAATCGGCGAAGCGCGCATTGACCCGCTCGTAGCCCTCGCCGAAATTGCGATCGTATTCGGTCAGGTCGATGCGGTAGTGGAACAGCGGCCAGAGCGTGCGGTTGGCGTAGCCGTTGTAGTATTCCTCGATGTCCTGTGGTTCGAGATCGATCGTCGCCGTGGTGATCCCGTCGTTGCGCTGCATGTCGAGGTGGCCGGTGAACTCCTCGGTTTCCTGACCCGACCAGCCGAACCAGATGCCGCCATGCTCGCGCAGCGCGGAGTTGAGCGCCACTGCAAGCCCTCCTTGAGCCCCGGCGGCCCCGGCCGCCTTGGGAACCGAGACCCGGTTCGAGACGACGATCAATCTACCCATTTCAAATCCCCTGTGGCGTGTCCTGAAGAGATGATGGCGGACACGCTTTGCGGGACCGGCTCAGCGCCAGTCCCGCCAAGACCGGGACAGCTGCCCGGCACAATTGATGATACCTACTAGCGAATAGGTCTGCGGAAAGTTCCCCCACAGCTCGCCGGTTTCGAAATCCATGTCCTCGGACAGCAGCCCGGACTGGGTTCTGTGTTCGAGCATGGCTTCGAACAGGCGGCGTGCTTCCTCGTCCTGGCCGCTGCGGTGGAGCGCTTCGATCAGCCAGAAGGTGCAGATGTTGAAGGCGGTTTCGGGCAGGCCGAAATCGTCCTCGCTGTCGTAGCGCAGCATGTGTTCGCCGCGCCGCAGCGCCTTCTGCACCGCCTGGAGCGTGGCGCGGAAGCGCGGATCGTCGGCCTCGACGTAGCGAAGCTCCACCATCTGGAGCAGGCTGGCGTCGAGCTGCGAACCACCGAAGCTGGCGGCATAGTGGCCGCCCGCGCCGCTGTCGTCGAATTCCGGCGCTTCCACTTCGTGCCAGGCCTGGGCGTCGATGTTCTTGCGCACCGTCCCGGCCCGCTCCCGCCAGACGGCGGCACGTTCGTCGAGGCCGAGAAACTCGGCGGCATTGGCCAGGCGGTCGCAGGCGGCCCAGCTCATCACGCTGGAATAGGTATGGACCGCCGTGCGCGTGCGCAGTTCCCAGAGGCCTGCGTCGGGCTGGTCGTGGGTCTTCCACGCCATCTCGCCGACCTGCTCCAGGCTGGCGAAGTCCTCCTTGGTGGCGATTCGCAGCAGGCGCCGGTCGGAGAAGGCCTGGATCGCGGGCAGGACGATCTGGCCGTAGCAGTCGTTCTGGACCTGATAATAGGCGGCATTGCCGATACGCACCGGCCCCATGCCGCGATAGCCGGCAAGGTCCGGGGCCTCCCACTCGATGATCTCGCGCGCGCCGCTGACCGCGTAGAGCGGCTGGATTGCACCGCCCTCGGCATCGTCGACGATGTTGCGCAAGTAGGCGAGGTACTTTTCCAGCACATCGAGCGCGCCGAGGTGATTGAGCGCCTGCACCGTGTAATAGGCGTCGCGGATCCAGCAGTAGCGATAGTCCCAGTTGCGCTGGCTGCCCGGCGCCTCGGGGATCGAGGTGGTGAGGGCGGCGACGATCGCGCCGGTCTCCTCGTGCTGGCAGAGCTTGAGCGTGATCGCCGCGCGGATCACCGCGTCCTGCCAGTCGAGCGGGGTGGCGAGGCCGCGCACCCACAGCCGCCAGTAGTCGCCGGTGTGGCGCAGCATCGATTCCAGCTCGTGCTCGATATCGCCGGTGAAGGGTTCGTCCGGGCCGAGGAAGAAGTGCTGGGCGCTTTCCAGCCGGTAATAGCGCTCGTCCAGCACGTAGCCGACCGGGGCATTGGTGGTGAGGCGCAGGGTATTGCGCTCGACGAGGTAGCGGATGTGGTTGGAACCGCGCGTGGTCGGGGCAAGCTGGGCGCCGTAGCCGCTCATCGGTGTCAGCACCGTGCGGATGCGCGGCGAGCCTGCCACCGGCCGGACGATGCGGGCATAGGCGACCGGACGGTAGGTGCGGCTGGCGCGTTCGAAACGGGGGCAGAAGTCGATCACTTCCACCGCGCCGCCCTTGTCGTCTTCCAGCCGGGTCACGAGGATCGGGGTATTTCGCGAATAGCGCTGGGTGACCGAGGTCTGGTTTTCCAGTTCGAAGCGCCAGGTTCCGGCATCCTGTCCTTCGGGGCCGCGCAGCAGGGCGCAGAACGTGGGGTCGCCGTCGACGCGGGGCACGCAGCCCCAGACGAGGGCGCCGCTGGTGTCGATCAGGCCGGAGACCTGACAATTGCCGATGGGCCAGAGTTCGAGCGCGCTCATGCGGGGCTGTTCTCCTTGTGTGAATTCGTGTCTGCAATCGCCGCGAGCCAGGCGTGGACCTCGGCGACGCTGCCGAGCCGCCATGCGGCGTGGGTTTGGCGCAAGGGGCCGACGAGTATGCCGGCTCCGCCGAGCGCGGAGACGGCGGCGAAGGCGTCCTCGTCGGTCACGTCGTCGCCCACGAACAGCGGCGTCGCGCCTGCGAAAGACGGCGCCTCCATGAAACGGCGGACCGCGCTGCCCTTGTCGGAGCCGGGCATGGCCAGTTCGATCACCTGCTTGCCGTGCTTGAGCTTCAGCGCGAATACGGCTGCGGTTTCCTCGGCGCAGGCGAGCAGGGCGGGGAGCGCCTCTGGATGACGGCGATAGTGCACGGCGATGCTGAACGGCTTGGGTTCGACCAGCAGCCCGCCATGGGCCTTGGCGAAAGCGGAAAGGCGGGCGGTGACGTCTTCGGGTAGCGGCTGCGCCAGCGCCTCGACCGTGCGGCTTCCCGCCGGGCGGAACTCGCCGCCGTGGGAGCCGGCCACCGCCACGTCGAGCGGGCCGAGCAGGGCTTCGAGCGCGTCCAGCGAACGGCCCGTCACCACCGCGAAACGGCCGTCGAGGCGCTCGGAAAGGCGGGCGATCAGGGCGGGCAGGTCGGGCGGTACGGTGACGCCGTCCGGATGGTCGGCGATTTCGACGAGCGTGCCGTCGAAATCCAGGAACAGCGCGACAGGCTCGGCCGCCGGGGCAGAGAGGAACGGAGGAGGCGGCAGATCGCGGGGAAATGCTGCATGTTCCGCCAGCGAGGGGGTTTCGCGTGGATCGGTCATTGCGGTCAGTCTTGCACCTTCGCAGGAGGATGGCCACCCCTGTCACGGCGAAACGCGCGCCGGGCGGGCCGGATACCGCAGTGCAACGAACGGTCCCGCGCCCGGTTCCCCCGCCCCCCTTCTAGCGCCCGTGGCGCTGACGTTTCCGGGTGAGGGGAAATATCCCCGTTTCCGAGGCAACGCATTGCAGTCCATGGAATTTTCGGCACGTTTCGCGGAAATTGTCATCATGCTGGCGCAGGAACACGATTTCCTTCCAGCGCCGATGATGGCAGGGCCCCTCCACACGCAAATGCGAAAAGGCAGGAAATGAAGCAGATCGTAGCGTTCGACCTCGACGGAACCCTGGCGCTGAGCAAGCAGCCGCTGACCGAAGAGATGGCGCAGCTCATGGCCGACCTGCTGGACGTGGCGCAAGTCGCCGTGATTTCCGGCGGCGACTGGCCGCAGTTCGACAAGCAGGTGGCCAGCCGCCTGCCCGCCCGTGCCGACCGTTCGCGGCTCTGGCTGATGCCCACCAGCGGCGCGAAGCTCTATGTGCACAAGAGCGACGTCTGGACCCCGGTCTATGCCGAGCTGTTCACCGACGAGCAGAAGCGCGAGATTCTGGAGGCCTTCGATGCCTCGCTGGCGGCCACCGGCTTCACTCCGGAAGAGACCTGGGGCGAGCGGATCGAGGATCGCGGCAGCCAGATCACCTTCTCCGCGCTCGGCCAGCAGGCACCGCTCGAAGCCAAGGAAGTCTGGGACCCGGACTTCGCCAAGCGCAAGGTGATCCAGGCCGATCTCGTGAAGCGCCTTCCCGGCGTTTCGGTGAACCTCGGCGGCGCGACCTCGGTGGACGTCACCCAGCCCGGCGTCGACAAGGCCTGGGGCCTGAAGCGCCTGGCCGAGCGCAGCGGCGTGGCCGAGGCGGACATGCTGTTCATCGGCGACGCCATCTTCCCCGGCGGCAACGACTATCCGGCCAAGGCCATGGGTCTCGACACGATCTGCGTGCGCGATCCCGCCGATACCGCGAACGTCATCGCGGCCATCGTCGCCTGCCAGAAGGCGGGCTGATTACCGGGACGCGGCACGGATGCCCGCGTTCTATCTCACGCTCATCGCGGTCCTGCTCGCCGGTTTCGGCGCGCGGGACCAGATGACGATCGCCGGTCTCTCCGCTCGACAAGGGCAAAGGCCTGGCGTCCTGCTGGTCGCGCTGCTGAGTGCGGGGCTGACTGCGGCTCTCGCGGCCTGGGTGGCGGGAATCATGCTGGTCCAGCTGCCGCCGCCTGCGCGCGCGATCTTCGCCGCTATCGCGCTGGGGCTGGCGGGCCTCGAATCGCTGATCCTCGTGCCGCACCGCCGTCCGGCCGAGCCGACCAATTCGCTCGGGGCGCTGCTGCTGGTGCTGTTGACGAGCCAGATCACCGACGCGCCGCGCTTCCTCATTTTCGGCATGGGCGTCGGCATGGCTGCCCCTATCGCTTCTGGTGCAGCGGGGGGCTTGGGCGCCGCCGTTCTGGCCGCCATGGCCTGGGCCTTCCCGCAGATTCTCGACAATCCCGCAGCGCGGTGGGTGCGGCAGATCGTCGGGCTTCTGCTCGTCGTGGCGGCGCTGGTTCTGTTCCTGCGGGAATTTTCGATACTCTGATCGGAAATTGATCGCGAACCGGGGGTTCATTTCCGCGTTCACCCTTCTACATAAGTCAACAGACAGACACACCAGCCAGTAACCAGGGGAACCATCGTCATGACTTCCAAGGACAATTCCAAGGCCGCTCTGATCGACAGCCTGAACGGGCTGCTCGCGGACACGTTCGCGCTCTACATCAAGACCAAGAACTTCCACTGGCACGTTCGCGGCCCGCAGTTCCACGATCTGCACCTGCTGTTCGATGCCCAGGCTACCGAAGTGTTCGGCCTGACCGACCTGATCGCCGAGCGCGTCCGTAAGCTGGGCGGCACCACCTTGACCTCGATCGGCGCGATTGCCGCCAAGACCTCGATCAAGGACGAGGACAACACCGGTCTCGACGCGCAGGCCATGGTCAAGGAGTTGTTCAAGGACAACACCGCCTATGTCGCCGCGCTCAAGGCGACCAAGGAACTGGCAGGCGAAGCGGGCGACAATGCCACCGACGGCATCATCGACGACTGGACCGACCAGGCCGAGCAGCGCGCCTGGTTCCTGCGCGAGATCATCGCCTGACGGTTTGAAGGCACTTTTCACCGGAACGGAGGCGCTGTCCCTTTGCGGGTTTCGTTTCGGTACAGGAGGGCGTCGCTTCCACGCGGAGGCGGCGCCGTTCCTTTTTTTTGGCAGCTGTTCGCTGACGCTTCCTCTCGCGCAATCGGCAAAACCGGCCTAAGTATCGGCCATGCCGAAACTCGAATTGATCGAAGGCGCCGACGACGGCGCGATTGCCGCCTGGTTCGCCGAGCGCCTCAAGGCGGCGCTGGCGACCAGCCCCGAAGACATCGCCGTGACCGTGCCGGGCGGCTCCACGCCGTTCCCGATCTTCGATCGGCTGGCGGCGATGGACCTGCCCTGGCACCGCATCGCGGTCTGGCCGGGCGACGACCGGATCGTCGACGAGGACCATCCGGCCAGCAATGTCGGCAAGATCCGCGCCCGGCTGGAACCCGTGGGCGCACGGATCGTGCCGCTGACCGAGGATGCCCAGCCGCCGCACTTCGCGATCGCCTGGCTCGGCATGGGCGGGGACGGGCACATTGCCTCGCTGTTCCCCAACACCGATCCGCAAGTGGACGACCCTCATGCGGTTCGCCGCCTGACCCCCGATCCGCTGCCGCCCGAGGCGCCGTTCGACCGCCTCAGCCTGACCATTCCGGCGCTGACCGACAGCGACGAGATCCTGTTCGTGATCCGCGGCGCCGACAAGCGCGCGGTGTTCGATGCCGCCGTGAAGGGCGAGCACGACCTGCCGATCGCCCGTCTGTTGCGCACGGCCCGGCACAAGGTGACGTGCTTCTGCTGAGCGCCCTGGTGAAAAGGGGGCTGCACATGCTGCCCCCGCCGCTGCATCGCAGGCTCTATCGGCTGGCCCATTGGGCGCGCAAACAGGTCTGGCGCCTGTGGCGACCCAGCCTCGACGGCGTAAGGGTGCTCGCCATCGATGCGGAAGGGCGCGTGCTGCTGGTGCGGCATTCCTACGGTTCGGACAAGTGGATGCCGCCCGGTGGCGGCCTCAACCGCGCGGAGGAGCCGGTTTCGGCAGCCCGCCGCGAACTGCTGGAGGAAACCGGCTGCCGGCTCGCCGATGCGCGCTTGCTGACGATCGCCACCGAAGATCTCGTCGGGGCGAGCAACCATGTCCATGTCGTTGCGGGACGGACCGACGACCGGCCGCGCGTCGACGGCCGCGAGATCGTCGAGGCGCGGTTCTTCGCGCTCGACGATCTGCCGGAACGGATGGCGGCCCGGCTTCCGGCCGAACTGCGGCAATGGTTGGCCGACTATGAGGGATGAGGGGCCGCGCCTTGAGACCGACCGCTTGTTGCTCCGCCCGCCGTCTGCGGCGGATTTCGAGCCGATGCGGCAGATGTTCTGCGATCCGCAGGTCGTCGCCCATATCGGCGCCCATCCGCTGCCGCGCGCCGATGCCTGGGGCCGTTTCCAGCGCGACGTCGGGCACTGGATGCTGGAGGGTTTCGGCCAATTCACGGTGCTGGAGAAAGCGTCCGGCCGCTATGTCGGCAAGCTCGGCCATGCCCGTTTCCTGCGCGATCTCGGGCCGAAGGCACAGGCCGAGATCGAGATGACCTGGACGCTGGCCTCCGGTTTTCACGGACAGGGCTATGGTTCGGAAGCGGGCCGCGCTGCGCTGGACTGGTTCGATGCGCGCGGGACCCGGCGCACCGCCTGCATCGTCGCCGAGGCGAACCTGCCCTCGCTGCGGCTTGCCGGAAAGCTCGGCTATCGGGAAGTGGACCGCCTTACGGGTGACGGCGGCGCAAGAGTCGTGCTGGTGCGCGAGGCCTGAACGGCCCGCAGGGGCATTCCTTGCGCCAAAGCGCGCTCCGAAGCGCGAAAAGGCTGGCCAGTGCCGCTCAAGTGCTGCATGCGCCGGGGCATGACCTCCGACAAAGCGAATCCCGCGCCGTTTCCGATGCGGGGGGTCGAGTTCGTCGTCCTCATGGCCGCGCTTCAGGCTCTTCAGGCGCTCTCGATCGATATCATGTTGCCCGCCCTTGGCGAGATCAGCCGCGACCTGTCGGTCAGCGATCCCAACCAGCGTCAGCTGATCGTCGGGGTGTTCCTGATCTGCACCGGGCTCGGTTCGCTGTTTCCCGGCGCCATCGCCGACCGTTACGGACGGCGGCCGGTGCTGCTCTTCGCGATCGCCGCCTATGTCCTGAGCGCCCTGGCCTGCGCGCTGGTGACGAGCTTCCCGATGATGCTGGCAGCCCGCGCCGTGGCCGGGCTTTGCACTTCGGCGCTGATGGTCATGCCGATGACGGTCATCCGCGACCGTTTCGAGGGCGACAAGATGGCCAGCACCCAGTCGCTGGTTTCGATGACCTTCATGGTCGTGCCGATGATCGCACCGATGGTCGGCCAGGGGGTGATGCTGGTGGCGGGCTGGCGCTGGATCTTCGGGCTTATCGCGGTGCTGGGCACCTGCGTCTGCGTCTGGACCGCCATGCGCCTGCCGGAGACGCTGCATCCCGACTACCGCCAGGAAATCCGCCCCAAGGTCATCGCCGCCAACATGGCGCTCACTCTGCGCACGCGCGAGGCAGTGGGCTACCTGTTCGGCGTGGCTTTCGTGCAGGGCGCGATGTTCGGCTATATCAACAGCGCCCAGCAGCTCGTGGGCGAGCACTTCGGCGCGGGCTTCTTCTTCCCGATGGTGTTCGGCGGCATGGCGCTGGTCATGGCTTCGACCAACTTCGTCAATGCGCGGATCGTCCAGCGCTTCGGCGCCCGGCGCGTCTCGCAAACGGCGCTGTTCGGCTATATCGCCAGTTCGGTGCTGCACTTCGTGCTCGCCCTGAACGGTGAGACGATCTGGGTCTTCATCCCGCTGATGACGTTCTCGATGTGCATGATGAGCTTCATCGGCTCGAACTTCCAGTCGATCGCGATCCAGCCCTTCGCCCGCACGGCGGGGGCGGCGGCATCGATCATGTCGTTCGTGCGCATGGTGATGGGATCGGTGCTTGGCGCGATGATCGGGCAGGCCTACGATGGCACTCCGCGCCCGATCCTGGCCTCCATGGTGATCGCGGGACTGACCGCGCTGATCTTCGTGCTCTACTCGGAGCGCGGCATTCTGTTCCGGCGCCTCAATTACCCTCCGGGCTATTACGCGCCCGGCAAGCGGCCCTGAATAGAAAACGGGGGGCCGCGAAGCCCCCCTTTGTCTGCTAGACTGCCCGGCCGCCCCGGAAGAGCTGGACGAGGCCGACGACGATCGCGATCACCAGCAGGACGTGGATCAGCGCGCTCGACACGTGGAACACGACGAAGCCGAGAAGCCAGAGCACCAGCAGCACGGCGGCAATGGTGAAGAGCATGATGGTTCTCCCTTATTGTTACGAAGTGTGAAACGCCTCGTAACGCCGGAGGCTCCCATCCGTTCGCCGTAGTTTTCATATCTTTCGCGGCAGGATCGCTGCCCCACGGTTCGTCTCAGCAGGAGAGCGGGCGGTAGATCGATGCGACCGGCTCGGTTGCCGCCTACCGCGAGCCGCGGCATTCTCGGCGCGCGACCGCGAATCGCCCTTGGGCGCATCTCGACGCGAGTTCCTCGGGTCCACCGCATGCCGCGTTGCTGAGCCGCACAACAGGTCTGCAACGCGATCCTTTCCCGTAGGTCGGGAGCATCCGCCGTACGGTCAGGCCTGCGCCAGCGCGCGTAATTCCCGTCGCGACAGCGCCGGACGCGGCGCTTCGTCTCCCGCTTCGCCCGCCGCACGGGCTTCTTCCAGTGCCGACCAGACATGGGCCAGTTTCTCGCCGCGGGTCGTGCCGACGCGGTGGTCCCAGGCATGGGCGCCGAGCCGTTCGACCTCGCGGGCGATGCCGCCGTAGATATTGGCCGCCGAAAGCACCGCCCAGCGCTGGCGGAAGGCCAGCCGCGTCGCGCCGATACGGGCCGAGGCCTCGTAGTCCCGCGCCAGGGCGCAGGCGCGGGCGACCATAGGCACCAGGGCGTGGCGATAGTGCGGCTTGGTGACTTCGCCGGGCGGAATGTCCGCTTCCACCAGCCATTCGACCGGCAGGTAGCAGCGGCCGTTCGCGTCGTCCTCCCAGACGTCGCGCACGATATTGGCGATCTGGAAGGCGATGCCGAGGTCGCAGGCGCGGTCGAGGGTGTCGTCGTCGTCGGGCGCGACGCCCATGACCGCCGCCATCATCACTCCCACCGCTCCGGCGACATGGTAGCAGTAGCGCAGCATGTCCGCCTCGGAGCGCGGGCGCCAGTCGGTTGCATCGAGCGCGAAGCCGGCGAGTACGTCCTCTATCATCTGCGCCGTCAGCGGGACTTCGCGCATCAATTGACCCAGCGCGTCGAAAGCGGGGGTGCCGGTGCTCTCGCCCGCCATGGCCAGTTCGGTCAGCGTGCGGATCGTTGCCAGCCGGTCCTCGGGCGAGAGGCGGGTGCCGAGCCGGACCGGGCCGATGGCGTGGCCGTGATCCTGCTCGTCGGCAATGTCGTCGCAGGCTCGGCACCAGGCGTAGAGCAGCCAGACCCGTTCGCGCGTCTCGCGGTCGAACAGGCGGCTGGCCGCCGCGAAGCTCTTCGATCCCTTGCGGATGGACCGGTGCGCCTCCCTGACGAGATGCGCACGGTCCAGCGATCCGGGACGGAGGGCGGTGCCGCGCTGGGCTGCTTCGAGGAGCTTTTCAGTCGGCACCCGCAAGTCTCACAGCGTGCTGGGGTCCATCCTGACGATCGGAACGATCGGCTCGTGCGCGGCCATGCGGTCGAGCAGGAGGTCGAGTTCGGTCTCGGCGAGGATGATGCCCTGATGCGCCGGGCGCACGAAGCCGACTTCGGCCATGTGGCGGTTGAAGGCGAGCAGGCCGTCGTAGAAGCCGAAGGAATTGAGCACGCCCACCGGCTTGTCGTGGTAGCCGAGCTGCGCCCAGCTCACCGCTTCCCACAGTTCGTCCATGGTGCCGACGCCGCCGGGCAGGACCAGGAAGCCGTCGGACAAGCGGGTGAATTCGGCCTTGCGCTCGTGCATGGTCTTGACGACGTAAAGCTCGGTGCAGTCGTGGTTCGCGACTTCGCCGCCCTTGCCATTGCTGCCGGTGAGCGCTTCGGGGATCACGCCGATCACTTCGCCGCCCTGTTCGAGCGCCCCGGCGGCCACGGCGCCCATCAGGCCGAGGCGTCCGCCGCCATAGACGACGCCCACGCCGCGCGCGGCAAGGGCGGCACCGACATCGCGGGCCAGCTGGACGTAGCGGGGATCGGCGGGGGTGGCGGAGCCGCAGTAGACGGCGATACGTTTCATCAGTCGATAACCTTCAATTGAATCTCGGCGCCGTCCGGCAGATCGTGGACTTGCCGGGCGAGGTCGCCCGTCAGGTAGATCAGCTCGACGAGGCTGATCCTCACGAGATGCTCATGCCCGTAGTCGCCGGACAGCAGCGCGGAAACCGTCCGGCTATAGACTTCGCCCATCGCGGTAAAGCCCAGCCGCTCGGTGGCAGCATCGACGAGGGCGTCGGCGCGCCAGACCAGCTTCGTCTCGTCCTGCGCCATATAGGCCTGCGCGGCAGCTTCGTCGCCCAGTGCGGCGAGGCTCAGGAGGTCGGGGTCGAGGTAATGGTAGGTGCCCGTGCGGTCGATCACCAGCAGGTGGCCCATCAGGCTCTGGCCGACGATCTCGGCGAAATCGACATGGGTCCAGCCCCAGGCCTGCCGCAGCGCATTGAGCGCGCGCGCCGGTTCGGTCACGACGGTCCCGCCGAACGTCACTTCAGCCCCTCCAGCATGAGCTTCGCGGTGGCCTTGGCTGAGCCGACGACGCCGGGAATGCCCGCGCCCGGATGGCAGCCGGCCCCGACGAGGTAGAAGTTCTTCAGTTTGTCGTCACGATTGTGGCCGCGGAAGTACGCGCTCTGGGTCAGCAGCGGCTCCAGGCTGAAGCCGTTGCCGTTGTAGGCACCGAGATCGCTTTCGAAGTCCGGCGGGGCGTAGTGGAATTTCGTGACGATACGGTCGTCGATATCCGGGATCAGGCGGCGGCCGACTTCGGCGAGCACGCGCTGTTCGAGGATCGGGCCGACTTCCGCCCAGTCGATCGGCAGCTTGCCCATGTTGGCGACGGGGACGAGCGCATAGAACGTGCTCTTGCCCGCCGGGGCCATCGAGGGATCGGTGACGGTCGGGTGATGAAGATAGATCGAGAAGTCGCGCGGCAGCACGCCGTGCTCGAAGATGTCGTCAAGCAGGCCCTGATAGCGCGGGCCGAACAGGATCGTGTGATGCGGAATGCCGGGCCAGGTGCCTTCGAGGCCGAAATGGACCACGAAGAGACTGGGCGAGAAGCGCTTTTTCTTGAGCTTGTGCGCCATGTCCTGCCCGCGCTGGTTGCCGGACAGCAGGTCGCGATAGGTATGCATGATGTCGCCGTTGCTGGCGATCGCGTCGAAGCGCTGCTTCCAGCCGCTTTCCGTCTCGACTTCGGTGACCTGGTCGCCGAGCGTATGGATCTGCGCGACTTTCTCGCCGAGGCGCAGCGTGCCGCCGAGCCGCTCGAACAGGCGGGCCATGCCCTGGGCCAGCTTGTTGGTGCCGCCGCGCGCCCACCAGACGCCGCCGTCCTTCTCCAGCTTGTGGATCAGCGCATAGATCGCGCTGGTGGTCATCGGATTGCCGCCGACCAGCAGGCTGTGGAACGAGAGCGCCTGCCGCAGGTGCTCGTCCTTCACGTAGTGGCTGACCATCGAGTAGACCGAGCGCCAGGCCTGATAGCGCGCGAGCGCCGGGGCGGCCTTTATCATGCTGGATAAGTCGAGGAACGCCTCGTGACCCAGTTTGACGTAGCCTTCCTGGTAGACCCCGGCGGCATAGCGCAGGAATTCGTCATACCCGGCGAGGTCGCGGGGGGCGACCCGTTCGATCTCGCGCCGCAGCGATGGCTCGTCGTTCGAATAGTCGAAGGTGACGCCGTCGGTCCAGTTGAGGCGGTAGAACGGCATGACCGGCATCAGGTCGACATCGTCGGCGATGTCCTGCGCGGACAGCGTCCAGAGTTCGCGCAGGGCGTCGGGGTCGGTGATCACGGTGGGGCCGGCATCGAAGGTGAAGCCGTCGCGCTCCCAGGCATAGGCGCGGCCGCCCACTTTGTCGCGCGCCTCGACCACCGTGGTCTCGATCCCGGCGCTTTGCAGGCGGATGGCGAGGGCGAGGCCGCCGAAACCGGCACCGATGACGCAGACCTTCTTCATCGGTTCGCGCCCTTGGGGGCAAGATCGCTCAGTGGATAGCCGCGCCCTGCAAGGCTGGCGATCGCCGCGCCCACCGGCACCGGCGGCTTGCCGGAGAGTACGCGGGCCATGTCGGCCAGGCGCGGGTTACCGGCGTAGAAGCGTTCGATCAGCCCCTCGGGCAGGGTGTAGAAGCGTTCCATTACGGCTCGGCGTTCCTCGGGCCTTGCGGCTCCGAACAGCATGCGCGTCAACATTCGGTAGAAGCGCCCCCCGCGCCAGTGATCTGCTGCCCATGCATGGCTCCTCCTTCCTAGGCTGACGCCGGAGAGATTGTCGAGAGTGGTCAGGTGCATGGCAAATCTTACAGCATCGGGAAAGGAATAGGATGTCATCGGGTTGACGAGCGCGGCCCGCGTTCCGGCACGGGCAATACCGGAGTTAGCGCCGGAGTAAGCGCCGGAGTCCGGGGCCGAGTTCCAGAACTTTTCGAAATCGCCGCCCGCGATGACCGGCAGCACGCCGGTTTCCTCATACGTGACGGAATCGATGTGCCAACCCATCTGCGCGGCGTAATCCCCGACGCGCTGGCGCAGGACCGGCAGGTCGAGGCCGGGATCGCTCGAATAATAGGTATCCTCGACGAAGATCTCGCGCTCGGAAAAGGGCAGGCAATAGACGAAGCGGTAGCCGTCGTGCTGGTCGACGCGGGCGTCCATCACCACCGGGCGTTCCAGCCCATGCGGCGTGGCGAGGCGCAGCATTCGGCCGAGAAACTTCTGCCAGCCGCCGGTCAGGTGCGGCAGGCCATGGGCGCCGCGCGCGTCGATCACGGCGTCGGCCGCGATGCTCCGGCCGTCGGCGAGCAGGACCGCCTGCGGGCTTGCTTCGGCCACGGATACGCCCGTCAGCAGCGATTCCGCGCCCAGCGTCGCGCGGACCAAGGCGTCCAGCCGCTTGCTGGTGACGCTGGCGTAAGGTGTCGAGAGCAGGCGCGAGTGGCCGGGGAAGTGGACTTCGTAGCCGCTCCAGCGGCGGGCGATCAGCGGCTCCACAAGGTCGCGGTGGGCGGGGGCGATATCGGTTTCGAAGAACGACCAGACATGATCGCCGCCGATCCGCTCGCCCCGTTCGACCAGCAGGACGCGCACGTCCGGGCGCTGCCGCGTCATTGCAAGCGCGATCAGCGATCCGGCGAGACCGCCGCCCAGAATGGCCAGATTGGGGGAAAATGTCGGCATGACCGTATCGTGTAGGGAGAGGTTCCGTTTGCTGCAACTTGGCAGGACCGATGCTTTGCGGCATTGTCATGACAATGACCGAGGAATTGATCATCTGCGACGCTTCGCTCGAAGACGCTGCGGACATTGCCGAAATCTACGCGCATTACGTGCTTGAAAGCACCGCGACGTTCGAAACCGAGCCGCCGGACCTGGCGGAAACGGCGCGCCGGATTGGCGACATCGTCGGTTCGGGCTATCCGTTTCTCGTCATGCGGGACGGAGATCGCGGACGGGTGATCGGTTTCGGCTTCGCCCATCGCTACGGTCCGCGTGCGGGGTATCGCTACAGCGTGGAAACCACGATCCATGTCGCTCCGGACTGCGTGGGGCGCGGGATCGGCGGACGCCTGCTCGGGGCTTTGCTGGCGGAATGCGAAAAGCGCGGTTTCCGGCAGGCTTTCGCGGTCATCGCCGAAAGCGAGCCGATCTCGGTGGTGCTCCATGCCCGTGCCGGTTTCCGGCCGGTCGGCACGCTCGACGGTGCGGGCTGGAAGCACGGCAAGTGGCTCGACGTCTTCGTGATGCAGCGCCAGTTGGGCGAGGGGAAACAGAGCTTGCCCGAGCGTGCGCCCTGAGTGAGATTGCCGAAAGTTTCCGGAATTATCGGGAACTTTCAAATTGCTCCGGCGCCAGTTCCAAAAAGCGGTCTGTGCAACCGTAGCGACCGCAGGCGCGTTGCGAGGGGAAACTCATGAGGATTCCCCATGCGCAAGCCCTTGATCGTCGCCACCGCTCTTTCGTTCTGTTCGGCGCCTGCCGCTTTGGCCCAGGACGCTGCCGATGCCGACAATGTCTACGATCGCGATCACCTGACCGTCGGCGTCGGCGCGATCTATGGGCCGAGCTACGAGGGCTCGAACGATACGGTCGTCTCACCGATTCCGGTGGTGCAGGGCAGTTACAAGGGCATCCAGATCAACCCCCGCCCGCGCGGCGCCGCGATCGACCTGATCCCGGATGGCAAGGACGCCAAGATCGGGTTCTCGCTGGGGCCGGTTGCCGCCGTCTCGTTCAACCGCAATCGCCGGATCAAGGACGATGTGGTTCGAGCCGCCGGCAAGCTCGATGCGGCGATCGAACTGGGCGTGAACGGCGGCATCACGGCCTATCGCCTGCTCAATCCCTACGACTCGCTGACGGTTTCGGCCGACGTGAAGTGGGATGTCAACGGCGCCTACAAGGGCATGACCTGGGGGCCGCAGGTCACGTACATGACACCGCTGAGCAAGGCGATGATCGCCGCCGTCAATCTGCGCGCGCATCATGCCGACGACGACTATGCCCGTTATTACTACTCCGTCACGCCCGCCCAGTCCGCCGCGTCCGGTCTGCCGGGCTATGAGGCCAAAGGCGGTTGGGACACCATGAGCCTGGGCGCGCTGGTCGGCTACGATCTTTCAGGCGATCTGCGCGATGGCGGTTTCATGCTGATCGGCGCGGTCAATTACGGAAGGATGCTGGGCGACGGCAAGCGCACGCCTTACACCTCGCTGCGGGGCAGTGCCGATCAGTGGACCGTTGGCGCAGGCGTCGCCTATACGTTCTGAAGCGCCCTGCGAATGCGCGCGCGCAAGTCGGGCAGCACTTCGGCCTCGAACCAGGGATTGCGGGCCATCCACAGCCGACTTCGCCAGGCGGGATGCGGCAGAGGGAACAGGCCGTCCGGTGCGTTTCGCCAGTTCCGTACCGCCTCGGTCAGATTCGGCGCGAATCCTCGTGGCAGATAGAGCTTCTGCGCATATTGCCCGACCAGCAGGGTCAGGCGGATCTCCGGCAAGGCCGCGCGCAGCCGAGGATGCCACAGCGGCGCGCATTCGGGGCGCGGAGGGAGGTCGCCGCCCTTGCCCTTGCCGGGATAGCAGAAACCGCTGGGCATATGCGCGACCTGCTGGGGATCGTAGAACGTCGCGTGATCGATGCCGGTCCACTCCCGCAGGCGATCGCCGCTGTCGTCATCCCAGGCCACGCCGCTGGCGTGGACCTTGCTTCCCGGCGCCTGCCCGATGACGAGAATGCGCGCGTCCGAACCGGCCTGCACCACCGGGCGTGGCTCGTGCGGCAACTTGCCTTCGCAGATACGGCAGGCGCGTATGGATGTCAGCAATTCGGGAAGGGCGGTCACGAGGATCAGATGGCGAGCACTTGGCCCGACCGCAAGGACTGTTAAGCTGTGCTTTTCCAAAGCGGCTCATCTGCCGCTGAAACCGCCATGTCATATTCTCAACCAATTCAGTTGATAATATCCTGGCGTCTTCGCTAGAGACCACGCATCGAATACCCAACGGAGCATGCCCCTTGAATAATCAGAATGGTAACGGCGCGCTTCCCGTCGCGATCGTCGGTGCGGGGTTCAGCGGAACCCTCATGGCGATCAACCTCCTGCGCAACGGCGTGCGCGTCGTCCTGATCGAGCGCAAGGATGCCCAGCTCGCCAAGGGCCTCGCGTTCGGCACCCGCTGGCCGGAGCACCTGCTGAACGTCCGCGCCGCCAACATGAGCGCTTTCCCGGACGACCAGGCCAACTTCCTGCGCTGGATCGGCCATAGCGGCGACGAGCAGGCCAACCGCTTCGTCCCGCGCCTGTCCTACGGCCTCTACTTGCGTGAGCTACTGATCCGGGCGCTCGCCGAAGCCGGGCAGAACGCGCTGATCGTCAATGCCGAGGCCTGCTCCACCCGCTTCGAGGGCGGCCGCGTCATCGTCGACATGGCGGACGGCGACGTGATCGAGGCCCGTGCCCTCGTGCTGGCGCTGGGTAACTTCCCGCCTTCGCCGCACCCGGTGCTCGCCGCCGTGCCCGAGGACCGCCGGTTCACCGACCCATGGCAGCCCGGGACGTTGGAGAAGATCGACGAGATCGACCACGTCCTGCTGATCGGCACCGGCCTCACCGCCGCCGACATGGTGCTCTCGCTCGACAAGGCCGGGTTCAAGGGCAAGATCACCGCGCTCTCGCGCCGGGGTCTCAAGCCGCTGGCCCATGCGGAAAGCGGTCCCTCGGTGGACTACGTTCCCGCCCCGGAGGAGCGCGGCTCGCATCTCGTGCGCCGGGTGCGCAACCGCGCGGCGGAGATCGGCTGGCGCGCCGCCGTGGACGAACTGCGCCCGCATACCCAGAACCTCTGGCGCCGCCATGACGAGGCCGGGCAGCGGCGCTTCCTCCATCACTTGCGTCCCTATTGGGACGTCCACCGCCACCGCCTTGCGCCCGACGTGGCGAAGCGCATCGCCGAAATCGAGGCGGAGGGGCGTCTGGAGTTCGTGGCGGGCAAACTCGTCAGCGCCGAGCCGGGCGAACGGGGGGTCTCGGTGGCCTATTGCCCGCGCGGCAAGGATGACATCGCAGGGCTGGAGGTCTCGCGCATCATCAACTGCACCGGCCCCGAAGGCGACCTTATGCGGAGCGGGGCGCCGCTGGTGAAGAACCTGCTTGCGCAGGGCAAGGTGCGCTCGGACGCGCATCGGCTGGGGCTGGACGTGGACCATCTCGGCCGGGTGCGCGATGCCGAAGGTACGCCGCAGGATACGCTATTTGCGGTCGGTCCTGTCACCAAGGGTGAGGCCTGGGAGATCGTCGCGGTGCCGGATATTCGGCGGCAGGTGTGGAACCTTGCGCGCTATCTGGCGGATGCGCATTGGGTTGGGGGTGAGGGGCTTTAAAGGAAGAGAAGTCCCGGGGGATGATCCCCCGGACCCTCGGAATGTCGGCGGCGCGCGCTACCTATCCGGTGTGCGCTCCCTGCGGCGCAGCCATTAAGTCTCCCGACGCAGCGATGGGTGCACGAGGCTGTTGGCCCGCGTGACCTGGACAGTAATGGGGGTGCAGGGGGGCTATGCTCCCCTGCTTTTCCCTTATCTTCAGAAATCCTTACGGAGCATGATCCCGGCATACCGCTTGTCGTCGCGCGGTACGTAGCGGACGATCCCGGCGAGCGTGCCGTTGGCGAGGAAGTTCGAGTAGCTCTGGTTCGTGATATTCTTCACGAAGCCGCGGAGCTGCCAGTCGCCGGTCGTGCCGATCAGTGCCACGCTGGCGTTCCAGATGTAGTAGCCCGGCTGGATCGTGCCCGGCGTCTGGGTCAGCTGGTACTGGGTCCGGCTCTTGAGCGTGATGTCCGACTGCACTTCGAGGTCGAGCGAGTTCGACAGCGCGAAGCGGTAGGCGGCGTTGCTGTAGAGTTTCCACTTCGGTGCGAAGGGCAGGACTTCGCCGTTGATGTTGCAGCTCGACGGAGCGCCTTCGGGGCAGATGAAGTTCAGCACCTTGGCGTCGGTATAGGCGACCGAGGTGTCGAGCGAGAGGCCCGGGATCGGGCGCAGGCCGAAGTCGAGTTCCACGCCCTTGGTCTGCACCGTGCCCGCGTTGATCAGGCGGGTGACCTGCGCACCGCCGACCACGTCGTTGTAGTTGGCCTGGTAGTTGTGGAACTTGGTCGAGTAGACCGCCAGGGCATAAGTGATCTGGTGGTTCAGGGCCGTGCCCTTGATGCCGCCTTCGAACGAATCCGAGGTTTCCGGCTTCAGCGCGATTTCATCCAGCGGCGTCGTGGCATTCAGCGAACGCATGTTGAAATAGGCGTTGTAGGCCGGGCCCTTGTAGCCGCGCGAGTAGGTGAAATAGGCCTGGTTGCCCGGCAGGAAGTCCGCCTGGAGGCCGCCGCGATAGGAATCGCCGCGGGTCGAGGTGGAACCGGTCGAATTGTGGTAGGCGCGGATGCCTGCGACATCGAGCGCGGTCGCGCCCGAGTTCGTCGGGTCGTTGGTCGACGTGCGGACGTGGTAGTAGCCGAGGTCGTCCCAGGTCGAACGATAGCCTGCGATGGCGCGCAGCCACGGGGTGAAGTTGATGTTGGCTTCACCGAACAGCGCGTAGTTGTCGCTCTTCACGCCGTAGTTCGCGACGCCGGTCACGGTGCTTTCCGCGCCGGAGATCAGGCGCGTGAGCGAGCGGGTGTAGACTTCGTCGGTCTTGGCGTGGAGGTAATAGGCGCCCACCACGTAGTCGATGAACTTGCCCTTGGGCGAGGTCAGGCGCAGTTCCTGCGAGAACTGCTTGTTGTTGACCGTGCCGTAGTCGTCGCCTTCGGGGAAAGTTGCCGACAGTTCGGACAGCGCGTCATAGTCCTGGTGCTGGCGGTTCTTCCACTCGCGATAGGCGGTGATCGAGGTGACGGTGTAGTCGCCCAGACCCCACTCGGCGGTCAGCGAGCCGCCGTAGTTCTTGTCGCGCACATCGGTGTCGAAGTCGGTGCTGACTTCGCGGTTCTCCGGGCCGGCGGTGATGCCCTTGCTGGCGAGGAACGCGGCCAGCGCCGGGGAATTGGTGACGGCGCCGGTGGGATAGGCGATCTGGCTGGTGCGCGCATAGACGCCGCTTGGCGTGGTGTCGTGCGAGTAGAGATAGTCGCCCGAGAGGGTGAGCTTCAGGGTGTCGGTCGGCGTGGCCTCGATCTTGGCGCGGGCGCCGTAACGCTCGTAGCCGTTGACCTCGTTGCCGGTGGTGACGTTGCGCACGTTGCCGTGGTAATTGGCGTAGAGGCCGTCGATCCGGGCGGCGACGTTCGGGGCGATGCCGCCGGTGACGCCTGCCTTGATGCGGTATTCTTCATCCGTCGTCGCCGAGCCTTCGGCGTAGGCGTGGAATTCCTGCGAGGGTGCGGCGGTGACGACGCTGATGACGCCCGCCGAGGCGTTCTTGCCGAACAGCGTGCCCTGCGGGCCGCGAAGCACTTCGATGCGCGAGACTTCGCCGACATCCAGCGTGGCTTGGCCGGGACGGGTCAGGACGACGCCGTCGAGCACGGTCGAGACCGAGGATTCGACGCCCGGCGAAGTGCTGATCGTGCCGACGCCGCGCACGAAGACGGTGCGGTCCTTGTTGGAGGCGCCGTTGCGGAAGTCGACCGAAGGCACCGTGGCGCTGAGGTCCTGAAGGTTGTGGATCGCGCGGTCGTTCAGCGATTCGCCGCTGACGGCGGTGATCGCGATCGGCACCTGCTGGAGCGACTCGTCGCGGTAGCGTGCGGTCACGACGATTTCGCCGGAGGCGGCCTCGGGGGCTTCATCGGCGTAGGCGTTGGCGGGCAGCAGGACCGCAGAGGCCAGCAGCAGGGTGCGGGCGGCGCGGAGCGGGGTCATGGTCATCGAATTCTCCCTGGATCGCGCGGCGCTAACTCAACTGTTTAAGTTGAGAAAGATAGTTTTCCTTTAGTCGCCTTATGCGCGAGATGAACTGGCGTCCTCTGCCGGGACGATGTGGGGCATGGTGAGCTGAATCCAGCCCAGTGCAAGCAGGTAGGAAACGGCCGCGAAGGCGAAGAGCGGACCGTAACCCAGTCCCGCTGCCAGCACGAGACCGGCGATCTTGCTGATCGCGGTGCCGCCCAGATTGCCGCAGAAGGCGCCGAAGCCGGTCACGCGGCCGACCTTGTGGCGCGGCGTCACGTCGGCGATCAGGCCGAACAGGTTGGTCGAGAAGCCCTGATGCCCGGCCAAAGTCAGCGCCATCAGGCCGACGGCGGGCCAATAGCCCTCGACATGGAGCGCCAGCGGCACCGGCAAGACGCAGAGCGCGGAA
This sequence comes from Novosphingobium sp., assembly GCF_036820275.1. Classification (GTDB taxonomy): domain Bacteria; phylum Pseudomonadota; class Alphaproteobacteria; order Sphingomonadales; family Sphingomonadaceae; genus Novosphingobium. The sequence continues at coordinate 220,315 of NZ_DAISLT010000003.1, forward strand.
ATCAGCATCAGCGTCTTGCGCGTGCGGTTGGCACTCCAGCCGCTCGACAGCAGGCGGTTCGCGGCGAAACCGGAGATCAGCGATCCCGCAGCCGAGCCGCAATAGGCCAGCGCCAGCGGTGGGCCGAGGTCGGTGCCGGACAGCCCGAACTGCCGGTTGAAATAGTCCGGCATCCAGAACAGCATCAGCCACCAGGTCGCGTCCGAGAGGACCTTTGCCAGCGCGATCGTCCAGGTGCGACCTTCCTTGAGGAACAGCTTGTCACCCGAGATCAGGTTGCCGGAACCCGAAGGCTGGCGGTCGCCGAAATCCACGCCCCGTGAAGCCAGCAGCCACGCCCCGACCCAGAACAGTCCGACCACGCCCGCCAGCACGAACGCCGCCCGCCAGCCCCAGACCGCCGCGACCACCGGGATCGCCAGCGGCGCCAGGATCGCGCCAAGGCTGTTCATCGCGTTCGAAAGCCCGAAGCCGAGCGAGCGCAAGTTCGGCGGGAAGATCGTCGCGATGGTCTTCACATTGGCCGGTGTCCCCATCGATTCCGTCGCGCCCAAGCCGATGCGGCAGAGCACGAACTGGCTGAAGCTATGCGCCCAGCCGTGGGTCATCGCCGCCAGCGACCACGCTGCCACGCCTGCCGCATTGGCCCACTTGGCGCCCAGCCGGTCGACGATCCAGCCCGCCGCAAGAAACCCGAACGCCGCGCCCGCCTGGAACCAGGCAGCCAAAGTGCCGTAATCGTCGTCGCTCCAGCCGAGGTCGGCGGCGATCGTCGGCTTCAGCACCGAGATGATCTGGCGGTCGACGAGGTTGAGCACACCCGCCGTCAAGGCGAGGGCGAAAAGCAGCCAGCGGCGGCGCGGGGACAGGGTCATGCGCGGCGCGTCCGGAGGAAAGCGAATTTCTGCATCGCGGATCGTCTAGCGATGGGGGAGAGCAGGAGCGAACAAGAAATTCTAGGGGAGAAGGGAAGAGAAGATCCGGGGGATGATCCCCCGGACCCTCGGAATGTCAGCGGTGCGCCTCGCCTATCCGTGGTGCGCTCCCTGCGGCGCAGCCATTAAGTCTCCCGACGCCGCCTTGAGCGCACTGCGCAGTCGGTCCGCCAGACCTGGACGGTAATGGGGGTGCAGGGGGGCTATGCTCCCCTGCTTTTCCCTTGTTCTTAAAAAGCCAGCGGCCCGTGATCGATCCGGGGCAGCACATGCCGCGCGAACAGGTCCGCCTCGCGGGCATGGGGGTAGCCGGAGAGGATGAAGGCATCGATCCCCGCCTCGCGGTAGGCCTGCAATTTCGCCAGCACCTGGTCCGGATCGCCGACGATTGCCGCGCCGCAGCCCGAGCGGGCGCGGCCGATGCCGGTCCAGAGGTTGTCTTCGGCATAGCCGTCGTCGCTGGCGGTTTCGCGCAGGGCGGCCTGTGCCTGCACACCCACCGATTGCGAGTCGAGCGAGCGGGCGCGGATTGCGGCGCCCTCCGCCGCGTCGAGGCGCGAGAGCAGGCGGTCGGCGGCGAGGCGCGCATCGGCTTCGGTCTCGCGCACGATCACATGGACGCGGTAGCCGAAGCGCAAGCTGCGACCGTATTTGGCCGCGCGGGCGCGCATGTCGGCGATGGTTTCCTTCACCGCTTCCATCCGGTCCGGCCACATGAGGTAGACGTCGCAGCCCTTGGCGGCGACTTCGCGGGCCGGTTCGGAGAGGCCGCCGAAGTAGAGCGGCGGGCACTTCGATCCCGGCGCGATCATGCGCGGCGCGTCTAGCTTGAGGTTCCAGAACCGGCCCTGATGGTCGAGCGGCTGGCCCGAGAGCAGGGTGCGCAGGATCTCGATGGCCTCGGTCGTGCGCTCGTAGCGCGCGCCGCCGTCGAGGGTTTCGCCGGGCATCTCGCTGGAGATCACGTTGATGTTCAGGCGGCCACCAACAATCTGGTCGATGGTGGCAATCTGGCGCGCGAGCTGGGCGGGCCACATCTCGCCGATGCGCACAGCCATCAGCAGCTTGATGCGGCGGACCTGGGTGGCGATGGCGGCGGCGAAAGCGGTGGTGTCGATCCCGAGCGCATAGCCCGAGGGCAGCAGCACGTTGTCGAAACCGCCTTCCTCGGCGGTGGTCACGATATTGCGGCAGTGTTCCCAGCTGGAGCGCAGCATCGGGTCCGGCTGGCCGAGGAACTCGTAGTCATCGTCGCAGAGCGCCGAAAACCAGCTGATCTCGCAAGGGTCGAGTGTCACGGCAGGCGTGCTCCCATCGAGGCTTCGAGCACGGCATACCATTCCGAAGCGGTCCATTCGACCTTGAAGGCATCGCGCGAGGCGAGGATGCGCTCGGGGGTCTGCGAACCGACGATGGGGATCGCGCGCGAGGGATGCGCCATGATCCACGACAGCGCGGCGGCGGCGGCATCGGTGCCGTAGCGCTCGCCCTGTGTGGCCACGAGCTTCGCCACCGGGTCTTCCGAACCCGCAGCGAGACGACCACCACCGAGCGGCGACCATGCGAGCACCGCTACGTCGCGGGCCATCGCCTGGTCCAGCGTGCCGTCATAGAGCGGCGCGTAGCGGGCGGCCGAGAATTCGGGCTGGGTCGATACGATCGGGAAAGGCAGGTAGGCCTGAAGCGCTTCGAATTCGGCCGGGCTGTAGTTGGAAACGCCGATGGACTTTACCTTGCCGCTCTCGACCATGGCGGCGAGGGTAGCGGCCACGTCGCGCGGGTGGGCGAGGAAGTCGCGGCGGTGAATCTGGTAAAGCTCGACCGAGGGCAGGCCGAGGCGTTCGAGCGAGGCTTCCAGCGCCTTGTTCAGATAGTCCGGGCTCGAATCGTAGGGCACGCCCAGCACGATGCCGCCCTTGGTGGCGATCGTCATGCGGTCGCGCAGGTCCGGGCGGGCGGCGAGCGCCTTGCCCAGCAGCAGTTCCGCGCCGCCGAAGCCGAGCGCGGCGTCGCAGCCGTAGATGTCGGCGGTGTCGAACAGGGTGATCCCGGCCTCAAGCGCCGCCTCGATGCGGGCGACGATGGCGCCGATATCGTCGTTGCCGTCGGGACGGGCGAGCCGCCACATGCCCCAGGCAATCGGAAAAACGGAAATTCCGCTCTTGCCGAGCGGGACGGGTTGGGCCGATAGGCGCGTCGTCGTGAGGGAGGTCATGGACCGCCACATGACACATGGAGTCGTGAAATGGTAGAGACGCTGCGTTACGGAATTGTCGGAACCGGGATGATGGGTGTCGAGCACATCCACAACCTGAAGATCCTCGAAGGCGCCGAAGTGGTTGCCATCGCCGATCCCGAGCCGACCTCGCTCGGCTGGGCGAAGGATGCCTTGGGCGAGAAAGCCGAGGGCGTGGCCGAATATGCCGACAGCGCCAGCATGATCGCCAATGCCGGGCTCGATGCCGTGGTCGTCGTCTCGCCGAATTTCACGCACCGCGCCGTGCTGGAGCCGCTGCTGGACAGCGACGTGGCGATCCTCTGCGAAAAGCCGCTCTGCACGACGATGGAAGACGCCCGCTGGGTGGTCGAGCGGGCAGAGGCCCGCAAGGCCGTGTTCTGGACCGGCATGGAATATCGCTTCATGCCGCCGGCCAAGGCCTTCATCGACGAGATTCACGGCGGCAAGGTCGGCCGCCTGCAGATGCTCTCGATCCGCGAGCATCGCTTCCCGTTCCTCGTCAAGGTGCGCGACTGGAACCGTTTCTCGGTCAACACCGGCGGCACCATGGTGGAGAAGTGCTGCCACTTCTTCGACCTCATGCGCCTGATCACCCGCTCGGAGCCGGTGCGGGTCTACTGCTCGGGTGCGATGGACGTGAACCATCTGGACGAGCGCTATGACGGCCGCCAGCCCGATATTATCGACAACAGCTTCACCACCGTCGATTTCGCCGACGGCAGCCGCGCGCTGCTCGACCTCTGCATGTTCGCCGAGGGCGCCGAGCACCAGGAAGAGATGAGCGCGACGGGCGACAAGGGCCGCCTCGACGTGCTGATCCCGCCGGGCGATCTCGTCTGGTCGCCGCGCGTGCCGTGGCCGGGGCCGAAGTCGGTCGAGCGCTGGCATGTCGCGGTGGACGAGGCGGCGATGGACGCCGGTTCGCACCACGGCGCCACCTTCTACCAGCACGAGGCCTTCGCCCGCGCCGTTCGCGGCGAGGGTGAGGTTCAGGTGACGGCGCGCGACGGATTGATGGCGGTCGCCATCGGCGCGGCGGCGGAACTGAGCGCGCGCGAGAAGCGCGTTGTCGAGATGGCGGAACTGCTGGGCTGAGGCCGGTTACAGGACGTCGCCCCGGAATCGGTTTCGGGGCGGCGGTCCGGCTTTTCCGAGCGTATGTGCCTGCACGGCGAAGGCATGCAGGCGCCGGCGAGGCAAGCGTTCCCTGATTGGGTCGCGCTGCCTGTAAATCGCTGTAATGTAAGGAAAGTGGAGGCCCGAGCCGGAATCGAACCGGCGTGCAAGGATTTGCAGTCCTCTGCGTCACCACTCCGCCATCGGGCCATCCGTGTGGAGAGACGCGCCCCTAACAACGGATCGCGGCTTGCGCAACGCCCATTTTCCAAAAGCCGTGAAATTAATCGGTGGGCTCGAAAGACAAGGTGCCTTCCATGGGATCGGCGCGGACGAGGCGGAGAGTCAGCGCCGCACCGGGAAAGGCGCCGGGCGCGGTGGTGGTGGCGATGATCGGCAGGTCCTTGAGCTGCACTTGCACCTTGCTCTCCCGCACGTCGGTCACCACGGCGGGGAACGTGCTGCCTTCGCGGCCATGGAGCATCGTCGCTTCGGCGAGGTCGATCACCGAGCGGTCGATCTGGGCATCGCGCGAGGCGGCACGGGCCATGACCGGCGGGAGTTGGGGAAGCGCGGCGAGAACCGGCTGCGGAACCGCTTCGCCCTTTGCCAGGGCGAGGACGCTGCGCAGGACGTAGCGATCCGCCAATCTCCGGAGCGGCGCGGTGGCATGGGCATAGGGTGCGGCCACGGCGGCATGCCATGGGAGTTCGGCAGGATCGTAGACCTTGTAGCTCGCGCCGGAGCCGGAACGGCGGATCGCGAGCATGAAGGCCGCTTCGGCAGGCTTGCCGGGGTCGAGGCGGCGCTGGAACTGGGCGAGCGGCATGGCGGCAGGCCAGTTCAGTCGCAAGGCCTGTGCCGTGGTCCGCAGGCGCTCTTCGGCGCGGGCATCGGGTGAGGCCATGACGCGGAACAGGCCCGTCCCGGCCTCGATCATGGCCTGCGCGACGGCAAGATTGGTCGCCAGCGACAGGGCGGCGTTCCAGCGCTCGGAGGGCAATTGCGGCCGGAAGCCCAAGGCAAAGCCGCCATTGCCGTTGCTTTCCACCACTTGTTCGGGCGGATCGACGCGCTGGGCGCCGCGCCGGTCCTCGGCACGTTCGATGCGCCGGGCGATCTCGTGGAAGCCGGAGGGCAGGTCGTCGTCCGTCACCGTCTCGTAGGCGAGCTTGGCGCGGCTGCGGATCACGCCGCGCTCCACGCCGTCGAGCCGGGGCTGGCCTTCGGGATCGATGCGGACGGTGAGGATGACGGCGGGGCGCTCGACATCGGGCAGCAGGCTGGCTCCGCCTTCGCTGAGCAGGGGCGGATAGAGGCTGGCCTTGCCGTCCGGCAGATAAGTGGTCGTGCCGCGCCGCCAGGCTTCCCGGTCGAGAGCGTCGTCATCCTCGACGAACCAGGCGACATCCGCGATGGCATAGTGGAGCAGCCAGTCCGGCCCGCTCGGCTCGATCGCGAAGGCCTGGTCGAGGTCGGTCGAACTGGCGGGGTCCAGCGTCATGAAGGGCAGGGCGGTGCGGTCGGCATGGGACCGGGCATCGGGGCGTTTCTGTGCGGCCTTGGCGGCTGCTTCGAGGACCTCGAGCGGAAAGGCGCCGGGTATCGTGAAACGGGTGCGGAGGCGGGCAAGGCCCTGGTCCAGCAGGCGGCCGGGATCGACGAGCGTCTTCATCGCGCGAATTGGAGGGCAGCTTGCCCGCAATTGCAAGCGTGCTCGACTTGCGCGCTTCGGACTGGCCGCATGGAAATGCGAAAGAGAGGCTTGCCCGGCGCTGCGGGAACGCGCCTAACTGGCGTCAGTTATCTGGTTCGGGCCATGGAAAGGCGAATTATGAGGCGGGATCGATGATTTTGGGCGCGGTTCTCGTAGGCGGTATGTCGAGCCGATTCGGCACGGACAAGGCATTGGCCGAGTTTGAGGGGCACACGCTGATCGCGCTCGCCGTGGATGCGCTATCCGGCTGGTGCGAGAAAGTCGTGGTGGTCGGCCGCGAAACGGCTCCGGCGCCGACGCTGCCGGACTGGCCGAGGCCCGGCATGGGCCCGCTCGGCGGATTGGCCGCCGCGCTCCACGCCGCATGTGACGAGGATTACGAGATGGTGCTGACCTGCGGGGTCGACGCCGTGATTCTGCCCGAGGATCTGCCCAGGCTGCTGGGACCGGCGCCGGCCTGCCTGGCCCAGCAGCCGGTGATCGGCATCTGGCCCAGCGCTGCGGCAGCGACGCTGGAGGCCCTGCTGCACAGCGAGGACCGCCACTCGATGAAGCGCTTCGCCGAGCTTGTCGGCGCGCGACTGGTCGAAATTCCCGTGCAGCTGGCCAACGTCAATACGCCTGAAGACCTTGCGGCTCTTCAGGCGCGGTTTCCGGTCCGCCCCCTGGTTCACGACCCGCGCGAACCAGGGTGACGAGGTTCAGTGCGCGAGCGAGGTAGCCTTCGCTTCGCGTCGCGCGCTCAAGACCTCCATGCTCGCCAGTCCGCGATCGGACGTGCGGTCGGGTTGGGGCGCTTCCTCGGGCAGGCGCAGGCGATAGCCGCCGCTCGGCGAGGTCTCGATGATCCCGGCGAAGCCGACGAAGGCCAGCTTGCGGCGCAGGCGCGACATGTGCACGGCCACGCTGTTGGTCTCCGGGACGAAGCCCATCCGCCAGACGTCGTAGATCAGCGCCTGCTTGCTGACGAACTGGTCGATCGAATCGGCCAGGCGCCAGATCAGCGCGAATTCGCGCGGATTGAGGTTCAGGGGCTTGTTGTCTCCGAAAGCCTCGCGCGCCAGCAGATCGAGCGTCAGGCGCCCGACCCGGCGGGTGCGAGGCAGCCATTCATTGAATTGCGCCAGACGGGTGGCGCGGGCACCGAGTTCCTCGATGCCGATTCGTTCGCTGACGACGTCGCCGAAGCCGATCTGAAGCAGCGAGGTGCGGTCGTGGGCTTCGCTGACTCCGGCCACGAGAACGCAGCGCCGCGCTTCCGGCACAAGCTGGGAGAGTACCTGCATCCAGCCGACGCTGTCGAGATCGGCGGCGTCGATCAGGCCGACGCAGTTGGTGGCCGGTACACCCTCGGGATCGAGGATCCAGCCGCAGCGTTGCAGGTCCAGTCGTTCGGGCATCGTATCGGGTGCCAGCCAGCGAAACCGCGGCGCGTGGCACTCACTCTTTCCCAGATAGGTCATTCCCCCCCCAATCTGTTCAGCCAAAGATGAAAACATGGCCTATATACTGGGACAAATCCCCATGGGAACAACACCTAAATTCTTACAGGCGGGCTATGAAAAATCTGTAATCGCCCGCCTGTAAGCCTTGAAAATCAAGATGCTGGGGTGTTTACACCCTTCGATGCGAGGAAGCGCTTGATGTTGCGCGCGGCCTGGCGGAGGCGCTGTTCGTTCTCGACCATGGCGATGCGCACGAAGCCCTCGCCGTCCTCACCGTAGCCCACGCCGGGAGCCACCGCGACTTCCGCTTCGGTCAGAAGCTGCTTCGAGAATTCGAGGCTGCCCATTTCCTTCAGGGCGGGCGGCAGCGGTGCCCAGGCGAACATCGAGGCCTTGGGGCTGGGAATGTCCCAACCGGCGCGGCCGAAGGCCTCGACCATCACGTCGCGGCGCTTCTGGTAGAGGTTGCGGTTCTTCTCGACGATATCCTGCGGGCCGTTGAGCGCGGCGCAGGCGGCAGCCTGGATCGGCGTGAAGGCGCCGTAGTCGAGGTAGGACTTCACGCGCTTGAGCGCCGCGATCAGCTTCGCATTGCCCACTGCGAAGCCGACGCGCCAACCGGCCATCGAGAAAGTCTTCGACATCGAGGTGAATTCCACCGCCACGTCCTTGGCGCCGGGCACTTCGAGGATCGAGCGGGTCGGGTTGCCGTCGAAGTAGAGTTCGGAATAGGCGAGGTCGGACAGGATCCAGACCTTGTTCTCCTTCGCCCAGGCGACGAGGCGCTCGTAGAAGGCGAGGTCCACCGTCTCTGCCGTGGGGTTCGACGGGTAGTTGACGATCAGGATCGACGGGCGCGGCACCGTGAAGGCCATCGCGCGATCCAGCGACTCCCAATAGCGCTCGTCGGGCGTGGTCGGCACCGAGCGGATCGTCGCCCCGGCGATGATGAAGCCGAACGTGTGGATCGGGTAGCTCGGGTTGGGGGCCAGCACCACGTCGCCCGGCGCGGTGATCGCGGTGGCGAGGCTGGCAAGGCCTTCCTTCGAACCCATCGTCATCACCACGTCGGTCTCGGGATCGAGATCGACGTTGAAGCGGCGGCCGTAGTAGTTGGCCTGGGCCTTGCGGATGCCGGGAATGCCCGAGGAGGCCGAATAGCCGTGCGCGTCTTCCTTGCGGGCGACTTCGCAGAGCTTGTCGATCACATGGGCGGGCGGCGGCAGGTCCGGGTTGCCCATGCCGAGGTCGATGATGTCCCTACCCGCCTGGCGGGCCGCATGACGCATCGCGTTGACTTCGGCGATAACGTAGGGCGGCAGTCGCTTGATGCGGTAGAACTCGTCTTCCATGACCTCTGAGAATCCATAAAACACGCGGCGAAAGTGCCGCGCGGGTTCCTGTAGGGGAATAAAGCCCGAGCGCAAATGGCCGATGCGCAATAGTGAGATTCGCAAACGGTGGATTGCGCAACTTTTGTCCGGTTGGCGATTGCGCGGGCAGTCGATAGGAACAGCAGGGAAGGAGATTCGCCCGGATCTCCCGATCTGCACCGGAGTTGCACCGCTTATGGCGACCGATGCCACCGAACTGTTCACTGAAATGGTCCGCAGCCAGTCTCAACAGATCACCCAACAGATCACCGGCCTGTTCGGCCAGCTGCTTCCCGCTGAAGGCTCGCCCGACGCCGAAAACGCGGTGCAATGGGCGCAGGTCGCCGGCCGTCTGCACACGATCTGGACCGAGTACCAGATGGAGCAGCTGGGCAAGGCGAAGGACAGTCCGCCGCATTATGCCGATCCGATCAAGTGGATCGCCACCGGCGAAGGCGTCCTGCGGCAATTGCCGTTGGCCAGCCCCGAGGTGCAGCAGCGACTGTGGAATGGGGTGTCGATGCTCATCAATGCCGTGCTGGCCCAGTACGGCCTCGGCGCGGATGCAGGCGGAAAGGCGCGAGAGGGCGAGCCGGAACTGCCGCTGCGCGATCGCCGCTTCGCCGATCCCGAGTGGCGAAAGCAGCCGTTCTTCGCCGTCCTTCACCAGGTCTACCTGCTGCTCTCGGCTGAGATCATGGGGCTGGCGGAAGCGACCGAAGGGCTGGAGCCTGCGAAGAAGGCACAACTGCTCTTCGCCACGCGGGCGATCGTCGATGCGCTGAGCCCGGCCAACTTCCCGCTGACCAACCCGGTCGCGCTGGAGGCGGCGAGCCGCACCAAGGGCGAAAGCCTGGTGCGCGGGTTCGAGAACATGCTCGACGACTTGCGCAAGGGCCAGCTCACCCACACCCGTCCCGGCGCTTTCGTGCTGGGCGAGAACATCGCGGTGACGCCGGGCAAGGTCGTGTTCGAGACGCCGCTCTACCAGCTGATCCAGTACACGCCGACCACCGACAAGGTGCTCAAGACGCCGTTGCTGATCTTCCCGCCGTGGATCAACCGCTTCTACATCCTCGACCTCAACGCCAAGAAGAGCTTCGTGCGCTGGGCGGTGGAGCAGGGGATCACCGTGTTCATGGTCTCGTGGAAGTCGGCCGACGCCTCGCTGGCGGACATCGTGTGGGACGATTACATCGCCGCGCAGATCGAGGCGATCGACGTCGTGCGCGACAGGCTGGGCGTGCCTGCGGTCCACACGATCGGCTATTGCGTCGCCGGGACGACCCTGGCCGCAACCCTGGCGGTGCTTGCCCGCAAGGGAGAGGCGGACAAGGTGGCGAGCGCCACCTTTTTCACCGCGCAAGTCGATTTCGAGGATGCCGGCGACCTCAAGAACTTCGTGGACGACGCGCAGATCGAGACGCTCGGGAAGCTGTCTCCGGAGGGCTATCTCGATGGACGCTACCTTGCGGCGACGTTCAACGTCCTGCGCGGCAACGATCTGATCTGGAGCTATGTCGAGAAGAACTACCTCAAGGGCGAGGATTACCCCGCCTTCGACCTGCTGCACTGGAACGGCGACGTCACCAATCTGCCCGCCCGCTGGCACCGCGACTACTTGCGCGATCTCTATCGGGACAACCGGCTGGTCGTGGCAGACTCGATGCAGGCCTGCGGGGTGCCGATCGACCTCCACCGCATCGCAACGCCGGTCTATGTCCAGTCCGGCCGGGAGGACCACATCGCGCCGCCCGAGAGCGTGTGGAAACTGACGCACTATCTCGCGGGGCCGTGGACCTTCGTGCTGGCGGGCTCCGGCCATATCGCGGGCGTGGTCAATCCGCCCAGCTCGAACAAGTACCAGTACTGGGTCAACGATGCCCGGCCGGATAGGCTGGAAGATTTCGTGGAAGGCGCGCAGGAACATCCGGGAAGCTGGTGGCCGCACTGGGCCGAATGGCTTCGCGATCTCGACGACGGCGAAGTCGCGGCGCGCGGCAAGCGTCGTCCGGGGGGGCGCGGTGACAAGGTGATCGAGGATGCACCGGGTCGCTACGTGACCTTGCGCTGAGGGGGTGAAAAGGCGCGCCGAAATGAAGCGTTGAACCGCGCCTTAATCACAGCGACGAGCCGAGCGTGCAATGCGGCGGAGCGCTTGCGGAAATCATCTCCGGATCGGCGGTTTCTTTTCTGCAATCCGGAGGTAATCCGTTTGCGTCGGCTCGCTCGCGGGGTGCCTGCATAAGCTCCGCAGGCATCGGCAATGGCTGCAACAAATACTCGAAAACTCCATATTTCACCGTATTTTCAGCAAGTTCTGTAGTCGCTACAGCACTTCCAGGTTGGATGCGCCTTTCGTGAAAAGCCTGGCTTCCAGCCTCGTATTTACCGTGATCGATGGCGTTTTTGCCGCATGCTGCACTGCAACATAACTCGATTGACTTCGCTTCGGCAAAACCATATTGTGCATCGCAGCAAAGAGATTTTCCGAATCGCCGTCGGGAGAGGTTGGTCTGAATGCGGATGTCTATCCGCCCTTCCAGCTGCCCGGTGCGCGATCCGCCCGAGACGAGATTGCCAGCAGAAAAGCAGGAAGTGTCACATGGCCGGCCAGGAAGAGAAGAAAGACGACGCACTCGCTGAGAAGGCTTATGAAGCCGCCGCAGCGAAGACTCCGATTACACCGCCCAAATCGCCTTCTCCCCAGCCGCTGTCCGCCTCCAAGGATGCCAGCCCCAAAGACGAGAGCGTGAAGCCGGCCGAAGCCAAATCGGCTCAGGTTCCTGCTTCGGGTTCCTCGAAGCCGCTTCCCGGACTTCCCCAACCCGTTGCCGCCAAACCCGCTCCGGCGAAGCCGGTCGCGAAGACGCCTCCCGCAAAAGCGGCCCCTGCCCAGGCTCCGGCCGCGAAGGCCCCGGAAGTCAAGGCGCCCGTCGCTGCTGCACCGAAGCCGGCGCCGGTGGTCAAGGCAAAGAAAATTCCGGCCAAGCCCGTGAAGGCAGCCGCCGTGAAGCCCCCGGTCGCAAAGGCCCCGGCTGCGGAGACTCCGGTCGCCGCAAAGCCGGCCATCGCTGTTGCCAAGGACAAACCCGCTTCGGCGCCGGTGCCTCCCGCAGCAGCAACCAAGGCGGCGAAGACCGCCGAATCCAAGACCAATACGTTTGCAGGATTGTTTACCCCCTTCATCCTTGAGGAAAAAACGATGGACATTAGCGCTAACTTCGCCGGTTTCCAGGACGCCGTGACCGAAGCCCAGGCCAAGGCCAAGGCTGCGTTCGAAAAGAGCTCGGTCGCTTTCGGCGAAGCCGGCGATTTCGCCAAGGGCAACGTCGAAGCCGTTATCGAATCGGGCAAGATCTTCGCCGAGGGCATCCAGGGCTTCGGTTCCGAGTTTGTGGCCGAAGGCCGCACCGCCTTCGAAACCTTCACGGGTGACATCAAGGAACTCGCCGCTGCCAAGTCGCCGACCGACTTCTTCAAGCTCCAGGGCGATATCCTGCGCAAGAACTTCGACAGCGCCGTGGCTTACGGTTCGAAGAACAGCGAAGCCGCTCTCAAGCTGTTCAGCGACACCATCGCGCCGATCTCCGGCCGCGTCAGCGTCGCCGTCGAGAAGGCTCGCCAGGTCGCGGTCTGAACCGCGTAGAGCACTTTTCGCTCGATATTCGAACGGTCGGATGGGTCTCCCATCCGACCGTTCTGTCGTTATCGGAACCGATCTGACCTGCAAATTCGGCGTCGCATCTTGTTTCCGGGCGCCTCCATACGATATTCTGTCATCATGCTATCCCTTGCCGCCGATTCCAGACTGTCCATTCCCGTGCCTGCGCGCGCCAAGGCGCCGCGCACCCTGTCCGTCCGCGCGGTCGATGAAGCTTCGGCAGCGGAAACCGCTTCCGATGAGCGGGATTCGGATCACGGCACCGATGGCGACGACCAACTCGGTGTTGCCACCAAGACCCGCGCCAAGCCGAAGAAGCCGAGCCAGTTCAAGGTCCTGATGCTCAACGACGACTACACGCCGATGGAGTTCGTCGTCATGGTGCTCAAGCGCTTCTTCCATATGGACCTGGAGCAGGCGACGCGCGTGATGCTTCATGTCCACCAGAAGGGCGTGGGCGTCTGCGGGATATTCCCTTACGAGATCGCGGAAACCAAGGTGAACCAGGTGATGGACTTCGCCCGGCAGAACCAGCATCCGCTCCAGTGCACGCTGGAAAAGGCCTGAACCACTCAGGTCTTGACGACCTGTTTCCCGCTAATCGGCAGGAATAGGGACTTCCCATCCCCATTGCTGGCCGCCACCGGAAAGCCTGAGCGACAAGCTTGAACAGGGCCGACAGGAGCGCTGCGGCGACCGAATGGGCCGTTGCTCACGGGTTCGGCCGGTAGCAGCGTCACCACCGCGCGACCGCAGATGCCCCCGCTGATGCCGTTGTCGAGCAGGCGGGTGGCTCGTTCCTCGCGTTGCTGCCAGCAGTCCGCGCCGATCGCGCGTCCCCATTGTCCCAGAACGAGCACCGCCTCCCGGCGCCCGAAAAGCAATCGCCGGAGAGGGCATGTAACTGTGACATGGCGGGAAACAGCGGAAGTCAGCGTTCGCTCCGCCCTATCCGATGGGTTACGTTTCGGCGCTGCCTTGCTCCGGCCTGTCGATTTGCCGGGGACGAGGAGCTGGAAGTCGGAACGCCGCGAGACAATTCGCTTTGCCCCTAGGCGCCAAGCCGTTAAGGGCTTGGGGTGCACGGTTTTATAACGACACCTCCGGTGAAACTTTCAGCGTGAAATTTCTCAGCGCCATCGATCGCTATATCTTTCGCCTCGTGCTGGTGCCGATGCTCGGCATCTTCCTGCTCGCGGCGTCCCTGCTCGTGCTCGACAAGATGCTGCGGCTGTTCGACTTCGTGGCAACCGAGGGCGGGCCGATCGGCGTCGTCTTCAAGATGCTGGCGAATCTCTTGCCGGAATATGCCAGTCTGGCGATTCCGCTGGGCCTGATGCTGGGCATCCTGCTCGCCTTCCGCAAGTTGGCGACCTCCAGCGAACTCGACGTGATGCGCGCGGTGGGGCTGAGCTATACCCGGCTGCTGCGCGTGCCCTATATTCTGGCGCTCCTGCTCGCTGCGCTGAATTTCGCGATCGTCGGTTACCTCCAGCCGCTGTCCCGCTACTACTATGAGGAGCTCAATTACGAGCTCAAGTCGGGTGCGCTCGGCGCTTCGATCAAGGTCGGTGAGTTCAACTCGCTGAAGGACCGGATTGCGCTGCGTGTGGACGAAAGCCGGGACAACGGCCGCCGCCTGATCGGCATCTTCGCCCGCGTCGTCGACAAGAAGGGGCAAGTCCTTGCCATCTCCGCGCGGCAGGGGCAGTTCCTGGCGCTGAAGGGCGCGCCGGACACGATCATCCTGCGTCTCGACCAGGGGCAGATTATCCAGGACATTCCCGGCAAGGAGCCGCGCGTGCTGTCGTTCACGCGGCATGACCTACCGATCGAGCTGCCGCAGATCGAGAAGTTCCGCAAGCGCGGCGGTTCCGACCGCGAATACCTGCTGCCTGAACTCGCTCATCTCGGCTGGGACAAGGATCTTCCCAAGGAAGAGCGGATTTCCAGCCAGGCGAACTTCAATTACCGCATGGTCGAAGTGATCATGATGCTGCTGCTGCCGCTGCTGGCGGTGGCGCTCGCCATTCCCCCCAAGCGCTCGACGTCGGCGCTGGGCCTGTTCGTCTCGATCGTCATGGTCGTCGCCTATCACAAGGTGAACCAGTATGCCGCCGACGTCGCCTCGCTCGGCAAGATGAACCCGATCCTCGGCCTATGGGGGCCGTTCTTCCTCTTCGCCGCGCTGATCCTGTGGATGTACTGGCGCGTTGCCTATGTTCCGGGCGGACAGGCGATCGGCTGGCTCGAAAAGGGTGCCGAGATCGTCGTCAAGCGGTTCAAGTCCTTGCTGAAGCGCTCCAAGCGCGGCCCGATCCTGCCCGAACCTGCGGACGCTTCCTGAGATGCAGATGGAATTCTTCCCTTCGCGCACGCTGACCTGGTATCTGGCGCGCCTCTTCGTGACACGCATCCTGGCGGTGCTGTTCATGCTGGTGCTGGTGCTCCAGATGCTCGACCTGCTGGGCGAGAGCGGCGATATCCTCGCCTATCCCGGCAACGGGCAGGAGCAGCTGCTCTACTACGTGTCGCTGCGCGTTCCGCAGCTGATCGCCCGCTTCCTGCCCTATTCGGTGCTGCTGGCTACGATCATCACGCTCGCCACGCTGAACCAGAACAGCGAGGTCATCTCGATGAAGGCGGCGGGGCTTTCGGCGCATCAGGTGCTGGCGCCGCTGATCCTGACGGCGCTGGTGATCTCGACCGGAAGCCTGGCCTTCAACGAGCGCGTCGTCACCCGTTCCACCGCGACGCTCAATGCCTGGCAGTCGGTGAACTACGGGCCGATTCCCAAGGACCCCGGCGTCAAGGCGAACCTCTATCTGGCCGACGGCCGGGATCTGCTGATGGCATCGAGCCTCGAAGGCCAAGGCACCGGCATGGTCCTGCACGGGGTGACTTTCTATCGCCGCGATGACGCTGGCATCATCGTCGAGCAGTATCGCAGCGACCGTGCGGCTTTCGCCAATCCCGGCTGGCGTTTCGAGAACCCGAACCGTTTCGTGGTGGCGACGACCACCGCGACCAAGCTCGGCCCCACGGTCCTTGCCCCCGGGATCACGCCGGAGAAGATCACGCTCTCCAAGGTCGATGCCGATTCCGAGGACCTGTTCCAGCTTTCCTCCTCGATCGAGGCGATGAAAGTGGCCGGGCGCCGTACCAGCGAACTGGAAGCGGCCTGGTGGCACAAGCTCTCCGGTCCGTTCTCTTCGGTGCTGATGCCGCTGCTGGGCGCCGTCGCGGCATTCGGTCTGGCGCGCTCGGGCCAGCTGCTGATCCGCGCGGTGATCGGCATGGCACTGGGTTTCGCCTATTTCGTGCTCGACAATGCGGCTCTGGCGATGGGCAATTTCGGCGGTTATCCGCCGCTGATCGCGGCCTGGGCGCCTTTCGTGCTCTTCGCGCTGATCGGCGAGACGGTGCTGATAAGAACCGAGGAATAAGACCCCATAGAAAAAGCCCCGCGTTTCGGCGGGGCTTTTTCGTTTCGGGCTGTTTGGTTCTTCAGCGGGCGCCCATCGTGCTCTTCGCGAGGCGGGAGAGCAGCGGCATCAGCCCCGGATAGTTTGCCTTCGAATAGGTCGATCCCGAGCCGAACTGCGCGGCGAGGCGGCGGTGGGCCTCGGCCAGCGAGTGGTACGGCATCGAGGGCAGCAGGTGGTGCAGCGCGTGATAGCGCAGGCCGACCGGCGCCCAGAGTTCCGAGAACTTCGCCGGCGGCGGCACGTTGACCGAATCGAGGTACTGCGCGGTCACCGTCATGGCGTCGCCGTCGTTCTCCCAGAGGTGGGCGACCAGGGTGCGGACCTGGTTGAGGAACGCCGTCAGCGAGACCACGCAGAGCGCGATCAGCAGCGAGCGCCAGCCATAGGCATAGCTGGCGGCGAGCACGGCGATCGCCCAGACCGAGCAGCCCAGCTCCTGCCAGAACACCATGCGCGCGAACTTGCCTTCGGGCGGGCGGCGGGCGAACTGCGGGTTGATGGCGAGGGCCGAGGCGCGTTCCCACACGAGCTTGCGCAGCGGCGGGATTACTGCGCCCAGCGGCACCAGCACGGCCGAGCGGATCAGCAGGGCCACCGGCAGCAGGATCGCGGTGAGCGCGAAGACCGGCAGGCTCCACGGCTTCATCAGCGCCAGCGGCAGGTATTCCGGGTCCTCCACGGTGCCGTAGCGGGTGCGGGTGTGGTGGATCGTGTGGACGCCCTCATACATCAGCGAGGGGATCAGCATCGGAATGCCGACCAGCAGGTTCCATGCGAAGCGGAAGCCGGGCAGGGCGTCGCGGTGGATGTGGGTCAGCTCGTGGATGAACAGCAGCGCGCGGTAGAGCGCCAGGGCCGAGACGAGGCCGAGAGCCACCGCCGCCCAGGTGTTGTCGACCAGGATCGCCCCTGCCAGCGCGGCATAGCCGACCGCGGCCGAGCCGAGCATGTCGGGCCAGTAGATTCCTGGGCGCGCGGTCGCGATGTCGCGGGTCAGTTCGACGGCGGCGCGCAGCATCGCCTTGTCGTCGGGAATCTCCGACGAGCGCGGGCGCGCGCTCTCGCGTGAAAGGGGCGCTTCACGCGGCGCCGATGGCGACAGATCGATGGCTTCCTGGGCAATCATACAATTCTAGTCCAAAGTCTCCGGGCATAAACGGCCCGGTGCGTGTTTTGCGGGCGGTCCTGCCTGCGGTCCCGCTTGACAACATGCCGGGACCGACCGCAGGTCGCGATCCAAGCAAGTCCCATAAGGCGGAACAAAGGCAGGATCGTGGCCAAAGCCGAACTAGTCATCACACCCGTTTCCAGCAAGGCCGACAGGATCGCCTTTGTCGATTACGCTTATCGGCACAATGCTACAGATCAAAACTGGGTGCCGAATTTGCGCTCGGAGGAGATATCCAAGTTCACGCCGGGCAAGAATCCGTTCTGGGACCATGCGCACGGCCAGCTTTTCCTGGCCAAGCGCGGCGGCGAGGTCGTCGGGCGCATATCGGCGCATATCGATGAACTGGCGCTGAAACAGCCGCCGGAGCAGGGCATGGGGCCCGGCACCGGCAACTGGGGCGCGATCGAGGCCGAGGACGAGGAAACCGCCTGCGCGCTGATCGCTGCCGCCGAACAGTGGCTGCGCGAGGAAGGCATGACCCGCGTTCTCGCGCCGATGAACCTTTCGGTTTGGGAAGAGCCGGGCCTGCAGGTCCTTGGGCACGATCACGCGCCCATGGTGATGATGGCGCACCACGATTCGGCCTACCAGCCCTGGATCGAGGGCGCGGGCTACGAGCGGGTGAAGACGCTCTATACGTACGATCTCGACGTCTCGAAGAACTTCCCGCCGCTGGTCCAGCGCATCGTCGCGTCGGGCGAGAAGAACGCCAAGATCCGCATTCGCGAAGTCGATCCCAAGCGTTTCGACGAGGAAGCGGCGCTGATCTGCGAAATCCTCAACGATGCCTGGTCGGACAACTGGGGCTTCGTGCCCTTCACCGAAAAGGAAATCGAATATACCGGCAAGGCGCTGAAGCCGCTGGTCCATCCCGAACTCATCCGCATCGCCGAGTACGAGGGCGAGGCCGTGGCCTTCATGATGACCTGGCCGGATCTCAACCAGGCGCAGAAGCGCTTTAACGGACCCAAGGGCAAGCCGGGCATCTTCGGCCTCATCAGGCTGCTGCTCTGGCTGCGAAAGCCGAATCCGGCGGATATGCGGGTGCCGCTGATGGGCGTGCGCAAGAAGCTTCAGTCCTCGCGACTCGCCAGCCAGCTTGCCTTCATGATGATCGAGTACATTCGCCGTGCCGCCACGGCCAAGTTCGGCGCCAAGCGTGCCGAGATCGGCTGGGTGCTCGATGACAACCAGGGCATGGTCGCCATCGCGGGCGCCATCGACAGCAAGGTGAACCGCGAATACGCGATCTACGAAAAGGCGCTCTGAGGTTGAGCGCCTGATCGTCTCCGCTTCTTACTGATCGGGCCCTGCGGCCGCGGCTTCCACATCGGCGGCTGCGGCCGCAGCCGCATTGGCGGCACTGTCTTCCGGCGCGGCGGCTTCACTGGCGGAAGCGCGCGGTGAAGTGCCCGAACCGTGCGGACCCGACTCGGGAGCGGCGGGCGCGGACTGCGAGCGGACCGTGTCGTAGGGCAGCATGTCGTCGCCCACCGACCGGGGCAGGATCTTCGCCCCGGCGGCGGCATTCTGTGCCGGGCTTTCTTCCTTCTTGCAGGCGCCGAGCGCGAGGCAGGTGGAGGCCGCCAGCAGGAGGGCCAGCGTCTTGGCGTTCCGGGGATAGGTCATGCGGGCGTCTCCGGAGGGCAGGGGCGGTCGAGAGCGGCGAGGAAAGCGGGCGCGCGGGCGATCAGCGCCTCGTCCCAGGTGGCGAACTCCACTTCCTTCCCGAGTCGCGAGAGGCTGGTGACGCCGAATTCCTCGATTCCGCAGGGCACGATGCCGGTGAAATGCGCAAGGTCCGGGCGGATGTTCACCGCGAAACCGTGCATCGTCACCCACTTGCGGATGCGCACGCCGATCGCGCCGATCTTGGCCTCGCGCCCGTCCACGTCCTGGGTCCAGATGCCGATACGGCCTTCGCTGCGGAAGCTCTCCACGCCGAAATCCTTCAGCGTCTCGATCACCCAGCCTTCGAGACCATGGACGAAGCCGCGCGCGTCGCGGGCGCGCTTCCTGAGGTCGAGCAGGACATAGGCGACTCGCTGGCCCGGGCCATGATAGGTATAGCGCCCGCCGCGCCCGGCCTCGACGACTTCGAAGCGCGGGTCGAGCAGTTCGGTGAGGTCGGCGCTGGTGCCGGCGGTGTAGACGGGCGGGTGTTCGAGCAGCCAGATCAGTTCGCGCGCCTCTCCGGCGGCGATCTGCGCGTTGCGCTCGGTCATTTCCTCAAGCGCGGCGCGATAGGGCACAGGCTGGGCGCTCACGCGCAGTTCGATATCGCCCGGAAGCGTGGCCGGAAGCGTGGACGGAAAAGTCATGCCGCGTTGCGTGGCGTCATTCCCTGCGGTTATCAAGTCACTTTGAAAGGCCGGCTCTCATCTGGCGGCATCAGGAGCAGTTATGAAGTTCGACAGCAACAGGGCCTGGACCCAGGCATCCCAAGCGGTTTCCGCCAACCGGGAGGTTGTCCTGGCGCTGGCGGGCGTGTTCTTCCTGCTGCCGCAACTCGCTTTCGCGATCTTCTTCCCGCAGCCGGAGATGGGCAGCGGAATGAACGAGCAGCAGGTCATGGCGGCGGTGAAGGCCTATTACGGCTCGATCCTGCCGGTGATGATTCCGCTCGCGCTGCTTCAGGCGCTGGGCACGCTTTCGCTGCTCTGCCTGCTCGATAGCGACCGCCGACCGACCGTGGGCGAGGCGATTCGCGCGGGTGTGAAGGGGCTGGTGCCCTATCTGGTGGCGCAGATCCTGCTAGGCATGGGGCTGGGGGCGGTGGTCCTCGTCATCGCCGGAGTGCTCGGCGCCGTCGGCGGGAGCGTGGGCGCGGTGATCGGGTTCGCGATTGCGCTGGCCTTTGCGATTGCGGTGTTCGTGCGGTTCTCTGTGACGGCGCCGGTCGTCGCTGTGGAGAAGACGCTCAATCCGATACTGGCGCTCGGCCGATCGTGGACGCTCACCAAGGGCAATACCGCGCGCCTGCTCGGGTTCTATGCCCTGCTGGGTCTGGCCATGGTGGTGCTGATGATCTTCGGCAATATCCTGACGCTGCCGGTCACGCTGCTGGCGCCGGGCGAAGCGGTCCGGATCACGGCGGCGGTGGTCGAATCGATCATGGCGACGATCATGGCGCTCTACTTCGTCGCGGTGATCGCGCAAGTGCACCGCCAGCTCGCCGGGCCGAGTGAGGAGCGGGTGACGCAGACCTTCGAGTAAAACGAAAAAGGCCGGTGCGAGGAGCACCGGCCTTTTTCGTATCAAGTGGTTCGAAACCGGGCCGTCAGGCTCAGTCTTCGTCCTTCCAGCCCCAGAACAGGAAGCAGGGCGGGACGTTGATCGGCTCCATGCCGTTGTCGATCCGCTTGAAGTGGCGCGCCATGAATTCGCGCGCCTTGGGCGTGAACTGATAGACCAGGAAGGCGCCGCCCTTGCGGATGACGCGGTAGGTGGCAGACGCGATGGCCGGGCCGACGCCGTCGGGCAGGGTCGAGAACGGCAGGCCGGACAGCACGTAGTCGGCCTTTTCATGGCCGTGTGCGCGCACGATGTCCTCGACGTCGGCCGCCGAGCCGAGCACCGCGATGAAGCGGCTGTCGGTGATGGTGCGGCGCAGATAGTCGATGAACAGCGGGTTCGTGTCGATCACGATCAGCTGGCCGTCGCGACCGAGACGGTCGAGCACCGGGCGGCAGAACGTGCCGACGCCGGGGCCGTACTCGACGAAGAGCTTGCAATTGGCCCAATCGACGGGGCCAAGCATGCGATTGATCGTGAAGCGCGAGGATGGAACGATCGAACCGACCATCACGGGATTGCGCAGGAAGCCTTCGATGAACACGCCCCAAGGTCCAAGGCTGTGTTTGATCTTCCGCTTGAGCCGCTGGGGCAGCGCCTCTCGGGCAAGCTCGGTACTGGTCATGCTGGAGGAAGCTCTCGCTTTTGTTGTCGTCCGGCGAAGGGCGATTCGGTGACAGATCGGGGCCGACAATGCAAGCGAGCGTCGGCCAATGTTACGCGGGGATTACAGAATCTCGTGGACCTTTTCCTGCGGACGACAAAGCCTGGCGCCCTTTTCGGTTTCCACGAGGGGGCGTTCGATCAGCGCCGGTTCGGCCGCCATGGCCGCCAGAACCGTGGCATCGTCGGCTTCAGGCAGGCCGCGCTCGGCTGCATCGGTGCCGCGCAGGCGCAGGCCCTGCCCCGGGGTGATGCCCGCATCGCGGTAGAGTTGGGCCAGCTTTTCGGCCGAAGGCGGGGTCTTGAGATATTCGATCACTTCGACTTCGACGCCGGGCGTTTCTTCCAGGATCGCCAGGGTCTTGCGTGAGGTGCCGCATTTCGGGTTGTGCCAGATGGTCGCCTTCACGGGCGTTTCTCCTGTTGTTCGGGTGATGTGGTTTTCAAAGGCGCCAGGGCGGGCACCTTGCGTGCGGCGTCGCGCGGGGCGATGCCCGGCGCGGGCGCGGCGCTGATGGTTTCCTCGCGCCGCAGGACCCGGCCCGCGCGCTGCACGGCGGCGATCAGGCGCGGGTAGACGCCGCAGCGGCAGAGATTGGGAAGCGCCTCGCGGATTTCCGCTTCGCTGGGATTCGCATTGCGGGCGAGCAGGGCGGCGGCGCCGATGACGATGCCCGGCGTGCAGAAGCCGCACTGGATCGCCTGCTCGGCCACCATCGCCTGCTGCATCGGATGCGAGCGGTCGGCCGAAAGTCCCTCGATAGTGGTGACGAAGCGGCCCTCGCACTCGCCAAGGGTGACGAGGCAGGCGCGTAGGGCGGCGCCGTCGACCAGGACCGTGCAGGCGCCGCAGTCGCCCACGCCGCAACCGTACTTGGTCCCTGTGAGGTTCGCCCCGTCCCGCAGGCCCCAGAGCAGGGGCGTTTGTGGGTCCATGGCGATTTCGACCGGGTGATCGTTGACGGTCAGGCGCGGCATGGCGCTTTCTTATGCGCGTGGCGACCCCTGCGCCAGTGCACGCCCTGCGACGGGGCGGTGCTCCTGCACGGCCTGTCGTTCTTTGAAACGCCGTTCTCTGAAACGCCGTGCATCAGCGAAGCGCCACGCGCAGGCCCGCCCAGAAGGTGCGCGGGGTGCCGAGGTCGATCGAACCGTTCTGGTTGCGGGTGACGATGGTCTCGTCGGTCAGGTTCTCGGCGCGCAGGACGAGCGAGAACGCATCGGTTACCGGAACCTGCACATAACCGTCGAGCGTCGTCGCGGCGGGGAGCACGTAAGTCTGGAGATCGTCCTCGTACTGGGCGCCGACGTGGCGCAGCGTCGCCGCGAAACGCCAGCCGTCCGCCGGAAGCCAGGCGAGCGTGGCGCTGGCGGCGAACTTCGGCGTCTGCGAGGGGCGCATGCCGTCGAGGTCCGGATCGTCCGCGCGGACCTTGGCGTCGGTCCAGGCCAGCGAGCCGTCGAAGCGGACCTGGCCGAGGTCGAGCGCGGCTGCCGTTTCCAGCCCGCGCGAGCGGATGGCCTTCACGTTCTGCCGTTCGCGGGTCGTGCCGTTCAGCGTCACGTTGGCTACGGCATCCTTCACCTTGTTGTCGAAGGCGGTGAGCGAGAGGGTCAGCGCTTCCAGCGGATGCACGTCGATCCCCGCCTCGTAGCCGCGCAGGCGCTCGGGCTTGAGGTTGGGGTTGGCCTCGGTGGTGACCGGGAAGACCACGAAGGGGCGGTAGAGTTCGTTGAGCGTCGGCAGGCGCATGCCGGTATAGGCGGCGGCGCGCAGGCTTACGGCCTTGTTCGCGTGCCAGACCAGACCGGCGCGGCCGTTGCCCATCCAGCCCGAGCGATTCGCATAGGCATCGTCCTGCGTCACCGCACCGGCGGGGCTGACCGAGCGGTAGAAGCCGTTCCGGATCGTCCAGCGGTCCGCGCGGCCACCGGCGGTAAGCACGAGGTCGCCCAAGGTCCAGTCGTCCTCGGCATAGAAACCGAGATCGGACTGGTTGCCGCCCGCGCGGCGCACCGCCGTAAAGGCGCCGCTGGCGTTATAGGGCAGTTCCAGCAGGCGGCCGTCGCTGAGGCGAAGGTCGGTGCCGATTCGCAGGACGTGATTCTCGCCCACCGGCGGGCGCAGTTCGGCCTTGCCGCCAATGGCGGTGGTCGGCGTGCGGTGCTGGTCGAGCGTCTTCCTGTAGGTGCTCGAACTGATCACGATGTTCGAGAAGTCTTGCGCCTGCACATAGCCGAGCACGTCGAACTGCCAATCGCCCCGGCCGACCAGTCGCAGCGAGGCCTGCTGGCCGTCCGAGGTCGAATCGGCGCCCTTGAAGCGCAAGGTGCGCTGGTCGCCATAGGCAAGCGCGGAGGCCTGAAGCTCCACGGTCTCGCTCAAAGGGGCGACGGCGCGGAGCGAGGCCGACCAGCTGTCATAGGCGGCGCGGGCGGAGGCCGGGACGCGCTGGTCTTTCGGCGTGGTCCAGAAGCCTTCGCCCCGGTCCCACTGCACGCTGGCGATGAGAAAGCCCGCGCCCAGTTTCGGCGCGATCGTGGCGGAAGTCTGGGTCTCGCCGCGGTCGTTGACGAGGGCGCTGCCTTGCAGGATGCCGATCTGGTCGGGACCGGCGCTGGTCATCTCGATGGTGCCCGCCACCGCGCCCGAGCCGAAGGCGCCCGAACCGCCGCCGCGCGTCACCCGGATCGACGACAGCCGCTCCGGCGCGATGGCGCTGTAGGGAATATAGCCGAAGAACGGATTGGCCACCGGCACGCCGTCTAGCAGGACCAGCGTGCGGCTCGACGCATTGCCGCCGAGCGCGCGCAAGGTCGCGCCCTGCGAGGACGGATTGGCCGAGCGGCTGTCCGAGCGGCGGAACTGGGAAAAGCCCGCGACAGAGTTCAGCACGTCTTCGATCCGGCCCGAGGCGCTGGCGATTACCGCGTCGCGCTCGATGGTCTGGACGTCGTAGGCCGGGGTCGCCGGGCCGGCTTCCAGGCCGTGGCCGGTGACGATGATCGGCGTGGTCGGCCCAGCGCTCTCGTCGGCGAAGGCGGGTGTCGCGAAAAGGAAGGCGCAGCTTGTGAAGAGGGCGGCGCGGTAGTTCAGGCAAGGCATGTCAGGTCAGGGAGCTTCGATTTCCAGAGTTACGGGTTCAAGCCCTTCGACGCGGCCTTCCAGCCGGTCGCCGGGGGCAACGGGGCCGACGCCCGCGGGGGTGCCGGTATAGATGAGGTCGCCGGGGGCGAGGTGATACATGCGGGAAAGGTCGGCGATCAGTTCGGGGAGGCTCCAGATCATTTCGGAGAGCGGTGCGTCCTGCTTCGTCTCGTCGTTCTTAGCGAGGGTGATGCGCTGCTCACCGGCCAGCCCGCCTCTTTGCCCGAATGCTTCGGCGCGGGTGATCGGGGCGATCACGGCGCCGTTCTCGAAGTCCTTGCCGGTGTCCCAGGGGTAGCCCTTGGCCTTGGCGGCGTTCTGGAGGTCGCGCCGGGTCATGTCGAGACCGCAGGCATAGCCGTAGACGAGGTCCATCGCCTGCTCGGGGGCGATCTCGAAGCCGTGGCCGCCCAGCGCGACGACGAGTTCCATCTCGTAATGGCAGTCCTCAGTGCCCGGCGGATAGGCGATCGCGCTGCCGGAATGACAGAGCGCGGCAGGGGCCTTGGTGAACCAGATCGGGGCTTCGCGGTCCACCGCGTTGCCCAGTTCGCGGGCATGGGCGGCGTAGTTGCGGCCGACGCAGAAGATCCGGCGCACGGGATAGCGCGCTTCCTCGCCCATGACGGGGACGGAGGGGGTTTCCGGCAGTTCGAACAGCAGGCTCACGCGCGATTTCCTTCGTTGCTTGGCCGCAGGCATAGAGCGCGGCGGCGCGTCGGGGAAGCGCAACCGGCTTGCCGTCCCCCGCGAAGGGCTTGGAGTTCGTTTGAAAATCCGCCGCAGGCGGATTTTGGCGGCACCGGCCCCAGTTGGACTCAGGCGCCCCCACCCTACCACCCATCGGTAGTATCCTGCGGGTGGTAGGGTGGGGGCGTGGGCCGGTGCCGCAACGAAAATGCCCTATGGGCATTTTCCCGAGGCACTCTTACATTCGTGATGTGACCGAGAAACAATACTTATCCGGACGGCTCCTGCTGGCGATGCCGGGCATGTTCGATCCCCGCTTCGACCACAGCGTGAGCGTCCTGTGCGTTCATGACGAGAACGGCGCGCTGGGCATCGGCATCGGCCGGTTGCGTGAAGGCGTGCGCTTTCACGAAATCCTGGAGGAGCTGGGCATCGATCCCGGCGTCGCGCCGGACTGCGAGGTCCATGAAGGCGGCCCGGTCGAGCCGGGGCGCGGTTTCGTGCTTCACTCCACCGACTGGGGCGGCAGCGATACGATCGAGGTCCATCCGCTCTGTTCGCTTTCCGCCTCGATGGACGTGCTGCGCGCGATTGCCGAGGGGCGCGGGCCGCAGCGCTGGCTGATGTCGCTGGGTTATGCGGGATGGGCGCCGGGGCAGCTCGAAGGCGAGATGCGGCAGCACGGCTGGTACGCGGCCGACCCGCATCCGGAAATCCTGTTCGATACGGCGGTCGACGATCGCTGGACCGCGACTTGGCGGGCCGAAGGGATCGATCCGGCGCTGCTGTCGAGCCAGACCGGCAGCGCCTGAAGGGGGCAAGGTTCAGGTAGAGGGCGGCGTATCGGCTGCCCGCAGGGTGGCAAGGTCCTGCGGGCGATCGATGTCGAGATGGATCGCCGGATCTTCGGTCTCGACGAAGATCACATCGCTGCGTCCGCGCAGCAGACGTCCTGCGCCCTCGTCGCCGGAGAGCCGGGCGATCTCGGGATAGAGACGCGAGGACAGCAGCACCGGGTGTCCCGGCCTGCCGTCGCGGCGGGGCAGGGCGGCGCTGTTGTCCCCGATCTTGGCGGCGAGGCGTGCGGCCATGTCATGGGGCACGAGGGGCATGTCGCCGAGGAACACGAAGACGCCGTTCGTATAGAGCAGGGCCGCGATTCCGGCTTTGAGCGATTCCGACAGCGCGGGGCTGGTGATGCGCAGTACCTCCACCGGCGGGGTTTCCGGCCATAGTCCGCAGTCGAGCCCTGGTCGCGCCACCACGAGCACGCGCGACACCGGCGCGGCGCGGGCGGCACGGACGGCGTGGAACAGCAGCGGCTCGCCGGCCAGCGGGGCCGAGAGCTTGTCGTCGCCGAACCGCCGCGAAGCTCCCGCCGCGAGCACGAGGGCGGCGAAAGTCACGTCCGTTCGCACGCCGGGTTCAGCGCCTGCATGATCTCGGCGATGATGCCCGTGGCCACTTCCCACGGCGACTTGCCCAGCCCCGCCACGCCCGGCGAGAGATGGAGCCGGCCCAGTTCCTCCGGCGTCGCTCCGGCATTTTCGAGCGCACTGCGCCGCGCTGCCGCGCGCGATTTCGCGCCGATCATGCCGACATAGCCGGCCCCGCCGCGCAGCGCGGCGAGGCAGCCGCCGAGATCGTGGTGATCCTCATGCGTGGCACCGAGATAGGCGGTCCAGCGGTCCACCCCCAGCTCTGCCAGCGCCGTCGCCGGATCGCTGCGCAAGTAGCGGGAGACGGGGAAGGGGGGCGGCTCCGCCGGGCCGCCGGGGCGCAGCAGGATCGTCTCGAACTGCGAGAGGGCGGCAAGCCGGGCTGCCGCCAAGGCCCCCGGATCGCCGCCGGAAACGATCAGGCGGCGGGGCGGGGCGTAGCGGCGGGCGAGCGAGAACGGCGTTTCGGAGAAGTCGAGCAAGGGCCCTTCGTCGGCGGTGACGTGCCGTGCGGCGCCGTCGCTGTGCCAGCGGCAGGCGCGGCGGGCCGCGCCGTGGCGCAGCAGCTCGGCCGCCGCCGCATCGTCCGCAGCGATGCGCTCGACCAGAACATGCAGGGCGCCGCCGCAGCGCAGGCGGATGTCGATCCACGGACTGCCGTTGCCGTAGTGAAGGCGACGCGGGCGACCGTCGGCGAGGACCTGCATCGCATGGCCGGCCACATCGCCTTCGATGCAGTCTCCGGAGAAATAGCCGCTGGCACCGATATCGGCGCTGTCTTCGGGCGCGACGAACAGCATCTGCGCGCCGGGGCCGCGCGGCGCGCTGCCTTCGACCCGGTAGAGCGTCGCCAGCGCGGCGGGACGTCCGGCGTCTCGCGCCCGTGCCAGGGGTTGTCGAATGTCGTCGATCCAGCCGAACAGCGGCCAGTCGGCGTTTTCCAGTCCGCTCATTCCCGATGGCGAGCCGGATCGCGGACTTCCGCGCCGTCGCCCACCAGCGGCGCGATGACCAGGCGATGGAGGATGCGCGCGGTATCCTCGGCGCTCTGGTCATGTCCGTTGGCCAGCCACCAGCCGAGAATGTCGATCGTGGCGCCGGTGCCGTGCACCACGCCGAGATCCCGGGGCAGCCACTCGGCCGGATCGGCAAGGTCCTCGATCAGGCCGCGCGCCTGCCGGATGAACTCTTCCCGCACGATCGCCGTGGCACCGCCTGCCAGCAGGGCCGACCAGAGCGGCCGGTGCTCGCCGACATAAGTGCACAGCGCCAGTGTGGATTCGTAGCTGTCGGCAGCATGGAGGATGGGAATGGTCAGGGCCAGCAACCCGGCAATCTCTTCCGAGGCGACGTCGCCCAGCAGCGCTTCCTTCGTCGAGTAGTGGCGGAAGAAGGTGGCATAGCCGGTGCCCGCCCGCGCCGAGATCTCGCGAATGGTGATCTGGTCGAAGGTCTTTTCCTCAAGCAGGGACAGCATGGCCGCGTTCAGCGCCATGCGGGAACGCACCTGCCGCGCGTCGGTAGGCGCATCCTTCCTGAATCCGGCGAGATTTCCGTGCATGGCCGATCCGTAACACCCCGGCGAAAGGGTGTCTAACGCGGCACTACCACCGATCGTTGCATGTAGTGATGAACGGGATTCAGTATTCCCCGATGCGGTCGGCGAACAGCAGGCGCCCGCCCGAGAGGTGCCAGAGCGCTTCGTTGAAGTCGGTATTGCTCATCGCGAAGCAGCCTTCGCTGCGGCCGAGCTTGCCCCACTTCTGGATCATTGCCGCATCGACGTACCAGGCCGGATGCATCACGATGGCTCGTTCGAGCGCCATCGAATTGTCGTTGTCCAGCCCCTTGAGGCGGATCGAGGTGCCGTATTTGCCCGAGTACCACTCGCAAGTGAGGAAGGCCCCGCGTGAGGTGGCTTCCGATCCCGGCAGGTTGGAAAAGCTCTGCAGCCAGCCGCTGTGCGCCGGGTCCGAGCCGCGCCCGTGGGCGAGCAGGAACGAGCGCACCGTGCCCGCCTCGATATTGGCGAAGTGCAGGCGCGGTTTCCACGAAGGCTGCGCGAAATCGGCGATCCCGACGAGGTCGGTGCGCCAGATCTGCGTGCCAACACGGTGTACCTGCTTCGCGGCAACGTCGAGGATGCGGCGTTGATAAGGGGTGAGGGCGCTTGGCACGGCATCGAGCGTGCCCATGTTTGCACCGAGAGAGGGCAGCCCGGCAGGACCGATCTGTCCCGTCGTTGTTCCTGCCATGTTTTCTGCTGCCAGCACACGCGACGGCAATGCCAGGCTTGCGCCTGCCGCCAGTCCGCCCATGAGGACAGCACGTCGACCCAACGTCTGTTCCATACCGGTAAGTTAACCTAAACGCGGAAGACTTTCCAGTCTCATCGACGTCCGGTTCCCGTTCGGAAGGCAGGCTGCCGCAAGGGTTAACCGGTTTGCCGATCCGTGCGGCGCGGCGCCGATTCGCGGGTTTGGCCCGGCGGAGGCAAAGCGCTTCCGCCGGGGAAGTGAAATCGTCAGGCCGCGACTTCCTGCGGCTTGCGGGCATGCTGGCGGATCCAGTCCTCCAGCACCGGAGCGATGCGGGTGCGCCACTTGCTGCCGTTGAAGATGCCGTAATGGCCGACGTTTTCGGCGAGCAGGTACTTCTTGCTGCTGTCCGGCAGATGGGTCGCCAGCTTGAGCGCGGCCTTGGTCTGGCCGATGCCGGAAATGTCGTCGCGCTCCCCTTCGACGGCGAGCAGTGCGGTGTCGAGGATCGCGGACGGATCGATGCGCTCGCCCCGGTGGACGAATTCGCCCTTCGGCAGCGAGTGCTTCTGGAAGACGTGCTCGATGGTCTGGAGGTAGTAGTCGGCGGTCATGTCGCAGACCGCGCGGTACTCGTCATAGAAGGCCTTGGTGGCCGCCGCGCCTTCGCCGTCGCCGGTGACGAGGTGCTTGAACATGCCGTAATGGCTCATCATGTGGTTGCCGAGGTTCATCGCCATGAAGCCCGCAAGCTGGAGGAAGCCCGGATAGACCTCGCGTCCGGCGCCCGGATAGGTGAGCGGAACGGTGGCGATGACGTTGTTCTCGAACCACGAGAGCGGCTGCTGCATGGCGACGTCGTTGACGCTGGTGGGGGCCTCGCGGGTGTCGACCGGGCCGCCCATCATGGTCAGCGTTGCCGGGCGGCAGGGATGCTGCTTCTTGCCCATGATCGCCGCGGCGGCGAAGGCCGGGACCGAGGGCTGGCAGACGGCGAGCATGTGCGCGCCGGGACCGATGTGTTCGAGGAAGCTGATCAGGTAGTCGATATAGTCGTCGAGATCGAAGCGACCGGCGTCCAGCGGCACCAACTTCGCGTCCGCCCAGTCGGTGATGTAGACTTCGCAGCTTTCCAGCATGCGGGCGACGGTGCCGCGCAGCAGGGTGGCGAAGTGGCCGCTCATCGGAGCCACGACCAGCAGTTTCGGCGCGTCCTTGGCAAGGCCCGGATGGCTGAAGCGGATCAGGTCGCCGAAGGGGCGGCGCAGCACGATCGACTCGGTGATGTCGTAGGTCTTGCCGCCGGTGGTGACGGTTTCGATGTCGAAGGCGGGCTTGCCGCGCGGCGCGGCGGCATGGGCGAAGACGTCGAGCGCCGAGGCCATGACCGGGCCGAAGCCGAAATAGCCCATGGGAAGGGCGGGATTGCTGAGAAGTTCGGAACTCACCGAGGCCCAGGCGGCGGCGCCGCTCAGCATGGTGCGCTGCAATTCATAGGCGTTGTAAAGCAAGATGCGTCTCCCGAACGGCAATGCGACCGCGCCGTCCTGCAAGGTATAAAGGCCATTTGGGACCGAATCGTTGCCGGCGCAATGCGGTAAACCCGATTGCATCAATCGGTCAGCACGGTCTTTTGCCGAAGACCTTGATCGTAAAGGGGCTTTTCATATGTCTTTTCCTTGGAGCAGGGACAGGATAAGGCCGCGCCCATGGATGCCAATGCGGGGCAGGACGGGCTGCCTGAGAACGAGAACGCCACTAGCTTCCACAGTGGCACCGAAGCCCAGGATCCTCGTCGCAGGAACCTGGGTGCGCTGGCCATGGTCTGGCGCGAGCTGTTCAAGTATCCCGGCCGCATGGCCATCGCCGGTCTGGCCCTGCTGACCACGGCGACTTCGACTCTCGCGATTCCCTACGGTTTCCGCCAGATCGTCGACCAGGGCTTTGCCCAGGGCGCCGATCCTTCGGCGATCCG
This sequence comes from Novosphingobium sp., assembly GCF_036820275.1. Classification (GTDB taxonomy): domain Bacteria; phylum Pseudomonadota; class Alphaproteobacteria; order Sphingomonadales; family Sphingomonadaceae; genus Novosphingobium. Next base: position 250,930 of record NZ_DAISLT010000003.1, read on the forward strand.
CTGGTGGTTCGCCATGCTGCTGGGGGTCGTCACCGTGCTTTCGGTGGCGACGGCGATCCGCTTCTACAGCGTATCGTGGCTGGGCGAGCGCGTCGTCGCCGACGTGCGCCTGCGCGTGCAGCGCCACCTGCTGACGCTTTCGCCCAGTTTCTTCGAGGAAAACAGCCCCAAGGAAATCGCCTCGCGCATGACGGGGGACACCGCCATCATCGAGACGGTGGTGGGCACCACGGTTTCCGTCGCGCTGCGCAATGCGATCATGGCGGTGGGCGGGGTGGCCTATCTCTTCGTCCTGGCGCCGACGCTGACTTTGGGGCTTGTCGTCGCGATTCCGGTGGTGATCCTGCCGATCGCCGCCTTCGGTCGCCGCTTGCGCGCCGTCGCCCGCCAGAGCCAGGACCGCGTGGCCGATATCGGCGCCACCACCAGCGAGGTCTTCGGCGCCTTGCGCGTGGTCCAGGCCTTCAATCAGGAAGGGCGCGAACTGGAGCGCTTCTCCGGCGCGGTGGAGCGTACTTTCGAGACCGGCCGGCATCGCATCGCCCTGCGCGCGGTGATGACGGCAGTTATCATGTTCCTGATCTTCGCCTCGATCACCGTCATCATGTGGCGCGGTGCGATCGGGGTGGCCGAAGGGTCGATCACCGGCGGCACGATCGCGGCTTTCGTGGTGACGGCGGGCATCGTCGCAGGCGCCTTCGGCTCGCTCACCGAAGTCTATGGCGACCTTGTGCGCGGTGCCGGGGCGGCCAGCCGCCTCGCCGAACTGCTGAGCGAGCACCCGACGATCACCGCTCCGGCGCGCCCGCTCACCCTGCCTTCGCCGGGGCGCGGCAAGCTCGCCTTCGAGCGCGTGACCTTCCGCTATCCCTCTCGCCCCGAACTGGCGGCGCTCCACGATTTCAGCCTCTCGATCGAGCCGGGCGAGACGGTGGCGATCGTCGGGCCTTCGGGTGCGGGCAAGTCCACGCTGTTCCAGCTGGCCGAGCGATTCTACGATCCCCAGAGCGGCGCCATCAAGATCGACGGCGTGCCGCTGACCTCCGCCGATCCCTCCGAGATCCGCCGTCGGATCGCGCTCGTGCCGCAGGAAGGCGTGCTCTTCGCCGCTTCCGCGCGCGACAACGTGCGCTACGGCAACCAGGAGGCGGATGACGCGGCGATCTGGCAGGCGGCCCGCGCCGCCAATGCCGAGCGTTTCCTGCGCGAATTGCCGCAGGGTCTCGATACTTTCCTGGGCGAGGACGGTGCACGCCTGTCCGGCGGCCAGCGCCAGCGCCTCGCCATCGCCCGCGCCCTGCTGCGTGACGCGCCGATCCTGCTGCTCGACGAGGCTACCAGCGCGCTCGATGCCGAGAGCGAGCGGCTGGTGCAGGACGCGCTGGAACACCTGATGGAAAACCGCACGACCCTGGTGATCGCGCACCGCCTCGCCACCGTGCGCAAGGCGGACCGGATCGTGGTGATGGACGGCGGGCGCATCGTCGAGCAGGGCACGCATGAAAGCTTGAGCCAGGCGGGCGGGCTTTACGCAAGGCTGGCTTCGCTCCAGTTCGATGCCGATGCTGTCGCCGCCTTCGCTCGTTCGACGAACGCCTGATCCGCGACGACGAACGACATTTCAGGGCTGGCGTTGCCGAATATGGCAATTATGTTGCGCTGCTATCGACGGGCCGTTCCGGTTCGTCGCCGGACCGTTCGTGTCATGCAATTCAGAAAGGTGGGACCATGACCCGCATTCTCGGCCGGGTGCTCGCTTCGACGGCGCTCGCTACCGCTCTCAGCTTTTCCGCCGTACCGGCTCTCGCCGATGCTCCTGCCGCTTCGGATCCGATGCAGATCGATCCTGCGAAGATGGACTGGGGCAAGTCCGGCATCCAGACCCAGTGGCAGGACACGGCCGCCAAGCCCGGCGTGGACTTCGACAAGTTCGTGAACGGCAAGTGGGAAGCCGCCGTCGTGCTTCCGGCAGACCGCACCAACTGGGGCTCGTTCACCGCGCTGCGCGACCTTTCGGAACAGCGCGTCCATGCCATCATGAATGACCTGATCGCCTCGAAGCCCGCCGCCGGCACCGATGCCGCCCGCGTCGAGGCGGCCTATGCGGCCTTCATGGACGTCGACGCCATCAACAAGGCCGGTCTCGCCCCCGCGCAGCCCTATCTCGAGCGCATCTTCGCGGCCAAGACCCCCGACGACCTGATGAAGATCTTCGCATCGCCGGGCTTCGCCTCGCCGATCGGCGCCTATGTCGGTCCCGACGAGAAGCAGAGCGACATCAACGCCTTCCAGGTGGGAGTCGGCGGTCTCGGCCTGCCCGACCGCGACTACTACCTGAAGAACGACCAGCGTTCGCAGGACCTGCGCGCCAAGTACACCGACTATCTGACCTTCCTGCTGGGCAAGGCCGGTTATGCCGATCCGGCGACCGCCGCCAAGTCGGTCGTGGCGCTGGAAACCCGCATTGCCCAGGCCGACTGGGACCGTGCCGCCAGCCGCGACCCGGACCTCACCTACAACAAGCTGACCCTGGCCGAATTCGAAGGCCTCGGCACCCCCGGCCTGCTGCGCACCTTCATGGACACGATGGGCGCGGGCAAGGCGGGCTACGTGCTCGTCACCGAGATGCCGCCGACGCCGGAAGAGCTGAAGACCGCCCGCATCGATCCCGCCAAGGCACAGACCTTGTTCGGCGGCGGCGTTCCCGCCGTGGCCAAGCTGGTCTCGGACGTGCCGGTCGCCACCTGGCAGGCCTGGCTCGCGGCGCACTTCCTGCGCGGCAATGCCGCCGTGCTGCCCAGCGACATCGACGACGCCAATTTCGCCTTCTACGGCAAGGTCATGAGCGGCCAGCCCGAGCAGCGCGCCCGCTGGAAGCGCGGCGTCGCCGCGGTCGAGGGCATGGCCGGTGAACTGGTCGGCAAGATCTATGCCGAGAAGTACTATCCGCCCGAAGCCAAGGCAGCGATGACCGACCTGGTCGCCAACTTGCGCAAGGCCATGGCGGTCAACCTCAAGGACCTGGCCTGGATGGGCCCGGCGACCCGCAAGGAAGCCCAGGCCAAGCTCGATGCCTTCAACCCCAAGATCGGCGCTCCGGCGAAGTACAAGGAATACGAAGGCCTGACGTTCTCGGCCACCGATCCGCTCGGCAACGCGATTGCCGCCGGTTCGTGGGAGAACGACGACCAGATGAAGCGCATCGGCCAGCCGGTCGACAAGACCGAATGGTTCATGCTGCCCGAAACGGTCAACGCCTACTACAACCCGCCGTTCAACGAGATCGTGTTCCCGGCCGCCATTCTCCAGCCGCCGTTCTTCAACGTCTCGGCTGACCCGGCGGTCAATTACGGCGGCATCGGCGCGGTGATCGGCCATGAGATGGGCCACGGCTTCGACGACCAGGGCGCCAAGTCCGACGGCACCGGCAACTTGCGCGACTGGTGGAGCGCGGCGGACAAGGCCAACTTCCAGAAGCTCCAGGACCGTCTGGAAGCCCAGTACAACAGCTTCTGCCCGTTCGACGACGGCAAGACCTGCGTCAACGGCAAGCTGACCATGGGCGAGAACATCGGCGACCTCGGCGGCCTCAGCCTCGCCTACCGCGCCTACAAGCTCTCGCTGAACGGCAAGGAAGCCCCGGTGATCGACGGCCTGACCGGCGACCAGCGCTTCTTCATGGCCTGGGCGCAGGTATGGCGCAGCAAGTACCGCGAGGAATCGGTGCGCCAGCAGCTCATCACCGACCCGCACTCGCCCGCGCACTACCGCATCAACGGCATCGTCCGTAACTTCGACGAATGGTACAAGGCCTTCGACGTGAAGCCCGGCGACGCGCTCTACCTGCCGCCCGCCCAGCGCGTGCGCATCTGGTAAGAAAACGGTAAGAAAACAGGGGCTCGGTCTGATGAAGACCGGGCCCCGACTGCAAAATACGCCCAGCCGTATTTTCTGAACGACTATAGGGACTGGAGAGCCTCCGGGCGGGTTGACTTGGCCGGTGCGTCCGGCATGACCTGCGCCCCATGAGCTTGACCCTTACCGCGATCCTCCTCGGCATTGTCGAGGGCCTCACCGAATTCCTGCCCGTCTCCTCGACCGGCCACCTGATTCTGGCCACGCGGCTGTTCGGGTACGATTCGAGCCAGTGGGCCACTTTCAACATCGTCATTCAGCTGGGCGCGATCCTGGCGGTGATCGTGCAGTTCTGGCGCACGTTCTGGGCGGTGGGCATGGGGCTGCTCAAGCTCAATCCCACCTCGATCCGTTTCGTGCGCAACGTGCTGCTGGCGTTCATTCCCTCGGCCGTGCTGGGCCTGCTGTTCAACAATTATATCGAGGGCCTGCTGGGCGAACCCGCCGTGGTCGCCTGGGCGCTGATCATCGGCGGCATCGCCATCCTCGGGATCGAGAAAGTGGCCAAGCCCGGTCCGCTGACCGGCGTTTCCGAGCTGCCCGCCGTCAAGTGCATCGGCGTCGGCCTAGCGCAGTGCCTGGCGATGGTTCCCGGCGTCAGCCGTTCGGGCGCGACGATCATGGGCGCGCTGTCGATGGGTGTCGAGCGCCGGACGGCGGCCGAATTCAGCTTCTTCCTGGCGGTGCCGACGATGATCGGCGCAACGACGCTGGAACTGCTCAAGCATCACAAGGAACTGATGGCCGGTGCCGGTCCGGTGGGCTGGGGCGAGATCGGGATCGGTTTTGCCGTCTCCTTCGTGGTGGCACTGGTCGTCATCAAGGCCTTCATGGCCTTCGTCAGCCGCTCGGGCTTTGCACCGTTCGCCTGGTATCGTATCGTTGCCGGCGCACTTGCACTCTTCCTGCTTTCGCAGGTCTGATCAGGGATTTACGCCATGGCCGAGAAAGAACCCAAGAAGCTCGGCCAAAACAAACTGGGGCGTAAGGAATACGAAAAGCTGCTGGAGCCGATGCAGGAGGAGCTGGTGGGCATGGCCCGCTGGGCTTCCTCCACCGGCGCCCGCATCGTCGTCCTGTTCGAAGGACGGGACACCGCAGGCAAGGGTGGGGCGATCAAGGCCGTCGGCGGCCAGCTCAATCCCCGCCAGTGCCGCACCGTCGCGCTCACCGCGCCCAGCGAGCGCGAGCAAGGCCAATGGTACTTCCAGCGCTATGCAGAGCACCTGCCGACTCGCGGAGAGATCGTGCTGTTCGACCGCAGTTGGTACAACCGCGCCGGGGTCGAGAAAGTCATGGGCTTCGCGACCGGCTGGGAAGTGAAGCGCTTCCTCCAGCAGGCTCCGGTGTTCGAGCGCATGCTGGTCGACGACGGCATCCTGCTGTTCAAGTACTGGCTCGCCTGCGACCAGGATAAGCAGGAGGAGCGCCTCCACGAGCGACTCGACGATCCGCTCAAGCGCTGGAAGCTCTCCCCGATCGACGTCGCCGCGCGCGAGCGCTACGAGGACTACACCAAGGCGCGCGAAGTCATGCTCAAGGCCACGCACAAGAAGCATGCGCCCTGGACGGTGGTGGACTTCAACGACCAGCGAATCGGTCGGCTCACACTGGTGCGCGATCTGCTGGACCGCCTGCCCGACACCAAGGTCGAGCCGCAAACGATCAAGATGCCGAAACTGAATCACGCGCCCTACAACGAGAAATTCGGCGTTCTGGAGCCGATCGACTCCTTCGATGAGTCTTAGTTGAGTGCGCCATTCGCATCCGCGAATGGCTTGCGGCACCGGCCCACGCCCCCACCCGACCTACCATTTAGTGTACCCTTGATGGGAGGTCGGGTGGGGGCGTGGGCCGGTGCCGCACAAAACGGCCGAATGGCCGTTTTGACTGGGTGGAAGCCCAGTGGAAAAGACTCTTCCGCTTGACTTTGGGCTGTCACTATCGCATGGGCCGCAACCTTGAGGGGCGGCGCTCGATTGCCGCCCTGAAATTTTTCAACGGAACGCCGGCCGGCCAGGGCGGCTGAAACGAGAGATACAGGAAACCGCCATGGCGAAGCCCGCAACCGTCAAGATCCGTCTTGTCTCGACCGCCGACACCGGCTTCTTCTACGTCACCAAGAAGAACCCGCGCAACACGACCGAGAAGATGACCTTCCGCAAGTACGATCCCGTCGTGCGCAAGCACGTCGACTTCAAGGAAGCCAAGATCAAGTAAGGCTTCCTTCGGGAACTTTGCGATTAAGGGGCGGTTCAAGCCTGCAAACCCAATGGGAGCATCATGAACCGCACCTTCAAGATCTTTCGCTCTTGCGTAGGCGCGGCCAGTTTGGCCGCGCTTTGCGTTCCTGCCCTCCTTCCGGCGACGCCCGCGCTGGCTGCGCCATCCGATGATTCGGCGCAACTGAGCCAGGCCGTCGAGGCGCTGCGCGCGATCTCGACGATGAAGGCCGATTTCGTCCAGACGGACCGCAACGGCCAGAGCCTGACCGGCCAGTTGACGCTGATGCGTCCCGGCAAGATCCGCTTCCAGTACGAGAAGAGCGCCCAGATGCTGATCGTCAGCGACGGCAAGGCGCTGACCATGATCGACTACTCGGTGCGCCAAGTGCAGCGCTGGCCGATCAGCAACAGCCCGCTCGGCGCGCTGCTCGATCCCAAGCGCGACGTGGCGAAGTTCGGCACCGTCAAGCAGACCGGCAATCCCAACGTCGTCAGCATCGAAGTGCGCGACCGCTCGCATCCCGAGTACGGCGTCATAACCCTGATCTTCACCCGCAAGGCCTCGGCGCCGGGCGGGCTTGAGCTGAGCTACTGGGTCTCGCTCGATTCGCAGAACAAGCGCACCACGATCTCGCTGTCGAATCAGCGCTACGGTGTTCCGGTGACCGACAACGATTTCCGCTGGGTCGACCCGCGTCCTAGGACGCGCCGATAAGTACTCGTCGATAAGGCGCACCGCTTGGTCGCGAGTTGCCCGCTGGCTGCGACGGAATGCGACACTTTTCTGAATTCCGTTCACTTGCCAGCAAGCCAAGAGCACCTACATTGAGATGGTCAGAGCGGCTCGAGGCGGGTTTCCCCCCTGTTGCCCACGCCTCCACAAGGGTCCTCTGATTTAGCGTGACGAACGCTTACATGAACCCTCGGTCCTCTGCCCCCGGACCGAGGGTTTTTGTTTTTCGGGCTTGTGGTCTGGCCCATGCCGGGCTGCGAATGGCACCTGTCTGCGCTTCCGGTGCTCACGGCCAGAAGGCCGCTCCGCTCCGGTTCTCTACCGGCACCATTCTCGCTCCGGCCTGGACCAGACCACAAGCCCGAAAAAGTGCGCGTTCCTCCCCCTCGGGGGAGGGGGACCACGCGAAGCGTGGTGGAGGGGCACGGGCAGCATGTCGCTTCGTCGCCAGTGTTTTCGCCCGGCACCTCTGGCAATTGCGGGTTGGCATCCCTATTGCCTGCGGCATGAAAATCGCCACCTGGAACATCAATTCTGTCCGCCTTCGCATCGACCAGGTCGAGCGTTTCCTGACCGAGCAGTCGCCCGACGTGCTCTGCCTCCAGGAGATCAAGGTCGCCGAGCACCTCTTCCCGCACGAGATGTTCGAGCGAATCGGTTACACGCATCGCGCGATCCATGGGCAGAAGGGCTACCACGGCGTCGCCACGGTCAGCCGCGTGCCGTTCACCGAGTTCAGCCGCCATGACTGGCAGGACAACGGCGAGGCGCGCCATGTCGGCGTGGAGCTTCAGGGCGCCGGGCAGGGCATGATCCTGGAGAACGTCTACATCCCCGCCGGCGGCGACATCGCTGACCGCGAAGTGAACCTGAAGTTCGGCCAGAAGCTGGACTTCCTCGAACGCATGACGCGCTGGGCCGACAAGATCGACCGGCCCACCCTGATCGTCGGCGACTTCAACATCGCCCCGCTCGAATCGGACGTCTACGACCACAAGGCCCTGCTCAAGGTCGTCAGCCACACGCCGATCGAAGTGGAGACGCTCGGGCGCTTCCGCGATGCCCACGGCTGGGTCGATCTGGGCCGTGAATTCATCCCCGCGCCGGAACGCAACTATTCCTGGTGGTCCTATCGCAGCTACTGGCGCCAGAAGGACCAGGGCCGCCGCCTCGACCACATGTGGGCCTCGCCCGACCTTGCGAAGCAGGCGCGGGCGCACAGCTTCGTCGAGGAGACCCGCCGCTGGGAACAGCCGAGCGACCACGTTCCGCTCGTCACGGAGTTCGAGCTCTGAGCACCGACTTGCCTTCCGCCGGGTCGCGCCGGGTCGCGCTGGCGCTGGACGCGCTGCGCCATGGCTGGCCGGTGCGGATGGGCGAAGGCGCCGTCCTGCTCCCGGCCGAGACCGGCTTTGCACCGGGCGTTACGGCGCCCCGCATGCTGATCTCGGCGGCGCGGGCGGTGACGCTCAAGCTTGCCAACCAGCGCGAGGCGGCCGTTCCCGAGGCGCCCGTACTGATTCGCGCGGCAGAGCCGTTCGATCTGGAGACCGCCCGCGCGGTGGCGGACCCGGCGCTGGATCTGGCGCATCCGATGAAAGGCCCCTTCGCCGCCGAGCATATCGAAGACATCGATCTCGCTCGCACGGCGATGGAACTGGCGCGGCTCGCCGGTATCCTGCCTGCCTTCCTCGTCTCGCCCGACCTTGAAGGCGAGGCGCAGTCCGTCTCGCCTGCAGATCTCGCGGAATGGAAGGACACCGGGCGTCTCGTCATCGCCTCGCGCGCGCGCCTGCCGGTGGCGGCCTGCGAGGAAGCGGAGATCGTCGCCTTCCGTTCGCTGGACGACTTGCGCGAACATGTCGCACTGGTGATCGGCGAGCAGGACGGCGACCGGGCGCCGCTGGTGCGGCTCCACTCGGAATGCTTGACCGGCGATATCCTCGGCAGCCTGAAATGCGACTGCGGCCCGCAACTCGATGCGGCGCTGCGGGCCATGGCCGACGAGGCCAGGGACGGCGGCTGGGGCGTGCTGCTCTACCTCCGGCAGGAAGGGCGCGGCATCGGTCTCGTCAACAAGCTGAGGGCTTACAGTCTACAAGACCTTGGCTACGACACGGTGGATGCCAACAATCGCCTCGGCCTGCCGACCGAAGCGCGCGATTTCCCGGTGGCGGCGCGGATGCTCGACCTTCTGGGAGTCGCGGCGATCCGGCTGATGACCAACAATCCGGCCAAAGTCGCCGCGCTCGAAGGTGTCGGCGTCGAGGTGGTCGAGCGGGTGCCGCACCAGTTGCCACCGAACCCGCACAATGCGCGCTATCTCGAAACCAAGCGGGATCGCACCGGGCATATATTGTAGTTTGTCCGGACTGAAGTCCGGGCAAGAACAGGCGTTGACCTCTGCAGCAAAAAGCCCGGAGCGCGAACGAGGGTATGAGGGGGTGCCGCGCTCCGGGACCGTCGGTCAGGGGATCATGATGACGATCGATCCGACGACGGCTGCAACCGCGCCTATGAACAGCGCCGCCTTGCCGATGTCGCTCGGCTTGAAGCGGTCGTGATGCTGGGCGCGATATTCCTGAAACTGTTCGGCGATTTCCGGCATTCCGGCGAGCAGGCCGAGGTCGAGCGAAGTCGCGCGCCGGTTGAACCAGGCGTGGATTTCCTCAAGTTCGGCTTCCGTCAGCGCGGGATAGCGGACGAAGAGGGATGCCATGCGCTCGCGGTCGGCGGTGCGCAGGGCCTCGATATTTTCTGAAGACATGGCGGCTGTCCTTGATCTGCATTCGGGTACGGCGCGCGCGAAGGCGGCGCCGCGCGAGGCGGATCAGGCGAGCGGCGGTGCGGTGCTGTCGGGAAGCCGCGCGGGGTGACGGCGCGGCGGCGGGCCGCGGACATCGGGGCGCAAGTGCGGGCGCGTGGTCGCGGGCAGGAGGGCGAGGCGCGGGGCAGCGAAGGTGGTCGGCGCCATCGGCGGAAGCGCGGGCGTGGGCAGGGCCTGCGCCTTGCCGGATTCGACCCGGCGTCCGGTTGCCAGGGCCAGATCGGCGGTGGCCGCGCTGAAGGCCGAGCCTTGCGTTCGTTCCAGCGGTGCGCGAATCGGCTCGCCCGCCTGGAGGCCGATCGCCGCCAGCAGCAGCAGCCCCCAGATCCGGAAGCGGGTGAAGGAGGCCAGTATCTGTTGCGGGCCGCTCGGCATCCCCGAAAGCTAGGGTCAACGATGGGCCGAGGCAAGCCCGTCAGAGGGAGTAGCGCGCCCTCTCAGCGCTTCTCGAAAGAGGACAGACCCGTGCCCAACGCGTTTTCGCCGAGCTTCAGCGGCTCGCCCGACCAGTCGGCCACGAAGGCGCTGTGCCGGTCGATGCCGGGGGCGAAACGCGCATTGTTGCCTTCGACCGTCAGGCCCGCCGAAGGATGGCTGCGGTGCTCGGCGGCGACGGCGATGAAGGCGGAGTAGTTCTCCTTGTCGCGGCCCTGCACGAACCAGTTGCCGGCGATGCGCCCGGTGGCGCCTTCGGGCAGGTCGATCATGTAGTTCGTCTCGTGCCCGGCGGAATCGTCGAAGCTGGAGTTCAGCACCTCGATCCGCGCCGCACGGCTCTTCACGTAGTGGCCGCCGGTGCCTGCCTCGAAGCGGCTGCGTGTCACCGTCAGAGAACCATAGTTGCCGATATAGAGCGAATGCGCGCAGCCGGAGCCTTCGCAGGTGCCGAGGCGGGTGAAGGTGGACTTGTCGATCGCGATCGTGCCTTCCGGATCCTCGCCGCTGAGCAGGCCCTGCTCGCTGTCGCGGAACCAGGCCTGCGAGACCGAGAGGTTGCCGTGCTCCAGCCGCACGCCCGCGCCGTTCTTGTCCGGCACCCGGATATTGGCGAAGACCAGTCCCTCGATCCGCGCACCGCGTCCGCGCAGGACGAGCGCCGCCTTGTCCTCGCAGGCCTTGCCGTCGAGCACCGACTGGCCGGGGACCTGCGCCTGATAGGTGATCTCACCCTTGCTCTGCACCGCGCAGTCCGAGAAGCGCAGCGAGGCGAAGCGGATCGTGCCGTTGCCTTCGCCGATGGCGTCCACCGCGTCTTGCAGACGGGTGAAGCTGCGACCCGTCTCGACCACGGTATAGGGCGCGGCGTTCTCCGTCTGGCCGAACGAGGTGGCGGCGGGAACGGCGGCGAGCAGCGGAAGGCCGCAGGCAAGGGCGAGTCGGGTCGAGCGGTTCATGGCACCGGTCTAGCGCCTGTGGAGCGGAACGCTGCACAGGCTTTTGCCGCGTCCCACGGCGGGACAGAGCTTCGGGGCTATCGGCGCTCCTTTTGGCGGCGGCGCTCCGGCTTCGGTCGTGCCTTGAGGTCTACCATCTCGCTGTGGCTGACGATCCATAGCACCATGACGGCGGACCACAGCACTACGATCAGCGTGAAGGCGATAGCGATGGCTGTCACGTTTTCGGGAAAGCGCAGCAGCATCCATGCAAGGCCGAGACTCAGGGGCAGTAGCGGAAGCGTCCAGCCTGCAAGGGCCAGCCATCCGGCCCGGCCGCGCGGCTGGCATTTGAGCTGCCAGCCCCTCCGGTAGCAGATGAACAGGGTGTCTTCCTGGGGCATGGTGACTTCATCCTTGCGCTCGATCTCGGCGGGGCTTGTCTTGCGTGCCGTGCGCGCCTTCGCGACAACCAGAAAGATCGCCGTGATGGGCAGGAACAGTGCGAAGGCGAAAGCCTTGCCGCCCGACCAGGCGGAATGATCGAGCCACTTGATGCCCGCGAGTGCGGTGAAATAGGCGAGCAGCAGCAGCCAGCCCTGCCAGGCGATCGGCAGGCCGACGCCGAAGCCGAACCGGCGCGCGGCGAACCAGGCATGATGGTTCTGCGGTTCGTGCATCAGGTTTCGGCCTCCGGACACTCGGGTACGGCAGGCGGGCGGCCCCGGCGAGGCGGGGTGCTGGCCTCCACTTTCATGCCGCGCCGGGCGAGCGCCTCGCGCAGCAGCACTTCGACCTGGGCATTGACCGAGCGGAAGTCGGCCGCGGCGCAGCGTTCCAGCGCCTCGTGCAGCGCCGGGTCCAGCCGCAGGGCAAAGGCCTTCTTGCTCGGACTCGCCATCCGCCCGCGATCCTACTGGTATAGCGTGCCGGTATTGACGACCGGCTGGGTGTCCCGCTCGCCGCAGAGCACGACCATCAGGTTGGAGACCATCGCCGCGCGGCGTTCGTCGTCGAGTTCGACCACGTTCTTCTCGGAAAGCTGGGCAAGCGCCATCTCGACCATCGAGACCGCGCCTTCGACCAGCTTGCGGCGGGCGGCGATCACCGCTTCGGCCTGCTGGCGGCGCAGCATGGCTCCGGCGATCTCCGGCGCATAGGCAAGGTGGGTAAGGCCGCATTCGTCCACGGTGATGCCCGCCACGCGCAGGCGCTCGATCAGTTCGGTGCGCAGTTCGGCGTTCACCTGCTCGTGGCTGCCGCGCAGGGTGATCTCGGCATCCTCGACGTCGTCATAGGCATAGCGCGAACCGATCGAGCGCACGGCGGCTTCGATCTGGACGTTCACGAAGGCCTTGTAGTCGTCCACGTCGTAGAGCGCCTGCGCGGTATCGGCCACGCGCCAGACGACATTGGTGGCGATCTCGATCGGATTGCCGCGCAAGTCGTTCACCTTGAGCTTCTCCGACACGACGTTGTTGGCGCGCACCGAGATCTTGCGCTTGGCCATCCAAGGCCAGACCCAGCGCAGCCCCGCCACGCGGTCGGTGCCGCGATAGGAGCCGAACAGCGTGACCGCCGCCGCCTGATTCGGCTGGATCATGTAGAAGCCCGAGGCGATCAGCACTTCGGCGATCACGGCGGGAACGACGAGGGCGAGGAAACCCAGCACGGCGGAAGGGGCGGGATCGCCGCTCGCCAGCGTCACCACACCCATGAAGATGGCGGCAAGCACGCCGAGGAAGATCAGCAGCATGAGGTAGCCGTTCATGCTGGACGCCCTGATTTCATGGCTGGAGTTGATCGGAAGATGCGTATCGGCCATCGCGCGTTTCCCCTCTTAAAGTGATATCACCTTAATATCATAAGTGCACATTCGGTCAAGCAGGGTTGAAAAACGCGGATGCGATGGCTATGTGACGGGTGCGGGCCGGGCCCCTCTGGCGCGGCGTTTCCCTTGGAAGCGCCTCGTGATGTCGGACCGCATCGGGTGAAACCGATGCAGGTTCCGGGGTCCATTCAGCCCCCACAGCTCAGGCAACAGGAACCTTGTTTCGGGTCATCCGATCGAACCACCAACCGTTCGATAGGGATTTGACTATGACCGACCAGATGTTCCGCCTGCTTGAGCGAAACCAGAAGCTCGACGCCCTGCTGCGCCTCGCGCAGGGCAGACGCTTTGCCGATCCTTCGGAGATCGCAAGGCTGAAGAGACTGAAACAGGAGTTCAGGGGCAGACTTGCGCGGTTGCTACTCCCCCCAGCAATCGCGGCCAACGGTCTGTAACCCTCGCGCCGGCGCGTTCCCCCCATTTTCGCGTCGGCGCTTCCTGTTTCAATGTGTTTCGGGAGCAACCCCGTGGATTTTCTCTTTCATGACCTGCTGGGAACACCCGCATGGTTCTGGCTGGCCTTCGCCGGCCTCGTCTTCCTTCTGACCGCTTTCGACCTCGGCTTCCTGCACAAGGAAGACCGGGAGATGGGCATCGCCGAATCGCTGAAGCTCTCGGTGTTCTACATTGCCATCGCCATGGCCTTCGGCGGCTGGGTCTGGTGGGCCAAGGGTTCGGAAGACGGCATTGCCTACTTCACCGGCTATTTCATCGAGAAGGCGCTCTCGATCGACAACGTCTTTGTGATCTCGATGATCTTCGGCTTCTTCGCGATCGCGCCGAAGTACCAGTATCGCGCCTTGCTCTGGGGCATCCTGGCGGTGATCGTGCTGCGCGGCCTGATGATCGCGGGCGGCGTGGCGCTGGTCTCCCAGGCGCACTGGGTGATGTACCTGTTCGCCGCCTTCCTCGTGTTCACCGGCGTGAAGATGCTTTTCGCCAAGGAGCAGGACCCGGACATCGGCAACAACCCGGTGATTCGCTGGATCTCGCGCCACATGCGCGTGACCAAGGCGCATTACGGCGAGCACTTCTTCGTGCGGGAGCGCAACTCCGCGGGCCGGCTGGTCTGGGCGGCGACGCCGCTGTTCCTGGCGCTGGTGGTCATCAACCTCGCCGACCTGGTCTTCGCGGTGGACTCGGTGCCGGCGATCTTCTCGATCACCACCGACACCTTCATCGTCTACACCTCGAACATCATGGCGATCCTCGGCCTGCGCGCGCTCTACTTCGCGCTGGCGGCGATGGTGCACCGCTTCCACTACCTGAAGTATGCGCTGGCGCTGGTGCTGGTGTTCATCGGGGCGAAGATTCTGGTGGCCGACTTCGTGCTCGGCGGAGCAAAGTTCCCGCCGCTCGTCAGTCTCGGCGTGACCTTGGCGCTGATCGCGGGCGGCGTCGGCTGGTCCTTGTGGAAGACGCGGGGGGAGGAGCCGCAGCTCGGCCACTGACCCATCGGCCGTGAGTCGGTGGCCCGAGTCCTTCGGCTATGAACAGGAGGGGCGCGATGCTAGGGCGAGCGGATGGCGCGCCTCATCCTGTTCAACAAGCCCTACGACGTCCTCTCGCAGTTCACCGATGCGCGGTCGCCCACGCCGCGCGCGACGCTCTCGGACTTCATCGATCTGCCCGGCGTCTATCCGGCGGGGCGGCTCGACCGCGATAGCGAAGGGCTGCTGCTGCTCACCGACGACGGCCGCCTCCAGTCGCGGATTTCCGACCCGCGCTACAAGACCGCCAAGACCTACCTTGCGCAAGTGGAAGGCGAGCCGGACGAGGCGGCGCTCGAAGCGCTGCGCAACGGCGTCGTGCTGAACGACGGGCCGACTCGCCCGGCCTCGGCGCGGCGTATCGAGGATCCGCAGCTCTGGCCGCGCAATCCGCCCGTGCGCTTCCGCAAGACCGTGGCGGACTGCTGGATCGAACTGACCATTACCGAAGGCCGTAACCGTCAGGTCCGCCGCATGACCGCGGCGGTCGGCCATCCGACCCTGCGCCTCGTGCGCCAGCGCATCGGGGCGTGGTCGCTCGATGGTCTGGCTCCCGGAGAATGGCGCGAAATAGTGGTGTAAGTGCCCGACTTGCATTTTTCGCGATATACTCTATATAGGCCGAGCTACGTCGCCTGCGACGGGAACTGACGGCTGCATTTGGCAGCCTCTTCTCCCCATTTCAGCTGTCTGGCCCTCAAGGCCGATTCGCGCCTCACGCGCGGCAGCTTTGGGGCAACCCTTTTTTCGGACTGGATGCATTGGCCAAGGAAGAACTGCTGACCATGGAGGGTTTCATCGAAGAAATCCTTCCCGACGGACGTTTCGCCGTGGTGCTCGACAACGAGCATCGTATTATCGCCTATACCGCGGGCAAGATGCGCAAGTTTCGCATCCGCTCGGTCGTCGGCGATCGTGTACACGTTGAAATGACGCCTTACGATCTGACCAAGGGCCGGATCGTCTTCCGTGAACGCACCCCCGGACAGACGGGCGGTCCGCCCAAGCGGCGCAGCAATTTCAGAAGATAACAGGATGCGGCTCCGATGCCGCCTATAAGGACTACATGAACTACCAAAGACCGGACGCCTTCAAGCGCGTCCACGCTGTACCTCATTCCGTTCCGCTTCTTGCCGCCGGTTTCCGGCGCGAAGGCGAACCGGGAGCGCTCTCGCGGCAGGACCTGCGGCGCATCGTCGCTGCCATGGTCGACTGACCCTCCGGCCCGAAGAGCTTATGAAAAAACCCCCGCTGGCCTTTGCCCGCGGGGGTTTTTCATATCCGCTAAGGCGGAGCGGAAATCAGGCCGACTTCAGGTTGACCGCCGAAGCCTTGCCATTGCGGCCCACTTCGACGTCATAGGAGAGGCGCTGTTCCTTTTCGAGCGTTTGCATCCCGGCGTTCTGCACGGCGGTAATGTGGACGAAGCTGTCCTGGCCGCCGTCTTCCGGAGCGATGAAGCCGTAACCCTTGTCGGCATTGAAGAACTTTACGGTTCCGATCGGCATGTCTGCTTCCTTTCAAGAAACGAAGTTGGGCCTTCCGGAGGGAAGGCCGGTCGTGCGTCACATCGTCAATTGAAAGGAAATCGTCCCAGGCAAAGCGGACGGGAAAAGACTTTCCGCGCCCGCCATCCCGTGGCGACACCCCGTTGCAAATTCGACATCAGCAGGACGGATGTAGCATGGCCTACGGCCGATACCTAATGGCAACCGGTTAAGTCCCCGGAATCACGGGCGCGAGCCGTTTTCGCGGCTCGCATTGTTCCATGCAATCGTTTGGCTTCGGTTCCGACCTCAGCGTGTGCCGAGATCGCCCTTGCCCACGGTGCCGCTGGCCATGTCGAGCATGCGGTCGAGGCTCTTCTTGGCATCGAGGCGAAGCTGTTCGTCGATCTCGATGCGCGGCTCCAGGTCGCGCAGCGCGATGTAGAGCTTTTCCAGCGTGTTCAGCGCCATGTAGGGGCAGATGTTGCAGTTGCAGTTGCCGTCCGCACCCGGCGCGCCGATGAAGGTCTTGTTCGGGATGGCGAGCTGCATCTGGTGGATGATGTGCGGCTCGGTGGCGACGATCAGCGTGTCGGCATCCGTGGTCTTGGCATATTGCAGGATGCCGCTGGTCGAGCCGACGTAGTCCGCATGGTCGACGATATGCGGCGGGCACTCGGGATGCGCGGCGATCGGCGCGGTCGGGTGCTGCGCCTTCAGCTTGAGCAGTTCGGTTTCCGAGAACGCTTCGTGGACGATGCAGACGCCCGGCCACAGCAGCATCTCGCGCCCGAACTTGCGGCTGAGATAGCCGCCGAGGTGACGGTCCGGCCCGAAGATGATCTTCTGGTCGGCGGGGATCTGCTGGAGGATCGTCTCGGCGCTGGAGCTGGTGACGATGATGTCGGACAGCGCCTTCACCTCGGTCGAGCAGTTGATGTAGGTGAGTGCGATATGGTCCGGATGCGCGGCGCGGAATGCGGCGAACTTCTCGGGCGGGCAGGAATCTTCCAGGCTGCACCCGGCCTCGAGGTCGGGCAGCACCACGATCTTGTTCGGCGAGAGGATCTTGGCGGTTTCGGCCATGAATTTCACGCCGCAGAAGGCGATCACGTCGGCGTCGGTCTCGGCGGCCTTGCGGCTGAGTTCCAGGCTGTCGCCCACGAAGTCGGCCAGGTCCTGAAGCTCGGGACGCTGATAGTAGTGCGCCAGGATGACCGCATTGCGTTCCTTGCGCAGCCGCTCGATTTCGGCGCGCACGTCGATACCGGAAAGGTCGGCGGGCATTACGGTCATGGTATCCCTCTGTCTGGTCGCTCCGGCGTTTTACCGATGTTTCGGCTGCCGGGATTTGGCGCCTATCTAGGGATGCTTGTGGCGAGACCCAAGGAAAATATGGCGCGATCAGGCATCCGGTGCGCGCAGCGACCAGATATCATCCTGATGAGTCACGAGGTCGCGGCGTTCCAGATCGAGCAGGTGTGCCAGCACCGAACGCCCGGCGGCAGGCCAGAGGCGCTCGTCCACGCCCTTGTACATCTGCGGCACCATCGCCGCGACGGTGTGATTACCGCCTTCTATCTGCCGGAGAATCTGCCGCTCGCGCTGGCGACGATGACCGATCATCCCGCGCACGAGCTGGCGCGGCTTCTCCACCGCCGGGCCGTGGGCGGGGAAATAGACGGTGTCCTGCTCGCGTTCGTAGAGCTTCTGGAGGCTGGCGAGATAGTCGGTCATGTCCCCGTCCGGCGGGGAGACGACGCTGGTGGACCAACCCATGACGTGATCGCCGGTGAACACCGCGCCGGTTTCGCGCAGGGCGAAGCAGACGTGGTTGGAAGTATGGCCCGGGGTGGAGACGGCTTCCAAGGTCCAGCCCTGGCCCGAGATCGTCTCGCCGTCCGCCAGCACGCGGTCGGGGCGGTAGTCGGGGTCGAAGGCGGCATCGGCGCGCGGGCCGTCGTCGTCGAGCGTCAGCGGCGCGCAGCCGACGATCGGCGCGCCGGTCAGCGCCTTCAGCGGGGCGGCGGCGGGCGAGTGGTCGCGGTGGGTATGGGTGCAGCAGATCGCCACGACTTTCGCGTCGCCGACCGCTGCCAGCATTGCGTCCAGATGTTCGGGATCGGCCGGGCCGGGGTCGATCACCGCGACCTCGGGGCCGTCGCCGACGATATAGGTCTGGGTGCCTGTGAACGTGAAAGGCGAGGGGTTCCGCGCCAGCACGCGGCGCACGAGCGGGGCGATCCGCTCGGCTTCGGCATAGGGCTTCTCGATGTCTTTCAGCGCGTCCATGCGGCCGATATGGGGATTCGCGAAGGCCCTGTCGAGCGGCTCTCAGCTCGCGAGCCGACGTTCCAGGCGTTGGCGCAGGCGCTCGATCGCGCTCGGCTGCACTTCGCCGAACAGGCGCCAGCGGCTGTCGAGACGCAGCAGCCGGTCGTAGAAGCGCTGGGTGGTCTCGACCAGATCGACGATTTCCGGCTGCAGGCGTGCCAGCCCGGCCGTTTCCGAATGGCGCAGGTCCGGCGAGAGGCGGCCGTTGCGGCGCAGCTCGAAATGGCTGATCTCGCCCATGAAATAGGCGCGGTGGTTCAGCAGCCAGGCGATGGCATGCATCATCCGCGTGGTCGTGCGCAGACCTTCGCTCGACAGGGCCAGGCGCAAGGGTTCGTCATTGTCCGCTCTTCCCGGCCAATCGAAGACATGACGCACCTCGTCCGCCAGCAGCAGCGCTTCGCAATAGAGCGCCTCGACGATGCGTGGATTTATGGTCGCGGAGTTGGGCATGCGGGGCTGGTATTTCCGAACGGCGAGTCCGGGGCAACTGCCCGAATGGCATTTCCCGTGACGAATCCGGCCCTTGTCTCCAATCGGTACGGTTTTTTGCCCGGCCGCGAGGTCGAGCAAACTACGCGATGATATCCGGAATCAGGAAGTCCTCGATCACTGCGATCTGATCCTTCAGCCGCAGCTTGCGCTTTTTCAGGCGGGCGATCTGCAACTGGTCGCCGGCGCCAGGCATGGTCAGGGCATCGATCGCCGCGTCGAGATCGCGATGCTCGATCTTGAGGATTTCTAGGCGTTTACGCATTTCCTCTTCGGTCACGCCGGGATTTCCTACTCTCGAATGGCAGTCTGCGGATGCGAATTTTCCATGCCCTGCTCGACGCAGCAGACACGCGATTCACCGATATGAAGCATTAGCGCTCTTCGCAAGATGGGCCGGATGTGGTTCCATCCGTTTTGCGCCGGATTGCTCATGCCGAGTCGCCAAGAGAGGTCGCGGGCATGGGGGCCGGCCCACCCCCCGAAAATAGAGGAGAACCGTCCATGGATAGTTCGCACGTCAGCGCTCTGCAGCTCAAGCATGCCGGAATCGAAAGACAGATTCATGACGAGATGAGCCGCCCGATACCTGACGCAGCCATGATTCAGGCCCTCAAGAAGCGGAAGCTCAGGATCAAGGAAGAGATCTCCCGCCATTAAGCGCGTATAACGCTTCATCAGGCGCCTCCGGTGCGGCTCGTTCTCGGACGAGCGCATCGGGGGCAGCCGCGATTCGTTTACCCGGTGCTTCCTCCTCCAGGTGCAGAAGCGCAAACTTCCCTTTGTCCTACTAACACATCTTTTAACGCGCACTTTTGACGCCACCGCGTTTCCAAAGCGCTCGCTTTGGGTTACGCGGGTTTCATGACCAGCGGCGCCGTAGAAGCAGCACGAAACATCCTCACCCGCCTCCACGAGGTCATGGCGTCGCGAAATCACGCCCAGGCCAAGCTCAATACCGTGGTCGAAGTGATCGGCGAATGCCTCAACAGCGAGGTCTGCTCGATCTATCTCCTGCGCGAGGGCATGCTGGAGCTGTTCGCGACGCGGGGCCTTGCGCAGGAAGCCGTGCACGTCACCCGGATGGCGGTGGGCGAAGGCCTCGTCGGCACGATCGCCGACCGGATCGAAACGCTGAACCTGGCCGAAGCCGCCGCGCACCCGGACTTTTCCTATCGCCCCGAAACCGGCGAGGATCGCTACCACTCCTTCGCGGGCGTGCCGATCGTGCGCCGCGAGCGCGCCGCGGGCGTGCTCTGCGTCCAGCACGTCGAGCCGCGTCGTTACGAGGAAGTCGAGATCGAGGCGCTCCAGACGGTCGCCATGGTCCTGTCCGAACTCATCACCAATGCCGACCTGATCGACGAGGTGGACGTCCAAGGCTCGGGCGCGGCTCTGACCGGCCCGGAGCAGCTGCGCGGGTTGACGCTGGTGAAGGGGCTGGCCTCGGGGCAGGCGGTCTATCATCAGCCGCGCGTCAATATCGAGCATGTCGTGGCCGAGGATACCGAGGCCGAGCGCCAGCGCGTGATCCATGCTTTCGACAAGATGCGCGAGCAGATCGACCGCATGGCCAGCCAGGCTGAATTCGGCATGGGCGGCGAGCATGAGGAAGTGCTCGATACCTACCGCATGTTCGCCTACGACGAAGGCTGGACGCGGCGGATCAACGAGGCGATCGATTCCGGCCTCACCGCCGAAGCCGCGATCGAGCGCGTGCAGCAGCGCACCCGCATGCGCATGCGCCAGATCGACGATCCCCTGCTGGCGGACCGGATGCACGATCTGGAGGATCTGGCGAACCGCCTGCTGCGGATCGTCTCCGGCCAGATGGGCACTGCCGCCTCGCTGGGCCTGCGCAACGACGCGATCCTGATCGCCCGCAACCTCGGCCCGGCCGAACTGCTCGAATATGACAAGCGCCGCCTCAAGGGCGTCATCCTGGAGGAAGGCTCGCTCACCAGCCACGTCGTCATCGTCGCGCGGGCCATGGGCATTCCGGTGCTCGGCCGCGTGCGGGGCCTGCGCGGCGTGGTGCGCGAAGGCGACCAGCTTCTGCTCGACGCCGATCAGGCCAGCGCGATGGTTCGTCCTCCAGCCGGGGTGATAGAGGCTTTCGAGGCGCGCTTCGCCAAGAGCCGCCAGCGGCAGGCCGCTTATGCGGCCTTGCGCGAAGTGCAGCCGACCACCCGCGACGGCACTCGCATCCAGGTGATGATCAACGCGGGCCTGCGTGATGATATCGCCAATCTCAGCCAGACCGGCGCCGACGGCATCGGCCTGTTCCGCACCGAGTTTCAGTTCCTGGTCTCGGCCACGCTGCCCTCGCGAGAGCGGCAGACGCGGCTCTATCGCGACGTGATGGAGGCTGCCGGGGACAAGCCGGTGAAGTTCCGCACCGTCGACATCGGCGGCGACAAGACCCTGCCGTACCTCCGCCACGACGACGGCGAGGGCGAGGAGAATCCGGCGATGGGCTGGCGCGCCCTGCGCGTCGCGCTCGAACGCGAGGGATTGCTCAAGGTGCAGGCACGCGCGCTGCTGGAAGCGGCGGGTGGGCGCACGCTCCATGTCATGTTCCCGCTGGTGGCCGAGCCTTGGGAGTTCGACCAGGCCAAGGCCGTCTTCGAAAAGCAGCTCGCTTTCCTGCGCAGCCAGAAGAAGCAGCTGCCCGAGGCGATCCACTACGGGATCATGCTGGAGGTTCCGGCTCTGGCGGAACAGCTCGACCTGCTGGCGCCGAAGATCTCGTTCCTGTCGATCGGCACCAACGATCTCACCCAGTTCCTGTTCGCCGCCGATCGCGCCAATCCCAAGCTGGCCGAGCGCTACGACTGGGTGAGTCCGGCGATCCTGCGCTTCCTGCGCCGGGTGGTCCGCAGCGTGGACGGGCACAATGTCGATATCGCCGTCTGCGGCGAGATGGGCGGTCGCCGACTGGAGGCCCTGGCGCTGCTGGGGCTGGGCATCCGGCGCCTGTCGATCACCCCGGCTTCGGTCGGCCCGATCAAGGATCTCGTCGGTCAGATCGATATCGGCGAGATCGAGGCGGCCATGGCAGGTTGGTTGGCCCATCCGCCTCAGGACATGCGCGCAGCGCTGACCGCCTGGGCCGCCGAGCGCGATATTGCCGTGGATTGAGGGACGGAATGAGAATCCGGCGGGGATAATGTGCCTGTTCCGCGAGAGAACTCTGGATTTCCCCCGATTCACGTCTTGAGCGAGAATTGACATAAAGCAGACTTGCGGGGATGTTACTCGCCGTGCACGGGGTCGCATCCGCCGCAAAACGATCGAGTTGTCCGCTGTGTCGTGATTGACTTTGGATTCTCGCGCGGTTTGGTGGATTCCCGTCAGGTTCAAATCTACCATCCCTTCGGGAGCGGAATGGAAAACGTTGAAAATCAAGAGCCGTCCGAAGGTATGGCCGATGTCGGGGCCGGTGGCTCTTCGTCTACAGTAGGTGCGACTTTCCGAAAGGCGCGCGAGGCGGCGGGGCTGACCCTTGCGCAGATCGCCGTCAAGACGAGGATTGCCGAGCGCCACCTTTCCGCCATCGAGGAAGATCGTCTGGGTGATCTGGCCGCGCGCACTTATGCCGTCGGCTTTTCCCGCACTTATGCCCGTGCCCTGGGGCTGGACGACAAGGCCATTGCCGAACAGGTCCGCCGCCAGCTCGATGCCGAGGGCGCGCGCGAGCCGGTCGTGGTTCCGCATTTCGAGCCGGGCGACCCGGCCCGTGTTCCTTCCGTGCGCCTCGCTTGGGTCGCCGCTGCCGGTGCGGTCGTGGTGATCGCGCTGCTGCTGGTGTTCTGGAGCAGCTATCTCTCGCCCGAGGGACAGCTTCCCGATCTGACGTCCGATGCGCCGAAGCCCGCCGCCACCGTCGCCGCGACGCAGGCTCCGGCGCCCGCGCCGCAGCCGACCAATGGTCCGGTCGTGCTCACGGCCACCGTCGACGGCGTCTGGCTGCGCGTGACCGACAATACCGGCAAGCTGCTGGAAAAGACGCTGAAGCAGGGCGAAAGCTGGACCGTGCCGCAAGGTGCGCAGGCCCCGCAGCTTCGTCTCGGCCGTCCTGACGGTCTGGCGATCACGGTCGGCGGCAAGGCCCTTGCCCCGCTGGCGACCAAGCCCACGGTGATGTCCGGTGTCTCGCTGCTTCCCGCCGACCTGCTGGCGCGGGGGCAGGCGACGGCGCCGGTCTCTGCACCGGCTCCGGCAGCGACGGTCCCCACCGCAGGCGCATCGGCTCCGGCTGCGCTTTCCACCACTTCGAACTGAGCCTGCCTCGACAAGGTGGCCACGCTTGCGGCAATTCCGCCCGCAAGGCATTTTCTGGTTAACGAGCGGTTCCGTTTCTCCTGTCCATGGCGTCGCGGAACCCGATAGGGCGCGCGGGGCGCCCTGACACGGAGTAGACTTGGCGATGAACCGTTTTTCGATGGATCTGCGCAGCATGCGCCTTGCCGCGACGAGCGTCGTGGCATTTGCGCTGGTGGGCGCAAGTCTGCCGGCCCAGGCGCAGGACAACACCAATACCCGCCTGAACAAGGTGGAATCCGAAGTCCGCGCCCTCCAGCGCAAGGTATTTCCGGGCGGCGACGGCAAGTTCTTCGAGCCGCAGATCACGCCCGCCACGCCGACTCCCACGCCGATGCCGGGCCAGCCCGCCTCGACGCCGATCGCCGATGTGCTCGTCCGCATCGATGCGGTGGAAGGCCAACTGCGCCAGCTGACCTCGCAGGTCGAGCAGAACACCAACCGCATCAACCAGCTTGAGGCGCGCCTTGCGGCCGGTGCCGCCGCCGCGCCGGAGCCGGGTGCGATGTCGCCCGCACCGATCCAGCAGCAGCCCGCTCCCGGATTTTCGCCCGCGCCTGCGCCGACTCCGGTAACGGCTGCCCCATCGCGTCCGGCCGCTCCGTCGAACTCGCGGATCGAGGCGGTTCGTGCCGTCGTCAAGCCGCAGTCCGGCGATGCCGCCGACGACGAGTACAGCTACGGCTTCCGCCTCTGGGAAGCGAAGTTCTATCCCGAGGCACAGCAGCAGCTTAAGCTCTACCTCGAAAAGTATCCCAAGCACCCGCGCGCGAGCTTTGGTCGCAACCTGCTGGGTCGTGCCTATCTGGACGACGGCAATGCGCTGGAAGCGGCCAAGTGGTTCGTCCAGAACTACCAGACCGACAAGCGCGGCGACCGTGCGCCGGACAGCCTGCTCTATCTCGCCGTGTCGATGAAGCAGCTCAAGGACACCAAGCGCGCCTGCATTGCGCTGGCCGAATTCAGCGAGACTTACGCAGCGGAAGCGGCCGGTCGCCTCAAGGGCACTTACGATTCCACCCGCAGTGGGCTCAAGTGCGCCTGATCCGGTGTTGACCCCCGTCCTCGCGCCCGAGACTGTCGAACGGTTTCGGGCGGGGCTGGCGGCGGTCTGGCCGGAGATCGAGAGCGATGCCCGCCTCGCCGTGGCCGTCTCCGGCGGGCCGGACAGCACGGCGCTCCTGTTGCTGGCCCATGCAGCGGTGCCGGGACGGGTGGAAGCCGCGACCGTCGATCACGGGCTGCGGCCCGAGAGCGCGGAAGAAGCCGCTGCCGTGGCCGCGCTCTGCGCCGAACTCGGGGTTCCGCACGAGACTCTGACGGTCGAGGTCGCGCCGGGCAATGTCCAGGCCGAGGCACGAGCCGCGCGTTATGCGGCCATGGCGGCGTGGATCGAACGCCGGGGGCTTGCCGCCCTCGCCACCGCTCATCATGCCGACGATCAGGCCGAGACCCTGCTCATGCGCCTCAACCGCGCCAGCGGCGTTGCCGGCTTGGCCGGTGCGCGCGGTCGCGGGAAGGTGCCGGGCACGCCGATCCCGCTGCTGCGGCCGGTGCTCGACTGGCGCCGCGCCGAGCTGGGCGCGGTCGTCGAGCAGGCCGGTGTCGATACCGTGCAGGACCCGAGCAACGCCAACGACCGTTTCGACCGTGTTCGCATTCGCAAGGCGCTCGCCTCGGCCGAGTGGCTGGATGTGGCCGCCGTGGCCCGCTGCGCCGAGCATTTGGCCGAAGCCGATGCGGCGCTGGACTGGATGGCGGCGCTGGAATGGCGCTCTTGCGTGAGTAAGGAGCCGATGGGCCTGCGCTATCGCCCCCAGGCGCCGCGCGCCGTCGTGCTGCGGGTGCTGGCGCGCTGCGTCACCGAACTCGGCGGCGAGGAGCCGCGCGGCGGCGCCGTGGCGCGCTTGCTGGAGAGTCTGGGGGAAGGTCGCCCGGCCTCGATTGGCGAACTCGTGGTGCGGCCCAATGCCGGCGGCTGGAGCTTCGCACGGGCGCCGGTGCGCGCGGCGCGCAGGAAAACGTAAGCCGTCCCTATCGGTGGGAACACAGCGCCTTGCGCGGTTCTCCCGATCCGGGAAACCCGTCAGCCCCGCAAACCCGTGGCGTCATGGGCCGAACAGGTATAAGGGCGCGCGGATGTTACGCTTGTCCGACCTTACCCTGCCGCTCGACCATGCTCCCGAGGACCTTGACGCCGCCGTCTGCGCGCGGCTGGGAATCGCGGCGGAAGAACTGGAACGCGTCATCGTGGTGCGCCGGGGCAACGACGCGCGGCGGAAGAACGCGATCAAGCTGGTCTACACGCTCGACCTGGTACTGACGGACGAGGCGAAAGTCCTGGCTGCCCACCACGGCGACCAGCATGTCCGCCCGACGCCCGATACCTCGTACAAGTTCGTCACCCACGCGCCCGCCGACTACGACGGGCCGCGCCCGGTGGTGATCGGCGCCGGTCCCTGCGGACTGCTGGCGGCGCTGGTGCTGGCGCCGGCGCTGCGGCAGCGGATGGCGTGGGACT
>NZ_DAISLT010000004.1:0-36559 GCF_036820275.1 Novosphingobium sp.
GGGCGGCGGCGGCCACGCGGAACTGCTCGACGGCTTCGGCGATCTCGCCGATTTCGTCACCACGCTCGCGGTAGGGCACGTCCACCTTGCCGCCTTCGGCCAGCGTCGTGGTGATATGGGCGATGCGGCTCATCGGCGCGGCGACCGAGCGGTTGATGAGCAGCCAGATGAACACGATCAGAGCCATGGCCGCGAGGGCCAGCGTAACGCAGAGGATGGTCGCGGTCCGGGCGGTCGCGGCACCGTCATCGGCCTTGGTGGCCACGCGCTGGCGAGTCAGTTCGATCAGCTTGTCGGTCTGCTCGATCATGTCGTGCGAGGCTTTCTTGCCCTCGTTCTTGATCATCGCCATGGCGCCGTCGAAATCGCCTGCAGTGCGCAGCGCGAAGATGCGGTCGTTCACCTGGGTCAGAGTGACGGCGCGGGTCCGCAGTTCGGCGACGTCCGAACCGAAGGCTTCGTCACCGATCGTCTTGTAGGCATCCACCGACTTGAGCAGGTCCTCGTCGCCGGCTTTCAGACGGTCGCGCAACTTCTGGGCGTCGTCGGGGCTGGCGGCGTTGTAGTAGCTGTAAACGATGATCCGCAGTTCCTTGACGTTGCTGATGACGTCGGTGAGTCCGGACATGCCTGCCATGCCGCGCGACACATGCGCTTCGGCGACCGACTTCAGTTCCTGAGTGGACAGGAAGCCGTTGAGGCCGACGACGAAAATCATCACGTTGATGATCGAAAAGGCCGCCCACAACTTCTTGGGCAACCGCCAATTGTTCAGAAAATCAAGCATTTGTATTCCAGTTCCTGCTTGGGGGGTCGGCCCCGCTATGGGCGCGCCATTTTCATTATAGTTCGGCGGCAGAATCGCTGGTTTCGAATGCCCGTAAATCCGGGCGTTTCGACGGCTTGCGAGTGACCCATCCGGCAGCGCTTGTGTCGCTTCTGCCGTTCTCTGGAAGGCTGGTCCTTCGCGCTTTCGGCCCCACCCCGGTTTTTATGCTTTGTAAAACGACAGAAGGCCGGGATGGCGAACCACCCCGGCCTTCCAGACGACCTGTCTCCCGGCGAACCGGGAGACTATCGAACTTCCGATTAACGGAAGAGCGACAGGATCGTCTGCGGCGCCTGGTTGGCGATCGACAGGGCCTGCGTGCCCAGCTGCTGCTGAACCTGAAGGGCCTGAAGCTTCGCCGATTCCTTGGCGAGGTCGGCGTCGACGAGGTTGCCGATGCCGCTGGTCACCACGTCGGTCAGCTTGCTGTTGAAGCCGAGCTGGCCGTCGATCTGACGCGAAGCAGCACCCAGTTCGCTGAGGCTGGTCTTCACTTCACCGAAGAAGGTGTCGAGGTCGGTCGACAGATCCTTGGCTGCCTGCGAGGACACGGCAGGATCCGCGTCTTCGATAGCAGTGATCGCGGTGTTGTCTGCGGCAGCACCCCAGGCACCGAATGCAGCTTCGGCCTTGGTGGTGTAGCCCTGGTTGGCAACCGACAGGGTTTCGGTACCCTTGGCGATCGACTGCAGAGCGCTGACCGTACCGTCGACGGCCGGAGCGGTTGCACCGTCCTTCAGCAGGTTCGTACCGTTGAAGTCCGAACCATCGATGATCGTGCCGATCTGCTTCTTCAGCGCGACCAGATCCTTCGAGATCGCCTTGCGGCTTTCCACGTCGAGACCTGCGTCTTCGGCTTCAGCAGACTTGGACTTCATCTGGTTGAGGATGTCCGAGATCTGCTCGGCACCGGCAACTGCGGTGTCGGTGACGCTCTTGGCGTTGTTGAGCGAGGAGGTAACCGAGCTCAGCTTGCCGAGGTCGCCACGAAGCGTCTGAGCCACCGTGTACTTCGCCGAATCGTCCTTGGTCGAAGCGACGTTGAAGCCGGTGTTGATGCGGCTCTGCACGGTGTTCATCGACTTGTTGGTCGCGTTGAGGCTCTGGAGAGCGGCCATCGCGCCGGCATTGGTGTTAACCGAAAGTGCCATTTTGTCTTCCTTCTAGAAAAGCAGGCCGAGTTCTGCGGCCAGATGGCGGGAGTGCCGCCATGCACACAGCTGGTTCTTCCGGCTGCATGTTCATTCTAGGAAGAGGGGAGAAGGCTTCGGATTTTCTGGAAGAAAAAATTTGCCGTCCCGAAGCGATGCGTAATTACCCCTTCGTCATCGCGAGCGTAGCGAAGCAATCCAGAGTCGATCTCAGGCCGCTCTGGATTGCTTCGCTACGCTCGCAATGACGAAACGGCGGGGGCACAGAAGAGGGCTGACTTTGCCGATACGCGAAAGGCCCCTCCGACTACTGTCGGAGAGGCGCACTTCACGTCGCAATGATACGCCCGGTCAGAACGGGAACAGGGCGTCGTAGATCTGTTGTCCCCAGCGCGCCTGCTGCGCGTCGGTGAGCTGGCCGCGTCCGCCGTAGCTGATGCGGGCTTCGGCGATCTGGGAGTGCTTGATCGAGTTGTCGCGGGCGATGTCCTCGGGCCGGATCACGCCGGTGACGACGAGTTCGCGCAGCTCGTAATTGACGCGCACTTCCTGCTTGCCGCGGATCTGGAGGTTGCCGTTGGGCAGCACGCCGATGACTGTGGCGGCCACGGTCATGTTGATCTGCTCGCTGCGGGTCGTGTTGCCGACGCCGGTGGCGCTCGATTTCGAGTCCGTGCTGACGAGACTGCCCGGATCGGGATTGCCCGGCAGGATCTTGGGTATCTGGCTTTCCAGACCGAGCAGCGCTGCAATTCCGCCGCTCTCGCTGCCGTTGCGGGTGCGGGTGGTCGAGTTGGCGACCTGGGCGTTGTCGGCGATGTTGATGCGGATCGTCACGATATCGCCCACGCGCGAGGCGCGCTGATCGCGGAAGAAGGCGCCGCCGCCGGTGCGGAACAGCGAGGCGCCGCGCCCTTCTTCCGGCGTCCGACCGCCGCCCGCCAGTGCCCGGTCGTCCACCGAGTGGTTGCCGAGCGAGGGTTCGAGCCGGGGCGCGACCGGGTCTTCGGCGGCCGACATCTTCGGCGGCTTGCCGACGTTCTTGAGCCGCCCCACCGCGCCGCAGCCCGAGAGCAGGCTGGCGGCGAGGAGCACGGAAACGAAAGGTGCGAAACGGTTGGTCACGGCTGGTCCTCTCTACTGTGCGGTGATCCGCACGTCGCCCGAGCCCACGGCGACGGCATCGAGCGTGCGGTTGGTGGCGAGATTGAGCACACGCACCTGCTGCCCCTTGCCGCCGTCGCTGAGCGCCCGTCCGGCCGAGGTGATCTTGAGCGCGCCGGAAATCAGCGAGATCGTCACCGCCTCGCCGCGCCGCACGAGGCGGGGCGCGGTGAGGTCGGTCGAGCGCACGGGGGCGCCTGCGTTGAGGCGGCGCACCGCCTCCTGTCCCGCTGCCTCGGCCGGGCTCAGCGCATTGCGCGCGATCGCCGGGAAGACCGGGGCGGTGACGAAGTCCGACTGGGTGAGGACTTCGCCGCGTTCGACGGTGCGGGCGAGAACCGGCGCGGGCTCGCCGGACGGCATGGCCGGGGCTGCGGCGAGCGCCGGCGCGAGAAGGAGTGCGGTGAGCATGGCGTCAGACGACCTGGGTCGAGGTCTGGAGCATCTCGTCGGCCGTCTTGAGCACGCGGCTGTTCATCTCGTAGGCGCGCTGGGCGGTGATGAGCGAGGTGATTTCCGAGACCGGATTGACGTTCGAGGCTTCGACGAAGCCCTGGCTCAGGGTACCGAAGGCGGGCTGGCCCGGCGTCGAGACGGTAGGCTGGCCGGAAGCGCCGGTTTCCAGGAACAGGTTCGAGCCGATCGCCTCGAGGCCCGCCTCGTTGATGAAAGTGGCGAGTTCGAGCTGGCCGACGGTCTGCATCTCCGCCTGGCCGGAAATCTTCACCTGGACTTCGCCGGTCTTCGACACGGTGACGTCGAGTGCGCCCTGCGGGATCGTGATGTTCGGCTGGACGAGATAGCCATCGGAGGTGACGAGTTCGCCCTGGTCCGAAAGCTGGAACGAACCGGCGCGGGTATAGGCGATATCGCCCGAGGGCATGGTGATCTGGAAGTAGCCGGGGCCGTCGATCGCCATGTCATAGGTGTTGCCGGTATTGGTCAGCGCGCCCTGTTCGGTGATGCGATAGACGCCGCCGGTGCGGACACCCGCGCCGATCTGGATGCCGGTCGGGACTTTCGTGCCGTTTTCGCTGGTATTGGCGCCGGGGCGCGAGACCTGCTGGTAGAGCAAGTCCTGGAACTCCGCGCGCTGACGCTTGAACGCGGTGGTGTTCATGTTGGCGATGTTGTTCGAGATGACATCGACGTTGGTCTGTTGGGCAAGCATGCCCGTCGAGGCGATGGAAAGCGAACGCATGATGGTTCCTTCTTGAGAATGGAGGAGAGAAGGGAGGCTATCAGCCGACCTTGCTCAGCCGGTCGATCGCGCGTTTGCGCATGTCGTTGAGGTCGGCGGAAAGGCGCTGGCTGGTCTGGTAGGAGCGCAGGATCTCGACCATGTGGGTGGTCTCGGTGATCGGCTCGACGTTGGAGGCCTCGACCCCGCCGGTCTTGAGCTTCGTCTGCGCCGCCGCCAGCATGCGGCCGTTGGTGCCGGTGAGCATGCCGTCGCCGCGCGGCTCCAGCATGTTCTCGTCGGCGAAGTCGGTCACCGCGAGACGGCCGACCGGGCCGTCGCCCGCCATGACCGTGCCGTCTTCGGTGATCGAGACCTGGTTCTTGAGATCGGTGGGGACGAGGATCGGCTGGCCGTTCGGGTCCAGCAGGCGCTCGCCGCCGGACGTGGTCAGTTCACCGGTGCTCGAGATCTTCACGAAGCCCGCGCGCGTATAGGCTACGCCGCCTTCGGGCGTCTCGACATTGAGATAGCCGGGGCCGTCGATCATCACGTCGAGCGCGTTGCCGGTCGACTGGAAGGCGCCTTGCGAGGCATCGTGCACGGCGCCGAAGTCCAGCACGAAGGATGTCTTGCGGGCATCCTCCACCGGCGCATCCTTCACCGTTTCGACATACTCGTGGAACAGCGCCTGCTCGCGCTTGTACCCCACGGTACTGGTGTTCGCCATGTTGTTGGCGGTGATGTCGAGCTGGCGGCGCAGGGCCTGCTCGTGGCTCAGCAGAACGAAGGAAGAGACGTCCATTCGGGCACCTTGCGAAAAAGTTCCAGATATTCGGCGCTAGGCAGATTTTGCCGCTCAGCTTTCCTATAATAGAGGCGAAATCGCGAAAGCGGATGCGCAGACACCTTTTCGATGAAGGCGGCGCATCCCACGAGCCAAGGGGATGAAAGTGTCCAGCGACGACGTGATCGACATTACGGCGGTCGATGTTCCGGAGCCCAAGAAGCCCGGCAAGAAAATGCTGGTTATCGGCGGGGCCGCGGTCCTGGCGCTGCTCGCGGGCGGCGGCGGGGCCTGGTGGTTCATGAGCGGCGGCGAAAGCGGGGGCGACCATCAGGCCGCAGCCGAGGGCGCAGCCGAAGGGGATGACAAATCATCCTATATCGAAGTGCCGGCGATGATCGTGAACTTGCGCGGCGGCGACAGCCAGGCGCGCTTCCTGAAGCTGCGCTTCATCATCGTTGCGGCGAACGGCAAGGCCGACAAGGTCAAGGACAAGCTGCCGGTCGTGCTCGATGCGCTCCAGCCGTTCCTGCGCGAACTCCGGCCCGACGATCTCAACGGATCGGCGGCGGTCTTCCGCATCAAGGAAGAGATGATGACGCGCGCGACCCAGGCACTCGGTGCAGGCATGGTCAAGGACGTGCTGATCCAGGACCTCGTCCAGCAATGAGCGACGACTTCGACGACTTCATCCTCCCCGATCCGCCCAAGATGGGTGCGATCAACGATGACATGTTCGACCAGGACAGCATCGATGCGCTGTTCGGGTTCGACAGCGACATGCCGGTTCAGCCCAAGAGCGGGCTGAAGGCGATGATCGAGTCCAACGTGATCAGCCACGAACGGCTGCCCATGCTGGAAGTGGTCTGCGAACGCATGGTGCGCTCCTTCGCCACCAGCATGCGCAACCTGACCTCGGACGCGATCGACGTCACGCTTGAAGAGATCAACTCGACCCGCTTCGGCGAGTTCATGAACCGCGTGGCGCTGCCGGCGATGTTCGGGGTGTTCCAGGTTACCGAGTGGGAGAACTACGGTGTCGTCACGGTCGATTCCGGCCTGATCTATGCCGTCGTCGATGCCCTGCTCGGCGGCCGCAAGGGTTCGCGCCCGATGCGGGTCGAGGGCCGGGCCTTCACCACGATCGAGACCATGCTCGTCTCCAAGATGGTGCAGCTTGCGCTCGACGATCTCTCGGCCGCCTTCGAGGCGATCGAGCCGGTGACCATGGTGGTCGAGCGCATGGAATCGAGCCCGCGCTTCGCCGCCATCGCCGGTCCCAGCAACATCGCGGCGGTCGCCACCTTCCGCGTCGACATGGAAGGGCGCGGCGGCAAGTTCTCCGTTCTCCTGCCCTATGCGACGATCGAGCCGGTGCGCGACAAGCTGCTGCAACGCTTCATGGGCGAAAAGCTCGGCCGCGACCGTATCTGGGCCGCGCATATGGCCAGCGAACTCACCAATACCGAAGTCACCGTGGACGTCGTGCTCGGCGAAAAGCTCATGAGCCTGCGCGACGTGATGACTCTCAAGGTCGGGCAGACGATCGCCCTCAGCCACAGCCCGAACGATGCGCTTCAGGTCCAGTGCGGCGGTGTGCCGCTGGGCCGCGCGCATATCGGCCAGCGTTCGAGCAATATCGCCATCCGCATGGCCACTGACATTTCCAAGGGGTATCCGAAATGACCTTCGCCACAACGATCAATGTCGTGCTGATCCTGCTCTGCGTCTCCGTGCTCGTGCAGAGCGCGCGGATGAGCCGCCGCCTGCGCACCCTGCGTGACACCCAGCTTGCCGAGGGCGTGGCCCAGATCGAACGGGCGACGGGCCAGGCCCGCGTCGTGCTCGGCGATCTCAAGCGCGTGCTGGCAACCGACGGTGCCGCGCAGCAGACCGCCATCGCCGCCGCAGAGGAAATCCGCGACGAGCTGACCCTGATGGTCGGCATCGGCAATGCCGTGGCCGACCGCATCATGGATGCCGCGGCGCAGACGCCCAAGGCCGAGGAAAAGGCGCCGAAGAAGCGCGCCGTCCGCAAGCCGCGCACGACCAAGCCGAAGGCTGCACCCAAGTCCACCGACGCGGAAACCGTCGTCGCCGGCATTCTCGAAGCCGAGAAGAAGGCCGCTCCGGCCCGCACCCGCTCGCGTCGCAAGGTCGCCGTTCCGGCTGCCACCAACGACATCGCGCGCGGCGATAACGGCGTGGTGAACATCGCCGCGGCCCGCGCTTCGCGTGAAAGCGCGGTTGCATGATAACCCCGGACGCCCCTTCGCCGACCGGCGGGCGGATCGGAGCCGTGCTTGCGCCTCTCCGCACTCTGGTGACGCCGACGCGGCTGATTCTGGGTGTGGCCGGGGTGGCGGCGGTGGCCAATGCCATCGCCCTGGCGGCGCCGCCGGTCACCACCGTGAAGGGCGATTCCGGTCGCCTCGGCGCTTCGCTTCAGGACGCCAGTGCCCAGCGCGACCGCACAATGGCCGCCGAGCGCCGCAAGCTCGACATGCGCGAGCAGGCGGTCAAGGCGAGTGAGGCGCGTCTGGCGGGACAGGCTCAGCAGAGCCAGGCCGATCCCGCTGCTCCGCCTGCCGGTAAACCCGGTGCCGAGCCGGAAGTGCCCTACGACAATCTTGCGCGCATCTATCAGACGATGAAGCCGCAGCGTGCCGCGCCGATCTTCGAGAAGCTCGATATCGAAGTGCAGACCCAGGTCGCGCGCCGCATGCGCGAGCGGGCGACGGCGCAGATCATGGCCTACATGACCCCCAGCTCGGCCGTCGAACTCTCGATGGCGCTGGCGGGCCGCAAGGTCGTCAAGGCGCCGCCCCCGGCGCCCGCGCCGCAGCCCAAGCGGGGCAAGCCGCAGGCTCTGGCTGCCGCCGGGAAACCCGCTGCCGGAAAGCCGGGGCAGCCTGCCGCAGCGCCTGCTCAATAATCCGGTTAAAGGATGAACACGAAAAAGCCCCCGTCCGATCCGGACGGGGGCTTTTTCGTGTTTCCTATCGGAAGTTCGCTGCTCAGCCCTCGTTGGCGGACACTTGCACGATCAGGACTTTTTCGACCCCCTCCTTGTCGAGCTGCTTGATCGGCGGGGCCATCATCGCCGAGAGTCGGGCGACGTTGACCGGCGCATAAGGCGAGGCGTGAAGCCGCGCGAACTCGATCGCCGCCGCCAGCGAGGCCGCGCGCAGTTCGGGCATGCGCTTGGCGAGTTCGGTGGCATTCTCCGCCGACTTCATCTTCACCGCGAGCGAGAGGTGGAGCACGCCGTCGATGCGGCCGCTGTCCACGATCGGCGCGTCGATCGGCTCCATCACCAGGAACGAGGGATCGGGCGGCGGGATCGGATCGGCCTTCTTGCCCTCGGCATTCTTGGTTTCGGCCTGTGTCGGCGCGGTCGTCGCCATGGTCGCGACGCTCGCGGTCAGCAGCGCTGCGAGCCGTCGGGCACGGCGGGAAGAGGCGGAACGCGGCATCGAAGACTCCAGATCGACCCGCCCGGCAAGGACCGCCCGGCGGCTTCTCCTTCTATAATAGAACGAAACCCCAGGAGTCAGGTTAAGATGAGCGACGATCGGCGCCCGGCGAGAGTCAGGGTATTTTCCTCCGGAACGCCGGATGCCAATTCCCAGACTTCCAGCCCCGACCCGCAGAACCTCGGAAGGCGGCGCACCGATGCGCCCCAGCTCGCGGCGAACGATGCCGCGGATAAGGGTAAATCCGGAGGGCGCATCTGGATCGTGCTGGGCGCCCTGCTGTTCCTGATCGGCTGCGCGCTGGGCGGGATCCTGTTCACGATATCGGTCCTGCACCCCGGAGCCTTGCTGTGATTCTGACCCGCCTGCTGGCCTCTGCCGCTCTCGTGCCTGGTGCCGCCCTGCTTGCCGCGCCTACCGTTTCGGCGCCCGAAGCGTCGCCTGCGGTGTCGCAACCGGCCGCGAACCCTGCCGCGAATCCGGCCAATTCCGTCACCCTGCCGCCGGCATCCCGCCTGCCCGGTTTCGCTGCCGATCTCGCGCAGCAGCCGGCGATCGTCGGACCGGCGGCCTGGACGAAGCTGTCCGAGGCCGACGCCTGGACCCGTCTGGCCCGCGTGCCGCGTCCCGAGCGGCAGCAGGCGCGCTGGAACTATGCGCGCAGCCTGATCGGCCAGGAGCGCGGGGCGGAAGCCTTCGGCGTGCTGGAAGTCATGCGGCAGGACGATCCCGACCTTGAAATGGTGGACACCTACCGCCTGGCCCAGGGCGCGGCACTGACTCTGCTCGGGCGCTACCCCGATGCCCTGGCATCGCTCGGCGTGCCGGGCCTCGACGCCAACCCGGAAGCCTGCGCCTGGCGCCTGCGGGCGCTCGCACAGAGCGCCATGGGCGAGCAGGCTCTGCAACAGCTGGACTGCGCGCGCCGGGCGCTGGGTACGCCGCGTCCCAAGGCCTTCGTGCTGGCGGCGGCCCGCGCGGCCATCGAAGGCAGAGCGCCTGAAAAGGCCATGCAGTGGCTGACGCCGCTGCCCGACCGTGACCCGGCGGCCAATCTCTATCGCGGCCGCGCCGAACTCGCGCAGGGCCATGTCGATCAGGCACGCCTGCGCTTTGCGCGGGTCGAGCGTTCGGGCACGATCGAGCAGCGCATGGATGCGCGGCTCAGCGAAGTCGAATCCGAAGTGGCCCACCACACGGTCGGTCCGGACGCCGCGCTGAAGCGGCTCGATGCGATCCGCTATGCCTGGCGCGGCGATGCCATCGAGGAACGCGCGCTGCGGCTGACATATCAGCTCTACGATGCGCGCGGCGACCTTTCCGGCGCGCTGGCGGCGGGTGCGGCGCTGTTCCGCTATCACGACGTCGCGCGGCAGGGAGCGGATTTCCTGCCGGGACTGCGCACCAAGCTGACCGATGCGCTGGATCCCGCGCGCAAGCTGCCGCTGGACAAGGCGGCGGGGCTGTACTGGGACTATCGCGACATCGCGCCGGGCGGGGCGGAGGGCGACCTCATGGCCAGCAATCTGGCCGAGCGGCTTCAGCAGGCGGGTCTCTACGAGCGCGCCGGGGACCTCCTGAGTTACCAGCTGTTCGTGCGTGCAGGCGATCTCGCGCGCGGACCGCTCTCGGCGCGGGTGGCGACGCTGTTCATCCTCGCCGGACGTCCGGACCGGGCGCTCGACACCCTGCGCAAGTCCGACGACCCTTCGTTCCCCGATGCCATGATCGCCGCGCGCAAGCGGGTCGAGGCGGCGGCGCTCAGCCAGATCGGCCGCATCGACGAGGCCATGGCAGTCCTTCAGGATGTACCCGACGCGGACACGCTGCGCGCCGAGATCCTGTGGAAGCAGCGCGACTGGGCGCGTTATGCTGATGCCACGGCTGCGGGCCTTCCCAAGGGGGCGCTCGATTCCGTGGGTCAGGCGGTCGTCCTGCGCCATGCGATCTCGCTGGCCATGCTGGGCCGCGAGGAAGCGCTTGCGAGCCTCCATGCGCGCTATGCCGGATCGTTCCAGGGGCTTCCCTCGGCGCCGGTCTTCGAGATGCTGGCGGGCAGTCCCGCGCAGGCCAGCGGTCCGCAACTGGCGCGCGCGATGGCGGCGATGCCGTCGGTCAGCCCGGCAGGCGACTTCGCCGACCTGCTGGAGCGCGCTCCCGGCAGTGTAGCCACGAAGGGCTGAGAGTCCGTTTGAAAATGCCCATAAGGGCATTTTTGCTGCGGCACCGGCCCACGCCCCCACCCTACCACCCGCAGGATACTACCAATGGGTGGTAGGGTGGGGGCGCCCGAATCCAACTTGGGGCCGGTGCCGCGAAATTCGCCTTCAGCGAATTTTCAAACGGACTCTGAGTGCCACCTGCACGGGCCTGCACGGGAACGTGGAAAAGAGGACAAAAAGAAAGGGCGCCGGGATCGAAATCCCGGCGCCCTTTCTCTTGTAGGGATATACGCAGCTTACTTCAGGAACTGGGCCAGCGACATCGAGTTGAGCTGCGCGAAGACCGAATAGCTCGCTTCGAGAATGGTCTGGCGCTGGGTGATGTCGATGGCGACTTGGCCGAGATCGGCGTCTTCCACCGAGCCGATCAGTTCCTTGAACAGGTCGATGCGGTCGTCGGCGCGGTCGGTCAGGTTATCGACCTTGTTCTGGTTGCGGCCGTTGGTGGCATTGACCGTGCGCACGTCCTTGAGGCCGACGTCGAGCTGGGACAGCGCGTCGGTAATGGCCTGCTTCTGCACGTCCGTCAGCTTATCGCCGAACGGACCTGCCTCGGCGAGCGTGCGGAAGGCGGGGATGAGGTTGGTGGCGACTTCGCTGGCACCGATGCCATATTCGAGATCGATGTTTTCGCCGACACGGGTGGACTGGTGAACGCTGTCATTGGTGAAGGCATCGGCGGCATCAAGGCCGACGGTGTCCTGAAGCGTCTTTGGCACGAAAGGCGTGCTGGATGTCTGCGACCCGGCAAAGAGCGGAACGCCGCCTTCTGCAGAGTTGAGCGCGGTGCGGACGTCTCCGAAGGCGCTTTCGATCGCGGCCTGGAGGCCGGGCGAATCGCCGGTGCCGATCGCGTCGAGCAACTGCTTGCTCAGGTCGGAGAGCGAGGAATCGATCTGGTTGAGATGGGCGTCGTAGAGCGACAGCGTGGTCGAGACGCGGCCGGCGTTGGTCTTGTAGGCCTGCTGCTGGGACAGCATGGAGCGGGCCGAAAGAGTACGCACGGCGTCGAGGCCGAGCCCGGCATAGTCGGTGGCCTTCTTGCCGGTGGTCAGTTGAAGCTGGCTGGTTCCCAGGCTCTCCTGCGAGCGCGAGATGGCGCTGGCAAGCGTGCGCTGAAGGGGGATGGTCGCTACGCGGGTCATCGTCTGGTCCTCGTTCGTGAAATTAGCGGATCATGCCGAGCAGGGTGTCGTACATGTCCGATGCCGTGGTCATGACGCGCGCCGCGGCCGAATAGCTGTTCTGCAGAACCACCATCTGCGCGAGTTCCTCGTCGACGTTGACGCCGGAGAAGGAGTCGCGGCGGTCCACCGCATCGCCCAGTCGCGAGGCGGCATCGGCATAGTTGGTCTTGGCCAGCGAGGCTTGCGAACCGGCGCTGCCAAGCAGGCGGTTGGCGAAAGTGCCGATCGTCGAACTGCCGTCCTTGCCGAAATCGACTGCACCCGCGAGCGCGTCGACGAAGCCCGATACGTTGCGGATGTCGCCCGAACCGATCGCCTTGCCGCCTACCGCGACATCGAGCTGGAGTTGGGCCAGGGGCAGCTTCGTGGGGTCTGCCAGAAGGCTGGGCGGCACTTCGGCGGAGCTGAGACCGCTGGCCGCGCCGGTCAGGCCCGACAGCGCGGAGAAGGACAGGCCGGTGCCGGAACGATTGGTCGAATCCGAGGGGATCGAGATGGTCGATCCGGCGCTGGCGGAATTGCTGTTGAACTGGATGCGGCCCTTGTCGTCCAGTTCGAAGTTGCCATAGGCAGAAAGCGGGCTGGCGTTGAGTTCGCTGACCAGGTCGCCCCAGGTCGAGCCGGTCGAACCGGTGAGCGTATACTGGGTCAGCACTTTGCCGGTGGGATCGCGCAGGACGATCTGGGCGGTTTCCCCGATGCCGAAGCCGTGGGGATCGCTGGCGGTGAAACCCGAAGGCGCCAGCGCACTGGTGTCCGAGCGGATCAGGTTGTTGAGGCCGAAGAACTGCGAGAAGCCCACGCCTGCGCGGTCGCTGGGCGTATCCGGGTCCTGGGCGATGGCGATGCCGTTCGCGTTGGAGGCTGCGTCGATCGAGAGTACGCCATTGGTGAAGCTGGCGGACGCATCGGGCGCAAGACCCGCGTTGATCGCGGCGATAGCGTCGTCAACCGTTGCGGTGGGGCCGAGGGCGTCGAAATCGATCGTGGCCTTGGAAACCAGCGTACCGTCCTTGGCGACGACGGCAAAAGTCGCCTTGCCGGTGAAGCCCAGGCGGTCGGCGCCGGTCAGGCCGTTCTTTTCGCCGGTCAGGCTCTGGGGCGGGGGCAGGGTGGTGCCCTCGTTGGAAACCTTGTTCAGCGTTTCGGCAAGTCCGCTGAAAAGCTGGCCGAGCTGCTCCGAGAAATTGGGGAGAGCGCGGTCGCGGATGTCGAGCAGGCCCCCGAGCTTGCCGCCGACCGCAGTGGAATCGATCTTCTCGCCGGTCGAGGCGCCCATGACTCCATTGTCGGAGGCGAAGCGGATGTCGATGGCGGGATAGGTCGCCTGCGAAGCGGCGGCTCCCGAGGGATAGCTGAGCTGGCGCAGGCGCTTGTCGAGCAGGACCTGACCGGAGGCCGTATCGATGGTCACGCGGCCGTCGCTCTGCTCGCGCACGGTCACGTCGATAAGCCCGCTCAGTTCCGCGAGCGCGGACATGCGCTCGTCGGCGGGGCCGGACACGCTCTTGCCCAGTCCCTGGAGGCGGGCGACCTCGCTGTTCAGGTCGTGAATCTTCTTGAGGAGGACGTTGGTCCGGTCGACGGTGTCGGAGACTTCGCTCTCGACGTCGGCCTGGAGGTTGGAGACGTCCTTCTGGAGCTGGTTGATCCCGTCGATCGTGTCGGACACATTGCCGGTGAACAAGGCGATCGACTGTGCCGAACCCTGGAGGCTGGCGATCTGCGAGACCGAGGTGGAAATGGCCGTCAGCCGCGCAGCGATGCCGGAGCTGGAATCGGTGGAGCCGAGCAGCGATTGCAGGCGGTCGAGATAGTTCGAGACCGCTTCGGTCTGGCCGGCATTGCCCGCGCGCTGGTAGACGGCGTTCTCCAGGAACTTGTCCGCCACGCGCGAGGGCTCGCCGACGACGACCCCGTTGACCTTCCCCCCCGCGACCCCGGTGGTGATCGTCGGCTTCTGGCGGGCATAGCCCACCGTGTTGACGTTCGCGATATTGTTGGAAACCGTCGCCATTCCGGACTGAGAGGCCGAGAGGCCGGACATTGCGGAATTGAGTATCTGGTTGAGGGACACGGTTCTGGTCTTCCTGAATATAGCGTCGGGAAAGGGAAGGTCTTCGGGGAAAGTGCCGAGATCAGCGCTTCAGGTTGCTGACTTCCTGGAGCATGTCGTCGACGGTCGTGATGATCTTCGACGAGGCGCTGTAGGCGCGCTGGAAGAGGATCATGTTCGAGAACTCGGACGCCAGATCGACGTTCGAGGCTTCCAGGACGCCAGCCGAGATCGAGCCGCCACCCAGCGCACCGGGCTGGTTGATCGCGACGTTGCCCGAGGTGGCCGAGGCGGTGTAGGCATTGCCGCTGATGCGGGTCAGGCCGTCCGGGTTCTGGAAGGTGGCGATCGGCAGCTGGTAGATCGCGCGGGTGGTGCCGTCGTCGAACACGGCGCTGACGACGCCGGTGTCCGAGATTTCCACCGAGGCTACGGTGCCGAGTACGCCGCCGTTGACACTCGACGAAAGCATGGCGGAATCGCTGCCGAACTGGGTCAGGCCGTCAAGCCCGCCATTGGTGCCGAGGCCGAGCGAGATCGGCGACGAGCCGGCGCCGTTGGCCCAGCCGATGTTGAGATCGGCGAAGAGCGACGGGTCCGAACCGGCAAGGTCGAGGCTGCCGTCGGCGTTGAACTTCACCACGCCGCTGGCGAGCACGCCGTCGGTGATCGCGGTGCCGTTCGAGCTGGTGATCTCACCCGGCGTGCCGGAGATTTCGGCGACCCACTCGTTGGGGCCGGTCTTGACGAAGTTGAACGTCAGGCTGTGCGAGGTGCCCTGTGCGTCATAGACTTCCATCGGGCGCGAGAACTGGCTTTTCACCGTGCCGTCAGCCAGCGAGCCAGTTACATAGCCGGCGCTGCCGCCGGCCAGTTCTGTGGCCGTGGAATCGAGGTTGGTACGCATCGCGATCTTGGTGGTCGCCTGCGCGGCGCCGGTCAGCGAGTTCGGCTTGATCGGCTCAAGCGAATTGAAGCTGCCGTTGTTGGTGTAGTTGCCGTTTGCGTCGAGCGGCCAGCCGGTCAGGTAGTAGCCGGCGGTGTTGCGCAGGTAGCCGTCGGCATCCGGCGTGAACGAACCGGCGCGGGTATAGGCGATCTGGCCGCTGGTGTCGGCGCTGGAACGCACGACGAAGAAGCCGGCGCCGTCGATGCCGATGTCGGTCAGGCTGCTGGAAGCCTGGAGCAGGCCCTGCTTCGATATGAGCGCCTTGGGCGCGGCGGTGACGCCACCGGCCGAATAGCTGCTCTTCATCTTGCCGTCGGTGACGAGTGTCTGGAACTGGGCGGAAACGCCTTTATAGCCGACGGTGTTGACGTTGGTGATGTTGTCCGCGACCGTAGCCATGGCGCTCGCCTGCGCGCCGAGACCGGAAACGCCGGCGTAAAGAGCTGAATAAAGGCTCATTTCATTCTCCTGTGCGTGTCGGCCGGCAAGGTATGGCGTACCGGCCACCGAACAGAGGCATTGTAGGAAGAATGCCGCGCCGCCCGTTCGCGAAGACATAAAATTTCTGGCCGCGCAGTCCGCGCTTGACTCTGTCATCCTATAAATGAAGCAGATGTCACGGGGGCAAATTTGACATGACTCTTCGCATTTCGCTTCGCAATGGGGAACCGGTGATCGTGAACGGCGCGGTCCTGCGCGCTGTCGGCCGCACCGATCTGGTGGTCGAGAATGAGGCCACCATCCTGCGCGGACGCGACGTAATGAAGCCGGAGGAAGCGACTTCTCCGGCGCGCCAGCTCTACTTCGCCTGCATGATGGCCTATATCGATCCAGCCGACCTCGCGCGGCACCAGCAGGTGCTGCTCGCGCGGCTGGAACTCCTGATGACGGCGCTGGAAACGGCGGAAGCCAAGGCGGTCTGCATCCGCTTTGCGCAGAAAGTCGCGACCGGCCAGTTCTATCACGCCCTGGCCGATTGCCGCTGGCTGATCGGTTACGAGTCCGATGCGCTTTCGCGTCTCGAACAGTCGGTTGCAATGCCCGTTCAGGCCTTGGAAGCCGCCGCCGAAACCGCGCCGGCTGCCTGATCGGGAAAGGCGCGTCATGGCCAGTCTCGCCGCCGCTGCCGCAGGTCTTCGCCTGCTCACGCCAGACCAGCGCTATGGCCGGGTCGTGGCCGTGCGCGGTGCGCTGATCGAGGTCGAAGGGCTTTCCGGTGCGGCCCAGATCGGCTCGCGCGTCACGCTCAATTCGCCGACCGGCCAGGTCGAGGCGGAAGTGACCGGGCTGGACCGGGGCATCGCCCATTGCATGCCGTTCAGCGAGCCGCAGGGCATCGCCTCGGGATCGCGCGCAAATCTTTCCGCCAGCCAGTTCGCCTTGCGGCCTTCGAGCGGCTGGCTCGGCCGCATGGTCGATGGGCTCGGTCGTCCGGTCGACGGCAAGGGACCGCTCGAACAGGGCGCGATGCTGCGCAAGATCAAGGCCTCGCCGCCGCCCGCTTCGGCGCGGGCGCGCGTGGGGTCTCGGCTTTCCACCGGCGTTCGCGCGCTCGATCTGTTCGCGCCGCTGTGCCGCGGCCAGCGTCTCGGCCTCTTCGCGGGATCGGGTGTCGGCAAGTCGGTGCTGCTGTCGATGCTGGCGCGCTGGACCGAATGCGACGTCGCGGTGATCGGCCTGATCGGCGAGCGTGGCCGCGAAGTTCAGGAGTTCGTCCAGGACGATCTCGGCGATGAGGGCCTCGCCCGCAGCGTCGTCGTCGTCGCCACGTCGGACGAGCCTGCGCTGATGCGCCGCCAGGCCGCCTGGACCACGCTCACCGTCGCCGAGCACTTCCGCGACCAGGGCCTCAACGTGCTCTGCCTGATGGACTCGGTCACCCGCTTCGCCATGGCGCAGCGCGAGATCGGTCTCGCCAGCGGCGAGCCGCCCGCGACCAAGGGCTATACGCCCACCGTCTTCGCGGAACTGCCGCGCCTGCTGGAACGCGCCGGGCCGGGGCTTCCCGGACAGGGCGCGATCACCGGGCTGTTCACGGTTCTCGTCGATGGCGACGATCACAACGAGCCAGTGGCGGACGCCGTGCGCGGCATTCTCGACGGGCATATCGTCATCACCCGCCAGATCGCCGAGCGCGGCCGTTATCCGGCGATCGACGTGCTCAAGTCGGTCTCGCGCACCCTGCCACACTGTCTGGGCGAGGCGGAAAACCACGTCCGCCTCGCGGCGCGGCGCGAGATGGCGACGTACAAGGACATGGAGGAAATGGTCCGTCTCGGTGCCTATCGCGCCGGTTCGAGCGCCGAAGTCGACCGCGCGGTGGCGCTTGCGCCGCGGATCGAGGAACTGCTCAAGCAGGGCAAGCAGGATCGCGGCTACGCCGAGGAAAGTTTCGCGGCGCTGGCGGCACTGATGGAGGTCCCGGATGAAGACGCCGTATGACGCCGCGCTGCGCGTGCAGCAGCGCGAGATCGACGAGATGAGCGCCGCGATCAGCACGCATTCCGGCGTTCTGGGCGAAGTCGAAAAGGCGCGCGACCGGGTTTCCAAATCGATCACCCGCGAGGCCGATCTCGCGGCGGGCGACTTTGCGGTCTGCTCCCACGCCTATCTTCAACGCATGCGGCACGAGCGGCACCAGTTGACCGCCCGTCAGGTCTTGCTGAAGGCGCGGCTCGACGAACTGCGCGACATGGCGGTCGATGCCTACGGCACGTTCCGCGCCATCGAGACGGCGGCCGACGGCTATCGGCAGGACGCCGAGCGCGTGATCGCCAATGCCGAGCAGGCGGGGATCGACGATTTCGCGGCCATGTCCTTCATCAAGGCGCGGCGCACGATGCGCCGTGAGGATTCGTGATGATCGAGGGCATGAGTGCGCAGGGCCTCGGTGCTCAGGGCCTCGCTGCTCAGGCGGGGAGCCTCCAGGGGCTGACCCCGGCGCAGAAGGCGCAGCTGATCTATACCCAGGCCCGCAGCGAACTCTCTGGTCGTCTCTGGCGCGCGGCGCTGGGCGGCGAGGATGAGAA
This sequence comes from Novosphingobium sp., assembly GCF_036820275.1. Classification (GTDB taxonomy): domain Bacteria; phylum Pseudomonadota; class Alphaproteobacteria; order Sphingomonadales; family Sphingomonadaceae; genus Novosphingobium. The sequence goes on from NZ_DAISLT010000004.1 coordinate 18,031, forward strand.
GCAGGCCGGGGGGCTGGTCGACAAGCGTTCCGACCCCTTGGGTCTCGACGGCCTGCTGGCGCTGCTGGACGAACGGACGAAAGCGGCCTCCGGCCAACCCGTCGCACCTGAGCAGCCTTTCCCGAGACAGCCGGCGAACCCGTCCTGCACGTCGCAGGAAGGCGTCTGGGAGCGTTTTGCCCGGCAGCAGGGCAACGAGGGCAGCGGTGAAAATCCGCGTGACGGTTCGGCAGGAGCGCTGTCGATGCAGGGCGGTCCCAATGCGCGCTATGCGGGCATTCTCGGATCGGCGGCATCGCGCACCGGCATTCCGGCGGCGGCGCTCGCCACGATCGTCAACGCCGAGGCCGCCAAGGGTTCGGACGGGCGCTGGCTGCCCTATTCGCGCAATCCGCGCTCCAGTGCAGCCGGGATCGGCCAGTTCCTCAACAAGACCTGGGAAGGTCAGGCGGAGCGTGAGGGCACCTGGCTCCACGCTTTCGCGCAGGCCAATGGCTGGCTCAATGCGCGCGGCCATGTACGCGGCGAGAGCCGCGGCGCGCTGCTGGCACTCCGCTATGACCCGCAGGCCTCGATCGAGACGATTGCCGACTATGCGCGGACCAATCTCGATTCCCTGCGCGGATCGGGCGTGCGCATCGGCGGTGGCGTCGTCGAACAGGCCCAGGCGGCCTATCTCGGACACCATCTCGGGCTCGGCGATGCGGTACGTTTCCTGAAGGGCGGACTCTCGCCCGAGCGCGCGCGCACGCTGCTCAATGCCCAGGTCGGCTCCGCGAGTGCGAATCGCCGCATCGAGATGGCGGGAAGTGCGGTTGCCGCACACCGTTCCTGGCTGCTCGATTATGTCGGTCGGAACATCCGGCCGGATCGTTTCACCGGATAGAAGCCGGGCGAAATGCCCCTATTTTCCGACAAAACGAAATTTATCATAGGAAATATAGGAAACTGACTTATAGGATTAACCTTCCATTCAGATATTCGCGAGACAACGGATCTCGTTGAAGCGGAGCAGCGGCGATGGGCGCCCTGCGGCTCCACTCTGACCAGGGGTTATCATGTCGAAGATCACCATCGCTCTGGAATCGGCGGTAGCAACCGTCAGCGCGAACATGCCGGCCGAGGGCCAGGCACAGTCGGCACGCCAGCGTGCGATCGTGGATCGCGCCTTCGCGCAGATCATCAAGCTGATCGCGCCGCGTATCCGTCACTTCATTCGCCAGTACGGCCTCGTCGCGCATTGGGACGATGCCGAGCAGGTCTGCGCGATCGCCGTTCACCGCGCGATCCAGGCCTACGATCCGGAGAAGGCGCAGTTCACCACTTTCGTGAACTGGCAGATCCGCGGCGAGCTTCAGAGCCTGCGCTTCCGCCTCATGACCGACCAGCGTCCTTCCGCCAAGAAGGTCGAGGCAGTCACCGTGTCGCTCGATGCCATCGGCGTCGGCGAGGACGGGGAAGGTCAGTCGATCGTCGCCTCGATCGAGGACGAGGATGCCCTGGAACGCACGGAATCCGCAGCGTCGGACTATCTCGCGCGGCAGGCCATGGCCTCGCTTACCGACAGCTATGTCGAGCATCTGCGCAACATCGGCGTCGAGCGTATCCGCCGCAAGGCCCAGCCGAAGAAGGCGCCGCGCGCCGAGGCCGGTGCCCGCCGTTCGGTCTGGCGTAGCGGCAAGGCCGCGCTCGATCCGGTCGAACTGGCCGAACTGGAAGAACGCCTCGAACACAACCGCAAGGTCGTGGAAGGGCGCCTCTTCGAGATCGCCGCGCTCGAAGTGGCCGACGATGAGAGCAGCGTTGCCAAGGAACGCGTCCGGCAGATCGCCAAGCGTGCCGCCAAGACCATGAGCGACCTTGCCGGAGCCGATCCGCGCTTCACGATGATGGCGGAGTACCGCGAGGCGATGCTGGCGCCGGTCGCGGCGCATTGAGGGATTTGCGGCAGCGACCGGGCAGGTGCGGGAAACCTGCTCGGCCTCTTTTCCGGGTTCCTTCGAAAGGGTGATAAAAATTCGACGGCCCTGATGATATAACTCTCTCCCGGACGGTTAGCGGCTCCGATGCTCTCCTATAATGAGCCGCAACCAAGGGAGATTTCGATGCATTCCAGCCTCGTCGATCCGGTCCGTCAGGGCCGGATTTTCTATATACGATCCGCGCGGATCCGGACGCTCATGGGTATGCTTGGCGGCAGCCTGCTGGTGGCCGGGCACGGCGGCGAGGCGCATGCGGCGGGTATGCTCGAAACGGCGCTGGGCACGCCGGAAGGGCTTACGATCAAAGGCGAAGTTCGCAGCCGCGTCGAGGGGATCGATGGACAGTTCCGGCCGCGGGTCGCAGAGGACGACGCGATGTTCTCGCTGAAGACGACCCTGCAGGTGGAATATGACGGCGGCCCCTGGCGGGTCGGCGGCGAACTCTGGGACGCCCGAGCCTATGGGGAGAAGTCGAATTCCTCCGCCGGGACCGGCGAAGTCGATGCCCTCGAAATGGTCCAGGCCTATGTCGGCGTGGATATTCCCCTGTCCGGGGGCACGAAAGCGCGGCTGACGGCGGGGCGCTTCACGATGAACCTCGGCTCGCGCCGCCTCGTCGCGCGGCAGGCTTTCCGCAATTCGACCAATGCCTTCACCGGCGTCAATGCCCAGTGGAAGAGCCGGGCGGGCGACCAGCTGACCCTGCTCTGGGCGATGCCGCATATCCGCCTGCCCGACGATATCGAGGGTATCCACGACAATTCCGTTCGCTGGGATACCGAGACCAGCGATCTCCAGTTCTTCGGTGCCTCGCTCACCAAGGCCCGTGTCTTCGGCGGCTCGCTGGAACTCTACGGCTATGGTCTTGCCGAGCGCGACAGTGCGGACCGGCCGACCCGCAATCGCCACATCTTCACGCCGGGGCTGCGGGCGTTTCGTGCTCCGAAGGCCGGCCGTCTGGATTACGACGTCGAAGGGGCCTACCAGTTCGGGCGCACGCGAGCCACCACGGCGCCGTCGGACAGGACCGACCTCGACGTGTCGGCCTACCTGATTCACGCCGAAGCGGGACGTACCTTTACCGGAGGCTGGCAACCGCGCCTCTCGCTGGACTTCGACATGGCCAGCGGCGACCGCGCCAAGGCCGGAACCTATAACCGGTTCGACACCCTGTTCGGTGCCCGTCGCTTCGATTTCGGACCGACCGGACTGTACGGCGCGATCGGTCGCTTCAACACCATTTCGGGCGGCGCACGGCTGGAGGTCAAGCCGAACGGGAAGTCCGACGTGATGGTGATGTACCGGACGCTCTGGCTGGATTCGAAGACCGACAGTTTCTCCAGCACCGGCGTGCGGGATGCTTCCGGCCGCAGCGGCAGCTTCGCCGGGAACCAGTTCGAGGCGCGCTACCGCCGCATGCTCATTCCCGAAGTGCTGCGCGTGGATACCGGCGTGGCCTACCTGGCCAAGGGGCACTTCCTCAAGGACGCACCCAACGCGCCGCAGACCGGCGACACGAAGTACGGCTACATCGACCTGTACTTCGACTTCTAGATCAGGTCCTGCCCGCCTGGCTGCTTCCCAGCCGGGCGGGTCAGTCCATCGGCACCAGTCCCGCCGCGAAGGCGATGCGCAGCACTTCGGACAGGCTGCGGACCTGGAGCTTTTCCATCAGCTTGGCGCGATAGATTTCCACCGTGCGCGGGCTGATGTCGAGCGCATGGGCGATGATCTTGTTCGATTGACCGTCGATCAGCCCCTTGAGCACATCCAGTTCGCGCGGGGAGAGCTGTTCGAGCAGCGAGACGGCCTTCTCCTTGCGGCGCTCCTCCGCCGTCGAGACGGCCTGTTGCAGGAAGGCTGATTCCACCGCGCTCATCAGCTTGTGATGGTCGCAGGGCTTCTCGATGAAATCGACCGCGCCCAGCTTCATGGCCTGGACCGCCACGGAAACGTCGCCTTCTCCGGTAAGCACGATCGGCACGAAGCGCGTCGGCCGCCCGCCTACCGTACTCAGGACCTGGAGGCCCGAAGTACCCGGCATGTGCAGGTCCAGCAGCAGGCAGCCGGGTTCCAGCAGCGAGGCCGCTTCCAGGAAGGTGTCGCCGGAATCGAAGCAGGTGATCCTGCTGTCTCCGATCATCGCCAGCAGATATTCGAGCGAAGTGCGAACGGCCAGGTCGTCGTCGACAATGTAGATGCGTCGGGAAGTCATCCGGCCTTCTGCTCCAGGTCGGTGTAAGCGGGAAGTGTGAACTCGATTGCAGCGCCTCCTTCGGAAGGATTGTGCATCGAAAAGCGCCCGCCATGCGCTTCTACGATACGACGGCTGATCGATAGGCCGAGCCCCATGCCATTGGGCTTGGTCGAGGTAAAGGCCTCGAAGTGTTTGCCGAGAATCGCATCGGGCAGCCCCGGACCGTTGTCGAGCACGCGGACCGTGACGTGATCGTCATTCGTCTGGCGGGTCGAGATGGTGATTTCCGGCTGCCTGTCGTTGAGGCCCCCGAGTGCGTCGAAGGCGTTGTTGAGGATGTTAACCAACACCTGCTGTATTTGAATGCGATCGGCAAGGACCGAAGGTGATGCGATCCCCGGACAATAATGCAGCCGTACGCCGGGAGCGCGGCTGCGCGAGCGGGCCAGTTGCAGGGTTTCGGCGATCACGTCGTCCAGCGGCTCGGCCCGGATCTCGAGTTCGCCCTTGGAAACAAACGCGCGCATACGGCGGATGATCGCCCCGGCGCGGAGGACTTCCTGCCGGGCGAGATCGAGCATGCGGCGCAGTTGTTCGGATCCGTTTTCCCGCGCCATCACGAGATCCATGGCGCCGAGAAGATTGGCGGTGGCGGTCAGCGGCTGATTGAGCTCGTGCGCGAGACCGGCGCCCATCTCGCCCATGGCGCTGACGCGGGAGGCGTGAAGGAACTGTTCGCGCAGCTCGGCCATGCGCGCCTGGGTGGCCAGCTGCTCGCGCATGTTGCGCACGAAGGCGATGGCGATCCGCTCGTTTCCAATGTTCGCGGCACCGATGGCGATTTCCACCGGCAGTTCGTTGCCGTTGCGGTCGAGACCGGCGGTGATATGGGTATCGGTCGAGGGGCCGCTGCCGGATGACTTCGGGTCCGGGGAGGGGCGGACGTATCGTGGCAGAAGCATCCGCACGTCCTTGCCCAGCACTTCCTCTGCGCGGTAGCCGAACAATGTCTCCGCCGTGGCCGAGAACGAGCGGATGTGGCAGCGCTGGTCGATGGTGATCATCGCCTCGGGAACGGTTTCCAGGATCGAGCGAAGCTCGGAATCGCGGGACTTCAGCAGTTCCGCATGCTGCTCGCGCTGGGTCGCGTCCATGACGATGCCGATGACCGAGACGTCGTCGGTGCCGGGGACGCGGTGGATATGGGCGGTGCCCTCGACGACGGATCGCGTCGCGGACTGGAGAGGGATCAGCCGGAACGTCTGGCTTTCGGGATGCCATGTATTCGGTGCCTCGGGCACTTCGAACGTGGTCCCGAAGGTGTCGCGCAAGTGCTGGAACCAGTCCTTGATGCCGCCCTGGAAGCTGCCGGGTTGGACGCGGAACAGGCGTTCGGCATGGCCGTGGAACACGAACCGGTCGGACGCGGACGACCATTCGAAGATGCCCAGTTCGTGCAGGTCGATCGCCAGCGAGAGGCGGGCATCGCTGGCAAGCAGGGCCTTCTCGGCCTGCTTGCGCGCGGTGATGTCGGTCATCGAATGGACCACCATCGGGGCGATGTCGGGGCGGGGCTGGACCGCCTGGCAGCTGTGGAGCACGCGCATCTCGGTTCCGTCCCGGTGGCGGGTCGTCACTTCGCATTCGCGTCGGCGGCCGTCCAGGAGGGCCTTGATCCCGTCTTCGGGCAGCGCCGGCGTGCCGACCAGCGTTTGCTGGAGGCGGCCGTACGCCTGCTGCGCGGACCAGCCGTAGAGCCGCTCGCAGCCGGCCGTCCAGCGCAGGATATGGCCTTGAGCGTCGGTGATCGAGACCGGGGCGGCGTCCAGCGCGACATCAACCGCGCGGCGGGCGCTGCTCTCTCTTGCAATACGCATCCAGGCCCAGGCGATAAGCCCGCAGGACAGCGCGACTTGCGCTGCCGTCTGGACGATCTCGATCATCTCAGGAGAGGCGATGCCCGAATGGACAGCCTTGAAGTGCGCGATCGCGGACACGACCGGCACAGCTACGCAGACCGTGAGGCAGGTCTGGATCGTGCCGGATCCGAAGCCGGATTCCGCCTTGCGGGGCCAGGCATATTGCCGCCGCAGCGCGATGATGGCCAGCGCAAGGAGGCAGATGGCAAGGGCCGAGGGCACGGACATCAGCGCATGGTGTCTCTGCGGTGCGGGCGTGCTGATCCCAAGCGGGGCGAGCGTCCCGGATATGGCCGCAGTCGCGAAGGCCACGCAGGCGCAGGGAACGGTAAGGCGACGGAGCAGGCGGCGGCCCGAGCCTACCGCGAATACGGCGATGGACAGTAGCACGATCCCGACAGCCGGAAAGACGCTGGGGCGAGCGGTGTCCGATCGTGGCAGGTCAAGGATGGCGCGTGGCCACAGCAGCAGGTCGATCCCGAGCGAACGGCCGGAAACCTGTTCGACGAGGCCGCAGAGGCCGATCAGCAGCGGCAGTGCAAGCATCCAGCGTGCGGCGCGGTAGGTCGGCCAGCCCGGCGATCCGGCCAGCAACACGCCCGCGCCGATGGCGGCGCAGCAAAGGGCGGTGAGCGGCTGCATCAGCAATAGGGAACTGCCGCCGCCGGCAAGCCGGGGCATGTCCAGAAACCATCCGCACAGAACGATAGCGCAGACAAGGCACGCCGCGGCGACGAGGGCTGGAACGGCCGGGTCAACCCTGCCGGGAAGCGGCCCGCCCAAGCGCTGCGGCGGTGGATTCAGTTCCTGCATTCCGACCCGCTTCTTGCGCCTAGCTTTTATAGCTTCAAGGCGACGGGGCCATTAGACCTTTGTCCATGTTTGTAAATAGACGTGCCGGACAGCGATCCGCGCATTTTCCGCGAACGATGATAAACGTCTGATAATACTTTATAAAAAAGCTTTTGCCGCACTCTAAGGGATTTCCCTTAGTTGCTGCTTGCATTCTCGTTGGCAAGTCCTTCGATAATCGCGCGATTTACGACTATCAAGTCGTCGATCGTATCATGTCCGGTAATGACCTCGGACGTGTACTTATCCACCCACATTCCGATCGAAATGATCCTGGCACGCAAGTCGTCAGGCAACTGATTGCCCTGCGTTGCGCACATCGAGGAAAACGTGGACCAGGCCAGGCGGTTGCGATGGAGGGCCGGCGCCAGCTGGGCGCCGCGCAGACCGGCATCGCGCGCGGCGATCATTTCGCCGGTGATCTGGCTCATCAGCCGATATTCGTTCCGGCGGGGAGTCGCGGCGATCTGTTGCACGCGTTGATAGGCATTGAGTGACATGATGGCTCCAGCAAGGACGTCCGCCTCTCTTATAGGATGGAAACAGCCGGAGCGGTCGCGGGGGTCGCGCTTTGCGATGACCGACAGAAGACCGTCACGGAAAATCCATCGTCCGGCACCGGCTCCGCCCCAAGCATCCTATAACTAACGCAGGGCTTCGGCCCGCTAACCTTTTGCGGCCATCAATCGCGGATCTTCTTCATGCTCAACGCCATCGGCCTTGTCGTCATCCTGCTGTGCGTCTTCGGCAGCTTCCTGATGTCGGGCGGTAACATAATGGTCATCGCCCATGCCCTCCCACACGAAATGCTGGCGATCGCCGGCGCCGCGGTAGGGGCGTTCATCCTCGGCAACTCGATGACCACGGTCAAGAAGACCTGGGGCGGGATTCAGCGCGTCTTCAAGGGCGGTCGCTGGACCGAGGTCGATTTTCGCGACCTGCTGGCGCTGCTCTTCACCCTGCTCGCCACTTTCCGCAAGGAAGGCGCGAACTCGATCGAGAAGCATCTCGACGCCCCCGAGGAAAGCCCCATCTTCACGCGCTACCCGCGCCTGCTGGAAGACCAGGGTCTGGTCGAATTCACCTGCGACTACTTGCGGATGATGACCGTGAACTTCGAGGACCCGCACCAGCTGGCCGAGGCCATGGAAGGCGATATCGAGCGCCACCATGCCGAGGAAATGGCGCCGCAGCTCGCGCTCCAGATGATGGCCGACGGCCTGCCCGCACTGGGCATCGTCGCCGCCGTTCTCGGCGTGATCAAGACCATGAGCTCGATCGATCAGCCCACCGAGATCCTCGGCGCGATGATCGGCGGTGCTCTGGTCGGTACGTTCCTGGGCGTGCTGCTGGCCTACTGCCTGGTCGGCCCGATCGCGCAGAAGCTGCAGCAGATCATCGACTCCGACTTCAAGCCCTACCTCATCGTCAAGACCGCGATCGTCGGTCACGCGCAGGGGCAGCCGACCGAAGTGGCCATCGAACTGGCGCGCCGCATGACGCCGTCGCCCTATGCCCCCTCGTTCACGCAGCTCGAGACCGCGCTCGACGAAGTGAAGGATCAGCTCAATGCCAAACCCGCCTGAACCCGTGCAGCCCGAAGAGATGGCGCCGGAAACCGCCCTTCCCGAAGACCGTTCGCTGCACCTGCCGATCCATGGCACGACCGTGACCGCGGAAGACCTGCGCGTTCGCATGGTCCTGGCCTGCGACTTCGACGGGGCGATGCAGATCGACGCCAGCCAGGTCGAGACGGTCGGCCAGGCCGTGCTGCAACTGCTCGTCGCCGCCCGCACCGAAGCGCGCGAGGCCGACCACGAGTACGAAATCGTCAATCCCAGCACCGCCTTCGTCGAGCGCGTGCAGGCCTGCGGGCTGGCGGAAGCCGTCGGCCTTTCTGAAGAGGAATTCCCGTCGTGAGCAAACTCATCCTGACCGTCGACGACTCCGCCTCGATGCGGATGTTGCTGAAGGCCTCGCTGGCCGCGCAGGGCTTCCGCGTCGAAGCCGCCGATGACGGCGTGCACGGCCTGGAGCGCATGCACGAAGTGAAGCCGGATCTGCTCATCACCGACATCAACATGCCCAAGATGGACGGCTTCGAACTGATCGAGGCGGTGCGCGCGGTGCCCGAATTCCGCGGCACGCCGATCCTGGTGCTGTCGACCGAATTCTCGGACGAGAAGAAGACCCGCGCCCGTGAAGCCGGCGCGACCGGCTGGATCACCAAGCCCTTCGAAGCCGCCAAGCTGGGAGCGGCCGTCCGCCGCGTCTGCCCGTGAGCGACGAACTCGACGAAATCCAGGGCATCTTCTTCGAAGAGTGCACCGAGGGTCTTGCCGTGGCCGAAGCCGGTCTTTCGGCCATGGCTGAAGGCGACGCTTCCTCCGAGACGATCGCCGGCGTGTTCCGCGCGGTCCACTCGATCAAGGGCGGTTCCGGTGCGTTCGGCCATGCCGCGTTGCTGGCCTTCTCGCACCGCTTCGAGAACGTGCTCGACGAAGTGCGCGGCGGCCGCATCCCGGCCAGCGCCGATGTCACCAAGACCCTGCTGGGCGCTTTCGACATCCTGTCCGACCATGTCGCGGCGGCCCAGGGCGGCACCGAGCCGCCCGCCGACGCGACGATGCTGGCGCAGCTCGACGCGGTGCTGGAAAGCAAGGGCGCGGCTGCGGCCGCTCCGGCGGCTGCTCCCGAACCTGTCGCGGAAGCGGACGAATTCGGCTTCACGCCGGTCGCTGCCGTGGTCGAGGACTTCGATCCCTTCGGCTTCGAGCCGGTGGCGGTCGACCTTGAGGACTTCGCTCCGGCCGAACCGGCCGAGCCTGCCGGGTGGACCGTTCGTTTCGGTCCGTCGCGCGGCGCGCTGGGCAACGGCGGCGAGCCGATGCTTGTGATCCGCGAACTGGAGGACATGGGCGCGGTCGTGACCGGCGTCGACATGGACTCGCTTCCGGGCCTGCGCGACCTCGACCCCGAGGACAGCTATTTCGTCTGGACCCTGCGCGTGCCCGGCACCGTGGGCGAGCAGGACATCCGCGACTGCTTCGACTTCGTGGCGCCGGATTCGCTGATCGAGATCGATCGCGAGGAAGTGATCGTCGCGATCGTGCCGGAAGCGCCCGCAGTGCCTGCAATCGATGACTTCGACGGTTTCGGCGTGTTCGAACCGCTGCCGGCTCCCGAAGAGCTGCTGACGCTCGTGCCCGTCGAACCGGCACCTGTCGTTGCCGCTCCCGCTGCGGCGGCTGCCGCTGCACCCGAAAAGCCGAAGGCTGAAGCGCGACAGGCCAGCGTCGAAGTGGCGCAGACCATCCGCGTCGACCTGTCCAAGCTCGATCAGCTGCTGAACCTCGTCGGTGAACTGGTGATCCGGGGGTCGATCCTGTCCGACCGGCTTTCGCCCGCCGACCAGGAGCGCGTCGAGCTTCCCGAACTGTCGCGCCTGACGCGCCAGATCCAGGACAACGTGATGTCGCTGCGCGCGCAGCCGATCAAGCAGGCGTTCTCGCGCGTGCCCCGCATGCTGCGCGATCTTTCGGCCGAGACCGGCAAGAAGGTGATCCTCGAAACCATCGGCGAGATGACCGAAGTGGACAAGGGCGTGATCGAGAAGATCGGCGACCCGCTGACCCACATGATCCGCAATGCGGTGGACCACGGCATCGAGAGCGCGGAAGAGCGCATCGCCGCCGGCAAGCCCGCCGAGGGCACGATCCATCTCTCCGCCGAGCAGAAGGGCGCGCGCATCATCGTGCGCGTGCGCGACGACGGCCGCGGCATCAACCGCGAACGCGTGCGCGCCAAGGCTATCGAGCGCGGCATCATCTCCGCCGATGCTGCGATTTCCGACGAGGAGATCGACGGCCTGATCTGCGCGCCGGGCTTCTCGACCGCGGAGACGATCTCGAACATTTCCGGCCGCGGCGTCGGCATGGACGTGGTCCGCTCCAACGTCGAGGCGCTGGGCGGCCGTCTGGAAATCAATTCGATCCCCGGCGAAGGCACGACCTTCACGATGGCGCTGCCGCTGACGCTGGCGATCCTCGACGGCATGATCGTGCGCCTGGGAGACCAGCGCTTCGTGCTGCCGCTCGCCAACGTGATCGAGACCGTGCAGCCCGAACCGGGCCAGGTGAAGGAGACTTCGCCGACGTCCGAAGTGATCGAACTGCGCGGGCAGTACCTTTCGGTGCGCCGCGTCGGAGAGATGTTCGGCATGCGCTCGCAGCGGGCGCCCGAGGACTCGCTCGTCATCATCGTCGAGAGCGAGACCGCGGGCCACGTCGGCCTGATGGTCGACACGATCGATAACCGCCGCGAAGTCGTGATCAAGAGCCTGGAGGACAACCTCCACCCGATCCGCGGCCTCGGCGGCGCCACCATCCTCGGCGACGGCTCGATCGCGCTGATCCTCGACATCGATGCCCTGGTCGCGACCGGCGGCTCGTCCAAGTATGCGCTGAAAGGAATGGCAGCATGAGCACCGAAGACACCGAACTCGACGAACGCAAGATCGTCACCTTCACGCTGGGCAGCCGCCTGTTCGGCATCGACATGCGCTCGCTGATCGAGATCCGCGAGTGGGAAGAACCCACGCCGCTGCCGAGCGTGCCGCCTTACGTGAAGGGCGTGACCAACCTGCGCGGTTCGGTCGTTCCCGTCGTCGGCCTGTCCGAGCGTCTCGGCTGGGCGCCGAGCGAGCTGCATTCGCGCTCGTGCATCCTCGTCGTCACCATCGGCGGCCGTCATGCCGGCTTCCTGGTGGACGAAGTGCAGGACATCGTCGTGATCCAGGGCAGCGAAATCCAGCCCGCGCCGGATGTCGAGATCAACGAGCAGGGCGCCATCGCCGGTCTCGTCAAGATCGAGCGCCGCACCCATGACGCCGCCAATGCCGAGGCCATGTGCCTGCTGCTCGACCTCGACGCGCTGAGCCTCACCCGCCAGGTGCCGGACTTCGCGTAATGAGCGTACTGGCTTCCTCTGAAGGAACGAGCGGAGCGCTGGGGGCCACGGCCGAACTGCGCTCCGCCCAGTTCCGCGACATCGCCGCGATCATGCAGCGAGAGGCGCGCATCCATCTGGTCGAGGCCAAGATGACGCTCGTCCACTCGCGGCTGAGCCGTCGCCTGCGCGAGCATGGGCTGTCCAGCTTCGTGGACTACGTTGCGCTGGTCCAGCGCGATGCCGAGGAACGCCACGCGATGGTGGTCGCCCTGACCACCAACCACACGCATTTCTTCCGCGAGAACCACCACTTCGACCACTTGCGCCGCGACGTCCTGCCCAAGTTGCAGGACCGCGCGCGCAAGGGCGAGAAGGTGCGCATCTGGTCGGCGGGCTGTTCGAGCGGCGAGGAAGTCTACTCGATCGCCATGTGCCTGGCAGGCGACGGTCCGACGAGCGCGGCCTGGCTGCAGCAGGGCGACGTGCGCCTGCTCGCCACCGACATCTCGCCGCCGGTCGTCCAGGCGGTGCGCGACGCGCGCTATTCGGCCGCGACGGTGGAGCCGATCCCGGAAAGCTACCGCAGGCGCTGGATGCGGGCTGAGACGAACGGCGATCATGTCATCGTCGATCCGCTGCGCGAACTGGTCGCGGCGCGGGTGCTCAACCTGTTCGAGCCCTGGCCGATGCGGCGCAAGTACGACGTGATCTTCTGCCGCAACGTGATGATCTATTTCGACGACACCGCCAAGGCCGAGCTGGAGGCGCGCTTCGTCGAGATGCTGGCGCCCGGCGGCACGCTCTACATCGGCCATTCCGAACGCCTGATCGGCCCCGCCGCGCGGCTGATGAAGCCGGTCGGCCAGACGATCTACGCGCGCAACGACGGAGCTTCGGCATGAACCCGGCGCCCGAGAAGACCCGCGTCCTCATCGTCGACGACAGCGCGGCGATGCGCGCGCTGCTGAACAAGCTGCTCAGCCATGACCCGGCGATCGAAGTCGTCGGCATGGCGCCCGAGCCGCACGCCGCGCGCGAGATGATCAAGTCGCTCAATCCCGACGTGGTCACGCTCGATATCGAAATGCCGGGGATGGACGGTCTGTCCTTCCTCGAACGAATCATGCGCCTCAGGCCCATGCCGGTGGTTATGTGCTCGACACTGACCGCGCGCGGGACCGAGGCGACCATCGAGGCCATGCGTCTCGGCGCCGTGGACTGCATCGCCAAGCCCTCCGGCAACCCGCTGGAGATCGCGCAGGACGGTGCACTGCTGCGCAAGATCGTCAAGGCCGCGGCGCGCTCCTCGGTGCGCCGCACCGCCAGCCCGCCGACGCCGGTCAATGCCGCGCAGGGGAGCTTGCGCGACGTCGTCATCGCGGTCGGCGCCTCGACCGGCGGGGTGGAAGCCCTGTTCTCGATCATCGGCGCTCTGCCGCCGGACTGTCCGCCGGTCATGGTGGTCCAGCACATGCCCGCCGCCTTCACCGGCAGCTTCGCCACGCGGCTCGACAAGGCCGCACGGGTGCAGGTGGTGGAAGCCCAGAACGGCATGAATCTGCGCCGGGGCACGGTCTATCTCGCCCCCGGCGGCGGCCAGCACATGGAGCTGCTCGGCGGCACCAGCGGCCAGGTCAAGCTGGTCGCGGGCGATACCGTCAGCGGGCACCGTCCCTCGGTGGACGTGCTGTTCCGCTCGGTTTCGCGGCTCGGTTCGCGCGCCGTGGGCGTCATCCTCACGGGGATGGGCTCGGACGGCGCGATCGGCCTCAAGGCCATGCGCGACGCCGGAGCCCGCACGCTCGGCCAGTCTCGCGAGACCTGCGTGGTCTATGGAATGCCGCGCGCCGCCTTCGAGGCGGGCGCGGTCGAAAAGGAATTCAGTTTGTCCGCCATGCCCGAGGCCATCCTCGGCGCGTGTCGGCGGTAAATGGAGCGGTTCATGCCGGCAGCGTCTGCAATAAAAGTAATGGTGGTCGACGATCAGACGTCCATGCGCGCGATGATCCGTCGCGCGCTACAGGATCTGGGTTTCAAGGACATTCGCGACAAGGCGGGCCCGGTCGAGGCGCTTGCCGCGATCAAGGCCGACCGCGTGCACCTCATCATCTCCGACTACAACATGCCCGACATGGACGGTCTCCAGTTCCTGGAGGCGGTGCGTCAGGACCCGGTGATCGGCAAGACCGTGTTCATCATGCTGACCGGTTCGGCCGACAAGGAAATCGTCCAGAAGGCCGCCGCCCTCGGCGTGAACAACTATGTCGTGAAGCCTTTCGCGCCTGCCGCGCTCAAGGAAAAGATCGAGCGCGTCTTCGGGGAGCTGGTCTGAGGCCATGGGCCGCGTCGCCATCGTTCAGGGTGAATACCATGTGGTCCACCAGCCCGGCGTCGTCATCTCGACGCTGCTGGGCTCGTGCGTCGCGGCCTGCCTGCAGGACCCGGTCGCACGGGTGGGCGGCATGAACCATTTCCTGCTGGGAGAGCCGGGCGCCGACGCGCCGGTGAACCCGGCGGACATGCAGCGCTACGGCGTCCATGCGATGGAACTGCTGATCAACGCCCTGATGCAGCGCGGCGCCCAGCGTTCGCGGCTGCGCGGCCATCTCTACGGCGGTGCCAACATCGTCGCCGGACTGGGCGGGATCGGCACCAAGAACGGGCAGTTCGCGCGCAAGTTCATGCAGACGGAAAACATAGCGCTCGACCACTGCGACCTTGGCGGGACGCAGGCGCGCAAGGTGGAATTCATGCCCTACGAGGGCCGGGTGCGCGCGACGCTGGTGAAGGACCAGCCGCTGCCGCCCGTCGTCCGTCCAAAGCCTGTGCCGGTGGCTCAGCCGACCGGCGAACTGGAGCTGTTCTGACCATGGCACGGCAGGCGGAAACACATAACAAAATTCGGGGGCCGAAAATTCAGGGGCCAGAAATTCAGGGTGACGCCATGACTATCGAAACAGAGGGAACCCCGGAAGGTGCGGCGGCTCCGCTCTGGCAGGCCCTGGCCCGCGAGATGCGCGTGGCCCGCGAGCTGCTGGAGCAACTGGCCGGTGTGCTCGTCACCGACGAGCGCTTCGTCCTCGACTATATCGACCAGCTTCAGGCCTTCGACCTGATCGCCCAGCACGTGGACGAGAGCGCTGCGCTGCTCGACCGCGTGGCCGGCGGGCAGAGCCCCGGCGAGGCGATCGGCCAGGTGCGCCTGACCGTCATGCAGGACCGGCTTCGCGCCGCACTGGACTGAGGACTGAACCGTGGCACGGGGTAACGACGAACATCCCACGATCGTCATCCGCAAGGTCAAGAAGCATGCGCATGGCGGCCATCACGGCGGCGCCTGGAAGGTGGCCTATGCCGACTTCGTGACCGCGATGATGGCCTTCTTCATGTTGCTCTGGCTCCTGGCCAATCCGGACAAGGATCAGTTGAAGGGGCTGGCGGAATACTTCTCGCCCAATGCCGACAGGTCTTCCCCGGCCACGACTTTGACCACCAAGCCCGGCTCGCAGCCGGGCCTCGGCGGACACAGCCGCCGCAACCAGTCCGCCGACAGCGTGGCCGTGGGCGAGCCTTCGGCTGAAGCCGGCACCAAGGGCGCGGCGCGCGGCGGCACCGCCGATGTGCCGGAAGCGGCGCTGCGGGTCATGGCGCAGGAAATGCAGCTCTCGCTCGACCAGCCGGTCGACCCGAGCCAGGGCAAGCGCAATATCGACGTCCAGCCCGATCGCGACGGCTTCCGCATCCATCTGATGGACAGCAACCATCGCTCGATGTTCAAGGGACCGACGGCGGAACTGAACGACTATGCCCGCGGCCTGCTCGGCCGGGTTGCGCGCAAGCTGTCCGGAACCGGCGCGCAAGTCGCGATCGAGGGGCACACCGATTCGAGCGGCGGCCAGAGCGAGGCCAACTGGAATCTCTCGGCCCAGCGCGCGCTTTCTGCCCGCGCGGCGATGATCGCCTCGGGCCTGCCCGCCGACCGCTTTTCCGAAGTGGTGGCCAAGGCAGGGACCGAGCCGGTCTATCCCGACCGCCCGGACCGTCCCGAAAACCGCCGCATCACCATCGTCGTCAAGGCCGAAGCTTCCGCGCTCCCGCGCGATGCGAGCTTCAAGTTCTGATGTGATGGACACCAACTGGAGACTATCGTGATAAAGCGCATCGTGATCGGCCTTGCCGCGCTGATCGTGGGCACGGGTGTCGGCATCGGCGGCGCCTATGCGGCCCGGCAGTTCCTGCCGCAGGTGATGCCCGACCTCGGCCCGGTGAAGGTCGAGACCGAATTCGTGCCGACCGGCACCATGCTCGCGCCGCTGACCTTCCCGGACGGGCGGCTTGCGGGCTATGTCTCGTTCGAGTGCCAGGTCGAAGTCGCCAAGGGCCAGGCCGCGGACGTGACGAACCAGCTTCCGCTGCTGCTCAACGCCGTCAACATGCGCACCTATCGCACGCCGCTGGCGAGCGGGCCGGATGGCCTGATCCCCGGGATCGACGCTTTCCGCCGGGTGGTTATGGACGCCGCCGTGGAAGTCTACGGCAAGGACCTCGTGCGCCGGGTGGTCGTCACCCAGGCTTCGCCGGTCTGATCGAACAGGGAGGGGCCGCGATGCCTTTGACATCGTCCGTCATGCCGAACCTTGCGGAACCGCAGCTGCGCATTCCGCGCGGGCCGCGTGTCACCACGATCCTGCTGATCGGCAAGCTGGCGAGCCTGTCCGGCGAGACGATCTGCCGCATCCGCAATATCTCCGATGACGGCCTCATGGCCGAAGTCCACGGCGCCTTCGCGGTGAACGATGCGATCGCCGTGACCCTGAAGGCCGGGGACGTGCTGCGCGGCCGGGTCCGCTGGTCGCTGAACGGCCGGATCGGCGTGGAATTCGATGAGCCGATCCATGTGGCCGAACTGCTCAGCCATGTCGCCAACCGCATCGGTCCCGAGGGCATTGCGCGCGGCCCGCGTTTCGACGTCGATTGCTGCGCCGAACTGCTGGCTGCGCACCAGCGCCACGAGGTTCGCCTGATCGACCTTTCGCAGGGCGGCGCGCGTCTCGTCGGAGAGGTGCACCTGGTACGCGACAGCATCGTCCGGCTCCTGGTTCCCGGACTGGGCGAGTGCGAGGCGGCGGTGCGCTGGGTGGGTGAGGGCGCCTACGGTCTGTCGTTTCTGGAGCCGCTCGCTTTCGCGGACTTCGGGCCGTGGCTGAACGACCGATCGCTGCGCTACGGTGCGTGAATAAAGAAAGGGCGCGGCGGTCATAGACCGGCGCGCCCTTTTCCTTTTCGTCATTGCGAGCGTAGCGAAGCAATCCAGGGCGGCTTGCGCGACTCTGGATTGCCGCGTCGGCTTCGCCTCCTCGCAATGACGAATGATTGGGGGAGTTGGCTTTACCCCGGCCCGCCGAAACTCTTCACCAGCGATCCGGCGATCAGCGCCCAGCCATCGACCAGCACGAAGAAGATGATCTTCATCGGCAGCGAGATCGTTGCAGGCGGTAACATCATCATACCCATGGCCATCAGCACGGCGGCTACGGCCAGGTCGATCACCAGGAACGGCAGCAGCAGCAGGAAGCCGATCTCGAAGGCGCGGCGCAGTTCGGAGATCATGAAAGCGGGCATCAGCGTCGTCATCGGCAGTTCCGCGCGGGAGGCGGGGACTTTGCCGGAGAGCCGGACGAACAGCTTCACGTCGTCGTCGCGGACCTGCTTGAGCATGAAGGTGTGGAACGGCTTGCTGGCGCGCTCCAGCGCCTGGGTCTCGTTGATGCGGCCCTGGTTGTAGGGAACCATGCCGTCCTTCCAGGCCGCGTCGAACGTCGGCGCCATGACGAAGAACGAGAGGAACAGCGCGAGGCTGATGACCACCGGGTTCGGCGGCACGCCCTGCACGCCGAGGCCTGAGCGCAGCAGCGACAGCGCGACGATGATGCGGGTGAACGAGGTGATCGTCATCAGGATGCCGGGGGCGAGGCTCAGCACCGTCATCAGCAGGACGAGCTGGATCACCCGGCCCGACATGGCGCCTTCACCCAGCGGGCCGGCACCGGCGGCGGCCTTCTGGGCCATCGCGACATCAGGCAATACGGCAAGAATTGCCGCCCCGCAGAGTGCGGCGGCGACGGCATAACGCTTATGCATCGGAAGGAGCTTTCGGAGTGACCGGACCGATGCACGGCGCGGAATCGAGCATGACGACGCCTTCGGGCGAGATCAGCAGGCTGATCTCGCGGTAGTCGCGGCGGATGAGGACGACCGAACGGCGCGGGTCGATCGCAAGACGCTCGATCAGTTCGAGCCGCCGGTCGCTGCGGTCCGCGCCGAGGCCTGCGAAAAGCTGGCCGTTCAGCCACTTCTGCGGCAGCTTCAGGTCGTAGCGGCGCACGACCCAGAGCGCGCCGACGAGCATGCCGAGCACGACGCCCAGAGCACCGATCGTGCGCAGCAGGGAGAGAAAATCCATGCTCTCAGCGCTCGCGCTCGACGACCTTGGTGATCTCCAGCGACATGACTTCGCCGTTCACCAGGATCTTGCCTTCTGCCACCAGCTGGTCGTTCACGTAGACGCGGGTGGGATCGTTGTGGCCGCAGTCGAGCGGGATCATCGCGCCGCGGCTCATCTTGAGAAC
>NZ_DAISLT010000004.1:36569-91053 GCF_036820275.1 Novosphingobium sp.
ATCGACATGTCGATGGGAATGCCTTCGAGGACGGACATGACGCGTCTCCTTTCAAGCCTGCTTATAGGAATTATTTTATAGGAGTGCGCGGTGGTAGGCAAAAAATGCCTATAAGGAAGCTGTCTGCCGCAAGGGCAGGGCAGGAGCTGTCTTGATGGAACTGAACAACTCGATCGGCGTCTCGGCATCGGGCCTTCGCGCCCAGTCGCTGCGGATGCGCGTGATCGCGGAAAACCTGGCGAACTCGGATTCCGTGGCGAAGACGCCGGACGCCGATCCCTATCGCCGCCGGGTCGCCACCTTCACCGCCGAAGTCGATCGTGCGAGCGGGGCAACCCAGGTCGCCGTCAAGTCGATCGAAGGCGACAAGAGCCAGTTCGGGCGCGTCTACCAGCCGGGCAGCCCGGCCGCCGACGCGCAGGGCTATGTCAGCCAGCCCAACGTCAATCCGCTGATCGAGGCTGCCGACATGAAGGCGGCGCAGCGGTCCTACGAAGCCAATCTCAATGCAATCGAATCCGCGCGCGGCATGACCATGCGCACGATCGACCTGCTCAAGTAAGGAAACACTCCATGGCAATCGGAGCACTCGACGCCGCGGCCGCCTATGGCCGCGCGATGAAGGCGGCTGCGCCTTCCACAGGCGGCGCCGCAGGCGGTCTCGCGGGTCTCGGCGACATGGCCGGCGGCCTTTCCGGCGCATCTGCCAGCACCGGCGGCAACTTCGGCAGCATGGTGGAATCCATGGTGACCGACGCCTCGACCTCGCTGCGCACCGCCGAGGCGGAAAGCGCCAAGCAGGTGGCGGGCAAGGGCGACCTGATCGACGTCGTCACCGCGATTGGCGCTGCCGAGACGGCCCTCGATACCGTGGTGGCCGTGCGCGACCGCGTGGTCAGCGCCTATTCCGACATCATGCGGATGCAGATCTAGGACGGGCCGGAATTCAGCCCATGCGGGCCTGCGAACCGCGATTTTCTGCGCTTCGGTGCTCACGGACTTGATGTCCGCTGCGCTCCGATGCTCCAAAATCACGTTTCTCGGCTCCACCTGAACTGAATTCGACCCATCCTGGCCTAGAGTCCGTTCCAGAGGAAAGCCGGCAGTCATGACCTCATCCGAAGCCATCGAGATCGCCCGCGCGGCGCTGGTGCTGGTCCTGACCATCGCCGGGCCGATGCTGATCGCCGCGCTGATCGTCGGCGTCGTCATCGGCCTGCTCCAGGCACTTACCCAGGTGCAGGAAATGACGCTGACGTTCGTGCCGAAGATCCTGGTGCTGGGCGTGGTCATGCTGCTTTCGCTGCCTATGATCGGCCATGCCCTTGGCGCCTTCATGGACCGCATCGCCGACGCCATCGTCACCGGCTGACACGATGGGCGGGGCTTCTCTCGACGTCGCGACCCTGGCCGCGCTGCCGATCGACGCGGCGACGTTCCTGATCCTGTTCTGCCGGGTCGGGGCAGTCATCATGCTGCTGCCGGCCTTTTCCGAGGACACCATCCCGCCGCAGATCCGGCTGGTCATGGCGCTGGGCTTCACGCTCGGCCTCTACGGCATGCTGCAGGGCCAAGTCGCTCCGGCGGTGAAGTCAGACGCTTCGCTGCCGATGCTGGTGATCGGCGAGATGCTGGTCGGCATCGCCATGGGCATGATCGTGAAGATCCTGTTCAGCGCCGTCGCCATTGCCGGTTCGATCGCCAGCCAGCAGGTCGGCCTCGCCTCGGCGCTGGTCAACGATCCGTCGATGGGCGGGCAGGCGCCGCTGCTTTCGCGCCTGTTCGGCATCGCCGCGATCATCGTCTGCATGAGCCTGGGCGTCCATCACTTGTGGATCGCCTCGATCTTCCAGTCCTACACCGTGTTCCCGGTCGGCGGATTGCCGCCCTCGGCGCAGTTCGCGGACCTCGCGGTCAAGGTGACGGGCCAGGCAATGGCGCTCAGCGTGAGCCTTTCCGCGCCGCTGATCCTCTACGGCGCACTGTTCAACGTCGGGCTGGGCCTTGCCGCCCGCGTCGCGCCTTCGATCCAGGTGTTCTTCATCACCCAGCCGCTCAACCTGCTGCTCGGCATCTCGGTGCTGGCGATGACGCTCGGCACGATGCTGACCGCTTTTGCGACCGCGATGGGCAGCTTCATGCAGAACGGATGGAGCCTCTAGGCCATGGCGGAGAGCGACAAGGACCAGCGCACACAAGAGCCGACCCAGAAGAAGCTCGAGGATGCCCGCAAGCGCGGCGAAGTGGCGATGTCGCCGGAAGTGCGCCATGCCGCGATGATGACCGGCGCGCTGGTCGTCACCGGCTGGGTCGGCATTTCCGCGATCAGTCACCTCGGCATGATGATGACCCGCCTTTGGGGCAGCGCCGAGGATTATCCGCTCGATTCCGGCGGCGCGCAGAACCTGATGACCGGCGTGGCGCGTCATTTCGCGTTGTCGCTGCTGCCGGTGTTCGGGGTGCTTTTCGCCTGTGCGGTGGCGACGATCTTCCTTCAGGGCCGCTTCGTGCTCAGCTGGACGCGCCTCTCGCCCAAATGGTCCAAGCTCAATCCCGCGAGCGGGTTCAAGCGCATCTTCGGCATGCGCGCGCTGGTGGAGTTCGCCAAGACGCTGGCCAAGTTCAGTGCCATCGGCCTCGTCGTGTTCCTGGTGCTGAAACCGCGCATGACCGGCTTCGACCAGCTCGTCGGCTTCGCGCCGGGCGCGGTCGGTGCGGCGGCGGGCGAACTGGCCTATGAGGCGATCCGCGCGGTGCTGCTGCTGGTCATGGCGCTGGCGCTGTTCGACTTCATCTATCAACGCCGGGCCTTCATGAAGCGCATGATGATGACGCTTCAGGAAGTGAAGGACGAGCACAAGCAGAGCGACGGCGATCCCAAGATCAAGGCCAAGATCCGCCAGATCCAGATGCAGCGTTCGCGAGGGCGGATGATGGCGGCAGTGCCCGAGGCCAGCGTCATCATCACCAACCCGACGCACTATGCCATCGCGCTGAAATACGACCACGGGGCCATGGCCGCGCCGGTTGTGGTGGCCAAGGGCGTGGACGCCATCGCCTTGCGCATCCGCGAGATCGCCACCGAATCCAAGGTGCCGATCGTCGAGAGCCCGCCGCTCGCGCGCGCGCTCTACGCCGCCGTCGATATCGACCGCCCGATTCCGATCGAACACTACGCCGCCGTCGCCGAGATTATCGGCTACGTCATGCGGCTTGCCAGAACCGGGAAGAAGTGAGGTGAAAATGCCGAACCTGCCCGCCCTCCGCCGCTTCAATCATCCTATAAGGTCAGTGATGTTCAAGCCTTTGAAATCGAGGATGCACGGTTCGCTGCTGGCCATGGCGGCCAGCACGGCCCTGCTTGCGGTCCTGCTGGCGCCGGGTGCGGCCTTCGCCGGCTCCCAGCCGCGCATCAAGGACATCGTCGATGTCGAGAACGTGCGGTCGAACCAGTTGGTCGGCTACGGTCTCGTGGTCGGTCTCCAGGGCACCGGCGATCGCATCCGCAACATCCCCTTCACCGAAGAGACCCTGCAGGCCATGCTCGAACGCATGGGGGTGAACATTCGCGGCACGCAGATGTTGACGCAGAACGTCGCGGCGGTGACGGTGACGGCGACGATGCCGCCCTATGCGCGCGCCGGTTCGGCGATCGACGTGCAGGTCTCGGCGCTCGGCGACTCCACCAGCCTGCAGGGCGGCATTCTGCTCGTCTCCTCGCTGCGCGCGCTCGACGGCGAGATCTATGCCGTGGCACAGGGCCCGGTCGCAGTCTCCGGCTTCAAGGCCCAGGGCGCGGCGGCGAAGCTCAGCCGGGGCGTCATGACCACCGCGCGCATCGCCGGCGGGGCCATCGTCGAGCGCGAGGTTCCTTACGACCTGCGTTCCGCCCAGACGCTGAAGCTGGCGCTCAAGAACCCCGATTTCACCACGGCGCGCCAGATCGCCGCGACCATCAACCGCGAGGCGCCCGGTTCCGCGCAAGTGCTCGATCCGGGCACGGTGGAGCTTGATCCGGCGGGCGGTTCGGTGATCGACCTCATCACCCGTGTCGAGAACCTGCCGGTGCAGGTCGATCAGGTTGCGCGCATCGTCATCAACGAGGCGGCCGGAACCGTGGTCATGGGCGCGGATGTGCGCGTCAGCCCGGTGGCCATCGCCCAGGGCGGCCTGACCATCAGCGTCACCGAGACGCCGGTTGTCTCGCAGCCCGCGCCGTTCTCGAACGGCCAGACCACCGTGGTTCCGCGCACCCAGGTCCAGGCGGACGACGGCAGCGGTGCCCATCTGGCGGTGCTGAACAGCGGCACGTCGCTCCAGACGCTCGTTGCCGGGCTCAATTCGCTGGGCGTCAGCCCGCGCGATCTCATCACCATCCTGCAGGCGCTGCGCACGGCGGGCGCGCTTCAGGCCGAAATAGCGGTACAGTAAAGATGGCAGATCCGGTTCTTCCCTCGCTTCCTTCCCGTCCCACAGTCCAGACGCCGGACCGCAGCCCCGCCAAAGTGGCGCGCGAGTTCGAGGGCGTCTTCGCCGGGCAGATCACCAAGATCATGCTGGAGACCGTCGAGCAGGGCGAGGATTTCAACGGCGGCCACGGCGAGGAGATGTTCCGCGGTGTGCTGGCCGAGCAGATCGGCAACCAGATCGCCAAGGGCAAGGGCCTCGGCATCGCATCCGCCGTCGAGGCGCAGATCATCCGCCTGCAGGGAGGCAGCAGCCGTGCCGAATGAACTGATCGAGATCATGACCTCGCTGTCGCTGGTCATGCGCGAGGAGACCGAACGCCTCGAAGGCCGCGAACGCGCGCTCGATCTCGCCGAACTGGCGGCGGCGAAGACGCGGCTGGTCGCTTCACTGGAAGAAGTGCTGGCGCGGCGCAACCGGCTCGATCCGGAATGGACCGAACAGATGGACGACGAGACGCGCGAGGCCTTGGCGGCTGCGCTCGGCGAGCTGCGGGCGGCTTCGATGGTCAATTCCGCGCTGCTGGAACGGCAGATCGAACTGTCGATGGAAATGATGGGCGCCATCGCCAACGAGGCCAAGCGGCTCTCCGGCAATCGCACCTATACCTATAGTCCGAAGGGCGACATCGCCCGCCTCGACCTGACCACGCCGATCTCGTTCAACACCGAATACTGATCGCGGCGCGGGGCGCCTATGAAAAAGGGAGGAGCGACATGGCGTCGCTCCTCCCTTTTTCGTGCCGCTTGAGGCGGCAGATTTGTCCCCCGTGGCTTTCATCCGGACGCGAGAGAGTGTGCATGGCGCGCGTGTCAGGAAGCCACCGCATCCATCCCCTTGTGCGCCCGCAGGGCGGTTTCGCCGGACGGAGCGGCGCGGCCGAACAGGTAGCCTTGTCCGAATGCGCAGCCCAGTTCGGAAAGCGCGCGGGCCTGCTGCTCGGTCTCGATCCCCTCGGCGGTCACCGGCATCGAAAGGCTTTGGCCGAGGTCGACGACAACTTTCACCAGCTTGCACCCGGCGTCGCTGGCCAGGGCCTCGACCAGCGTGCGGTCGATCTTGATCATGTCGAGCGGCAGCTTGCAGATGCGGCTGAGGCTGGCGTAGCCGGTGCCGAAATCGTCCAGCGCCACCTTGATTCCGGCCTCGCGCAAGCTGGCCACGGTGGCCTGCGCGGCCACGACATTGTGCATCACCGCATTCTCCGTGATTTCCACCGTCAGGCGCTCCGGGCGGATGCCGCTGGCGAAGACGATGCGCAGCAGCCGGGAGGCGATGTCCGGATCGCAGACCTGCCGCGGAGACATGTTGATCGAGAGACCCAGGCGATCGCCCCAGCCCTGCGCGTCGCGGCAGGATTGTCGCAGCATCGCGTAGAGCAGGTCGTCGTTGAGCCCCACATCCTCCGCCATCGACAGGAAGCGGTCCGGACCCAGCACGCCGCGCTGTGGGTGATGCCAGCGCACCAGCGCCTCGAAGCGGACGATCTCGCGAGAGGGGAGGGCGACGATGGGCTGGTAATAGGGCACCAGCTCTCCGCGCAGCAATCCGCTCCGCAAGTCCTCTTCCAGCGCGGCCCGCTCGCTCAGGAAGGCGAACATCTCGTGGGAGAACCGGCGGACGCGCCTGTCGCCTGCGTCCTTGGCATGGGAGAGGGCTATCGAGGCGCCGCGCAAAAGTTCCTCGGCGGAAATTGCGCTCCCGCGATCCACGGCCATGCCGATCGAGGCGGTAAGGTGGATGATATGGCGGCCGAGGCTGACCGGGGTGCCGATCGTTTCCAGCAATGTTTCGGCCAGGCGATCGAGGTGGGCTTGGTCGCAGCCGTCGTCTTGGAGCGGAAGCAGGCAGGCGAATTCGTCGCCACCGATGTGGACGATCGCGCCGCCATGCGCGGAATCGGCATGCAGGGCACGGGCGCAGCGATCGCGGACGGTATCGAGGAGGCTGTCGCCTGCGGCATGGCCGCAAAGCTCGTTGACCAGACGGAAGCGGTCGAGACCGATGAGCAGCAGGGCCACGGCGGGTGGATCGGCAGCGGGCGCAGCGTGCGCGCTTTCCGGTACCGTGCTTTCGCGATACTGCGCGAGTGCCTGCTCGACGATGCGCAGCGGGGATATGCGCGGGGCGAGCCGAGGCGGCGGCAAAGGCTGCGATCGGGGCCGCTTCCCGATCGACTTCAACAGGCCAAGTATGCGCATTCCGCTTTCCGGTATCCTACACATACTTATATCGCGGCCGCCACGGGCGGCGGCAGGCACGACATGTCAAATTCTGTTACTTACTCGAAAACGGCCGCCACGACTGTTGCAAGGTCGGCCGGATCGATCTGGTCGAGGGCCACCTCGATATCGGGATTTTCGCTGTAGCCGAGCATGTGGCCATGCCTGTCGAGCGCCACGGACAGCACGCGCAGACCTTCCGCTGCCGAGACCACGGCAAGCCCGCCTGCCGACGGGAAGCGGTCGGGGTCGACGATCAGGATCGAGCGACCGGGAAGACCCGCGCCCAGCGTCGGGCGTCCGAGTCTCAGGCCGTAGGCACGGGGACCGGCGCTGCTCGGCGCTTCGACGTGGGTCCCGCCGGGCGTGCGCGCGATCAGGCCGTCGGGCAGGGGGCTGCCGAACACCGGCACGAGGCGCACGGCCGCGCTTTGCGCGGGATGAGCTTCGGCGATGTCGATCGTTCTGGTCGGCAGTCGGCCGGTGTCCTTGCTTGCCACGCGTTCGAGCAGCGGATGCGGGGTGGCGCGTGCGCTCGCCCTTGTCTGCGGCGATACGCCCCGCAACTCGTCATGGAGCGCGGCGATGCGGGTGCGCGACTTGGCGATCCGCAGTTGCGGATTGGCAACGAGCGGCAATACCGCATCGAGATCGCCGCGGAGATGGGCTTCGTTCACGATGGCCGTCAGTTCGGCATCGTCACGGGCATCGAGCAGCCGGCGCAGTGCGGCGCGCACCTCTTCGTTCCAGCGATCGTAGGGCTTCAGCGCGTTCTCGATCCGGGAGAGGATGACGGGCGCGATCCCATAGTCCTGTTCGAGCACGGCGATCGTCAGGGCATCGTCCGAAGCGCGGCGGTTCCTCAGCGCTGCCGCCAACATGACCGCGAAGCGCTCCGCCTCGGGATCGGCGCGGTCGTTACCGTGGAGAGGATCGGCCCAGGCGGCGATGTCGAACTCGGGATCGTCGATGTCGATCAGCAGCTCGGCGGCATCGATTCCCAGGGCCTTCGCAATGTCCCGCAGCTCTTCGGCACGCGCGAAGATTTCACCCCTCTCGATCTTCGAAAGGCGGATATAGGTTATCGTCGGAAGTTTATCCGACAATTCCAGCAGCGATCCAATATTGAGCTGCTTACGAAATTTCCTGATCCGGTTCGGAAAGACGAGCGTGCGGTAAGCATCGATCTCGATTGCGGTCGGCGCTGTTGCAAGCGCCTTCCCATTCCGCTTCTGGGATCCAAGCGGTTTTTGGGTCATTGAAGCTCTTGTCTGGCTATGAATGGTGAATTTGTTCCATGAAAACTTGGAACGGTCAATAATCCATTATAGATGTCGTACCAAAGTGGGGCGGATTGTCGCGGTCGGCAAGAAGTTCCACCTATAATCCATCGTCCTTGCTCCATAATGGATATTCTTGTCGTGTTTCCATCGGATTTCAGCTTCTTTGCAGGAAAAACTTGCCTAGCCGACGTTCGCTGGAATGGCGATTATCCTGTAGGAGAGGCTGGTGTTAAAGAATTGAAATAGATGTATTCCATCTAAACGCCGCACCATCTTTCCCGTTCCTTCCTATCGAAATAAATCCGGAGATTTTCCGGATAAGTTCCGCCGGTTTTAAGGTAATATGAACGGGTGTGGCCTTCGCAGCCGGCCGTCCGATAAAATCGCGGATATTTCGGGTAGGGTGAGTTCGGCTCCTCACTGCGAAGCCGTTTGGAAAAGGGGCGCGGTCCGTTCGGACCACGCCCCGCGTGCACTCCTGAAGATCTCGCCGCAGCCGCGTTGCAGTCGCGAGCGGTGCGCCCGTCAGCCGCGACCGAGGGCCGTCTTCATCAGGCCGATCTGCTTGCGGTAGAGGTTGGTCATGGCCGCGAAGTCCGCCTGGACCTGGCCGAGGTTGAGCAACTGGTCTTCCAGCGTGACGTTGTTGCCGTCCGGCTTGGTTTCGGTGGTGTCGCTGTCGAGCACGATGTGGCTACCGGCCTGGGGCGGCCGCGCGCCGAGCGCGGTCATGCCGCCAGACAGTTCCACTTTCGGCCGCGTAACGCGCGGCGTCCCCGCAGCTCCGCCGTACTGCGAGACGAGCGAGGAGAAATCCGGGCTTTCGACCGTGCGGGCCTTGAAGCCGGGGGTCTCGTTGTTGGCGATGTTCTCGGCGATCACGCGCTGGTGCTCGGACATGAACTTCATCGACTGGGCCATGCCGTCGAAGATAGGAGGAAGCGAAGACATGAAGGATTACCTCAGGAGCCGGTCAGGCGCGACAGGGCGGCCTGATAGTTGGCGAGCTGTTTTTGCTGGTATGCGGTGCCGCCGCCGGTGATCGCCCCGTCCACGAGTGTCGCCTTCGTCGAGTCCCAATAGAGCGAGCGATAGGAGGACTGGGTCATGGAGAGGGCGGAATTGATTTTCGACAGTGCCACGGCGGCGGTCTTGGCGTCGGTTAGCGAAAGGGTGGTAGCAAGGCCGAGGTTGTAGGTGCCGCCGGGCTTGACTTTCGGCGCGTCGGGATCGGGTGCTTTGGAGGAGACCAGGCGCACCGGATCGATACCCAACTTGGCGAGCGCGTCCTTGTCCTCGTTCGCGCCGGCGCCGAGTTCGATCTTGTAGCCCGACTTGACCTGAATCTTGAGGGTCTGCTGGCCATTCACGCGAGGCGTGGTGATCGTGGCCTTGGTTCCGGTAATCTTCTGGATCTTCTGCGCCAGCGTGGCCATCGTCTCGTCTTTGGCGATCGTGATGGTGCGGGTCGCGCCGCCATCGACGCGAAGCGTGAACTGGTCCCCCGGCTGCAAGCTGGTCTGGGAGAAGAGGGTGGTCGATTCCTGGTCGTTGAGCGTCCCGCGATTGAGGCCCAAGGCACCGAGCACGGTCGATCCCCCAGCGACGGCCGAAATCTTCACCGGCTCGCTGGTGGAGTAAGATAAGCCCCACTGCGAAATCTTCTCGATCGCGCCGGTAGAAGCGTCGATGCGCGCGACGAAGCCGTCGACGCTGCCGGACTTGGTTCCCGACAGGTCTCCGGCGGTGCGACCGCCGACATAAAGCGTGCCGTTCAGGTAAGTCACGCTGTCGGCCTGGTCGCTTTCCGAAGTGCCGATGTAGGTCGTGCTGGCCGAGGACATGGCGGCATCGATGCGGGTGACGAAGGCGTCCTGCCCGCCATTGATGCTGTTGACCTGGGTGCCGTTCACGGCCGAACTGGTGGTGCCGACGACGGCGATCTCGCCGGTGTCGGAAACGGCGATGGCGCGGGCCGTAACATTGCCGAGGGTGATCGAGCCGAGATCGCTGGTAAGCGACGTGGAATCGATCCGGCGGATCGTGGCCTGGCCATTCTCGTTCGTGAGAGCCAGCAGGTTGCCGTCGTTGTCGATGGTGAGCGACGTGACCGAATCGGGGCCGCCGCTGTCGATCGTGCGGCGTTCCTGGAACTTGCCGTTGCTATCGAGCTTGGCGATGAAGGCATCGCCGCCGCCGGTCGACGACTTGCCGGCGACATAGATGCTACCGTCGTCGCCCACCGTGACGGCGCTAGCGGTTTCGTTGCCGACCTGGCGGATGACCGTGGCGGAAAGCTGGTCACCGTTGATGTTGTAGCGCGCGACGAGCATGTCGGTCTGGCTGTCGTCGTCGCCGCCGTTGTATGCGCCGCTGACAGTGCCGGCCACCACGATATCGCCGTTCGCGGCAATGGTGACCGCCGCGCCCTCGGCGCTGCCGGCGGCACCGAGGCTGCGCTGCCATACGACATTGCCCTCGCTGTCCACCTTGGTGAGGAAGAGGTCGTCCGAGCCGTCCGAAAGGCGCGTACCGACATCGCCCGCGGTCGTCCCGACGACGTAGCTGAAGCCTTCAGCGTCTGTGGCGATCGCTTTGGCCTGGGTGGCAGCGGCGACCGTATAGTCCTTGTCCTCGTCGTCGGTGGAGGTCGCGGCGGCCTTGGCGTCCGCCGTGGCGGTGCCGTCGACTGCGTTGATCTTGGTCAGGCGTTGCCAGGACAGCGAGTCGTCCAGATCCTCGACGCGATAGATGCGCGCGGCGGTAACCGCGTCCTTCGCGGTCTCGCCGCTGGCGATCATCAGGGCATCGCTGCCGCCGACCTGGTCGATCGCGACTTTTTCGCTGCCCGAGGGGTTGAAGACGAGGCCCCACTTGCCGTCGTTCTTTTCGACGGTGAAGTTCGACTTCCATTTGCTGACGGGATTGCCGTTGGTATCCACCACCGGGTTTCCGCTGCTATCGGTCGCCTGGGTGCCGGCAATCGCCGCATTCAGGGCCGCGGCGACGGAATCGAGCGTCGGCGGCTGTGTCGTTTGGGATAGATCGACCGTCACCGTTTCGGTGGTGCTGCCCTTGGTCAGCTTGATTTGCAGCAATTCGCTGCCGGTCATGCCGGCAAGGGCGGCATCGCGTGTTTTGGACACGCCTTCGCCGATGACGGTGCCGCTGGTGTTCGCCGCCTTGACGGTCACCGAGGTCGCGCTGCTGGTCTGGGTGCCGAAGTTCAGCGAGACGAGATCGCTGTCGGCCGATCCAAGGAAGGACTGAAGGTCGAGCAGGCCCTGTGCGAAGGTCTTCTGGAGCGAGGCGCGTTCCGCAGAGGACGTCGTGGCCTTGGCTGCGCTTTCGGCCAGGATGCGAAGGCGGTCCAAGGCCTTGTAGGTGGTGAAGGCGGTCTGGACGTCGGGAAGATCACCCAGCGCGCTGTCCTTCTTGGTGTCGACGAGCGACAGCATTCGCTTGAGCGCAAGGATTTGCGCGCTTACTGGCCGGGTATCGGCATCCTCCTGCCAAGGCGGCGTTGCGTCCGGCAATGCGGTGGTGAAAGCCTTCTTTGCCTTCAGCACGGCGGCGCTTTCCACGCTGGCGAGCGAGGCGGAGAGACTGGAATAAGCGTTCGTTCCGCCCAAAATGGACAGACCGATCAACCCATTGTTTAAATTTATCGCCAATTGTGTCTCCATCCGGCCGTTGCGCTGACCTTCCTCCTATAAATAGAGGGAACGAGGCCCTGACCGTACGGGATCGAGCAATTTTTCGGGGGTACCGAAGTGACGATGATGGCCGCGGTGGTTGAGCCGCCGGAGCTCAAGAAATACTCGGGAATGCAGCGCGCTGCCGCGCTGATGCTGGCGCTCGGCCGCGACCATGGCGGTCCGATCTGGGAACAGCTCAACACCGACGAGATCAAAGAGCTGTCCTCGACGATCGCCCAGCTCGGCCGGGTGCCTTCTGTCGTCGTCGAGCATCTGCTCGTGCAGTTCTCGGGCGAAGTCTCCAGCATGGCGACGCTTCACGGCTCCTACGAGACTACCGAAAGGCTGCTGGAAGGCATCCTCTCGGCGGACCGCGTGAAGGAGATCATGGAGGACATTCGCGGTCCTTCCGGCCGGACGATGTGGGACAAGCTGTCCAACGTCAGCGAGGCCGTGCTCGCGGGCTATCTCAAGAACGAATATCCCCAGACCGTCGCGGTGATCCTGCACAAGCTGCGTCCGGACCATTCCGCGCGCGTGCTGTCGGAACTGCCGCGCGATTTCGCCACCGATGTCGTCATGCGCATGCTGCGGATGGACACCGTGCAGAAGGACGTGATCGTCCAGGTCGAACAGACGCTGAAGAGCGAGTTCATGACCAATCTCTCGCGTGCCCAGCGCCGCGATCCGCACGAGACGATGGCTGAACTGTTCAACGCGCTCGACCGCTCGACCGAGGAAGCCATGCTTGGCGCGCTCGACGAGAAGGCGCCGGAATCCGCCGAACGCATCCGCGCGCTCATGTTCACGTTTGAGGACCTTGCCAATCTGCTGCCGGCGGCGATCCAGACGATCGTCCGCAACTGCAACAAGCGCGAACTGGCGCTGGCACTCAAGGGCTCTCCGGAAGAGATGAAGAAGCTCTTCTTCAACGCCATGACCGAACGCGCCGCCAAGCTGATGCGCGACGACATGGCCGCGATGGGCCCGGTCCGCGCCCGCGAATGCGAGGAAGCGCAGACTTCGTTGGTCCGCCTCGCCAAGTCGCTCGGCGACCGCGGCGAGATCATGCTCGTCGATCCGAAGAGCGACGATGCGATGATCTATTGATCGCGGTGACGACCTGTTTAAACTGCTGTTCCTCCAGCCTCAGGTCTGGAGCGAGCAGCGAAGAATCCGGTATCCGGCAAGCTCGTGGCAGTCGTCACGAGTTTGCCATTTGGGGAGGCCAATGGCCGATCCGCCGGGTTTCAGAGATTGCCATGCGTCGCGGGCCGGTGCCTGCGATGCGCGACCGCAAGGTCGAACGAATTCCGAGGGTGCGGCGATGATGGAGGATCCCATGACCATTCAGCCATTCGGTTTCGACAGGATATTCCGTTTTCCGAACAACGAGCCGGTCGTCGACGAGCGACGGCACGACGAACTGCGCGAGCACGTCGAGGAACTCCAGGCGCGGATCGAGCGCCTGCACGAGGATCACGTCGCCGAACTCGCAAGGGCGCGGGCCGACGGTTTCGAGGCCGGGCTGGAGCAGGCGCGGGGTGAGCGGGCGGAAGCCATGCTGGCGGCCACCGATGCGCTTCATGCCTCGATCGACGATGTGGAGCGCCGCTTCGATGCGGTGATGGACCAGGTCGTCGCCGAAGCCGGATCGGTCGCGCTTCAGGCCGCCGAACTGCTGGCGGGGCACGCCATCGCCGCGCAGCCCGCCCGCGCCATCGACGAGGCGCTGACCCGCGCGCTCGATCAGGTCGCGCGCGATACCGCGCTGTCGATCCGCGCCAATCCGGCGATGCGCGAGGATATCGAGCGCCTTGTCGAGGAACGACGTGCGCGCGAGCGTCGCACGCTGTCGATCGTCGTCGTCGATGACGAGACTCTGCCCATGGGCGATGCCCATATCGGCTGGGCCGAAGGCGGTCTCAATGTCGATTCCGCCGCGCGGCGCGCCGCGGTGATGGCCGAGTTGGCCGGTGTTCTGGACCAGGAATCCGATCAGCCGGAGGGCGCGTAAACTTTTCCTGTTCCCGGCAAGAGTTGCCTAGCGGTTTATCCTATAATGTCAGAGGCGACACCAAGGGAGTGACGCCGCTGATGTAAGAGGCGACTTTTGAACCCGTTGCGGAACTTTATCGAGCAGATCGGCCCCCGCCGGGCCCTGCTGATGGGCGGCGTGGCCCTTGCCTTGCTGGCCGGGCTCGGATGGATGGCCTTTCGCAGTCCTGCGACCGAGATGGGCTATCTCTATACCGATCTCGATCCCTCGGCGGCGAAATCGATCACCGACAAGCTGAAGGGGCAGAACGTTCCCTTCCAGCTTTCCGCCGACGGCACCGGGGTCATGGCCCCGGTCGACCGTCTGGCCGAGCTGCGCATGTCGATGGCCTCCGACCAGTTGGGCGGCAAGATCGGCTATGAAGTGCTCGATGCGGAAGAGCCTTTCGGCATTTCCTCGTCGCGCGCGAAGATGAACGAGACCCGCGCCATCGAAGGCGAACTGGTCCGTTCGATCGAAAGCCTCGAAAAGGTCAGCAAGGCCCGCGTCCACGTCGTCATGCCGGACCACGCGATGTTCGAGACCGAACCGCGCAAGGCTAGTGCCTCGGTGACGGTGAAGACCAACGGGCGCCTTTCCAGCGAGCAGATCCAGGCGATCCGCTATCTCGTCTCGTCCGCCGTTCCCGATCTCAATCCCGAGGCAGTCTCGATCGTCGACCAGACCGGCGCGCTGCTGGCGCGGGCGGGCGAGGGCGGCGATGCCGGCGCGGGCAATCTCGAGGATCGGCAGAACGCCGTCGAGGCCCGCTTGCGGAGCGAGATCGAATCGATGATCGAACCGATCGTCGGTCAGGGCAAGGTGCGCGCCGAAGTGGCCGCCGTGCTCGAACGCGATCAGGTGCGCGAGGAATCGGAAGTCTTCGATCCGAACACCCAGGTCATTGCGCACCAGACGACGGTCGAATCCAACAACCAGAGCGACGAGAACTCGGCAGGCGCGCAGGGCGTGACGGTCGGTTCGCAGCTTCCCGACAACCAGGGCAACGTCAACGGCAACGGCGGCGACGCCCGCCGCTCGGCACAGAACGAGACGTCCGAAGACACCACCTACCAGAACAGCCGCACCCAGAAGACGGCGATCCGCACCCCCGGGCAGGTCAAGCGCCTGACCGTGGCGGTCATGGTCGACGGCGGCCCGCAGGGCCTGCCCGCCGCGCAAGTGCAGCGTCTCCAGCGACTGGTCGAGAACGCGGTCGGCTTCGACAGCGAGCGCGGCGACAGCGTCGTGGTCGAGAACATGGCCTTCAATGCGCCCACCGATCTCGACGGCTCGGCCGCCGGTCTGCCCTTCGGCCTGACCTGGGACCGCATCTTCGATGTGCTCAAGATCCTGGTCGTCGGCGGCATCATCCTCTTCGCCATCAAGATGCTGAAGCCCAAGCTGGCCCCGCCGCCGCTGGTCGAAGGCGTGGTAGAGCAGCGCCTCACCGCCGACGATGCCGAACTGATGGCGCTCAAGGAACGCGCGGCAGAAGGCGACGAGGAAGCCCTGCGCCAGCTTGAGGAACAGCGCGCGGCAGAGGGCGAAATGCTCGATCAGGAAATCGCGCTGGCGCAAGTGGACGGGCGCATCAAGCTCTCCGCCCTGCGCCGCATCGGTGACGCCATCTCGGCCAGTCCCGCAGAATCCGCATCCGTAATCCGTCAGTGGATGAACAGCTGAAAGGTATGACCATGAGCGACGAGCTCGAGCCGCGCCAACTCGCGCCAGCTCACCTGACCGACGAAATGCCCGCCGACGCGAACGTCGAGGAAACGGCCATCCCGCCGCGTCCGACCACGCCGCCGACCCCCGACGATCTTCAGGCCGTGTTCGACGTGCCGGTGAAGGTCCAGGCCGTGCTCGGCCGCTCGCGGATGGATATCGGTGACCTGCTGCGCCTGAAGCCGGGCATGGTGGTGGAACTCGACCGCCGCGTCGGCGAGCCGGTGGACATCTTCGTCAACAACCGCCTGATCGCGCGCGGCGAAGTCGTGCTGATCGACAGCACGCTGGGCATCACGCTCACCGAAATCGTCCGGCAGGAAGCATGATGTCCACGCCCGAACACGATCCGACCCGGCTGATGCTGGTGGGCGATCTCGGAAACGCGATGGGCCTTGCGGTCGAGATGGTGCGCGGGTCCCCCGCCAGCATCGCCGTGGGCACCGCGAATTCCACGGTGTTCGAGGACTGGCAACGCGCGCGCAACGACCTCGTGGTCGTCGACATCGCGGTGAATCTGGAGGACGTGCTGGCCCGGCTGCGCGGCAAGACTGCGGGAGAGGGAGAAGAGGCATCTCCTTCCGTCGGCACCGCGGTTTCCGAACTGGTGGGGCAGAACATCGCCGACGTCGAACGGGAACTGATCCTCAAGACGCTGGAGCATTGCCGCGGCAATCGCACCAATGCGGCCTCGATGCTGGGCATTTCGGTCCGGACCATGCGCAACAAGCTGCGCACGTTCCTGTCCGACGGCGTTGCCGTGCCTCCCGGCCTGATCCGACACTGAATTTCTAGACTTCGGGTGATCCGATGAACGCAATCGTCTCTCAAAGGCTGGACCAGCTTCTGACCCGCCTCGGCCCCAGCCGCGATCTCGCGCTGGCGCTGGGCGTCAGTGCCATCATCGGCATGCTGATCCTGCCGATGCCGGGCTGGCTGCTCGACATGGGCCTTGCCCTCTCGATCACCGCCTCGGTGCTGATCCTGATGACGGCGCTGTTCATCGAGAAGCCGCTTCAGCTCTCCAGCTTCCCGACGATCCTGCTGATCGTGACGATGCTGCGTCTGGGTCTGAACCTCGCCTCGACGCGCCTGATCCTTGGCCACGGGCACGAGGGGCACCATGCCGCAGGCGGCGTGATCGCGGCCTTCGGCGAGTTCCTGATGGGCGGCGAGACGGTCATCGGTCTCACCATCTTCGCGATCCTCATCGTCATCAACTTCGTGGTCATCACCAAGGGTGCGGGCCGCATCGCCGAAGTGGCGGCGCGCTTCAGCCTCGATGCCATGCCCGGCAAGCAGATGGCGATCGACGCCGATCTCAATGCCGGCACGATCACCGAATCCCAGGCCCGCGAGCGCCGCGCCGAGATCGAGGCCGAAAGCGGCTTCTACGGCGCCATGGACGGTGCCTCGAAGTTCGTGAAGGGCGATGCCGTCGCGGGGCTTCTCATTACCGCGATCAATATCGTCGTCGGCCTCATCATCGGCGTTGCCATCCACGGCGTGCCGTTCAGCGAGGCCTTCACCACTTACACGATCCTGACGGTCGGCGACGGTCTCGTCAGCCAGATCCCGGCGCTGATCGTCTCGACTGCAGCAGGCCTGCTGGTTTCCAAGGGCGGCGTCGTCGGCAAGACCGGCACGGCGCTGGGCGAACAGCTCGGCCGCTACCCGAAGGCTTTCGGCATCGTCGGCGTACTGATGGGCGTGCTTTCGCTGATGCCGGGGCTGCCGTTCTTCCCCTTCGCCTCGCTCGGCGGCCTCTGCGGCTGGTTCGCCTGGTCGATGTCGCGCAAGGCCCAGGCCAGTGCCGCGCAGGAGCGCATGCAGGAGGCGATGGCCAAGCAGCAGCAGATGGAAGCCCAGGCCGAGGAACCGATATCGCGCACGCTCGCCATCGACGCGCTGCGCATCGAACTCGGCTACGGCCTGCTGCCCCTCATCAACGATTCCGAGGCCGAGCCGCGCCTCGACGACCAGGTGCGCGCGCTGCGCCGCCAGATGGCGATCGACTACGGCTTCGTGCTGCCGTCGGTCCGCATCCTCGACAACATGGCGCTCCAGCCGAACGAGTACATCGTCTTCGTCAAGGAGACCGAGATCGCGCGCGGCGAACTGCGCATCGGCAAGCTGCTGCTGATCAACGCGGGCGGTCAGGACGTCGGCATTCGCGGCGAGCCGACCAAGGAGCCGGTATTCCAGCTTCCGGCGCTCTGGATCGACCGCGACATGCGTCAGGAAGCGGGCTTCCGCGGCCTCACGGTCGTCGATTGCGGCACTGTCGTCACCACTCACCTGACCGAGATCGTCAAGGACAACATCGCCGACCTACTCTCCTACACCGAGACGCAGAAGCTGCTGAACGAAGTCCACAAGGACACCGAGAAGCTGATCGCGGACCTGATCCCCAGCAAGATCTCGATCTCCGGCGTGCAGCGTGTGCTTCAGAACCTGCTGTCCGAAGGCATATCGATCCGCGACATTCCGACGATCCTGGAAGGCGTCGCAGAAGCCACGGCGATGACCGGCAATCTCACGCAAGTGACGGAGCATGTCCGCGCTCGCTTGGCCCGGCAGATCTCGGCGCAGCAGACGATCGACGGGACGATCCCGATCGTCACCCTGGGCGGCGAATGGGATGAGGCCTTTGGCGAGGCCATCGTCGGGCAGGGCGACGATCGCCACCTGGCCATGGCGCCCTCGCAGCTCCAGGCCTTCATTGCCTCGGTGCGCGACACCTACGACCGTCTGGCTGGGCAGGGCGAGATTCCCTGCCTGCTCACCAGCCCGCCGCTGCGGCCTTTCGTCCGCTCGATCATCGAGCGTGTGCGCCCGGCGACCGTGGTGCTGTCGCAGAACGAGATCCATCCCCGTGCGCGCCTGCGCAGCCTCGGTGCGGTGGGCTGATTACAGGATGTGCGACCGGGTAGGCCGCAATCCTTCTATTATGAAATGATGGCCGCAATTCGTCGGCCGGGAGACGACCAGTAATGCCGGTTTCCGTGAATTCCCTGTTTCCTGTGGCCGCCGGAGTCGGAACCACTGCCCCTCAGGCCGTCTCTCCGGCTGGGGCGGCCGACAGCCTCTCCGGCAGTGCAAGGCAGGCCACGGGGTCTTTCCAGTCGCTGCTCGGTGCGGCCCAAGTCGCTTCGACGAAAGCGGCGGGGCTTGCGGTCGCTGCGACACCGGGCACCGAGCAGCCCGCCGACCTCGCTGCCGTAGTGGCGACGTCTGCCGATCTCGCTGCCGTTGTGGCGACGCCGGCCGATACTCTGGCTGGCGAGGTCGACGCGCTGCCGCAAATCGCTGCGGAAGCGCCGGTGCAGGAAGCCATTGCGGCTCAGGCCAAGCCTGTCGATCTCGGTTCTTCGGCCAAGCCCGCAGAAGTGGCGCACGCAGCAGCGGCTGACCACATCAAGCCGCAAGTGGCGGCCAGCGAACCGATCCTGCCGCAACTCGTGAAGCAGGCGGCCTCGGCCGAACCGGTGGCGCCGACTGCGGAGGCAGAGAAGACGGGCGAGGAAGCGGCTCCGGTACAGGACGATGCCGAAGCGCCGGCGACGAAGCACGAGGACGGCGATGCTTCCGCCGTCGTTCTGCCCGTTCAGGTGCAGGCGCCCCAGACCGCGCCGAATCAGGCCTTGGCCGCTGCGGCTTCGATCCAGCCGCAACTCGCGGCCACGCCGCAGGATGTTCACGATGTTGCCTCGGCGGATGCCGCCAAGGGCGCGTCGGAAAACAAGGGCAAGGTTTCCGCCAAGTTTGCGAAGACGGCAGATGCTGCAACGTCCACGTCGTTCGCGTCTGCAGCCAGCGAGCCTGCCGGTTCGCGCAGTCCGGGCACGGCGGGAGATACGGGGGCAAACGGTGCCGCTGCGGCCGAGGCTGCCCCGGATCGGGGCGCTGCATCGTCCGATTCAAACCTTTCCACGCCGCTGTTCACGCAGACTCTGGCGAACACGACCAGCCGCCCGGGAGCGCTGCCTTACACGCCCACTGCAAATGCCGCGCCGCAAAGCGCCACGGTCTCCGTGCAGCAAGGCCAGTTCGGCAACGATATCGGCGTGGAAATCGCCCGCGCGCTCGACAAGGGCGGCGAAGACCTGCTCATCCGTCTCGATCCGCGCCACATGGGCCGGATCGACGTGCGGCTCTCCTTCGATCACGACGGCGTCCTGCGCGCGGTCCTCTCAGCCGACAGCGCCTCCTCGCTGGACATGCTGCGCCGGGAAAGCACCGACCTGAACCGCGCCCTGGCCGATGCCGGCGTGCGCAGCGATGGTCAGTCGCTGCGCTTCGACAGCCGCTCCGGCGGGCAGGGCGGCCAGCGCTGGCAGGGTGAGCAGCAGGGGCAGCAGCAGGCGGGCCTCCAGTCCCGTGGCGGCGGCCTTCCGGACGGTTTCGGCGGGAGCGACGACCCGATCTATCGGTCGCTGCGTAGCAGCGGCCATGTCGATCTCATGGCATAAGGCATCAAGGCAATGACCACCGTTTCAGGCACTTCGTCCACGACGACGAACGACAACACAGCAGCTTCTTCTTCGGGCCTGCTGGCCGACTACAACCTGTTCCTCAAGCTGTTGACCACGCAGATGACGAACCAGGATCCGCTCGATCCGATGGATACCTCGGACTACACGCAGCAGCTGGTACAATATTCGCAGGTCGAACAGTCGATCCAGCAGACCGGCAAGCTTGGCGATATCCTCAGCCAGATCGCGTCGCAGCAGATGTCCACGGCGTCGAACTACATCGGCCGCGAGGCACGTTTCGATTCTCCCGTGGCGGGTCTCGGCGATGCACCCGCGCACTGGACCTACTATGTCGACGGTACGCCTTCCGCGATCACGGCGACGATCAAGGACTCCGCAGGCAAGGTCGTGAACACGGTCACGCTCGATCCCAAAAGCCAGGGCACCTATGAATGGGACGGCACCAAGGCGGACGGCACGAAAGCGGAGAACGGCGCCTACACGCTCTCGGTGGAGGCGACCAATGCGGCAGGTGACAAGCTGGACACCACGATCAACTCGGTGGCGGTCGTCAGCGATGTCGTGACCGACGGCACCAACATCATGCTGGGCGTGAACGGCATCCGCATGTCCGCCTCGGGCCTCGTCGCGATTGCGGCGGCCGGCACCAATATCGATAACTGAGAGGGCACCGGAAGGTTCGCCGAAAGGGAATCTTCCGGTCATTACCCCTGAAAAGCGAAGCGCCCCCGAACCATGGTTCGGGGGCGCTTTTCGTTAGGACTGGCCTACCGTGCTGTGGCAGTGATCCCTGTCGATGACGGCGACCATGCCGGGACTTTCCGAAGCCTGCAACGCCACGTCGAGACGCGTGCAGCCCGGTATGCGATCCGGCAGGGCCAGGACCATCAGGCAGTCCGCAATTGACGGATCGTCGATCGGGCCGATCAGTTCGTCGACTTCCTCATAGGACATCTCCGATTGGCTCATGCAGCGAAGCGCGGCCGCCTGCCAAAGTTGAGAAGCTGAATCAACTCTCAATTTCAGCGAGAACCAGAACTCTTCGTGCGAAACGACAGTTGGACCGGCGTCACCGGCGCAATTGAATGGTAAATTTTCTATCATCGCACTCTCAACAGTACATCAGACCGAATAGATGCAGTCCGTGCCCCCGGACCTGAGAGGTAATTCCACAACCCCTGCGACGAGCAATGGCTGCGGGCCTCGGCAGGACCAACTAAGGGATTTCCCGTAATCGATCAGAAACGGGGTAAACCATTTCTTACCGTTCCATTTCGGACATTGACCTGGATCAATTGCGGCATCGTGACGCGTTGAGAAAAAAGGGGATTATCCCTGAAAGAAACGTCACACGGAGGCGCGCCGCCTATAGCAAGGGTCGGCGGGGGCGGGGATGAAATCTTGTTAACAGGGGGTGTGCCGAGCCGCTGAAGCGGCCAACGGCGCTTTGCAGCGTTGCGCCCGGTCAGGGCGCGGCGGAAGAGCCGGGTGCTTCCGGCATTTCCGGCGATGGTGTCGACGGCGGCGGGGCGGGGACCCGGCGGACGCTGACGATCTTCACCGGCGGTTCCAGCATCTGTCCTTTCATCACGCCTTCGCCCTTGGTGGCCGAGCGTGGCTCGTCCCAAATCCTGTGCACTACGTCCATGCCGGAGACGACATGGCCGAACGCCGCGAAACCGGCGCGGCTTTCCGGATTGTCGGAAGCGGGCTGGGCATCGAGCGAGGGAATGTCGCCGAGCATGATGGTGAAGTCGGCGGTGGCACTGCCGGGCGCGAAACGCGCCATCGAGATCGTTCCGGCCTTGTGGCTGATCCCGGTCGCGCTGGTCGGTTCGTGCGCCACGGGCGGGAAGACGTTCACACCCTGAAGACCGCCCTGCAGCAGGCCGTTGGGCGCATCGCCCCAGTCCAGGTGCATGGCGCGGTAGAAGGTCGCGCCGTTGAAGCGCTTGCTATCGACGTACTTGAGGAAGTTGGCGACGGTGAGCGGCGCGTGGGTCTTGTCGAGGTCCAGCACGATCGCACCGGCATTGGTGGTCAGCGCTACGTAGACATGCTCGACGGGCGTTGCCGGGGCAGGGGCGACGGATGCAGCTGCCGCCGAACCGTCCTGGGCATATGCAGGAATCGTCATGGCCAGCGCCGTGCCGGCCATGAACAGAAAAGACGCGGCAGGCAGCCGGATCACCGACATCGCGCGCCGCGTCTTCGTCATGGGATCAGCGGACCCGCGGGCCGCCGAAGGGCAGCGGCGGAGGAGGACGGCGGGCACCGCGCGGAAGCTGGGCCTGATAGGCGCGGCCGCAGTGCTCGACGCAATAGGGGAAGCCGGGGTTCACC
Organism: Novosphingobium sp.; assembly: GCF_036820275.1. GTDB lineage: Bacteria > Pseudomonadota > Alphaproteobacteria > Sphingomonadales > Sphingomonadaceae > Novosphingobium. The sequence continues at coordinate 58,845 of NZ_DAISLT010000004.1, forward strand.
TTGTCGCCGCAGAAGTGGAAGTCCGGCTCGCCGGGGTGGCCCATCGGCCAGCGGCAGACGCGGTCGTTCAGGTCCAGCAGGCTGGTCTTGTCGGCGATCTCGGCGCTCGGCTTGGCCGGAATGAGGCGGCGCGGCGGTGCGGGCGGGATCGGCTGCTGCTGATCGCCCGGACCCTGGCGCAGGAAGCCGCCGGGACCGACCGAGACCACGCGCGGTCCCTTGGGTGCCACCGGCGCGGCATCGTCGGCCGCGACCGGCGGTGCGGCCGGTTGCGGCGCGCGCGGCGCAGGGGCGGCGGGCGGCGGCGGCGCGGCGCGCACGACCGGGGCCTCGACCTTGGGTTCGGGCGCAGCAGGCGCAGCCTCTACCGGCTTCGGCTTCTTGGGGGCAGGCGCCGGGCGCGCAGGCTTCTCATTGGCCTTGACCGGGGAGGGGCGTGCCTTGAGGCCGAGGCGGTGCGCCTTGCCGATCACTGCATTGCGGCTCACGCCGCCGAGTTCGTCCGCGATCTGGCTGGCGGTGGCACCGCCCTCCCACATCTTGGTCAGCTTCTCGATCCGCTCGTCCGTCCAGCTCATTCGTGTTCCATCTCTTCATCGGGCGAAGTGAGAATCGCCCCAAAATTCCGTGGCGCGGCTTGCCTTGGAAAGCCGCAGCCGATACTCGCCGGTCCATGCCCGATCAAACGAATTCGACCGACCTGCCGACGCCCGGTGGGATCGTGCCCGAAAGCATCGCACCCCGCACGGTGTCGGCCCGCCAGTTCCCGGCGAAGGGAGAACCCCAAATCCACCAGGTGAACTGGGAGGGGCTCAAGACCCTTTATATGAAGGAGGTCAGGCGCTTCTTCAAGGTCCAGACCCAGACGATCTGGGCACCGGCGATCACGACCCTGTTGTTCCTGGTGATCTTCACCGTGGCGATGGGCCGGGGCGGGCGCGAAGTGCTCGGCGTCAACTTCGCGACGTTCGTGGCGCCGGGCCTGATCGTCATGGGCATGATGCAGAACGCCTTCGCCAATGCTGCCTTCGCGTTCCTGGCCGGCAAGATCCAGGGCACGATCATCGACTATCTGATGCCGCCGCTGAGCGAGGGCGAACTGATGCTGGCGATGATCGGCGCCTCGGTGACCCGCGCCGTGCTCGTGGGCCTGGCGCTGACCGGAGCGATGCTGCTCTGGCCCGGCGTCGATCTCTCGATGGCCCATCCCTGGGCGGTCGTGTGGTTCGGCCTGACCGGCGCGATCTTCCTCTCGCTGCTCGGCCTGCTCTCGTCGATCTGGGCCGAGAAGTTCGATCACAACGCTGCCGTCACCAATTTCGTGATCGCGCCGCTCTCGCTGCTGTCCGGCACGTTCTACGTGATCGACAACCTGGCGCCGACGTTCCAGGCGATCAGCCGCCTGAACCCGTTCTTCTACGTGATTTCGGGCTTCCGCTTCGGCTTCCTGGGCGTCAGCGACATCGGCGATACCAACATGGCAGTGCTGCACAGCGCGCTGGGCATGGGCCTGCTCGATGCGGTGTTCGCCGGCATCGTCTACATGGTCCTGCGCTCGGGCTGGAAGATCAAGGGCTGACCGCGCACCCTATATAAGGGCGCTTTCGAAAATCCCGGCCGGACTTCCGGTCGGGGTTTTCGTGTTTGGGCAACTCAGTGCGTCAATCCGCGCCGCAAGTGATAGCGCCCTTTGTCGAAATCCTCGAATATCTGCGAGAGCGAGGGATGGTCGACCGGCCCGCCTTCCGCGTCGTCCATCAGGTTCTGCTGGCTGACATAGGCGACGTAGCTGGATTCCTCGTTCTCGGCGAGGAGGTGGTAGTAGGGTTGGTCGCGCCGTGGGCGCACGTTGAGAGGAATGGATTCGTACCATTCCTCGCTGTTCGCAAAGACCGGATCGATATCGAAAACGACGCCGCGGAAGTCGTGATTCCTGTGGCGAACGACATCGCCGATTCCGAATCGCGCTCGTGTTTCACGCGGTGCATCAATGATGCGGCCGGCCGTCGGAGAAAAAAATGAGGCCTTGTTCATGCGGGAAATATAGGTTTCCTGCGGTTTGCTCACAAGGATTGCTTGTGGATAATCCCCATTTTTGAAAAGAAGGGCTTGGCAAGCCCGAAAGGTCAGGCTAGTGGCGCGCTTCCCGACCCGATGGAGACCTTCCATCGCTATCGCATCTCTAGCGGAGAGGTGGCAGAGTGGTCGAATGCGCTGCACTCGAAATGCAGTGTACGGGCAACCGTACCGTGGGTTCGAATCCCACCCTCTCCGCCACTTACCCATCCAGATCAACCCCAAACAGTCCCGCAAGGGGCTGATTTCGTGCGTTCTGTCGGCTATACCTTGTCCCAATCGGTCCCGTTTTGTTCCTTCCCTGCAAGGGGTATCGTGGGGTACAAGGCGGGGTATTGCGGAAAGGAGGGGGTACGATACCCCGAGGCGCATGCTGACAGACAAGGAAGTGAAAAACGCCGAGCCGCGCGACAAGCCGTATAAGCTGTCGGACGCGAACGGTCTCTATCTCTATGTCGCGAAGACGGGCTTGAAGTCCTGGCGCTTCAAGTTCCGCCTCCATGGGCAGGAGAAGCTTCTCACCTTCGGGCCCTATCCCGAGGTCAAGCTGAGCGAGGCGCGCGCGAAACGCGATGAGGCCCGGCAGCGCATCCGCAACGGGGAAGATCCGTCCGGCGCGCGGAAGCGCAAGCAGGAGGAGACCAGGAGGGCGCGCTTCGAGGCAGCACAGGCGCTGAGCTTCGAGACGATCGCCCGCACCTGGCACGAACAGTACAAAGATCGCTGGACACCGGTTCATCAGGCCGATGTCCTGCTGTCGCTCGAACGCGACATCTTCCCCTTCTTCGGCACCCTTCCGCTGGCGGAGATCGATTCTCCCACCATCCTGCGGGTTCTGCGCGCGGTCGAGGACCGCGGAGCGATCGAAACGGCGCGGCGGCTGCGTCAGCGCGTGTCGGCCGTGTTTGTCTATGCGATCGGGGAGGGCATCGCGACGGTCGATCCCGCGGCGGTCGTGCTCAAGGCCCTGAAGCCTATGCCCAAGGCGGGGCGGCAGCCGGCGCTGGCCAACCCGACGGAAGGTCGCAAGCTGCTGAAGGAGGCGGAGGCGAGCGCGGCGTCGCCTATCACCAAGCTCGCTTCGCGGCTTCTCGCGCTCACACAGGCCCGGCCGGGAATGGTCTGCGCCGCCGAATGGAGCGAGTTCGAGGGCATCGACTGGAGCGACCGCCAGTTCGGGCCGTTCCAGCCGCTATGGCGGGTCCCGGCGCACAGGATGAAGCTGAAGGTCGATCAGAAGGACGAAGAGGTCTTCGAGCACCTCGTGCCGTTGTCCTGGCAAGCTGTCGACGTGCTGCGCGCCGTGCGGCGGCTCACCGGCCGGGGGCGGCTGGTGTTTCCTGGGCACCGGAGCAGCGGGCGCCCGCTCAGCGGCAACGCGATGAGCTACCTCTACAATCGTGTCGGCTATCACGGTCGGCACGTCCCGCACGGCTGGCGCGCGACCTTCTCCACCACGATGAACGATCTTGCCAAGAAACGGCTGCGGCCCGACGATTCGGACGTCATCGAGTTGATGCTTGCGCACGTGCCGGAGAACAAGGTGAAGGCCGCCTATGACCGCGCCGGGCACATGGAACGCCGCCGCGAGCTGTCCCAGGAGTGGGCAGACATGCTCATGAAGGGCATGTGCCCAGCCGACGACATTCTGAGCACGCGGCGGCGGAATTGAATCGTTTTGCGGGATGGGATGCCGTGACATCGATCACGGCATCCCGATCTACTGATGGTCTACGAACAAAGCCGACGGAAGCGGCATCTCCGATCTCTTTTCTATGCACACTCATACACATAATCCTTGACAATCTGTTCGTTTGTGTGTATTCGATACACACCTTAAACAGCAGGAGATTGTGTTGCGAAGTAGAGAAGTCATAAAAATGCTCGAAGATGCCGGTTGGTTTGAAGTACGACAGAAAGGTAGCCATCAACAGTTCAGACATGCCGAAAGGCCCGGAACTGTAACGGTGCCACACCCCAAGAATGAATTGGGCGTCGGAACACTCAAAAGCATCGAGAAGCAATCTGGGGTGAAGCTGCGGTAGCAGCTTCACTTTCTTTGTTTTTAGGCTTGGCGTTCGAAGATATTTTTCAAGAAGGTATTGAAGCAAATTTCAAACAAACATTGACAAAAAATCTAGGGTGTGTATATGTGTGTATATCAGATGATGATTGACCACACAGGAAATTGAAAATGGCTACCGTTGTTTATCCCGCCATTGTTGAGCGGGCTGGGGACGGATTTAGCGTGTTCTTCCCCGATCTCCCCGGCCTTACGACCGCCGGCACCACCGTCAACGAGGCGGTCCTAAACGCAGAAGACGCTTTAACCGGCCACCTACTGGTGTCTTCGGAATATGGCGATGAACTCGCACATCCGAGCGACATCCTTGATTTGGAGCATGACCCCGAAGTCGAAGAGGTTGCTCGCGTTTTGGTGCGCGGCGAGGCCCCTGGCAAAAGCGTTCGCCTCAACATCACACTTGATGAGGGGCTTGTTTCCGCCATCGATCGAGTTGCCACCAATCGCTCGGGCTTTCTCGCAGAAGCCGCTCGCGTACTATTGGCGCAGCGACGAAAGCTCGAAGCCGCGTAACCACGTCCTTCCAACAACGACCCGCCAGCACCCACTGGCGGGTGTCCTCCTATGCGCCTTTCCAAAGCGGAACAAATGTGGAACAAGTCCGGACGTCATGGGACGATTCGGGACGGTTTCATATGGATATTCGGGAAGTCAGCGCAGCCGCCGTCATACCGTTTGGCACGTGGCTTGTGGCCCAGCAGGGCCGGGGCGGCTTCATCGGCGGCCTCGCTGATGCAGCGGCTGGTGACCGGACGTTCCCGCGCGCCGGAGACGTCGAGGCCGCGAGGAAGTGGCTACAGCGCCGCATGGCGAGCGGGGACGACTGGGAGGCGCTCGACGACGCCGAACTGGATTGGCTCGCCCTGTGAGCGCTGCGGTCCACATCTACCCGCGCGAGGGCTTCCTGCTGAACTCGGGCCATTGCGGCGCGCCGAGCGAAGACCGGCTATCGCTCTGCCTGAAGCCCAAGGGGCATGACGGCGATCATGAACTGGTCTGCTGGGAGGGGTTTCGCGTCCGAGCACCCTGGGGCAAAGGAGAGACCGTCCCCTTCCGTGGTTTCGCGGGCTGAAACGAAAAGAGGCCGTCCCCCGCAAAAGGGACGGCCTCTAACTCGGTGGAACCGGGGGTGGTACTCCGCCGAACCTCGGGATTAACATGTCGCAAGGGCGGTTGTTCCCGCGTCAGATTGCAGTGACCAAAACCGTTAGTGGGCAAAAACAGGAGCCGCAGCATGGAGGGCAGCCAACCTCACGCGATTTTCGCGTCTGTCATTGGGGGCGTCGCACTCGCGGCTACTGGTATTCTCGGCGACAGTCTTTTCAGCTACCGCGTCCGGGTTGTGATGGCAGTGATTGGCTGCTGCCTGATCCTTGTCGGTGTGACGGTCCTCTAGTTCCAAACGAAAAGAGGCCGCCCCTTGCGACACGGGCGGCCTCCAGTCCGGTGCGTCTCGGGTGATTCAGCACAGGACACTGTCCCTGTGACAGTGCGGGGTTAACATCCTGCAAGGGCGGTTGTTCCCGACCCCGCGCGTGTTACCTTCGACTTGGCTGCGGCTGCACGGATGGACGTGTCCCATGCTTGAGGATCGCGAAAGCGATCGGACCAGGCGGAGTGAAGGCTGCTTGGTAGCCGGTGTCGAGCCCGGTCCGCAGCTACTACACCAAAAAAATGGACCACGCAGAGAGGCATTCGGCCGCGAGGCTTAGTTGCAGCATGAAGTGTCCGACCGACACAGACTGATGCCGACGTGGCGATCAATCACGCTGATTCAGGCGCGCCTCGGCTTAGAGACGTGGGTCGCTATCGCCCAAGGTGGGCTTGTAGCTCCCGGCAGAGCCTGCTTGTTCCCTACATCTCGAAATAGTCGAGGCGGGTCATCTTTTCTCCGGCAGGTTTCCTGCAGCGGCGCGAGCCTCAGCGTCATGTGCCCGGATCGCGTCCACCTTCGCGGCGCACTTCTCGAACCCCTCCTTGTAGATGCCCCGGCTCGTGACGATGTCCGCCGTGGTCTCGAGCGGGATGTCCTTGACGGTGCAGCGCGCCATCAGCCCGGCCGGGATGCCCTCATAGGCGGGCGGGGGCGGGGCGGAGGCTACGTCACTTCTTTTCGAGCAAGCGGCGCAGGTCAGCAGGGATAGGGCGAGACAGATATTCCTTAACCTCGGCATTGCTGGCCTCCAGATCCTTCAGTTGTACGGCGGCGGCGGCGTTCTGCTGCTCGATCAGCGCGAGCTTGTCCTCCAGCAGCAGCACGTTCTTGTGTTCGAGGGCGCGCAGGCGGTCCTGCTCGGCGGCGTGAGCCGCCCACCCTTTGTTCGTGGCGACCAGCTCGTCGATCTTCCCGTCCTTGTTGGCGATCTGGTCATTCTGGCGCTGGATCTGCATCCAGCCGATGATGCTGGCCCCGATCCCCGACACGGCGAGCACGCCCACCATGGCGAAGATCTGCGATCGGTAGGGCGCGAGCAGACTGAGTAGCTTCACGGCTGATCTCCTTGCGATGCGTTCTCCCGGCCCTTGGCCGCAGCGACGCGCTTGTCCGTGTTGGCGCGCAGCTTGATTCCGAGCTTCTCGTAGACGAGCCGCTCCAGGAGCCGGATCGACACATTCGCGCCGAGCCAGCCGAACACGCCGACGATCACGCCCGACCACAGCGGGTCGAGCGCCATCGCGCGGCAAAGGAGCATGACGAGGAAGCCAACGAACCCGGACGCCACCGCTTCAGTAGCGGCGCGCGGGCCGTTCAGCTCGTTGCCCTTGTCGTGCTCCCGCATGACGTATCCCAGCAGGCCGCCGAAAGCGGCGAGCAGGAAGTATCCAACCGACGTGAGCCAGTCGGACAGGGAGAAGTTTTCCATAAGCCCCCGTTTGGTTCAGCGAGCCCATTCGCCGGTTTTGCCGTGCAGCCAGGTCAGGAACTGGCCCACGGTCTTGCCCTTCAGGATCGAAGGATTTGCCTTGGTTGCGGCCTCGCCCGCGATCTCGTCGGCGCGGGCGTCGACGTCGGCGGCGATGACTTTTGCAGCGGTGCCCGCGCCGAAGAAGTGGGCCGCGTAGAGCGAGGCCTTGTTGATCGCGATTTTCTTACCGCGCAGCGAAACCGCGTTCTTTTCGGTGAAGGTTTTCACGCGTGCGAGCTGCTCCTCGGCGGTCGGCCTGAGCCCGCCGAACGCGAGGCGCATGTCGGAGCCCCACTTGCCGCCTTCGCCGATCCACGTCGCTTTCAGGAACTGATAGAGGCCAGATCCGCTGGAGCTGGCAGCCTTGACGTAAGGCCGGTCGCCGCTCTCGATCTTGGAGAGCATCGGCCAATAGTCGTCGGGGATGTCGGTCGCGGGCATGCGCTGTGCTCCAAATGCGTCGAGGAGATTATTGAGGGCAAGGATATTGCCGGGATCGTTGAACAGGCCGGGTGGGCTGATGGCGCGAACGGCATCGAAAGTGTCTTTGCGGGGATCGGTCATGGCGGTCTCGCTGATTGCGGGAGGGAACGGTGACAGCAGCCTTCGCCCGCAGCGGCGACCCGCGCGGTTTTCGGTTGGGATTGAATCTGCTGAGGTTGTGGTTGGCGGCCTGTCCGGGCTGCCGCTACGCGGTGGTTACTCGGGCCAACCGGCGAGGATCTGAGCCTCGATGTCGACGATCTCTTCCTCGGTTGTGCCCTGCGCGATGGTGGCGATGAGCGCATCCAGCTCATTCTTCCGGCGTTGGCCCGCCTCCACGAAGGTGCCGACGGTCTTGCCGAGCTGGATCATGTCGGCAGCATCGAGGGCGACGATGGAGTTGTCCGCCATGCGCCAATCGGTGGCGAAGTCCTCGTTGCCCTGAAGTGCCAGCATCGCCATGACCACGGAGCCGGAGATGTTCACGCGGCTCGTGGCATCGGTTTCCACTCGGCGGGTCTCGCCCTGGATCTCGACGAGGCACCCGCCGTCGCGCACCTGGTCGCGCCGGTTGCGAACCTTGGCCAAGAGCAGCGCGCGCTTCGAGACGTAGATGAAGTCGGAATCGCTGGAGAGCTCCGCGCCGGGGAACGGACCGGCGGCCGAGACCATCCACTCGCTGACGACGCGCTGCGAGACGTTCTCCTCGGCAATCGTGCCATCGGGCAGAGCAAAGCTCCTCGCGCCAAAGAAAGTGCTTGGCTTGCCCCCCGGCACAGGCTGCGGCTCCGAAGAGATGGTCTCAATCGCGACCGAGACGCTGGGGCCGTCAACCGTGAGTGCGCCAATCTTGTGGAACATGGGGGTTGCCCCCAGGATGTCTTGAATGATGTACATTCGTCAGTTTCCCTTTTTTGCCGCTTCATCACCGCCTGTGGTCGGGGAACCGGGCCAGCCTGCCGTGATGTCGACGGCCGCCAGGTCCTCGAGTGAAAGGACGGCTTCAATCGTGTTTTTCAGGGCAAAGCTTCGCTCGTAACAGGCGTTCACGTAGCCAGCGACCTCGAGGCCGAGAGCTATGATTTGTTCGGCGTCGAGGACCTGCTCGGAGTTGTCGAACATCCGCCACGTTATGGAGAAAGGCCTACCTGCCTCCTGGGACAGTCGCGCCATGCTGACCGCCCCATTGAAGTTCGTCCGACTTGTTTCATCGGCCTCCACCAGACCGAATGAGGTGGACGCAACAGAGGCCCGGCAGCTTCGATAGCTATTCACCTCGTCCAACTTGGTGCGCTTGGCGGTCGCCAGTTGAACGGCTGGATCCTCAACATACTCAATCGCATGGTATTGGCCGTCAGCGACAGAGATCCGGTAGGATGTCGCGGGGGTGGGGCATTCGGTCCAGAGGTAACCTTCGGGAGGCGGCGGCAGATAGCCGCTTGTCATTTCGAGGAACTGGACCTGTTCCGCGCAGTCCACGCTGTGAAGGATGTAGGCGAACATTTCACTTCCAGTTGACGACTTCGGCGACGAAGTTCGGGTTGACGATCTGGGCTGTGTGACCGGCGCCGCCAGAGCCGGTGCCGAGGACGCGCATGCAGAAAGCGATGGTGCCGCCGCCCACGCACTGCCAGACCGGGAGCTGGGACCCGACCGACACCCCATCGACGAACCAGGTGGTGATCGTCGGAGCCGTCCCGTTGTTGGTTCCCTGTACGCCGGTGTAGGTCCACGGGCCGCCATTCAGCGAGTAGTAGAACTGGAGAGTAACGGTCCACGTCGACGTGCCGTAGCCAGCGGCAACGTTTGCTCTCGTGGCGTTGCCGTTGAAGGTGACGCGACTCGTTGCCGCACACACGCCGGAGCTGGTCCCCCCGATCACACCGCTATCGATGTTGCTCGAGGGACCGTAGGTTACGTTGACCGTCGCAGCCGCGCGCCAGTTGAGCGAACCGGGCACGATCGAGGCTAGATCGACGCCTTGGTCGGTGACGAACTTGCTGGCGGTGATCGTACCGGCGCTGATGGCAACGGCGGTTACGGCACCAGCAGCGAGCTTGCCGGTGGTGACTGCGCCCGCGCTGATCTTGTCCGCCGTCACTGCACTGGCGGCAAGCTTATTGGCGGTGATGTTGCCATCGACGATCAGCTCAGCCGCATTGCGGCGGCGCATCTTGCTGTTCCAGAAGTAGCAGTGCGCATTGGGCGTAGCAGCAACGGGACCCATAAACCTTACGTTCGCCCGGCCCTGCCTGCCGCTGACGTTCCGGAAGGTTCCCTTCAGGACAACATAGCCTTCACCGGGCACCGCGCCGAGGTTCGTGGTGCTGTTCAAGTAGGTGTTCTGCACGGCTTCGCAGGCCATCCATTGCAACTGGCCGCTGGTGTCCAGCATGATCATATCGAACTGGACGGAGGCACCGTTGGAGCACCAGCAAGTAGTTTCGAACGCGAACTCGTCACCCGGACTTATCGGGATGCCATAGCGCTTGTCGTTATTGTCCCAGGTGCCCAGGCCGTTCGTGATGCTGAGTTCGTTGGAGCCGGTCCTGCCGTTGCGTAGCATGTGGAGCGCGTATCGAGACGGCCAGCCAGTACCGACGCCACCGTCGTCACACTGGATGATCATGCCGTCGACGCCGTTGTAGTTGCGCGACCAGCCGTCGAGGTTGCCGGAGGCGAGATCGCCATTGAGGAACAGGTTCTCATATTCGGCGACGGTCATCTTCGCGGCCGTGACTGCGCCAGCGGCGATCTCGGAAGCACTTACGGCGCCAGCCGCGATCTGCCCCGAGGTGATGGTGTCCGTGGCGATCTGCGCGGCCGTAATCGTCTGGGCTGCGATCTTGCCCGCCGTGATCGAGCCATCGACAAGCATCTCGGCGGAAGCAGCGATGTCCATCTTGACGCCGGACACCAACATCCAGCCGTTGCCCGCGACAGTGCCTTCGTTGAAGATGATGACCTCGTAGGCGACGGTCCCAGTCGGCACGGTCATCTGGCCGGTACGCAGGATGCTGACACCGGAGCCAGCAGCCCACATAAGGCTCAGGTCACCCACGCTGATGCCCGCGCCGTTGTAGAACCTGACGAGCACATACATGTGATCATTTGTTGGGTTCGTGCCCATGGCGCGAAGGCGGACTACCTGGCCCTGACCAGAGAACGGTGTCCAGGCGGACCAGCAATGTTTGCGGGTGTTGTTCTGCGCTGCCAGCGCCAGGATGCGCGGGACGCCCATATTGAACGCGGAGTTGTTCGACGCCCCGTTGTTGTCCTCGGTGTACCAGCCACCCGCATCGAGGCGTCCGCCGCTCCACCACGCCATATCCCTGAAGTATGGGTCGGGGATGATGCTCTCCGGGATGACGGCGAGCTTCGATGTAGTTACGGCCCCGGCCGCGATTTCGGAGGCGCTGACAGCACCCGCCGCGATCTGGGCGGCGGTGATCGTGTCGGCCGCAATCTGCGCGGCCGTGATCGTCTGCGATGCGATGTGGTTTGCCGTGATCGCCCCATCGACGATCAGCTTACCCGCGTTGCGGCGACTTGCCTTGCAATTCCAGAAGTAGATGTTGGTATTTTCGGCCGCTGCTTGCCGCCCGAAACCAGTGTGGACGAGGCGGAAGTACGCCTTGCCCGCTTGGCCCGTATTGTTGGTGAAGTATCCGGAGATCCGCACCGTGCCCTGACCGGGCTTGGCCTGAAGTGTCGAACCGCCGGTGCAATTCGACAAAGCGGTAGCTGGCTGCGAACCATACAGGGAAGTAGCGTTGGACCGGACGAGCATCTCCACCACAGCGGCCGAGGTCGTGGTGTTCGTGGTCCATACCGTGGCTTCGAAGTAGATGCTCTCGCCAGCAGCGATGTCGATGCCGTCGCGCATGTTGGTGTCGTCAAAGGATGTGACACCGTTCACCAGGGAGAGTTCTCCGGTTTCCCCTGGACCACGGTAAAGCCGGATGCCGAAGTTGGAGGGCCAGTTCGTGCCACCATCGACGGTGATACTCGATCCGTAGGCTCCGGTGCCTTGGTAGACCCGGGTCCATCCATCGAGATTGCCCGAGGCGACGTTACCGTTGATGAGCAGGTTGCCCGTGTCGCCGATCGACATCTTCGTCGCAGTGACCGCGCCTGCGGCAAGCTCGGAGGTGCTGATGGCTCCGGCCGCGATCTGCCCAGCTGTGATGGTATCCGATGCGATCTGCGCTGCGGTAATGGTCTGCGCGGCGATCTTCGCGGCGGTGATCGCGCCGTCGACCAGCATGGTCCCGGACGCGGCTTCACGCAGGCTGATGTTGCCGATGTTGATGAAGCCCGAGAAAGGCACACCAGCAGCGGCAGGCGTCTCCCAGAAAATACGAAGGCCTACGGCGTCCGCAGGCGTCGTGAATTGAACGCGGGCAATTATCGTAGTCATGTCCCCGGCGCTGAACGTTGCGACGGTAGACATTGATGACACGGTGCCATCCGCGCGGAAGAACTGCGCAAATGCTCGGAGGAGGCGGTTTGAACCGTTCGTGCACCCGAAGGCAAACTCCATAGCCGTAGCCGGTTTGCAGTACATGGACGGGGCAACGATTTGGGTGAGCGCGTCGCCCACGTAGCCGGGGAAGCCGCTCTGTCCCGAGTAGAGCTGCCACATGCCCTTCGAGCCGCCGACCCGGGCGGCAAAGGCCTCAAGTCCGGTAGATACGCACTGCCACCCCGAAGTTTGGTTGTTGCTGGTGTTGGTCGGCAATACTCGCCCGGTTTCGGCGAGCGGCCCTTGGGTCGGCCCCTTCCACCAGCTGATGTCTTGGCACTGCGGATCGGGCCATAGGTTGTCGCCGATGATGGCCAGCTTGGAGGCAAGAATAGACCCGGCGGCGACCTGCGCGGCGGTGACGGACCCGGCCGCCAGTTTGGCTGTCGAGATCGCACCATCGGTGATCTGGGTGCCGATGATCTGGCCAGCGAGCTTGGCCACGTCAAGCGACGCGATCTGATCGGAGGTGAGCGCGCCGGTAATGTCGGTGGCTGCGGTGTTCGCCACATAGGCCGCGCCGTTCCACCGGTAGAGCTTGCCGCCATAGGTGATAACGTTGGTGATACGCGTGGTCGGCAGGGCGCCCGACACCAGCGTTACCGGTTCGATCCCGGAGGCGAACTGCGCCGCGACAATGCTGCCGGTCAGGTCGGTGGTCGCTACAGTCGCGACATAGGCCGAGCCGTTCCACCGATAGATCTTGCCGTTGTAGGAGACTACCGAGGTGAGCGGCGTGGTCGGCAAGGTCGTGACGACGGTTACAGGCTCGATGCCGGATGCGAACTGGGTGGCATCGATTTTACCCGTAAGGTCGCTGGTGGCGACGGTGGCAACGTAAGAGGTCCCATTCCAGCGGTAGGTCTTGCCGTCCGTCTGGTTGAAGATGACGCTCGTGCTTTTGGCAGCAGGAACAGCGGTCACGAGGCCAACGGGTTCGATGTTCGGTGCGAACTGGTCCGCTACGATCTCACCGGCGATGTCAGCCGCGTCCACACCGGTTTTCCAGGCTCCGCTGGTATAGGTGTAGAGCTTGCCGTCAGTCTCGTTGTAGACGATCCGGCCCTCGAAGTTGCCGGTGGTCGGGAGCGCGTCCACGATCTGGTAGCCAGCGACGACACGCGAAACGGTGAACACCTGCTCGAAGGTCATGCCCGCATAAGAGCCATTGCCGCTGGCTCGGATGGTCAGAGCTGCGCTATCGACATTGAGGCCGGCCGTGACGGCGTACGTGTTGCCCTCGAGCGAAGCCGTGAGATTTGCCGGATTGCTAGTAATCTCGAACGTGAAGTTCGAGCTGATATCGGTGGTGCCGAGCAGGATCTTGAACTGGCCGGTCGCGCGCGAATAGTCAGCGATGGAGCCGTTGGCGTAACCGTAGAGAGTGACTGCCGGCACGCTCAGGTGAGCCGTTACCTTGCCGGCCTGGGCGAGATCATCGAGTTGGTTCTCGATCGTCGTGATCTTGCCGACGCCCGTTAGCACCTGTTCAAAGATAGTCGTGGCGCCGTCGATCGCCTCGACCCGGTAGCTGATGCGAACGTCGTACCGGGTTTCGCTCTGCAGCGGGGAGATGACGTGCCGGACGGTGTCTGCCGCCGACAGGATGGCGGAATTTGTCCAGCCCTCTGTTGCTGTTTCGTTCCCCTGATGAAGGCGATAATCGATTACGACCGCATCTGCGGACGGCATCTCGCTCTCGCCCGCGATGAGCAGCGCGGGGAAACCCTCACCCGAAGTTGTGCCCGCGACGGTCCAGCCGGTGGCGACAGGTGCTGGCGGCTTCAGATCGGGAGCAGAAAGCGTGACGGCCGCCGGTGGCGTGGTCGACTGGCCCAGCGCATAGGCATGCTTCGAATAGGTCTCAGTCTCGACCGCGAAGGACACCTTACCGGTGGCAGGATCGATCGCGCGGCGGGTGATCATCACCGGCTGATTGACCAGGCCCTCTTCCGGCACATTCAGATAGACGACGTCGCCGGTCTTCAGGCCGATCCACTCCGGCCCGGTCGTGAACGTCCAAGGTCCGGCCTCGCGGCTGTTGACGATCTCGTAGGCCGCGAGCTGGCCCGGCTGCTTTGCCTGCTGGCCGGCGAACACCTGCACCAGCGGGAAGTCGATTTCTTTGCTGCGCTTGCCCTTATCGGCCGTGACATACTCGGGAACGGTGATCGCGGTACCGGTGATCACCGACCAGTCGCTGTTTTCGTCCACATAACGCGGCAGAACCGTGTTGAACCGCTCCCGGCGACTTTTCGTCGCGGCGAGCGACAGCCCGTCGTGAAGATGCCGGCTCTCGATCGTCGCAATGGCAGTGCGGGGCGTGTTTACTAGGCACCCGATCATCGCGGCCGTCTGCGTCGGGCGTGCACCGCCAGCTTGAAGGATGCGCTTCAGGGTGTCCCACTTGCTGTCCGTGGTCCACTCGACGCCGCCGACCTTCCAGCCGTTGGCGTCGCAGACGTTGGCACATTCGACGAACTCCGCCATGCGGATGGTCTCGACCGGCGCGCCGATGCCGCAGGTACGGTTGCCGTTCTGCCAGCGGCCCAGCGCCCAGGTGAGCGCGTGCAGGCCGGGGTTATCCGACCAGACATAGGTGCTTTCGTCCAGGGCACGGCAGGAGCCTGAGCCGCCGGGATAAGTGCTGTCGAGTCGTGGGTCGTAGACCTTGACCCACTTGCCGATCCAGGCGGGCTCAGGCGCGCCGGCGCCGTACATCTCGCCCTGCTTGTTGTAGCGCAGGCACCACATGGCATGGGTGATGCCGGATAGCCGGTGCGCCGAGGTCCAGCCGGGGGCGGTACCGCCGCCGAGCGAGAGGTTCAGCGCGGTGGACATCGGCCCGCCGAGGTGGACCTTCTGGGCCATGTAGTCGTGGAAGTTGCCGACCGCGTTGCCGCTGGCGTCGAAGGTCACCACCTCGCCGTCGGCGGTGAATTTCTCGATTCCCTCGATCTGGCCGCCGATGCTGAGCAGCGCGCCGAACCAGAGCAGGTCATTGAACTTGGTGTAGCCCGGCCGGGTGTTGGTCGCGGCGAAGAAGCGCAGGCCCGACATCCGGGTGCGGCCCATGGCATAGGGCAGGCCGCTCTGCGGGTTCGTGGTGAAGTCGGTCGCGCTGCCTTGCGAGGATACGCCCGGTGCAGTTGCGGCGGCGGCGGCCGTGAGGACCGATGCCGCAAGTCCACCATAGGCGCCAACCGCGGTAAGTGTCGCAGCGGATACACCCGCGACCCCGCCAGCGCTGGCGGCTGCTGTAGCGCTTCCAGCGATAGCGGGGGCTGCCGTACCAGCAGTCATCGCCACCAGCGCGACGGCGGCGACAACTATTCCCGCGGTTCGGAGCATCTTCGACATTTAGAGAACGCTCCAGGCGCGCAGAATCGAGGACGCGTTGGGCGACGCGGTGACCAGACCGTCGTGATCCTGATGGAAGGCGAAGACGTTGCCGTTACCGGCGTAGAGGGCGATCGTTCCGACGGGGCTGTCTCCCTCTACCTCTGCGATGTCGCCGAGAAGCATGCGGGCGGGCGTGATCGGGATGAGGCCGAGACCATCAGCCATCTCGGAAAGGCTGGCATAGCCCAAGCGGCCCAGCGCCTTCGCGGCGCCAAGCGCGGTGCGGTACCGGCCCGCCTTGCTGATCGCGATCTTGTAGCCGAGCTGCTTCAGGTGGAAGGCCGCGACGCGTGCGCAATCGACCTGTCCCCATTGGAAGGGCTGGTCGCGGAACTTGGCCATCGTCGCCTCGATTGCAGCGTGACGGATCTCGAGCGGGGTCATGCGGCCACCTGGCGGCCGGTGATGACGGACACACCCTTCGAAGCGTTGCTGTTCTTCGGAGGCTTCACGCCCCAGTAGAGATTGACGTTGGTGCCAGTCATGAACTCGAAGCCGCGCTCTCCCGGCCAGATGGATTGATGCCAGCCGTTCGAGGCGCGCTGACCTTCCTCGACTTCGAACAGGCGCTCGAAGACGCTGACGGCAGTGTATTCGAGCGTCCTAAGGCCGGAGGCATCGACATCGATCTTCGGGACGTCGATTTCACCCAGGAACAGCGTCTCGGGCTGGCCGATCGACAGGCCGGTGATCGGGTCGAGCGCACCGGCAACGAGCCGAATCACGCTGCCCTGCATCTCCGGATGCGCGAGCGCGGCGGCGGCGCTCAGGTCCGGGGGATTGAGCGTGACGGTGATTTCGGGGGCACTGTCACCCATTTCCTCCGTCAGCTCGGAAATCGCAGCGATGGAGCCGAAGGTGGGGTCCATGCCGGAATAGCTCTCGCCCACGACCACAACCGTCGCGGCGCCGTCGAGCAGGCGCAGATCATAGTCGGGGAGTTCGATGCGCACGGCGCCGAACATCCACACCGACGACTGAGCCAGGGCATTCTTGAGGGTCGGATCCATGGTCAGGCTGCCTCGGCTATGGTGAAGCTGAAGTCGGCGACGCGCTGAAGGGCGAGTTGCCAGCTCAGTTCCTCTCCCGGGTTCACAAGGCCTTCGATCATCGGGCGTGCGATCTCCACGACGTCACCGGCGGAGAGGGGCGTGCGAATCATCGGCCACATCGACGTGGTCACCGCACCCCCGGCTGTTGCGACGGCGTCGGCGGTGAACATGTGCAGGTACCGCCGACCGGCATGGATGATGGAGGCGTACTGGCCTTCCTTGATCGGGTACCCAGCCGTGAGGCCGGACAGCGGGATGACGGTGCCGCTGGCGACGGCGGCCGCCAGTTTCGGCGCGCCGGGATTGCCGGTGTCGAAATCGGGCTGCGGCCACGCCATGAGCAGGCGATCCTCGCGCGCGCGCAACAGGCGCGACTGGATCACCATGGCCTCGTCTTTGGTGCGCTTGGACGGCAGGATGACGCGGAGGCCGAAACGGGAGCCGGGTCGATTGATCCGTTGCTCCGGCCCTCCGAGGAACGGGGTCAGAACGCCGCCGAAGTCCCGGAGATACGGGATGGCCGAATTGGGAACTGCCGTGTCCGGCAGGCTGATGACGGGCAATCGCTATCTCCCCGGGATGCGGCGGCGGCCCTGCCGCACGATGTCGCCACCAGCCGCTGCGCGCGCGTGAGCGCCGGAAGCGGCGGCCATCGGCGCGGCAACCCCGGCCGCTCGATTGTCGACTTGGCCCCAAAACACATCAGCGCCCGGCCCGTAGAAGTTCTGCACGGTACCGCCGCGCCGCGCGCCGCCGTCCGCTCCGGGCTTGCGAATGTCGACCATTTCCCCGCGCGTCGCGCGGAACGCGATCAGGTTGTTGTCGATGCCGGACATGCCACCGACCTTGAAGGAACCGCCGGTGGCGAATCCGGGCAGGTCGTTCCAGTTCACACCCGCTCCGGCCGCGCTCGCCGCCGCATTGGTTCCAAGGCTCACCTTGCTACCGCCGAAGATGCTGCCGAGCGCGCCGCCGATGGACCCGAAAAGGCCGCCGCCCCCACCGCTTGAGGATCCTGCGCGAGAGAACAGCTTGGAGATCAGATCGGCGAGGCTGTTGATGGCCTCTTCCATCCCTTTCGCGATCCGATCTTTCCACCAGTTCTTCATCCAGTCGCCAATGTTCCCGTCGAGCGCTGCTCGCATTCCATCCTGGATGGTGGAGCGCCAGACGCCGGTGATACGGGCTTTTTCTTGGTCGCTCACTTCGGCAACCGCCTTCGCGGCGGCATCTGGGCCCGACATGCCTTGGTCCTGAAGGTCTCGGATCCGCTCGCGGATATCGACCTCGCGTTGCAGCTGGCGGATATGCTCCTCGCTATCCCCGCGCTGCTGCGCCAGCCGCAATTCCCGGTCCTGGGCATCATCGGCAAACCAGCGCTGCCGGGCGCTAGCCCGTGCATCGTCGATCTGCGCCTGATCGGCCTCGGCAAGAGCGGTGGCTTCGGCAAGGTTCTTGGTCTGCTCGTAATAGAACGCGATCCGGCGCTTCAGTTCGGCCTGACGTTCAAGGCTTTCTTCAAGAGCGCGATCATTGTTGAGACGGGCGACATCGATGGCGTTTGCCGCCTGCTCGTCAGCAATTTCGCGCGCTGCGGCCTGCGCGCGGGCGGCATGGATTTCGTTCATGTCCCGCTGCGCGGCAACGCGAGCCTGATCGAGCGTCAGGCCGGTGCGCTGGTAGGCCTCCACCTGCTTGGAAAGAGCTAGCTGATCCTGAATGCGCTGTTCGGCCTCCTTGTCGCCGCGGGCGCGGGCTGCATCCCATTCGGCTTCGATGCGAAGCTGGTCCCGATTGCCTGCATCATATGTGGTGTCGCGCCCCTTGGGCGTGCGCTTGGCCCGGCTGTTCTTCGGCGGAGTGAAATCCACGATCCGGCTGCCGCCTGACGCGGGTGGCGCTGCGGGCGTCTTCGGAGCTTCCGGCGGGGCGGGTGCGCTGTCTGCCTTCGCGCCACCAAGCCCAAGGCGATCCTTAAGGGCCCCATACTTATCGCCGATCCACTTCGCGGCGTTGCCGATCCACGTCATCAGGCCGCCGAACTTATCGACAAGCCAGCCCTTCACGCCTTCATAGACGGATTTGGCCGCAGCGGTCACACCGGGGAACGCGGTGGCGACCCACGCCACTGCGGAAGCGACAATGGCGGTGAATGCGGTCGCGATATCGCTGAAGCCGTCGACCAACACCGCTTTTACCGCCGTGTAAATCGCTTGGACCGGCTCTGCGATAGAGGGGTACATCATGCCGACGACATCGACGATGGTCTGACAGATAGCATCGACGACTGCGCCCGCGGCTTCCCAGGCGCCAGCGAAATCGCCCTGTAGCAGCGCGCTGACTACGTCGACGACCGAACTGACCACGTCGACGACACCTGTGATAGCGCGGATCGCGATCTCCAGCGCGTTCACGAGACCGGCGCCGAGAAGCTCGACGATACCGGCGACGAAAGTGCCTGCGACGTCCAGCACGGTGCCGAATATCTCGATCAGCTTGCCAAAGCCCGCGCCGATCGGACCGGATGCGATCTTCGAAACAACCTCTCCCACCTTGTCGAAAAGCGCAGTCAACGGCGGTCCGAGCGTCTGGGTGGCCATCTGCCACACCTGCTGCAGCGCTGGGATGATCGAATCCGCAAACGTGATGACGGCAGTGACAGCCCAGCCGATCGGGCCGGTCAGCCCGAGGAAGGAGCGGGCGAGAATGCCAAGACCCTGCCTGATCCCAGCTCCAGCCAGCAAACGGACGAGCGCCGCGCCCAGCGTGCCGATCGGTTCGATCACGGCGCTGATAGCCCAGCCAAGGGCGCCGAAACCGCGCGCCAGCTTCGCGAAGATGAAAGACGCGAGGGCGCCGAACGCAATGGCAAGCGGGCCCAGCGCTGCCGCGACAGCGCCAATTACGACGCCGACCTTCAGTAAAGCGGGGTTCGCCTTGGACAGGGATTCGAGGAAGCCCGCGATCGCGTTCTTCACGCTGGTCATGATGGCGGTAAGACCCGCCTCGCCGATGGAAATCTTCAGGCTTTCGAATGCATCGGCCATGCGCTTGGTCGCGGCGGCCTCACCCTCCAGCCGCTTGTCGATCTTCGCGCCGACATCGCCCTCGGAGATTTCCTTCTGCAGGTCAGCGATGCCCTCGGCGCCCTGTTCCATCAGGCCGATGGCGGTACGTGCGGCGTCAGAGCCGAAGATGGTCTTCAAGGCGTCGGTCTTCGACTGGTCGGATAGGCCATCGAAGGCTTTCCGCAGAACCTCAGCCTGTTCGGCGAGTGGCTTCATGCGGCCGGTCTGCATGTCGAAGAACTCGATACCGAGCGTCTTCATCGCATATTCGGCCTCTTTCGAGACGGGTACGAGAGACTGGATATATGTCTTGAACGACGTACCCGCGTCCGAGCCGCTGGAGAACTGCGTGCTTGTGGCCGCGATCGCAGTGGCGAAGTCGCGGAAGTTGATGCCAGCCGACGCGGCCACGCCGCCGCCCTGCGCAATGGCCTGCTGGAAATCGATGAAGCCGAACTTCGATGCATCGAGCGATCCGACCACGTCGTTGACGACGGTGGGCAGGCCAGACGCCTGCACCTTGAACTGACCCATGACGTCGGTGACGAGCGCTGCTGCCTCCGCCACCGGGGCAGCGCCAGCTGCTGCGAGATCCAGCGATGACTTCAGCGCGCCGCCGAGAATGTTGGACGTCGATACACCGGCAAGACCGAGCGCCTCGATACCGTCAGCAGCTTCGGTCGCCCCTTTGCCCACGCGCGGGCCAAGTTCGCGGGCCTGGTCAGAAAGCTGCTTCAGCTCCTTGCCGGTGACACCGCGCAAGGCGGCCTCGACGCGCTTCATGGAGGCCTCGAAGCCGCTGGCCGTCTTGTTCGACGTCGCCGCAAGCGCGCCGAGCGGAACGGTGACGCCAGCGGTAAGTCCGACGCCCCAGTTGCGCGCCTTCTCCGAGACGTCGTCGAGGACGCGCCCGATCTGTTCGAACGCGGTGCGCAGCGAAGAAAGATCGCCCCTGGCACCCCTGACTGCTGGGGTCCAATCACCGGTATCCAGCGTCAGGACGCCGCGAAGCGCGCCGACAACGACGTTATTCATGGCTATCCTTTTCAGTTGGAGGTCCGGCGACGGCCGACCACATGCGCGCCATGGTCAACATCTGGTCGGCGGACATGACCGTCGGTTTCTTGGCCTTAGCCTTGGTGCCGACAAGATCCTTGAGCGGTGGCATTTTCTTCGCACGGCCCAGTGCCGCCGTCGTCCACGCCAACCAAGCGCGGTTATGGTGGTCTGCGTCAGCAGCGCGTCGCTTGCCCTCGACAAGCAAGGACAGGAGGCGAGGGGTCGAGCGGAAAAAGGTTTCGTGAGAACCGAGGTCCAGCTCGATCCAGATTGTCAAGGCTTTCGCCCAGTCCCACGGTTCTTCGGCTTCGCGTTTCCCGCCTGCTCGCTATCGTCTTTGGCCTCAGGGAACGCGGCCTTGAACGCACGGGCGATCAGCTGGGCGGCTTCGTTCACACCCAGATCATGAATCAGGCGACCTGCTTCCAGATCGCTCATGGCGCCATGGTGAGCCGCGAGGCCGATGCGGAAGATAGACCGGATCATCGTCGGACTGCCGAGACGGTCGCCCACGTCCGCAACGTCGATTTCCAGATCCTCCTCGATCGTGCAGAGCGCATTGAAGTCGAAGACGAGCGTCCAATTCTGCTCAGCCGCCTTGAAGCCGACCTCGCCTTTGATGGTAGCGGCCATGATTAGGCGCCCCCGGCAGGCGGCGCGGCGCGGACGATCGAGCCGCTGACGCGACCGGTGACCTGGCAAGTCAGGCGGTCATTGAGAGGCGCGGTCGGCTGATAGCCGCGAATCAGCAGATCGAATTCCCAGGTCGCGCCGTTGGGCCACGTGAAGCGGAAGCCGCGTGGGCGGCGAGTGGCCTTGGCGTCGAGGATCAGTTCTTCCGTGGGTCCGCCGGGGACGTAGTTGATGTTGAAGGTGCACTCGCCGGGATCGGTAAGGCCGCCGATGAACTCCTTGACGCCGTCGACCGACTGGAAGTG
The DNA here is from genome assembly GCF_036820275.1 of Novosphingobium sp. GTDB lineage: Bacteria > Pseudomonadota > Alphaproteobacteria > Sphingomonadales > Sphingomonadaceae > Novosphingobium. The sequence continues at coordinate 80,437 of NZ_DAISLT010000004.1, forward strand.
GGTGACTTCGATTTCGTCGTCCATCTGCTCGGGCGGCGTGATCTCGAACGGCTCGCCGATCTCGGTGTACGTGGTTCCGGTGGGCGTGCTCTTCATCTCGATCTTGATACCGAGACCGGTCATTGCCTGGCTGTTACCTGCCATGCTCATTCTCCTCAGTTGCTTGGGTAGTGCCAGACCATCACGTCGATGGCGGTTCGGAAGGTTGTCGCTAGGGCGCCGTTGGTGCGGCTGCTGTCGTTCCTGACGTCGATGATGCGCGTGCTCTCGACTTCGGGCCGCTCGACCACGGCGCGGCCATCGATCTCGACGACAACGGTTTCGGCAATGGCGTCGGCCTCGCCGCGGCTCGTCGACAGGCACTCGACGGTGAGCCACGCACGGCGAAGGGATTGAGGCCCGCTGAAGGTGAGCGGACGCGGATCGCTGATAAGTTGAATGACGATCGCCGGCAGCGGATCTGCTTGTGGCCTTTCGTCGCGGTAGACCCGTTCGGCCACGAAACTTTGCACGGCGTCCGCATCTCGCAGGACGTCGCGCAGGACGGCGGAGATTGCCATGTGTCAGCCCTTCAGTTCGCGGGCGAGAACCTTGCCGAGGCCGTCTGCGGTCGCGGGCAGGATGCCGTCGCTGTTCTGGTTCCAGGCCGGGCGCATGTATGGGTATGCCCGCGTCGCATCGTACTCCCGGCCGTCAGCGCCAACGCTGGGTGGACGGCCAATCTCGACGTCAACGGCATAGTCTGCGTCGACAGATGGGCCGACGTAGGCGGTTATCCCGCGCTCACCCCCGCCGCCGTCGGCCCGGTCCGATACCCCGATGGCATCGCGCAAGCGGCCGGTTCGAACATGGACGATTGCTTTCGCGGCATCAGAGACAGGGCTCAATGCTTCCTGGAGAACAGGCTCGACGATATCCGGGTCGCTCATTAGCTCCGCGGCGCGGGCAAGATTGTCATCGAGGTCGTCAAGACCTTCAATTTCGAACCGGGTGCGCATCAGGCTACCTTTGCGAATCCTGTGATCTCGAGTGCGGCGCGGGTGCCGACCTCGGCCACGGTCTGAATGTCGAAAATGCGGCCGCCTTCGCGCAGCTGGTACGCCGGTGTGACGGCTGCCGCTGCGGGGCTCCACGGAATGAAGAATGTCGCCTGCTGCAAGGCGGTGACCTGCGCGACGGCGGTCTGGTCGGTCTCGGTGCCGGAGCGGTCCAGCCGCGCGGCGGGCAGCGTCATGATCACGCCGAACGTGTCTACCATGTCGCCGTATTCGTTCTTCGCGCGCGTGGGGCCGAGAATTTCAAGGTCGCGATCGAGGCCTGGCACGTCACAGAACCAGGTGAGGCCTTCAGCATCGAGCTCCGGCGGCAGGGTGAGGACGAGGATCCGGTCGCCGAGGAGGAAGACAGCGCCGACCTCCGGCGCAGCCACGTCGCTCACCCTGAGGTCGAAGACCTTCCCGAGACTGACGGGGCGAGGCCGGACGGTTCCTTCCGTCGCCACCCGCTGCCGCTCGATAACGCGGATTTCTGATTGCTCCCCGCTAGGGGAAACGTAGACCGCCGCCGCAGAGCCAGGCGCGTTGAATAGCGCGTCCAGCGCTGCGGCGAACGCGTCCATTTTAGGCGGCCGGGATCTGGCCGGAGAGCAGGACGCGGCCGGTTGCGTCAGCTGATGCCTGAGCCTGCGCTGCAACCCCGATCAGGGTGTTTCCGGCCGCGGTGCTGGTGACGCGGAACGCGGTGTTGTCCCAGTAGAGACGCTGGCCGGCAGTCCATGCCTCACCCGTCGCCTTGGCGAGATCCCAGACGCCGACGCGGCGGCCTTCCACAGGCGCGCCGATGGCAGCGGCAGCGAGTGCCACGGCAAACAGCGCACCGACCAGAAAACCCTGACCGCTTGCGAGGGCGCGAGGGGCGGGAAGGGTGATCGTTTCACCCGGCTGTACGAAGTTACGAGCCATCGGCCTTACTCCTTGGTTGACGCGGGCTTTGCGGCCTGCGTTTTGCTGGGCTTCTCGGTGGTCGCCTGCGGCTGCTCGGCAGCGGTTTCGGCGTTCACCGGAGGGGTGGGCGGCGCGGCGGTGATCGGTTCGGGCTGTGCCTCCGCGATCTGGTCGGCGGTGAAGTCGTCGGTAACGTCTTCCGCCACTTTTTCGTCGTCAACGAGGCGGGTTGCCTCCTTGTCTTCAACCGGAATCGCACCTTCGTGCGGGTGGCGAAGTCGCCCGGCCACATAGGCGGACGACAGAAGTTTGATGAACTTCATGCGGTCATCTCCATGTTGGACGGGGCGTTGCCGCCCCGTCTGGGGTCAGCCTCAGGCGGCGCCCGGCTGCTTGTAGGCGGAGCGGTAGTTCACTGCGCCGACGCCGTAGTCGTGGCGCACCTTCCATTCGACGCCATCGACCCTCCAGCCGTCTTGGCTGTCGGTGAACGGTTCGGTGACGCCGTTGAGGAACACGACTTCCAGCGCCGGGGCGGTGCCGGGGTCGGCGAAGCCGTAATACGCATTCCCGGTGAGGCGCTGCGTGGCGATGATGTCGCTGAGCAGGCCCTTGACGATGTTCGGCTTCTGGAGCTTGCCGACGGCATCGGGGTCATATTCGCTGCCGTTGATGGTGATCGCAGCGCCGCGCAGGCGGCGTGGAACGAGCAGGCGGTCGAGACCGATTTCCAGGAACTCGTTGCCGCTGATGTCCTTCTGCGCGCCCATGGCCGCGTCGATGTCGTCGAACGCCTGCACCGAAGGTGCGGCGCCGACGGCGGCGAGGTTGCCGTGATCGGCGTGGAACAGCGGGAGGCCGTCATTCATGAGGGGGTTGCTGTTGAGCAGGGCATACACGTCGACTTCGATAGTCAGCTTGGCGGCACGGCCCAGATCGACGGCAAGGCCGGAGAACACGTCCATGTCGTCGTTGACGATCGCCTGACGCGACAGGTTGATCATGTTGCCCACCGTCTTGGCGACGATCTGCTCGCGCGCGAGGTCGGGGATCGGCTTGTTCTTGAACTCGCCAGCTTCATTCACCTGATCGAGCGCACCGAAGCTGCCGCGCAGGTAGCGGCTGTGCGGGCGGAAGTCGGTGACGGTGCCGGTCCCGCAGAAGCGCGTCCAAGTGTCGGGCGTGGTGGCATAGGCAGCCTGGAGGATCCGATGGATCGCGGTTTCGAACAGGACCGGGAAGTCGCTGGTCGTCTGCGTGATCACGGCGGCCCGCGACGTCATCGCCTGACGGACGATCATGTCGGGGTCGCGCATGCCGCGGGTGTTGGTACCCGCATTTTCCAGAGATTCGCGCGCGAGGTCGACGTTGCGCATGCCGCGGAACTCGCCGGGATCGACCTTGACAGTTTCGCCCTTGAGGGCCGCTGCCTTCTCGATCAGGTGGGCCACGCCTGCCTTGACCAGAATCCAGTTGGTGGCGCCTTCGCGGAACTTGTCGCGCTCGTCTTCGGTCACGCGGGCGGGGCTGTTGTGCCCGACGTTGGCGGCGTCACCGGATTCTGCCAGCTTGTCGAGGATCTGCTCGCGCGCAGCGGCAAGGGTGGTGTCGCTGTTCACCAGGCCGTCGATGAAGTCGGTAGGCAGGCGGTGCTGCGTGCCCAGGGCGCGGATACCGCCGACGCGGGCGCGTTCGGCAGCGACGGCATTCTGCACGTCGGCAGACGTGAGGCCAGCGGGCTGATTTTCCGCCGGTGCAGGCTGAGACAACGCCAACGCGCCGGTATCAGGGAGCGCGTCCTTCGCGTTGAGGGCGAGGGCCGACGCCTGGATCTTGTTGATTTCGTCCTGGTTGCCGCCATCCTTCTGGAAGGCAGCGATCGCGGCGACCAAGGCCGCGCGGGTCTTATAGAGGTCCATGGTTTTCTCCTGTGGACGGTTAGGAGCGGCAGAGGCCGCCTTTGGCTTGCCGATCATCGCCATTGCTGAGATGCGCGGGGTCTCCGGGACCTTGCGGAACCCGAATGCGGTGACGTCGCATGCGGCGGCGCTGGACGCGTCCACGACCGATGTGACGAATTTCTGTTCGAGGGCCTGCTCGCTGGTCAGCCACGTCTCTGCGTCGAGCATGGCCACGAGTTCGTCAGAGGACAGGCCGGTCTGACCGGAGTAGATGCGGACCAGCTGATCGCGGATGACATCGAGCTTGTCGGCAGCGGCGCGCAGCTCGCGCGCATCGCCGATGGCCACATCCCAGGGATTGTGGATCATCATCAAGGCGTTGTCGGCCATGATGATTTCGTCGCCTGCCATTGCGATAACGGAAGCCATCGAGGCGGCCAGGCCGTCGATATGGACAGTGACTTTCCGCCCAGCCGCCTTCGCGCTCGCAAGCGCATTGAAGATGGCCAATCCTTCCATGACGTAGCCGCCGGGCGAGTTGATCCGGACAACCAGATCGTCATCCCCGCTCATGATCAGCGCGAACAGGGTGCGGGCGTCGAGGCCATCCCATTCGTCGCCTACGATGCCGTAGATCAGGATTTCGATCATGAAGCCGCCTTTTCGTCTTTCTGCGCGGCAGGGGCCGCATCTTGCTCTGCGGGATTGCCGACGGCGGTCACGCGGCGCGGATCGCTGTCGAAGACCAGGCCGAGCTCATCGAGTTTCGCAAAGTCCGCCGCGGCTTCGGCAAGGAACGTGTCCGGGTCCTCACCGCGCTCGCGCGCCCACTGCGAGATCGTCTTGCCGCCGGCGCGAATGGCGTCCCGGCTCGACTTCACTTCTTCGGTGGGGTTGATCATTTCACGGCCGGGCGGCGTCCACCGTACTTCAACACCGTCGACGTTCTCGCCGATCATGGCCAGCGCATCGATCATCCACTGGCCGACCGCGCCGCAGAACTGCGGGATGAACATGGTCCACTGCCAAGTTGACAGCGAGCGGTGATACTCAAGCCACCCCATGCGGCCGGAAGAGAAGTTCACACCCGACAAGTCACCAGTCAGGGCCTCGTAGGGGGTGCCAAGACCAGCCGCGATCGCGCGCAGAGACACCTTTGTGTAATCGGCGTACCCTTCGACGCTGGGCGGCGACGAGAAGGTTACCTCCTCGCCGGGGCGGGCATACTGGAAAGTGCCCGGCTCGATGTAGTCCAGCGGCTCCTGGTCCGCGAAGACCTCGCCTTCCTCGGTCTGGATACCGGGGATTACGCCGCCGTCATCTTCGCCGGTCACCACGCCGACGTACGCCGATGCCAGCTTCTGGCGGGTCAGCTGCGCGTCCTCGTAGTCCGCGAAATCCTTCATGCGCAGGACAATGGGCGCAAGCCAGGTGGCGCCGTGTTCCATCTCCGGCCGATCAGCGCGGAAAACGTGGGCAACATCCGCTGCCGGAACCAGCGTCGACCCCAGAGATGAAACGCGACCGGCGCCGGGATGCCCGCTGTAAAGCCAATACCCTTCGCGGGCACCGAGCGGATTGAACTGTATGCCGTGGACGAGGAACCCGCCGTTTTTGCCCGGCTCGGTTGCAAGCGGACCGTGCTTCGACGGGTCGATGTAGTCCGGCTCCAGCACCTGGAGCTGGACCGGAAGGGGAAGCCCATCCGACGACCGGCGCCAGCGCCGACGCATAATCACGGCGCCGCTTTCAACGATGGTGCGGGCGGCCTGAAGCTGAAGGCCGTAGAGATCGTGCCGACCTCCGCTATCGCACTTTGTGGTGTCGAAGTGCGCGCGCGCCTTCTTGTTCAAGGCATCATCGATCTTCCCGTTGCGGTAGACCTGAAACGTAATGCCGGTGCCGACCATGTTGTTGGCGATGGTGGCAACGCCGCGGGCGGCGAAGGGGTTGTTGCGGGTTAAGTCGCGGGCGATCCCACGCAGTGCGGCCACGACAGACGGGGAAAGCTCTCCGTTCGCATCCCGAACCGTGCGGCGCCAGCCCGCAGCGCGTCGGCCCTGAGTGGCAGCATCATATTCGGCCCGCGGGCCAGCATGGCGGCGAGGAACTGCCACTTTCTTTGGGGTTGCCGCCGGGCGACCGAGCAGCCGGTCAAGGAAGGTTCGTTCGGCCACTGATCAGAGGCCGCTGCGATAGTATGGGGTGCGCTGACGCACGACACCGCCCAGGGCGCGCTGTTGCATACGCAATTGAGCTTCGACGACCGATATCGCCGCCGTCACCGCCTCCACTGTCTGGAACTTGGTGCGGCGCCCGTCGGCGAACTGGACCTCTTGTGGACCGGTTGCCACCGCGACCAGCGTAGCGTGCAGCTTATCCAGATCGGTTTGCTGATAAGCCACGCCTACCTCCTGTTGTTACTTGTGAAAGGGTTGGGGCGTTTCGGCCGTCGCGCGGCGCGTGGCGGCATCGCATTCTGCGTAGGAGTGGCCGCCTCGGCAGCGACTGATTCTGTTTGACCGCGCGACGCGGTGCGGGGCTTTTTCGGTGTGGCCGGACCGGGCGGAGTGGTTTCGCCCCGCGCTTTCAGCCAGTCCGCGTCGCGCCAGCGGTCGACCCCGAGGGAGAATGCAACGGCGCGGGCGTAGACCGCGTTGTCGAGCGCTTCGTTACGGTCGCGGACCTTATGCCACTCGCGGCGGAACCCACCGTTCCGAAGCCTGATCATCCGAAGCTCTTCGGCGACCAGCTGCTTGATCCATTCGTCTGTCGTGCCGTCGGGCAGGAACACATACCCGTCCGGATAGGCTTCGCCGTCGACCGGCTTTTCCTTCTCGAGGTCGCCGAACAGTTCCAGCTTCAACATTGAAGTGCCGACGTTCCAGAGCCGGACACCCTTCTTCAACTTGCGGCCGTTGGCGGTGACATCCTGCCAACTCGGGGCGCCGATCGGTTGGTTGGCGGCAATGGCATGCCGCCCCTTAACCGCCATTGCGAAACCGGGATGACGGCGCGCCCAGCCGTAGACCTCCATCGTGTTTTCACCGTCACCGGAGTCGATCGCAACGCGGGCGAGCCGCATCGATCGGCCGTCCTCGGTTAACCAGGTGCGGGCGACCTCCTTGTCGAGCTTCTTCCAGGTGGCCTTCTCTGAGATCGGGCCGAATACTTCGATGCGCTCGACGAATTCGCGGCGCCGATCCGGCCCGAAAGCCCAGATATCAAGATCGATGCGGCCGCCACCACCGCGCTGGACGTCGGCGGCGCCGATTAGAAGCCCGGCTTTTGCCGATGGAGTGCCAAGCCGCATCGCCTTCTCCCGGCGATCATACAGGCGCTGCCATTCCGGAGCCTCCCCGCGCTCCGCCCATGCCTCGCCGAGAACCTGATTTACGAAGGTGCGCAGGAGGTTCGGATCCTTGCGGACCTCGAGAAACTCGCGCGCGATCTCCAGCCATGCGGCGCCGGGATGCTGGCTATAGGCTGCCCAGACATGGAATGAGCGGTGCCGAGGAAACTGCGCCGGATTGTGCGCCCGCCATTCCCCGTTTTCGTCCATCCAAGGCTTCTCAGCCTCGTCAATCTCGCACCCTTCCTCGCACTGATACCAAGCGCGCGTCGGGTTTTCCTTCGGCGCCCATCGTATGCCTGCACCCGTGCCGTCACCGAACACCAGCGCCTGCATATGCCCGCAATGGGGGCAGGGGACGTATCTGAACTCCTGGCTTCCCTGCTCGAAAAGCAGGTCGATGCGGCTGAAGCCTTTGACTTTCGGTGTCGAACCGGCCGCGCTGAACCGGCGCGGCGATGTCAGGTTGCGCTTGAAAGCGAGGCGGGCAGGGTCGCCTTCCTCTTTCGACGCCCATGGATAGCCGTCGCACTCTTCCAGAAATACGTCGTCGGCGGTGACGCGGCGGAACTCTTTCGGGCTGTTCGCGCCCTTGATCTGAATCCAGCCGCCTTTGTAGCGCTTCGCCCGGATCTGGTTGTCGGCGTGCCGGGGCTTGAATGTCGCCACCGATCGGACAACCGGCCATTGCAGAACAGGGTCGAGATCGTCGCGGCTGAACTTCTCGGCGTCGTCGATCGTCGGCTGATAGATCAGCGTGCGCGCCGGATCGAATTTGATGCGCCAGGCGACAAAGCACTGAAGGATGGTCGAGTAGCCGATGCGGCTGCTCTTTCTGACCGAGAGTTGGGCCGTGTCGGGGTCAGTAAAGGCGTCGGCAATGTCCGCCTGGAACGGGAAGGGCCGGATGCGCGCACCGTCATCAGAACGCGCATGCTCAACCATGAACTTCGAGAGCGGCGGCCTTTCGCGCGGGCGGCATGCGGCCAGCCATGCGCGGGCAACTGCAACACCATGCTCACCAACCGCGCGGAAGGTCTCAGGCGCCCCCTTCTTCTTCAGGCTCGCCTTCATCCAAGCCCCCGCCGCGCGCCTCCTCGACTCGCGCCATGCTCAAGTCAGACAGGACGTTGTTGATTTCGGCATCGATCCGAGCGCGCAGCTTGGTGTCGCCCTTGCCGACGCGGGCACCGACCTGCTGCAACTGGGCTACGATCATCACGATGACGCCGGTGCCGGCCGCGACCATGTCCGGGAGAGAAGCCAGTTCGCCGCGGCGCTCAGCGTTGTCCATCGCCTTGGCGTCCGCCTGCTCTTTGGCCAGTCGCGCCTGCTGCTGCTCTTTGTCGAGCGTGTCGGGATCATCATCCTCGCTCACGCCATACTTCGCTTGCGCCCAGGCCTCGATGTTTTCGAGCAGCGAGGCGCCGTCCGGCGGCAAATCACCCTTCGATCGCAACTCCCCGATCCAGCGGCTGGAGCACCCGAACAGGGCTGCGAGCTGGGGCCGGGTGGGTTCGTTGAGGTCGATTTGCGCCACTTCCCTGCTCCATGTGGTTGAAAGCCGCAGAAATTGGCCGTTTCTGGCCACAGGGAGGAAGAAGTATAGAGATTTTCGTGCCTAGCGACGTTCTGAGCGATGCTCCCCCTCACGGCGTTTGCGCTCCCGGAGGACCCAAAGGGGGGGGGAAGTGCTCGACGATCCCCGGTGGAGATCGGAGATTGGCTTTTCCCCCAACGGCTGGCATCAATCCGCCCATGAGAGCTTATCTTATTGCATTCGCGCTAGCGGCCATCAGCGTATCCACACCAGGTGCTGCCAAGGCTACGAAGGTCAACCACTTCGTGGAAATAGACGGAACTCGCTATCGGGTAGCCGTTTACAACAACGAAATAGTGCTCGTTGCCAACAAATCCCTCGTTGTTGCGTACGACCCGTATGAGCGCGACCGCCAGCGGAAAGCCGTCGTCGCAGCGACTGGATGCAAGGTTGTGGACGAGTTGCCGTCGAACGACGGAAAGACCCGCGGAAAGCTGGATTGTTCTGAGAAAAGATAGCGTTTCGTTAGATACGCTTCGCGCGTCCCCCCGGAAGCGATGTGCCTTCGTGAGGTGCGGTGAGGTCCGTTATCCACCTGATGGTGCGGTACAATTAGCTCACCTGTGCTGCTCCTGGCAGCGTGTGGAGGAACAATGCACGAACTGCCCAACGCGCGCAAGGGGCGAACCGCCGATATCCGAGGGCTCATGCCGCCACCGGAAGGAGGGCGTTCGATGGGATGTTGGCCAGATAGTTGCATCCGGGGAACTCCACTATGGCGTAGCGGCCCTTGATGCGCTGCACCGTTCCCACCATGCCCTCGAAACCAGCATCCGCGTATCGCACCGCCTCTCCGGGCTTGAGAATGCGAGCGGCAGTGCGCGGGAGACCCCGTTGCTCTGCTAAGCGCACCGCATCCAGCGACCGATCTGCGATACGCGGGTACATATCCAGATGCCGGAACACGCTGAATGATGGGATGGCATGCGACACTCCGCACTGCAGCTCCTCGCTCCACACATCGCACTTTGGGATCGCCATGCGCGACAAGGCCAGTAGGCGGGGCAGTTGCTCGTAATCCGCAAATACAATCATCGGCATCATCGGAAGCGCTATCTGACGCTTCACCTTAGAGCGCGGCCGGGCGCGAATGATCGTCTCCTGCGGCGTCCATGCACGAAAACCAGCGCCTTCAAGCGCGGCGGCAAGGAGAAGGGTGCGACTGGGAGCTGTGCGGAGGATGCACCATTGCATTAGTAGCGGTATCCGGTTTGGGGGGAGCAAGCCTGCAAGTGGCGCAGCAGGTCGTTAACGGGCGACATGTGGTAGCGCTGAGCGTTCGAGTGCCGCATGACACCTCGAAGGGCCTCCGCAAGCACGCCCGCCTCGATGCCGCGAATGAACAAGCCTGGCAGGTCCTCGCCGATCTGAACGGGTCCGGTTTCGACCGGACCGTCTAGCTTGCAGGGGATGATCTGCACTTTCACGATTCCGCCTCGGGCGCGCCGTTCTCGTAATCCTCCCGAGCCAGCTCGATTGCTCGCAGGATTATGCTTCGCTGAGCTTCGCGGTAAGCCTGCTGCACATATGGCGCGACCTTGTCGGCGTCGGTCGTGGCCGAGGCGACTACGGTCAGACGATCCTGAAGCACGCCACCACTCAAGGGCACTCGCAGGCCGCCGCCGGTCGCCGACAGCGCGTGGTCCGAGAACCAAGCCAACGCCAATCCGCCGTTGGAACGCCGACGCAGCAGGGCCTGTTCTTTCGCAATGCGCTGAAGTTCCTCTCGAACTGGGATGGGATCGACGCTCATGCCGCTGCCTCCCGGCGAACGCGCGCGCTGTACGAGCCATCCTCATGCCGCCACAGATAGCTGCGGGT
>NZ_DAISLT010000004.1:91063-189130 GCF_036820275.1 Novosphingobium sp.
CACTGCTCCGGCATCGCATCGATCTCGGCCGGTGAAGCCTCGCCAGCAGCCAAGCGCGACATGGCATCGTCGAACCGGGCCTGCCGTTCGTGGCGCACGGCGGTGCTCGCAGCCAGCTTGGAGCGCACCGCGTCGTCATCGCGCCGCCAACGCGCCAGAATTTCCACGCATTCGGTGGTGCTGGGGTAGAACTTGCAGACGCGCAGCGCCTCGGTGGCGAGGAACTCGAGCGCCTGTCGGGGATAGCGGCTGATCACCAGCTCGTAAGCTCGGTGCCGCAGCTTGCCGCCCACGCTGTCGTCGGCACGGCGGGGCAGAACGTCCATCATCCGCAGGATCTGCGCCAGGAACACGGTGTCGGCCATTTCCAGCGCGGGCAACGGTGCGGCGGCTACTGCCTGCGCGGCGGCGAGCTGGTCATTGGAGAGGCGCACCGCCGGCGCGCCCGCGGGCGATGGTGTCATCGAGCGATCGAGTAAACCCGTCGCGGCGGTCAGGCTGGTGATTGCTGGCAAAACCTCGCCCAGCTGTCGTGCTTCGATTCCCATTTCGTTCGGTCCTGTTTCGGTCGGCTTTCGCGATCCATGTGCGGAATGCCGCCTGCCAATCCTTGGTCACGCGGTCGTTGCTGGCGGCATGAGCCTCGAAGGCCATCCGCTCCCGGTCGAGCATGCCGGGCGGCCAGCCATCGACGATCTGCTGGGCGGCTGGGGTCAGCACCGGCTCCCAGCCGTCGGGCAGCGCGATCGGCACGGCGAGGGTTCGTTTCGGCTTGGAAGGCGCTTCTCCGCCAACCTCGCCGTCATCGGCCTCCACCGGGTCGGAACCTGCCGCCTCGTGCGTGCCCGTGTCGCTCGCGCGTGATTTCTCTTCCGGGTGGGTAGGGGTGGAGGGGTTAGAATTATTTTCATTGGGGAGGCGGGGAAGGGAGGGTCCTGACGCCAAGGCGTCAGAAGCGTCAGTTTCGTCAGAAAGCGTCATTTCTGACGCCTTCTGACGCTTGCGTTCCTCGTATCGAGCTTGTCGGAGGGCTCCAGCGCTGCGCGCTTTCGGCTCTGCCCTCACCTGGGCTTCCATTTCAGCAATAGCCGTCAGCAGAGCGTCACCGGTGATCCCGGCGGCGAGCAGATGCTTCACGGCGGTGGCGATAAGGCTCACACCACTTTCCATTCGATCTCAGGCCAGAAGGCGCGCGCAAAGGACATGCGCAGCACCGACGCCTCGGTTTGGGTGGCCTTGTTCCCCTTGACGTCCTCGCAGACCTTCCGTCCGCGCTCGATGTAGGAGAAGTCGGGTTTGTAGACGGCCTTGCGGCCGTTAGGGTGCAGGACGGGTTTGCCAGCGACCATGAAGGTGAAGGTCGGCTCCACCTCCAGTCCGCAGATCTGCCCGCCGCGCTGAAGCAGGTGCAGCTCGACGCAGCGCCCCGCTTCCTTCTTGCTGGCGTGCTTGTGCCCCAGACCGCATTCGGTCTTGCGCGCGCCGAACTTGTTCCCAGCCGCCTTGGCGGGCGGCAGGGAGACAAAGTCGGCGAGGCTGATGCGGTCCGGCAGCTTGCTCACAGCTTGGGCCACTCCACAGGAGGAAGGCCTGCGTTGGCCCGCATCTGGTCCGCCTGGGTGTGGATCAGCGCCCGGCGCTGCGCATGGCCGATCTTGGCCAAAGCAGCGCCAGGGGTCACCGGCTCGGGCTTACGCTTGCGGGTGAGCCAGCCGAACATCGTTAGAACGGACGGCCGTCGTAGCTGGGCGCGGCAGACGCTTCGGGCGTGCCGGTGAAGATCGGCAGGCCGGTTTCCATCGCGACCTTCTCCAGCGCTTGGTTGAAGGCGGTCTCGAAGGTAAGGTCCGGTCGCCACAGCTCGTACCAGAACACCGGCTTGCCGTTCGCCAGGCGGTACCGGAGGCGGGCGATGATGCGGTAGACGTCCGCCGAGCGCGCGAAGATCGGGATGGCGATCGAGAACAGCTTGGGGAAGTCGACCGGCTTGCCGTCCGAATCCTTGTGCTCCGACACGAAAGCGAACTGCGTTTCGCCGGTCGTCAGGTTGACTGCTTCGCACGATTCCGCCGTCTCGTAGATGCGGAACTTGAGCGACATATCGACCAGCCGCGTCGGCGTGGCGATCGAGCTGGGCGTCGTCGCGCGGTTAGCCTTGGCGAAGGCCTGCGCCTGCTTCGACCATTCGGACACGGGATCTTCGGAAACGTCGACGATCTGCGTTTCGAGGAAGGCGGCGAACTCGCCCATCGACATCGGGGTGGCGTTCTTGCCGAACCACGCCTTCCATTCCTCGGAGAGCGGGAAGGCATACGTCGCCCTGTGGCGCATCGATTCGACCAGATTGGGCGGAATGACGCCGAATTCGTCGACGTTGGCGGGGTGATAGTCGAAGATCGCCGTAAGCGAGGGCTTCTTGAAGTCGTCGGTGGCGAAGATCGCCGAATTGCCGAACTTGAAGCGGTTCACCAACTCGATGAACGAGGGTAGCTGGGTGAGCACGGCCGTGCCGCTGCGGAACAGCGGGTGCGAGCGGTATTCGTCCCAGAGGTCGGGAGAGAGTGCCTGTGCGCCGCTGGCCGTGAGGGCGACGGGCGCCTCGGTGCCGGTGCGCGGATCGGTAACCGTCACGATCTGGGCGCGCAGATGCTGCTCGGCCAGGTTGAAGGCCTTGTCCATCAGCTCTCCGGTGCGGTCGGCAACGGTGTCGGCGGCAGCGAGCGCGAGAGCGCTGGTATCGGTAGTGGTCATGTGATCGTTTTCCTTGATCAGCCGTGCACGGTGCGCGGTTCGGTGGTGACTTCACGGATGGTGCCGAACAGGTTGCCCTGGCGGGGCATGTTCGGGCTCAGGCGACCATCGCGGGTGAACCAGGCAACGGTGGCGCCGTGCTTCGCGGTCGGCAGCTTGAAGGCCAGCGACGGGGTGAGGGTCGAGAATCCCTTGTCCGGATCGAAGTCGACATCGATGGCGAGGGTGATCTTGCCCTTCACCTTCTTGTTGCTGTCGATTCCAGCCGCCTCGAGCTTCTGGGCGAACTCCTGAAGCGGCGCGGTGCTGTCGGCGTTGAACGCGCCGTCCTTGAGCATCATCAGCAGGTCGGTGAGGGTAGAGGCCGCTGGATAGCGGCGACCGCCGTCGGCGGCGTGCTCCTCTATGATTTCGCCCGTTTCGGGGTTATGATCCATCTTGCATCACTCCGGCGCGCATTCAGGTTTCCAGGCCGGGGTGCGCGCCATCCCCCCGGCTCGAAACTTGTCAGGCGGCTCGAACCAGCTTCGAGAGCTGGGCGTCGATGGCGTCGCGGGCGCGCTCAAGGTCGGCGCGGCTGTCGCGCACTTCCTCGTAATCGATGTCCCCGTCTTCCAGGGCGACTGCCAGCGCGAGAGCGGCCTTCAGGATGGCGGACTGCGCGGCGAAGTCGCAGGTATCGACCGGGCGGCTGCCTTCCACGAAACGACGGATCGGGCCGATGAACGGGCCGTTCCACTCGCGCCAGGCGGCGAGCAGGCTGAAAGCGTCCATGCCGCTGGTGCCCTTGCGATAGGCGGCGGCCATGTCCTCGCTCTTGCCGAGCACGCGGCCGAGATCCTCGTCCGTGTAGCCGTTGGCATCCTTGATGGATTGCAAGGCGTTGGCGATCTCGTCGCGGACGTTCGATGCGGAAAAGACGGGCCTCGGGCCGGTGGATGTGCGGGTCACAGCTGGGATACCTCAGCGGAATGAAGAGAAACGGGGACGAACACGATGGGGCGGGCGACGCGGCGCGTGTGCCGGCAGCCGATGTCGCCGCGCACACCGCAGAGGCGGCAGGGTTCGCGATCGATGCCGAGGGGCTGCGCCTTGGTGCGCGCGCTGGCATCGCCCTGCGGCTGGTGATCAGCCCCGGCGGCGCCATCAGCGTGCAGCGGCTGGGAAGGGGGCAGGGCACTCGCGGTGCTCTGGCCGGTCGAGACGATGGTGACGACGCGCGAGGACCTGTAGCGCTTGACCGTGATCGCGCCGCGCGCTTCCAGCCGCAGGATGGACTTGGAGGCGGTATGGACGCCTTCCATGTGCAGAAGTCCTGCGATCTCGCCGTTGCTCGGGCACATGCGCCCTTCTCGAGCGCACTTGGTGAGCAGAGCGAGCAGCCGGGCCGCGCGTTCGTCAGCGCCCTTGTGTCCCCGGTAAGTCATGGCCGCGCATCCCAGGCGAAGCCCTTGCGGGCGACGACGCGGATGGGCGTGCGGTCGCCGAAAAGGCGGCGGAGGGCGGCAACGTGATTGTTGAGCGTCGCGGCCGTGATGCCGGGGATGTCATGGTGCGAGACCGGTTCGCCATTGGCGTAAGCGATCGCGTAGAGAACGCGCGCCAGATACCGGGGCAGGGCGATCTGCTCGCCGTCGCGATAGACGATGGCAGGGCCTACCCACCATTCACCACGCGTGACGGCGGCGCCCTCGGCGATGTTGCCGGAGCAGTGCGGGCAGCGGGCGCTCATGCGGCTGCTTGTCGGACCGGGAAGCTGGAGGCCTTGAGCGGCTTGCCGAGGCGCTTGGCCATCTTGAGCAGCGCCGGAATGCGCCAATGCGGGACGAAGCCTGTTCGCTTCCAAGTGTGAACCGTCGTGATGGGGATGCCCGTTTCTTTCGAAACAGCGGTGACGCCACCAAGACTTTCGAGGATATCTGCAACCGTGCTCATGCCATCGAATTACGATAACCGTAATTTCAGCGCAAGCGAAAATACGAACTTCGTCATCGACGCTCGCTTACGAACTTCGCAATGTCGCGCCATGCTGACACACGATGACATTCTCGCTGAACTCCGCCGCTGGATCAGCTCGGGCAAGGTTCTGCAGAAGGAAGTCGCGGCGGAGCTCGGCATTGCTCCGGCGCGGGTCACCGAGATGTTGAAAGGCACTCGCAAGGTGCAGCAGCGCGAGATGCCGATCCTGGTGCGCTACTTCGGAATGGACGAAGGCCCGGACCCGTCGGTCAGAAAGATCGCGCGTATCGGGATGGTGCCAGCTGGCGCGCTCCGCGAAGCCTTGTCAGATGCGCCCAACAGCATCGAGGTGCCAGCCAACTTGCCGAAGGGCGTGTTCGCGCTTGAGGTGGATGGCGAAAGCATGAACAAGATCGCGCCGCTAGGGTGCGATGTGATCGTTGACCCGAACGATAAGAAGCTGTTTTCGGGCGATCTTTACGTCGTGAGCAACGAAGCGGGCGAGTTTACCTTCAAGCGGTTCATGCAAGATCCCGCCCGCTTGGTTCCGCTGTCTACTGACCTGGCTCATAAGGAAATCGAGATCGGGTCAGAGCCGATCAACATCATCGGGCGTGTCGTCTCCGTGTTGATCGGTTCTGATTTCCTGCGCCGGATGGCGTGATCAGGCCGCCACTTCGCAGTTGATAGGGACCCAACGCAGCTCGGCGCCGACGTCTAGGAAGAACCGGCCGTCTTCGTCGTAAGAGCCGAGTTTTAGGCGAGCTGCGTCCCGTTCTGCCTCGTCCAGATTGTCCCTGATCGGCCCTCTGGCCTTCCCAAAATACTCAACTCGACAGCCCCGACGCATTTCCACCTCGCTTGATTCGTTGGTGTTCATAATGGAACATAACAAGAACTTAGGCTCAAGAGGGAAATCCCAACAAGTCCCAATCGATACAAAATTACGAAAAACGTATTGACGGCGAGATTACGATAATCGTATGTTGCTTCCAACAGCCCAGCAGTGAGCCGCAAGCGCAGACCTGCCGGGACCCTTGTTGGAGACCGCCGATGCACCGTGCATCCCTTCCCGGAAATTCCCAGCCGCCAGCGCCGTCCAGCACATCGACGCTTTCCTTCGTTGACCGTGACTGCGCAGTGCGGGTGGTTTCGGATCTGCTGTCCGGGCTTCAGGCCCAGGGTGGCCCGGATTGCCCCCGCATGCTCTACGCTAAGATCCAGGCGCAGAAGATCCTCAAGGCCTGGGGCGCATGATGCTCTACCGCCTCCACCTGGTGACTGGCCCCGTCGTCAAGTTCGACAACTTCATCGACCTCTGGGACTACATCGAAGAGCGCATGGTCGCGCGAGGTGAGCTGTGATCCGCTCGCAGCTGGCTTTCGCCGCCATCATCACCGCGACGCTCGCCGTCGGCACCGCGCTGCTCTACGCCCTGGACGACGGCGCCCGGCTCATCAACGAGAACGCCGCCGCGCGCGCCTTCATCCTGTCGGACGCCTTCTGGCCCGCCGTGATCGGCTTCATCATCGTGGCGCTGGTCGTGATGGTCGGCGTCGTCTCGGCTTACGATTTTCACCCCGACCGCCTGTCGGGTCGCACCGAGCCGGAGCGCGGCAATTGACCGCGCCCGGCTCACCCCTCTCCCAAAGCACCGGCCGGAACAGCATGCCCCCCGCCGTTCCGGAAGTACCCTCCCTCACGCCCGCGGCCTCCGGTGCTGCCGCGGGCAACCTCCACCTGACGCAGACGCAGGAAGAGGCGGTCGCCGCCTACCTCGCGCGCGTCTGGCGGGGCGCCACGGGCCTGCCTGAGGTCCCGGCGCCGGACATGCTCGCCGCGCTGGTCGGCCTGACGTTGCGCAAGGCGCGCGATGTCGCCGCCAGCCGGACGGGCTGAGCCCAGTTCGCAGGGAATGCGTCACGGAAAGGAAGACTTAGGTCCCCCGCATTCCCTCCCCAGCCGCAATCCCGCGGATTTTCAGGACGCGCCGAGGGCCGCGTGGGGACGCCCTCCCAGTTTCTCATTCGAAAGGACCGCCGCGTGCGCCTGAATTACGCCACTCTCCCCGACATACAGGCATGGCGATTGTCAGCGCGGGCGCCATTGCTCGCGATGGTAGCGAAGGTGCTCCCCTCCAATCTGATGGCGCGGAACGGTCCGCAGCTTTCCAGGCAGTCCGATCAGCGAAAAGTCGTCAGCGATCGAGAAGCCACCATTGTCAAACAGAACATGGTGGTTCGGGCAAAGGCACAGCAGGTTGGTGGTCTCGTCAGGCCCATCATGCGGACGACCAAGGGGGCGGATATGGGCGCCCTCGGCATAAGGTCCACCAACGCATTCCAGGCGGATGCCGCATGCCTGGCAGTGGTAGTCGTGCATTTCTTTGACTTCGCGGCTCTTCGCGGTGTCCCGAACAAGGCGCTGAATAGTTGTAGCGACCCGCTTCGTCGGCCGGGCCTCAGAAGGCGCGAATCCAGGCGGGGCTCCTTCAAGCGCGACGAGCTTGAAGCGGCACATCTGAAAGCCGGCACGGCCGGTTTCGTACCAGTAGCTGTCAACCCGATAGAGGCCATCGTATCGATAGCCCGTGGCGGGGCGGAATTCCTTGTGCTTCCCGCCTCGAAACACTCGAATCGGGGTTCCGCGCAAACAGCTCGTGACCAAAGCGGCGTTGCCCCGCGCGTCGAACGTTTGGTTTGCCGCCTGGGCCGTGCTGTCGCGCCCGCCACGGCCACCATGCCCGGTGTAAATGACCATGTCCCCGCGGTCTTCGTCGTCAGGGTAGCCCCCGGAAAGAACTACCGACGTCGCGCCAGTCTGCCGGTTGCCCGCAATTCCAGCGTCGGTTTGGTTGTGCCAGCCGGCGTCAAAAAGCGCGCGGCGGTCTTTAAAAACGGCACCTCGTTCAGGCCCCGAAATACTCTCTATCATCGACTGCCCCCGGCGACCCACGAATGCGGATCGCTACGCGTTTGTTTTCACAGAATAATGCGCGCGCAGCAAGACAGTGCAGGCCTACCGAAGGAGGCGGGTGAAGCATGATGCGACGCAATCACCTCTTTTCAGCAGGCGAGGGTAGTTGGCGCGCGTCGATGATCGACAAGCGCTTGCATCCTCATGCCGAGCACCGTCTACTTTTCACCGATACCTTGTTCGAGGATGCAGACGCCTACCGATTCCTCATCGAAGGCGCTTCGGCGTTCTTCGAGCGCTCGATCAACTGGTCAGTGCGAGCGGACGATTTTCCCGACTACCGCGTTCCCGAAGGTACGCTGGTCGAGGAGTATAGGGGTAACCCCGAATGGCGCGCCTTTCTCGCAGATCTGCGGGCGCGAACGATGGACGCACTCCCAGGCTTGATCTGGCTGGTTGAGGGCCGCGATCCCATTGAGGTGTTCCGAGATCGCCGTTTCATTGGGAACATGTGGCGTCGACCCCTGCTCGGAAGCGCTGAAGCGTCTCCCCCTTGCGGACTGGCGAGCGGCAAATTGCCATCGTGTCGGCGAACTTTTCGGACCTCCCGACGTGTTCACCGTTGGCATCGGCGAGCATGAGGAACACCGCTTTTACGGTGACAGCAAGAGCTTAGGAATTCTGCGTGCGAATGCGGCGGATGGCTGGCTCTACGAGGCACCGCTTATCGCGCTCAATGAAGCGCTGCTGCGGGGAGAGCAGTTCCCGGCCGACATCCTGCGGCTTCTGCTGGCTCCGCTGGACGAATTCGGCATCCGCCGGGCTCGCCTCTACCTGCAAGGATACCTGCACAACAATTGCGGCGGCTTCTGCTGCAAAGCGGGGCAGGCCCACTGGGCCAACCGCTTCCGCGTCCAGCCGGAGCGCTTCGCCTACGACGCGATGTGGGAACGGAAGCTGCGCGAGTTTCTCGGTGCGGACGTAGCGATGCTTACGGATCGGCGCGGCGGTGACAAGAAGCCGATGCCTCTCGACACGTTTGCAGAGCGGCTTCGGGCGGAGCCCAACCGCGAATTCCAGTACCAGCCGGGTGAGAGCGGCTGTGCTTGCATGGGGGTGGCAGCATGACCCGGATCGAGCACATCGGCCGCGCCGTCCTCTATCTGGGCGACTGCCGTGAAATCCTACCCACCCTGGGGCCCATCGACGCAGCGGTGACGGACCCACCCTACGAGTTCTCGACCAGCGGCGGCGGCCTCTTCCGCAAGGACCGCGAGAACATGGATCAGATCAAGGCCGCCGGTCTCGATCAGGGCTTCGAGCACTCGCTGATTTCGTCCAAGCAGTTCCGCTCGGCGGTCGTTTTCGCGCACAATGACCAGTGGGCGAGCCTGCTGCCGCACTTAGCCAGCGAATACGACCGCTATGCCATCTGCCAGTGGCACAAGACGAACCCGATGCCGGTGGCCAACCGCCATTACCAGCCGGACACCGAGATCTACGTCCATGCCTGGCTGACTGGCAGCCACCCGGAGGGCGAGCTGCGTCACAAGCAGCGCTTCATCGTGGCAGGCAACGGGCAGGACGGCGCGATCGCGCACCCAACGGTGAAGCCTCTGCCGGTCATGCGCAAGATCGTCATGAACGTGAACGGCCGTACCATCTGCGACCCGTTCATGGGCTCGGGCAGCACTGGCGTTGCGGCCGTCGAGTTCGACCGTGATTTCATCGGCATCGAGCGCGACGCCAAGTTCTTCGACATCGCCTGCCGCCGCATCGAGGATGCGCAGCGCCAGGGCAACCTTTTCATCGGGAGCGCGGCATGACCGGCATCTACATCCAGTTCACCGACGACGGTCGGACCATCGAGAAGTTCTCGAGCCAGCGCTTCGCCGGCGCCAACGGCTGGGCCTTCCGCTTCCCGGACGCTGACGCGGCGGTCGATCCTGATCCGGTCGAGGTGGGCGCGCGCTCTGCCGCCAGCGCCATGGGCTTCGATTTCGACGAGCAATGCGGCTACGAGACCGAGGCGGACCACTGCGACAGCAGCACCTGCATCGGCGGCCTGAACGAGGACCACCACCCGGAAGACTGCCGGGAGATGATGCGCCACATCGCGCGCGCCGTCCTGGCGGGAGCAGCGTAATGGGCTGGAAATCCGTCAAGGAACACTACCGGATCCTGCACAACGTCGCGGTGTATCCTGAGAAGGGCATATGCATTGGCTCGCCCTACATCCACGACATCATCGTGATCTCGCTGGATGGGGTCCTGACCAAGACCGATGGGGAGGACCGGTGGGGCAAGTCGATCAACGCCGATATCGATCGCTACCAGAACGAGATGCGCGAGGACCCGGAGCTGCTCGCGCGGCTGGTGGCCCAGCCGGACACGTTCGAGCGCTCGATTCCGGTCTACACCTACGAAGGTGCCGAGATCGTTGAGTGTGCCTGCGAGGAGGTCGGATACCCTAACGTCACGCACGACGGCCGGATGATGTTCGAGAACACCTTCTCCGCCGATCGGGACCAGGTGGTGAAGTGGGCAGCGCGCAACGCTCGCGCCAGCGTCGAAGGCTGGTCGGATCGGGTTGATGAGTGCACGCGGCAGCTGGCCAAGGTCAAGGAGCGGCGGGACGAGGCGTCGCGGCAATTGGCGGCTTTCGAAGCGATGGAGGCCGAGGTTCTGGCGCGGGAGGCGGGCCCATGATGTCCGAGCACCCCGACTTCTGCTGCGTGATCTGCGAACGGCAGGTCAACACGCGGTGGAGTTCCGTCGGTCCCACCGAAGAGCTGCCGCCGGTCTGCCGGTACTGCGAGAAGACCTACGCCGAGGGCGTGGGCAAGGCCACCGCTGGCTCGTTCCGCGATCGCCGCAACGCCATCCGCATCCACGCGCTGGCCGAAGCCCTGCACACCGCTGCGATGCGGATTCATTGGAGCACGAAATATGCCGCCGCGTGACTACGTATCCGCGCCCGTGTCCGATGCGCTGGGCGTGGCCAACATCATCCAGGGCCTTGCGGGCGACCTCGAGGCGCTGCGGGCTGGCCAGATCGGCGTGAACGACGCCATCGCGCGCTCGCAGCTCGCCAAGCAGATCTTCAACGGTGTCCGCCTCTACCTGAACGGCTCGAAGATGCTGTCGGACATGGCGAAGCCAGCCGCACCGGCGGCCATCACCCAGACGAAGGAGCAGCTCGATGGCTGACAAGGGAATCATCTTCAGCGCGCCGATGGTGCGCGCGCTGCTCGCCGGACGGAAGACGCAGACGCGGCGTCTGCTCAAACCAGTGCCGGAAGTGTTTCCAGTCGACGATAAGGGCACGCCTTGCGAGGTCGGCTATCTGCATGTCGAGGGCGAGGAAAGGCCACGTCTTTACACCGGTAAGTGCCTAACGATCCACAAGGCAACCTTTGCGGAAGGCGACCGGCTCTATGTGCGGGAAACGTGCCGGGCGATCGAGCGGAAGTCCGGCCTCGACCAGTTCCAGTACCGCGCGACCCTCGATTGGGAGGACGACGACGCCGAAAACGTGCCCAACGAGCCCGAAGCGGGCGGATGGGGTGACCTGTCTATCTATGGCCGGGGCAAGCGCGGGCGGAAGAACTTCGCCACCTGCGAAGATGACCTTACGTTCGCAGGCCCTTGGGTGCCGGCAATTCACGTGCCTCGCACGGCCTCGCGCCTCTGGCTTGCGGTCACCGAAGTTCGGGTGCAGCGCCTGAAAGAGTGCAGCGAAGCCGACGCCAAAGCGGAGGGCATTGAGGGATTCGCTTGCATCGGCGGGCAGGCTTGGCGCGACTTCAGCGGCGGCGCCGGATTCAACATGACCGACCCCGCCACTCCCGCGACGCGCAGCTATGCCACCCTGTGGGATAGCCTTCACACCACCGAGGGACAGCGCTGGGACGACAACCCGTGGATCGTCGCCGTCACATTCGAGGTGCACCGTGGCAACATCGACGCGGGGCTGGCGTAATGGCCTGCGAGCACGTCAGCCTCCCCGGCGGAGGTACCGCCATCGTCTGCGGCCCCCGCAAGCGGAAGCGCTGCACCAGCTGCGGCGGCCCAGCCACCCTGCTTTGCGACTGGAAGGTGGGCGAGGGCACCTGCGACCAGCCGATCTGCGCCCGCTGCACCACGTCGCCCGCACCCGACAAGGATCTCTGCCCCAGCCATGCCGCCGCGTTCGAGCGGTGGAAGGCCAGCCGGGCAGAGCAGGAATCACAGAGGAGTACCGAACGATGACGGCCGACCGACGCCGCGAAAGCCTGCTGCGCCTCGCAGAGGTAACTGGCCGCACCGGCCTGTCGCGCACCACGATCTACAACCGCATGCGGGCAGGGACCTTCCCGGCCTGCCTGCGCATCAGCGCTGGGCTGGTCGCCTGGTACGCGAGCGACATCGATGCCTGGGTCAGCGATCCCATGGGCTGGCGCGCGCCGGCCATCGCGGCCTGAGGCGCGGCCAATGACGGACGCAACCATCTCCATCCTGCGCCTCGCCGCCGTGAAGGCCCGCACCGGCCTGAGCCGGACCACCATTTACCGCCGGATGGATGCGGGGACGTTCCCCCGCTCCACCCAGATCAGCCCCGGCCTTGTCGGCTGGTACGAGGCCGACATCGACAGCTGGGTCGCAGACCCGATGGGCTGGCGCGCGTAAGCAGGGGAAACAAAGTGAGCGAAAGCGAAAAGGACCCTGTAGCCGAACTGGTCGCCCTCATTGACGCTGCCGAGCCCAAGGATGGCGCAATGATCTGGAATCATACCCTGGAGGAAATCGGCTTGCATGTGATGGAGAATCACGCCGCTGTTCGAAACGCACTCTCCCCTCGGGCAGAGCCACCGGCCAAGTCAGGTTGCGGCCGGTGCCACGACACCGGCTACGTCGACTTCGCGCACCTTGGGCTTGATCCTTGCGATCATGGGGCAAGCGAGCACGTTTAAGCTCAAAGTAATGAAAGCTGTGTGAATAGTCGTAGATTCGTCACAGCTAAGGGGATTATCTTGTCACTTCCAATGACCTACCGCCGTCGAAAACTGCTCCGTGACAAAGGCGATGTGGCGGACATCTACCAGTACGAGAGCATGTCAGATAGGCTTCGTGCCCAGGTTCTCCTCCGCCTCGATGAATTGGCGACAACATCGTATTGGAATTTCAACGGCATCGAGATATTTCAATTTGTTGTCGATGAGATGCGCCAAGAAAAGGGCGTATTCGAATTGGCTTCATCAGGGCCAAGAGTCTCCGAACAGGGTTGGCGAGAGTTTCGTGGCTGGTTTTTGTCTGAGGATGACACAGATTACTTGCTGAGCGGATTAGAAACTTTCATGCGGATTGCGAGTAACCTTGATGCTAAGTCTCCTGAAGTACGCGACCGGCATATCGCGGCTATCAATGCTTTTATGCTTGAGGACGGGTTTGGATTCCAATTTGAAGGCGGCGAGATTTTCGAAATAGGATCGACTTTCGTTCACAAGGAAGTGGTTGTACCACTTCTCGGCCTCCTATCTGACCCTAAGTATGTTACGGTGAACGAGGAATTCCGGAAGTCTCATCAAGAGTTTAAGGCGCAGGACTATGAGGACAGCATTCACGACTGCTGCAATGCTTTTGAGAGTATGATGAAAATAATAGCGAACGAACAAGGCTGGGTGGAGATAACTGAAAAGTCTACGGCAAAAGACCTTGTCAAGGCCCTCTACGATCACGATTTCATCCCTTCCTACACGCAGCAGGGTTTTACAGGCCTGCGTACTATCCTAGAAGGCAGCATAAACGTGGTCCGGAACAAGGCCGGAGGTCACGGTCAAGGTGCGACCCCGCGTGTGATCGATAAGCAGGTGGCTGAATACCAGCTCAATCAAACCGCGACAGCACTGAAACTGCTGGCTGAATACAACAAGTGAGGGCCGGAAGCGCGCTAGCATTACCCTAGCGCGCTTAACCGGAAACAATCGCCACAGCTTCCGCCCTATGTCGTGGTGTCTTCCTTCCGAGCACTCCCGGCTGAGACCGGCCGCTGGGTTGCCGACCCGATCGGTTGGCGCGCTGGTGAGGCTAACGCTTGAGGCGCTCGACGCTATCTACGACTACGCTTTGAAAATCCAGCGCCCGGCTACCTCACGCCGTACCCAGCCGAAGAGCGGTCGAATTTTCGTAATCGGGTCGAGAACGTCGCCGTCGTCGAGCGCGTACACATCATGCCGCGCCAGGACGGCGGCGAGGACATCTGCCAGCCGCATGTATGCCGGGAATGCGAGCGGGAGCGCACTTGGGCGGCCGGGCAAAATCGTGGCGTCTGAAACAGAGGCACCGTTTGGAGATTGTGGAGTTAAAGATTTTTAACCCAGACACACACCCGAGACCGCTGATAAAATAAGTAGACTCTGGAAGTTGATCCGGACAAATGTTCGGTATGAATCAAAAGCCGCTAAGTCTCTATTTTGATATCCCAAAAGGCGAACATGCAAACCTTGAGGTCGTAGCGCGGGCTACGCTCGAGTGGGTCGGAATCATCCGTGAGATTGCCGAGATCGTTGCCCCGGGAATTGAGTTCGATGTTGAACTCGTAAATACCGAAGAAGGCAGCCTATGGATCACCAACCTCATAAAGGCGGTCCGAGAGGGTGATCGGAAAGCGCTGAGCGCGATCGTTGGCGGGGTGTTGGCATTCTTTGCTGCTGGGCCTTTTCTTCATCTTCAGGCCGACGCCGGAAACAAAGTTCTGGAGTTGATGGGGCACAAGGATTTCGCTGAGATATCCGACAAGGATAAGCGTGATATTGCGAAGCTTGTTGTGCAATTGCTCCGTGACGAAGAGCTAGAAGCAAGGCGGCACAATCTTATTCGAGAAGTCGAAAAAGACAGGCGAGTTAAGGCGATCGGGGTCGCGCCTCGCCCGACGGTAGGAGGGCCAGCCTACAGAATTCCGCGTGCTGACTTCCCCTTTTATCATGCCCCGCCGCCCAAGCAGTTTCCAGGCGCTGATAAGATGACTGCGGTCGAGACTAGTGTTCCGGTGTCGATCTTGCGCGCAAGTCTGAAGCCGGGAGACACCAAGCCCAAATGGAGGTTTCAAGCAGGCGATGAGGCCTGGAGCGCGGTAATTGAGGATGAGGAATTCATTCGTGCACTCAATTCACAAGGAACGGGCCTTCCGCTAGCCGTAGGGCAGCGAATGGTTGTCGACGTCCTCATTGAAAAACGCATTCTGAATGGAGAGGTTGACGTCTCCCGACGTATCACGCGAGTGATCGACCCTAAAGTCAACCGTCGCCAAGGCCAGCTCGGCTTAGGTGGTGAGTAATTTCATCACCACATACGTTAGGACCAGGATCCCCACGACGACTGCCGCCTCAAAGCTAAGATAGCTTAGGCCGAAGAGAATGCCGAATACTGCTAATGCTAAAATAATAGCGTCGCTATACGATATCCGTGTTTCGGGGGCCTTAGCCATGGTTTTTCCTAGCGCTGCCCATCTGTTATCTATCGGATTTTACTGCTGACGAAGCAAGGCCGATAAAGCAGGTCGTTGCCGAACGACCCCAGAATTGCGACAGTCCGGTTCGCCTATCGTCACAGCCTCTTCTGGCAGAAGCGGCGACTTGTCAAATTCCCGGCCTCGCCGTGATTATGCACCCACGTGCGGGGCGGAAGCCGGGAGATTTAAACGGAGAGATCCCGTCGAAACACCTTGAGGGACGCCCGGGCATAATCCAGCATCACCCGATCCCAATACGGAGCGGCCTGACCCAAGCGGCTTCCCCTAGAACTTGTCCAACCAGTTGTACCCGCCGCCTAGCCGGGGGCGGCAGCCGAACGCCTGGAAGCGGGCAGCATCAAGCTCGGTCGCTTTAGGAGAGAGCAGCCTATACTGGATCTCCCGACAAGATCGGTCTGCGGCCTGGCTGTCCCGTAAGGCTTGCTCCCCCGATATACCTAAGCCGATCAGACCGATAACTCCAAAAATGAGAACTGCCCACTGTTCACGCTTTCGCTGGTGCACCATGAAGCTATAGGCCGCCACTGCTGCAGCCGAGACGGAGCATCCCCCAAGTGCGAACATAGCGGGCGGCATAAATCGGACCAATGGTTGAGCAAAATATGCGATGCCCACCAACGCGATCGTTAGGCCGCCGAATTGTCGGTAAAAATGTGCCCGCCTGC
The DNA here is from genome assembly GCF_036820275.1 of Novosphingobium sp. GTDB lineage: Bacteria > Pseudomonadota > Alphaproteobacteria > Sphingomonadales > Sphingomonadaceae > Novosphingobium. The sequence goes on from NZ_DAISLT010000004.1 coordinate 106,865, forward strand.
TCTCAGCGTCGTCGTTCATTGCTGCCTGTTCTCTTCATTCTCGATTATTGCAAGCGTCGCATAGGGCCGCTTCGGCGCCCAGCGTTGAATCGTGAACAGGCGCTCCGCAATGGAAGCACTCTTCGACGTGTACCCCATCCGCTTCTTCTTCATCGCGGATAGCTCGATCTAACATGTCCATCTTTCACCTCCGCGCTGACCATGCACGCTGTCTATGAAAGGTGGGTAAACCGGGACGCCATTGCGGCGGATGATTCGCGGGGTTAGGCGGAGCTTCCGCGAGTCGAACCGGAGGGCAAAATAGGCTGGGGGTACAATCGGGGGTATCTGATTTTCCGACCCAGGCGCCAGCCGCAGAAATCCGCCACATATTGGCGATCTTGGGACGGGCACCCTCTCCGCCATAGAGCTTCTTCGTTGAAGTCCCAGAAAGTAGCTGGGAGTGATGAAGTTTCTCGGGATGCTATTCCTTCGCATTTCAGCTCGAACGTTTGTCTGGCAAGCCTTCTGCCTGCGATCCGCAAGCGGTTGTCCTTCGCGTGCTCGGCTTTGCTTTTCCATACGGCGTTAGGTCGCGTTGGTGTTTTGCGGAGGGTCTTCGTCTGACGGCGATGATGTGGTCGTTCGATCGTTCGCGACATCGGTCCTGTAATGTCCGGTCGGTTCCCGGATGGGCAGGGCTATGTCTGCACCGCGGAAATGGCGGCTGAGTTCCTGACCAGAAGCAGGAATATGCCTGCCCGGAATTTTCGATTCGCAGGGCTTTGTTGGGCCGGATTCATCAACCGTTAATAGAACCAAAATCCATCCAATAAGATACCTGTTGCGCAACGGACACATATTGGTGATGTTATGCAATAACATTGCAAAAGTCGTTTGAACCCTAACGTCCTGAGCGCGATGGGCTGCCGTCGAGCGTCATCGAAACGCTCCAATGGCGGCGTCAGCCGCACTTTTGGCGGGTCTGGTCGCATGCCCCGCCTGAGTAATGGACAAGGAACGTAGATTTGAAGACCCCCTTCCAGAAGGCTGTGCTGTGCAGCGCCACGAGCCTCACGGCTTTTGTCCTGCTTTGCGGTAGCGCCCAGGCGCAGGATACCGCTTCGCAGTCTGAAACCGCTGACGTTTCCGACGACAACGCGATCGTCGTCACCGGCTCGATTACCCGCAATCCCGCCGCCGCCACCGCGTCTCCCGTGGTGTCCATCACTGCGGACGACCTGACGAAGCGCGGTATCACCACCGTTTCCGACGCTCTCCAGTCGCTGACCGCCAACAATGCCGGCACCATCCCGGCGAGCTGGTCAGCGCAGGGCTTCACCACCGGCGCCACCGCACCCTCGCTGCGCGGATTCAACAACGCCTACACGCTCACGCTGTTCGACGGCATGCGCACCGCCTACTATCCGCTGGCGGACGATACGCAGCGCAACATCGTCGACATCAACAGCATTCCCAGCTCCACCGTCCAGAGCATCGACACCCTGCTTGACGGCGCTTCGGCCACCTATGGTTCGGACGCGATCGCCGGTGTGGTCAACGTCATCACCAAGCGCGAAGTCCAGGGCCTGCACCTCGACGGCTCGATGGGTATCTCGCAGCGCGGCGACGGCGGCGAACAGCGCCTGAACGCCAGCTACGGCTACGGCGACCTGAACGACCAGGGCTTCAACATCTACGCCAGCGCCGAGTACCAGCACAACGACTCGCTCTACCTGCGCGACCGCAAGGGCCCGTGGAGCACGGCCGACCAGAGCTCGATCTGCGGCACCGCCGAACAGGGCTGCCTGACCAACAGCATCCGCAACGGCATCCAGGCCGATGGCAGCTACAACGGCTTCCAGTCGACCACCGTCAACTTCGGCCAGGCGACCTCGACGACGATCGACGCCAACGGCAACTACGTTCCGGTTTACGCCAGCACCCTTCCGGCTCCTGACAGCACCGAACCGGGACGGGCTCCTCTCTTCCTTGGTTCGTACCAGTTGCTCAACGCTGCGGCCGGCTGCGGCGGCCTGAATGCCGCGACGTTGTCGCCTGATCAGCAGGCTACCGGCCAGACCCAGTACACCAACGGTACCAATGTCAACACCGCCCCCTCGGTGGTCTGCCAGCAGGATCTGGTCAACGACTACCGTATGTACACGGCCGAAACGACCCGCAAGGGCGCTGCGGTGCGCGGTACGGTGAAGGTCGGCGACAATGCCGAAGCGTTCATCGCGCTCAACTACTATAACGTGAAGACCGCGAACTCGACCGTGAACTCCTCGTGGGCGGGTCAGACGGCAGCCGGCGGCGAGCAGATCACTGCGACCAACGTCTTCCTGCCGGTCTATGTCTGCGCGAACGGCACGTCGAGCGTCGATGCCAACGGCAATCTGCTGGCGACGGGCTGCAATGCCTCGAACGGCACGCTCAACCCGAACAACCCCTACGCTGCGCAGGGCCAGCTCGCGCGCCTGAGCGGCATGCCCGACCAGCCGCGCCGCACCTTCACCGATGCGAAGACCTACCGCGTCGCAGCGGGTATCCACGGCAGCTTCGGCTCGGGTTGGGACTACTCGGTCGGTGCCACGGCCTCGAAGGTCACGCTGGACGTCAAGAACACCGGCTACATCTACCTTCAGGGCCTGGCCGATGCCATCGCTCAGGGGACCTACAACTTCGTCGATCCCTCGCAGAACTCGGCAGAAGCCAACCAGCAGGTGTTCCGCGACCAGGAACGTCGTGCGACCTCGAAGCTGGCGCAGGTCATCGGCACGCTCAGCAAGGACGTGTTCGAACTGCCGGGCGGCATGGTGAACATCGCGGTTGCCGGTCAGTACCGCTACGAATCGATCAACAACCCGAGCGCCAACGCTCCCAACGAAGAAAACCCTTACGCGCGCTACTACGGCATCAACGCCGTGAGCGTGGTGGGCCACCGCGACGTCTGGTCGACCTCGTATGAAATCTCCGTTCCGATCATCGACTCGCTGCGCGTCAAGGCGGACGGTTCCTACGACCACTACTCGACCGGCCAGAAGGCGTTCTCGCCCAAGTTCGAGGCGGAATTCCGTCCGATCGAGCAGGTCAAGCTGCGCGGCACCTTCTCGCGCGGTTTCCGTGCGCCGAACCTGAACGAATCGTTCCAGGCGCCCTCGACCGGCTACAACAGCGCGCAGATCAACTGCAGCGAGGACACTTACCAGGCCTTCTGTGCAGCCCATGCCAGCAATCCGGCCTATTACGCGGGTACGTATTCGCCGGGTGTGACGTCCGGCGGCAACCGGGACCTGAAGGCGGAGCGTTCGACGTCCTACACATTCGGCATGGTCGTTCAGCCGGTCCGCAACGTCACGGTCACGCTTGATTACTGGCGCACGAAGATCACGAATCTGATCACGGCGCCGAACATCAGCTCTGAAATCTACGAGCAGTACTACGGCAACAACGGCGTAGTGAACGTTCCGGGCGTCACCATCATACCGGGCCAGCCCGATCCGCAGAATCCGAGCGCGCTGCCGCTGCTGGGCCAGATTGCGGGCACGTTCAACAACCAGAACGCGATGCTCGGCAAGGGTATCGACTTCTCGGCCGATGCCCATTTCAACCTGACCAACTCGATCACCTGGCAGACCAAGGCCAATGCTTCGTACCTGATCCGTCTGGAGCAGGAGAACGACAACGGCGAAGTGTGGCGCTACGACGGTTCGCTGGGCGGTTGCAACCTGACCTCGTGCTCGGGCGCCCCGCGCTTCCGCCTCACCTGGCAGAACACGCTGGACTTCAACGATCGCGCCAGCCTGACGCTGACCGCGAACTACACCAGCGGCTATTCGTCGACCTCGGCCGATGCCGGTGGCACCTACAAGGATTGCCAGAAGAGCGGTAAGGCCGGGCAACTCCTGACCTACGACAACGGCGATCCGGTCCAGTGCCACGGTCCGAGCACCTTCGACCTCGACGCCCACGGCGAAGTCAAGGTGGCGGACCAGTTCAAGCTCTACTTCGACGTTCTGAACGTGCTCGACGGCAAGCCGAAGTACGATCCGAACGCGGGTTACGGCCTGTACCAGTTCAACCCCGCCTGGCAGGACCGCCTGTTCATGGGCCGCTACCTGCGTATCGGCGCCAAGGTGGACTTCTAACAACCCTGTGACTCCCCCGCGGTGCCATCGTTTCCCGATGGCCCTGCGGGGGAACGCGAAGCGGCGCCTGGGGCGTGTCCCTTGCCCCAGGCGCCGTTTCGCACCTTATGCTTTGCCGCCGCCGTCCTTTCCGGATGGAGGTCGGCCGTTTCCGTTCCAGACCATGCCGGTATGGGTCGCGCCGACTTCGGTTTCGAGAAAACCCAGTCGGTCATAGAGCTTGCGCGCGCGCGGATTGTCATGTGCGACGCTCAGCCGCAATTGCGCTGTGCCCGCGACAAGGGCCGAGTGCTGCATCCAGCGGATAAGTGCGCTGCCGATGCCTTTCCCCTGGGCCTCTTTCGAAAGCAGGATGTCGATCAGCCTCCAGTCGCGAGCGCTACGATCGCAGTAGATGCGTCCGACAGACCGTCCAGCCTGGACGATCACACGGTAGTCGCCCTTGCGATGGACTTTCAGGAAATGGCTGTGCTGAAGGGCGAACTGATCGTCGAGAAAAGCTTGTTTCCGTTCGGCAGGCCAAGGCGTCATCAGCAGTTCGGCAAGCCGCGAGGCTCTGTATAGCGTAAGAAGAAATGGAATGTCCGCGGCGGATGCAGGCGGAAGTTCGACGTCCGATGCCCGAAGTTCTTCGGTCAGGGCCGGCATCCGGCGAGCGGAGGGGAACGGTTTCAACGCGCTGGAATCCATCGGCGAAGGCATCTCCCGATCGGGTCGACATACCGGCCCGCGTCATTGCGACCCGGCTTCACGACCGACGGTTATAGTGGCAAGTTCCGGAAACGAGGACGAAGATTCGCTCGTCCGTGGGGGAAACGGCACGTCATGACACTGCTTACACCGGAAGATTTTGAACCGTGGGTCGGCCGCAAGGTCCGCGTTGGAACGGTGCCGGAGCCGGTCGAAGTCATGCTGGGACGCATTCATCGTCGCAATGTCATTGCCGGCTTCGATGTGCGCGCGCCCTTTTCGCTCTACTTCGAATCCGCTCTGGATACGTATCTGATCGACGGAACTTACGAGTTCGACTGCGGGAAGGGTGGTCCTCACGCCATCTGCGTCACCCAGTTGCAGCCCCAGCCCGACCGCCGGATCTATGAGGCGGTTTTCGCCTGACGACACAACGCGATGCGGCGCCTGTCCGGGAGGACGGGCGCCGCATCCTTTTTCGTGGCGATCGATCAGGAACGTGACGGATAGATGCCATAGAGCGATATGTTGGTCTGTACCGCGAGATAGGGATTCATGATGGAAAACGGTGCGTTGCCGCCGGCTATGCCCACCGCGATGGAGCCTTGCGGCGTGAAGCTGCCGCCGGTGATGGAGACCCCGCCCAGATTGACGACGGGGCCGGTGGTCCCGCTGGGCGCATAGATCTTCACCGGGTTCGGACCGGCGTTCGCGGCATTGGTCAGCAGCGAACCCTCCGCAGGGATATTCGTCTGGTTCGTGGTTCCGGTGACCGCCTGGATCGTGCCGGTCGCCGACGTGGCGCCTGCCGTACCGGTAAAGGTCGCCGCATGGTTGTGGGCAGGCATGTTGGCGATCGTCAGCGTTGCCGTTTCGGTCCCCGAGATCTGGCCCCAGTTGTAGTTCTGCCCGCTCGCGGTGCTCTGTCCCAGCCCAAGGAAGGAGCGACCGGCGGCGTTCGGCAAGGCGAACGTGGTCGTGCCGTTTCCGCCGAATGTCGTGCCGAGCAACGAGAACAGGACATTGTTCTGGGCAATGCTGAGTATTTGCCCATTGCAGGTCGCCCAGCCGTTCGGGGCGAAATTGAATCCAACCTGCATTATCTGTCCGACAAACGGATCGCTCATATTGCCTCCCTGAATTAATGATCGAATCCAGAGATTGTGCAGCCCCGCGGATTCCGATTACTCATGCCGTTTGTGAAATGGATTGCCAACAGTGCTGTTCGTGGCGGTGTATGAATTTTAATTTCATAAGATTTAAGTCCGGTATGGGTGTAATTTTCATCAACTTGTAATGAATAAAGGTCGTCGTGTTTTTCTTGCATTCTCATTTCATAAGGGCACCCGTTTCGATGTGCGGTATTCGGGTGCCCGATGCAGCTCCGCGGACCTAATCCCTTGGGTCGAAAGGCGGCGCGAATGACCGAAGGTGCTATGCTTCCGGGGGATTGCCGGAAGCGCAGGGCGCGGTGCACCCTGGCGGCGGAACCCGTCGCAACAGGAAGCCGCTTTTGAACCGCACCGATACCGTCGTCGCCACCGGCCCCATCCTCATCGTGGGCGGCAAGCCGCAGGAGGCCGGATGAGCAGCCCGGTGGACAAGGCGGCGCTGCTCGGGCGCGAGGCGGCGATACTGGCGCGTTTCGTGCTGGTGGGGCTGGCCAATACCGCGATCGGCTATGGCCTGATCCTCGGCTGGCTGCGGCTCGGGCTGGGCGACTATGCCGCCAATGTCGCGGGCTTTGCGATGGGCTTGCCGATTTCCTACGGTCTCCACCGCCACCTGACCTTCCGGGCGCGTAACCGGGCTACCCTGAGCGAGGCGCTGCGCTACGGCACGGCGTTCCTGATCGCCTACGCCGCCAACCTTGCCGTGATCGCGCTGGGCCGGGGTGCGGGGTTCGAGCGCAGCGCCCTGGTGCAGGGGCTGGCGATCTGCACTTATGCGGGCGTGCTCTTCGTGCTCACTCGCATCACTGTCTTTCGCGCGCAACCAGCGAGATCACTTCGGGAAAGTTGAGCTTCTCCTCGACGATCGGCTTGGTGCCGGGCTTGGCCTGAAGGAACAGCCGCCCGACATATTCGCCGAGAATGCCCATGAATACCGCGTTGATCGAGATCGACATGAGCAGCAGGATCGTCGTGGTCGCGAAACCGGCGGGCCAGGCCTGACCCAGCAGGACCCGGCCGACAAGATAGATGAACGTCAGCACCATGCTCAGTACGCCGATGACGATGCCCGCGATCGAAGCGATGCGCAGCGGCATCAGCGAGTGGTTGAGCACGCCGTCCACCGCCAGCGAGATCATCGACTTGAGCGGGAACTTGCTTTCCCCGGCGATGCGGTCTCCGCGGTCGTATTCGAGGCCGATCTGCGAGAAGCCCATCGCGCTGATCAGCCCGCGAAGGTACGGCGAGGCGTCCTCCACCTTGTGCAGTTCCACCAGGATGCGGCGGTCGACGAGGCGGAACTCCCCGGCATTGACCGGCAGGTCGTCGTCGCTGATCCAGGTGATGAAGCGGTAGAAGGCGCGGCGCAGCGTGGCGACGAAGAAGCCGTCCTTCAGCGAGCGGCGGATGCCGTAGACCACCTGATGGCCGACCCGCCAGAGACCCAGCATCTCGGGGATCAGTTCGGGCGGGTCCTGGAGGTCGCAGTCGAGCTGGATCGAGCAGGCGCCGGTCGCGGCCTTGTAGGCGCAGAGCAGCGAGCGCTGGTAGCCGTAGTTGCGCGAGAAGCGGATGACCTTCAGGGCCGGGTCCCTGCGGGCGAGCTCTTCCAGCAATTCGAACGTGCGGTCGGTCGAATGGTTGTCGGTGACGATGATCTCGTAACTGTAATCGGGAAGCTTCTCGAAGACGCGCACGATCGCCTCGTAGCAGCGCACGACGTTGAGTTCCTCGTTGAAGGCGGGAACCAGTATGGAAACCAGGGTTTTCGGCTCGGCGTTCACGGATCTATCCTGCTTTGGTGCAGAGGGCGTTTTCGCCCGCGATGGTGCGGGAGAGGCCATGGTCGAGGGCGATGCGGGGATGCCAGCCGAGGCGCGTGGCGGCGAGGTCGGGGCTGGAGCGCAGTTCCACGGGTTCGTCCGTAATAGCGGCCCGCGAGAGGAAGCCTTCGCCGCAGCCGGTCATCGCCTCGATCCGGCAGGCGATCTCTTCCATCGTCGGGGCTTCCCCGGTGCAGATGTTCACGCAGTCGAGGTCCTGGGCGTGCGGCGCGCTGCGGGCGATGTGCAGCAGGGCATCCACCGCGTCCTCGACATGGAGCAGGTCGCGCCGGTCGTGGGGGCGGCGGATCGTCATTGACCGGCGCGAAAGGCAGGCGTCGATCATGGCGGGCACGAGGAAACTCGGCGCCTGCCCCTGGCCGTAGCAGAGCGCGAGGCGGGCGGTGATGACCGGGAAGGGCAGGCGCGGCGCCAGCATGGCGATGGCCTCGGTCGTGGCCAGCATCCCTGCGCCGTAGGGCGTGGAGGGGACCGCCCGTGCATGCTCGCGGTAGGGCAGTGCCGCGCGGCCATATTCGGCGATCGTCCCGGCGCGCACCACCACTTCGGGCGGGCGGGACAGTTCGGCCAGCGGTTGCAGCAGGTTGAGCGCGGGTTGGAGATAGATCGCGGCCGTGGCGCGCGCGGCGGTGAAGTCCGGCTCGGGCGGCAGGCGGGTCTCGGCGGCGAGATGGAATACGCGGCGCGGGGCCATGGCGCGGATGCAAGCGCGGATCGCCAGCCGGTCGGAGAGGTCGATGCGGTGGATCGTCAGGCGCTCGGCGAAAGGCGAGAGGCGGCCCAGTTCGGTGGAGGGGCGAACGATCGCATGGACTTCGCCCCCTTCCTCCAGAAGACGATTGACGAGATGGGCGCCGATGAAGCCGCCGGCACCGGTCAATAGCGTTACGCCTTCGGCCACTGGGCAACCCTTCCGAATGGGTCCGGGCCGGATTGGTTCCGGCTCCGGACGGTTCAGTTCAGCACACGATCCGGGGCACCGGCAGCGGCACCAGGAACTTGCCCCCGCGGGCGCGGAACGCCGCCTGCTGCTCGAAGATCTCGTCGAAGAAATTCCAGGCGAGTACGAAGAGCACGTCGGGCTTTTCTTCCTCGATGGCTTCGACCGGGCGGATCGGAATGCGCGTGTTCGGCGAATAGAGCCCGTGTTTCAGCGGGTTCCGGTCCACCAGGAAATCGAGATAGCTGGTGTCGATGCCGTAGTGGGTGATGAGCGTGTTGCCCCGCGCCGAAGCGCCGTAGCCTGCGATCTTCAGCCCGTGGGCCTTCATCTCGTCGAGCATGGCGCGCACGTCGCGGCCCATGTCGTCGACCTCGCGTGCCAGCATGTCGTAAGTCTCCGGCACGAGCATGCCGCCCGCCAGTTCGTCGCGCAGCATGTCGGCGACCGACTGCGAGGGACCGATCCCGGCGGCCTTGCGGTTCAGGAACACGCGCATCGAGCCGCCGTGGATGTCGGGCAACGAGAGTGCGTCGGTCACTTCGAGGTCGAAGAAGGCGGCGAGCTTGACGATCGAGAGCAGGCTGAACTCGGAGACGTGCTCGTGGTAGATGTTGTCGAATTCGGTGTGGTCGATGTACTCCTTGGCGCGGGGCACTTCGATCACGAAAGTTCCGTCATCCGCCAGCAGGATCGTGATCGCCGCCATGAAGGTATGGAGGTCGCCGATGTGGTTGAAGGTGTTGGTGGTGACGATTACTTTCGCCGGGCCGCGCTGCGAACGGACCAGTTCGGCAGAGGTCGGCGTGAAGTAGTCGATGTGGGTTTCCACGCCCCGCTCGGCGGCCATCGCGGCGATGTTCTCGGCCGGATCGAAGCCCAGCGTCGTGCAGCCCAGGGCATTGCAGGCGGCCAGCAGCAGTCCGTCGTTGCTGCCGATGTCGACGATCAGCCCGTCCCCGGCGCGTTCGGCCAGGACGCCTGCGAAGTCCGCGAAGTGGCTGTGCATCCGCGCCGCGCCCGAGGGGACGTAGAGGTAGTGGCGGAAGAAGTCGGCCGGGATCTGGTCGGCGATCTCCACCAGCCCGCATTCCAGGCAGACCTGGGTATTGAGCGGGAAGGCGGGCTGCTCGCTCTCCAGATCGTCCGGGCGGATCAGCATCTGGCCGGGGGCATGGTCGCCCAGCGGCAGGAACAGGTAGGGCGCTGGAGCCTTGCAGGCGCGGCACTCGGACAGGATGTCGGTGGCTAGCTGTTCGGGGATCGGCATCTCAAGCATTGGCCGCCTCCCGCGAAGGTGTGGTGGAAAGCGAGCGGACGAAGCCTTCGAACGTCTCGTGCATGAAATCGAGGTGGGCCTCGGTCAGGCCGTGGTGGCAGGCCAGCAGGATGCCGCCCTTCATCACCGCGTCGGCGACCGGATAGCCTTCCGGCGCGGCCTTGAGCGGCACGCCCTGCATGGCCGGCTGGCGCAGGATATTGCCGGTGAAGACCGGGCGGGTCTGGACGTCGCGCTCTTCCAGCCAGATCTGCATCTGGGTGCGGGTGAAAGGCGCGTCCTCGCGGATGGTGAGCGGGAAGGCCAGCCAGCCGGTGCGCGATTCGGGAAGCTGTTCGGGCAGGACGAACCAGTCCTCGTACTGCTTGAAGAAGGCGTATTGCCGCGCGAAGTTGTGCTCGCGCGCTGCGATGTTGTGGTCCAGCTTCTTCAGCTGCACGAGGCCGAAGGCGGCGCCCATTTCCGAAGGCTCGACGTTGAAGCCCAGCTCGTCGAACAGGAACTTGGCGTCGTAGTCGATGCCGTCGAGCGCGACGTTGAAGCGCTTCTCGATGCTTTCGGAATCGACGTAGAGCGAGCTGGTCCGTCCCCACGAACGCAGCAGCAGCGCGCGGCGGGCGAGGTCCTCGTCCGAAACGCAGAGCATGCCGCCGTTACCGGCCGCGTTGATGACGTGCGAGCCGTAGAAGCTGGTGGTGGAGATATGCGAGCGGGTGCCGGTGCTGGTGCCGCGCAGCGTGGCGCCCAGCGTGTCGGCGCTGTCTTCCACGACCATCAGGCCGTGCCTGTCGGCGATCTCGCGGATACGGTCCCAGTCGGGCAGGTTGCCGATCAGCGAGGGGATCATCATCGCCTTCGTGTTCGGCCCGATCATCGCCTCGATCTTCTCGACGTCGATGTTGTAGGTGCCGACCGCCGAGTCCACGAAAGCCGGGACCAGGCGCGAGCGCACGATCGGCGCGACGGTGGTGGCGAAGGTCAGCGCCGGGGTGATGACCTCGCTGCCCTCGGGCAGGTTCAGCAGCTCGATCGCGAGGTAGTTCGCCGAGGAGCCGGAGTTGACCATGATCCCATGATCCTTGGCGAACAGCGCCGAGACCTGTTCCTGCATGGCGCGCACTTTCGGCCCCATCTGGGTGGAGGTCCGCAGGACTTCCAGGACGGCGGCAATTTCCTCTTCGCCGTGGACGGTCTGGCCATAGTTCACGCGCATAGTGCTGCTTCCCCCTCGAGTGTTTCGGTAAAATCGCCGGAATAGCGGGCGATCTGCGCCTCGCTGAAGGCGCGCATGTCTTCGTCTCCGGCCGCGAAGGCGCGGTACCATTCGGCGCTCATGGTCACCGCCTGCTCGGTCGAAAGGCGCGGGCGCCAGCCGAGCCGGGCATGGGCCTTGCTGCTGTCGAGCGTCAGCATTCCGGCCTCGTGCGGGTCGTCGGGACGGCGCCCGAAGGCGATCTGGGCGACGCCCGGACCCCAGGCCCGCTGGAAATGGCGCGCGATCTCCTCGACGTCGATGAAGCCCTCGGCGCTGGGGCCGAAGTTCCAGGCTTCGGCAAAGCGCGGCGCCTGCTCCCCAAGCAGCCGCGCACCCAGCATCAGGTAGCCCGCGAGCGGCTCCAGCACATGCTGCCATGGGCGCACGCTGGCCGGATTGCGGATGGTCACGGCCGTGCCCGCCATAGTGGCGCGCACCACATCGGGCAGCAGCCGGTCGAGCGAATTGTCGCCCCCGCCGATCACGTTGCCCGCGCGCACGGTGGCGATCTGGCATCCGGCGGGGTCGGAGAAATAGGAGCGCCGGAACGCGGCGGCGACCAGCTCGGTGCAGCCTTTCGAGGCGCTGTAGGGATCGGCCCCGCCGAGCGCGTCCGTCTCGCGGTAGGGCCATTCCCACTCGCGGTTCTCGTAGCACTTGTCGCTGGTGACGACGACCACGCCGCGCACCGATGGCATCCGCCGCACCGCGTCGAGCACGACGGCGGTGCCGGTGACGTTGGTGGCGAAAGTCTCTACCGGATCGTCATAGGACGGCCGCACCAGCGCCTGCGCGGCGAGGTGGAACACGAGATCCGGTTCCAGTCCCTCGCAGGCCTCGGCGTAGGCACGGGCATCGCGGATATCGGCGATGCGGTGGTCGACCAGCCCCCCGAGGTCGACCGAATGAAACATGTCAGGGCCTTGCGGGGGGCGGTGCAAGGCGACCCCGGTGACCTCTGCGCCCAGTTGCCTGAGCCAGAGGCATAACCAGCCACCCTTGAAGCCGGTGTGGCCGGTCACCAGAATCCGCTTGCCCCGAAATGCCGAAACAAGCGCCTGATCCAGTGTGCCTTGTTCAGGCATGTTGCAGCTTTGTCGGGACATCGGTGCTCAGCACCGGCTGTCCGTTTTCGAAATCCATCCAAGGCGGCAGGGCCTGGGTGCCGAGCTTGTCCAGCGTGTCGCGGTCGCGCACGGTGTCCATCGGGTGCCAGAAGCCCTTGTGCTTGTAGGCCATGAGCTGGCCGTCGTGGGCGAGGCGCGTCAGCGGCGCCTGTTCCAGCGGTTCCTCGTCACCGGTGAGGTAATCCAGCACGCCCGGCTCGAAGACGAAGAACCCGCCGTTGATCCAGGTCTCGTACTTGATGACCTTTTCGGTGAATTCGACCACCTGGCCGCCGGTGCCGTCGCAGGCGCCCAGTTCGAGGTTGCCGAAGCGCGCCGGCGGCTGGACCGCGGTGACGGTGGCGAGTTTGCCGTGCGAACGGTGGAACGCCAGCAGGGCGTCGAGGTCGATATTGCCCACCCCGTCCGAGTAAGTGACCATGAAGGTCTCGTCGTCCAGCCATGAGCGCAGGCGCTTCAGGCGCCCGCCGGTCATCGTCGCAAGGCCGGTATCGACCACCGAGACGCGCCAGTCGATCTTGGACGTGGGGCGCAGGGCCATCTCGCCGTTGCCGATGCCGACCGTGAAGTCGTTCGACATGAGGTGAAGGTCCTGGAAAAAGCTCTTGATCGCCATGGCCTTGTAACCGCAGGCGACGATGAAGTCGTTGTGCCCCCAGCGGTCGTAGATATCCATGACATGGAGCATGATCGGACGGCCGGCCACTTCGACCATGGGCTTGGGAACCCGAACCGTTTCTTCGGCAAGGCGGGAGCCGAGGCCCCCCGCCAGCAGGACGACTTTCATGACCGCACCTCCGGTGTCGGAATTTTCTGGAGAAATTCTCCCGTCGATGGAGGAAGGTTAAGAGCAGTTCGGGCCGGCGGAGAAGTGTTCATCCGGGTTAGGCAGCTTTAGCCAGCCGGGGTGCCAAAGGGTTAAGCGCTCCCCTGCAAATGCGCGGCGGGGCCATTTGGGGAGGGTGCCCATACGCTTTCGCCGCCCCGGACCCTTCGCTTTCGCGGCAGGGAACGGGGCGGCGGTCATGGTGGGCCGTTATGGTGAGGCGATCACTCCAGCCCGGCGGGTTCCGGCGTTCGGCGGTAGAGCACCGGTCCGGCGTCGCCGCGCTTTCCGGTGAAGGCCGTGTAGCCGTGGCTGCGGGCATAGTCGGCGAAGGCCTGCTCCAGCGGCTCCTCGCCGCTCACAAGGATGGCCGAGGGCCGGTTGGCGTCCAGCCAGGACGTGAGGTGAGTGGGCGAAGTTGTCGTCCAGTAGGTCCGGTCCTGCGGCGGCAGGTAGTCTGCCACGCGGTAGACGAACTGCCCGGCAGCGAATTCGCCCGGCAGCGCAAAGCCGCCTTCCAGTGCCAGCACCGGCGAGAGCGTCGCCACGGTATCGCCCGAGGAAGCCCCTGCACTGCGAGCGAGGTCGCGCATCTCGCGGTGGATCTTCACGCCTTCCCAGGTTGCGGGGCGCGACAGCGAGATCAGCCCCGGGGCCAGTCGCGATCCCGCGCAGAGCAGGGCCACGAAGGCCAGCGAAAGCAGCACCGCGTCGGCTGCCGTCCGGTTCTCGCTCAGCGTGCGGGCGCGCAGCAGCACCACCAGCAGCACGAGGAACGGGATCGGCGGCACGAAGTATTGCGGGAACGAGGGGGTCGGCACGAAGGAGATGACCACGCCCATGACCGCCAGCGCGGCGGTCAGGATCACCGGCCAGGACCAGACCGCCAGCACCCCGTCGCGCCAGCCGCGTCGCCATAACGGCAGGGCGATGAGCGCGACCATCCCGACGAGGGCCAGCAGCGTCGCGTTAGAGGTCCAGATTTCCTCGGCGAGCAGAATCTTCTGCGCCGCGGTCATGATCTTGGGATCGGTGGAATGGGACCAGTAGGCAGGTTGCAGCTGCGTGAAATAGCGGATGGTATGGGCGAAGAAGGCGTCCGGGTCGGAAGCGATGGCGATCAGCGCCGGAACGCCGCCGGTCAGGCCGCCCAGCGCCAGCGGAACCGTGCCGCAGATCAGACGCTGGCGCAGCGGATGGGCCAGCGGCGCCAGCACCGTGGCGAAGGCCACGAACGGCGCGAGGAAGATGTAGTTGGCCTTGAGCCCCACCGCGACCGAGACCAGCACGCCCGCCACGAAGCAACACATCCACGAAGGCCGCTCGCGGTCCAGCCCGCAGAGCAGGAAATGGATCGCCATCAGCGCGAAGGGCAGCGGCAGGAAGTTGTTGCTGACCATCAGGCCCGGTGCGCCGATCAGCAGGACATTGCCCATCAGCAGCATGGCGCCGGTGAAGAAGGCGGGAAAGCCGGCACGCTGCCGTCGTGCGATCAGCCAGAGCGCGGCGATCGCCATGGCCCAGGACGCCGCCACCAGCAGTCGCCCCAGAAGAAGCAGGTGCCCCGTGCCGGTCAGCCAGTACAGCCCGCCGAGCATGTAGGGCAGATAGGGCAGGTGGTTGTAGCCGAAGTCGCGGTAGATATCGCCGCTGCCCCAGAGGCGCGCAACGGCGATGAAGAGGTTCTCGTCCCGCCCGATCGGATAGGCGAGCAGGCGCCCGACGAGGCCGAGGTACAGCACCGCGAGCAGCCCCGATGCGGCGATCGTCGCCAGGTTCGGCGTCGCGCGCACCGACAGGCCACCCGGTCCGTCGCTCAGCCCCGTGGACATCGAGGCGGCCAGCCCCGGCGCTTCGGCGCCGATGCCGCCGTCCGGCATGGCCGGCGGCGCGGCAAAGCCCGGGTCCTGCGGCAGGTTTGCCCCGGCGTCCTGCGACACGTCGCGTTTCATCATCGGACTCCCCTGTTGCTCGCCCTTCGCGGAAGTGTGGCGGATGGCGGGGCAGACCGTGAGCGCGATTAGGGCGTACCCACTCCGGATGACGAGGGCCCATACTGCCTCAGAATCGAACTCTCCAATAAAGGGTTAGACCGCATGAACGCCTGTCCGACGCTCCGGCATCGATTAGGTTCGGGGGCAATCGAACGAACAGGTTTTCACCCAGGCGGACTTTTTTCCAGGCGAACGAGGGGTAGCCTTGGCACTTACACCCGGCACGATGCGCATCGCAATTCTCGCCTCCGGCCTTGGCGCCGGCGGGGCGGAACTGGTGATCGCCCAGCTTGCGCACCACTGGTGCGGCGCCGGTCAGGGCGTGGACGTGATCGCCTTCGACCGGCCGGAAGACCCGGTGTTCCATCGTCTGCCGGAAGAGGCTGCACTGCACCGGCTGGGCGGCAACAGCGGCTTCTTCGGCATGGCGGGCCGGGTGTTCGCCCTGCGCAGGGTGCTGCAACGGCAGCAGCCGAACGTGATCGTCTCGTTCCTGACCAAGAACAACCTGATCGCCGCGCTCGCCACCATGGGTACGCAGACCCGTCTCGTCTGCGCCGAACGCAACAATCCCGAGCGGCAGGACACGCATCCCTTGTGGAACCTGCTGCTGCGCCTGCTCTATCGCCGCGCCGACGTCATCGTCTGCCAGACGGCGGCGGTGCGGCGCTGTTTTCCCGCTGCCGTGCAGGAAAAATTGGTGACGATTCCCAATCCCGTTCCGCTGCCTGACGTCGCTCGCCCTGGGGGCGAGATGAAGCGCCTCTGCGCGGTGGGGCGGCTGGCGCATCAGAAGGGCTTCGACCTGCTCGTTGCCGCCTTCGCCAAAGTGGCGCCGCGCTGGCCCGACTGGCGACTCGACATCTGGGGCGAGGGGCCGGAACGCGCCGCGCTGGAGGGGCAGGTCCGCGATCTTGCCCTGGAGGAGCGCGTGGTGCTGCGCGGAATAAGCCCCCGGCCGCGGGGCTGGGTGGCGGAAGCGGGGATCTTCGTGCTGTCCTCGCGCTACGAGGGATTTCCGAACGTGCTGGGTGAAGCGATGGCGGCAGGCCTGCCGGTGATCGCCACCGACTGCGACTTCGGCCCGGCCGACATGGTGGAGCACGGCCGCAGCGGGCTGCTCGTGGAAAGCGAGAATGCCCTGGCGCTGGGCGAGGCGATGGCCGGGCTGATCGGCGATTCCTGCGCTCGCGCCCGCATCGGTGCGGCGGCGGAGGAAGGCATGGTGCGTTTCCAGCCGGGGCGGATACTGCAGCAGTGGGATCAGGTGCTGGTGCAAGTCCTGTCGCCCCGGCATGGTGGCGAGAGATTTGCCCCTGTCTCGGCCAATGCCGGGCGAAGGGCCGGCGCCAAAGGATGATCGGGGGGAACAGGGTGGTACGGATACTTTTCACCTCGGCCGGGCGCCGGGTCGAACTCACTCGCTGTTTTCGCCGTGCGGCGGAGAAGCTGGGACTGCGCGCGGAGATTCACGCCTGCGATCTCGAACCCGAACTCAGCGCCGCCTGCCTTGAGGCCGAAGCGGCCTTCGCGGTGCCGCGCTGCACGGCGCCCGATTATGTCGAGCGCCTGCTGGATTACTGCACGCGCGAGCGGATCGAGCTGCTGGTGCCGACCATCGACACCGAACTGGACGTGCTCTCGCGGGCGCGGGAGAGATTCGCGCAGGCGGGCACCCTGGTCCACGTCAGCGCGCCGGACGTGATCGACGTCGTGCGCGACAAGGAGCGTACCGTCTCGGTCCTGGCCGAGGCGGGCGTGCCGGTGCCGCGAACCGCCCGGATCGAGGATCTGCGGGCCGACCCGTCGGGCTGGACGTTCCCGCTTTTCGTCAAGCCGGTGGGCGGCAGCGCCAGCCGGGGCATCGGCGTGCTGCAATCGGCGGCGGACATTCGCAGCGACTATCCCGAGCCGATGCTGGTGCAGGAACTGCTGCGCGGCCCGGAATATACGATCAATATGTACCTCGACGCGCGCGGGCGGATGCGCTCGGCGATCCCGCATTTGCGGATATCGACCCGCGCGGGCGAAGTGGAGAAGGGGCGCACCGTGCGCGACCCGCGCATGATCGCCATTGCCGCCGACATCGCTGCAGCCCTGCGAGGGGCGGAGGGCGTGCTCTGCTTCCAGCTCATCGACGATCCCGATCGCGGCCCGCGCGTCTTCGAGATCAACGCCCGCTTCGGCGGCGGATATCCGCTGGCGGACCATGCCGGCGGGCGCTTCGCCGAGAGCCTGCTGGCCCGCATCACCGGCCGCGCCGAATGCGCAAGCGACCTCTGGCGCGAAGGCGTGACGATGGTGCGCTACGACAGCGCCGTGTTCCGTGGTTGATATCGCGGACAAGGTCGTCGTTCTCGATCTCGACGATACGCTCTACCTCGAACGGGATTTCGCACGGAGCGGTTTCGCGGCGGTGGGACGGCATCTGGAAGAGAGCCACGGCATCACCGGCTATGCGGCCGAGTGCGCGCGCCTGCTCGACGAGGGGCATCGCGGCACCGTGTTCGACGCCGCACTGGCCGCGCTCGGACAGGCCGTTATCGAGGTGGCGCCGCTGGTGGCAATCTATCGCTGTCATGTGCCGGATATCGCGCTGGCCGGGGACGCCGAGCGTCTGCTGGCGCGGCTCGCTACGCGGGCCAGCGCGATCATCACCGATGGTCCGGCCCAGACCCAGGGCAACAAGGTCGCCGCGCTGGGGCTTTACGACCGGATCGGCAAAGTGATCCTCACCGGCCTGCTGCCCGAGGGCTGCGGCAAACCCCATGCCATGGCCTACGAGATGGTCGAGCAATGGTCAGGCCGTCCGGCTGCCGAGCATGTCTATGTGGCCGACAACGCGGCCAAGGACTTCGTCACGCCGCGCGCGCGCGGCTGGGCGACCGTGCAGATCCTGCGCGAAGGCCGCATTCACCCCTGCACCGCGCCCACGCCCGACCATGCGGCGCACCATGTGGTTTCATCGCTGGATGAACTCGCGCTAGGCTGACGGAGATTCACAACCCCGTCATCCCAGCGAAAGCTGGGACCGCTGTCGGCCTAGCTCCAACCCTGCGCGCCAGGCTGAGGCGTTATCAGTGCCTTGGCGAGATATCACAACATGGCGGATAGCGGTCCCAGCTTTCGCTGGGATGACGGGGCGCGTGACGATCAATCCGCCAAGGCCACCTCGCGCGAGCGGCGTTCGCCGCCGACCATGACCCAAAGCGTCAGCGCCACGATCCGGAGGTCCAGCAGCGGCGAGGCATTCTCCACGTACCAGAGGTCGAGCGCGATCTTCTCGTCGAGCGAGAGCAGGGTATTGCCGTTGACCTGCGACCAGCCGGTAAGTCCCGGCCGCACCCGGCCTCGCGCGGCGCCGCGCGGGCCGAGACCGGCAATGGTTTCGGGCAGCAGCGGGCGCGGGCCGACGAAAGTCATGTCCCCGGCGGCGACGTTCCACAGGCCCGGCAGCTCGTCGAGGCGGCTGCGGCGCAGGAAGCGGCCGAAGGCGGTGACGCGGGCCTCGTCCGGCAGCGGCTGGCCGTCCGGCCCGGTGGCCTCGCGCATCGAGCGCAGCTTGAGAAGGGTGAAGTCCCGCCCCTCGCGGCCGGCCCGGCGCTGTCGGAACAGCACCGGGCGACCCATCGAGAGCATCGTGCCAAGCCCCAGCAGCAGGAGCAGCGGCAGAAGGGTGAGCAGGAGCAGCGTGGCGAGCAATCGAAGGGAAGCGAAGGCCACTCGCGCGCTCCTGCTCACGCTTCCACGGGGCGCCAGGAATGACCCCGGAAGAAGCGACGGACCTTGGCGGCCCACTCGTCGCGGGTCGGGACCGGCGAGGAGTAGTAGCTGGCCGAGTCCGCGTAGAATTGCACCGAGTCGCCATAGCGGCGGCGGGCATGCTCGGCGTAGTCCACCTGGTCGAAGATGACGCCGCCGACGCTGTCGTCCAGCATCTCCAGCGCGGCGCGCATCTGGTCGCCGGTGGTGTGTCCCCAGCGGGCGACCAGCACGGTCTGGTCGGCGAAGTGGCACATCGCCCTTGCATCGCGGACCGCCAGGGCCGCCGGGGCATTGATGATGACCAGTTCGAAGCGTTCCCGCAGCTGTTCCAGCAGCGTCTTCAGACGGTTGGAGGACAGCAGCAGCGCGGGTTCGGCCACCGGGTCCTTGGCGCTGAGCAGGACGATCTTGTTGGCGCCTTCCGGCTCGATCACTTGCGTACCGTCGGCGGAGGTGATGAGCTTGCCGTCGTAGGGATGGGCGGAACGCGGGCTGACCAGGCTGTCGAGGTCGGCGCGGCCACAGACGATGTCGACCAGATCGGGCACCTGCATCTCGTTCTGGAGCCGCTGGAGCGCGCCGCGCTTGCGCAAGTCGAGGTCGAGGATCACCGTGCGGTCGCCCATGGCGATCCCGGCGGCGGCCAGCGTCAGCGAGACGGTGGACTTGCCGTCGCCCGGCAGCGGCGAGGTGACCAGCACGACCTGCGAGTTGCCGCCCTTGCGGTCGAGTGCCCGCACTTCGGTGTACGTCGAGCGGGCGACTTCGGCGAAGAGCGACTGCGGCTCGTTGATGACCGGGCTGTCGTTCGGGTCTTCCGAGAGGTTGCTGTTGAGCAGCGGCAGCATGCCCAGGGTCGGCAGTCCGAAGAGACGGCGGATCTGTGCGGTGGTGCGCAGGCGGTCGTCGAGGAAGTCGCGGGCGAAGGCGATCAGGAAGGCCAGCACGCTCGAACCGAGCAGGGCAGTGATCGCCATCTTGACCGGCGCGGGCGCGACCGGATCGAAGTCCGGCACCGCCGGGGAGACGACCGAGGAGGACACGCCTTCCATCTGCATCTGTGCGCGGACCTGTTCGACGCGGCCGGCGATCGCCTTGTAGGCATCGTCCGCCAGGGTCGATTCGCGCACCAGCTTGTCGAGCTGCACCGAATTGGCGGTGTTGCGATAGGCGGTCGAGCTGAGCCCGGCGACGATGCCTTCGAGGCGGTTGGCCTGGGCGTTGTCGCCGGCGGCCTGGCTGCGGGCCAGTTCGGTCATCTGCGCGGCCTTGGCCGAGGCATCGGCCTGGGCGGCGGCCTGGACGCGGGCCTGCTCCTTGACGATGCCGTCGTTGACCGTGGCGAGCTGCGAGGCGAGCCGCTTCACGTCAGGATGGTTCGGCCCGAGGCTGGTGGAGAGCTTGGAGGTTTCGGCCACCAGTTCGCCGCGGGTGCGTTCGAGCTGGTCGAGCACGCCGGAGCTGGCGAGGGCGGTGCTCTGCATGCGGCTGGCGCGGGCGATCCCGGCGCTGCGGGCCATGGAGGCGTCGCGCGCGGCGATGGCGGAGGCGCTCTGTACGGCGATCCGGTTGAGCTGGGCGAGGTCTTCCGTCCCGCCTGCACCGGTCAGCATCTGGTGCTGCGAACGGAAGTCGGCGACGCGCTGGGCGGTTTCCTCGGCCTCGGTGGCGCGGGCCTGCTGTTCCTGTTCCAGCGAGGCGAGCAGTTCGGCGCGGCGCTCGTTGGTCTTCATCGTGCGCAGCGAGCGGACCGAGACCGGGATCTGGTTGGCGATCGAGGCGGCCAGCACGGGCGAACCGGCGGTCACCGAGATCTCGACGAGGTCGGACCCGGCTTCGGAGCTGATCGCGACCATCGAGAGGACCTTGTTGGTCGCGGCCTGTTGCAGCACCCGCCTGTCTTCGGGGACCTTGCCGAGTTCCTTGAGGAAGTCGTTGTCCTTGGTGAGATGGAGGTCGGCGACGACCTGTTCGGCGGCGGAGCGCGAGCGATGCAGGCGCACGGCATTGGCGACGCGTTCGGCATTGCGCGAGTTGACGTCGGCCTGGTTGGTGCCGACTTCATCGATCAGTTCGACCTGCACGGTGGAGGAGGCGCGGTAGAGGGTGGGCGAGAGCCATTGCTGCACCAGCACCGCCAGGGTGATCGTGCCGACCACCAGCGCCATCATCGTGCGATGCCGGTAGAACACGCGAAGCAGGTCGCGTGGACCGACCTGCTGATCGGACGATGGGTTATCCCGCGAGGGCGCCGGTCCGCGGTAATGCGCCGGCGCGCCGCCGATCGTGCTGGTCGCGATTGCAGTCGACATGTGTGCCCCTCCAACGAGGTGATGTTCGCCGCCTTGCGGTCGGCTTTCGTGAACCCTGCCGCCCCCCCTCGGGACGGTGCCGGTACGGAGTCGTCCACGCGGGACGGTCTTCATCGTGAACTATGCGGTCAAAGCCTGACCGTGCAAAAAGGTCATCGGGGCCGCGCAGGTCCCAATAGAGACTAGTCCTTTTGGGGGACGCGGCGGCGCAGCAGGGCCGAGTAGAGTTCGAGGTGCCGCGCGGCGGCGTTCTCGATCGTGTACTCGCGGCTGGTCGCCAGCGCCCCGGCCGAAAACTGCCGGTAGAGCGAATTGTCCTGGGTCAGCCGCAGGATGGCCGCGGCCAGCGCCTGGGGCTTGTCGAGCGGGCAGAGCAAGCCGTTCTGGCCCTGCCGCACGAGGCCCCGATTGCCGGAAACGTCGGTGGCGACGACCGGCAGGCCCATGGCCATGGCTTCGAGGATCGCCACCGAAAAGCCCTCGTAATGCGAGGTGTTGAGGTAGAGGTCGCTGCGTTTCAGCAGGTCGGGCACATCGCGCCGCTCGCCGAGGAACTCGACCACATCGTCCAGCTCCAGTTCGCGGACGCGGGCGCGCAGGGCCTCCAGTCCGTCGCCGCCGCCTGCGACGCGCAGGACCGGGGGCGGCGCGGCCTCGCCGGCGCGGTCTCTGAGGACGCGGGCGGTCTCGATCAGCAGCGGATAATTCTTCTGGTCGGAAACGGCGCCGACCGAGAGCACGTTGCAGGGCCGCCGGGCCGCGACGCGCGGGGAGGAGGCCTTGTAGCGCGAGGAAGGCGCGTTCTGGATCAGCGTGAACGGTCTCTTGGACCAGTGCCGGTAGATCCCGGCGGTGTCGTTGCTGATCGCGACATAGTGGTGGACCACCCGGTCCAGCGCGGAGAACAGCGCCGGGGGGAAGCTCAGGCGGCTGTTGTGATAGGTGAAGACGATCGGCCCGGAAAAGCCGCTGAAGGCCAGCATCGCCACGGCGCGCACGGTATGGGCGTGAACCACGTCGGGCCGGGCCTCGGCCAGATGGCGGCGCAGGGCCAGCACGCCCGGAAGGAGGCGGCGGCGACGGGTGAGGCGCATCGATTCGAAGCGGCAGCCGCTCTGCGCGATCTGGTCGATCAGTTCGCCTTCCATCTCCGGCGAATTGCCCAGCATCGGCGCATCGCAGAGGGCGAGTATGGTTCCTCGCGCGCCCTTGGCGGCAAAGGCGGTGGTGAGATTGGTAACGAGGACTTCCGCGCCGCCGGAGGTCAGGCTGGTGATGATCGAACTGACCTTGAGCGGCTGCGGCGGCTCGGTATCGCTGGGGAAGGCATCGATCGGGGAATGGACCGTCATGACTCGGTCTCCATGGCGTAGGTGCCGTTGGCGGGAGCCGGTTCGTGCGCGGCGCGGCGCAAGTTGCGCCAGAACGCCAAGTCGAGCAGGATCACCGTCGCCAGCCCGAAGGCGATATGGGCGTAGTTGGCACCCAGAGCGCCGTAGCGGGGGATCAGCAGGAAGGCTGCCGTGAAGAATGCGGCGGTCGAGGCGGAGCTGGCGGCGAGCACGTAGGTCGGCCGGTTCATCGCCAGCAGCGCCGCGCGCGCCGGGGTCGCGTGGAGCGTCAGCAGCACCGCGAAGAGCTGGACGAGCAGGAGCTGGTAGCTGTCGGCGAAGCCGGGGCCGAACACCAGCTCAATCGCGGGCCTGCCGATCAGCCAGCAGGCTCCCACCGCCGCAAGCGCGATCCCCGCGAGCGAGAGTTGCAGGATCGAGACCAGCTGCCCCATCGCACCGGGTCCGACTTTGCTCCAGAGGCGCGCGAGGTCGGGGTAGATCACCGTCTGGATCATGTCCCCTGCGGTCTGCGCCACTTTGGCGATGCGGCGGGAGAGATAGTAGAGACCGGCGGCGGTGGCGCCCGCGAACGTGCTGACCAGCAGGGTATCCATCTCGTGCGTCATCGTGCGCAGCGTGGAGGAAAGGTTGGTCGAGATCGCGAAGCGCATGAAGCCCGGAAACCGGCCCGGCAGATCGCGCCAGTCGGCCTTGAGCGGGCTGGGAATGCCGGTTTCGGCCAAGGCGCGGAAGCCGAGCAGGTTGAACAGGGCGGAGTCGAAGATCTGGCTGACGGTCCAGACCAGCACGAACCAGATCAGTCCGCCGCCCAGCGCATAGAGCAGTACCGAAAGCGCGAAGCGGGCGACGAACGAGGCGAGCTGGACATAGGCGAGAATGCGGAACTTGCCCGCGAGGCGCAGCGCGGCGCTGGCCATGCCGCGCGGGTTGCAGGCGATGGCGCAGGCATAGATGGCGACGAGGTGGACATTGCCGCGGCCGATGCCGATCAGGTCTCCCGCCAGCCAGGCCACCAGCACGCTCATCACCGCGGCGACGAGGGCGCTGGCCACGTCGAGCAGCAGCCCATAGGCATAGAGCGAGGACATCCGGCCGACGTCGCCGTTCTCTTCCTCCACGGCGACGAAGCGCACCAGCGGCTGCCACGATTCGAAGCGGATCAGCCGCTCGCAGACGCGCCCGATCGCGAGGACGACGGCAAGGATGCCGAACTGCTCCTGCCCCAGCGCGCGGGTGGCGATGGCGAGGCTCGCCATCATGATCATCACGCCGCCGAAATTGCCCGAGAGCAGGTGGCCGATATTGACGAGATGCGGCCGCAGCATCTCGCTGCCGCGCCAGCGGGCGAACTGCCGGGACAGGAAGGAAGCCTCGCTGTGCACGGCGACCTCGCTTGCGCTTTCGATGGGGGTCATCCTGCTTCCGAAGTCCGTTCTGGTTCCGAGGGTTCGGCTTGGCTGCGCCAGGCCGGGCGCCGTGTCATGGAAAGGGTGGCGGCTCCGGCTCCGGCGCTCGCCAGCGCGAACATCAGCATCGGCGGGCCGTTCCACATCCGCGCGAACATGTGCGGCAGCGACATCGCGTAAAGGAAGAACACGCCAAGCAGCGCCAGCGCGCAGACCCCGTCGGTGCGACTTCGCCCGGCGATGGAGGTGCCGTGCACGAACATCGCCGCGAACATCAGGCACAGGCCGAGGAAGGAGACCACGCCGCCTTCATTGAGCACCAGCAGGTAGAGCTGGTGGACCGGCATCCCATAGGCGCTGGCCTTGCGGTAGCCGTCGCTGCCGAGGCCGATCAGCAGGTTGTCGCCCGACATCTGCCAGGCTTCCTCGATCAGCACCGAGCGGCCGACGAACGTGCCCGCCTTGGTCGGGTCGCCGGAGACCACCGCGTCGCCCACCCGCTGCTCGAACACCGCAGGGACCGGGCCGCCGAGACCGACATAGGCGCCGACCACCAGCAGCACCGGCAGGGCGATCGTAATGACCGTGCGGATGCGCGAGAGAGCGAGGATGAAGCCGATCGACAGGATCGTCGTGGCAAAGGCGGTGAAGCTGGCGGAATAGACCATCCCGGCGACGATCACCAGCGCCAGCGGTACGGCGACGAACGGGCGCAGCCGCCTCTCGATCACCGCATGGAGCAGGAAGATCAGCGCGAAGACGCAGACCGCGCCGTTCGAATTGGGCTCTCCGGTGAAGGCGCCCAGGCGGCCATTGCCGGTAACCACGTACTTGTTGACGTACTGGTTTATCATGTCGCGGCTGAACAGGTTGACCAGCGCGATGCCCACCGCCTGCGACACTGCGACGCCCCAGACATAGGCGAGCGCGGCCTTGCGCAGCATGGGTAGCGTGCAGTTGACCAGCACCATCGGGATCAGCAGTAGCGCGAAGGCATATTGTCCGGCGACCACCGGCCAGCGGGTGAAGTCGCCGTGCATCGTGGAGCCGACCAGCATGCCGCCCAGCAGCATCACGATGCCGCCGACCCAGAGTACCGACATCCGCCCCATCATCCGCGCGTTCAGCCCGCGCGAGACCAGCATGAGCAGGGTGCAGACGATCAGGATCATGTCCGACATCGTCAGGTTGGCATTGGGAAGGCGCCCCACCTGCCACCAGCTCAGGAAGAAGGCGGCGGCGGGCAGTAGCACGCCGATCGCGCGATCATAGGGCGAGGCCGACTCGCGCGCCGCAGGGAGCGCCGAAGCGTTAACAGGCCGCCAGGATGCGGATTGCTGCGTCCCGTCGTCGGGTAGCTGGGTCAGGATAGCGGCCATGCCAGCGATCATGGGCCAGTGAATCGCCCCAAGGCAAAGGCCAGTCCGGACAATAAGGGAGCGCATAGATGTTAGCGCAAAAGGGGGAGGCGGCCTGCCGGGCTAAGTCCAAATGGTAACTTGTGCGTGGGGGGCGGGAGGACCACGTTGCCGTCCTTGCATGGCTCTGCGTGGGGGCAGCGTTCGAGATTCCAGGTCCGCGATCGTCGTTTCCCCGCGATCTCCAGGGCATTCGGGAACCGCGCCGGAGGGTTTCGTCCCTAAACGGCAGGAGAAACGGCATGACGGCGGTGAGACTCAGGAAGAAACTCCCTCTGCGCACAATCCTGGTCCTGACGGCCGCGGGCGTGGCCGTTGCGGCCGTCGTGCTCGGCATCGCGGGGCCGACGAGCGAGGAAGTCATGGCGGCGGCCCCGGTGGTGAAAGTCCCGAGCGGCAAGAAGTCCTTCCCCGCCGCCGTCGGTTACGGGGCGACGAGCGTGGGCGGTCGCGGCGGGCGGATCATCTATGTCACCACGCTGGCCGACTCCGGCGCCGGTTCCTACCGCGCCTGCGTGACGGCCACCGGCCCTCGCGTCTGCGTGTTCCGGGTCAGCGGGGTGATCCGCTTCACCCAGCGTCCGCCCTGGATCATGTCGCCCTATCTGACGATCGCCGGGCAGACCGCGCCGGGCAGCGGCATCACGCTGGCCCATGGCGGCGGCAAGAACGGCCTGACGCCGCTGGTCATCAAGGATACCCACGATGTCGTCGTGCGCGGCATCCGCGTCCGCAACGACCGCGTCGGCGGCAACCGCGAGGCGGAGGACAGCATCACCATCGAGAAGAGCAGCCGCGTGGTGATCGACCATGTCAGCGCCTCCTGGGCGCGCGACGAGCTGATCAACGGCTATGACGACAACGACGAGATCACCATCAGCAACTCGATCTTCGCCTGGGGCATCCCCAAGCACGACAAGTGCGCGCTGCTGGCCAGCGATCCGGTGGACAAGCAGAAGCTGAGCTTCATCGGCAATCTCTGCGCCCATAACGGAGACCGCAACCCCGACATCAACTTCCCCAAGGGTTCCTGTGTCGAGGTGATCAACAACGTGCTCTACAATGCCCAGTCGGAATTCGCCGAGGTATGGGAGAGCTACGGCGGCAGCCCGGTCTCGATCGTCGGCAACAGCTTCATCGCCGGAACCAACACCAATACCCAGAGCCGAGGTGTCGCCCGCGAGACACAAGGGGCCACCGGAACCGCTTCGATCTATCTCTGGGACAATGCCTTCGACGGCAATTTCAAGCACGTCAGCCCCGAAGTGGTGCCCGCCCAGATCCAGCAGGCACCGTGCCCGCTGACGGTCCAGCCGATGAGCGCATCTGCGGCCTATGCCTCGGTTCTCGCGCGTGCCGGGGCCTTCCCGCGCGACGGCATCGACAAGGCGGCGGTGGCCGACGTCAAGAACCGCACCGGACGCATCGGCGAACCCGTTCCGGCGATCCCGACACCGACTTCCGGCACGCCTTACGTCGATAACGACAAGGACGGCATGGACGATGCCTGGGAACGCGCCAACGGTCTCGACCCTACCCGCAACGACGCCTGGGGCGACGCCAACGGCAACGGGATCGAGAATTTCGAGGAATTCCTCAGCTATCGCGAGAAAGGGTTCGGTCTTTGAGCAGCCTTGCAGCCCCGCTTGAGCGGGAAATCACGGCACCGGGCACGAGAACCGAAGTGCGAAGCCGTCCCTTGCGCATCTGCTTTCCCTTCGCGGGGGACGAACTTGGCGGCAGCCACGTTTCCGCGCGGGGGTTGATGGAAGGCCTCGATCCGGGGCGCTACCAGTTGATGGTCGTGCCGGAAATGCCGGGCGGCACGATCGCGGGATTCTTCTCGGCATTCGCGCAAGTGCCCGACCCGGCGCCGCCCGCACGGTCTTTCGTGCCGGGCGCACGGTTCGGCTTCGGCAAGGCGCTGCGCGCGCTGGCAGGCGTGCCGCGCCGCGTGCGCTTCCTGCGCGAGAACGCGATCGACTTGGTGCACAGCAACGACGGGCGCAGCCATGCGGGCTGGGCACTGGCGGCGCGGCTGGCCGGGGCGAAGCTGGTCTGGCACCATCGCGGCGACCCCGACGCGCGCGGGCTGCGCTACGCGGCGCCGCTGCTGGCGAGCCGGATCTTCACCGTTTCCCGCTTCTCCCTGCCCCGGGGCGGCAGCAGCGCGGCGAAAGCCGCGCAAGTCGTCTATAGCCCCTTCGACACCAGCGTCACGGCCGACTGGGCGACGATGCGCCGCACCCTGATCGAGGAACTCGGCTGCGCCCCCGATGCGGTGATTTGCGGCTGGTTCGGCAATTTCGTACAGCGCAAGCGCCCGCTCGAATTCGTCGAGACGGTCGAGCGGCTGGGCGTCTTGCTGGACAGGCCGGTGGTCGGCCTGATGTTCGGCGATCCGCGCAATACCGAGGTCGGCGATGCCCTGCCGGAGCGGATTTCGCGGATCTCGGGGAACGCGCGGGTTCACATGATGGGTTACCGCGCGCCGGGTCACGAATGGCTGGCGGGCTGCGACCTGTTGCTCGTTCCCGCCGCGCGCGAACCGCTGGGTCGTACGCTGGTAGAGGCGATGCTGGTCGGCACTCCGGTCGTCGCCACCGATTCCGGCGGCAACCCCGAAGCGCTGGAGGGGGGCTGCGGCGTGCTCTGCCCGCTGGACGACCCCGCGGCCATGGCCCATGCCGCCGCCGACCTGCTCGCCGATCCCGAACGGCTCGATGCGATCCGGACCCGCGCGCGCAGCGAGGCCCGCCGCCGTTTCTCGCGCGAGAATCACATCCGCCAGGTCACCGCCGTCTACGAGGAACTGGCGCGGGGGTGAGGAATTTCCGCCGTTCTTTCCGCACCATCGCTTCACCAGGCGCGCAACGGCGAACTCAGGGCTGGGACGAAAGAGGGGATGGCCGGTCTAATGTCCGGCCATCCCCTGCTTGCTTGGCAATCCCGCCTGCCTGGTCAGAACCGCATACGGAACGAGGCGCCGACTTTGGCCCGATCGAATTCGAGCGTCGGATCGTCGCTGGTGCGCTTGCCGTAGTTGGCATAGGCCGCGACCGACATTCGACGCGAGAAGATATATTCGATCTCGCCCGAGACCGTCGGCGTCTGTTCCTTGACGCCGGAGCCGTTGTAGCGGCTGCGGCGATAGCCGCCGCCCACGGTGGCGTAGAGATTGTGGCGGATCTCCTGCTGGACCGAGAGCTTGACCGTGGTGTCGGTTCGCGACTGGGCGCCGCTGCGGAAGGTTGCGACATCGCCGTTGAAGGCGTCCAGCATGAAGGCCGTGCGCTGGCGCGGGCGATAGGTCACGCTGCCTGAGACCGAAAGGCCGGTGCGGCTTTTCGCAAGGCTGTCTTCCGGCACGAAGCGGAACATACCGGCCGAAAGATTGCCTTCCAGCACACCGCCCGGTTCGAAT
Organism: Novosphingobium sp.; assembly: GCF_036820275.1. Lineage (GTDB taxonomy): Bacteria > Pseudomonadota > Alphaproteobacteria > Sphingomonadales > Sphingomonadaceae > Novosphingobium. Next base: position 135,802 of record NZ_DAISLT010000004.1, read on the forward strand.
TCCACGCCGACGCGGCCGCCCCAGGTGGTGGTGTTGCGCTTGCTGCCGCTCGGCGTCCGCTCGAGGCGGAAGTCGCGCTTGGCCACGAAGGCGCTGGCGGTCACGAACGTGATTCCCGTGACGCGCCAGCCCACCGTGGCGACGCCGTTCAGGCCGGTGAAGTCGCGGTTGGCGTCGGCGGCGGACAGGGCATCGTACTTGGTGGCATTGCCCTGGAGGTCGAACAGCAGGCGCCGGGTCATGTGGCGGAACCGCAAGTCCACGCCGAGGCTGTCGATCTCGCGCGGACCGGAATTCGGGTCCTGTCGCGATTCCGGGCTGCCGCGTTCCTCGACCGCGCGCTGGTAGAAGGCGCGGCCGGTCACCGAGGTCGTCGTTTCCGGAGACCAGCGCAGCGAGCCGTCGAGCACCCAGGCCTCGGTGTTCTCGGTCTTGAGGTCGGCGAAGCGCCGGATCGTCGCCGAACCGTGCGCCTGCGCGCTGAGCGGCCCGGGCGCCGTGGCGATCTGCACTTCCGGCGTCAGTTCCAGGTGCACGTCGTCGCGGGCATTGCTCGGCGTGGCATAGACGTTGGTGTCGTATTCCACCCGTGCCTCGCCGCCGAGGCTCACATTGAGCGAGCCGAGGTGCATCGGCAGGTCCTTGTACTCCGGATCGTTGGGATAGACCGCAGAAGCGGTCGAGCCGATGTCGCGCGCCTGGGCCAGGGCCTGCTGCGGGACAGCGAGCAGGAACGGAACTGGCGCGGCCAGTGCGATGGCACTCCGCATGGCCTCAGAACCACCGCTCGTAGACGCGGATCCGGTCGCCCGGCAGGACCGTGGCGAACTCGTCGGCCTTGGAGGTCACGTCCTTGCCGTTCACGATGCGGGTCACGGCGACCTTGCCGGTCTGGGCGCGATAGGTATAGCCACCTGCCGCCGAGATGGCCGCCAGCACCGTCATGCCCTGGCGATACTCGAACTGGCCGGGCTTGTTGACTTCACCGACGACATAGAAGGGCCGCAGTTCCACCGGCCCGACGTTTACCACCGGATCTCCGGTCATGATCCCCTGCCGCAGCAGCGAGGCGGCGATGCCCTGCTCGATCTCGCGATAGGTCATCCCGACGACATCGATCTGCTTGATATAGGGCAGCGAGATCGCCCCGCTGTCCTCGACGATATAGTCGCCGTTGGCGCTTTGCAGATCCTGCACCACGATGTGGAGCTTGTCGCCCGCACCCACCCGGTAGTTTCCTGCCGGAGCGGATGCGAGCGTGGGCATCGATGCGGTGGGCGACGAACAGCCGCCAAGCATCGATGTCGAAACCAGTGCTGCCGTCAGCGCTGCCGCCGACAGGCACGACGTAAACCGCCGCTTGAGTCCCTGTGACATTCCGGGTGCCCTCCCTTGTATCGTACCCCTGAACCGGGGCCGCGGGCGCCGCGTCTATCTTTGCGCGGCGCGGCGCCCGTCGAGCCACCGGCAGAAAAGGTGGCCTAAAATACGCCGGAATGCCTTGGTTATTAAGTGTTATTCGCGGGGCTACTCGGGCGAGAACGGCTAATCCTCGTGGGTCGGGGATTAAATTTTTGCAAGCCGGAGGGCACTACTTAGGCGTAAGCGGGGAAGGGATCGGTTCTAGAACCGCGCGTCGAGTCCCACGCGCACGGTGCGCGGACGCAGCGGTGTGACTTGCTCGCGCCCGGTGCTGAACGGGGTGCCGAGCGAGAAGCGGTTGCCCTGCACGTCGGCGAGGTTGGTCACGCTGAGGGTGACGCCGTAGCTTGCAGTGCCGAGCCGCATGTCGAAGCCGCTGTCGAAATAGTTGCCTTGTGGTGCGCCGAGTTCGGGGCCGATACCGAGACGCGAGCGGCCGATGTAATTGGCCCAGGCATTGGCATTCAGCGTCCAGTCCGCGCTGACTTCATGGGTCCAGGCCAGCGCCGAGTGCCCCGCGAACCGGGCGATGTTCGGCACCTGCATGCCGCGCGTGGAGACATAGCGCAGCACGTCCGCCCGCGAGAGCGTCGCCGCTGCAAGGCCGACCGGCGCCAGCACGTATTGCACCAGCGCTGCCGAAGGCTCGTCCACCTTGCTCTCGTTCCAGGTCGCGCCGAGTTCCACCCGCAGGCCCGGTGCCAGCAGCACGCCGCCGGAAATGCTGGCGGACCAGACGCGTCCGTCGCCGATATTGGCGGTGCTGGGCAGGCCGGAGCCGTCGATGAAGTCGGCCTGGATGTCCTGCCAGCGGGTATAGGACAGGCTCAGTGCAAGGTCGAAAGGCGTCGCACCGGCGCGGCCGTGGCGGGCGCCCATTTCGAAAGTGCCGGTGCGGTCGCTCTGGAAGCGGCGCACCACGTTGCTCTCGATCGCGAAGCCGCCGGGGCGGAAGCCTTCCTGATAGCGGAGGTACAGCGAGTCTTCCGGCGAGAACCGGGCATTCAGCGCGAAGGAAGGCAGGAACCGGTTCATCGTGCGCCGCGCGGTCACGCCGGATGTGGAAAGGAATGCGGCGGCGGCTGGGGCAATATCCTCGCCGTCGCCGCCGAGGCGCGAGCGGGTGAAGCGGCCGCCGCCGGTCGCGGTGAGCGGTCCCATGAGGTGCAGGCTCGCCTCGCCGTAGAGCGTGAATTCGTCGATCGTGTTGCGCACCCCGGTCGCCGCCTTGCGCATGTCGAACAGGGGGGTGGAGAAATCGCGGTTCAGGACCGTGCGATTGTGGGTGTAGCTGGCGCCGAGCAGCCAGCCGAAGCCGTGGCGCTCGCTCTGCCACACCCGCGTCTCGTGCACGATCATCCGCGTGTCGTTGGTCTGCGAGAACAGGCGCGGTTCGCCGCCCGTTTCGCTGGCGTCGTAATGCTCGTGGAGGTCCTGCGCGACCACGCCGGTCGTCGAGCGCAGGTTGACGTCGCCGATCCGCCCGGAAACGACGAATTGGCCGAGGGCATAGTCCGCCTTCGACCCTTCCGGCACGCGCGCCGAGCTTTCCAGCGGCTGGCCGTTCCGGTCCGCGTACTGGCTGTCGTCCGCCTCGGTGCTCTGGGCGAGGGCGATCACGTCGATCGTCCAGTCCGGCGCGATTCGGGCGCGCAGGGCGAGCTTGCCGCCGAGCATGTTTGAGCGGTTGACGTTGCTGCGGCCGAGCAGGGGCTTGTCGATGTAGCCGCCATAAGTGGCGCTGTCGAAGGTGGCGCGCAGGGCCACGCTTTCGCCCGCTACCGGCAGGTTGACGGTGGCGCTGGCATCCGCGCCGGGCGCGCCGTGTTGTGTCAGCGAGCCGCCGAGGATCACCGTGCCGCCGGTCTCGCCCATGACCGGGGCATTGGGCACGAGGCGGATGATTCCGCCCAGCGATCCGGCGCCGTAAAGCGTGCCTTGCGGGCCTTCCAGCACTTCCACGCGGGCGAGGTCCGACAGCCGCAGGTCCGGGTCCGGCGCATTGTAGGTCAGCCGCATGTCGCCGAGGTACTGGCCCACCGTGGCCTGGGTCGGGCCGGTGAAGCTGGAATCGGCGATGCCGCGGATGAAGAGCTTGTTTCGGCCGCTGCCGAGATGGGTCGAGGAGACGGTCGCGAGTTGGCGGGTGATCTTCTCGGTGCCGCCGACGCCGCCCGTTTCCAACGCCTTGCCGTCGAGGATCGCGAGCTGGCCGGGCACATCCTCGATGCGGAGGTCGCGCTTGGTGGCCTGGACGACGATGGGTTCGCTGTGGGTCTCGATCGGCGGGCGCGGGGCTGCGGGTCGGGGCGTCTCGCGGGTGGGACGCGCGAGCGGCGCCGAAGGGCGTGCGGCTTCGAGGCGCCAGGCCGCCCGCCCGACCGGCACCGCGCGCGCGCCGGCCGCGCGGGCCAGACGGTTCAGCGCCTCAGCCACGTCCATGCGCCCGCGCAGCGCCGGGATCGTGCGCCGGGCAATTGTCGAATCGGCGATGACGATGCTGGTGCCGGTCTGCCGGGCGAGGTCGACGACGGCCTCGCTCGCGGTGCCCGCACGTGTGGCGACTTCCGCCTCGCGGGCGAGGACGGGAAGAGGCATGGCCGCGACGGCCGCCAGAAGCCACGCCGCACCTCTCATGTTCAGGGCACGCCGATCACCCAGCGGTTTCCGTCTTCGCGCACCTTCACGCCGAGCAGCGGCCCGAGCGCGGCAGGATCGTCGCGCAGCGGAGCGACCAGCAGCGAGCCGGAGACCTTGCGGTCCGTGCTGCCCGGCGCGACGGCATAGGCCACGCCGGTCGCGCGGGCGAGGTCGGCGGCGACGGCTTCCAGCGGCGTATCCTCGAAGGTGACGCGTCCCTCGCGCCATTCGCCGACCTGGGCGGGTGCGATCTTGCCGAGCGTGTAGTCCCCGGCCTTGCCGTGCCGCCGGAGCACTTCGCCGGGGGCAATGCGCAAGTCCTGCGCCTTGGGATTGAACTGCACCGCGCCTTCCGACACCGCCACGCTGAGGTCTTCGCCGTCGTGGCGCACGTCGAACACGGTGCCGACGTCGACCAGCGTGTCCTCGCCCACGGTGACGCGGAAGGGATGCGCCTCGTCATGGCGGACGGTGAAGAGCGCCTGTCCGCTTTCCAGCCGGGCAAAGCGGGGGTCCTTGCGGTCGAACTCCATGGCGGTGCCGCCCGCGAGGTCCACCCGCGTCTGCGTGTCGAGCGCGACGGTGCGGACCTGCCCCGGTGCGGTCTCGATCCGGTAGAGATCACGGCTGCCCGCCTGCCAGACCCAGAGGCCGCCCACGAGCACGAGCGAGGCGGCGATGGCGCCGCCCAGCCATGCGCGGCGCGGACGGCGGGGCGCGGCAGCCATGGTCGCCGGCTGCGCATCGTCGTTGGCGGGCGCTGCCGAGCCGATCAGTTCGGCGCCGTCGGCCACGGCGGCGGCTACGGTGTCATAGGCGCGGGAATGAGCGGGGTTTTCGTCGAGCCAATGCGTGAAGCCTTCCCAGTCCTCGAAGGCCGGGTCGCCGACGCGTAGCGCCCAGTCGAGCGCAGCGGCATTAATGCCGAGCGCTTCGCCCCTGATCTTGTCGTCATCACTCATCGCGCGCTCCTTCTGCGGCGAAGACGGAGACGATCGGCCCAGGCCTCATCATAGGGCCTCATCGCTGCGTTCCTTCCATTGGGCGAGCGCCCGATAGGCAACGCGCAAGTCGCTTTCCACCGTGCTGAGACTGATGCCGAGTTCCACGGCGACCTGCTTCTGCGGCAGGCCGTCGATCCGGTGGCGCCGGAAGATCGCCGAGACGCGCGGGCCGAGGCTCTCGAGCAGCGAGAGCACGTGCCCGGCTTCCTGCGCGGCGGAAAGGCGGCGTTCGGCGGAGGGTTCGGGGGAGGCACCGGCTTCGTCCGCATGGGCCTCGGTCCAGTCTCGCTCACGCGTGCCGGACTGGCGGGCGGAGCGGAATCGGTCGATCATCAGCAGGTCGGCGGTGCGGAACAGGTAGGACAGCGGCGCGGCGACCGGGCCGGGGGTGCTGCGCGAGATCTTCAGCCAGACTTCCTGGACCAGGTCTTCCGCCGCATCCCCGGCACCGCGGGCGCGCAGGAAGTGCAGCAGCTTGTCCCGATTCTCGAGAAAAGTCGCTTCAAGGCCCGATCGGGAGGAGGAAGGCGGCGCGGTAGGAGGCATCGTGGCGTTTCGCGGGGACAGATAGACTGTCCGCAGCCTCGGGGAAAGTCTTTGCCCTCATGTCCTTCGACGGAAAGAGAAGGGCGTGTCAGCGTGCGCTTTGGGCAGCGGCGCGGGACTGCATGGCGCGGTCAGTGAAGAGAGCGATCGCGGCCATGGCGCCGCCGGTCAGGCCCGCTGTTCCCATGGCGATGATGACTGGTTGGGCGGCGTCGGCAAGGCGGGTGGCGCGATCGTGGATGGGATTGAAGAAGCGGACATGGCGGGGGGCTTTCGAATGCGTTGCTGGGCTGGCCTCTTCTTCCTCTTTTCCAGGCTTTCCGGGAATTGGGATAAGTTGATCCGGTTTGTTCCAGATAGTTGAAATGTCATGCCGGGGAGGGGCGCTCCCCGGCAGACACGACGGGACCTGAAGTCGCTCAGGCGACGGCGAGCGTCACCGAGATATTGCCGCGCACGGCGTGGCTGTAGGGGCAGATGGTGTCGGCTTCGGCAACCAGCGCTTCGGCGGCTTCGCGCTCGACGCCGGGCAGGGTGATGCGCAGTTCGACGGTCAGGCCGAAACCCTTGTCGCTGCGCGGACCGATGCCGACGGTGGCATTGACCGTGGTGTCGGCGGGAACGCGGGGCAGGGCCTTGTCCTGGCTGGCGGCGAACTTCATCGCGCCGAGGAAGCAGGCCGCGTAGCCCGAGGCGAAGAGCTGTTCCGGATTGTTGCCCTGGTCGTTGCCGCCGAGTTCCTTGGGGGTGCCCAAGGTCACTTCGAAAGCGCCGTCATCGGTGCGGGCCTTGCCGTCGCGGCCGCCGGTTGCCGTGGCGCTGGTCTTGTAGAGCGGATTGATCGACATCGTGGTTCTCCATTTAGATCGTCAGTGATTAAATCGTGTGCGATCTAAATGTATGAGTCGTGATTGGATGTCAAGCGTTGCGATTCAATCGCGCGCGATTTATATTGCGGGCATGACTCAGACCCATCCTTCGCAGCCGGAAGCTGATCTCGACCCCTTCGAGGATTTCCTGTGCTTTTCGGTCTATTCCACCGGCCTTGCCTTCAACCGCATCTACAAGCCTCTGCTCGACCGGCTCGGCCTGACCTACCTGCAATACCTCGCGATCCTCGGGCTGGCGCAGCAGGACGGCCAGACGGTGAGCGAACTGGGCGAGAAGCTGTTCCTCGAATCGAATACGCTGACGCCGCTGCTCAAACGGCTGGAAGCGGCCGGGCTGGTCGAGCGGCGCCGTTCCATGGAGGACGAGCGGGTGGTGCGGATCACTCTGACCGACAAGGGCCGCGAAACCGCCGCCGAAGCGCGCTGTGTACCGGGCGAACTGGTAGAGGCGACCGGCGTTTCGCTGGATCGCATCGCCGAGCTGAACCGGGAATTGAAGGCTTTGCGCCGCCAGTTGCGCGGCGGCTGACCGTGCGTTTCGGCGCGATATATGCTATTGCGATACGATAGCAATAAGGCTAGTCGCGGTGTCATGGCTTTTCCGCGGTCCTCCTTGCCGTCCCTCCGGGGCCTTGCCGCACCGCCGGGTCCTTCCTGGTCTCTGTGCCGAAGTCTGGCTTTCGGCGATGCAAATGCAATTGCGTTGCATGCCGGCGGTTCGAGGCTATCAGGCGGATACTTCAAGCTCATGGACCGTTTCGGAACCTCCCGGCACCGGGCGCCAGAGACCGCTCTTGCGCCTGAGACTGCTTCTGCTATGCGCGCCGGGTGTGTCGATGTCGCTCGGGGCGATGCCGGTTCTGCCGAAAACCCCGCCGAAACGATCGACTCACGGGTTTCGCGCCTGTTTGGGCCGATACGTGAGCCCAGATACTTGAGCTTTACCACTTTACCACCCGAGGAATGAATTGATGAGCGACGGTCAGGCCGTGATGCCCACTCTTGAACCCACGACGGCCCTTTCGGTCGAAGAAGTTCTCAGCGTCCGCCACTGGAACGAGCACCTGTTCAGCTTCACGATGTCGCGCCCGGCCTCGTTCCGCTTCCGCTCGGGCGAGTTCGTCATGCTCGGTCTTCAGGGCGAGAAGCGCCCGCTGCTGCGCGCCTATTCGATCGCCAGCCCCTCCTGGGCCGAGGAAATCGAGTTCCTCTCGATCAAGGTGCCGGACGGTCCGCTGACCTCGCGCCTCCAGCTCGTCCAGCCGGGCGACCAGATCTATCTCGGCCGCAAGCCCACCGGCACGCTCGTCACCGACGCGCTGCTGCCCGGCAAGCGTCTCTTCATGCTCTCGACCGGCACCGGCCTTGCGCCGTTCATGTCGCTGATCCGCGACCCGGACGTCTATGATCTCTATGACGAGATCATCGTCGTCCACTGCGTCCGCCGCGTCAGCGACCTTGCCTACCGCGAGGAACTGGAAAGCCAGCTGGCCGAAGATCCGCTGGTCGCCGAGCAGGCGCTGGTGCAGCTTCACTACGTGCCCACCGTCACCCGCGAGCCGTTCCACACGACCGGCCGCATTGGCGCGCTGGTCGAAAACGGCCGTCTGTTCGAAGGTCTGAAGGGCGATGCGCGCTTCAACCCGGAGACCGACCGCGTGATGCTCTGCGGCTCGATGGACATGATCAAGGACTTCTCGCACGACCTCGAATCCTGGGGCTTCACTGAGGGTTCGAACGCCAAGCCGGGCGATTTCGTGATCGAACGCGCTTTCGTCGGCTAACGGCAATAGCGGCACCTGTTGCGTGTCACGCTCGGTTTGTGATCGAGCGTGACACTTTACGGACAGGAGCACGCTACCTATATACCGACCGGTATGAAATGTTCCGCTCCCACATCGACTCGGGGTCGCCCGCGCGAGTTCGACCCTGAAGAGGCCCTGACGGCTGCGCTTCGGGTGTTCTGGCAGCGCGGCTACGAAGGCGCGTCAATGGCGGAGCTGACCGAGGCGATGGGCATCACCAAGCCCAGCCTCTACGCCTGCTTCGGCAACAAGGAAGCGCTCTTCAAGAAGGCGCTCGACCTCTATGAGCGGGACAAGCTGGCCTATGTCGGCAAGGCGCTGGAAGCGCCCACCGCCCGCGGTGTCGCCGAACGGCTGCTGACCGGTGCGATCTCGACTCACTGTGGCGGCAGCGATCCGCACGGCTGCCTCGGCGTCATGTCCACCGTGACCTGCACGATGGAAGACCCCTCGATCCGCGATTTCGTGACCGAGCGTCGGATCGCCACCGAGGATGCCCTGATCGAGCGTTTCGAGCGCGGCAAGGACGAGGGCGATCTCCCCGAGAGCGTCGATCCTCGCTGTCTGGCACAATGCCTGACCACGGTGCTTCAGGGCATGTCGGTCAAGGCCCAGGGCGGCTCCTGCGCGCAGGAGCTGAAGGGCGTCGTCGACACTTACCTGACGATGTGGCCGGGGCGCTGAGCGCTTCGAGGCTGGGCTAGGCTTTCCAACCTCCCGCCATGCCATCCTGAAACAAGTTCAGGATGGCGTCGGTCGAGGGGGGATGGGTCTCTCTCTGAGGCAGCCTGTCTCACAACCCGTTCGGCAAACCACAAAAATCCCGTTCAACCGGCGTTAAGCCCCTTGAAAACGGCGGTTTCGAACAAATCTTACCAAGCGGTACAGAAAGTCGCTTGACGAGATACCGCACCGCAATATATACCAAGTGGTACAGAACGAGGTAGCCCGACTCGCCGCTTGAGGGAGTGACGGGGCCGAGTTCGCCAGGGTCCGGTCAACCGGACCTCCCTTGGTGCCGCCTGTCCCCCACAGGCGTCTCCTGAGACTACGAACCTGTGCAGTAGGCGTTTTCGGAAGTGCGATTCCGGGAAGTGTCCTTCTGCGCCCCAAGACTTTCCGACGCCCCTTGCGCCGGAACACCCCGGCGCGCGCCCCTCCTTCCCCCTCCTGTCCCGAGGGCGCGCGCCGGGCAATTTTCCAGGGAGCACACAACATGGCCTTCATCGACTTCACCGATGCGGCGCTCCAGGCGCTGCCCGCTCTTCGTACCGTTCCCGAGACGCCTTCTCTTGCCGTTTCCGAGCCTCTGTCGCGCTTCGAGCGCAGGATCGTCGAACTGGCTCGGGAGGACGGCCTCGATACGCTCAAGCCGCAGCGCAAGCGCGGCTGGTTCGCCCGCCTGATCTTCGGCCCGCAGCCGCCTTCGCCGATGCTCGCCAACGAGCAGCTCGAAGCGCTGCGCCGCCTGGCCGTGCAGGCCTGGCACCATGGCTACACGCTGCCGGCTTCCGTCATGAAGGAAGCCCGCGTGGCCGGCCACAGCGAGGCCAAGATCGGTGCCGTCATCGACTTTATCGGGCGCGCCCGCGCCCCGTTCCGGAGGCTTGCCGCGTGAATTTCCCCGTATCCCCAGAAACCCTTGCGAAAGTCGAGGCGGAGGCCGAACTGCCCCGCACTCGTCCGAAAAGGGGGCGTCAGGCCGCCGTTGCCGCCATCGCGCTGATCGCGGTGGCGGGTATCGGCTGGAAGACCTTCCACCATGCCGAAGCCGACGCGGCGCCGATGGCGCCTGCCGTCGTCCAGGCCGCCAATCCGCTGATCCGCGACGTGACCGAATGGGACGACTATGTCGGCCGCTTCGCCCCCAGCAAGTCGGTGGAAGTGCGTCCGCGCGTCTCCGGCGCGATCACGCAGTTGTTCTTCAAGGACGGCGATTTCGTCCGCGAGGGGCAGCCGCTGTTCACCGTCGATCCGCGCCCCTACCGCGCCTCGCTCGCCGAAGCGCAGGCCGAAGTGGCCTCCGCCCAGAGCGCGCTCGTCCTCGCGAAATCCGACTATGCCCGCGTCGCCGGGCTCAAGGGTGACGAGGCCATGGCCGCCAGCGAAGTCGACCAGCTTCGCGCCAAGGTCCGCGCCGCCACTGCCGCGCTGGCAGGGGCCGAGGCTCGCGTGCGCCAGCGCGCGCTCGACGTCGAGTTCGCCACCGTGCGCGCGCCGATCTCGGGCCGCATTTCGGATCGCCGCGTGGACGTGGGCAACCTCGTCTCGGGCGAGAACGGCACCGGCGCCACGCTGCTGACCACGATCAACGCCGTCAGCCCGATCTACTTCACCTTCGATGCCTCCGAAGCGCTGTTCCTCAAGACCCAGCGCGAAAAGGCCGAGCACAAGGATGCCGCCAACGTCCAGGTCCGTCTTCAGGACGAGACTCAGTACCGCTGGAACGGCAAGCTGGACTTCACCGACAACGGCCTCGACCCGCGTTCCGGCACGATCCGCGTGCGCGCTGTGCTCGACAATGCCGACGGCTTCCTGACGCCGGGCATGTTCGGCAACATGCGCCTTGCGGAAGGCGGCACGGTCAAGGCCATGCTGGTGCCCGACGATGCGATCCAGTCCGACCAGGCGCGCAAGGTCGTCCTGACGGTTGGGCAGGACGGCGTGGTCGCGGCCAAGCCGGTCGAACTCGGCCCGCTGGTGGACGGCCTGCGGGTGATCCGCTCGGGCCTTGCGCCCACGGACCGCGTCGTCATCTCCAACTACCAGGCCGCGATTGCCGGGGCCAAGGTCAATACCCGTCGCGGCCAGATCGCGGCGGACCCCAAGGCGGCTCACGCTGTCTCCGGTCCCAGCGCGCCCGTTGCCGCGCAGGCCACGCTCGCCAACTGACATTCACCCAACCGGGGGGCGGCGCTCGATCTGAGTGACCGCTCCCCCCAGAGGGGCCTATTCCCATGCGATTTTCCCGGTTCTTCATCGACCGGCCGATCTTCGCAGGCGTCATCGCGGTGCTTATCACCGTGGTGGGCGCGCTTGCGTTCTTCGGCTTGCCGGTCAGCCAATATCCCGACATCGTCCCCCCGACGGTGACGGTGACCGCCCAATATCCCGGCGCTTCCGCCGAAACCGTCGCCGACACCGTGGCCGCTCCGATCGAGCAGGAAATCAACGGCGTCGACGACATGCTCTACATGTCCTCGCAGTCCACCGGCGACGGCAAGGTGACGATCACCGTCACCTTCAAGATCGGCACGGACCTCGATGCCGCGCAGGTTCTCGTGCAGAACCGCGTCGCCATTGCCGAACCGCGTCTTCCCGACGCCGTGCGCGCGATGGGCGTGGTGACGCGCAAGACTTCGCCCGAGTTCCTGATGGTCGTGAACCTGCAGTCACCGGACGGCACGTTCAACCGCGACTACCTGTCGAACTACGCCCTCACGCAGGTCAAGGACCGCCTCTCGCGCCTGAACGGCGTGGGCGACGTGCAGCTGTTCGGCTCGCGCGACTACGGCATGCGCATCTGGATCGATCCCACCAAGGCTGCCGCCATGAACCTGACGGCGGGCGAGATCGTTGCCGCGCTCAAGGCCCAGAACGTGCAGGTCTCCTCGGGTGCGATCGGCGCGCCGCCTTACGATCGCGGCAACGCGTACCAGGTCGGCGTCGAGATGCAGGGCCGCCTGACCACGCCGGAGCAGTTCGGCGATATCGTCGTGCGCACCGATGCCGAAGGCCGCCAGGTCCGCGTGCGCGACGTGGCGCGTGTCGAACTGGGCGCGCAGGACTACACCACCAACACCTATCTCTCGGGCAAGCCCACGGTCGTGATCGCCGTGCTCCAGCGCCCGGGCTCGAACGCGCTCGATGCCGCCAAGGCCGTGCGCGCCGAGATGGATGACGTTGCCACGCACTTCCCCAAGGGCCTGGAATACTCCGTCATCTACAACCCCACCGAGTTCATCGGCCAGTCGATCGACGCGGTGTACCACACCCTGTTCGAGGCGGTGATTCTCGTCGTCCTCGTCATTCTCGTCTTCCTCCAGAACTGGCGCGCGGCGGTGATTCCGATCATCGCGATCCCCGTGTCGCTGGTCGGCACCGCGATCATGCTGGCGGCGGTCGGCTACTCGCTCAACAACCTCTCGCTGTTCGGGCTGGTGCTTGCCATCGGCATCGTCGTCGACGACGCCATCGTCGTGGTCGAGAACGTGGAACGCTACATCGAGGAGGGCATGTCTCCGCTGGAGGCAGCCCGCCGTTCGATGGACGAAGTGACCGGCGCCCTGATCGCCATCGTGCTGGTGCTCTGCGCGGTCTTCGTGCCGACGCTGTTCATCACCGGCATGTCGGGCCAGTTCTACAAGCAGTTCGCGGTGACCATCACCACGGCCACGGCGATCTCGCTGTTGCTCTCGCTCACGCTGTCCCCGGCGCTTGCGGCGATGCTGCTGAAGGAAAAGCACGGCCTTCCCGCCAATGCCCCGCGCTGGAAGCGGGCGCTGCAAGGCGCGGCGGACAAGTTCAACCGCGGTTTCGACCGCATGAGCGACGGTTATGCCCGCCTCACGCTGACCCTGGTGAAACGCCCGGTGAAGATGATGGCGACGTATGCCGGACTCATCGCCGCTACCATCGGCATGTTCTGGGCGACGCCCGCGGGCTTCATCCCCAACCAGGACCAAGGCTACTTCCTCGCCGCGATCTTCCTGCCGCCGGGCTCCTCGCTCAACCGCACGGACGAAGTGACGCAGGAAGTCGCCAAGCGCATCCTGCCGGTGAAGGGCCTGCGCGGCGCGGTGATGTTCGCCGGCTTCCACGGTCCTTCGCAGACCGCCGCGCCGGACGCCGCCGCCATCTACTTCCCGTTCAAGAGCTTCGAGGAGCGCAAGCAACTCGGCGTGACCTATGAAGGGATCATGGCCCAGGCACAGGCCGCGATGCAGGGCTACGACAAGGCGCAGGTCCTGCTGATTCCGCCGCCGACCATCAACGGCATCGTCCCCCCGGGCGGCTACCGCATGGTCGTGGAGGACAAGGAAGGTCGCGGTCTGACCGAGCTTCAGAAGGCCGCCGGCGCGCTGATCGCCAAGGCCAACCAGGCCCCCGAACTGAGCCAGGTCTATACCCTGTTCACGATGAACACGCCGCGCGTCTATGCCGATGTCGATCGCCGCAAGGCCGACATGCTGGGCGTTTCCCCCGCCAAGGTCTTCGAGGCGATGCAGGTCTATCTCGGATCGTCCTACATCAACGATTTCAACCTGTTGGGACGCACTTATCGCGTCACCGCGCAGGCCGATGCCGAGCATCGCGGATCGACGGCGGACATCGCCAACCTCCAGACCCGCTCGGATTCGGGCGCGATGGTTCCGGTCGGCTCGGTCGCGACCTTCAAGGACGAGACCGGACCCTACCGCGTGGTGCGCTACAACCTGCACCCGGCGGTCGAAATCGACGGCAGCTACGGCAAGGGCTACTCCTCGGGCCAGTCGCTGGCGACGATGGAGAAGATCGCGGGCGAAACCCTGCCCACCGGTTACGACACCGAATGGACCGGCATCGCCTACCAGCAGGCCCATGCGGGCAATACCGCCGGAATCGTGTTCGGCATGGCGGTGCTGTTCGTCTTCCTCGTGCTCGCCGCGCAGTACGAGAGCCTGACCCTGCCGCTGTCGATCATCCTGATCGTGCCGATGTGCCTCTTCGCGGCGATGGTCGGCGTGAACCTCCGGGGGATGGACAACAACATCCTCACCCAGATCGGCCTCGTCGTGCTGATCGCGCTGGCTGCCAAGAACGCGATCCTCGTGGTCGAGTTCGCCAAGCAGGCCGAAGAGGAGCGGGGCTACTCGCCGGTGGAAGCAGCCGTCTATGCGGCCCGCACCCGCCTGCGCCCGATCCTGATGACCTCGTTCGCCTTCATCCTCGGCGCGGTGCCGCTGGTCGTGGCAACGGGAGCAGGCGCCGAGCTTCGCCAGGCGCTGGGTACGGCGGTGTTCTTCGGCATGACCGGCGTTACCGGCTTCGGCCTGCTGTTCACGCCCACCTTCTACGTCGTCTGCCGCAAGCTCGCGGCGGCGCTTCGCCGGAAACCGGCAGCGCCGCACCACGAGAGCCACGCGGTGGTCCCGGCGGAATGAAAGGACGGATGATGTCCATGAATATCAAGAACATGGTCGCGGGACTTCTCACCGCGACCGCCCTCTCGGCCTGCGCCGTCGGACCCGACTATGTCGCGCCGACGCCGCCGGTCCAGGCCGGGGCGCCCTTCGTGGGCGTCCAGACTGCCGAAGTCACCGCCGCTGCACCCGACGACAGCTGGTGGCGGCTTTACAGCGACCCGGTGCTCGACGGCCTCGTCGCCGACGCGCTGGCGGCCAATACCGATGTGCGGGTGGCCGTGGCGCGGATCGAGAAGGCGCGCGCCAGCCTGCGCGGTTCGCGTTCGGACCGCCTGCCGCAGACCGACATCAGCGCCACCGGCACGTACGGCCGGGTTTCCGAGGCGCAGGTTCTTCCAGGTTTCGACCGGGAAGGGCGCCGCGTCGACGGACAGCTGGCGGTCAGCTACGAACTCGATCTGTTCGGCCGCGTCTCGCGCGGGGTTGAGGCCTCGCGCGCCGATCTTGCCGCCGCGCAGGAGGATGCCGACGCGGTGCGGGTGACGGTCGTGGCAGACACCGTGCGGGCCTATGTCGATGCCACCAGCGCCGCCGACCAGCTCGGCGTCGCCCAGCGCACGGTGGACCTGCTCGACCGTTCGGCGCGGATCACCAATGCCCGTTTCGAACGCGGCCTCAACCAGAAGCTCGACGTGATTCGCGTGACCCAGCTTCGCGAGCAGCAGGCGGCGGCCATTCCCAGCCTTCAGGCAGCCCGCGACGCAGCGCTGTTCCGTCTCGCGACGCTGACCGGCCGCACGCCGCAGGACCTGCCTGAGGCGGCGCGCACCCGCACGACGACGCCCGACGTCAGCAAGCCGATCCCGGTCGGCGACGGCGCCACCCTGCTGGCGCGCCGTCCCGACGTGAAGGCGGCCGAACGCCGTCTCGCTGCGGACACGGCCCGCGTCGGCGTGGCGACGGCGGATCTCTATCCGAAGATCACGCTGGGCGGCTCGATCGGCACGACGGCGGTCGGCGCTACCGATATCCTCGGCGGCGGACCGCTGCGCT
Source organism: Novosphingobium sp. (assembly GCF_036820275.1). GTDB lineage: Bacteria > Pseudomonadota > Alphaproteobacteria > Sphingomonadales > Sphingomonadaceae > Novosphingobium. The sequence goes on from NZ_DAISLT010000004.1 coordinate 151,287, forward strand.
GGCTGCTCGGACCGATGATTTCCTGGGCCTTCCCCAATCAGGAAGCGATCCGCGCGCGCATCGGTGGCGCCAAGGCCGATGCCAAGGCCGACCTCGCGACGTTCGACGGCACCGTGCTGCGCGCGCTGGAAGAGACCGAGACGGCGCTTTCGGCCTATCGCAATGCGCTGCTGCGCAAGGAGCGTCTGGCCTCGGCGCGCGATGCGGCGGAGCGGGCAGCCAATGTCAGCCTGGCGCGCGAGAGCAGGGGGCAGATCGATTCGCTCGACGTGCTCGACGCCCAGCGGACGCTGGCCCAGTCCGAGGCCGACTATGCGGCGGCCACCCGGGCCGTGGCCTTCGCGCAAGTGGACCTGTTCCGGGCGCTCGGCGGAAGCTGGCAGCAGACCTGACCGGCAGGACGCAAAAACGAGAAGGGGCGGCAAGGTCAGACCTTGCCGCCCCTTTCTTGCATCCGCCGAATGCGATCAGCGCGAGCCGAAAGCGTAGCGGATGTTGATGCCGAACTCGCGCGGGGCGGTGGTCGTCACGCCGGTATAGGTGCTCGTCGAAGTGGCGGCGGTCGGTCCGGTGAACACCGGACGGCCGGTGGCCGGATCGAACTGCCCGGCGAAACCAAGCTGCTGATAGGCGGTGAACAGCGGGTTGGTGCGGGTGAGCGTCTTCGTGGTCTCGAACACGTTCTTGGCATAGAGTCCGATTTCCCAGGCCCCGTCGTCCGAGCGCAGCCCAGCGAAGAGGTTGACCAGCGCATAGCCGCCCACATCGTCCCAGGCATTGCCGGGGTCGCCCTGGGACTTGCCGGTATAGGTGAGCAGGCCGCGCAGATAGGCATTGGTCTTGTCGAACACCGGGAACGAGTATTCGCTCTGCACCGTGGCAGAGAAGGGCGCCATGAACGAGGCCCGCTGCGAGACGTTGCAGGCGGCGATATTGTTCGCGCCGACGGCGGCCTGGAGTTCGGCGAGCGACGGTGCCGTCGTCGTCGCATCCGGGATGCCGTCACCGTTGAGGTCGTTGCAGGGCACGGTGCCGCCCTTGATCTTGCCCAGCGAGTAGCTGGCCGAGGCGTTCAGGCTCCAGTTCGGGGTGATGTCGAAGGAAACGTCGCCTTCCACACCGTTGACCTCGACCGGGACGGCACCGGCGAAGTTGAAGTTATTGACCTGCTGCGCCAGCCCGGTCACCGCGCCGCTCGCATTGCGCAGGGCGACGGTGTTCACATAGAACACGCCCGAACCCGGCACGCGGTAGGGATAGTTCTTGAACTTCTGGTGATAGCCGGTGAGGTTGAAGCGCATCCGGCCGTCCATCAGCGTGGACTTGAGGCCGATCTCATAGGATTTCGAGGTTTCGGCCGGCAGGTGCAGGAACGAGTTTTCCAGCGCCGAAGGCGTGATGTTGAAGTCACCCACGACGTTGATGCCCGGACGCCAGGAGCTGCCCGTCGCCGCATAGATCATCAGGTCCGGCGTGAAGTTGTGCTTGATGGAGCCGCTGTAGATCCATTTCTTCGCCGTCTGGGCATTGTTCGTTATCGCGGTGCCGTTGACGAACAACTGGCTCTCGTCCTTGTAGTCGATGTGGCGGGCGCCGCCCGAGATCTCGGTGGAAGGGCCGATATGGACGGTCAGGTTGCCGAAGATCGACTGCTCGTGGGTGCGCCCCTGGCTGGTGATCGGCGTCTGCACGATCTGCGCGATCCCGCCGCCGAAGGCCGTGGGCAGGGCGACGATGGTCGGATTGGTGAGGTCGGTATGCGGCCGGTTGCGGCTGTCGAAGAAGCCGACGACATAGTCGACCATATCGAACAGGCGTTCCTCGTTCTGCAGGCGGATTTCATGCGACTTCGAGGTTGAGCGCGTGTCGGTGGTCTGGTTGACGTCGCCCGCGAAGGCATTGCCCTTGTCGAAGTTCTCGGTCGAATGGATCTTCTGGGTATAGTACTGGCCCTGATAGATCAGGCGCTGGCCCCAGCCGCTGGCTTCCGCCCGCCAGTTGTAGACATCGAAGACCTGGCGGATGTGGCGCGGGCTCTCGTAGTTCGAAAGGCGATCCTTCGAGGAAATGTAGACCGGGCTCGGCGCGGCGTCGGGATTCACTTCCGAGAACGAGGCGATCTGGTCGTAGCTGCGCTGGTCGCGGTCAAGGCGCTGGTACGTGCCTTCGAAGCGGAGCCAGTCGGTCGGCGTGACGAGAGCGGAAATGCGGCCGCTCTTGGTGCGCGACCAGGGATCGCGGTTCTTGTAGATCGAGCGGACGCGGTCCACCTCGTTCTCGTCCCAGACGCCGGCGGCGCGGATAGCCGCAATGCCCTCGATAACCGGGATGTTCAGCGCGCCCTTGACGTTCTGCGTGCCGATGTCGTTGGCGGTCATGTCGATCGCGCCGCCCCAGGAATAGAGGTCGGGCTTCTTGGTGGTGACGGTGATCGAGCCTGATGGCGAGGCGCGGCCGCGCAGGGTGCCCTGGGGACCGCGCTGCACTTCGATCTGGCCGATGTCGTACATCTGCTGGAGCACGACGCCGGCGGTGATCGGCGCGTCGTTCATGTAGAATTCGACGGTGGGGTTGTTGCCGCTGGCGTTCACGTCGAAGTTGACGCCGCGCATCTTGGCGTTGCCGCCGATGCCGTTGGCGTTGGTATCGAGCTGAAGACCCGGTGCGAGCGTCGAGACTTCCTTGAAGTCGCGCAAGTTGAGCTTGCCGATCTCGTCCGCAGTGACGGTGTCGATGACGGCGGGAACGTCCTGCACGTCTTCGTCACGGCGGCGGGCCTGGACAATGATGACGTTGGTCTCGTTCGCCGAAACGGCATCGGGCTGTTCCTGCGCCAAGGCAACCGATCCCGGACCGCAGATACCCGACAGCCCCGCCGAACACAGCAACAGCCGCTTGAACGCACGCATAAACTCTCCCTCCAGGTTTTCTTTGCTTTTGTTGCGCTGGAGGGTGCTGGGGGAGGGTGTCGATTGTCAAATGAAATGGGTTCATTTTCGGTAAACTACGGCATGGCGTTATTTGAACACTCGCCCAAAATTCGGTCAAGGTTCTGGAAAGGCGCGATTCGCAGAAAATTCCGATATCTGTCGCAGAACAAAAAAGGGGCGCCGAAGCGCCCCTTCCTGATTTCTGTTTGGTCCGCCGGTCAGTTGCGGCTGGCGAGACCCTTGTTCAGCCAGAGTGCCGCCAGGGTGGCGATCGCGCCGGAGAGCAGGTAGCCGCCCGAGGCGATCAGGCCGCCGTTGGTGGCCAGCAGCAGGGCCGCCAGCGGGGCGAAGGCCGCGCCGACCAGCCAGGAAAGGTCGCTGGTGAGCGCCGAGCCGGTGTAGCGGTGCTCGCTGGAGAATTCCGAGGCGACGACGCCCGAGGACTGGCCGAAGGCGAGGCCGAGCAGCACGAAGCCGATGATCATGAAGGCGATCTCGCCCACCGGGCCGGCGTCGAGAAGCTGCGGTGCGAAGCCCGAGAACACGGCGATGGCGACGGCGCAGGTGCCGAGCAGGTTACGGCGTCCGAACTTGTCGGCGATGCGGCCCGAGGCGATCACCGCGACGACGCCGAAGGCGGCGGCCAAGGCTTCGATCAGCAAGAAGCCGATCGGCGAATCGGGGGTGAAGAGAAACACCCACGAGAGCGGGAACACGGTGACCATGTGGAACAGCGCGAAGCTGGCGAGCGGGGCGAAGGCGCCCAGCACGATGGTCTTCCACTCGGTGCGCAGGGTCGCGCCGACGCTGACGGGCTGAAGATCGCGGCTGGCGAAGAGGTTCTCGAACTCCTCGGTGACGACGATGCGCAGGCGCGCGAAGAGCGCGACGACGTTGATCGCGAAAGCCACGAAGAACGGATAGCGCCAGCCCCAGTCGAGGAAGTCTTCCGCGGGCAGGGCGGCGATCATGAACGCGAACAGCGTCGAGGCCACGATCAGGCCGAACGGGGCGCCGAGCTGCGGGATCATCGCATACCAGCCGCGCTTGTTCTCGGGCGCGTTCAGCGCGAGCAGCGAGGCCAGGCCGTCCCAGGTGCCGCCGAGGGCAAAGCCCTGGCCGAGGCGGAACAGGCAGAGCAGGGTGATCGCGGTGCTGCCGGCCGTCGCATAGGAAGGCAGGAAGGCGATCGCCGCGGTCGAGCCGCCGAGCATGAACAGTGCGATCGTCAGCTTGGTGCCGCGGCCATAGGCACGGTCGAGCGCCATGAAGACGAGGCTGCCGATCGGGCGGGCCACGAAGGCCAGCGCGAAGACCGCGAAGGAATAGATCGTGCCGGTCAGGGCGTCCACGAACGGGAAGAACAGCTTCGGGAACACCAGCACCGAGGCGATGGCATAGACGAAGAAGTCGAAGAACTCCGAGGTTCGCCCGATGATGACACCGATCGCGATCTCGCCGGGCGAGGGCTGATGGTGCTCCTTGAAAGTCGGCAAGCCCAAGGCTTCGCGGGACTGGCCCAAGGCTTCGCCGGATTGGGGAGTGCTGGTCATTTCGATTCTGCGGCCTTCGTTTCGGGTCCGCGTGCGGCCGGTCCTGGATACAGCCTGCCGTGCGTGGACGAATCAAGGCGGGCGCGCGAGACGCCCGGCTACATGAGGGGGCGTATCGTCATTGTCCGGCTTCAAGGGGATTGGACAAAATGTCCTATGTTCGCACTCGCGGCATGGGCTTAGGCGCTCCACCCATGCGCCCACCCGAGTCCAGACCGAAGCCGCGGCAGCTGACCGCGCTCGCCAAAGTCCTTGCCGCCTTGTCCCTGACTGGCGCGCTTTCCGCTTGCAACACCGTCGTGCTCGACCCCGCCGGGGATGTCGCGCGTCAGCAGGGTGACCTTGTCGTCATCTCCACGCTGCTGATGCTCCTCATCATCGTGCCGGTCATGGCCGCGACGGTTCTTTTCGCGTGGCGTTACCGCGCGTCGAACAAGGAGGCCAACTATCAGCCGGACTGGGATCACTCGACCCAGCTCGAACTGCTGATCTGGACCGCACCGCTGCTGATCATCATCTGCCTCGGTGCGCTGACCTGGGTCACCACCCACCTGCTCGACCCGTACCGCACGCTCGGCCGCATCGATCACGAAACCCCGGTCGCCGTCAATGCCAAGCCGCTGGAAGTCGAAGTCGTCGCACTCGACTGGAAGTGGCTCTTCATCTATCCGGAACAGGGCGTGGCCACCGTCAACGAACTGGTCGTGCCGACCGGCCGTCCGCTCTCGTTCAAGATCACCTCGTCGAGCGTGATGAACTCCTTCTACGTGCCCGCCATGGCCGGCCAGATCTACGCGATGCCGGGCATGGAAACGCGCCTGCACGCCGTGTTCAACAAGCCGATCGACACCATCGGCTTCTCGGCCAACTATTCGGGCGCGGGCTTCTCCAACATGCGCTTCGCCACGCGCGCGGTTTCCGATGCGGACTTCGCCAAGTGGACCGCCGAAGTGAAGGCGAACAAGACCGGCGGCACGCTTGACCGCACCGCCTACCTCCAGCTCGAAAAGCCGAGCGAGAAGGTTCCGGTCATCCGCTACGCCGCCGTTTCGCCCGATCTTTACGGCGCCATCGTCGACATGTGCGTCGAGCCGGGCAAGATGTGCATGAGCGAAATGATGGCGCTCGACGCGCGCGGCGGTCTCGGCAAGGCCGGCATCCGCAACGTCGAGATGCTGGCTTACGACAAGCACGGCCGCGAAGCTGCCGCCCGCGCCACCGCCAATCCGAACGCCGCCGTCCAGCGCGAGCTGGCCTGGGTTCGCGCCCTCTGCCGCCAGATGCCCGGCAGCGCCCCCGACCACACGGTCAAGGCGCCCGAGAACCTGCGCTCGCTGATCGGCGCCGGCCTGAAGGCGCCGCAGTCCCTGCCGCTGTTCGGCAAGGACGAGCAGGCTCTCTCCGAGCCGAAGGCCGAGCCGGTCGCCATCAACGACGCCGCGCACTCCTCCCAGATTTCCCGGAACTGACAGAACAATGGAAGCTGTAGACCATTCTCACTGGAGCCCGTTACTGGGCCGCCTGTGGTGGGACGCCATGCCACAGGAACCGATCGTGCTTGCCACGTTCGTCGTCGTCGCCCTCGGCGGCGCGGCGGTCGTGGCCGGGCTGACCTATTTCAAGCTCTGGGGCTATCTCTGGAAGGAGTGGTTCACCAGCGTGGACCACAAGAAGATCGGGATCATGTACATGATCCTGGGTCTCATCATGTTCCTGCGCGGCTTCGCCGACGCGGTGATGATGCGTATCCAGCAGTCGATCGCCTTCAACGGCAACGAGGGCTACCTCAACGCCCACCACTACGACCAGATCTTCACCGCCCACGGCGTGATCATGATCTTCTTCGTGGCGATGCCCTTCGTCACCGGCCTGATGAACTACATCGTGCCGCTGCAGATCGGCGCGCGCGACGTCTCCTTCCCGTTCCTGAACAACTTCAGCTTCTGGATGACGACGGCGGGCGCGGTGCTGGTCATGGCCTCGCTGTTCGTCGGTGAGTTCGCGCAGACCGGCTGGCTGGCCTATCCGCCGCTGTCCAACATCGCGTACAGCCCGTGGGTCGGCGTCGACTACTATATCTGGGCCTTGCAGATCGCCGGTGTCGGCACATTGCTCTCGGGCGTCAACCTGATCGCGACCATCGTCAAGATGCGCGCGCCGGGCATGACCATGATGCGCATGCCGATCTTCACCTGGACCTCGCTCTGCACCAACATCCTGATCGTCGCTGCCTTCCCGGTGCTGACGGCGGTGATGACGATGCTGACGATGGACCGCTATCTCGGCTTCAACTTCTTCACCAACGACTTCGGCGGCTCGCCGATGATGTACGTGAACCTGATCTGGATCTGGGGTCACCCCGAGGTCTACATCCTCATCCTGCCGCTCTTCGGCGTCTTCTCGGAAGTCACCTCGACCTTCAGCGGCAAGCGCCTGTTCGGCTACTCGTCGATGGTCTACGCGACGCTGGTCATCACCATCCTCTCGTACCTCGTCTGGCTGCACCACTTCTTCACCATGGGTTCGGGCGCGAGCGTCAACTCGTTCTTCGGCATCACCACGATGGTGATCTCGATCCCGACCGGCGCGAAGCTCTTCAACTGGCTGTTCACGATGTATCGTGGCCGCATCCGCTTCGAACTGCCCATGATGTGGACGGTCGCCTTCATGCTGACCTTCACCATCGGCGGCATGACCGGCGTGCTGCTCGCAGTGCCGCCTGCCGACTTCGTGCTGCATAACTCGCTGTTCCTGATCGCCCACTTCCACAACGTCATCATCGGCGGCGTGCTGTTCGGCATCTTCGCGGCGATCAACTTCTGGTGGCCCAAGGCCTTCGGCTTCAAGCTCAACGAATTCTGGGGCAAGGTCAGCTTCTGGCTCTGGGTCCCGGGCTTCTGGTTCGCCTTCATGCCGCTCTACATCCTCGGCCTGATGGGCGTTACCCGCCGCATGCGCGTGTTCGACGATCCGTCGCTCCAGCCCTTCTTCATCGTCGCCGCCTTCGGCGCGCTGATGATCGCGGGCGGTATCGGTGCCATGCTCGTCCAGTTCGCCGTGTCGATCTGGAAGCGCGAGGAACTGAAGGACGAGACCGGCGATCCGTGGAATGGCCGTACCCTGGAATGGTCGACCTCGTCGCCGCCGCCGGAGTACAACTTCGCCTTCACCCCGATCGTCCACGACATCGACGCCTGGGACGACATGAAGCGCTGCGGCGTGGAGCGTCCGACCTCCGGCTACCGTCCGATCCACATGCCCAAGGGCACCGGAACGGGCATCATCCTGGCCGGTCTGTCGGTGGCCCTCGGCTTCGCGATGATCTGGTACATCTGGTGGCTGGCAGCCGTCTCGTTCGCGGGAATCCTCGGCTATGCCATCTTCCACACCTTCAACTACAAGCGCGACTACCACATCCCGGTCGAGACGGTCGAAGCGACCGAGGCCGAGCGTACGCGCCAGCTTGCAGCGGCAGGAGCCTGATCGATGACTGCCACTGCTGAAATGACCAAGACCCTGACCCAGCCTCAGCTCCAGGCCGCGTTCTACGACCTGGACGAGCACGATCATCCCGAAGGCGGCAGCACCATGCTGGGCTTCTGGATGTACCTGATGAGCGACTGCCTCATCTTCGCGATGCTGTTCGCCGCCTACGGGGTGCTCGGCGGCAGCTTCGCGGCAGGCCCGGGTCCGCGGGACCTGTTCGACCTGCCGCTGGTGGCGCTGAACACGGCGATGCTGCTGTTCTCGTCGATCACCTACGGCTTCGCGATGCTGGCCATGGAGAAGAACAGCAAGGGCGCCACGCAGCTCTGGCTGCTGGTCACCGCCGTGTTCGGCGGCGCCTTCCTCTTCATCGAACTCTATGAGTTCAGCCACCTGATCCACGAAGGCGCGACGCCGATGCGCTCGGGCTTCCTCACCGCGTTCTTCTCGCTGGTGGGCACCCACGGCCTCCACGTCACGTTCGGCCTGATCTGGCTGTTCACGCTGGTCGTCCAGATCGGCAAGAAGGGCCTGATCCCGGCGAACAAGCGTCGCCTGATGTGCCTGTCGCTGTTCTGGCACTTCCTCGACGTCATCTGGATCGGCGTCTTCACCTTTGTCTATCTCATGGGAATGCTGTGATGAGCGAGCACGTCCACCCCAACCATCACGGTGACGATCACGGCAGCCACGGTTCGCTCCGCGACTATGTGATCGGCTTCATCCTCTCGGTCATCCTCACCGCCATTCCGTTCTGGCTGGTGATGACCGGCGCAATCGCCGACAAGTCGACGACGGCTCTGGTCATCATGGCCTTCGCGGCCGTGCAGATCGTGGTTCACATGATCTACTTCCTGCACATGAACACGAAGTCGGAGAACGGCTGGACCGTCATGGCGCTGATCTTCACGATCGTCGTTCTGGTGATCACGCTTTCCGGTTCGCTTTGGGTGATGTACCACCTGAACCACAACATGATGCCGATGACGACCCACGACATGGGCCAGCTGCCCTGACCGAGGTCGAGAACAAGAGACGAAACTGACCGAAGCAATGCGGACAGAAACGGATCAAACGGAAGCGCGGCGGCCCTGGGGGCTCGCCGCGTTTCTGCTGGTGGCGCTCATGGCCTTCGTGGCGCTGGGCGTCTGGCAGGTGCAGCGGATGCACTGGAAACACGCGCTGATCGCCCGTGTCGAGGCGCGTGTCCATGCCGCGCCGGTCGCGGTGCCGGAGGATGCCCGCCTGACCGGAGCAGGCGCGCGCGATCTCGACTACCTGCGGGTGAAGATCGCCGGCACTTACGAGGGCAGGGCGACCGCTCTCGTTCGCGCGGCGACCGAACTCGGCACCGGCTACTGGACGATGACGCCGATCCGGACCGCCGAAGGACGGCAGGTCTGGATCAACCGCGGTTTCGTCCCCGCCGGAACCACGCGCGACAAGGCCGCGGCCACAACCCCGCCCGGGCATATCGAAGTGACCGGCCTGCTGCGTCCGACCGAGCCGGGCGGCAGCATTCTCCAGTCGAACCAGCCCGGTGCTGATCGCTGGTACTCGCGCGACGTCAAGGCGCTGGCCACGGTGCGTGGCATCGGTGCGGTCGCTCCGGCCTTCGTCGACGTGCAGGTCGAGCAGGCCGCTCCGGTGGAGGGGCTGCGCCCGGTTCCCGGTCTTACCCAGGTCCACTTCCCCGACAGCCACCTCAGCTATGCGCTGACCTGGTTCGCGATGGCGGCGATGGCGGGCGCGGCGCTGGTCTTCGTCTGGCGGCGCGGGCGATGGAACGCCTGATCGCGCTGTTCGCGCCGCCGGGCCTGCCCCGCGGCTCGGCGAGCCGCGCCAATGTGATTCTGCTCACTCAGCTGCGCTGGACGGCGGTGTTCGGCCAGCTTGCGACCATCGTCATCGTGTCGCAGGGGCTGGGGGTGAAGCTCGAACTGGCGCCGCTGTTGCTGGCGCCGCTGCTGCTGATCGTCGTCAACCTCGCCTCCGCCAGCGTCGTGCTGCGGCGGCGGGACTTCACCCAGGGCGAGCTGTTTTCAGCGCTGATGGTCGATGTGATCGCGCTCTGCTGGCAGCTCTACCACAGTGGGGGGGCGACGAACCCTTTCACCTTCCTGTTCCTGCTCCAGATCGTGATCGCGGCGGTGATCCTGGATCTGCGCTGGAGTTCGCTGGTCGCGATCAACGCCTGCCTCTGCATGTTGCTGCTGACCTATTTCTACGTTCCGCTGCAACTGCCCGCGCGCTATGCGCAGCATCCCTTCGAACTCTACATCTACGGCAGCCTGTTCTGCTTCGTGCTGGCGGCGGTGCTGCTGATCGTCTTCGTCGCCCGGCTCGACTTCACCCGGCGCGAGAGCGACGCCAAGCTCGCGGCGCTGCGCCAGCAGGCGATCGAGGAGGACCATATCATCCGCATGGGCCTGCTCGCCTCGGGCGCGGCGCATGAATTGGGCACGCCGCTGTCGTCGATCTCGGTGATCCTCGGTGACTGGGCGCGCCAGCCGGGAATTGCCGACGACCCTGATATGGCCGCCGACCTTGCCGACGTGCGCCGCGAACTCGCGCGTTGCAAGAACATCGTCAGCGGCATCCTGATGTCGGCGGGTGAAATGCGCGGCGTCGATCCGGCGGTGACGACCTTGCGCGGCTTCCTGGGAGAGATCCTGGAGGAATGGCGCGCCCGCATGCCCGGCGAACTGCGCTTCATCGACCGCATCGCCGAGGACCGTTCGATCGTCTCCGATCCGGGCCTGCGGCAGGTGATCGGCAATGTGATCGACAATGCCGTGGAGGTCTCTCCCGATCTGGTCGTCATCGAGGCTTCGGTCGAGCACGGGTCGGAGCACGGCCGGCTCGTTCTCACCGTCAGCGACCGCGGCCCGGGCTTCGCGGCGGACATGCTGCCGCGCGTCGGCCAGCCCTATGCCTCGACCAAGGGGCGCGACGGCGGCGGGCTGGGCCTGTTCCTGGTCGTCAACGTGATCCGCAAGCTCGGCGGCAAAGTCGCGGTCGATAATCTGGCCGATGGCGGCGCAAGGGTGCAACTTGCGATTCCCCTTGCTACACTGGCCTACGAGCCCAGAAAGGGCGACGACACGGTCGGGGCGTAGCAGGCGGGACGGTATGACAGAAGCAGCAGTGATCGATCCGGACGGCGCCAGCCTGTTGATCGTCGAGGACGATCCGACTTTTGCGCGTACTCTGCGCCGCTCGTTCGAGCGGCGCGGCTACCGCGTCAGTTCCGCTTCCAGCCCCGACGAAGCCGAAGCGCTCAGCCGGGGCGAAGCCTTCGAATATGCGGTGGTCGATCTCAAGCTGGCCGCCTCGTCGGGTCTCGCGGTGGTGCAGTCGCTCCATGCCCGCTCGCCGGAGACGCGGATCGTCGTGCTGACCGGCTATGCGTCGATCGCGACGGCGGTGGAGGCGATCAAGCTGGGCGCCTCGCACTACCTCGCCAAGCCTTCGAACACCGATGATATCGAAGCGGCCTTCACCAGCGGCGAGGGCGATGCCAGCGTGCCGGTGGACGGACGCAAGAGTTCGATCAAGACGCTGGAGTGGGAATATATCCACCGCACCCTGGTCGAGTGCGAGTTCAACATTTCCGAGGCGGCGCGCCGTTTGGGTCTCCATCGCCGCACCCTCGCGCGCAAGCTTGAGAAGCGCCAGATCTAGCGCATTTTCCAATCAGGCGGAATCGCCTGATGACCCGGAAACTGCTCTGGCCGCGCTTGCAGCGACAGGCCCGGACGGCCTGTCAGGCGATGACCAGCTTCACCCCGAGATCCCGCAGCCGATCCGCCATGTCCTGCGGAATTCCCGCATCGGTCACGATGGTGTCCACTTCGTCCAGCCCGCAGACGATCGCGCCCGACGACGAGCGGAACTTCGAACTGTCGACGAGCAGCACGACTTCCTCGGCCCGGTCCATGAACCGGCGCTCGGCGGCGACGAGGATCACGTCCTGCTGCATCACCCCCTGAGGCCCCACGGCCGCCGCGCCCATGAACAGCTTGGGTGCGTGGAAGCGCGGCATCGAATCCTCGCCCGCCGGTGCGAGGACGATGTTCTGTTCGCGGAACACCGTGCCCGAGGGCAGCAGCACGCGCGTTCCCGTCTGCGGGAGCAGGGCATGGACGATGTGCAGCGAATTGGTCAGCACCTGCATGTCCAGCCCGTCGAGATAGGGGCACATCTGCAGCGTAGTGGTGCCGCCGTCGATCATGATCCCCTCGCCGGGGCGGCAGAGCTTCGCCGCCGCGCGGCCGATGGCCTGCTTGGTGGGCAGGTTCTGGGTGATGGACTGCTCGAAGGGTGTGCCCGCCAGACCCTGGGGCCTGTCGGGCTTCTCGTCCTCGGGCAGCTTGGCGCCGCCGTGGACGCGCTGGATGCGGCCGGATTCCTCCAGCCGCGTCAGGTCGCGCCGGATCGTGGCGGGCGAGGCGTCGAGCTGGGCTTCGAGAGCACGGTAGCTCACGAAGCCCGTGTCGGCGACGGCCTCCAGTATCAGGCGTTCGCGTTCCTCGGCGTGCATGCGACTTGTGCTTCCTTCTGAGAGCCATGGTCCGAACCGGCCTGTTCCGCTTCGAGCTGTTCCAGCGACTTGCCCTCGTTGCGCGGCGCCCAGAGTGCGCCGATGATCCCGCTGATGACAAGGAACCCGGTAAGAATCCAGGCAAGGTTCGTAAAGCCCGTGGCGTTGAGCATGGGCACGAAGAAGCTGAACACCCCGAGCGAAATGCGCACGATCGCGAAGCAGACGCCCTGTGCGGTGGAGCGCAGCATCGTCGGGAACATCTCCGAACTCCAGAGCTGGAAGAAGCTCTGCGCGCCGAAGCCGCCGCCGAACTGGAGCAGGAAGACGTAGAGCAGGGCGACCGGGATCGTCAGCGGGAACACCGCCAGCAGCATCATGCCCGCGACCTGGATGACGGCGGAGATGATGAACAGCGTGCGCTGGTTCACCTTATCGGACAGGCGCATGAACACGAACGTCACCGAGATCATCGCGACGAAGAACGAGACTGCCTGGATGGCGACGCTCTGCGCCTGCGTGGCGGCGCCCATGGTGCGCAGGATGTAGGGGAAGAAGAACCCGTTGGTGCCCGCCCAGAGGTTCCAGAAGCCGTACATGCCCACCAGACCCAGGATCGAGGCGAGGTACTTGCCCTTGAACAGGCTGGAGAAGGGCGGGCGCTTCACTTCGGATTTCTGGGCTTCCACCCAGCGTTCCGATTCCTTCATCTTGGAGCGCAGCAGGGTAAGGCCGAGCGCGATCACCACGAGGTGGGCGAAGACGATCCGCGCGCCAAGCACGCCGAGCGAGGTCAGCGCAAGGCTCATCAGCAGGACCACGACCGGGCCGAGATACCAGAGCGCTTGCGCCACGCCGGAATGCTTGCCGCGCTTGTTGTCAGGCGCCTGCTCGGCGATCAGCGACCAGCTTGCGGGAATGTCGGCGCCTACCGCGAGGCCGACGATCAGGAAGCCGACGACGATCATCCAGGGCGCCACCGCGAAGACCAGCATCGCCATGCCTGCCGCGTAGATCAGCATGTCCCACTGGTAGATCTTCTTGCGGCCCAGCTTGTCGCAGAGCCAGCCGCCGATCAGCGCGCCCACGCCCGCGCCGATGGCATTGGGGCCGAAGGCGGCGATCAGGCCGACGAAATCGTTGGAGAGGTGGTAGCTCTCCTGCCACAGCGCGAGCGCGGCGGAGCCGGCGACGATCGAGCCGGCGTCGATATAGTTGGCCAGACCGGCGAGTATGGTGTTGCGCCAGTTGTCCTCTTGTCCGGTGGTTTCAGTCATTTTCAGGTCCCTCCCGCCAGGATCGTTCTGTCGATCTCTGCGATTTTCGTCGTGCCGGTGAGCGCCATGGCGACGCGCATCTCCGCCTCGATCAATTTGAGCATCTTGGTCACGCCCGCCTCGCCCCCGGCGCCGAGCGCCCAGGCCCAGGCACGGCCGAGCAGCACGCCCTTGGCGCCCAGCGCCAGCATGCGCACCACGTCGAGTCCGGAGCGGATGCCGCCGTCGGCCAGCACGGTCATGCGGTCTCCCACCGCGTCGGCGATGGGCGGCAGGGCACGGGCGCTGGAGAGCACCCCGTCAAGCTGGCGGCCGCCGTGGTTGGAGACGACCAGCCCGTCCGCGCCGAGCGCGGCGGCTTCCTTCGCGTCCTCGGGGTCGAGAATGCCCTTGATGACCAGCGGCCCCTGCCATTCCGAACGGATGAAATCGAGGTCGCGCCAGTTGATCGAGGGGTCGAAGTTGTTTCGCATCCAGGCGAAGAAGTCCTCGATGCCGGTGCGGCCCTGGAGCACCGGGGCGACGTTGCCCAAAGTGTGCGGGCGGCCGTTGAGGCCCACGTCCCAGGCCCATGCCGGGCGCATCGCCGCTTGTGCCGCGCGCCAGGCGGCACCTTTCAGGCCGCCGGTTCCGGCAAGGCCGGTGTGATAGTCGCGGTAGCGGCTGCCGGGAACGGGCATGTCCACGGTGAAGACGAGGGTGGAACAGCCCGCCTCGACCGCCTTGGCCAGCAGGTCCTTCATGAAGGCGCGGTCGCGGATCATGTAGAGCTGGAACCAGAACGGCTTGCTTGCCGCCGTCGCCACTTCGCCGATGGTACAGGCGCCCACGGTGGAGAGCGTGAAGGGAATCCCCGCCTTGTCCGCCGCGCGCACCGCTTGGCACTCGCCGCGCCGGGCGTTGAGTCCGGCAAGGCCGATGGGGGCAAGGGCGACGGGCAAGGCCAGCTTCTGGCCGAACAGCTCGGTCGAGAGATCGAGCTGCGATACGTCGCGCAGCACCCGCTGGCGAAGCGCCAGTTCGGCGAGGTCGGAGACATTGCGCCGCAGCGTCGCCTCGGCATAGGAGCCGCCGTCGATGTACTCGAACAGGAAGCGCGGCAGGCGGCGGCGGGCGGCTTCGCGGAAGTCGGGGATCGATGCCGTTATCATCAGGCAAGCTCCCGCATGTGCGCGCGCCACTTTTCGCGATAGCCGATGAGATCGCCTTCGAGCGGCTCGACGCGGCGAAGACCGCCCTGCGCCTGAAGCAGCGGGTTGATCAGCCGCAGCGCGCCGAACGAGACGTCGTTATGCGCGTTCGCCACGAAGACTTCGGTTTCGGGCCGCAGCGCGGCGAGGGCGCGGACGAAGACTTCGGCGTCGGCGAAGCGGCCCTCGATCAGCAGGCGTTCCTTCGATCCGATCAGGTCCAGCGACGTGTCGGCCACCATCGCCGCATAGAGGCAGATCGCGGCGCGCCGGGCATACCAGGTTCCCGCCCATTCCTCGGGCTTGTCGATCCAGTCCGCCTTGCCCTCGGGAAAAGGACCGAAGCCCGGCGCCAGAGTGGGCATCATCATCGTGCCGCGTGCTAGCAGGCCGGGCACGGCCTCCATCAGCTTCGGCTGGTCGGGACGGATGTCGACACGGCGGGTGTCGATCTGGATGATCGATTCGATCTCGCGACCGCCCATGAAGCGCGCGGAAGGCACCGGCCAGCCATAGGCATCGACATTGACCAGCGTGTCGCGGGCCTCGGGCAGGGAGGCGATCGAGAACGTCTCTGCGGCAAGGCGCATGGCGATGAACCAGGTGCCGGTGGAGAGAATCGTCGCCTCCTTGCGGGCGATCTCCGTAAAGCCGCGGGCGGCGAGGAGGGCCGCGTTGGAATCGTGCAGGCCTGCCAGTACGCGTGCCGTCGCGGGAAGGCCGGTCTCGGCGGCGATCTCGGCACGCAGGGTGCCGACGACATCGCTGGCGCTGACGACGGGAGCGAATCGCTCGGCCCAGCCGAATCGTTCGGCCATCGGCGAGAAGCGGGCGTCGGCCGGGCACCAGAGGTCGGTATGGCAGCCTAGGCTGGTCACTTCGCTGGCGACATGGCCGGAGAGGAACCAGGCCCAGTACTGTGCCCAGGGAACCAGCGTGGCGCG
This sequence comes from Novosphingobium sp., assembly GCF_036820275.1. Taxonomy (GTDB): domain Bacteria; phylum Pseudomonadota; class Alphaproteobacteria; order Sphingomonadales; family Sphingomonadaceae; genus Novosphingobium. The sequence goes on from NZ_DAISLT010000004.1 coordinate 167,210, forward strand.
GGCCATCTTCTCGGGATGAAGGCGGGCCATCCAGTAGACCTGGGTGCCGAGATTGAGGCCGTCGGGCAGGGCGGGCGAGCCGGTGAGCAGGAAGGCGTCCCGTTCGCGGCGATAGTCCGCCATGACCTCTTCGGGAACGGCCTGTTCGTAGTCGAGCGGCGGGAACAGCAGGCCCGTTTCGTCCAGCGCGGCAAAGCCGGCGCCGTGCGCGACCGGGATGATCGCTTCCACCGGATGGCCCGACCAGCCGCGCAGCGTGGCGCGCAGCCATTGGCCGATTCCCTCGACATCGAGAACCCGCAGGCCGTCCTGCTCACAGGCGGCGTTGGGGCGCACCTGACGGTCGATCATGCGCCCGCCGCGCGTCCACAGCGTCACCTTGCTGAGGGTCTTGCCGATATCGACGACGATGAAAGTACCCGTTCCCGTCATGCCTCTTCCAATCTTACCGTTCTGACCAATTATGATTGACTTTGATGATCGAACGTGATCGTTTTGTAGCGAAACAGATTGCTCATGCAAGCACGAATTGGTAGAGGATGACTATGGACACCATGACCGCTTCCCGCACCGCGGCGATACCGTTCGCCGTTCCTTCCAGCCGCTGGGACGAGTCGCTGGCCGCGACGCTGTCTCCCGAACAGTTGTTGCTCTACCGTTCGAACCTGCTCGGTTCGGACCTCACCGTCACCAACTTCGGTGGCGGCAACACTTCGGCCAAGCTGACGGAAGTGGACCCGCTCACCGGCGCCGAAGTGGAAGTGCTCTGGGTGAAGGGCTCGGGCGGCGACATCGGCTCTATGAAGCTCGATGGTTTCGCCACGCTCTATCAGGAAAAGCTGCTCGGCCTTGAGGCGCACTACGCCGGGCCGGAAGACGACGACAAGATGGTCGGTTACCTGCCGCACTGCACGTTCAACCTGAACGCGCGGGCTGCCTCGATCGATACGCCGCTGCACTCGCTGCTGCCTTTCGCGCATGTCGATCACGTCCATCCGGACGCGATCATCGCGCTCGCGGCCAGTTCGGGCGGCGAAGCGGCGACGCAGGAAATCTGGGGCGGCAAGATCGGCTGGCTCGGCTGGAAGCGTCCCGGCTACACGCTCGGCGTCCAGCTTCGCGATTACGTCGCGGCCAATCCGGGTGTCGAGGGCGTCATGCTCGCAGGGCACGGTATCATCTGCTGGGCCGACAGCGCCAAGTCCTGCTACGAGCACACCGTCGAACTGATCGCCGATGCCGCGAAGTACCTCAACGCAAAGCTGGGTGAAAAGCCGGCGTTCGGCGGCGCCGCTTACGGCACTTCCGAGGACCGCGCCGCCATCGCCGCCGACCTGATGCCGCGCCTGCGCGGGCTGATGACTGGCGCGCGCCGCAAGGTCGGTCATTTCTCGGACGATGCCGAGGCGCTGGAATTCGTGAACTCGGTGGAGTTCGAACGTCTCGCCGGTCTCGGCACTTCGTGCCCCGATCACTTCCTGCGCACCAAGATCGCTCCCCTGACCCTCGACCCTTCGCGTCTTCAGGACCAGGACTATCTGGCTCAGAAGATTGCCGATTATCGCGACATGTATGCAGCCTATTACGGGCGCTGCAAGCGTGGGAACTCGCCTGCCATGCGCGATGCGAACCCGGTGGTCGTGCTGGTGCCGGGCGTCGGCCGCATGACCTTCGCGACCGACAAGACCACCGCGCGTCTCGCCGGGGAATTCTACGGCAACGCCATCAATGTGATGCGCGGCGCCGAAGCCATCGGCGACTACATCGCGCTCGACGAGCAGGAAGCGTTCGACATCGAATACTGGCTGCTTGAGGAAGCCAAGCTCCAGCGCATGCCCGCACCCAAGCCGCTGGTTGGCCGCGTGGCGCTCGTCACCGGCGGTGCGGGCGGCATCGGTGCCGCCACTGCCGCGCGCCTGATGGCGGACGGCGCCTGCGTGTTGCTCGCGGATCGTGACGCCAATGCCGTGGAAGAAGTGCGCGCCGGTTTCGCCAAGCAGTTCGGCAAGGACGTGGTCCGCGCCGCGGTCTGCGACGTGACCGACGAAGCGCAAGTCTCCGAAGCCTTCGCCACGGCCGCGCGCGAATTCGGCGGGCTCGATATTCTGGTCGCCAATGCCGGTATCGCCTCCTCGGCGCCGATCGAGGAAACCACGATCGAACTGTGGAACCGCAATTACGACGTGCTGGCGCAGGGCTACTTCCTCACCAGCCGCGCCGCTTGGCCGCTGCTGAAGGGCATGAAGGACCAGGGCGGCACTTCGGTCGTCTTCATCGGTTCGAAGAACGGCGTGGCCGCAGCCACCAATGCCTCGGCCTATGCTTCGGCCAAGGCAGCGGCGAACCACCTTGCGCGCTGTCTGGCACTTGAAGGTGCGCCCCACGGCATCCGCGTCAACGTCGTCAACCCCGATGCGGTCATCAAGGGCAGCAAGATCTGGGACGGCGACTGGCGCAAGGAACGTGCAGGCGCCCACGGCATCGACACCGGCAAGGAACTGGAAGAGCACTACCGCAACCGTTCCATGCTGAAGCGCGACGTGCTGCCTTCGGACATTGCCGAGGCGGTCTATTTCCTTGCCGGCGACCAGTCGGCGAAATCGACCGGCAACATGATCAATGTCGATGCGGGTAACGCGCAGGCGTTCACGCGCTAATAAGAGATGTTTTCGGGGAGCGCGCGAACCGGCGCGTCCCCGAACGGGCAAGAGGATAGAAGAATGAGCAGACTGCCGATTTCGGATGAACTGATCGCCGAAGCCAATGCCCGCGCGGCCGACGCGCTGGAGGACGAATACGCCTCGCTCGGCCGCAAGCTGGAGCGTTCGGGCATCGCCATCGATGCGATCAAGGACAAGGTCGCCGCCTTCTCGGTTGCGGTGCCTTCGTGGGGTGCGGGCCGGGGCGGCACTCGCTTCGCCAAGTTCCCCATCGCGGGCGAGCCGACCACGATTCACGAAAAGCTCGAAGACTGCGCCGTCATCAACCAGCTTTCGCGCCTGACGCCGCGCGTCTCGCCGCACTTCCCGTGGGACAAGGTGAGCGACTACAAGGCGCTGCGCGAAGAAGCCGCCAGCCTCGGCCTCGGCTTCGATGCGGTGAATTCGAATACCTTCCAGGACCAGAAGGACCAGGCGCACACTTACGCCACCGGTTCGCTCTCCTCGACCATCGAGGCGACCCGCCAGCAGGCCGTCGAGCACAACATCGAATGCATCGAGATCGGCCGCCAGCTCGGTTCGACCGATCTGACCGTGTGGGTGGGTGACGGCACCAACTTCCCCGGCCAGCAGGACCTCGGCCGCAGCCTCGACCGCTATCTGGACGCCGCCGCGCAGGTCTATGCCGCGCTGCCGGATGACTGGCGCATGCTGCTCGAACACAAGATGTTCGAACCGGCGTTCTACTCCACCGTCATCAGTGACTGGGGTTCCTCGATCCTCGCCGCGCAGGAACTCGGCCCCAAGGCCAAGTGCCTCGTCGACCTCGGCCACCATGCGCCGAACGTGAACATCGAGCAGATCGTGGCCCGCCTCCACCGCTTCGGCAAGCTGGGCGGCTTCCACTTCAACGACAGCAAATACGGCGACGACGACCTCGATTCGGGCTCGATCAACCCGCACCAGCTGTTCCTGGTGTTCAACGAACTGGTCGAGGCGGAACTGGCCCCGCGTGACGGTTTCAAGCCGAGCTACATGATCGACCAGTCGCACAACGTGACCGACCCGATCGAGTCAATGCTCTCTTCCGCCGAAGCGATCGGTTCGTGCTATGCCAAGGCGCTGCTGGTTGACCGCGAGGCGCTGCATCTCTCGCAGGAGGCCAACGACACGATGATGGCGTTCCAGGCGCTGCGCCGGGCCTACAACGTGGACGTCAGCCCCATCCTTGCCAAGGCGCGCGTGGAAGCGGGCGGCGCGGCGGACGTGCTCGGCGTCTACCGCGAAAGCCGCTGGCGCGACCGTAAGGCGCAGGAACGCAAGGCCGTGGGCCTCGGCGCCGGGATCGTCTGATCCTCGTCAATATCTGAGAATGCCGCCGACCTATCGGGCCGGTTGCTTTGGGGAAGTAATTGAAGAGGAAGTCCTGGGGGATGATCCCCCAGACCCTCGGAATGTCGTCGTCGCGCCCGACCTGTACGCAGTGCGCTCCTTGCGGTGCAGCCATTAGGTCTCCCGGCGCTGCCTTGGGCGCGCTACGGTCCGCGTGACATCGACGGTATTGGGGGGCAGGGGGTCTATGATCCCCTGCTTTTCCTTTCCCCCTCCTACTCCCCATGCGCATGGGTGGACTTGTCCAGATGCGGCCGATGCCCCGTCATCCGCAGGTAGAACCGCGAGAAGTACGAGGGATCGGAAAAGCCCAGTTCGTTCGAGACCTGCACGACGCTGGCATTGGCGAAGCACAGCAGCCGCTGTGCCTCCAGCGCGAGCCGCGCGTGGAGCAGTTCCTGCGGCGAACAGTCCAGCTTCGCGCGGCACAGCCGGGTGAGGGTGCGCGTCGTCATGCCCAGCCGCTCGGCGTACCAGCCCATCGGCAACTGATCGCGAAAGTGCAGTTCGACGAGGTGGCGCAAGTGCGAGATGCGCTGGTCGCCGCTGCCTTCGTCCATGGCCTCTTCTTCCGGCAGCAGCGAGCGCAGCAGCGCTTCCGCCATCGACAGGAACAGCGCGTTCGGACGGCGCCAGTCCTGCGGAATGGCGAGCATCTCCGCGCAGAGGAATTCGACGCGCTCGAGTATTTCCACCGGCGTCGGCGCGAAGCGGCCATGGGTGGCCGCGTGGAGCAGGGGATCTCCGGCAGTGCTCCGTCGCTCCGCAAAACCGCTGCTGAGCATCAGAACGTAGCCCAGCGTCTCCGGCCGGAAGCGGAAGCCATGGATGCTGCCCGCCGGAATTACGATATGACAGGGGGCCTCCAGCGTTTCGGTCGTATCGTCGATGGTGAGCGTTACCTGTCCCTTCGATACCAGCATGACCTGCACGCCGCGAACATGGCGATGCGGCGCAATTTCCCAGTCGTGCAAGGAACTTCGTGCGGCGATCGTCTCGATATGCCCGAATTCCGGAGAGCTGTCGGGAATATCCTCGCCATAGAGGACGTAAGAGGGGACGGGCCGGGCAGGTGTCATGCGTGTCTCGAAAGTACCGGAAGAATGGCCGTCCGGTGCATTCCGCCAGACTACGCGCGGTGTCAATCCCAAGGGCGAAGCGAGGCTCCCCGACAAGTCGGCCAGAAGGTCGAAGAGCGAGCCCGCAGGTTGGAATTGGGAGAATGCGAAAATGCGCACTCAAGTAGCTATCGTCGGCGCCGGTCCTGCCGGTCTCCTCCTCGGGCACCTGCTGCGGGCCGAGGGCATCGACTGCGTGGTCGTCGAGCGCCAGACCGGTGAATACGTTCTTTCGCGCATCCGCGCGGGCGTGCTGGAGCAGGGCACTGTCGCGCTGATGGAGCGGCTCGGTCTCGATGCCCGCATGAAGGAAGAGGGCCTGCCGCACGACGGCTTCAACCTTGCCGACGGCGAGCGCCTGATCCGCATCGACATCAAGGCGCTGACCGGTAAGCAGGTCATGGTCTACGGCCAGACCGAACTCACCCGCGACCTGATGGAAGCGAGCGAGGAACGCGGTCTCGAAGTGATCTACCAGGCGGCAGATGTCGCCCTCCACGATATCGAGAGCGACGCGCCCTTCGTTACCTATACCAAGGACGGCGCAGAGCACCGCATCGACGCGCGCTTCATCGTCGGCTGCGACGGCTTCCACGGTCCCTCGCGTCAGGCGATCCCGGCCAGCGTCGGCCAGACGTTCGAGCGCGTCTATCCCTTCGGCTGGCTGGGCATCCTGGCGGACGTGCCGCCGTGCAACCACGAGCTGATCTACGCGCACCACGAACGCGGCTTCGCGCTCGCCTCGCAGCGCAGTCATACCCGCAGCCGCTATTACATCGACGTGCCGCTGACCGAGAAGCTGGAGGACTGGAGCGACGACCGGATCTGGGACGAACTCTCGATCCGCCTCGGCCCCGACGCCGCCGCACATATCACGCGCGGGCCTTCCATCGAGAAGTCGATCGCCCCGCTGCGCTCCTTCGTGTTCGAACCGATGCGCCACGGCAGCCTGCTGCTCTGCGGCGACGCCGCGCATATCGTGCCGCCGACGGGCGCCAAGGGTCTGAACCTGGCCGCCAGCGACGTCTACTATGCCCATGAAGCCCTGACCGCTTTCTTCAAGAACGCCGACAACGACGCGATTCCGGGCTATTCGGCCAAGGCCCTGCGCCGCGTCTGGGCGGCGGAGCGCTTCAGCTGGTCGCTGACCAAGCTGATGCACCGCTTCCCCGAAGACGGTCCGTTCGAGCGCCGGATGCAGCTTGCGGAACTCGACTACATCGCGTCGAGCGAGCATGCGCGGCGGGTGATTGCCGAGAATTACGTCGGGTTGCCGGTCTAAAGAATAAGAGGGAGTCCTGGGGCCCTTCGACAAGCTCAGGAGATCCCCCAGACCCTCGGAATGTCGGCGTCGCGCGCGACCTATCCGATGCGCGCTCCTTGCGGCGCAGCCATTATGTCTGCCGACGCCGCCGTGGCAGCGGAACGGCGTTGGTCCGCGTAACCTAGACAGTATCGGGGGTGCAGGGGGTCTATGATCCCCTGCTTTTTCTTTATTCTTTTCGACACCCTCGGCCCTCCCATGCGTTTCGGCACCGTTCGACCGGAATGCAGCGAGGGGATGACGGAACATGGATCGGGAAGCGGCCAGTGGCCAGCAGGTGGCTATGGGTGCGTTTTTCGTCGCTCCGGCAAGAACTTGGGGGCTTCGCATGCGCAGCACGATTGCCTCGGCGCGCTTTGCTGCTATCGCAGCCCTTGTGCGAAATCCTGTTGTCCTTCGCCGCGCACGCGGCCCCTTTGTGTCGGCGTTTGCCATTGGGCTGAGCCTCGCGCTCGCCGGGTGCGTCACGTCCAAGGCGCCCGAGACCCATGCCGCGCTGACGATCGCGCCGCCGGTGGAAGCTCCGCAGGACGGTGACTGGTGGAAGGCGGCGGGCGATCCGTTGTTGGCCAATCTCATTGAGCGCGGTCTTGCGGCGGACAACGATCTCGCCTGCCGCGCCGCGCGTCTGCACGAGCAGGAAGAAACCGACGCCTCGGCATCGCGCCGCCTGTCGGGCAAGGTCCGCGCGCTGGTCGGCAAGGACGAGGCGCCGGAGCGCGATGCGGCGCGCATGGCCTGGGCCTATGCCTATGCGCAGGCCCGCGCCGACCGGGCGACCGAAGTGGCGCTGGCCTATGTCCAGGTGCGCCGCCTTCAGCAGGTTCTCATCCTGCGCACCCAGCGGCTCGACCAGTTCCGCGACAATGCGGTGATCGCCGAGTTTCGCCGACAGGCCGGTCTTGTCACCGCCATCGACGGCGGCCTGGGCAACAGCATGGCGGGCGTGGCCGATGCCGACGTTGCCGCCACCCGCGCGCGCTACGACGAGGCGCGCGGCAGGCTTTCGGCGCTGACCGGGATGACGGACACCGATCTCCTGACCGCGCTGGGGGAGAAGGCGGATATCCCGACTTTTGCAGTCGACGCTTCGCCCGCATCCGAGGCGCCGCTGCACCGCGCCGATCTTCTCGCCTTGCGCAGCCGCCTCGAATCCAGCCTTGCGCACGACAAGATAACGCAGGTGCAGCTCGATGCCGCGATCGCCGCGCCCGAGGATGCTACGACATCGCAGGTTCTGCGCGATGCCTTGCAGAAGCTGACCAAGGCGGATGAGGGCGCGCGCGCCGAAATCGCCTCGACCCGCGTCGCGCTCGCTGCTTTCGACAAGCGCGAATCTGCGCTGGCGGATACCGCCGCCCAGGCCAAGCGCGCCGTCACCGACGCGCGCTCGGCCTATCGGGCCGGCTTTGGGGATTTCGCCACGCTCTACGTTGCCGAGGCAGCGGCGCTGGCCGCCGAGGAAGCGCGCGTCGGCCTGAAGGCGGACCGTGCGGCGACGGTCATTCGCCTGCACAAGCAGGAAGGCGCGGGCTGGTCCGCCGCCGATCTCGACCCGCCGATGGGGACCGCGAGCTGTGACTGACGCCGAATCGGGGGCACTCGACACATTTCTGGGAGCCGGCAAACGACGGGGGCGGGGGCATTTCCTCACCGTGGCGCTGCTGGCGCTGGCGGCCGTCGCTTCGATCATGCTGCTGGTCCGGTTCCTGAGCGGAACGGATTCGCCTTATTACACCGCTCTGGTCGAGCGCGGCGACGTGGTGCCGCTGATCTCGGAGCAGGGGACGATCCACGGCAGCGGCGAAGTCGGCCTGACGGCGACGCTGGACGGCACCGTCACCGCGGAAGGCGTTCCGGCGGGCGGGCGCGTGGAGGAAGGACAGGTGCTCGCCACCATCGACGCCGAGCCGCTGCGCAGTACCCTTTCGGCCGACCGCTCGCTGGTCTCGGCCGCCGAGTCCGACCTTGCCGCCGCCCGTGCGGCGCGGGACGAGGCAGCGGCCAAGCTCGGTCGTTTCGAGGATGTCTGGCGCCGGTCCGGGCATCGGGTCCCGGCGATCAACGAACTGGAGAGTGCCCGCAGCGCAGTCGATCGCGCGACGCGTGAGGTTGCTGCGTCGCAGGCGCGTCTCTCGGCGGCGCAGAGCGGTCTCAAGGCCGACAGCGAGAAGCTGGCCGCCGCCGTCGTGCGCGCGCCTTTCGCGGGCTTCGTGGTGGACCGCAATATCAGCACCGGGCAGCGCGTGCGCGCCGGCATGCGGCTGTTCACGCTTGCCGCCAGCGACGAGACGCTGGAGATCGAGATTCCGCTGGCCAAGGCGGGCGATGCCGAGATCGGCACCGGCACCATGGCCCGCGTGCGGCTGGATGCCATGCCGGATGCCGTGCAGCAGGCCAGGCTGGCGCGCGTCCTGCTGGACCGCGCCGATGCGCCGGGATCGCGCCGCGCCGCCTTTGCGCTGGAGAAGCCGGCGGAAACCGTGCGTCCGGGCATGGCCGCCACGGTCGAGATCGCCTTGCCCGCGCGCAAGGGCGTGATGCTGGTGCCCGATTCCGCGCTCACGTTCGATCCCGAGAACTCGGCCGACCGCAGCCGGGCGCGCATTTATCTCGTTTCGCCGGACGGGGAGCCGCGCCGGGTCTATGTTTCTACAGGCGCAGGCGACGGTAAACGCACCGAAGTCTTCGCCAATGACCTCAAGCCCGGTGACGAAGTGATCATCGGCTGGCGCAATCCGCCCACTCGATAACGGTGCCGGTAATCGCGCCCGACAATAGAAGGACCCTTCAGGCGCAACGAAACTTTGGTTTCGTCTATGCGTATTGACCGCATGAACCGAACGAACATGAGGGGCGAGAGCCCGGATACGGCTGTCGAAGCCGATCTTCCCGTCTCGCAGCGAGCGCTCGCCCGGCGCGAATTTTCGGGCCTTTTGGCCCTGATGGCCGGGCTTGCCGCTTTTCCGCGCATGGCCGAGGCCGCCGTGCAGCCGAAATTCGCCGCACCCGCGCCGTTTTCCTGGGACACGCTGGTCCAGCAGGCCCGCGTGCTTGCCGGGCGGCCGTGGACCGAGCCGACGACCTCTCCCCATGCCGCCGCCGATTTCGATGCGGCGGGCAGGCTGACTTACGGGCAGGCGCAGGCGCTTGGCGGCAATGTCCGCCTGTTCCCGACGACGCGCGGCACGTCGCCCCATGCCGTGAAGCTCCACCTCGTGGAGAACGGCGCGGCGCGCGAACTCGTCGATGCGCGCGGGCTTTTCGTGGGCGGCAAGCAGGGCGATCCGGCGGGCTTCCGGGTCATGACCGCCGATCAGCACTCGGACTGGATGGCCTATCTCGGCGCCTCCTATTTCCGCGCTTCCGGCTCGCGCGACCAGTACGGCCTTTCTGCGCGCGGCATCGCCGTCGATACCGCGCTGCCCAAGGCGGAGGAGTTCCCCGCCTTCACCGAATTCTGGATCGAGAACCTCGGGGGCGACCACGTTCGCATCCACGCCCTGCTCGATGGTCCGAGCGTGACCGGCGCCTATGCCTTCGATTGCCGCAAGACGGCAGCCGGGGTGACGCAGGACGTGCGCGCGGCGCTGTTCTTCCGCCGCGACATCGAGCGCCTCGGCGCCGCGCCGATCACCAGCATGTTCTGGTACGACCAGTCCGACTTCGCCAAGCGCGGGGACTGGCGCCCGGAAATCCACGATTCCGATGGTCTGGCGCTGTGGTCCGGCAGCGGCGAGCGCATCTGGGTGCCGCTCTCCAACCCTTCGGTGAACCGCACCAATGCCCTGCGCGCCGATCATGTGAAGGCTTTCGGCCTGCTCCAGCGTGACCAGACCTTCGACCACTATCAGGACGACGGCGCGTTCTACGATCGCCGCCCCTCGCTCTGGGTCGAGCCGCAAGGCGACTGGGGCACGGGCACGGTCATGCTCTACCGCATGCCGACCGATGCCGAGACGCAGGACAACATCGCCGCGTTCTGGGTCTCCGATCAGCCTGCAAAGGCCGGGCAGAGCCGCGAGTTTTCCTATCGCCTCACCTGGACTTCGCAGGACCCCAGCGCCGGGACCGCCGCGCGCTGCGTGGACAGCTGGCAGGGCCGGGCCGGGCGGCCGGGCGACACCCCGACCTCGCAGGAAGCACGCAAGTTCGTGTTCGATTTCGAAGGCCCCGTGCTCAAGGGCCTCACCCGCGACAGTGGGGTGACGGCGGCGACGAACCTGCCACCCAAGGCCCTGCTTCATGCCGCCGCCTATCCGGTGGCCGGGCAGGAAGGCCGCTGGCGGGTGACTCTGGACGTGTCGCCCTCGGCTGTGCCTTCGCCTGAATTCAGGCTATATATAAAACGTGGTGAGCAAGCGCTCAGCGAGACAGTGATCCAGGGAATTCAGCCATGAACCGCGCCCTCAACCCGCTTCCGGCGGAAGCGCCGCTGGCGATGCCGATCCAGGACCTCGACGGCATCGCACCGGGCACGATCGCCGTCGCCACCAGCCCGCACGGCATGTTGGTGAAACGTCTGCTGCTGATCGCGTTGACCGCCACGATCGGCCTTGCCGCGTCGAGCGAAGTGCGCTTCGCCCTGTCGCGTGACGGCCTCGGCGTGATCGACGTGATCCTGTTGCTGTTCTTCGTGCCGCTGTTCTGCTGGATTTCCTTCGGCTTCGTCACGTCGACGATCGGTTTCCTCCAGCTCATCAGCGGCAAGCACCCCGGATTCACTGCGATCCCCAGTCCGGCGTCCTCGCTGCGGCACCGCACCGCCGTGCTCATGCCGGTCTACAACGAGAGCGTGGAGGCCACCTTCGGCCGCGTGCGGGCGATGACCAATTCCATCGCGGCTTCGGGTGCGGCGGAGTGGATCGACTTCTTCGTCCTCAGCGACTCCAACGCCTTCCACGGCAAGCGCGAAGAAGCCGCCTGGCGCGAGATCGCCGCCGAGGCACCGATCAACGTCTATTACCGCCGCCGCGAGAAGAACATCGCGCGCAAACCCGGCAATATCGCGGAATGGGTCCAGCGCTTCGGCGGCGCCTACGAGAACATGCTGATCCTCGACGCCGACTCGCTGATGAGCGGCGATGCCATCGTCGGCATGGCGGCGATCATGGAGGAGCGGCCCTCGATCGGCCTGCTCCAGACCGTGCCGATGATCATCAATGCCAAGACCGTGTTTCAGCGCTGGATGCGCTTCGCCAGCGAGGCCTACGGGCCGATCGCCTCGGCGGGGCTGCTCTGGTGGTCGGGCGCGGAATCGAACTTCTGGGGCCACAACGCGATCGTCCGTACCCGTGCCTTCGCCGAGGCTTGCGGTCTGCCGGAACTGCCGGGCAAGCCGCCGTTCGGCGGGCACATCCTCAGCCACGACATGTTGGAATCCGCGCTGCTGCGCCGCCGCGGCTGGGCCGTGCACATGGTCATGATCGACGGCAGCTACGAGGAATTCCCGCCCACCATCGTCGATCATGCGATCCGCGACCGTCGCTGGATGCAGGGCAATCTCCAGCATCTGCGTCTGCTCGATGCTTCCGGCCTGCACTGGGCGAGCCGCCTGCATCTGCTGATCGGTGCCTCGGCCTATCTGACCTCGCCGGGCTGGCTCCTGCTGCTCATCACCTCGATCGCGCAGGCCGCCGCCAGCAAAGGCGGGCAGATCCTGGGCGTGGTGACGCCGCCGAGCGTGCTCTGGCTTACCGTGCTGCTGCTGTTCGGACCGAAGGCGATGGGCACGATCTGGGTCCTCGCCGACAAGACGCGCCGCCGCAGCTTCGGCGGTTTCAGCGGTGTCCTGCGCACGGTCGCGCTGGAAGTGCCGCTGGCGATCCTGCTGGCGCCGGTGACCATGGTCATGCAGGTCAAGGCGCTGGTCGGCCTCGCGCTCGGCATTCCGGTGCACTGGAACACCCAGGACCGCGATGCCCGCCGCATTTCCGTGCGCGAGGTGCTGCCCGACCTCAAGGAGCACATTGCGCTCGGCGTGCTTTTCGCGGCGACGGTGTTCATCGATCCGGTGACGGCGCTGTGGCTCTCGCCGCTGACTTTGGGCCTGCTCGCCTCGCCCTGGCTCATCAGCCTGACGTCCAGCCAGCAGATCGGCGAACGGGCCGAGCGGCACGGTTATTTCCGGGTGCCCGCGCCGACGATCGACGATCCTGTCGAACACGCCAACGACGATGTGGAAGAGGGCGGTACGCCGCCGCTGGTGATCGGCTAGAGCGTTTTCCAGTCCTGACGACCCGGAAAACGCGATAACCCGTCAAGCGCTGGCCTCGGCCAGCCTTGCCGACAGATGCGCGCGCAAATGCGCCACCAGCGCGCCGACCTTGGGGGAGAGATGGCGGCGCTGCGGATAGACCGCCCAGATCGGCTCCTCCTCCGGCGCGAGGTCGGTCAGCACCGGCTCCAGCCGACCCGCCGCGACATGATCGCCAAGGTAGAAGGCGGGCAACTGGCATAGCCCCATGCCCGCCAGCGCCGCTTCCAGCAGGGCATTGCCGCTGTTGCAGCGCCAGCGGCCTTGCGGGCGGAAGGTCTTGCCGCCACGAAATTGCCACTGCGCCGCCGAGCCAACCAGACATTCGTGACGCGAAAGCTCCGCGATATCGGAAGGCCGCCCATGGGCATCAAGGTAGGCAGGCGAGGCGAGGGTGATCAGGGCGCGCGATGCCACCCGGGTCGCCACCAGCCGGGAGTCTTCCAGATGACCGGTGCGGATCGCCAGATCGTAGCCATCGGCGATCAGGTCGACGAGGCCGTTGTCGAGATCCAGCGTCACCGAGATCGCCGGATAGGCCTGCGAAAGTTCGCGCACCAGCGGCGCCACGAACTTCTCGCCCAGCGCGTAGGAGCAGGTGACGCGGAGGTGCCCGCGCGGCTCGCCCTGAGAGGTGATCGCGGCAATCGCCTCGTCGCGCTCCTCGATCAGGCGGCGGCAGGTTTCGAGGAAGATCTGGCCGGTTTCCGTCAGCCGCAATGTACGCGTCGTGCGCAGCATCAGCTGGACCTGAAGCCGCGTTTCCAGCCGTGCGAGCGCCCGGCTCATATGCGTGACGCTGGCGCCATAGGCCTCCGCCGCCAAAGTGAAGCTGCCGTGGCGCGCGACCATCACGAACTCTTCGATCCCGTCCCACTGGCCGAGCATGATTTTCCCCGTATGGTGATAATACTTTTCAGAACGGGCGCTTTATCACAGCAAGGCCCGGTCCTACAAAGCGCGCACGAAGTTCAAGGAGCATACCCCAATGAAGACCCGCGCCGCCGTCGCCTTCGAGGCCAAGAAGCCGCTCGAAATCGTCGAACTGGACCTTGAAGGCCCCAAGGCGGGCGAGGTTCTGGTGGAAATCATGGCGACCGGCATCTGCCACACCGACGCCTATACGCTGGACGGTCTGGACAGCGAGGGGATCTTCCCCAGCGTGCTGGGCCATGAAGGCGCCGGCATCGTACGCGAAGTGGGCGCGGGCGTTACTTCGGTGGTGCCGGGTGATCACGTGATCCCGCTCTACACCCCGGAATGCCGCCAGTGTAAGTCGTGCCTCTCCGGCAAGACCAACCTCTGCACCGCAATCCGCGCCACGCAGGGCAAGGGCCTGATGCCGGACGGCACCACGCGCTTTTCCTACAAGGGCCAGCCGATTTACCACTACATGGGTTGCTCGACCTTCTCGAACTTCACCGTTCTGCCCGAAATCGCCGTCGCCAAGATCCGTGAAGACGCGCCGTTCCAGTCGTCCTGCTACATCGGTTGCGGCGTCACCACGGGCGTCGGCGCCGTCATCAACACCGCGAAGGTGCAGGTGGGTGACAATGTCGTGGTCTTCGGCCTCGGCGGCATCGGCCTCAACGTGATCCAGGGCGCGCGCCTCGCGGGTGCCAACAAGATCATCGGCGTGGACATCAACCCGGACCGCGAGGAATGGGGCCGCCGCTTCGGCATGACCGACTTCCTCAACACCAAGGGCGTGAGCCGCGAGGACGTGGTCGCCAAGATCGTGCTGATGACCGACGGCGGCGCGGACTACACCTTCGACGCCACCGGCAATACCGAAGTGATGCGCACCGCACTGGAAGCCTGCCACCGCGGCTGGGGCACCTCGATCGTGATCGGCGTGGCCGAAGCGGGCAAGACCATCGAGACGCGCCCGTTCCAGCTCGTGACGGGCCGCAACTGGCGCGGCACCGCGTTCGGCGGCGCCAAGGGCCGTACCGACGTGCCGAAGATCGTCGACATGTACATGACCGGCAAGATCGAGATCGACCCGATGATCACCCACGTCATGGGCCTGGAAGAGATCAACACCGCGTTCGACCTGATGCATGAAGGCAAGTCGATCCGTTCGGTCGTCGTCTTCTGATGGAGACGGTTTCGACCAACAAGGCGTTCGGCGGGGTGCAGGGTGTCTACACCCACGCCTCCGCCGAGACGGGCACGGAGATGACTTTCTCGGTTTTCGTGCCCGAGCATGCCCCGGGTACGAAGCTGCCGGTGCTGTGGTATCTCTCGGGCCTGACCTGCACCCACGCCAACGTCACCGAAAAGGGCGAATTCCGCCGCGCCTGCGCCGAGCACGGCGTGATCTTTGTCGCGCCGGATACGTCTCCGCGCGGCGATGACGTGCCGGATGACGAAGGCTACGACTTCGGCAAGGGCGCGGGTTTCTACGTCGATGCGACGCAGGAGCCGTGGAGCGCGAACTTCCGCATGCGCTCCTACATCGAGACCGAGCTTCCCGCCGTGATCGCCGAGCACTTCCCCGCCGACATGGCGCGGCAGGGCATTACCGGCCACTCGATGGGCGGTCACGGCGCGCTGACGATCGCGCTGCGCGATCCTTCGCGCTTCCGCTCGGTCAGCGCCTTTGCGCCGATCGTCTCGCCGCTGAACTGCCCTTGGGGCGAGAAGGCACTGACCGGCTATATCGGCGCGGACCGCGCTGCATGGCGTGAATACGACGCCTGTGCGCTGATCGAGGATGGTGCGCGTCTGCCGGACCTGCTGGTCGATCAGGGCACGGCTGACGGCTTCCTTGAAGGTCAGTTGAAGACGCATCTGCTGGAAGAGGCTTGCGCCAAGGCGGGCCAGCCGGCGACGATCCGGATGCAGGAGGGGTATGACCACTCCTATTACTTCATCTCCAGCTTCATGGCCGAGCATATCGGCTGGCATGCGGAGCGGTTGAAGTAACAAGAGGAAAATCCGGGGGATGATCCCCCGGACCCTCGGAATGTCTACGTTGCGCGCCGCCTATCCGTCGTGCGCTCCCTGCGGCGCAGGCTTTATCATGTCTCCCGACGCAATCGGCGCGCCAACCGCGAGTGCGGGGCGCGCCGATACATTTCCGCTGTCGAGCGCCACCACTCCTTCGTCATTGCGAGGAGGCGAAGCCGACGCGGCAATCCAGAGCGGCTCTGCGCGACTCTGGATTGCTTCGCTACGCTCGCAATGACGAGGTGTGGAGTTGTGGGGCCGGCATTCGCCCCACCGTCAGCTTAAAGCTCTTCCGGCCAGTAAAGCCGCATCGGATTGGTCACGAGTAGCTTCTGCTGAAGCTCTGCCGTGGGCGCGATGCGGGGGATCATGTCGACCAGATGGCCGTCGTCCGGAATGTTGTCCTGCATGTTCGGGTGCGGCCAGTCGGTGCCCCAGATCACGCGGTCCGGATAGTCCGCCACCAGCGGCGCGACCGCTTCGGCGAACTTGTCCCACGGGTCATTCGTCGGGTCGAGGCGGTCGGGGCAGGTAGCCTTGAACCAGATGTCCTCGCGCGAATCGAGGAGGGTGCGGAACGCCTTCATGTCCACGCCGTCCGGCCCCTGCGTCACGTCCGGGCGGCCCATGTGATCGATGACGACCGGCACCGGGATCGCGTCGATGAAGGCGCGCATCTCATCGAGGATGTCCGCCTCGAAGTAGATCACCACGTGCCAGCCTTCGGGCAGGCGACCGGCGACTTCGAGGAACTTGTCCTTCGGCGCATCGTCCACGAGGCGCTTGAGGAAGTTGAAGCGGATGCCGCGAATGCCGCCTTCATGCAGCTTGGCGAGGTCCGCGTCCGAGATCGCCGGATCGACCACGGCCACGCCGCGCGCCTTTCCGTCGGACTTGGCGATGGCGTCCAGCGTCGCGGCATTGTCGGTGCCGTGGCAGCTCGCCTGCACGATCACGTTGCGGGCGAAGCCGAGGTGATCGCGCAGGGCGAAGAGCTTGTCCGGCCCGGCGTCCTCGGGGAGGTACTTGGCCTTGGCGCTGAACGGGAACTCAGCCATCGGGCCGAAGACGTGGCAATGCGCGTCGATCGCGCCTGCGGGCGGCGTGTAGAGCGGCTTGCTCGGGGCCGCGTGCCACGAGGTGATCCGCTCAGACATACTTGAGGCCTTCCTTTTCGAGGCGCTCGCGCATCTTGTACATGTCGAGGCCGAGCACGCCTGCGGCCAGCTTCTCGCGCTTTTCGCCTTCGTTGGCTTCGCGGGCCTGTGCGGCGGCGAGCACTTCGGCGGCCTTTTCGCGGGGGACCACGACCACGCCGTCATCGTCGGCCACGATCACGTCGCCGGGGTTCACGGCGGCATTGGCGCAGACGACCGGCACGTTGACGGAGCCGAGCGTGTTCTTGACGGTGCCCTGCGCGTAGACCGCCTTGGACCAGACCGGGAATTCCATCTCGGTCAGGTCGCGCACGTCGCGCACGCCGGCGTCGATGATCAGGCCGCGGCAGCCGCGCGCGATGGCGCTGGTGGCCAGCAGGTCGCCGAAGTAGCCGTCCTCACAGGGGCTGGTCGGGGCGAGGAGGAGCACATCGCCTTCCTTGAGCTGCTCGATGGCGACGTGGACCATCCAGTTGTCGCCCGGAGGCGCGCTGATGGTCACCGCCGAACCGGCGATGCGGGCACCGCGATAGATCGGGGTCATGTAGCTGGCGAGAAGGCCGGTGCGGCCCTGGGCTTCATGGACGGTTGCGACGCCGCACTTGGCGAGGCCGTCGATCACCGCGGGGTCGGCCCGCTCGATGTTCTGGACGACGATACCACTCATCACGTGCTCTCCTGCATTATCGGAATTTCAGGCCGTCATTCTAGGCCCGAGACCGCAGGAAAGGCGAAGGGGATTGCCCTTGGTGGGTATTAGTTCTGGCTAATCGTGGTTTCGGCGGGCGCCTCGTCGGGGACATTGCGCATCCAGTCGGCGAGGCGGGCCATCGACTCGTCGATCGCGGCGCGGGCCTGTTCGTCGGCCACGGTTTCTGCCAGCGCGCCGCGCATGCAGAGCAGCCAGGCATCACGCGCGGCGGAATCGATCGGCACCCGCATGTGGCGCTGGCGCATGCGGGGATGGCCGCGGACCGGGGAGAACAGCGCCGGGCCGCCCAGCCATTCGGACAGATAATCCTTCAGCACCTGCCCCAGCGGCGCGAGGTCCGGCGGGTGCATGGCGCGGATCGTTCGGGCCTCGTCCAACTGGTCCATGCGGGCGTAGAAGCTGTCGACGAGGGCATCGATCGTCGCGGCACCGCCGATGCGGTCGTAGAGGCTGGTCTCGGTCATCGTGGCCGCGTCTTCGGGCATTGCCGCCCCCGGTTCAAGTCCGATCGGTGTTCAAGCCCCGTCAGCCGCCTGCAAGATCGTCGCCGAGGCCGACCTGCTTGCCGCGCGTGATGTAGACCTTGTCGCCGATCTTCGTCGTTCCGAAGAGCTTGGCGGCAAAGTCTACCGGCATGCCCACGCAGCCGTGGCTGGCGTAGCCCAGTTCCACGTTCGAGCCGTGAAGGGTGATGCCGTCGTTGGTCAGGCGCTGCATGTAGGGCATCGGCGCGCCGGTGTAGATGTTGGAGACGTGGTCCTTGTCCTTCTCGGTAATCGGGAAGACGCCGAGCGGGGTGGGCGTGTCTCCGGTGCCGAGCAGCACTGCACTCGTGCCGATCTCGTAGCCGCCCCGGAATACCGAGATCACCCGCGCGTCGAGGTCGACGGTCATCACGATCGGCCCGGCGGGGACGTTCGCCTCGTCCCAGTGCCATTCGCCGTACTTGATCGCGCCCTTGATCGGCAGGATGCGCTTGATGACGAAAGGTTCGTCCTTGGGCGGCACGGAAGGCTGAGGGGCGGGCTTGGGGGCGGGCCGGGCGGGAGCTGCGGCGACGGCATGGGGCGAGGGCGGCGCGGCGGGTTCCGAGGAGGACAGCGCAAAGACGCCGACGATCACGGCAATCGCGAGTACGCCGGAAGCGAGCAGGAGGCGGGGATTCACGGGAAGAGGTGTCCTGTCGGTTCGGCGGCTTTCACCGGCCCAACATCGCGCAAGGCCGCCGTCAATGCCAGCGCGCTCTGGGCGATGTCCCGCAAGGGGACTGGCGGGAGGCAAAGATTAACGGCGTGATGGCGGAGAGGTCAGTCTCCATCCCCGTCTCGCGCGGTCCCGTTCCGCGCGGCAATGCCTTCGCGCAGGATCGAATTCGCCAGCTCGGCCAGACTCTCCGGCGTGCCCTCGTTCGACCAGACCGCGTAGCGCAGGCCGAGGAACACGTTCATCCCCATGATCGCCCAGGCGTGAGCCTCGCCCAGTCCCTCGCGCAACTCGCCCTTGCGCGTACCTTCGGCAAGGCGCTCGCGGATGCGGCGGGCGGTCGATTCGTAGTGAATGCGAAAACTGGCCGGATCGACGAACTCGCTCTCGTCGATGATGCGGTAGATTTCCTTATGCTCGCGGGCGAAGCGCAGGAAGGCGGCGAGGGCAGCCTGTTCGGTTTCGAGCGCGGGAAGCGGATCGCGCAGGGCCTCACGCGCGGCCTGTTTCACTTTGCCGCTGAGGTCGTCCACCAGCGCGCGGAAGATTTCGTCCTTGGAATCGAAGTACGTATAGAAGCTGCCGAGTGCGGTGCCCGCGCGCCTGGTGATGCCGGTTATCGAAGCTTCGTGAAAGCCGTTCTCGCCGAACTCGATCGCGGCGGCATCCAGCAGTTTGCGCAAGGTGCGCCGCCCGCGCTCCGTGCGTGGAACTTTGGCCGAAATCGCCGGCTCCCGCGAGTCTTCCCGATCCTGAGGCGCTTCATCTGTGGTCACAAAGGCACAGCTAGACCCGGATCGTCGCCATGGCAAACCTTCAATATTGAAAGGTGGTTCATGTTTCGATATCGAGGGCGCAACACCAGTAGAGTGCGATGGGAGTTTCAGCGATGCAGAAGGGGCGTTTCCGCAGCATGGGGATCGGCGGCAGGGGGGCAAGCTGCCTTGCGCTGGCCATGAGCCTTGGCCTTGCCGCACCGGCTCTGGGGCAGGAGGCCGATCAGCCTGCCGCCACGGGCGACGTGAGCACCGGCGAGATCGTCGTCACCGCCCGTCGCCGTGAGGAACGCCTTGTGGACGTTCCCATCGCCGTCACCAGCTTCAGCGGGGAGCAACTCGCCAAGTCCGGCGCGCTCGACATTACCGATATCGCCCAGTCCACCCCGAACGTGACGCTGGAAGTCTCGCGCGGGACCAACTCCACGCTCTCCGCCTTTATTCGCGGCATCGGCCAGCAGGACCCGGTCTCGGGCTTCGAGCAGGGCGTGGGCATCTATCTCGACGACGTCTACCTCAACCGCCCGCAGGCCGCCGTGCTCGATATCTACGACGTCGAGCGGATCGAAGTGCTGCGCGGGCCGCAGGGCACGCTCTATGGTCGCAACACCATCGGCGGCGCGGTGAAGTACGTGACGCGCGAATTGCCCGACCATTTCTCGCTCAAGCTGCGCGGCACTTACGGCACTTACGACCAGGCCGACGGCGTGTTGACCGTCTCGACGCCGATCAGCGACCTCGTGCGCGTCGGCGGCTCGGTGGCGCGCCTGTCGCGCGGGGGCTTCGGCAAGAACCTGACCACCGGCGAGGACAACTACAACAAGGATATCTGGGCCGGGCGCGGCACCGTGGAGATCGGCGGCAAGGGCCAGCCGGTGCTGATCCGCATCTCCGGCGACTATACCCGCGACAAGTCGAACACGCGCGGCGGCCACCGCCTGATCCCGGGCATGGTCTCCGGCACGCCGGTGCTGGACGACGTGTTCGACAGCCAGGGCGGGCTGGACGATCCCCGGCAGGACGTGAAGGCCTACGGCTTTGCGATCAATGCCAGCGCCGAACTGAGCGACGCGCTGACGTTCCGCTCGATCAGCGCCTGGCGCAAGGACAAGAGCGCCTCGCCGATCGACTTCGACGCGCTGCCCGCCGTCGATGTCGACGTGCCTGCCTTCTACAACAACGAGCAGGTCAGCCAGGAATTCCAGCTGCTCTACGACAACGGTAGCTGGCTCCAGGGCATGATCGGCGCCTACTACCTTGGCGCCAAGGCGGATACCGCCTTCGACGTGCGTATCTTCACCACGGTCAACGGTCTCACCGCCTATACCCAGGCCGATGTCGACACCAGCACCTGGGCGGTCTTCGGCGACTTCACCTTCGACTTCACCGACCAGCTCAGTCTCGCGGTCGGCGGACGCTATACCTGGGACGAGCGCAAGGCCGAGATCCTGCGCCAGAACTATCTCGGCGGCGGTTCGCCGGTGTTCGGCGGCCTCGGCGTGCCGTTCGGGGCACCGAGCACGGACTTCTCGGGCAAGGCGGTGTTCAAGAAGTTCACCCCGCGCGCCTCGCTCAGCTTCAAGCCGACGCCGGACCACAATCTCTACGCCAGCTTCTCGCAGGGCTTCAAGGGCGGCGGTTTCGACCCGCGCGGCGTCGGCGTAAACGCACCGTCGGCGACGCCGGGCCAGCCGACCGATGCCGAAGTCAGCGACTACCTGAGCTTCAAGCCGGAATCGGTGGACAGCTACGAGGTCGGCTACAAGGGCAACCTGTTCGGCGGAGGTCTCTACGTGGCGCTGGCCGCGTTCCACATGGACTACAAGGACGTGCAGATCCCCGGATCGGCGGGCTGTACGGTGAACGGCTTGCCGACCTTCTGCGGCGTCATCACCAATGCCGGCAAAGTGAAGATCGACGGCGTGGAGTTCGAGGCCAATGCCCGCCTTGCCCAGAACCTCGCGGCTTCGGGAGACCGCCTGAACCTCTCCGGCTCGCTCGGCTACATCAATGCGCGCTACAAGGAATACATCACCCAGGTGCCCGGCGTCGGCCCGGTGGACGTGGCCGAATTCCGCAAGGTCCAGAACACCCCGAAGTGGAACGGCAGCGCGACCCTGGCCTATACCGCGCCGGTTGGCGAGGGCGACGTCTCGTTCAACACCACGGTCTCCTATCGCGGCAAGACCTACCAGTTCGAGGTTCCCAACCCCTATATCGACCAGAAGGGCTATGCGCTGCTGGACGCCAGTCTGGTCTATACCGCGCCCGGCGGCCGCTGGAGCCTGGGTGTCCACGGCAAGAACATCCTCGACAAGGAATACAAGACCTCGGGCTATACCTTCATCGGCGCCGACCCGGTGACCGG
>NZ_DAISLT010000004.1:189140-252508 GCF_036820275.1 Novosphingobium sp.
CGGGACGATCCTGCGCAACGCCGCCGGCGGGCTGATCCCGACGCTCGGCCGTGAGGGCACGCTGACCGCGTTCTACGGCAATCCGCGCCAGGTCTTCGTTACCGGGACGCTGGAATTCTGATCACGCCGGACGGGTCTCACCCGGGGAAGGTGAGGCCCGTCATCCGGTCTCTTGCGGGCCGAAAGGACAATGCTCGCCATGGAATATCGCCTCCATCGCTACCGCAGCGCCTGCGGGAGGCTCGATCTCGTCGCGCGCGACTATGCTGCGGCGGAGGCCGGGGTGCCGGTCCTGCTGATGATGCACGGGCTCACCCGCAATTCCGCCGATTTCGAGCCGCTCGCGGCGCATCTCGCGGGGCGCTACCGGCTCATCGTGCCAGATCAGCGGGGGCGGGGTCTGTCCGAATGGGACCCGGACCCGGCGCAGTACCGGCCCGATGTCTATGCGCAGGACATGCTGGCGCTGCTGGACGGCCTCGGCATTGCGCGGGTCTGCCTGATCGGCACCTCGATGGGCGGGCTGATGGCCATGGTGATGAATGCGCTCCGGCCGGACCTCGCCAGCGGCTTCGTGTTCAACGACATCGGCCCGGTGCTCGATCCTGCCGGTCTGGCGCGCATTCAGGGCTATGTCGGGCCGGGTGCGGTCATGGCTTCGTGGCAGGAGGCGGCGGCGCGCTGCCGGACGGTCAACGCGGCGGCTTTTCCGGACTTCGGCGAGGCGGACTGGCTGGCCTTCGCACGGCGCACCTGCCGGGAGAATGCGGATGGAACCGTGTCTTTCGCCTACGATCCGGCCATTGCGCAAAGCATCGGCGGTGATGCGCCGCAGACGGTTCCGGCCGACCTCTGGCCCTTGTGGGACCTTCTGGACGCAGCGCCGGTGCTGGTCGTGCGCGGGGCGCTGTCCGACCTCCTCTCCGCCGCAACGGTGCGGGAGATGGCCCAGCGCCATGCCGGGTTTTTCTCGGCGGTGGAGGTTCCCCGCGTGGGCCATGCGCCGATCCTCGACGAATTGCCCGCCGTGGCGGCGATTTCGGCCTTCCTGAGAGAGCATATGCCGTTATCCCGGACCTGATCCGGAACGACGCAATGGGGCGAATAGGATGAGTGATGCAAAGGTGACCGGATCGAGATCGCCCCGGCTGGTGCTGGCGATGCTGCTGCTGGTCTATATCTTCAACTTCGTGGACCGCCAGATACTCGCGATCCTGGCCGCGCCGATCCAGCAGGAACTGGGCCTTGACGATGCGCAGATGGGCATGCTGGGCGGCCTGGCCTTCGCGATGCTCTATTCGACGCTCGGCGTGCCGCTGGCCTGGGTGGCGGACCGGACCAGCCGCTCCTGGGTCATCACCGGGTCGCTGGTGGTCTGGAGCCTGTTCACCGCGCTCTGCGGCGCGGCGACGGGGTTCTGGCACATCTTCCTCGCACGGCTCGGCGTCGGCGTGGGGGAGGCGGGCGGCGTCGCGCCTTCCTATGCGGTGATCGGCGACCACTTCCCCAGCGAGCGGCGGGCTTTCGCGCTCTCGGTCTATTCGCTGGGCATTCCGCTCGGCTCGGCGGCAGGCGTGCTGGCGGGCGGCTATGTCGCGACGCGGGTGGACTGGCGCGCGGCTTTCGTTGTCGTGGGCCTCGCCGGACTGCTGATCGCGCCGCTGTTCAAGCTGGTGGTCAAGGACAAGTCCAAAGGGGGAGGGATCGGCCCCGCGACGACCGCCCCGACGATCCGCTTCGGCGAAGTCGCCGCGCTGCTCGCCCGCAAGCGCGCGTTCTGGCTGCTGAGCTTTGGTGCTGCGTCCAGTTCGATGCTGGGCTACGGTCTCGCCTTCTGGCTGCCGAGCCTGCTCCAGCGCAGCTTCAAGCTCGATCTCGTCGAGACATCCTGGTTCCTCGGTGCGGTGCTGCTGATCGGCGGGACCGTGGGCGTGCTGATGGGCGGGCTGCTGGCGGACCGTCTCGGCAAGGCCGACCGCGCTTGGTACGGCCGGGTCCCGGCCATGGCCTATGTCGTGGCCGTGCCGCTCTTCGCGGGCGGAATCTGGACCTCCAGCGTGCCGCTCGCCTTCCTGTTGTTCCTGGTTCCGCAGGCGCTTGCCTATGTCTGGCTGGGGCCGGTGACGAGCGCGGTCCAGCACTTGGTCGAGCCGCCCGCGCGGGCGACGGCTTCGGCGCTGTTCCTGCTCATCAACAACCTGATCGGGCTGGGCGGCGGCATCTATGCGCTGGGCGCGCTGTCGAAGGCATTGGCGCCGGTCTACGGCGCGGAATCGCTGCGCTATTCGATGCTGCTGGGGCTGGGCCTCTATCTGCTGGCGGCCTTGCTGATGAGCCTCGCCGGTCCTGCCCTGCGCCGCGAGTGGGTTGCGGAGCGTACCTAGCCGGGGGCAGATCAGGGAGATATTGCGCAGCCCCCGGCAATTGCCGATAGGACATGTCCCAGCCATCAGACGCTTCAGGGACGAACAGGACGCAATGCCGAGCCAGACCGAGACCGAACCGACGGGCCTGCTGGAACGCCGCTTCGCGCTGAGCGCACGCGGCACCGATGCCCGCACCGAAGTCCTCGCAGGCGCGACGACGTTTCTGACGATGGCCTACATCGTGCTGGTGAACCCGGCGATCCTCGGCGCGGCGGGGATGCCGGTGGCCTCGGTGGCGGCGGTGACCTGTTTCGCGGCCGCCTTTGCCTCGATCCTCATGGGTCTCGTCGCCAATACGCCGCTGGCACTGGCGCCGGGCATGGGTCTCAACGCCTATTTCAGCTTTACCGTCGTCCAGCAGATGGGCGTGCCCTGGCCGGTGGCGCTGGGCTGCGTGTTCCTTTCGGGCGTGGCCTTCCTGGCGCTGACGGTAACCGGCGTACGGCAGCTGATCATCTCCTCGATCCCGCAGTATCTCTTTGCGGCGGTCGCGGGCGGGATCGGGCTGTTCATCGGCTTCGTCGGCCTCAAGAGTGCCGGCATCGTCGTGGCCGATCCCGCCACGTTCGTCGCGCTGGGCAACCTCAAGGCCCCCGGCGCCGCATTGGCGCTGTTCGGGCTGGTGCTGATCGGCGCGCTTTCCGTGTGGAACGTGCGCGGGGCGATGCTGATCGGGATCCTCGCCACGACCGCGCTGGGCTGGCTCTGCGGTCTCGTCTCGGTGCATCCCGAGCCCTATTCGCTGGAGGCCCTGACCGGCACCGCCCTCAAGCTGGACCTTGCGGGCGTGTTCGGCCTCTCCGGCAGCCACGGCCTCGGCCTGTTCGAGATCCTCTTCGTGTTCCTGTTCGTCGACCTGTTCGACAATATCGGCACACTCGTCGCCGTCACCAAGCGGGCCGGGCTGATTGACCGGGACGGGAAGATCCCGCGCCTCAACCGCATTCTCGTGACCGACGCCGCCGCCACCATCGTCGGCTCGATGGCGGGCACCAGCACGGTGACCAGCTATGTCGAGAGCGCGGCGGGCGTGCAGGCGGGCGGCCGCACCGGCCTGACCGCGGTGGTTACCGGCCTGCTGTTCCTCGCGACCCTGTTCGTCGCGCCCTATGCCCAGATCATTCCGCTGGCGGCGACTGCCCCCGCGCTGATCGTCGTCGGCGGCCTGATGCTGCTGCCGCTGACCGAAGTGCAGTGGGAAGATCCGCTGGCGGCGATCCCGGCCTTCCTGACCGTGGCAATGATCCCCTTCACCTTCTCGATCGCCAACGGCCTCGCTTTCGGCATTACCGCCCATGCTTTGCTCAAGCTGGTGCGCGGCACGATCGAGCGGAAGGACTGGTTCCTGCTGGTGCTTGCGCTGGTCTTCGTCGCGCGCTTCGTGTGGCTCGCTGGCGGATGATCCACGCCTTTCGCGCCGAAATCCTCTCGGTTTCCCGCGATCCCACGGATGACCCCAAAGCGGTCCGCCACGAGCCGGACGGGCTGCTGGTCGTGGAAGACGGCATTATCGTCGCGCGCGGGCCTTATGCCGAACTTGCCGGACGCTTCCCGCAGGTCCCGGTGGAAACGCTGCCCGGCCTCGTCGTGCCCGGCTTCGTCGATGCCCATGTCCACTACCCCCAGACCGACCGCATCGCCGCACACGGCGAACAATTGCTCGACTGGCTGGAGCGGCACATCTTCCCCGCCGAGAAGGCCTTCGCCGACAAGGCCCACGCCGATGCCGTCGCCGCCTTCTTCCTTGACGAACTGCTGAGGAACGGCACGACCAGCGCGCTCGTCTTCCCGACCGTCCACGCGCAGTCGGTGGATGCCCTGTTCGAGGCGGCGCTGGCGCGGGACATGCGGGTGATCTCCGGCAAAGTGCTGATGGACCTCGGGCCGGAAGGGCTGAGCGACACCCCCGCCTCGGGCCGCGCCGAAAGCGAGGCGCTGATCCGCCGCTGGCGCGGCCGCGGCAGGCTCGGCTATGCGGTGACGCCGCGTTTCGCGCTTGCATCGTCGGATGCGCAACTGGCCGATGCCGGTGCGCTGCTGGCCGGGCATCCCGACGTGCTGATGCACACCCACCTTGCCGAAAACCGCCGCGAATGCGCCGCCGTGGCGGAGCGCTTTCCCGAAGCGGCGGACTACCTCGACGTCTACGACCGCTTCGGCCTCGTCACCCCCCGCTCGGTCTTCGCGCACGGCATCCATCTGCCGGACCGCTCCTGCCGGCGCCTGCACCAAACCGGCGCCGGGATCGCGGTATGCCCGAGTTCCAACTTCTTCCTCGGTTCCGGCTGCTTCGATTTCGCGCAGGCGCAGCGCCACGCCTTACGCCTCGGCCTCGGCACCGACGTCGGCGCGGGGACGACGTTCTCGCTGCTGCACACCCAGGGCCTCGCCTATCAGGCCGCGCAGCTGAAGGAACTGGCCCTCGATCCCTTCCGCGCGCTCTGGCTGGCGACGGCGGGCAGCGCAGATCTTCTGCACATCGGTGACCGGGTGGGCCGCCTCGAACCGGGGCAGGAGGCCGATTTCGTGGTGCTCGATACGGCCGCCACGCCGCTCCTCGCACGCCGCACCCGCGACACCGACCTTGCGCAGCGCCTCTTCGCGTTGCAGGTGCTGGGCGACGACCGCGCCGCGATGCGCACATATCTGCTGGGCAAATGCGCCTGGAACAGGAACATGACATGACCGACCTCGACACCTTCATCGCCGGCCTGCCCAAGGCGGAGCTTCACCTCCACATCGAAGGCAGCCTCGAACCCGAACTGATGTTCGCACTGGCGGAGCGCAATGGCGTCTCGATCCCCTTCGCCACGGTGGAAGAGGTGCGCGCGGCCTATGATTTCTCGAACCTCCAGGATTTCCTCGACATCTACTACGCCGGCGCAAACGTGCTGCTGACCCGGCAGGACTTCCACGACCTCGCCGCAGCCTACTTCGCGCGGGCCGCGGCGGACGGGGTTGTCCACGCGGAACTGATGTTCGATCCCCAGACCCACACCGATCGCGGCGTGCCGTTCTCCGAAGTGATCGAGGGCCTGCTCTCCGCCATGGAGGCCGCCCGCGCCGAGCACGGCATGTCGAGCAGCCTGATCCTCTCCTTCCTGCGCCACCTGTCCGAGGACGCCGCCTTCGCCACCCTGGCCGAAGCCGAACCCTGGCTCGACCGGATCGAGGCCGTGGGGCTGGACTCCTCCGAACTGGGCCATCCGCCCGAGAAGTTCGCCCGCGTCTTCGCCGCCGCGCGCGAAAAGGGCCTGCGCATCACCGCCCACGCCGGCGAGGAAGGCCCGCCCGAATATGTCCACCAGGCGCTCGACCTACTCGGCGTCCACCGCATCGATCACGGCAACCGCGCGCTCGAAGACCCGGCCCTGATCGAGCGGCTGGTGCGCGAGGAAATGACCCTCACCGTTTGCCCGCTCTCCAACCACAAGCTCTGCGTCGTGGACGACCTCGCCGACCACCCGATCGACGCGATGCTCGCGCAGGGCCTGAAAGCCACCGTCAACTCCGACGACCCCGCCTACTTCGGCGGCTACGTGGCCGA
The DNA here is from genome assembly GCF_036820275.1 of Novosphingobium sp. Classification (GTDB taxonomy): domain Bacteria; phylum Pseudomonadota; class Alphaproteobacteria; order Sphingomonadales; family Sphingomonadaceae; genus Novosphingobium. Next base: position 195,114 of record NZ_DAISLT010000004.1, read on the forward strand.
CAACTACCGCGCCATCGCCGCCGCGCGCGGGCTGGACCGCGATGCCCTCGCCACTCTCGCGCGCAACAGCTTCACCGGCTCGTTCCTGCCCGCCGAAGCCGTGGCGGAGCACCTCGGCCGTCTAGACGCCTACCTTGAGACCCACCGCTGACCGACTGGCAGGCGGCACTGGCGGCGAGCGGCGTCCTGACGCGGCTCGCCCGCTTCGATCCCCATGTGGCCGGAACTTTCCCGCTCGGCCTTGCCGTGCCCGGAAGCGATATCGACGTGCTCTGCCACGCCCCCGATGCTCAGGTTTTCGCCGAGGCCCTGTGGGAGACCTGCCGCGACTTCGAACATTTCGCGATGTGGCAGTGGCAGAAGGCGGCTCGCCCGGTGGTCGCGGCGTTTTCGGTCGCGGGCACCCCGTTCGAGGTCTTCGGGCAGGCCCTGCCGGTGCAGGAGCAGCACGGCTGGCGGCACTTCGCGGTCGAGGCGCGGCTGCTGGAGCTGGGCGGTGAAGGGCTGCGCGCGGCAGTCATGACGGCGCGGCGGGCAGGGGCCAAGACGGAGCCTGCTTTCGCGCAGGTGCTCGGGCTTGAGGGAGATCCGTACCGGGCGATGCTGGCGCTCGCGGATCGAGATGATGAAGAGTTGAAAAGGATTTTGAAGAGAAGAGGAAGTCCTGGGGGATGATCCCCCAGACCCTCGGAATGTCGACCTCGCGCGCTACCTGGCCGGTGGTGCGCTCCCTGCGGCGCAGCCAATAAGTCTCCCGGCGCAGCCATGGGTGCGCAACGGCGTTGGTCCGCGTGACCTGGACGGTAATGGGGTGCAGGGGTGTTAACCCCTGCGTCTTTCCTTAAACTTCAAACCTTAAACCTTCAGGCCAACCGCTCCGGCACCGAAAGCGCCTCTTCGACGATGCTCTCGCGCGTGCCGACCGACTCCCACGGGAACACGAACCAGCGCTTGTCGTCGGCCCGGTCGATCACGTCTGCCCAGACATCGACTTCGACCTTGGAGCTCTTGTTGTTGATGACCACCGCGAAGCGCAGGTTGTCGTGATCGCCGCCGCCCTGGGTCAGCTGGCTGCGGATATATTCGATGGTGCCGCCGGTGTCGTTGATGTCGTCCACGAACAGCATGCGCGTGCCTTCCGCGCTCATCGCCGCGACTCTGGCCAGCAGTTCGTCGGCGAAGCCGGGGATCTTGGCGGAGTGGTCGATCGACAGCATCGGCAGCGAAAGCTGGTGCGAGATATAGACCGCCGGAACCAGTCCGCCGCGGCCCAGGCCGATGATGAAATCGGGCTGCCAGTCGTTATTCTGCACCTGCCGCGAGAGCTGGCGGACTTTGGCGAGGAAGTCTTCGTAGTATTCGAGAAAATGGAGCTGCGGCTCGGAAGCTTCACTCATAGCGGGCACGTCCTGAACGGGAATGTGGGGAGGAAGCGCCTCCGCTTATCGGTTTTGCCCGAAATCTGCAATTGCGCGAAGCGCGGGGGCGGATGCGTCCGGGCGCGCGTGGGGCTAAGTGCCTGAAACCGAATGACCGAGCTGGGCGAAGCCGGTCTCGAATTCGCCCAGTACCATGGCGGCGGCGTAGGACGGGGTTCGGGCCGTGGCGGTGCAGAGCGCCAGCGTCATGGGGCGCAGCAGCGAATCGGAGATGCGGGTGAAGGCGAGCAGGCCGCGCTGCACTTCGGTCCGCACGTCGAGCGAGGTTAGCACGCCGATCCCGGCGCCTTGCAGGACGAGGGCGGTGATCGTCTCGATATTGTCCGAACTGGCCCGCCGGTCGAGCGTCACCCCGGTCGCACCTTCGAGCACGGCGATCTGCTGGTGGACCGCGAGCGGCGCGGCGGGGACGATCATCGGCTCTTCGGCGCAGATCGAGAAGCGTGCGGCGGGCGCTTTTGCCAGCCGGTGATCGGGCGGGGTGACGAAGCCGAGCACGACTTCGGTGAAGGCGCGGACCGAAAGTTCGCGGTAGGACTGTGGCTCGAACAGAATGCCGAAATCGACTTCGCCGTCGATCACGGCGCGGCGCACCGCGTCGTTGCCGAGAACGCGCACGCCCATGGTGATGCCGGGATAGCGCTGCTGGATCGCGTGGATCGTGGCCGGGACGTGTCCGCGCGCCAGCGAATCGATCACGGCGATGTCGACATGACCGCGCTTGAGGCCGCGCAAGTCCTCCACCCGTGCCCGCAGTCCCGCGAGATCCTGCTGCCATTGCACGCCCGAGGCCATCATCATCTCCCCGGCGGCGGTGAGGCGCAGTCCGGTCGGCAGGCGCTCGAACAGGGGCAGGCCGAGCTGGGCTTCGGCATTGAGGATCTGGCGGTCGATCGCGGAGGCCGAGACGTTCAATTCGTCCGCCGCCCGGCGGATCGAGCCGAGGCGGCCGACGGCCAGGAAGTATCGAAGGAAGCGTGAGAATACCGGCATGAATCGGGCGCTCTGGACCTGCTCTAATTTTTGCAACGCTTCGGCGAATTCATTGCGTTTGCGCGTATCGTGTCAGGACTTTACGCATAGGGCAACGCCGAAACGTGCAATGCGATACCGGAAGCGATTTCTCCTCCCAACGAGGTCGCGGAAGGTTCGTCGTTGCATGACGGCTGGGGGCGCATTCCTGCGGACGGGTGTAAAAAGGGACCCCGCTCGCAGTGGCGCCCCCGCTTGCAGGATGGGGCCTGCAAGGGGTCATATTGACGGGGTTGCAAGACACTATCGGACTTGTCGCACCACCCACGAAGGGTGGGCGGCCGGATCGAATCTCGAGGTTCAGGGCCTGGGAAGGGAAAGGCTGGCAGCGACGATCTCCAGCGTCGTGGTCAGTCTTTCCTTTGCCTCTTCGGGCAAGGCCGTGTCGCGAACCACACCCAGTCTGCGTTTCAATCCATAACCGACGATCCCGGCCGTTGCCGTTCCCGCAGGCGCGAGCGAACGCGGTGCCACCGTCACGCCGAGGCCCGCCGCAACCATCCTCATGCAGCGGTCCTCGTTCTCGCTGCGCAGCGCAAAGCGCGGGCGCACTCCGGCATCGGTGAAGAAACGGCTGGTCCTTTGCAGCACCTCGCAGGACCGCCGCGCGATCATGATGTCTCCGGCGAGATCCTGCGGCGAAACCTCCTTCATTCCGGCAAAGCGGTGCGCGGCGGGCATGACGAGGACGTAAGGTTCCTCCAGCAGTGGATGGACGTTTTCGTCCCCGTCGCTGTCGTCCAGCAAAGTCAGCGCGAGCTGGATCTTGCCGCTGGCGAGTTGGCTGCGCAGATCCCGGTCGTCGCCTTCGACCAGCTCGATCCCGAAATCGCGCGAGAGTTCGCGGGCCACGCATTCCAGCATCGGCCCGGAAATCGTGGGGATCACCCCAAGTCTGAGGCCCGGCCACTGTTCCTGCACGGGGCGGCCGAACTGGTCTGCGCGGCGGAAACCGGCCTCGAGATCGCGGGCGATCGGCAGAAAGGCGCCGCCCGCCTCGGTCAGCCGCACATGGCGCCGGTCGCGCACGAACAGCGGGGAGCCGACCAGCTTTTCCAGTTCCGCGATGCTCGTCGAGACGGTCGGCTGGGTCACATGGAGCCGCGCCGCCGCCTGCTTGAAGCTGCCGGAATCGGCAACCGCCAGGAAATGCCGGATATGCGCGCGCTTTATCATTGGGAAAATCTATTCAAAGGTCGTGTAAGTTTCAATTTGTTTGCGTCATGGGGTTCCGATAATCTCTCCAGGAAAGGCCGCAGGAACGCGGGCCGTGCGTTTTGGGAAGAAGAGATGAAAGCCACCCCCGACTTCGATTTCGCACTGGGCGAAAGCGCCGAGATGATCCGCGAAAGCGTCGCCCGCTTCGCCGACGAGCAGATTGCCCCGCTCGCCGCCCGCGTGGACGCCGAGGACTGGTTCCCGCGCGAACTCTGGCCCGCCATGGGCGAACTCGGCCTCCACGGCCTGACGGTCGAGGAAGAGTGGGGCGGCACCGGCCTGGGCTATCTGGAGCATGTGATCGCGGTGGAGGAAGTAAGCCGCGCTTCGGCCTCGGTAGGGCTGTCCTACGGCGCGCACTCCAACCTCTGCGTCAACCAGATCCGCCGCTGGGGCAACGACGCGCAGAAAGCGAAGTATCTGCCGAAGCTGATTTCCGGCGAACACGTCGGCAGCCTCGCCATGTCCGAAGTCGGCGCAGGCTCCGATGTGGTCAGCATGAAACTGCGCGCGGATGCGGTCGAGGGCGGGTTCCGGCTCAACGGCACCAAGTTCTGGATCACCAACGGCACTTATGCGGAGGTGCTGGTCGTCTACGCCAAGACCGATGCCGAGGCCGGTTCGAAAGGTATCACTGCCTTCCTGATCGAAAAGGATATGCCCGGCTTCTCGATTGGCCAGAAGATCGACAAGATGGGCATGCGCGGATCGCCCACCTGCGAACTGGTGTTCGACGACTGCTTCGTGCCTGCGGAAAACGTGATGGGTCCGCTGCATGGCGGCGTGAAAGTGCTGATGAGCGGCCTCGACTACGAGCGCGTGGTGCTCGCAGGCTTGCAGATCGGCATCATGCAGGCCTGCCTCGACACCGTGATCCCCTATGTCCGCGAGCGCCGCCAGTTCGGCACCGCCATCGGCACGTTCCAACTGATGCAGGCCAAAGTGGCGGACATGTACGTCGCGCTGCAATCGGCGCGGGCCTATGTCTACGCGGTCGCGAGGGCCTGCGATGCCGGACAGACCACGCGCTTCGATGCGGCGGGGGCGATCCTGCTCGCCAGCGAGAACGCCTTCCGGGTCTCGGGCGAGGCGGTGCAGGCGCTCGGCGGCGCGGGCTATACCAAGGACTGGCCGGTCGAGCGCTATCTGCGCGACGCCAAGCTTCTCGATATCGGTGCGGGGACGAACGAGATCCGGCGGATGTTGATTGGGCGGGAGTTGATCGGGGCTTAAGACGAAGAGAAGATTCCGGGGGATGATCCCCCGGACCCTCGGAATGTCGACCTTGCGTGCCACCTACCCGGTGCGCATTCCTTGCGGCGCAGCCAATATGTCTTCCGACGCAGCCATGGGCGCACGAGGCTGCCGGTCCGCGTGACCTAGACGGTAACGGGGTGCAGGGGCGATGGCCCCTGCTTTTCCCTTGTCCTTCAATGCCGCAAATTCTTCGCCGCGACCGGCTCGCCCGGAAAGATTCCCGCAATCGCCATCGCCGCGCCGAGCTTGGAGAGCGTCTCCAGCATGTCGCCCACGCTGTCTTCCGAGATGACCATCTCCAGTGTGTCGCGTGTCTGCTGGGGGCCGCGGTCGCGCAGGGAGGTGATGAGTTCGAGAATCACCGCCTCGTGCTCGGATACGTGGCTGCATGCCATGGGGCAGAAGGCGAAGGTTTCCAGCGCGTCGCGGTTGAACAGCAGCATGGAGCGGTGGAAGGGCCGGAGTCCGCCGATCATCCGCCACTTGGCGAAAGCGGGCGCCAGCGCCTCCGCGGGGCACTGGCGGCGGCCCAGAGTCGTGACCCAGGCCCGCATGGACCAGACCAGGAAACGGCATCCCTCGTCGAGCGAATTAAGCGGGCGATCGACATATTGATACATGCCTGTTCTCCATGGGCTTGCACTTGAGAATGATTATCATTAGCTATGTCTACGCAGCTTGTCTTGCCCGTCAAGTCTGCACCAAGGACCTAGGGCCGGCGCTTGTCATGGGGCGCCGTCCTGCCCTTCCTGTCGACTGGGCCGGGGCGATCTCACGCTAAGCGCGAGAGAGCGCCCCGGCCCACTTTTTCCCCGAAAATCCAGTGGTTTTGCTGAGGTTATACCGGAGTTGTGCCGGATTTACCCACAGCGCTTGCGCGCCTGCGGGCCGGCGAACCGTGCAGAAAAAAGGGCGACATTTTTCCCCCGGAAAGGCGGTCGGCCATGGAATGACGGCCATCCGGACAGGATCGAATCGGGTCGATTCGAATCGGCGATTCGGAGGCTATCTCTGCCCGGCGAATCGCTCGGTGCGGGATTCAGCGGTAGTCGAACCCGCCTTTCGGCTGAATTTTCAGGGAATTCTGCTGCATCGCCGTCATCAGATAGGCGCCGACCAGCATCGGCACTTCAAGCATCTGCTTCTCGTTCCAGGTCCTCGCGAGGATATCCCAGGTCGAATCGCTCATGCAGTGGTCGGCCACGAGTTCCTCCACGGCGCGCAGCATCGCCGATTCGTGCTCGCTCCAGTCGGGCGCGGCGGAACCGGCGATCACCCGTTCGATTTCCTCGCCGGTAATGCCGAAGGCCTTGCCGATATCCACATGTTCGCACCACTCGAACGGCGCGCGGGCGAGGAGGGCGAGGCGCAGGATCATCAGTTCGCGCTCGCGCCCCGGAATCGCGCCTTTGGCGGCCAGTTCGATTCCCAGCACCATCTGGCCCTTGAACATGCCGGGATGGCGCAGGGTTATGAGGCTGACGTCGGGGAAGGGGCGGCTTTCGGGGATCTGAAAGGCGGCGCGAATCGCATCGACCTGTTCCTGGCCCTCGGGGCTTACTTCATCGAGGCGCAGCGGCGCATAGCGAGGGCCGCCCGCGATCGTCTGTGCCTCTCGCGCGGCCGTGTCGAACTTCACCGGGCCTGAAATTACCTCGATCATCGCCATTACCCCTCGTCCCGATAAGCGTCCGGCTTTGCGGATCCGAGGGCACTATGGTCGGCATGGCGAGGCTGGGCCAACCGCCTCGGCGATAAAACGCTTCCCGCTCAGCCTCTCGCCGCGCGTACGGCAGCGCCGCCCGCGAAAGGCGCGATGGCAAGCAGGACGAGGCTGGCGGCGGCGGTCAAGGCGAGGCCGCTCTCGCCGCCGGTGCCGAGGCTTCCGGCGCCGAAGATCAGGACTGGGACGGCCATCGGGATGACCAGCAGTCCGCCCAGCGCGGCGCCGCCGCGCAGCCCTGCCGTCAGCGCCGCCACCGTCACGCCGAGCGCGGCGAGGCCGGGGGTTCCCGCCAGCAGGCCGATCTCGACGGTGAGCAGGCTATGGCCGTCCAGCCCGAGCAGGGCGGCGGCGGGAAGGGCGGCCAGCATCAGCGGCGGACCGAAGCTCAGCCAGTGGGCGAGCACCCGCACCGTGATCACCAGTTCCTCGGAAATGCCGCGCAGGGTCCACTGATCGAACAGGCCGAGATCGATGTCGGGTTCGACGAGTCGGTCGAGTGGCAGGATCGCGGCGAGCAGTGCGGCCACCCAGATCACCCCGCCGCCGGTTCGGGCAAGCAGCGCTGCGTCGGGGCCGACTGCGAAGGGGTAGAGCATCGCCACGCAGAGGAAGAACAGGATCGGCAGCAGCGCCCCGCCGCCCCGTCCACCAAGCAGCAGGCGGGCAAGGTCGCGCTTCAGCAGCGGCCAGAATTGGCCGGTCATGCCGCGTGCTCCGCGAGCGCAAGCGTCTTCATGCCCGCCAGCGAGAAGGGCTGGTGCGAGGCGATCAGCGCGATACCGCCCTCGGCGCAGTGTTCGGCGGCCAGCGTTTCGGCGAGGGTCACGGCATGGGTGTCGAGGCCGTTGAGCGGTTCGTCCAGCAACCAGATGTCTGCCCTCTGTCCGAGCAGGCGGGCGAGCGCGGCGCGTTTCTTCTGTCCGGTCGAAAGGTAGCGCACGGGAACGTCGAGCAGGCCTTCGAGGCCGAGCCGGGCGAGATGGCGGTTCTCTTCCTCATCCCCGTCGATCCGGCGCCAGAATGCGAGCGCCCCACCCAGCGTCAGCGACGGATCGAGCGCCGGGCGTTCGTCCACGAGGCCGATCGCACCTTCGCTGGCCACGGTTCCGGCAAAGGCAGGGGCAAGACCGGCGACGATCCGCAGCAGGCTCGACTTGCCGATGCCGTTGCGGCCGGTGATCTGGAGGGCCTGTCCCGCTTCCAGTCGCAGCGAGACGCCGCGAAACAGCAGCCGGTCGCCGCGCCGACAGGCGAGATCGTCGATGGCGATGGAGGCCCCTTGCATGGGAGGAGGCGATAGTGGAAAGCCGCCGAGGTGCCAAGCTGGCCGCCGCTTTACGGAGTGATCCCATGTCGATAGCCCGCCTTACCGATGCCCAGCGCGCAGAAGCACTGGCCGCACTGCCCGCCTGGGACTTGCGCGAGGATGGCCTCGCCCTGGTGCGCAAGCTCAAGTTCGCGGACTTCAACGCGGCCTTCGGCTTCATGACCCGCGTGGCGATCCAGGCCGACAAGGTCGATCACCACCCCGAGTGGTTCAACGTCTACAACCGGGTCGAGATCACGCTGACCACGCACGATGCCGGTGGCGTCAGCCAACGCGACCTCGACATGGCCCGCTTCATCGACGCGATCGCGCCCGACGCCTGAAAACCGGAACCTGAAACCGGCGCGCCTCAGAGCGCGGGGTTGTTGTAGCAATGCCAGGTGAAGATCGCCGCCGCGCCGCGATAGGGGCGCCAGGGTTCGGCCAGATCCCGTGCTTCCTTCTCGCTGGGCCTTGCCTCCAGCGCGAAGATCTTGTGCAGCCCGGCCTGAACCGCGAGGTCTCCGGCAGGCCAGATGTCGGTCCGGCCTTCCGCGAACAGCAGATAGACCTCTGCCGACCATCGGCCGATGCCCTTGATCCGCACGAGCTGGGCGATTGCCTCCTCGTCGTCTTCGGGGAGATTTTCCAGGTCTAGCGTCCCGGCGGCCACCAGTTCGCAGAGGCTGCGGGCATAGCCCTGCTTCTGGCGCGACAGGCCGCAGCTGCGCAGGGCCTCGAATTCCGCGGCCAGCAGGGTCTCGGGCGCGATGCCCTCGCCAAGGAGGTCCTCCAGCCGCTTCCACACCGATGCCGCCGCCGCCACCGAGACCTGCTGGCCGACGATCGTGCGCAGCAGGGTGGCATAGCCGGTCGGCCTTATGCGCGGTTCGGGATAGCCTGCGGCATCCAGCGCACGGGCGATCGCGGGTTCCTTCGCGGCAATGGCGTCGAGGCCCAGTTTCAGTGCGTCAGCGCTCAAGCCCATATGTCGATTACCTTGCAAAAGGAGGTGCCAGCCATTAGCAGCCGGCGTCAAAAGCCATGACAAGCATGTTGTCCTGCATGCACTATCACCAAGGGGATCGACGAGAATGCCGCAGATCATCGTCATCAATCAATCGGGCGAAGAATCCACCGTAGAGGCCGTCGAAGGCCGCACCCTGATGGAAACGATCCGCGACGGCGGTTTCGACGAGCTTCTGGCCCTCTGCGGCGGCTGCTGCTCCTGCGCGACCTGCCACGTACATATCGATCCGGCCTTCGTCGACAAGCTTCCCGCAATGAGCGAGGACGAGAACGACCTGCTCGACAGCTCCGACCACCGCAACGAATTCTCGCGCCTGTCGTGCCAGGTTCCGGTGACCGCGGCGCTCGAAGGCTGCAAGGTCACGATCGCGCAGGAAGATTGATTTTTCGATGACCTGACGGTCACGCAAAACGGCTATCCGGCCGTTTTGCGTTGCACGCCATTCGCTCCGGTCGAATGGCGTGCTCAAAAAACTCTGCAAATCATTTGCGCCTTTCCGCCGGACTTCCTACCTGTGCGGCCATGACTGCACCCATCCCCCAGCGCGCCACTCTCGACCTCATCGGAAACACCCCGCTCGTCCTGCTCAAGGGCCCGAGCGAAGCGGCCGGCTGCGAGATCTGGGGCAAGTGCGAATTCGCGAATCCCGGCGCCTCGGTAAAGGACCGCGCAGCCCTGTGGATCGTGCGCGACGCCGAGGCGAAGGGCCTGCTCCAGCCCGGCGGCACCATCGTCGAGGGTACGGCGGGCAATACCGGCATCGGCATTGCGCTCGTCGCCAATGCGCTGGGCTACAAGACCATCATCGTCATGCCCGAGACCCAGTCGCGCGAAAAGATGGACACCCTGCGCGCGCTCGGCGCCGAGCTGGTGCTGGTTCCGGCCGCGCCGTTCTCGAACCCGGGCCACTTCGTCCATACCTCGCGCCGCCTCGCCGAAGAGACGCCGGGCGCGATCTGGGCCAACCAGTTCGACAATATCGCCAACCGCAAGGCGCATATCGAAAGCACCGCGCCGGAAATCTGGCAGCAGATGGAAGGCCGCATCGACGGCTTCACTTGCGCGGCGGGCACCGGCGGCACGATCGCGGGCACCGGTCTCGGCCTCAAGGCCTTCGACGAGAACATCACGATCGCGCTCACCGATCCGCACGGCGCCGCGCTTTACAACTATTACGCGCACGGCGAACTCAAGGCCGAGGGCAATTCGGTGGCCGAGGGTATCGGACAGGGCCGCATCACCGCCAATCTCGAAGGCGCACCGATCGATACTCAGTTCCGCATCTCGGACGAGGAAGGTCTCGAATGGGTGCGCCGCCTGCTGTCGGAAGAGGGGCTTTGCCTCGGCCTGTCCTCGGGCATCAATGTCGCGGGCGCGATCGCGCTGGGCCGCAAGCTGGTGGCCGAAGGCAAGAGTGACGCACGCGTGGCCACGATCCTGTGCGACACCGGTTTCCGCTACCTCTCGTCGCTGTACAATCCGGAATGGTTGAAGTCGAAGAACCTGCCCGTCTTCCCCTGGCTGCAATCCTGAGGTAAACGGTCTGTCGATGGCAGGACACATTCCGCCTAATTTGGCCGGGCATACGATGGTCGAACCGATCACCGCCCCGCAGCACTTCGTGCCGCCGACGGCGCGTGAGCTGCGGTCTCAGGCCGTCCACAGGTTGCAGGTCGGGCTGTTCGGCCTCTGCGCCATGCTCCTGATCGTGGGTCTCGCGAACATCATCAACGATCGCACACGTCTCATCGATACGGCCGACCCGATCCAGCAGGTCGTCGCGGTGGACGCCAAGCCGAAGAAGGCCGCCAGCGATCCGCTCGCGGATATCGGCGTAGTGCCCGCCTCCGATCCCAGTCCGACCCCGGCCCCTACTGCCGGATCTTCGACAGCTACAGATGCCGAAGCGAGCGGCGCGGCCGTTCAGTAAGCCAAGCGCTGCCCTGTTGCTGGCGAGTATCCTGGCGCTCGCCGGTTGCGGCGATTCGCAGCCTTCTGCCTCGCCCGGGCGCGAGATCGGCCTCTATACCAGCCTGCCGATCGTCTGGGGCGAGAGCGGCGACATCCGCGAACTGCTCGAAAAGGAGCGGCCCCGGCACTGGGCGCTGGCGGTCCTGTCGGCTGCCGGGGCGCTGCACCCGCTCGACACATTGACGGACAGGCTCCCGCGCGGTGCCTTGCTGGTGCTCGCGCAGCCCCGTCCGCTTTCGCCGCAGGAGAACGTCGCGCTGGACCGCTGGGTAAGGGCAGGGGGCAGGGTCCTGCTCTTCGCCGACCCGCTGCTGACCGCGCCGACCCGGTATGCCCTTGGCGATCCGCGCAGGCCGCAGGACACCGTGCTGCTATCGCCGATCCTCGCGCGCTGGGGCTTGCGGCTGGAATTCGACGAGGCCCAGCCTGCCGGTGAGCGCATGGTCGGGACCGTGCTAGGCACGATTCCGGTGAACCTTGCCGGACGTTTCCGTCTTTCGGGGAATTCCGGGGAGAGTGCATCGTCTCCGGGATTTTCGGGGAAGCACGGGACCGGTGGGGATCGCGGTGGCGATCCGGGAAAATCCGGGATCGTGGGGACGGTCGGGGATGAGCCCGGCCGCTGTCATCTGGAGGCGGAGGGGCTCCTTGCCCGTTGCACCGTCGAAAAGGGGCGGATTTTCGCCATTTCCGATGCCGCCGTGCTCGAAGAATCGGATGATCCCGCAGTGCTTGCCCTGCGGCGAAAAGTCCTCTCGGCGCTGATAGGCTGGACCGAAACCGGGGATTGAGCGGGGAAGTCCCGGGATCGGTCTCAATTACGGGAAAACCCGTTAAAAATCAGACATCTTCGTAGTTACGCGGCGATCAGCCCGCCCACCTGCGGGACGACCCGTGCCGAAAATCCGAAGAAATCCGCCGATTTATTCCCGCCGATCCCCACATTTCCCTTTAATCCCCAAAATTCCCGTTATAAAAGCAATCTCAATCGGAATGGCTGAGTCTCGTCGTGTCCTCTTTGCAGGGTGCGGACCTCATCGCGCGACTGCGCGGCGGGGCGGGGTTCTCTCATGCCCGAGAGGCGAGCTTAGGGGCGAAACAGGGATATCATGGCTGGGCAGCCATTCATCTACAACGGACAGGGCTTCTCGCTGCTACGCGACAAGAACCGTTTCGTGCTGCCCAATGCATTTCGCGGCACTGTGCGCGAATCGAGCGGCAAGGACCTGCTCTGCCTGACCACCCATGACCGTTGGCCCTGCCTTGTCGCCTTCGGTCTCTCCCGCATCCAGGACTTCGAGCAGGAAATCCGCGAACAGCAGGACCTGGCCGTTCGCGCGGGCAAGGACTTCGACGCGGAAAAGCGCGCGGCGGACATCTACGCCTCCTACGAAGTGCCGTTCGACGGCAGCGGCCGTTTCGTCCTGCCCGAGGACTTGGCCGCGCTCGCAAACGTAACCGACCAGCTCTACTTCCGCGGCAACGGCCGCTTCTTCACGGTGTGGAGCCCGGAAAACCTCAACGAAATGGACGATGGCTGGAAGGCGGCGCAGACCGCCTGCCGCAGCCTGGCCGCCAAGGAACTTCAGAAAGCGTCGAAGAAATGAGCGCCTCTCGCACCATACCCGAGGGCGTTCCCCACGTTCCGGTGCTCCTTGAGGAGGTCGTCGCCGCCCTGAACCCCCAGGGCGGCGACGTCATCGTTGACGGCACTCTGGGCGCGGGCGGCTATACCCGCCGCCTGCTCGACGCTGGCGCGACCGTGCATGCGTTCGACCGCGATCCCGATGCCATCGCTGCGATCGAGGCGAATCGCGGCAAGTGGCCGGAACTGGACACGGTTCCGCCCCGCCTCGTGCTGCACGCCCGCCGTTTCTCGGAAATGGTCGCGGGGCTGGAGGAAGTCGGCGTCGCGGAGGTCGACGGCGTCGTCATGGATATCGGCGTTTCCTCGATGCAGCTCGACCAGGCGGAGCGCGGCTTCGCCTTCGGGGCCGACGGTCCGCTCGACATGCGCATGAGCCAGGCCGGGATGTCCGCCGCCGATTTCGTGAACGAGGCCGACGAGGCCCAGATCGCCGACGTGCTCTACCTCTATGGCGAGGAGCGCCAGTCGCGCCGAGTGGCGCGGGCGATCGTGGCCGCGCGTCCGATCGAGACCACCGGCGAACTCGCCCGCGTGGTCCGCAAGGCCGTGGGCTACAATCCCAATTACAAGGGGGCTGCCGCGCCGAAGGATCCGGCGACACGCAGCTTCCAGGCGATCCGTATCCATGTGAACGGAGAGCTGGACGAACTCGATGCCGGGATGGAAGGGGCCGAAACCCTGCTGCGCGCTGGGGGGCGGCTGGCGGTGGTGACCTTCCATAGCCTTGAGGACCGCAAGGTGAAGCGCTTCCTGCGCGACGCCGCCGGGCAGGCGCAGAGCACTTCGCGGCACTTGCCGCAAGTCGGCTCCGGCCCGCAGGCGACGTTCGAACAGGTGGCCAAGGCCGTGCGGCCGGGGGAGGCGGAACTCGCCGCCAATCCCCGTTCCCGATCCGCAACCCTGCGCGCCGCCGTGCGAACGCAAGCCCCCCCCAAAGTGTCTGGCCCAAGAACAGCGGCCCACGATGGCCGTAAAGACCCCAGGAGTGCCCCATGAACCTCACTCGCGATCGCGTCCATTCGATTGGATGGATTTCCGTGCTGCTGGTCTGCGGGGCGCTGACGATCGGCCTCACCTTGCGCGTCAACGCGGTGAAGAGTCAGGTCCACGATACCGAGAAGCGGATCGTCTGGGTGCAGCAGGACATCAACTTCCTGGAAACCGAGTTCCAGACCCGCTCGAACCAGCAGGCGCTCAAGGAACTCAACGACGTCGAGTTCGGCTACAAGGCGCCGACCGCGGGCCAGTACATCGAGGGCGAGCGCCAGCTTGCCGCGCTGGGCATGCCGGTGGGGCCGGGCGCCCCGGCGCCGATCCGCTATGCCAATGCCGACAAGACCGGCGAGGATGGCGCGGCCGACAACGGCGGTCTGCTGGCGATGGTCTCGCCGGTGGCCGGTGCCGCTGCCTCGCAGCCTGAGCCCAAGGGCACGGGCGGTAAGAACCGCGATCCCGAGCGTGACCAGATGGCTCGCGACGCCGCGGCGCTGGGCAGCCGCCTGGCGCGCATCGAAGTGGCGGAGGCCGCCCAGCAGTGAACGCTCCGGCCTTCCCGATCGGAGCGGTCCCCACCACGGTCTCGACCGGCAGGCGCAAGCTTTTCAACGTCCGGCAGCAATCGCTGCTGACGGCGAAGATGCGCACGCTGTGGATTCTGGGGGTGTTCACGCTCATCGGGATGCTGGCGTTCTTCCGCATCGTCTATCTCGGCGTAACCGGCCCGTCGGTGCGCGGCGGCGACCTGTCGGACCTGCTGGTGCCCCAGCGCGGCGAGATCGTCGATCGCAACGGCGTGCCGCTCGCCCGCGAATTCCGTACCTATTCGCTGTGGTTCAACCCCAAGGCGATGAGCGAAGGCTCGTCGCTGATCCACACGCCCGCCGAAGTCGCCGACGGCCTGATCCGCATCTTCCCCGATCTCGACCGGGCCGAGCTGATCGCCAAGCTCTCCTCGGACAAGCCCGGCTATCTGCGCAAGTCGATCCTTCCCGAGGATGCCAACAAGGTCCACGCCTTGGGTGAACCGGCGCTGGAATACCCGCAGGAAGCCACGCGCTTCTATCCGCAGGGTTCGATGGCGGCCTCGGTGCTCGGCTATGTCGATACGTTCGGCAAGGGCCAGGTCGGCATGGAGCAGGCCTTCGACAAGCAGCTCACCAGCCCCGAAGGCCGTGCGCAGCCCGCCACGCTCTCGATCGATTTCCGCGTGCAGAGCGCGCTGGAGGACGAACTGGGCAAGGGCATGGCGCTCAGCAAGGCCAAGGGCGCGGCGGGCGTCATCCTCGACGTCGATACCGGCGAAATCCTGGCGCTGGCCTCGCTGCCCTCGTTCGATCCCAACCATGTCCAGCCCAGCGACCTGGTGATCACCGAGGAGCAGGCCAAGGCGGGCGACGTGCCGCGCGGCTTCAACCGCGTGACCAACCAGGTCTACGAACTCGGCTCGACCTTCAAGCCGATCACCGTCGCTGCCGCGCTCGACGCCGGGACGATCACCGACTTGCGCCGCCGTTGGCCCGCCACGCCGCTCCATGTCGGCAAGTTCACGATCCACGACCTGCACAACTACGGCAGCTCGCTGAACGTGCTGGAAACGCTGATCCACTCCTCGAACACGGTCACCGCCCACATTGCCGACGAACTCGGCGGCGAGCGGCTGAAGAAGACGATGGAATCGCTGGCGATGAACCAGCGTCCCTACGTCGAGCTGCCCGCGCGTGGTTTCCCGCTCTGGCCGCGCGGCGAATGGCCGCGCCTGCGCACGATGACGGTTGCCTATGGCCACGGTATCGCCGTGACCCCGCTGCACCTCGCTTCCGCTTATGCGTCGCTGGTCAACGGCGGCATCTGGCGCCCGGCGACGCTCAAGAAGCTGGAGCCTTCGCAGGTTCCGGCCGGGCGCCGGGTGTTCACCGCCGCGACCAGCGCCCGCATGCGCCAGCTCCTGCGCATGATCGTGTCCTACGGCACCGGTCGCAAGGCCGATGCGCCGGGCTTCCGCGTCGGCGGCAAGACCGGTTCGGCCGAAAAGCCCGGCGTCGGCGGCTATCGCAAGCACTCGCTGGTGGCGACGTTTGCCGCGGCCTTCCCGATGGACCGTCCGCGCTATGTCGTCATCGCGATGATGGACGAGCCACAGGGCACCGAGGCGACCTCGTTCCAGCGCACCGCCGCGTGGAATTCGGCGCCGGTGATCCAGCGCGTCGTCCCGCGCATCGGGCCGCTGCTCGGCATCATGCCCGACGAGACCCGCGATATCGACATTTCCGATCTCAAGCCGCTGATCCCGGCCGGAACCGCTGAAGAGTGAGCCTGGAAGAATGAAATTGACTGCCCTCTGCGCTGCTGCCGATGTTCCCTTCGCGGGCAGTGCAGAAGATGCCAACGTGACCGGCTTTGCCATCGATCATCGCAAGGTCGCGCCCGGCACGGTGTTCGGCGCGTTTCGCGGCGCGAAGTTCAACGGCGAGGACTACATCGCCGCGGCCGTCGAGGCTGGCGCGGTGGCCGTGGTCGCCCATCCGGATGCCAAGGTCGAAGGCGCGGTCCATTTTGCCGATCCCGAGCCGCGCCGCCTTTTCGCCCGTCTCGCTGCGCCGTTCTTCCAGCCGGTGCCCGAGACGCTGGTGGCGGTCACCGGCACCAACGGCAAGACCTCGACGGTCGAGCTGACCCGTCAGATCTGGCGCATGGCGGGCCAGCGCGCCGCCTCGATCGGTACGCTGGGCGTGACCACCAGCGACGAGACGGTCTCCACCGGCCTCACCACGCCGGATATCGTGACGTTCCTCGCCAATCTCACCGGCCTTGCCCGTGAGGGCGTGACCCATGTGGCTTACGAAGCGTCGAGCCACGGTCTTTCGCAGTTCCGCATCGAAGGGCCGCGCGTTGCAGCGGGCGCCTTCACCAATCTCTCGCGCGACCATCTCGATTACCATGCCGACATGGACGACTATTTCGCGGCGAAGATGCGCCTGTTCGACGAAGTGGTCGTCGATGGCGGCACCGCCGTGATCTGGGCCGACGATGTCTGGTCCGACAAGGCCATTGCCCATGCCGAAAAGCGCGGGCTGAAGACTTTCACCGTTGGTGCCAAGGGCACCGGCATCCGCCTCTCGGGTCGCAAGCCGGGCGGACTCGGCCAGAAGCTGGAGCTCGAGCACGAGGGCAAAGCCTACGTGCTCGAGCTTCCGCTGATCGGCGCCTATCAGGCCGCCAATTCGCTGGTGGCCGCTGGGCTGGTGCTGGCCAGCGGCGGTGACGCGCATCGGACGTTCGATGCGCTGAAGCGGCTCGTCACGGTGCGCGGGCGACTGGAACGCGCGGCGATTTCTTCGGTAGGCGCGCCGGTCTATGTCGACTATGCGCATACGCCCGATGCGCTGGAGGCGGCGATCGCGGCGCTCCGTCCGCATGTGGAAGGGCGCCTGATCGTCGTGTTCGGCGCGGGCGGCGACCGCGACCAGGGCAAGCGGCCGGAAATGGGCCGGGTAGCCAGCGAGGGTGCGGACGTGGCGATCGTCACCGACGACAACCCGCGCGGCGAGGACCCGGCGGCGATTCGCGCCATGGTCCTCGCGGGCATGGGGGAAGGTGCGAAGGAGATCGGCGACCGTCGCGAGGCGATCGGTGCAGCCATCGCAGAGGCCGGACGTGGGGACATCGTCCTCATCGCCGGCAAGGGGCATGAACAGGGGCAGATCATCGGCAGCGGCGACTCCGTGCGCGTCCTGCCATTCGACGACGTCACCGTGGCCAGGGAAATGTCTGGTCCGCAGGGAAGGTAGTGCGATGAATGCTGTAGCCCGGATCCTCGAATGGCCCATCGATGAGGCCGAGGAACACCCGCTCTCGCTGTGGGACTCTGCCACGCTTGCCCGGGTACTCAAGGGCACGGCGAATGGTTCCGGCGGCGCCGACTTCACCGTTTCCGGCGTTGAGATCGATAGCCGCGATGTCCAGCCCGGCGACCTGTTCTTCGCGCTCAAGGGCGAGGCCATGGACGGCCATCGCTTCGTCGAAGGCGCTTTCGCCAAGGGCGCGGCGGCCGTGGTGGTCGATCGCCCGGTCGATGGTCCGCATATCCTGGTCGAGAACACCACCGAGGCGCTGGAACTGCTGGGCGCCGCCGCGCGCCTGCGTTCGCGTGGGCCGATCATCGGCGTGACCGGCTCGGTCGGCAAGACCGGCGTGAAGGAGGCGATCTTCGACGCGCTCGACCGTGCGAGCCGGGGCGATGCCCACCGTTCGGTGAAGAGCTACAACAACCACGTCGGCGTCCCGCTCAGCCTGGCGCGGATGCCGGCGCGCGCCCGTTTCGGCATTTTCGAGATGGGCATGAACCATGCGGGCGAGATCGCCGCGCTGACCCGGCAGGTCCGCCCCGACGTGGCCGTCATCACCACTATCGCGCCCGCCCACATCGAGATGCTGGGTTCGATGGAGGCGATTGCCGACGCCAAGGCGGAAATCTTCGAAGGGCTGGAAGCGGGCGGCACCGCCGTGATTCCGGCTGACAGCCCCTATTTCAACCGGCTGAAGGAAGCGGCTCTCGCTGCCGGGGCGCATGTCGTCTCCTTCGGCAAGGCGCGTGATGCCGACGTGCGGTTGCTTGACGCGGTTCCGGCGATCGGCGGCGGCTCGCTGGTGACGATCGACATGGGCGACCGGCGGGTCTGCTACACGGTCGCCGCCCCCGGAGAGCACCATGTGATCAACTCGCTCGCGGTCATGGCCGCGGTGCGCGGGGTGAAGGGCGACCTCGGCGCCGCAGGCGTGGCGCTGGCCGAAATGGGCGGACTGCCGGGCCGCGGCGCGCGGCTCCAGATCGACGTGCCCTCCGGCAAGGCGCTGCTGATCGACGAGAGCTACAATGCCAATCCCGCCTCGATGCGCGCGACGCTGGAGCAGCTCGGCCGCACGCCCGCGCATCGCCGGATCGCGGTGCTCGGCGCGATGAAGGAACTGGGCAGCCACGGCCCCGATTACCACGCGGGCCTTGCCGGTCCGATCGGCGAGGCGGGCGTCGATTACGCCGTGCTGGTCGGCGAGGAGATGGCCCCACTCGCTCAGGCCCTTGAAGCGGGCCGAAATTCAGGGGAACTGGGGAAATCCGCCGGTCTTCCGCTTGGCAAGACGGTGCCCTTCGCGCATTGCCTCACTGTGCGGGAAGCTATCGATGCACTGCGCGAATTCGGGCTCGAACAGGATGACGTCATCTTGGTCAAGGGTTCGAATTCGGTGGGCCTGGCTTCCCTGGTGAACGCGCTCGACAAACAGGAAGGGTAGGGGGAAACCCCGCAAGATGCTGTATCTCATCGCAGAATGGTTCCACTACGAGGGACTGTCGAACCTCTTCCGTTATCAGTCGTTCCGTTCGGGCGCGGCGCTGATGACCGCGCTCGGCCTCGGCCTGCTGATCGGGCCGCGCTTCATCAACATGCTGCGCGTGCGCCAGGGCAAGGGCCAACCGATCCGCGAGGACGGCCCGCAGAGCCACCTCGCCAAGCGCGGCACCCCGACGATGGGCGGACTGATGATCCTGACCGCGCTGGTCAGTTCGATGGTCCTGTTCATGGATGTGACCAACCCCTTCGTCTGGGCCTGCGTGGCCGTGACGGTGGGCTTCGGGATCATCGGTTTCCTCGACGACTACGACAAGGTTTCCAAGCGCAGCACGGCCGGTCTTTCGAGCAAGCTGCGTCTGGCGCTGGAATTCGTGGTGGCGGGAATCGCCTCGTACATCATCGTCAGCCAGCTCAACACCAACCTCTATGTGCCGTTCCTCTCGGGCCGCTACATCCCGCTCGGGCCGTTCTATTACGTCTTCGCCGCCGTGGTGATCGTGGGTGCGGGCAATGCGGTGAACCTGACCGACGGCCTCGACGGCCTGGCGACGATGCCGGTCATCATCGCGGCGGGTACTTTCGCGATCATCTGCTACCTTGCAGGCCGCGTCGACTACGCCAACTACCTCGGCATTCCGCACGTTCCGCGCGCGGGTGAACTGGCCGTGTTCTGCGCCGGGATCATCGGCGCCTGCCTGGCCTTCCTGTGGTTCAACGCGCCGCCCGCCGCCGTCTTCATGGGCGATACCGGCAGCCTTGCCCTCGGCGGCGCACTCGGCGCCATCGCCGTTGCCGCGCATCACGAGATCGTGCTGGCCATCGTCGGCGGTCTCTTCGTGCTGGAAGCGGCCTCGGTCATCATCCAGGTCTTCTGGTTCAAGCGCACAGGCCGTCGCGTGTTCCGCATGGCCCCGATCCATCACCACTTCGAGCAGAAGGGCTGGAAGGAATCGACCGTCGTGATCCGCTTCTGGATCATCTCGATCGTCCTCGCCGTCCTCGGCCTCTCCACCCTCAAGCTGCGATAAGGGGCGCTCGGCCGTGATCGTCTCCTCCGCCTTTGCCGCAAAGCGCTACGCGGTTCTCGGACTTGCGCGCTCCGGCCTCACTGCGGTCGAGACGCTGCTCGCCAGCGGCGCCCATGTCATGGCCTGGGATTCGCGCGAGGAGCCGCGCCAGGCTTTCTGCGCCCGGCGCCATGAGGAAAGCATCGAGCTGGCGGACCCCGTCACGGCGGACCTGACCGGCTACGACGGCCTCGTCGTATCACCCGGCGTTCCGCTCAACACGCACCCGATCGCCGAGGCTGCCCGCCGGTACGGCGTGCCGGTGATCGGCGATATCGAACTCTTCGCGCTCGCCCGTGAAAGCCTGCCCGCGCACCGCGTGGTCGGCATCACCGGCACCAACGGCAAGTCGACCACGACCTCGCTGGTCCATCACCTGCTCGAAAGCGTCGGGGTGCCCACCCGCGTCGGCGGCAATATCGGCGTGCCGGTGCTGGGCGAGGATCCGCTGCCGGAAGGCGGTGTCTATGTGCTCGAACTGTCGAGCTACCAGATCGACCTCACCCGCAGCCTCGACTGCGACGTGGCCGCGCTGCTCAACATCACCCCCGACCACCTCGACCGCTACGACGGTTTCGCGGCCTATGCCGCCTCCAAGGCGCGCCTGTTCGCGATGCAGGCAGCGGACCGTCCGGCGGTGTTCGGCACCGGCGACCGCGAGACCGCCGATATCGCCGAGGCAGAGGAAGCGCGCCGCGCGCCGGGTGCGGTGCGCCGGGTGGACGGTAGCGATCTGGCGGCGCTCCAGCAGGATTGGCCCTCGCTGCAAGGCCCGCACAACCTCCAGAACGCCGCCGTCGCGGTCGCGATCGTCGAGGCACTGGGGATTTCCGCCGCGCAATGGCAACCGGCGCTGCGCACCTTCAGCGGCCTGCCGCACCGCATGGAGCGCGTGGCCGAGGCAGGCGGCGTGCTCTACATCAACGACAGCAAGGCGACCAATCCGGCTTCGACCGCGCCCGCGCTGGCGGCGTACCCGCCAAGCCCGGCGCCGCGCATCCACTGGATTCTCGGCGGTCTTCCCAAGGGCGACAACCTCGACGAGTGCGTTCCGTTCTTCGGCAATGTCGCCGCCGCCTATACGATCGGCGATGCCGGAGCGCGCTTCGCGGAAATCCTTGCTCCCTATACCGAAGTGCACCGCAGCGAGATGATGGCCGAGGCCATCCGCGAGGCGATGACCCGCGCCGTCCCCGGCGACGTCATCATGCTTTCGCCCGCCTGTGCCAGCTTCGACCAGTTCCGCGACTATGAAGCGCGCGGGCTGGCCTTCCGCCAGATCGTCGAAGCCCTTCTGGAATCACAGGGGCTAGAATCGCAGGGTAGCGATGCCGAAGGGATGAAGCACTGATGGCCACCCTAGCGCCCGGCACCGGGGCGTCTCCCGCCAATGTCCGCTACAACGGCAACCGTCGCGGCCAGTTGGCGATCTGGTGGCAGGAGATCGACCGCACCGTGCTGGCCATCGTCCTGATCCTCATGGGGATCGGGGCCGTGGCGGTTGCCGCCGGTTCTCCGGCCAGTGCCCGGCGCCTGTCGACCGCGCACGAGAAGCTCTCGCAGCTGCACTTCTTCTGGTTGCACTTGCGCTGGCAGTTCGTGGGGCTCTGCGCGATGTTCTGGGCCTCCAGCCTGTCGAAGGACAGCGCGCGCCGCGTGGGCATCCTGATCGCCGCGGTCATGCTGGTGGGGCTGGTCCTGGTGCCGGTGGTCGGTTCCGAAGTGAACGGCGCGCGGCGTTGGCTCAAGCTCGGTTTCTCGATCCAGCCTTCGCAGTTCCTCGGCTCCGGCTTCCCGATCCTGCTGGCCTGGATCCTGTCCTGGCGCGCGCGCGATCCGAATATTCCGGTGGTGGCGATCTGCTTCTGCCTCATGGGCCTGCTCGGCGCGCTGCTGATGGCGCAGCCGGACTTCGGCTCGACGATGCTGTTCTCCGGCACGTTCTTCGTGATGATCCTGCTGGCGGGCATTCCATTGAAGCGCATCGGCATGTTCGCCGGGCTGGGCGTCGCGGGCATCGTCCTGATGTACTTCACCTACGACAACGGCCGGAACCGCATCGACTCGTTCCTTTCGGGCGGCAATGCCTTCGACCAGGTGGACCTTGCCCAGCGCACGCTGCTCAACGGGGGATGGTTCGGGCAGGGCTTCTGGATGGGCGCGCGCAAGATGGCGCTGCCCGAGGCCCATACCGACTACATCTTCTCGGTCATCGGTGAGGAATTCGGGCTGATCGCCTGCATCATCATCGTCATTATCTATCTCGCGCTGCTGACGCGGGTGATGCTGCGGCTGACCGAGGAAGAGGACCTCTTCACCGTGCTGGCCGCTTCCGGCATCGCTTCGCAGTTCGGCGGGCAGGCCTTCATCAATATCCTGGTCAACCTCCAGCTCTTCCCCTCGAAGGGCATGACCCTGCCGCTGATCAGCTACGGCGGTTCGTCCACGGTCGCCATGTGCATGACCGTGGGCCTGCTGCTGGCGATCACGCGCCGCAACCCGTTCATCAAGCGCGAGAAGTTCTCGCTTCGCGCCGTTGGAGACTTTTCTTCATGAGTTCGGCCGTAAAAGGCTCGGTAAGCCGTCACTACGTCCTCGCCGCGGGCGGGACCGGCGGACACCTCATTCCCGCGTTCGCGCTCGCCGCCGAACTCGACCGGCGCGGGCACCACGTCGCGCTCATCACCGACGAGCGCGGCGCGGCGATTCCCGGCAAGCCCGACTATCTGCCCGCCCATGTCCTGCCGCAGGGCCGCATCGCCGGAAAGAACCCGCTGAACTGGCTCAAGGGCCTGAAGGGCATCCTGTCGGGCCGCGCCATGGCGCTGCGGCTGTTCGAGAGCTTCGAGCCGACCGCCGTGGTCGGCTTCGGCGGCTATCCCGCGCTGCCGACGATGCTGGCGGCGAACGCCGCGAAAATCCCGACGATCCTGCATGAGCAGAACTCGGTACTCGGCCGCGTGAACCGCTATTTCGCGAGCAAGGTGAACGCCATCGCCACGGCCTTTGCGCAAGTGGACCGGCTCGATGCGAAGTATGCCGACAAGGTCACGCTCGTCGGCAATCCGGTGCGAGACGAAGTCCTGGCCCTGCGCGAGGCGCCGTTCCCCGAATTCGGCGAGGACAGCCTGCTGCGCATCCTCGTGACCGGCGGCAGCCAGGGCGCGCGCGTCCTGTCCGAAGTCGTGCCCGATGGTCTCGCCATGCTGCCCCCGGCGCTGCGCTCGCGTCTTCAGGTGATCCAGCAGTGCCGCCCCGAGGATATCGAGGCCGTGCGCGCCCGCTATGCCGGTCACGGCATCCCCGCCGAACTCGCGACCTACTTCGAGGACATGGCGGAACGTCTTGCCGGTGCGCATCTCTTCATCGGCCGCTCCGGCGCCTCGACGATCGCGGAACTTACTGCCGTCGGCCGTCCGGCGATCCTGATCCCGCTGCCGATCGCCACCGACGACCACCAGGCCGCCAACACGCGCGAGATCGTCGTGGCAGGCGGCGCCCGCGCGATCCGTCAGGAAAGCTTCACCGCGACCACGCTCGCGAAACAGATACAGGCCATGGCCCAGCACCCCGAAACCCTTGCCAACGCCGCCCACGCCTCGTGGAACTGCGGTTATCCCAATGCCGCCAGCGATCTTGCCGATCTCGTCGAGAGTTTCGGCGCCGCGCCGATCATGGACGTGATCCGCATGGAGAAGTCTATGTCCGCCAAGGGCGGCGAAGCCCTCGCCAAGAGCAAGCTCGCGAAGGAATCCGCACAGTGAGGGGCGTCGGCACCGACATCGGCACGATCCACTTCGTCGGCATCGGCGGCATCGGCATGTCCGGCATCGCCGAAGTGATGCACAACCTCGGCTATTCGGTGCAGGGCTCCGACATTGCCGAGGGCTATGTGGTCGAAGGCCTGCGCGAACGCGGGATCAAGGTCATGATCGGCCAGGCCGCGGAGAACGTCGAGGGCGTGGCCGTGGTCGTCACTTCGACCGCCGTGAAGCGCGACAATCCCGAAGTCGTCTACGCGCTCGAAAACCGCATTCCCGTGGTCCGCCGCGCCGAGATGCTGGCCGAGCTGATGCGGCTCAAGAACACCGTGGCCGTGGCCGGCACCCACGGCAAGACCACCACGACCTCGATGGTCGCGGCACTGCTCGATGCGGGCGGGGTCGACCCCACCGTGATCAACGGCGGCATCATCAATTCCTACGGTTCGAACGCGCGTCTCGGTGCGTCGGACTGGATGGTGGTGGAAGCCGACGAGAGCGACGGCTCGTTCCTGCGTCTCGACGGCACGATCGCCGTCGTCACCAACATCGATCCCGAGCACCTCGACCACTACGGCTCGTTCGACAAGGTGAAGGACTCCTTCGTCGAATTCATCGAGAACGTACCGTTCTACGGCGCGGCGATGCTCTGCATCGATCACCCGGAAGTGCAGGCGATCATCCCCAAGGTCCGTGACCGCCGCGTGGTGACTTACGGCTTCTCCGCCCAGGCCGACATTCGCGGCGAGAACGTCACCCCGATCCCCGGCGGCAACCGCTTCGACGTGGCCCTGCGCCAGCGCGACGGTTCGTTCCGCCGGATCGAAGGGATCGAGCTTCCCATGCCCGGCCGCCACAATGTCCAGAACGCGCTCGCCGCCGTCGGCGTCGCGGTGGAGATGGGCTGCTCGGACGATTGCATCCAGACCGGCTTCTCGAAGTTCGGCGGCGTGAAGCGCCGGTTCACCAAAGTCGGTGAAGTCGAAGTCGAGGGCGGTGTCGTCACCGTGATCGACGATTACGGCCACCACCCGGTCGAGATCCGCGCCGTGCTGGCCGCCGCGCGCGAGGGCGTGCGCAACCGCGTCATCGCCGTGGTCCAGCCGCACCGCTTCACGCGCCTGCGCGATCACATGGAAGACTTCGAAGGCGCCTTCAACGACGCCGACGTGGTCTATGCCGCGCCGGTCTATGCCGCGGGTGAGAAGCCGATCGAAGGTGTCGATTCCGAGCACATGGTCTCGGGCATGAAGGCGCGCGGCCACCGCTCGGCGCAAGTCATTGCCGGGCCGGACGCCCTGGCCGAGGCGCTCGCGACCTCGATCCAGCCGGGCGACATGGTCGTCTGCCTCGGTGCGGGGGACATCACCAAGTGGGCGGCGGGCCTTGCCGACGCGATCGTCAAGCGGAGGGCCGCTTGAGCGAAGCCGCGCATCTTCCGCAGGTTTCCGGCAAGCTGAAAGCCGATGCGCCGCTGGCGCCGCTCGTCTGGTTCAAGTCCGGCGGCGCGGCCGAGTGGCTGTTCGAGCCGAAGGACCTGGCCGACCTGCAAGGCTTCCTGCGCGATCTCGATCCCTCGGTTCCGGTCATGGCGCTGGGTCTCGGCTCGAACATGATCGTGCGCGACGGCGGCGTGCCCGGCGTGGTGATCCGCCTTGGCAAGGCTTTCGCCAAAGTCACCCGCGTCGATGACGTCACGCTGGAATGCGGCGGCGGCGCCAGCGGCATTCTCGTCTCCTCGACCGCGCGCGACAACGGCATTGCCGGTGTCGAATTCCTGCGCTCGATCCCCGGCACCGTCGGCGGCTTCGTGCGCATGAACGGCGGTGCTTACGGCGGCGAGGTCAAGGATATCCTCATCGACTGCGACGTGGTCCTGCGCGACGGTTCGCTGGTCACGCTGAACAACGCCGATCTCGGCTACACCTATCGCCATTCCGAACTGCCCGAAGGCGCGGTGGTCGTCGCCGCGCGCTTCAAGGGCCGCGCGGGCGAACCTGACGCGATTCAGGCCGAGATGGACCGCATTTCCGCCAGCCGCGAAGCCAGCCAGCCGCTGCGTAGCAAGACCGGCGGCTCGACCTTCAAGAACCCCGAAGGCCACAAGGCCTGGCAACTCGTGGACGAAGCCGGATGCCGCGGCCTGACCCTTGGCGGCGCGCAAGTGAGCGAGAAGCACACCAACTTCCTGCTCAACGTTGCCGAGGCTACCAGCAGCGATATCGAGGCCCTTGGCGAGGAAGTCCGCCGCCGGGTCAAGGAAAACTCGGGCGTCACGCTCGAATGGGAAATCCAGCGGGTGGGCAAGCCGTGAACGGACCAGTTCCTCTCAGCGAATTCGAGCAGGAGATTGTCGGCATCGTGCGTCAGCACGGGTGCATGGTCATGAACGTGTTCGATCCCGAACAGCAGGAACCTGACTTCAGTTACTCTATCGGATTTCCTGAGACTGCCGGACAGGCGGAGGTCATCGTCTTCACTTTGCCCAAATCCTTGCGGGCGAACATGATCAACGAAATTCTCCGACAGATGACGGAAGAAGGCCTCAAGCTGGAAGATGGCGCTCGTATCGGCGGCTTGATCGAAGGTTTCGAATGTGTCGCTCGCCGCATCACTTCGCGAGAAGCTCTGGACGAACATTTCGGTTCGGCAATCTGGTATCATCGCAGCCAGCGTGAAATCGAGATCGTCGATGCTTTTCAGATCGTATGGCCCGGAGCGCGTCAGGGTCTTTTCCCGTGGGAAGACGGCTGCGTTCAGGACGTGATTGACGATCAACCTGCCCTTTACCAAACGAGTATTCATTGATGTCCCTCTCCAAACTCCACGTCGCAGTCCTGATGGGCGGTTGGTCGAACGAACGGCCGGTCTCGCTGATGAGCGGCGAGGGCGTGGCCAAGGCGCTCGAGTCCAAGGGCCACAAGGTCACCCGCATCGACATGGACCGCGATGTCGCGCTGCGCCTGTCGGAGGCGAAGCCGGACGTGGTGTTCAACGCGCTCCACGGCGCGCCGGGCGAGGACGGCACGGTGCAGGGCATGATGGACCTGATGGGCCTCACCTATACCCACTCGGGCCTCGCCACCTCGGTGATCGCCATCGACAAGGAACTGACCAAGCAGGCACTCGTGCCCCACGGCATTCCCATGCCGGGCGGTCGCATCGTCGAGAGCGCCACGATCCACGAGCGCGATCCGCTGCCGCGTCCCTATGTGTTGAAGCCCGTCAACGAAGGGTCTTCGGTCGGCGTCGCCATCGTCACCGAGGAAGGCAACTACGGCAATCCGATCGCGCCGGACGCCAAGGGCCCGTGGCAGGAATTCGACCGCCTGCTCGCCGAACCGTTCATTCGCGGGCGCGAACTGACCACCGCCGTGATCGGTGACCGGGCCCTGCTCGTCACCGAACTCAAGCCCAAGTCCGGCTTCTACGACTTCGACGCCAAGTACACCGACGGCATGACCGAGCACGTCTGCCCGGCGGAAATCCCCGATGAGATTACGGTGGCCTGCAAGGATCTCGCGCTGCGCTCGCACCAGTTGCTCGGCTGCAAGGGCACCAGCCGCGCCGACTTCCGCTGGGACGACACGCAGGGCATCGAGGGCCTGTTCCTGCTGGAGGTCAACACCCAGCCGGGCATGACCCCGCTCAGCCTCGTCCCCGAGCAGGCGCGCGCCTGCGGCATGGAATACCCCGATCTCGTGGAGGCCATCATCGCCGAAGCGCTTGCCGACGCCGGAAAGGTCGCCAAGGGGGGCAAATGAGCCAGACGATCCGGCGCAAGCCGAAGACAGCGCGAAAGGCCGCAGCGGCCCGGAACACCAAGGCCAAGGTGCGCCAGGCCAAGGCGACGAGCGGCACGGCCGTCGACACGGTGATGAGCTGGCTGCCCTTCACCGAGGAGCAGCTTCACAAGATCTTCCTCGTCGCCATCCTCGGCGGCGCGGGGCTGCTCATCTGGGTCGTCGCCAATGCGGCGGGCGTGCCGATGCTGGCGGGCAAGCAGTTCGCGCAAGTGGCTGCCGATGCCGGGTTCGAGGTGAAGCGGGTCGAAGTGCGCGGGGTGAAGAACCTCAACGAGCTGAAAGTCTACGAAAAGGCTCTGGCGGAGCGGGACCGGGCGATGACCCAGGTCGATCTCGACGGGCTGCGCGGCGAATTGCTGGAGCTGTCGTGGGTCAAGGATGCGCGCGTCTCGCGCCAGCTTCCCGATACGCTGGTGATCGACATCGTCGAGCGCGCGCCGCACGCGGTGCTGCGCAAGGCCGACCGCTTCATGCTGATCGACGAGACCGGGCAGGAACTCGAAGCGATCAACCGCAAGGACGCCAAGGGCAAGCTGATCGTCTCCGGTCCCGGCGCGGGGCAGCAGGTGACGCAACTCGGGCACTTGCTCGAAGCCGCGCCCGCGCTTCAGCCGAAAGTGCAGGAAGCCGAATGGATCGGCAACCGCCGCTGGAATCTGACGTTTCAGACCGGGCAGGTGCTGGCTCTTCCCGAAGGCGACACGGAATCGGCGAGCGCGCTCGTCACTTTCGCGCGGCTCGACGGCACCAACCGGCTGATCGGCGGCAAGGTGACGGCCATCGACATGCGGGCGAAAGACCGCATCTACTTGCGGGTGCCGGACGGCGAAGGACAGGAATTGGCGATGAAGGCGGGGGCAGTGCCGCATACCGGTGCAGAAGCGAGCGGAACGACGGCGACGACGACGGCGGCCGTCGCGGCGGAGGAGCAGTAATGGCGCCGCCCCGCATCACCCGCGTGTTCGGCGCGGTCAACATCGGCTCGTTCCGTATTTCCGCGATCGTCGCGGGCATGTCGGAAATGGGCGACATGATCGTGCTCGGCTCCGGCCATCGCGCCAGCCAGGGCATCAAGCGCGGCTACGTCACTGACATGGCCGCGGCGACTTATGCCGTGCGCGACGCCATCGACCGAGCCGAGAAGATGGCCGACACCAGTGTGTCGAAAGTCTGGATCGGCTGCTCGGGAGCGGGCCTCGCCAGCCGCATCGACCAGTTCGATGCCGAGATCGGCGGCCGCCGGATCGAGCAGGAGGATATCGACCAGCTGCTGATCTCCGCCCGCGAGGTGATCCAGCCGGACGGGCGCATGGTGCTTCATGCGCAGCCCGCGCAATATCGCCTCGACGGCGCCCACGGGGTCGGCAATCCCACCGGCCTCCATGCCGAGCGGCTTGGTGTCGACATCCACATCGTGCTGGCCGACGGCGCGCCGATCCGCAATCTCACCGAGGCGGTGCAGTGCGCGCATCTGGAGGTCGAGGCGGTGGTCGGCTCGCCGATCGCGGCGGGGCAAGCCTGCCTCTCGCCCGAGGAGCGCGATCTTGGCGTGGCGCTCGTGGAATTCGGGGCGGAAGTCACCAATGTCGCGGTCTATTCGCATGGCCTGCTGATCGACATGATCTCGATCCCGATGGGCTCGGCAGACATTACCGACGCGGTCGCCTCGGCCTTCGGCATCCGCCGCTTCCAGGCCGAGCGCCTCAAGTGCGTGAACGGCTCGGCCATCGCCAGCCCGCACGACCACCGCGAGATGATTCCCGTCAACGCCCCCGGCGAGGAGGGCACCGGCCCGATCGCCCGCCATGCCGACGACAAGAACCGCATCCCTCGCGCCGAACTGATCGGGGTGATTACCGGCCAGCTCGGCATCCTGATGGAAGAGATCAACAAGGCGCTCAAGCTGATGCGTTTCAACGCCCAGCGCGGCAAGCAGGTGGTCTTCA
Source organism: Novosphingobium sp. (assembly GCF_036820275.1). Lineage (GTDB taxonomy): Bacteria > Pseudomonadota > Alphaproteobacteria > Sphingomonadales > Sphingomonadaceae > Novosphingobium. Next base: position 224,668 of record NZ_DAISLT010000004.1, read on the forward strand.
CCGGCGGCGGCGCGGAACTGGTGGGACTGGCCGACTATGCGCAGGCCGCGCTCGGCAAGCCGGTGCGCATCGGCCGGGTGCCGCATCTCGCGGGACTGGCCGAAGCCCACGTGAAACCGGGCTTCTCGACGCTGGCGGGCCTCGTCCTCTATGCCGCTGCGGATCCCATCGACATCCGCACGTTCGGCAAGAACCGTCAGGGTACAGTACGTTACAGCGGACTGGGCGTAGTCAATCGCGTCTATAGAGCCTTGAGGGAATACTTTTGAGTGATTTGGTCAGTCGTGCAATCCCTGCGACAGGGGCGGCAAGATTGGCTGGAATTGGCGGTTTCGCCTGTGGACAACAGGCTCGCGCGCTTTGCCTTGACAGAGGCAGGCGTGCAATCAGGCTAGTCAAGATAATTTTCTTCGCGCACGTGCCTGCCAGGAGAACGAAATGAGCATCAACATCGGACCGCCGGCGATCGAAGAGCTTCGTCCGCGGATTGTCGTCATCGGCGTAGGCGGTGCGGGCGGCAACGCCATCGCCAACATGATCCAGGCCCAGATAGAGGGCGTGGACTTCGTCGTCGCCAATACCGACGCCCAGGCGCTCAACAATTCGATCGCGGAAACGCGCATCCAGCTCGGTCCGGAAATCACGCAGGGCCTTGGCGCCGGTGCGCGTCCGGAAGTGGGCCGCGCCGCCGCCGAGGAAACCATCGAGGACATCGAGCGTCTGCTCGAAGGCGTCCACATGGTGTTCATCGCCGCCGGCATGGGCGGCGGCACCGGCACCGGCGCCGCGCCGATCATCGCACAGGCCGCGCGCGCCAAGGGCGTGCTGACGGTTGGCGTGGTTTCCAAGCCGTTCATGTTCGAAGGCACGCGCCGCATGCGCTCGGCCGACGCGGGTATCGAGGAGCTGCAGAAGCACGTCGATACGCTGATCGTCATCCCGAACCAGAACCTGTTCCTGGTCGCCAAGGCGGACACGACCTTCAAGGAAGCCTTCTCGCTGGCCGACGAAGTGCTCCAGCAGGGCGTGCGCTCGATCACCGACCTGATGATCATGCCGGGCCTCATCAACCTCGACTTCGCAGACGTCCGCTCGGTCATGGGCGAGATGGGCAAGGCGATGATGGGCACGGGCGAGGGCGAAGGCCCGAACCGCGCACTGGAAGCGGCCGAACGCGCCATCGCCAACCCGCTGCTCGACGGCGTGTCGATGCAGGGTGCCAAGGGCGTCATCATCTCGATCATCGGCGGCGACGACATGAAGCTGCTCGAAGTCGACGAAGCCGCGAACCACATCCGCGAACTGGTCGATCCCGATGCGAACATCATCTGGGGTTCGGCGTTCAACCCGGATCTCCAGGGCAAGATCCGCGTCTCGGTGGTCGCCACCGGCATCGAACAGACCACCGAAATGGCCGAGATCGCGGCGCGTCCGCTGAACCTCAGCGCCTCGCGCGGTCCGGTCCGTCCGATGGTTTCGCGCCCGGTGCCCAGCGCGCCTGCACCGCTCGTCACCCCGGCTCCGGCCGTGGCGATCCCGCAAGCGCCCGCCGCTTCGGTCTCCGAGCCGTTCGAACTCTCGACCCCCGCGTCCGAGGCGGCCGAGCAGCCGTTCGAACTCGAACTCGGCGCCAGCGAAGAAGTCGAGCCGGAAGCCCCCGTCACGTATGCGGGCCTGCGCAGCAGCCAGCCGCTCGATCTCGGTGCGCCCCAGCAGCCTGCAGCCCGTCCGCAGGACGAACTGCTCCTGAACGGCAGCCAGCACGCCGAGCCGGAAGCGCCGGTGCGCGCGCCTGCGCCCAGCCAGCCTGCCCCCGCTCCGGCCCGTCCGGTCGGCGGCGGCTCCACGCTGTTCGAGCGCATGACCAGCCTCTCGCGCCCCAAGCCCGCTCCGGCGGAGCCGGCCGGTGACGACGACGACGGCGGTTCGATCAGCATCCCGCGCTTTCTCGGGCGGCAGAACAATCAGTAAGTGAGACGGGCGGAGGTGCGCGCATCTTCGCCCGTTTTCGCAAGGTTCAGGATCGGCGCGCCATAGGCGCGACCGGTCGATTTCCAGCAAAGGCCCGATCCATTCGGGCCTTTGTCTGTTTGAAGAGGTTTTTCGGTTCGTGCGGCTACGTCAGAGGGTTTCGAGCAAGTGGCTGGCTTCGGCGGCGGCCCATGTTGCGCTCGCCGTTCCTGCCGCAGGTTTCGCGGTCGCTTTCGTCGCGACACCGGCCTCGGCCGCGCCCGTGGTTCAGGCGTTGCCCAGTGCGGACCAGACGAAGCTGAATGCGGCGCTCGCCCGTCTCGGCCGCGATCCGCGTGACGTTTCCGCTCTCATCGATGCCGGTGATGCGGCCCGCAGGCTCGGCGATTTCGACGCCGCGATCGGCTTCTATCGCCGCGCCGACGAGATTTCCGCCGGAAATGCCCGAGTGAAGGCCGGTCTCGCCGCCTCGCTGGCGCAGAGCGGCGATCCGGTGGCGGCGCTGCCGCTCTTCGCCGAAGCCGAACGGGCAGGGGCCAGCCCCACAAGTCTGGCCGCCGATCGCGGCCTCGCCTACGACCTTGTCGGCGATAACGTCACGGCGCAGCGCTACTACGCGATGGCGCTCGGCGGTGCGAGCGACGAGGACGTGAGGATGCGTCTGGCCATCAGCCAGGCGATTGCCGGGGATGCCCAGGCTTCCGAAACCACGATCATGCCGCTGCTGCGCAAGCAGGACAAGCCGGGCTGGCGCACCCGCGCCTTCTCGCTGGCGATCGCGGGCGACACCAAACAGGCGGTCGACGTGTCCAACACGATCCTGCCGCCGGCACTCGCCCAGAACATCGCGCCCTATTTGCGCTACATGCCGCGCCTCACCCGCGCGCAGCAGGCGGCAGCGGCGAATCTCGGCAAGTTCCCGCGCGCCTCCGAGATCGGCCATGACGACACCCGCATCGCCGCCTACAAGCCGGTGCAGGTCGCCAGCGCGGATGCGAATCTCGTCCCGCGCGGCGAAGCGCTGGGCAGCGGCAAGGCGCCCGAACGCCCCTCCCGCACGACCCGGACCGGGACCGGCGGCAAGGTCGGGCCGAAGACCGGCGGCGTCGCGGTGGCAGCGGCCGATCCCTATCGCCTTGGCGGCACGCGGACGACGCGCTCCACGCCGAGTGCAGGCAAGTCGCCGGAACCTGCGCGCGTCGCTCCGCCCGAGCCCAAGCCGACGATCGAACGGGACGGGGTGACCGGCGAACTGCCCGCGCTTGCGAGCGCCGCGCCCGCCACGTCATCGGTTTCTTCGGGGCCTGCTTCGTCGCCCCCCGTTTCGTCATCCGTCGCTGCGAAACCTGCGGCTACCACGCAAGTCGCCGCTTCGTCGCTGCCGCCGGGCTTCGACCCCAGGGCGGTCGGTGCAGCACCGGCGCAGGCTGCGACTCCGCAACCGGTGCAAAGTTCCGCTGCGCCCTTGGCGCAGACCGCAGGTACGGCACCGGGCTTCGATCTGGCGCGCTCCGTTCCCGCTTCAGGCAATCCGGCAGCAGCCGCATCTCCGGCAACCGTGCCGACGCCGGTTCAGGCCACTCCCGCCGAAACGCCGCCCGAGCCGGGTGCGCAGCAACTCTCGCTGGCACAAATCTTCGCCGATATCGGCAAGCCGACCATGCAGAGCATGCCTGCCTCCGGCGCGGTCGATATTCGCCAGATCGAGCCTGCTCGCCCGGCGCCGCCGAAGATCGTGCTGCCTAAACCGGAACCGGAAGCGCCCAAGGTCGCCGAGAAGTCTCCCGCCAAGGCCGATCCCAAGGCGAAGCCGGCCCTCAAGGGCAAGGCCGCAGCCGATGACGAGGACAAGCCCGTCGGTAAGGCTGGCCCCAAGACCAAGGCGGAAATCGCCAAGGCCAAGGCCGAGGCCGCCAAGGCGAAGAAGCCCGCTCCCCCGTCGCATCCCAGCCGCATCTGGGTGCAGATCGGCGTCGGGCGGGACAAGGCCGCGATCGCCTTCGACTGGCGTCGCTACACCAAGCAGGCCCCGGCGCTGCTCAAGGGGCATGAGCCTTACGTCAGCGAGATGGGGCGGACCAACCGCATCCTGATCGGTCCGTTCGCGACGCAGAAGGCGGCGAGCAGCTTCATGGCCGATGCCCGCAAGCAGGGCTTTTCCGATGCTCTGCCGTGGACCAGCCCCGCCGGGCAGGTCGTGGACGCGCTTTCCGCGAAGTGAGGCAAGGTCGGCCTGGCCCGATTGCGGCCCGTCTGGCCTTATCCACATCCTGTTAACAGGCTAGTGGAGTTTTGCGCAGGCGATCGCAGGTCGCGGATTGTGCTTGCCCCCCTTGGCAAAGCATCCATGCCCCGTCGCGTCGCGGAGGGCAAATGTCGGAAATCATGAGAACGGTACAGGACGACATTGGCCGGGAGGAGGAATCCGCTCCGATCGAGATGCTGGCGTCGCTGTTCGAAGCGCGCGACTGGGCCTTCGAATATGCGGGCGAGGACGAAATCTCCGCCGAAGTGAAGGGCGCCTGGGCGACCTACCAGATCCAGGCGATCTGGCGGCGGGAGGACCGCGTCCTGCAATTGCTCTGCCTGCCCGACATTCGCATCGCCGACAGCAAGCGGCAGGCGATGTTCGAGGCGCTGGCGCTCATCAACGAGCAGATCTGGGTCGGCCATTTCGATACCTGGTCGAGCAGCGGCGTGGTGCTCTATCGCCACGGGCTGATGCTCGGAGAAGAGGGGCTGCTCGGCCCCGGCCAGGCGCAGACCGTGGTCGAGGCCGCGATCGAGGAATGCGATCGCTTCTACCCGGTGTTCCAGTTCATCCTCTGGGGCGACAAGACGCCCACCGAGGCGCTGGCCGCCGCCATGATCGACGCTGCCGGCGAAGCCTGACGAGCTCCTTTCGGGGCCCGGTTCATTGGGCCTTGGCAGCTTTCGAGCGCTCCCCTATGCGCGTGGGCGAATACGAATTCGCGCAAGGGGAATGACATGAACCGCTTTGGAAACATCCTTCTGGTCGGCTGCGGCAACATGGCAGGCGCCATGCTCGAAGGCTGGCTGAAGGGCGGCATGGCGCCTTCGGCATTCACCGTCGTCGATCCCCGCCGCGAGGGCGTGCCCGAAGGCGTCACCCTGCTGCGCGAACTGCCGCGGGAAGGGCGCTTCGATGCCGTCATGCTTGGCATCAAGCCGCAGGGACTGGACGAGGCGGCGCCTGCCATCGCCCCGCTCGTCGGCCCGGGCGCGGCGCTGTTCTCGATCCTTGCAGGCGTCGAATTCGACAGCCTCGCCGCCCGCTTCCCCGATGCGGGGGCGATCGTGCGGATCATGCCCAATCTCGCCGCCGCCATCGGCAAGTCGCCGATCGCGCTGGATTCGCGGGGTCTCGATGAGACCGGCCGCGCGGCGGTCACGGCGATGATGGCGCATCTCGGCACGCCCGAGTGGCTGGCGCGCGAGGACCTGTTCGATTCCGTGACCGCGCTGGCCGGTTGCGGCCCGGCTTTCGTCTACCGCTTCATCGATGCGCTGGCGGCGGGCGGGGTCGCGCTGGGACTGGAAGAGGGGCAATCGCAGCGTCTGGCCGTGGCCATGGTGGAAGGCGCGGCGCAATTGGCGTCGGCCTCGCCGTACTCGCCGGGCGAACTGGCGGACAAAGTCGCCAGCCCCGGCGGCTCGACCCGCGCGGGCATGAACGTGCTCGATGCCGACGAGGCGCTCGCCCGACTGATCGCCGCGACGATGGCCGCTTCGCGCGACCGGAATGCCGAAATGGCGGCCGAAGCGCGCAAGGTCTGATAGCGCGGCGCCGCGATTTTCGGCATTTTTACATTTTGACACAAAGACGAGCTTCCGGTTTTTCTTGAAATCGGGGGCTTGCAGGGCGATATTCGTCGTGTCCGGGCACCGCATTTCGCAGGTGCCCGCCAAAGGAGTTTGAAATGGCGAATTGGAACGACCCCCAGCCCCGCACGGGCTTCGGTGCGTCTCCGAGCCTTGACGGACGCGAAGCCGGCCGGGCCACGTATGACGCGGGTCTGCGCAGCTACATGCTGTCCATCTACAACTACATGGCCTCGGGCGTGCTGCTGTCGGGCATTGTTGCTGTGCTCTTCGCGAATTCCGGCATGGCGGCGCAAGTGCTCAGCACCCCGCTGCGCTGGGTCATCATGCTGGCCCCGCTGGGCTTCGTGCTGGCGATGAACTTCGGCCTGAACCGCATGAAGACCTCGACCGTCCAGATGCTCTACTGGGGCTTCTGCGTGGTCATGGGCCTGTCGCTCTCCGCGATCTTCCTCGTCTTCACCGCGACCTCGATCGCGACGACGTTCTTCGCGACCGCTGCGGCCTTCGCGGGCCTGAGCCTCTACGGCTACACCACGAAGAAGGACCTGTCGGGCTTCGGCACCTTCCTCATCATGGGCCTGGTCGGCATTCTGGTGGCCATGGTCGTCAACATCTTCGTGGGCTCGACGGTCCTTCAGCTGGCGATCTCGGTGCTCGGCGTGCTGATCTTCGCAGGTCTGACCGCCTACGACACCCAGATGCTCAAGAACCAGTACTTCCAGCTTCGCGGCACCGAGTTCCTCGGCAAGGCCGTGGTGATGGGTGCGCTCAGCCTCTACCTGGACTTCATCAACATGTTCCAGTTCCTGCTGAGCTTCCTGGGCGATCGCCGTTAATCCACGGTTTTTTGATCGGGAAACCAGAAATGCCCGGTGCGATTCGTCGCACCGGGCATTTTCATTGGCGTCCGGACAAGATAGAATCCCGGCCATTGTCAAGAACTGGGCTGAGAACCGGCCTGAGCACTGGAGTTCCCGGGGTGGTAAACCTGAAGAATAGAGGCCTGCTGCGCGGTCTCTCGCTGATGACGGGCTCGCTCGTCGCCCTGCTTTCGGGTTGCGGCCCCAAGGAAGTCGCCGTGGCGCCGCCGCCGCCGCCGCCCGTGGTGGTGATCCCGCCGCGGCCGATGCCGCCGCTCGGCGCTTCGCCCAACATGATCGTTCCCGCGCTGGCGGTCGACGGTTCGCGTCGCACCGTGAACACCGGCGTTTCTTCGGCCCAGACGGTCTGGAACCTGCGCTCCGCCTACAATGTCGCGGCGCTGAACTGCGTCGGGCCGCAGTACGAGCCGATCCTGGCCGGCTACAAGGACTTCCTGAAGAAGCACCTGAAATCGCTGACTGCGGCGAACAAGGCCTTGGATAAGGAATTCAAGACCCGCTACGGCGCCAAGTCGGTGCGCGAGCGTGAATCCTACCAGACGCAGGTCTACAACTTCTTCGCGCTGCCGCCGGTGGTTCCCGCGCTTTGCAACGCGGCGATGGGCCTGTCGGTCGATCTCCAGGCGGTGCCTGCGGGCCAGCTCGACGGTTTCGCCGTGACCGGCCTTGCCAAGGCGGAGGCTCCGTTCAAGGAGTTCTTCAACAGCTACGACCAGTACCGCGCCGATCTCGCGGCCTGGGAATCCCGCTACGGTGCCGGCGCCACGGCCGGCGCGCCCGCGCCGACGACGCCGGTGGCGGTCGGCCCGGCCGTCAATCAGCAGGCTTCTTCGCGTTAAGGAGGGCGCGCGGGAATGCCCTCATCGGCATTCCCGCGCGCCCCCGCGAATCTTCAGACACCTTCATTTTTGCTCTTTCATGCCGAAGAGCAGTTCGCTAAGGGAGCGCCTCGCAGAGCGCTTGCGCCTTGCGAATATACTGGAACGGGGCCGTAGCTCAGATGGGAGAGCGCGTCGTTCGCAATGACGAGGTCAGGGGTTCGATCCCCCTCGGCTCCACCAGTATTCAGGATTGATGCGTGTCCGGTCTCGCGCCGGGCATCACCCGGCCCGAGACACGGCCGGGTTTTTTGTTTATCTGCGAAGCGGGCTTTTCCGTGCCGAGAGGCACCGGGAAGCGCCCGCCTCGCAAGGCACTGGAAGAGAGCCGGTGCCGCCCCGGCGGAAGCTCCGCCAGACCACATCAGCTCTCAGGATTGCCGGAAACAAGACTCATGCATTTTCTCGACCAGGCCAAGATCTACATCCGTTCGGGCGGCGGCGGTCCGGGTGCGGTTTCCTTCCGGCGCGAGAAGTACGTCGAATACGGCGGCCCCGACGGCGGCAACGGCGGCAAGGGCGGCGACGTGATCTTCGAGGCCGTGGCCGGACTCAACACGCTGATCGACTTCCGCTACACCCAGCACTTCAAGGCCCCGCGCGGCGGCCACGGCATGGGCAAGAACCGTAACGGTGCAGCGGGCAAGGATCTTGTCATCAAGGTTCCGGTCGGCACCCAGATCATCGACGACGAGGACCGCGAGACCGTCCTGGCCGACCTCACCGAGGCAGGCCAGCAGGTCGTGCTGCTCGAAGGCGGCATGGGCGGTCGCGGCAACGCCAGCTACAAGACCAGCACCAACCGCGCGCCGCGCCAGCACCAGCCGGGCATCTCGCCGCAGGAGCTGTGGGTCTGGTTGCGCCTCAAACTGCTGGCCGACGTCGGCCTCGTCGGCATGCCCAATGCGGGCAAGTCGACCTTCATCAACAAGCTGTCGAACACCAAGGCCAAAGTCGGTGACTATGCCTTCACCACGCTGCGCCCGCAGCTGGGCGTCGTCACCCACAAGAACCGCGAGTTCGTGCTGGCCGACATTCCCGGCCTGATCGCCGGCGCCGCGGATGGTGCGGGCATCGGCGACCGCTTCCTCGGCCATATCGAGCGCTGCCGCGTGCTCGTCCACCTCATCGACATTTCCAGCACCGACCCGGTGGAGGCGATGCAGATCGTCGAGGAAGAGCTGGAAGCCTACGGCGAAGGGCTTGAGGACAAGCCGCGCCTCGTCGCGCTCAACAAGATCGATCTCGTGGACGACGCCCTGGCGGCGGACTACGCGAAGGAACTGCTCAAGGCCGGTGCCGACGAAGTGTTCCCGATCTCGGGCGCGACCGGCAAGGGCATGTCGAAGCTGCTCGATGCGGTGATCGACTATCTTCCCGCCGCCACCGTGACCGAACGTCCGGAAGGCGAGCGCGAGGAAGCCGACGACAAGCCCTGGTCGCCGATCTGAGCTGATAAGTACGCGCGGGCGGCGGAGCCGTCGCTCGCCTTTATTCGGTTGCGTTTCAAAGCCATGTTGGCAGGGCCAGTGGTCCTCGCTAGACCATGGCGATGACGCTCCTGAAGACGCTTCTCGGCCCCGGACTATTTGCTGGCGCGCTGCTCCTGTCCCCGGCCGCTGCTTTCGCGCAGGACGCGCCGCTGCGGGAGGTTTCCAGCCGGCCCATCGCGCTCGGCACCAGCTACCAGCTTCATTCGGCCGTTCTGGACGACGAGCGCGAGCTGAACGTCTGGCTGCCGACCGGCTACGAGAAGTCTAAGGATCGTTATCCGGTCGTCTACCTGCTGGACGGCGGGCTGGACCAGGACTTCGTCCATATCGCCGGTCTCGGCAATCTCGCCTCGCTCAGCTGGACATACGGCCCGATGATCGTGGTCGGCGTGCAGACGAAGAACCGCCGCGCCGAACTGACTGCGCGACCCACCGATCCGCGCTACCTTTCCGCCTTCCCCGAAAGCGGCGGCGCCGACAAGTTCCGCCGCTTCCTGCGGCAGGAAGTCGTGCCTTTCGTGGAGGCGCGCTTCCGTACCGGAGAGCGGCGCGCGATTATGGGCGAATCGCTGGCGGGGCTTTTCGTCGTCGACACTCTCCTCAACGATCCCACCCTGTTCGGGGACTATGTGGCGATCAGCCCCAGCCTCTGGTGGGACGATCGCCGCCCGCTCGCCTATCTCGATCGGACGGCGCACCTGAAGGACATGACCAAGGCACGGCTCTATCTTGCGGTGGGGGATGAAGGCGGAACGATGCAGGACGGGATCGACCGTCTCCGCACCTTCCTTGCCGCGCAGTCGCCCGAACGGATCGCGGTGCGTTACGACGATTTCAGCAAGAGCGCCTCCCACGCCACCGTCTATCACCACGCGGCGGAAGACGCGCTGCGTTGGCTTTACCCGGCACCGCCCTATGAAGGCGATGGCACGCCGTGGTTCATGATCGAGGGGGCTTCCCCGCCGCCGCGAAAATAGCACTGCCACGCGGTCGCTGCCGTCGCTATGGGGCGGGAGATGGACAGGAACTCAATCCCTCTGCGCAAGCCGGTCGACGGCAAGGCCGCGCTTCTGATGATCGGTCTCTGCGCGATCTGGGGCATGCAACAGACCGCGCTGAAGGCCGTCGCCTCGGACATGGCGCCGGTCCTGCAGATCAGCCTGCGTTCCGGGATTGCGGCGCTGTTCATTGCCGCCTTGGTCTTTGCGCGGGGCGAGAGCCATGCCCTGCGCGGCGGCACCTGGAAGCCGGGCGCGGCGATCGGCGCGCTCTTCGCGCTCGAATACCTGTTCATGGGCGAGGGGCTGCGCTTCACCAATGCCTCGCACATGGGGATTTTCCTTTATACGGCCCCGATCTTCACCGCGCTGGGCCTCCATTTCGGCGTGCCCGAAGAGCGCCTGAGTCCGCTGCAATGGCTGGGCATCGTCACTGCGTTTGGCGGGGTGGCGGTCTCTTTTCTTGGCGGCGCGGGCAGCGGGCCTGCGCGCAGCGCGGCCTGGATCGGCGACCTCATGGGCATCGGCGCCGGGGCGGCCTGGGGCGCGACGACGCTGACCTTGCGCTTCTCCCGGCTTTCGCAGGCGCCCAGCACGGTGACGACGCTCTACCAGTTGCTCGGCGCCTTCGTGCTGCTCGGCCTGCTTGCGCTTGCCACCGGGCAGACCGGGGTGACGGTCACGCCGCTGCTGGCATTGAGCATGACGTTCCAGATCGTCTTCGTATCGCTGATCAGCCTGCTGGTCTGGTTCGGGATGTTGCGGGTCTATCTGGCCTCGCGGCTCGGCGTGCTCTCGTTCATGACGCCGCTGTTCGGCGTCGTCTTCGGCGTCGTCTTGCTGAACGAGCGGCTTGAACCGGCCTTCATCGGCGGCGCGCTCATGGTCATTGCCGGTATCCTGCTGGTCAGCGGGCACGAGATGTTTCGTGCCCGGCAGGCGAAGCGGGTCGCTTCGACGGGATAAGCGGGACGTCCTCCCGTTCCCTGCGCGGGACGGGGAGGAAACGCTTTCTTGCGCAAGTGCTTTCCACGAATCGGCAACTGTCTTACAGGCCTGCGTCGATGCCCATATCGCGCCTTTCCGATCTCTCCGACAGAGCTCTCGCACCCCGCCTCGTCATCAAGGTCGGCTCGGCGCTGCTCGTCGGCAAGGAAGGCGCCCGGCGTGCCTGGCTGACCGCATTGGTCGCCGAGATCGCCGAAGCGCGCGCGCGCGGACAGGACGTGATCGTCGTTTCCTCGGGCGCCATCGCGCTGGGCGCGGCCACTTTGGGGCTGGAGAAGGGCGGACGCGGCTCGCTCGCCGATGCGCAGGCTTCCGCCGCTGTCGGCCAGATCGCGCTGTCCGGCCTCTGGGCCGAACTGCTCGGCAGCCATGGCCTGACCGCCGCGCAGATGCTGCTGACGCTGGACGACCTTGAAGATCGCCGCCGCTACCTCAACGTCACTGCCACGCTCACGCGCCTGCTCGATGCGGGCGCGGTGCCGGTCATCAACGAGAACGATTCGGTCGCGACGCAGGAAATCCGCTTCGGCGACAACGACCGTCTCGCCGCCCGCGTCGCCCAGGCCGCGCAGGCGAGCGCCGTGCTGCTGCTCTCCGACATCGACGGCCTCTACGACCGTCACCCGAAGGAGCCGGGTGCGAAGATGATCCCGGTGGTCGAGGGCGTGACGAGCGAGGTCCACGCCATGGCCAGCACCGAATCGAACTCGGGCATGGGTTCGGGCGGCATGGTTTCGAAATTGCAGGCGGCCGAGATCGCCGAACTGGCGGGCATCTGCCTCGTCATCGGCAATGGCCAGCACGAGCGTCCGGTGGAACGCATCATCGCGCAGGGTATCGGCACGCTGTTCCTCCCCCGCCGAAAGGCCGGCGCGCGCAAGGCCTGGCTCGGCGGACGGCTGCGGCTCAAGGGCAGCATCCATGTCGATGCCGGTGCCGCCGCGGCGCTGGTGCGGGGATCGAGCCTGCTCGCCAAGGGCGTTACCGGGGTGGAAGGCCACTTCGAGCGCGGCGATCCCGTCGCCATCGTCGATGCCGAGGCGCGCGTCGTCGCCCATGGGCTGTCCGAATATCACGCCGGGGAATGCGATGCGATCCGGGGGCTGCACTCCAGCGAGCAGGCCGAAGTGCTCGGTTATTCGCCCCGTTCATCCGTGGTGCATCGCGACCAGCTTGTTCTGAAATGATGGAATTCGATCGCCCCACCATCGCGCTGACCGGAGCCACTGGCTTCGTCGGCCAGTCGCTGCTCGATGAAGCCGTCGCCGCCGGATACAACGTCCGCGCGCTCACCCGCCGCGAGCAGGAGCCGCGCGAGAACGTCACCTGGGTTCGTGGCGAGCTGCGGGACACCGCCTCGCTCTCCGAACTGACGCGCGGGGCCGAGGCGATCCTGCATGTGGCGGGCGTGGTCAGCGCCCCCGACGCCGCGGGTTACGAGGCGGGCAACGTCACCGGCACGCTCAACGTGATCGAGACGGCGGTGGCCAAAGGTATCCGCCGCCTCGTCTTCGTCTCCTCGCTCTCCGCCCGCGAGCCGGGGCTTTCCGCCTATGGCGCCTCCAAGGCCAAGGCCGAGAAGTACCTGCGCGCCAGCCCGCTCGACTGGACGATCGTGCGTCCGCCCGCGATCTACGGCCCGCGCGACAGGGAGATGTTCGAACTGTTCCGCGTAGCGCGCTGGGGCGTGGTGCCGGTGCCCAGGGGCGGCTCGTCCTCGATGATCCACGTCGAGGACCTCGCCCGCCTGCTCGTGGCGCTGGTGCCGGGCGGCGAGGATGTGACCGGCAAACTCTTCGAACCGGACGACGGCAAGCCGCTCGGCTGGGACAATGTCGAGATGGCGCGCGCCATCGGTGCCGCCGTGGGGCGCCGCGTGCGGGTGCTCTCCCTGTCGGCGGGCGCTCTGAGCAAGGCTGCGAAAGTGGACCAGTTCCTGCGCGGTGACAGCGCCAAGATGACGGCCGATCGCGCCGGTTACATGAGCCACCCGGATTGGGTCGTCAGTGCGGAGGCTGCGGTGCCGGCTTCGATCTGGGAGCCGCGGATCGATACGCGCGATGGGCTGCGGGCCACTGCCGAGTGGTATCGGGCGAACGAGTGGCTTTGAAGAACCAGTAGGAAGTTCTGGGGCCCTTCGACAAGCTCAGGAGATCCCCCAGACCCTCGGAATGTCGGCGCCGCGCGCCGCCTATCCGTGGTGCGCTCCCTGCGGCGCAGCCAATAAGTCTCCCGACGCAGCCATGGGCGCGCGACGCAGTTGGTCCGCGTGACCTCGACAGTAACGGGGTGCAGGGGTGATAACCCCTGCTTTGCCCCTTTCTACTTAAAAGAAACCGCCGCCTGCACGACGCCCGCGCAAGGCCCGAACCCGATCGAAACCGCGCCTTCCGCCACGAAGCGGCCCGAAAGCGCCAGCTCGTCGCCGTCCTGAAGGAACGTGCGCGTCTCGCCGGTCGGCAGCGTTACCTTTTTCCGGCCGGATCGGGTGATCTCCATCAGGCTGCCTTGCGAGCCGTCCTCCGGGCCGGAGATCGTGCCGGTGCCGAGCAGGTCTCCGGGGTTCATCTCGCAGCCGTTGGAGGCGTGGTGCGTCACCATCTGCGCGATGGTCCAGTACATGTTGCTGGCCGGGCCGTTGCTGAGGCGCTGGACGGGCAGGCCTTCGCCGCGCATCTTTTCGGTGCTGAGGCTCACTTCGAGATCGAGCGAGAGCGCGCCTTCGCGCTGGTCGGCCTCGTCCCAGAGGTAGGGCAGGGGCTTGGGGTCGCCTTCGGGGCGCGGGGCCTGCGCGATGCGGAACGGCGCGAGCGCTTCCATCGTCACGATCCAGGGCGAGACGGTGGTGAGGAAGTTCTTCGCGAGGAACGGCCCGAGCGGCTGGTATTCCCAGGCCTGGACGTCGCGCGCGGACCAGTCGTTGAGCAGGGTCACGCCGGCGACGTGATCGAGCGCCTCGCCGATGGGGATCGGCTGGCCGAGTTCGTTGCCCTGCGCCATCCACACGCCGAGTTCCAGTTCGTAGTCCAGCCTTCCGATCGGGCCGAACGAGGGACCTTCCGCGTCGGGGGCCTTGGTCTGGCCGTTGGGGCGGATCACCGGAGCGCCGCTCGGGCGCACGGTGGAGGCGCGGCCGTGGTAGCCGATGGGGACGTGCTTGTAGTTCGGCAGCAGCGGATTGTCGGGGCGGAACAGCGTGCCGATGTTGGTGGCGTGATGGATGCCGACGTAGAAGTCGGTGTAGTCCGCGATTCTTGCGGGCAGGTGGAGCGTGGCGTCCGATATCGCCACCAGCAACGGCTCGACTTGCGCGCGCTCGGCGGCGCCTTCGGCCAGCAGTGCGGAAAGGCGGCGGCGCAGGGCGCGACGCGGGGCCGCGCCGAGGGCGAGCAGCGGGTTTAGCGTATCGCCCGAACCGGCGCGGGCGGCTTCCAGCGCCTCGCCTTCGAGCAGGCCGGACCCGGCGAGCGCGGCGAGGTCGAGAATGTGATCCCCGATGGCGACGCCGCCGCGCGCGGTTTCGCCGGGGCGCGAGAACACGCCCAACGGCAGGTTCTGGATCGGGAAATCGCCGTGGCCATTCGCGCTGTCCACCCAGGAGCGCAGTGCGGCGTCATGGGTTTCGTCGATCAGGGCCATGGGATTCTCCTCTTCCGTTTATGCTTGGAGCGCTTCCCTACCCGGTTGAAATGACGGCGTCACGGCTCCTCTTCGACCCCGTCACCCGGATTGTCCCAGCCTTGGGTCTCGGTCATGACGAAGGGCACCGGATTGCCGCGCGCATCGCGGGCGGGGCGGAAGCGGAAGCGTTCGGTGATGGCGCGGCAGGTCTCGCTGTCCACGTCCGGCCTGCCGCTGGAAGCGACGACGGTGCAGCCGCTGACCCGGCCGTCCGCGCCGATGCGGTAGCGCACGGTGATCTGCGCGCCGCTGCGGGACTTGCGCAAGTCCGCCGGAAGGTCGGAAAAACGGATGCGTCCGGCGGTCTGGCGCGGATATGTGGCGACACCGGCGTTGCGACCGGCCCCGTCGCCGTTCCGGCCGCCGCCGCCGGTCCCCTCGCCATCACCGCCCGCGCCGCTGCCGGCCCCCGCCGCGCCCGCGCCTTGGGCGGACTGCGCGCCTTCGCCGGGGCGCGGTGCTGCGAGGATCGGTGGAGTGATCGGCAGGATCACCACCGGCGGCGGCGCGACGATGGGTGAGGCCTCGGCCTTGCGGCCTTCCGGCGCGGCATTGTTCCTGGGGGTAGGCGCGGATTTTTCCGTAAGGGGCCGCTCGGGAGGAGGCGGCGGCGGCCTGTCCGGCACTGCCGTGACGGCGGTCAGCACCGCGCGGGCGGGAAGGAGCGGCAGGTTCGCGCGCAGCCCGATTGCCAGCGCGATAACGCCGGCGCCGACGATCGCCGCCGAAGCGAGGGCGGACAGCAGCCGGTCTCGTCGGGGCACCTGCAAGCCTGCGTTCTCCTGTACCGCATCCTGTCCCTTCCGAAAAAACAAGTGGAGACCACGAAGGCTCCCGGCCGGTTCAAAGGCGGGCAGGTCGGGGCGAGCTGCGATAAATGGTTAGGGCCACTGCGGAACCTTGGGTTCGTAACGTCGTTACTCTGCCAACGACACAATTTGCGGAGAAACGGCAATGACTCTACTTCTCATTCTCCTCGTCGGCGGTGTCATCGGCTGGCTGGCTTCGATCGTGATGCGCACCGATGCGCAACAGGGTATTTTCCTGAACGTGGTTGTCGGCGTGGTCGGCGCGCTGATCGCGGGCCTGCTCATCACCCCGCTGATCGGCGGCGCGCCCATCACCAGCGGCGCCTTCGACATCATGTCGCTGTTCGCCTCGTTCCTGGGTGCGGTTGTCCTGCTGGCGATCGTCAACCTGTTCCGTCGCGGCTCGATCCGGTAAAAGGACGGTTCGCGGCACCATTCGGGGTCGCCAAGGAGGCTGGCGCGTCCTCCAAACCCAAACGCGCCCTTTTTAACAGGGATAAGGATGCCTGACATGAAAGCCATGAACACTTCGCGTCTTGCCATGATAGCAGTCGTCGCCGCCGGTTCGCTGGGCCTTGCGGCCTGCAACAACAAGGCCGACGACGCGACCGAGAAGCAGGCCGATGCCGTGGAACAGTCGTCCGACGCGGCCGCAGACGCCCTGCGCGACCAGGCGGACACGATGACCGGTTCCGCTTCCGAAGCCGTGGATCAAAAGGCCGATGCCGTGGAAGCGGCAGGCAAGGCCAAGTCGGACGCACTGGAAAACAAGGCGGACGAAATCAAGAAGCAGAATTGATCGTTCGCCTGCAATCCCCTTGCAGCGAAACCCGGAAGGATGGCGGTCTCCGCCATCCTTCTTGCGTTGTGGGCAGGCTTCGGGGCAACGAAGCGGCTCACCGAGCGGGCGGATGGCACCGGCAAGCTGCGCTATCGCATTTACAATCAAAATCCCGCCGATAGATGCTTGAATTGTCGGGCAAGAGGGCAGACATAGCCCCGGAAACAAGATGCATCCGTTCGATGCGCTCTCCGCATGCCTGCGGGGCGTGCAGTCCAAGCCTTTGATAACCTGAAACAGGAAGACAGCCATGACCATTTCGCTGATGCCGCTGCCCTATGCGCAGGATGCGCTCGAACCGCACATCTCGTCCAAGACCCTGGAAATCCACCACGGCGCCCACCACAAGACTTACGTCGACAAGCTGAACGCTGCCATCGAAGGCACCGACAACGCCGACAAGTCGGTCGAGGAAATCGCCAAGCTCGCCTCGGGCCCGCTGTTCAACAACGCCGCGCAGACCTGGAACCACGGTTTCTACTGGCACTCGCTGAACCCCGCCAAGACCGCGCCGAGCGCTGCCCTGCTGGCCGCGATCGAAGCCGACTTCGGTTCGCTCGACGCCCTGCTGGAAGCGCTCTCGAACGAAGCCGTCAACCACTTCGCTTCGGGCTGGGCATGGCTCGTCGTCGACGGCGGCAAGCTCAAGGTCATCTCGACCCATGACGCGGGCACCCCGATCACCACCGACGTCAACCCGCTCATCACCATCGACGTCTGGGAGCACGCCTACTACATCGACCAGATGAACAAGCGTCCGGTCTATGTGAAGACGGTTCTCGAAAACCTCATCAACTGGGACTTCGCCTCGGAGAACTTCGAGCGCGGCACGGCTTGGACCTACCCGGCCTGATTTCCGGCAGCCGCAAGGCTGACATGACACGCTGAATCGGGCCGGGTCGCCGCTGCAAAGCGCGATCCGGCCCGCAGCATTTCCGGCATCTTTTTTTTCAGGACATTCAATATGGATATCGGCTTCATCGGTCTCGGCGCGATGGGCAGCGCCATGGCGCGCAACCTCGCGGCGGCAGGGCACAGGGTACGCGCGTGGAACCGCTCGGGCGGCACGGTGGAAGGCGTCGAGATGGTCGCCACCCCCGCCGAAGCCTTCGCCGGCGACGCGGTGCTGACGATGCTCTCGGAAGACGGTGCGATCCGCGAGGTCCTGCTCGACAGCGGCGTGCTGGACGCGGCGCCCAAGGGCGTGGTCCATCTCGTCTGCTCGACGATCTCGGTCGCCTTCGCGCGCGAACTGGTGGAGCGGCACGCGGCGGCTGGCGTCGGCTATCTCTCGACCCCGGTGCTCGGTCGTCCCGACGTGGCGGCAGCGGGCCAGCTCAACGTGATCCTGGGCGGTCCGGCCGAGCATGCGGCACGGCTGGAGCCGGTCTTCGCCGCGATCGCCGGGAAGGTCTGGGACATGGGCGAGGACGCCACCGTCGCCAATGCCGCCAAGATCGCCTGCAACATGATGATCACCATGGCCATCGAAGGCATGGCCGAGGCGGTCGTGCTGACGGAAGGCAAGGGCCTGCCGCGCGAAAAGTTCTTCGAGCTGATGCTGGGCACCCTGTTTGGCAGCCGCGTCTACCAGAACTATTCGGGCATCATCGCCGAGCGCAAGTACGAGCCGGGCTTCAAGGCCGTGCTCGGCCTCAAGGACTTGCGTCTCGCCCGCGAACTGGCCGCCGAAACGGCGCCGGGAACGCAAGGCAGCCTGCCGATGCTCGACGCCATCCACGCGCGGATGGGCGAGGCGATCGCGGCGGGCCACGCGGACCGCGACTGGGGCGTGATGGCGGAATATACTATCGACACGGCTAAAGGCTGAGTCGGGGGTATCGGTTTCGGGGGCTTAAGCTTCCGGTCTTTCCGGGGATGTCCGCGCGGACGTCCCCGGAAAAGACATCAGCGCGAGCGGTGCTCGCCGACTTCCAGCAGTTCCGCCTCGCCGTTGAGCATACGCGCCAGGTCGGCGCGAGCGCGGGCGACGCGGCTTTTCATGGTCCCGATCGGACAACCGGCGATATCCGCCGCTTCCTCGTAGCTGAAGCCCGAGGCGCCGACGAGCAGCACGGCCTCGCGCCGTTCGGGGGCGAGCTTCTGCAAGGCGGTTTCCATGTCGCCGAGGTGCAGGGGGCCTTCCTGGTCCGCCTCCATCACTAGCATGCGTTCCACCGCGCCTTCGTCGAGGTCGGTCTGGCGCTTGCTCTTGCGCAGTTCGGACAAGTAGTGGTTGCGCAGGATCGCGAAAGTCCAGGCGCGCATGTTGGTGCCCGCCGTGTAGCGGTCGCGCGCGGTCCAGGCCTTGATCGCGGCTTCCTGCACGAGATCGTCGGCGAAATCCGGTCGGCCGGACAGGCCGCGGGCGAAAGCGCGCAAGTGGGGAAGCACGGTCAGCAGTTCGCGGCGGAACGATTCGTCCTCGGGGCGGGGGATGCTGGGATCGGGGCGCTCGGCAGCGCCAGTGCCGGAAGCTTTCGCGTCAGGCATCGTCCGCCCCGTCCAGCTTCTTGAGAAGATCCCTGAAGCTGTCCGGAAGCGGTTCGTCCACCACGGAGTTGTAGAGCTTCCTCAATCCTCCGGCCCAGCCCGGTTCTCCGTCCCTGCGCACTTCGGGCGGCAGGCCTGGATTCGCCGAATCGCCCCCTCCCTGAGCGCTCAGGCGTTCCGCGCCATGTCCTTTGGATTGATTCAACTTAGACTCCATCGCAACTTGGACACTTGCTTGCTGGCCGGGAGCGGGTCAAGAGTCATGCTGCAACCGCGTTGCAGCGCCGTCGAAGGCAGACCGATCCACTGTCCTATCGCCGGCAAGGCAACCGAACGTCGTTTTCGTTGGAACAATTGAGGTCGGTCTTGGTTCCCTCAGCTACAAAGTCTTGTCCCGGCCTGCCTCGCAATCTGTCTCGCGAAGGGTCCGGGGCATGGCGATGCTCCTGAGAAAAGATGCGGCTCGGCTGAAATGGCGTGGATTTCCGGTGATTGACCAGGCTCTGCTCGACAGGGTGCAGAAGCAGGCGTGGTTCCACAAGTATCCGCGCGGCTGGCCGTTCCTGCTGTTCATCATCGCGTCGATAACCACGGCCGTCTCGGTCATGGCGATCGAGCGGGCGGACCGCCAGACCCGCCAGGTCGAGCTGGACCGCAACCTCACCGAGATATCTTCCGCATTGCAGCGCCGCGCGACCGAGAACATCGCGCTGCTGCGCGCAGGCGCCGCCCTCTTCGCCACGCAGGAACAGGTCAGCGCCGCGCAGTTCCGCTCCTTTGCCGAGGATCTCCAGGGCAAGGGCGATCTCTACGGCTCGCTGGGCATGGGCTGGGCGCCGCTGGTGCAGGTCGACCGGGTGACCAATCTGGAACTGTCGATCCAGGGCACCGAGCGCCCCGATTTCCTCGTCTATCCGCGGCCCGACTATTCCCGGCGCTACGTTGCGCCGATCGTCTACCTCGAACCCGACGACGGCACGAACCGCGCGGCGGTCGGCTACGACATGCTGTCCGAAGACGTCCGCCGCGCCGCGATGGAGCGGGCGATGAAGGTCGGCAAGCCGGTCGCCTCCGGCAAGGTCCATCTCGTGCAGGACGTGGGAAACAAGCAGCAGACGCCGGGTTTCCTGATCTACATGCCGGTGATCGCGCCGCGTTCGGGCGGGGAGGTGAAGGGCTTCGTATTCAGTCCTTTCCGCGCCGAGACTTTCCTGGAATCGGCCAGCGAACTCTATCGCAACAACAATATCGACGTGGCGGTCTATGACGGTTCGGTGGAGCCGGACAGGCTGCTGGCCGAGCGCCACGCCGAAGGCTCCGCCGGGCCGCAGATGGAGCGGCGCATCGACCTCGGCAGCCACACTTGGGTGGTCGTCATCAGCGACCGCAAGAGCGGGATGCTCTCCACCGCCTCGCGCATAACCCTGTTCTTCGGCGCGCTCGCCTCGCTGATGGTCATGGCGATCGGGCGGCTCATCACCCGCCGCGCCGCCGAGGACCGCATGGTGCTGGAATGGCTCCAGAGCCAGGCGGCGATCCGCAACTCGCTCACCCGCGAGCTGAACCACCGCGTCAAGAACACCCTGGCCAACGTGCTGTCGATCGCCGCGCTCACCCGGCGCCGCGCTACCGATATCGACGACTTCACCGAAAGCCTCACCGCCCGCATCCGCGCGCTTTCCGCCACGCACGATCTCCTGTCCCAGTCGGACTGGACCCATGCGATCCTCGGCGATGTCGTGCGCTCGGAACTGGCGCCCTACATGGAGGGCAACGAGAGCCACGTCGAACTCTCGGGCCCGGAGATCCGGCTGGCGCCCAACGATGCCATGTCGCTGGGCCTCGCCATCCACGAACTGGCCACCAACGCCGCGAAATACGGCGCGCTCAGCACCAGCGGCGGGCGCATCCACGTCAACTGGACGCTGGTCCGCCCCGACCTTGCCGAACTCGACTGGCGCGAGGAAGGCGGCCCGCCGGTGCGCGAACCCACCAAGCGAGGCTTCGGCCGCGACCTGATCGAGAAGATCGTCGCGCACGAACTCAAGTCTGAAGTCGATCTCCGCTTCAAGCCGGAAGGCGTCGAGTGCCGCCTCAAGGTTCCGGTACGCGCCAGCCGCGAATTCGCTCTGCGGACCGAGCGCAGATAGCACCGGCCTCTTCACCAAAACTTAGATGATTCGCCCCTAACGATGAACGAATGTTCATCCGGGAGGGGTGGGGACGTGGAATCACGGGGCTGGGATCGACGCATCGTCGACAAGAAGATCGAATGCCGGGAGGCGGGCCGGGAAATAAATGGACCGGACGGCCCGGTTTTTCTCCACGACCTGTCGGCCGGAGGCTGCATGGTCGAGTTCGCCGGGGGTGCGCCGACGATCGGTTCACGGATAGAACTGGAACTCTGCCGAGAACAGCACGCAAGCGGGGAAGTGGTCTGGCAGGTCGCAGGCTGCGCGGGCGTACGCTTCCTCGCTCCGGTTCACGATGCGGTCGTGCGCCACCTGGGCTTCCAGCCGCCGCTTTCGGAGGACATGCCGCGCGACCATTTCGGCCGTCTGCTGCCGCCTATCGATGCCGGGGAGCGGCGGTTCGGGCGTCGGCACTGAAGAGCAGGCAAAGGAAAAGCAGGGGAGCATAGCCCCCCTGCACCCCCAATACCGTCTGGGTCACGCGGGCCAACAGCGTCGTGCGCCCATGGTGTCGTCGGGAGACTTATTGGCTGCGCCGCAAGGGGCGCACTACGGCTAGGTCGTGCACAACGACGACATTCCGAGGGTCTGGGGGATCATCCCCCAGGACTTCCTCTTAATCTTCAACCGAGCGGCTTGCTCGACCCGAAGAACAGCGCCTGGCTGATCGCCGCGCGCACGGTGGCTTCCTGGAAAGGCTTGGTGACGAGGTAGGTCGGTTCGGGCCGCTCGCCGGTGAGCAGGCGTTCGGGGTAGGCGGTGATGAAGATCACCGGCACGTCGCCGAACTTGAGCAGGTCTTCCACCGCTTCGATCCCCGAGCTGCCGTCGGCCAGCTGGATATCGGCGAGGACGAGTCCGGCGGGCGAGCGTTCGAAGATGTCCAGCGCCTGGGCATGGGTGGCGGCGGTGCCGACCACGCGGTGGCCGAGGTCGCTGACGAGGCCTTCGAGCTGCATCGAGATCAGCGGTTCGTCCTCGATGATGAGCACGTCGGTCGTGCTCTCGCCTTCGATTTCGAGCACGGCCTGGGTCACCAGCGCATCGACGTCCTCTGGCGAGACGGCGAGGATGCGGGCGGTATCCTCGCGCGAGAATTCCTCCACGGTGGTCAGCAGCAGGGCCTGGCGGTGGGTCGGGGCGATCGTCGCGAGGCGGGTCTGTGCGGCCTGTTCGTGGCGGCCACCTTCCTGGTTCAGGCCCGGTTCCTCGATATGGCCGGTCGCCCAGATACGGGTGAAGGCGGCATAGAGGGCGGCGCGGCTGCGGGCGATATCGTCACGCAGCACCTTGTCGGCCAGGGCGGCTTCCAGCGTGGCGCGCACGTAAGTGTCGCCGGACTGCTGCGAGCCGGTCAGCGCGCGCGCGTAGCGGCGCAGGTAGGGCAGTTGGATGGCGATCTGGTCGGAGACGGACATCGAAATTCCTTGGATCGTGGGAAGCCGCGCTTCCCTGCTATTGGCCTGTTTTCTTCGTATCGGCGGCCCGCATCCCCTCCCGACCGGTCATCGATTTCTGACGCCGCAGGAAGGGCAGGGCAACCTCAAAATTTTTCACCGCCGCCGGTTCTTCCGGGAACCAACGCAGGACGCCCACGTTTGCTCCATGTCACCACTGGCTCCCCCACCCCCCGCAAACCGGTGGTGACCCGATCCCGGAGGCCTCCGTTCACGCAGAGTGGATGGAGGCCTCAAAGTTTACGGACGGGGGTTGTTCCCACGATGAACGGAAAAAAGTTCCGCCCGCCTTGCCCGGGGTTCCGTTTCCGTGATGCCGGATGATCGCGCACAGGCCTCGTTCTGTCTTGTATTGAACGCACGAAATCGCCGAAAACTGCGGTAAACCGTTTGGAACCTTTTCCGATAAGGCACTGCGCCGGAGCGATTTGGGGAACTTTGTGTGCATTAGTCGCGTTTGCCAATTCGACGGGTCCCGGAACGGGATCAGCCAAGGAGGGAACGCAATGACCGCAGCAACCGAAACCAGCGCCGGTGCCATCGCAGCAACCGGAATGCAGCAGGGTGCGGCCCACGTAGCGGGAGGGGAAGTGGCAACTCTCAGCGACCGGGATTTCAAGCGCGCGCTTGCCGATGTGGCGCCGCACCTTCGCGCCTTCGCGCGTGGCCTTTGCGGCTGCCGCGACCGTGCCGACGACCTTGCGCAGGAAGCGATGCTCCGCGCCTGGGCCGCGCGCGGCCGCTATGCCGCCGGGACCAATTTCAAGGCCTGGACGTTCACGATCCTGCGCAACCACTTCTATAGCGAGGCCCGCCGCGCCCGCTTCCACGGCGAGTACGACGAACTGGCCGCCGAGCGCATCCTGCGCGCGGAAGCCAGCCAGGAAAGCGCGATCGAACTGGCCGACGTGCTCCGCGCGCTGACCGCCATTCCCGAAACCTACCGCGAGGCGCTGATCCTGGTGGCGGCGGGGAACCTGTCCTACGAGGAAATCGCCCGCATCTGCGGCATTGCCCTGGGCACGGTGAAGAGCCGCATCTGCCGGGCTCGCTCGATGCTGTCGAAGGTCATCGAATCCGGCCAACTTCCGGATTTCCGCCACAACTTCGTTCTGACCGGGGATGCCATCGACGCGTTCTTCGCGGAACTGGTCAAGATCGCCAATGTCACTGACGAGCAGGACGATGCCGTCGCGGCGTGATGCGACCTCTGATGCAACCGGCGCCCTGCCCAAGGCGGGGCGCATGAAGGGACTGATGTGTCTTGGGTGCGATGACGGCCAATACTTCCGGTAATACCGCCAAGGTCCTCATCGTCGAGGACGAGTTTCTGGTGGCGCTGCAACTCGAAGACATTCTTTCCGACGGCGGCCACGCCGTGCTCGGCACTTTTCCCGATGCGGCTTCCGTGGCCGCCTTGGGGGAAGCGCCGGATGTCGCGCTGGTCGATCTCAACTTGCGCGACGGACTGACCGGGCCCGCCGTCGCCCGCGACCTGGCGGGGCGGTTCGGGGCGCGGGTGATCTACGTCACCGCGAATCCCGGCCAGATTGATATGCCTGCTCCGACGGCGGTGGGAATCGTCCAGAAGCCGTTTTCGCGACAGGCGATCCTCTCGGCCATCGCCTATGTGCTGGCGGGGTGTCCGGACAGTGCCCGCCCGGCGGAGCTGGAACCCCTCGCTCGCGCCTGAAGCGCGTCCCCGCACATCAATCCCTTGATCGCCGCCGCCGTCTCCCTCTCGCATCCATGCGAAAAGGGGCGCGGAGGGGCTGGCCTCCGCGCCCCCCGGGAGCACGGTGTTTACGCAGTCGACGAGGGATTCAGACCGCGCCCAACTCGTGCTCGCCAGCCTTTGACGGATCGATCGTGCCGCCGGTCGCTAGCTTGAACAGACCGGTGATGCCGACGTCCGAAGTCCAGACTTCGGCATCGTCGATCTCGAAGCGCAGCATGACGATGGCAGGATCGGCCTTGCCCTTGGGGAACCAAGCCTCGACGGCATTGCTCCAGTGCTTCTCGCGCACGGCGAGGTCGGTTTCCTCGACCAGGGTTCCGGCGATACAGGCGAAGACGTCGTGGCCCTTGGTCATGACCTGACCCATCGCCCGTCCGCCGCCGCCGATGCGGTTGTCGCGCTTGCAGAAGAACCACACGGCATGATGCGCTTCCTTGTCGAGCAGCGCCGTCATCGGCTCGGCGTGACCGTGGCCGCCTTCGAGCTTGATCATGATGAAGGGGCTGGCGGCGAAAGCCTTCCAGAACCTCTCGCGTACGTGGCTTTCCATGGCAGGTCTCCTCCTGATCGTTAACCAAGCAACGTTGCCGGACGCGGGGATGTTCCCGGATGCGGCGCGCGGTTCGGCGCGTTTGCGAACGCGCCGAACCGCAGGTTTCTAGTCTCGTTCATCGCCGGGCTTCTGCTCGGCGGCCAGTGCCAGTTCCTTCGGCTTGCGCTTCTCGAAGGTCTTGGCCATCTCGCGCTCGGCCTCGGCCGAAAGCGTCTTCGCGGCGGAGGGGAACATCTCCTCTTCCTCCTCGTCGATATGGTGGAGGTAGCGATGGCGCATGTCCTTGAACTTCATCAGCCAGGCGCCCGAACTCATGTCGATCTCCAGCAGTTCGCCAAGGAAGTCGTCGATTTCCTTGTGTTCCGAGACGGAGTGCCGCGCCTCGTCGCGCAAATCGGGGCAGGCGAGCATCGTCGCATAGAGCGACTCTTCCTCCGCCGCCGCGTGGGCCTGGAGTTCGCGGCGCAAGGCCTCGAACAGTTCGCGGCGTTCGGGGCTGTCGCCCTGCGTTTCGCCCAGCCGGGCAAGCATGTCGCGGTGGCGGTCGTGGTCGGCTTTGAGGTCCTTGAAGATTCGGGCGTCTGCCATGGTGTCGCTCCTGTCTGGGGCTGTTCTATGCAGGAGCAACGGCTGCCGGGGCGCGGCGGTTCCGCCTGATCGCCTGCCCGCCACAACTTCGCGCCGGATCGTGCGTTTCCATCGGACGAACGTTCGGGAGCTACGATGCCGCGCCTCACCTTTACCGATGCAGACGAACCGGGGATCACCCGCAAGGCGGTCCGGGGCGGGGGGCGTAGTGGCGGCAAGACGCCGGTGAAATGGGCCTACTTCGATCCGGACGGCGCGCGCATCCAGGACCGCGAGGAGATCGACCGGCTCAATCGCATCGCCCTGCCGCCCGCTTATGTCGACTGCTGGTTCTCGCCCGATCCCGAGGCGCACCTGCTGGCGACCGGCTTCGACGCGCGCGGGCGCAAGCAGTATCGCTACCATCCCGACTGGCGCGCCGATCGCGATGCCCGCAAGTTCGACCGCTGCGCCGCCTTCGGCCATGCCCTGCCGGGCCTGCGCAAGCGCGTGGCCGAGGATCTCGTGCTCGCGCGCTTGTGCCGCGAGCGGGCGGTGGCCTCGGTCGTCGCCCTGCTGGACAGCGCGGCGATGCGCATCGGCAACGAGCGCTATGCCCAGCAGAACCGCAGCTTCGGCGCCACGACCCTGCGCGGGCGCCATGCGACGCTCAAGGGGCGAACCCTGAAGCTGCGGTTCCGCGCCAAGCACGGCAAGCTGCGCGAGGTGCTGTCCAGCGACCGCGCGCTCGTCGCCTGCGTGCGCAAGATGCAGGACCTGCCGGGGCAGCACCTGTTCCAGTACCTCGATGAGGAAGGCTGCGCCTGCCCGGTCGGCTCGCAGGAGGTGAACGACTACCTTCACGAGACGATGGGCGAGGACTTTTCGGCCAAGGATTTCCGCACGTTCGCCGCGAGCGCCCTGGCGTTCGCGCGGATCCGGCGGGAGCCGGAAGTGACGCTCAAGGCGATGCTGGCGGATGTCGCCGAGCATCTCGGCAATACCCCGGCGATCGCGCGCAAGTCCTATGTCCACCCGGCGCTGATCGCCTTCGTGCGGGAGAGCGAGCCGGTGCCTGACCTGCCGCAAAGCCTGCCGCGCCGCACCCGCTGGATGGCGGCCGAAGAGCGCGGACTGATCGCCTTTCTCGAAGCCGCGCCGCCTGCGGCGAGTTGGGATTAAGGAAATGTAATCGGCTTGGGCTTTCCCTTGCGGCCGTTGCGGATTGCGACCGGGCCGAGGCGGAGGCACCATGGCCCGTCATGAAGGCTTTCCGATCCTGTTCTTTTGCCGCCCTGACCCTTGGAACGATTTTCTGGCCCGTACAGACGGTCGATGCCGAAGGCGGTGGAGATATCGTCGTTGAAGGTCGCCGTGATGAGAGAGTGCTCGACGGCGGCGAATGGCTCGTCTCCATTTCAAGGTCTTATCATTTCGGCAAAAGTCTGGATGGACGCGAGTTCGTTCCCGCGGCCGGCAAGGAGCGGGACTGGCGCTTCTGTATTCCGGCAACCCAGGTCGAAGCGCTGGTTACGCTCCTGACCGGGGAGGGGCATTCGGAATCGGCAGGCACAACCCACTGCCCGAAGCTCAAGGTGCGACTGGGCGATGGGCGTCTGCGGGCAACGCAGACCTGTCAGGGGGGGAATGTGTCGAGGTTCGACGAAACTAGGAAAAGAGTGATAACGGACAGAACCCGCGTGATCCTGACAGTAACCGGAACATACGATGCCGGGCAATTCAGGCTCGATTTCGACGACCGCAGGGAATTTGACGAATTCGACCCGACGATCGCGCGCAAGCCCGACCTTACCCAGTGGTCGATCACCGGCCGCCATCTGGGCGCTTGTGTGCCCCAAAGTGAAAAGCCCGACGCGCCCTGACACGGCGCGCGAGGCCCTGCTCAGCCCCGCTTGAGCCGACCGATCGCCGCGCGCACCTCGCGTTCGCCGTAGGGCTTGGTCACGACAGGCACGCCCTTGAACGCCCCGGACATCAACGAGCGTTCGCCATAGCCGCTGGCGAAGATGAACGGCACGCCGCGCGCCAGCAGGGCCTGTGCCACCGGCTCGCTGGTGTCCTTGCCGAGATTGACGTCGAGCATCGCGAAGGACACCCCACCGGTCTCGACGAGCGCCATGGCCGAAGCGACCGAGCCCTCGATCCGGCAGTCGTTGAAGCCCAGTCCGCGCAGCACGTCCTCCGCCTCCATGGCGATGATGACGTTATCCTCGACGATCAGCGCGATCCCGTCCTGGAGCGATCCCGCCAGATCGGCCGCTTCCGGCACATGGGGGGCGGGGCGGTCCTCGGAAGGGCTGGGCGTCTCGAAGCTGGCGATATGGTCCACGGGGATGAGGAACAGCGCCTTCAAGCCCTCGGGCGGATAGATCACCGAGGCCGAGCCGCCGAGTTCGTGCGGTATGGTGCGCTCG